>CAWHIZ010000014.1:0-216589 GCA_963829405.1 uncultured Actinomycetota bacterium
TTCACCGACAGCCGTGATTCCGGCAAGCACCATTTCGGTGTACACCGCCGTCGCCAGCGCGCGGTAGGAATCTGGAGTCAGTTGTCCTGCGGCCTCGTACATCAGCTTTCGCCACGTCCAGAAGCTGCCGCGGTCACGCTGCGTCGTGGCCCGCAGTGCGCGGTGGAAGGCATGTGAATGCGCGTTCGCCATTCCCGGGATGACCAGGCCGCGAAGCACTTCCGACGAGTCAGCAGGCCGAACGCCGGTCTCGATCGCGGTGATCTGTCCGTCGCCGACGCTGATGCGAACCGAGTCCGTGACGTCGCCGTCCAGCCACGCGTGTTCGCACCAGAAGGACTCGCCGCTCACGGTGATACCCAGTCGGCCATGACATCCGCAAGCGCCTCGGCGCCGGTGCGGCAATCGGAGATCTCCGCGTACTCGTCGGGTGAATGGGAGATCCCGGTGGGGTTGCGAACGAACAGCATCGCCGTCGGTACCTTGGCCGAAAGGATCCCGGCGTCGTGGCCCGCGGCGGTCGGCAGCACCGGCACGTCGCCGAACCGCGACAGTGCCGCCTGCAGTCTCCGGCGTGGGGCATCGGGGAACGCGACGATGGGCGTGATCGACTCGGCCTCGAAGTCCAACGAGACGTTGCCGTCCCTCGCGTATTCCGCGGCCGCGCTCCGGATCGCGTCGACGACGCCTGCCAAGGTCGCCTCGTCGGCTGCCCGCGCGTCCAGCCACGCGTCGACACGGGACGGAATGGCGTTCGCGCCGTTCGGGGTGACCCTGACCTTGCCGAACGTCGCGACGCAGTCGTGACGTGTTGCTTCGACACGCGCCGCGTGCACGGCAGAAGCGAACGGCAACATGGGATCCCGGCGATCGATCAGCCTGGTCGTTCCGGCATGGTTGGCTTCTCCGCCGAAGCTGAGGTGCCATCTGCCGTGCGGCCAGATCGACGACGCGACAGCCACCGGCTGACCCAGATCGACCAGCGCCCTGCCCTGTTCGACATGGAGCTCGACATAGACGCCGACACGATCGACGAGCGTGTCGTCGGCGCCGAGGTGTTCGGGCCGACGCCCGGCGTCCCGCAGCGCATCGGCGAGCGTGGTTCCGTCGTTGTCCCGCAACCGCAGTGCGCGGTCGGGCGTCAGGGCACCGGTGCTCAGCTGCGAGCCGACGCAGGCGACGCCGAACCGTGCCCCCTCCTCGTCGGCGAAGGCGACGACGGCTATCGGGACGACGGGGTCGACCCCACGTGCGCGTAGAAGATCCACCGCGTGGAATGCCGAGACCACGCCGAGGGGGCCGTCGAAGGCTCCGCCGTCGGGGACGGAGTCCAGATGCGACCCGGTGACGAACGCACCCTTCGGATCTCCGCTCCAGCCGGCGGGCATCCACCATGCCCATGTGTTGCCGTTACGGTCCTCGTCTACGGTCATGCCGCGGCGCTCGGCTTCGCCGGTGAACCATTCCCGCAGCGTCAGATCGGCTGCGTTCCAGGCGAATCGGCGGTATCCGCCGGTGGCCGGTTCGCGACCGACGTCGAGAATGGACTCCCACAGGGAGTCGAACCCAGCATCAGATTCCATTTCACTGCTCTTGCATGGGAATACGGACGCCGCGCTCGGCGGCCACGGCGATGGCGTGTTCGTAGCCGGCGTCGGCGTGGCGGATTACGCCCATGCCGGGGTCGTTGGTCAGCACCCGTTCGAGCTTCTGCGCCGCGAGCTCCGACCCGTCTGCCACACACACCTGGCCCGCGTGGATCGAGCGGCCCATTCCGACGCCGCCGCCATGGTGGATCGACACCCACGATGCCCCCGACGCCGTGTTCACCAAGGCGTTCAGCAGCGGCCAGTCCGCGATGGCGTCCGAGCCGTCGGCCATCGCCTCGGTCTCACGATAGGGCGACGCGACCGAGCCCGAGTCAAGGTGGTCGCGGCCGATGACGATCGGGGCCGACAGCTCACCGGATGCCACCATCTCGTTGAACTTCAGCCCGGCCCTGTGCCGTTCGCCGTACCCGAGCCAGCAGATCCGGGCAGGCAAGCCCTGGTATGCGACTCGTTCCTCGGCCATCGTGATCCAGCGCCGAAGATGATCGTTGTCAGGGAACAGCTCGAGGATTGCGCGGTCGGTCGCCTCGATGTCCTTCGGGTCACCGGAGAGCGCCGCCCACCGAAAAGGCCCCAGCCCCTCCTCGAACTGAGGTCGGATGTAGGCCGGAACGAAGCCGGGGAAGTCGAAGGCCCTGTCATAACCGGCCTTTCGCGCCTCGTCGCGAATCGAGTTGCCGTAGTCGAACACCTCGGCGCCCTTGTCCATGAAGCCGACCATCGCCTCCACGTGCTTGGCCATCGATTCGCGGGCCTGCTCGGTGAAGTACACCGGGTCCTTCTCCGCCATCTTCTTCATGTCTTCGAACAGCACGCCGGTCGGCAGATAGGCCAACGGGTCGTGCGCCGATGTCTGGTCGGTGACGATGTCCATCGGCGCGTCGCGCTCGAGCAACTCGGGAAAGACCTCCGCCGCGTTGCCGACGAGGCCGATGGACAGCGGGCGTCTTGCGTCTCTCGCCTCGATCGCCAGCGCGAGGGCTTCGTCGACGCTGCCCGCCTTGGTGTCGAGGTAGCGGTGCTCGATCCGCCGGTCGATGCGGCTCTCGTCGCAGTCAACGCAGATCGCCACGCCGTCGTTCATGGTCACCGCGAGCGGTTGCGCACCGCCCATTCCACCGACGCCAGCGGTGAGTGTGATTGTCCCGGCGAGGGTTCCGTCGAACCTCTTCTTTGCGACGGCGCCGAACGTCTCGTATGTCCCCTGCAGGATTCCCTGGGTGCCGATGTAGATCCACGAGCCCGCGGTCATCTGGCCATACATCATCAGGCCCGCCGCCTCCAGCTCGCGGAACTTCTCCCAGTTCGCCCAGTCGCCGACGAGGTTGGAGTTGGCGATCAACACGCGGGGCGACCAGACATGCGTCCGGAACACGCCGACCGGCTTGCCGGACTGGACCAGCAGCGTCTCGTCGTCCTCGAGCCCCCGCAACGTCGCGACGATCGCGTCGAAGGCAGGCCAGCTGCGCGCGGCACGACCGGTGCCGCCGTAGACGACGAGATCCTCCGGGTGCTCGGCGACCTCTGGATCGAGGTTGTTCATCAGCATGCGCAGCGCCGCTTCCTGCTGCCAGCCCTTGCAAGAGAGAGCGGTTCCGCGCGGGGAGCGGACGGTTCGCGGCTCGGTCGTCGAGGTCATGGGTTCAGCACACCCGACGCCGGTCGCCACAACCAGACCCTCGAAAGGAGTATCGTCTCGTATCCGAGACTTCCGCAGGAAGGAAGCGCCATGTCCAGCACCTCACCTGCAGTCGGCCGGGCGCTCGACGTGCTGTTGTACCTGGCCGGGCGGTCGGGCCCGGTCTCAGGTGCGGCGATCATGCGCGATCTCGACATACCGCGTTCGTCGGGCTACCACCTCCTCGAGGTGCTCACCGAGCGCGGTTTCGTGGTGTACGCGCCCGACCAACGCGCCTACGGCCTCGGGGTTTCGGCGTTCGAGGTGGGTTCGGCGTACCTACGCCACGGGCCGCTCGAACTGCGCGCGCGCCCGGTGCTCAAGAAACTCGTCGCGCAGGTGCATGAGACATCGCATCTGGGGATCCTGCACGGCGCGGAGACGCTGTATCTGCTGCGAGAGCAGCCTGCGACGGTGCACATGGCCGTCACGCTCACCGGGATCGGTGTCCGGATGCCCGCACATCTGACCGCCAGCGGCCGCGCGATCCTCGCCCATCTGCCCGCCGCGCAGGTGCGCGGGTTGTTTCCGTCGACCCGCGCGTTCGTGAACCGGACGGGCGAGGGGCCGACGTCGCTGCCGGAGCTGCGGCGACTTCTGCAGGCCGAGCGCATGCGGGGCTGGGCCGCAGAGATCGGACTCATCACCCCGGGTTTGCAGTCGGTCGCCGCGTGCGCGTTCGACCACACGGGTCATCCGTGCGCGGCGTTCAGCGTGACGCACCGCGTGGAGGGATCCCGCACGCCCGCAACCGAATTGGTGCGTGCGGTTCGCTCAGCTGCCCAGCAGTTGACGTGGGCGTTGTCCGGACGACCGCCGGACGGATGGTTCGCGACCTAACTGACCGGGTCGCTGTGGCCCTGTTCGGCGGGCAGCGGTGGCGGCAACGGCGTCGTCGAGGTCGGCGTCGCAGGTCCGGCAGCCGACGCCCCTGCGCCGTGGAAGTCCACCATCGGCTCCTCGCGCAGAACGTCGTTGCCCTCGCTGACGACGAGGGACTTCGCGGTCACCAGGTATTCGATGCCGTCGTTGGCGGCGATGTACCCGTTCGTCGACTCCGTGGCGGCCGCGATGAGCTTGGCGCCGTCGCTGGTTCGCACGCCGCGATATTCGAACGTGCCATCGGCCAGCTTGCAGATGGCGATGCGCGAGTCGGCCGTGCTGCCGAAAAGCACGGCGGTGGCGGGCGTCTCGCAGCGCGCAGTCGACTTCAGGTAGCCGGCGTCGTCTGTTTCGGGGGCGGCGCCCGCCGACGGCAGCGCGATGACGACCGTCGCCGATACCGCCGCTGTCGCCATCGCCATGCGCATCACGGGGTTCAGGTTAGCTGCTCGAGACCGCTCTGAGCTCGTCCATGGCATCTCCGATGAACTGGGGTAGCTGATCTCGCCGACCTTTGTGGACCCAGCGGTCGAAGGCGACCTTGAACACGGCGACGCCCGCCTCGGCTGCCAGCGTCGACGTCGAGTCCGAAACGCCTCGACGGCGCAACGCGTCCGCGATCGCCACGGCTATCGATGCGAGCTTGATCAGCTCACGTTCCTGCAATCGCGGGTTGGCCGCGATGACGGCCTGTCGCCGTCGGGCATGTGTGTGGCGGCTCTCGAAGAACGGGCCCGCGGCCGCCAACGCCGCGCCGACCGCATCGAGCGGCGACACCGCCTCTGGGGCAGCCACGATGGTGTCGACGAAGAGCTGCAGCAGAACGTCCTGCCCGCCGAACAGCACTTCGCGCTTGTCGGTGAAATGACGGAAGAAGGTGCGCTCGGTGAGCCCGGCGCGCTCCGCGATCTCGGCCACCGTCGTCTCGTCGAATCCCCGCTCGGTGTAGAGATCGAGCGCCGCCTCCTCGAGGCGACCGCGCGCATTTGGCTCCCACCGGCTCATGTTCGGATCTTACGGGAATGACAGCGACTGTCATCGACGTTACTGTGATGACAGCAGCTGACATCAGGAGGAAACCATGAGGATCTTCGTCACCGGCGCGTCCGGCTTCATCGGCTCGGCGGTGGTCGCCGAGCTCATCGGAGCCGGCCATCAGGTCGTCGGCCTCGCCCGCTCGGACTCGTCTGCACAGGCGGTCTCGAATGCCGGCGCCGAACCGTACCGCGGCAGCCTCGACGACCCCGACACCTTGCGTAAGGCAGCCGAAAACGCCGACGGCGTCATCCATCTGGCGTTTCACCACGACTTCAACGACTTCCTCTCCGGGGCGGAAATGGACAGGGCCGCGATCGAGACGATCGGCGACGCGCTCGCAGGTTCCGACCGGCCGTTGGCCGTCGCGGGCGGCATCCTCTGGCTTTCGCCGGGTGCGACACTGACCGAGGATCAGGCGGCTCCGCCGGAACTACCGCGATACTCCGAGGCGGCGGTGTTGGGCCTCACCGACCAAGGTGTGCGCACCGCGGTGGTACGGCTCCCGCCGAGCGTCCACGGCAAGGGTGACCACGGCTTCGTCCCGCGACTGATCGAGGTGGCCCGGGAGAAGGGTGTCGCGGCGTACATCGGCGACGGGGCCAACCGCTGGCCCGCCGTGCACCGGCTCGACGCCGCGCGCGCCTTCCGGCTGGCCGTGGAGTCCGCACCCCCGGGTTCGGTCATCCAGGCCGTCGACGACGGCGGTGTGCCCGCACGCGATATCGCCGAGACCATCGGCAAGCACTCGAGCCTGCCGGTCACGTCCATCGCTCCCGAGGACGCCTACGACCACTTCGGGTGGATCGGTCCGCTGTTCTCCGTAGACGCTCCTGCGACGAGCACGTGGACGCGCGAACTACTCGGCTGGCAGCCGGAGCACGAGAACCTGCTCGACGACCTCGGTGCGGGCCACTACTTCGCCGCGGCCGAAACCGACTGACTCACCAGGTAGCTCTCCAGCCCCTCGCGGCCGAGCTCGCGGCCGTAGCCACTCTGCTTGACTCCGCCGAACGGCGCGACGGGGTCCATGATGTAGCCCTGGTTGACGCCGAAGGTTCCCGAGCGCACCCGGCCCGCCATAGCGAAGCCGCGGTCGGTGTCGGCGGTGAAAACCGAACCGGCCAGACCGTATTCGGAGTCGTTCGCGATGCGCACGGCCTCGTCGTCGGTTTCGTACGGAATCACGGTGAGCACAGGCCCGAAGATCTCCTCGCGCGCGATCCGCATGTCGTTGGTGGCATTGCTGAACAATGTCGGCCTGACGTACCAGCCCGTGTCGAGCCCGTCGGGCATCTCGGCGCCTCCGACGACGAGCCGCGCTCCCTCCCGCGCACCCTCGTCGATGTAGCCGCGCACGCGGGTCTGTTGACGTTCGGCGACCAGCGGGCCCAGCTGGATCTCGGGATCGCTCGGGTCACCCACCGACATCGCCTGTATACCCGCGGCAAGAGCGTCGACGAACTCATCCTGTCGGTTGGCGGGCACCAGGATCCGGCTCAGCGCGTTGCACACCTGACCGCTGTTGGCCAGGCTGGCGGCCTGGATGGCCGGCGCGACGAGCGCGGGATCGGCGTCGTCGAGGACGATGGCCGCCGACTTCCCGCCGAGCTCAAGGCTGACCTGCTTCAACCCCTCGGCGCATGCGATTGCGACCTGGCGGCCCGCCGCCGTCGACCCGGTGAACGAAACCTTGTCCACACCAATGTGTTTGACGAGGGCTTCGCCGACGTCTCGGTCACCGGGCACTACATTGAACACCCCTTGCGGCAGACCCGCCTGCTGCACGAGATCGGCGAGGAACTGCGCGTCGAGGACCGACTCGGGTGAGGGCTTCAACACGACGCAGCAGCCGGCAAGCAGCGCGGGCACGATTTTGCACACCGTCAGGAACTGCGGCATGTTCCACGGCACCACGGCCGCCACCACACCAACGGGTTGCTTGTTGATGCGAATATCGTTGCCGTACAAGCCCGGACGGGCCTCCTGCCAGGCGTAGGCCGCCGCGAGGTCACCGAACGCGGAGAACATCATCAGCGGTATCCGCACCTGCGCGCGTTTGGCGAACGAGATGGGTGCGCCGATCTCCGCGGTGATCAACTCCGCCATCGTGTTTCGGTTCTCTTTGTACAGCTCGGCGAGCCGGTTCAGCGCTTCGATGCGCTCGGCCGGCTGCATGCGCGGCCATGGCCCGACGTCGAAAGCCGTGCGCGCGGCGCGGACAGCCCTGTCCACGTCGGCGGTGCCCGCCATGCACACCGTGCCGATCGGCTCCTGGGTGTGCGGCGAGATCACGTCGATGACGGTGCCGCCGTCGGACGCCGTCCACTGTCCGTCGATGAAGAGCGTGTCGCGGTTGTACATCGTCTCTGTCGTGGGCACGCCTTAGATCTAACTGGGCGATCGCCCAATGTCAAGTACGTGCTATTGCTAGGGTCGACGAATGAGCAGGCCGTTCCGGTTCGCCGTGCAGGCGACAAACGCATCGGATGCCCGCGAATGGCGCGATACCGCGCGCACGGTCCAGGACCTCGGATACTCCACGCTCTTCCTCGCCGATCACTACCTCGGCCAAGGGCCTGCCCAACGCATCGCCCGCACCCCGAGGCAGGACCTCGCCCCGATCGCCGCGATGGCCACTGCCGCGGCGGTGACAGAGACACTGCGGATCGGCTGCCGTGTCTTCTGCGTCGACTATCACGTCCCCGCGGTGCTCGCCAAGGAGGCCGCCACCCTCGACCTGCTCTCCGACGGACGCCTCGAGCTCGGAATCGGAGCGGGCTGGAGCGGCGACGAATACGAGGCAATGGGGTTGACGTTCGAGCGGGCCGGACTCCGAATCACCAAGCTGGCCGAGGTGATTGCGTTGTTCAAGGCTCACTTCAGCGGCGAGGAGATCGGCCAATCGGGTGAGTTCGTCAGCGTGTCCGGGTACGCGGGCACGCCGCGGCCTGTGCAGCGACCGCATCCCCCGATCATGATCGGCGGCGGCGGGTCGCGCGTGCTCGCACTTGCCGCACGGGAAGCCGACATCGTGAGCATCTCCAACGTTCCCTTCGTCGAGCACACCGACGCCGGGCTGACCCCGTGGAACGAGGCGCGACGCCGCATGGGCGACGTGTACGCCGCAGCGCGGCATCGCGAACAAGGGGGCTTCGAGGATCTCGACGTCGAGAGTTCGCCGTACTTCACCGAGATAACCGAAGACGCCGAGGGGGCGCTGGCGAAAGTGGCTCACGCGACGGGCATCTCGGCGGACATCCTGCGCGACCACCCCAACGTACTGATCGGATCGGTCGACGCCGTCGCGGAATCCCTTCAGTCGCGCCGCGAAGAGCTGGGGGTCAACTACGTCACCATCCAGCAGCCGCGAATCGAAGCCTTCGCACCCGTTGTGGCCAGGCTGCGCGGCCTGTAGCCTCTGTTTGAGCGATCGCCCAAACAGGGACGAGGTGAAGGGCCGACCCATGACCAAACCCGACAAGGTCGGCTCGCGGGATTCCGCAACCCGCGACAGGATGCTGGACGCGACGATCCAGATCATGCTCGAGGAGGGATACGCCGCGGCCACATCGCGTCGCGTCGCCGCGCTGGCCGGTGTGAAACCCGCACTGGTGCACTACTACTTCCCCACCATGGACGATCTGTATCTCGCGGTGTTCCGGCGCGGCGCAGAAGCCAACCTCGACCGCCAGCAGGCCGCGCTGGCGTCGGATCGCCCGCTGCACGCGTTATGGGAGGCGGTGAGCGAACCCCGCGGCACCCGGCTTCTTCTCGAGTTCATGGGTCTTGCCAATCACCGCAAGACGATCAAGGCCGAGATCTCGGCATGGTCGGAGCGTTGGCGCGAAATGCAGATCACCGCGCTCAACTTCATCGTCCGCCAGTCCGGGATGGACGCCGAGGAGTATCCGCCCGCCGCGCTCGCGGTCGTCGTCGCGTCCATCGGCCGCACCCTCGTGCTGGAGCAGGCGCTGGGCACCACGGGCGGTCACGACCAGGCGATCGCTTTGGTGAACCGATTCCTCGACCGCTACGAAATGCCTGCGCCGAAGCCCAAGCGCGGTCGGGTGTCTCGCAGGTAACGGCTTGTTCGACGCCGGTGTGACGGCCGCCGGGCGTGGGTATGCCGCCGGGATGGCCACGGACGTTGCGACCACCGCACCCTCTGCCCCACCGACGACGCCGCTGCGAAATGCCGCGCGACTGGCGCTGTCCGCCGCGATGGTGTTCGCCGGACTCAGTCATCTGTTCTGGGCACGAAAGACGTTTCAGGCTCAGGTGCCCCGGGCGATTCCGATGGACGCCGACGGGGTCGTGATGGCATCCGGCGGAGTCGAGATCATGTTGGGTGCGGGCCTGGCCGTGCTCACCCGCGACCGGGTCAAGGTGGGCCGGATCCTCGCGGCATTCTTCGTCGCGGTCTTTCCTGGCAACATCGCGCAGTTCGTCAACAAACGCGACGGCTTCGGGCTGAACACCGATACGCGGCGATTCGTCCGCCTGCTGTTCCAGCCGCTGCTCGTGGCGTGGGCGCTGTGGTCGACCGCGGCACCCAGACACATAAGCGAGAATGCATGAGCGAGCCGCTGATCATCGTCGGCAGCGGGCCTGCAGGCGTCGGCGCCGCGGAGGCGTTTCGGCGCCATGACGCCGAGACCCCCGTCCGCATTCTCACCGCGGACCAGGATCCGCCGTACGCGAGGCCGCCGCTGAGCAAGGAGTTCCTTCGCGGCGACACAGAAGATGTCGGGCTGCATCCGGCGCAGTGGTATTCCGAGCACCGCATCGACGTGGTGCACACACACGTCGACCGCATTCACCCCGACCACCGATACGTCAGCGCCGACGGTCGGCGACATCCGTACTCCGCGTTGGTTCTGGCCACCGGGTCGGCGCCCATTCGACCGCCGTTTCCCGGCGGCGAGCGCGCCCATCTGTTGCGCTCCCTGGCCGATGCACGGCGCCTGCGCGACAGCAGCGTCGGCTCGCAGTCCGCGGTGGTGATCGGCGCCGGTTTCATCGGCTGCGAGGCAGCGGCTTCCCTTGCCATGCGCGGCATTCCGGTCACCCTGGTCGCGCCCGACACGGTTCCGCAGGAGAACCGACTCGGGTCAGAAGCAGGTGAACGGCTGCGCAGGCTCGTCACGTCCGCCGGTGCCCGGTACGTCGGTGGGGTCGCTGTCGACGCCATCGACGACGGTGCCGTCCGGCTGGACAACGGCGTCACAATTCACTGTGACCTCGTGCTCGCCGCGACGGGTGTGCGCCCACAGAGTGGACTGGCCGAGGCCGCAGGCCTGAAAATCGACGACTCGCGCATCGTCGTCGGCGCCGACATGGCTACGTCAGCCCCTGACGTCTATGCCGTCGGCGATGTCGCCTTCGCGTACAACGCGACAGCCGGGCGTCACATCGCCGTCGAACACTGGCAGGACGCCGCCGACCAGGGCGAGATCGCAGGCGCGGCCGCCGCGGGCGCCGACGTCGGTTGGGACGGCGTGCCCGGATTCTGGACGACGATCGGCGACGCGACGGTCAAGTATCACGCGTGGGGCGACGGCTACGACAAGGCCCGGCTGATCGAGCACGACGACGGATTCACCGCCTGGTACGAGCGCGACGGCGCCACCGTCGGCGTGCTGACCTGCAACGCAGACCACGACTACGACCGCGGCGAAGCGCTCATAAATAACGCATAGGCCGTTTGTCCGGCTGGTAGAGCGGGCACTTCTCTCAATCTGAAAGGAGGCGAGTCCATGCCCAATCCGACCATCAAGAACGAAAAGCTGTACGAAGACCTGCGCGAGGAGGGCAACTCCAAGCAGAAATCAGCGCGAATCGCGAACGCCGTCGCCGCGCGCGGCAAGAAGGCTGTCGGCAGGAAGGGCGGTAAGTCCGGTTCCTTCGATGACTGGACCGTGGCCGACCTGAAGAAGAGGGCGAAGGAGATCGGCCTTTCCGGCTACTCCAACCTCACCAAGGACAAGCTGATCAGCAAGATCCGCAACTCCTGAATCAGGCGCCAGGTCCGTTGGGCCACTTCAGCATCGAACCCGCGTCGACCCGGATGTGCTGTCCGGTGATGTAGCGACTTTCCTCGCTGGCGAGGAACACACCAAGGTTGGCGATGTCCTCGGGCTCGACATAGGGGATCGGCATGGCGTTGAAGTAGGTGAAGGCCGGCTCGGCGTCCTCGCGGGTCGGCTTCTTGCCTTCCGCCATCATGTCCGGCCTGAACACGCTGTAGATGCCGTCGTTCTGCAGCAGGGCGGTGTTGACGTTGGTCGGGTGCATCGCGTTGACCCGAATCATCTTGGGCGCCACCTGAAGACAGATGTGGTCGACGTAGTCGATCAGCGTCCGCTTGCTCCAGCCGTAACCCGCACCACCGGGACCCATCATCGGGTTGTCGCTCGTGCCCTTGATCATCCCCGCGGTGGACCCCGTGATGATGATCGAGGCGCCGTTGGGCAGGTGGGGCAGCGCGACCGCGACGGTGTTCATCACGCCCAACAGGTCGACGTCGGTGGCGTCGACGAAATGCATCGGGTCGAACTCCTTGCCGAACGCCATCGGCAGGATGCCCGCGTTGGCGACCACGATGTCGAGCTTGCCCAGGTCGGCGACGCCGGCCTCCAGCGCGTCGCGCAGCTCATGGCGCTCGCGGACGTCGGCGACCCGGGCCACCACACGGCGGCCGAGTTCCTTGACCGCCCGCTCGACGTCGGCGAGGTCATCGGGGGTGGCAAGCGGGTAAGGGTTGGAGTCGATGTTGCGGCAGATGTCGACGACGATGATGTCGGCGCCCTCCTTGGCCATGGCGAGCGCGTGCGCGCGTCCCTGACCGCGAGCCCCGCCCGTGATGAACGCGACCTTGCCCTCGAGCCGTCCAGCCATGTGTCCTCCGCCAATGTGTAAACGTGATTCTCCAACTAAGCGAACCTAATTTACGCAGGCTGTTTAATCAATCCCCGCGGGACAAATGTTTGGTTTGAGGCGACCGCTACTCAGGCGACGGACTCGAGATGTCGTTTCGTGCGGCGCGGCTGCTCTTGTGGGGGGTTGGACGTGCGCGGATGCACGGCGACGAGGCTGCCGGACCGCACGACACCCAACGGTCCCGACTTCACAAAGCGCGCAATGCCCACCGCGCGCAGCATCGAGGCGGCCTTGGCTTGGCGGTACCCGAAGAACATCCCTACGGCACCGAGAAGCAGAAGTCCTGCGACGCCTGGGGATGCCAGTGCCGCGAGAACAACCAACGACAGCGGGGCCAAGAATGCATCGACGGTGTGCTGGATAACCGACCGCACCAGGTCGGGAAGCAGGCCGCCCGCGAGCGTCGCCTTGAGACCTACCGAGTGTTGTTCGGCCATGCCGCTTGCGCCTACGCCACCCCGCGTCGGATGCGCGACACCCGGCGACGACAAGCCGCTCGACCGGCCCAGTGCGAGGAGTATCTCGGGCAGGCCTCCCTGCAGCGCCTGGGATGCCGCGAGCTGTGTGCGCATCGCGCTGTACAGCCCCCCGGCGAGGAAGCTTCCGCCGATTCCGCCCGCGTTCATCGAGACGGTGGTGCCATCAGCCATCGGAGAGAGGCCGAGGAACGACAGGAGATTGCCGGGTATCTCGATTAACGAGATGGTGTTATTGGTCAGCGCGATGAACAGGTTCGCGAGCGCCGTGACGATGTCGGCCGCGGGCGCTGCACCACCGATCAGCTGCGCCGCTTCCGCCTGACTCGCGGCCGGTGGATTCTCGACTACGGCCGCTTCTGTCGCGACGAGTTGGGCGGCGGGCGGCTCAGCAGCGGGAGGATCGACGGGAGGCGGAGGTGGAGCGGCCGCCGGCGCTTCGGACTCAGACGTCGGTTCCGTTCCAGGTGAATGCGAGACCAAGGCCTCGGGCACCTCGGGCTCGTTCGTTTGGGGTTCGGACGTCGTGACGGAGTCGGACCCGCCGTTTCCCTCATTGATCGGCGGCGCCGCGCCCTGGCCGGGTTCGGCGACGGTCGAACCGCCGATCGCCATCGGCCCCGTCAGCCCAGAGGATTGCTCATGGTCTTGCTCGCGAGCAGCTCCCTGCTCTTCGGTCCCGTCGGTTTCGTCGTCGGAGCCGAAGATACTTCCGCCGTCGAGCCCGCCAAAGAGGGAAGGAAAGGTGCCGATATCTCCCGGCTCAGCCGGGCTTCCAGGTGCGTCGACCTGCTCCGTGCCCGTCTCGTCCGTATCTCCCACGTCGTGGGCATCGCTGACCGAACCGTCTGATTCTGTGTCGGCGGCCGCGACAGGCCCTCCGACTCCGCAGACGGCGAACGCTATGGATATCGCGCAGAAGCACGCGGCCAGACGCCCATGTTTCGTAATGTCGTTCTCCCGCCGCGCACGAGGACAGCCCCCAGCTTCCGTGTACCGCTCATAATCGTCGCATCTTGCGGCCCCTGCGTCTAAATTCTGTCAGAAATTCCAATTCAACCTCTCAGCTGGGGCTTCGCCGCGGCTCGCACCGCTTCGGTGATGGTTTCCACCAGCGAACTCTCGAGCTTCCAGCACTGCCAGAACAACGGCACATCGAGGTGCACATCGGATATCCGGACAAACGATCCGTCCGCCTGATGGATGTCGGCAAGACGCTCGGGGAACATGCCCCAGCCCAACCCGGCACGAACAGCGGACCCGAAGCCCTCCGCCGTCGGCACGTAATGTTCCGGCCTTTTGATGTCGCGACGGAACGCTTTGCGTAGCAACGAGTCCTGGAGCGCGTCGTCGCGGTTCCATGCCAGCGACGGCGCGGACGCCACCGCATCAGCGGTGAACCCGTCGCGCAGATAGCGCTTGACATAGCCCGGCCCGGCCACCGGGACGTAGCGCATCACTCCGAGCGGCAGCACGCGACAGCCGGGCACTGCGGTGCGCTCGGTGGTGACCACGCCCATCACCGCTCCCTCCCGTAGCAACCGGGCCGAATGGTCCTGGTCCTCGATCCGGATATCGAACAGGACTTCGGGCAGCCGGGGAAGCACAGCGGTGAACCAGGTCGCCATCGAGTCGGCATTCACCGCGATCGCGACGCGGGTGCGTTCCGAGGACCCGCCGCTCATATCGGCAATGGCTTCCGCCTCCAGCAGAGCCGTCTGGGCGGCGAGCCGCAGCAGCGGCACTCCCGCAGGTGTTGCCACACAGGGCTTCTCGCGACGGACCAGGACCTGACCGGCGTGTTGCTCGAGCGCCTTGATCCGCTGGCTCACCGCCGACGGGGTGATGTGCAGCCTGTCTGCCGCGGCGTCGAAGCTGCCGTGTTCGATCACCGCGGCGAAGGCGATGAGCTGTTGCCCGTCGAAGTGCATATTAGAAATACTAATGCAGATGAAGAAACATTAGCTGTACTGTTCCGATCCGAATGCCTACCGTCGATGACATGAACTCGCCCCTGATCGTCGGCTTCCTGGCCTCGTTCACCCTGATCGCGGCGATCGGGGCGCAGAACGCGTTCGTGCTGCGGCAGGGCATCCGTCGCGAACACGTGCTGCCTGTGGTGGCGCTGTGCACCGTCTCCGACATCGCGCTGATCGCGGCGGGCATCGCAGGCGTCGGCGCTCTCATCAACGCGCACCCCGCCGCGGTGAACGTCGCCAAGTTCGGCGGCGCGCTGTTCCTCTTCTGTTACGGGCTGCTTGCCGCGCGGCGTGCCTGGCGGCCGTCGTCGCTGACACCGTCGGAGGAAACGCCTGCCCGGTTGGCCGAGGTCCTCGTGACGGCCGCGGCGTTGACCTTTCTCAACCCGCACGTCTATCTCGACACCGTCGTACTGCTCGGTGCGCTGGCCAACGAACATCAGGACGGGCGCTGGCTGTTCGGCGTCGGTGCCGTCACCGCGAGCGCGGTCTGGTTCGTCAGCCTCGGCCTCGGGGCTCGACGCCTGGCGGGGTTGTTCGCCAAGCCGATGACGTGGCGCGTCCTCGACGGGCTGATCGCGGTGATGATGATCGGCCTCGGCGTCGCGATGATCGCGGCGTAGTCGAAAGACCTCTAGCCCATGGGGCCGTCGGGGACGGGCGCGTCGCAGCGGTCGCGGAAGTCGGCGGCGGGCTGCCTGACAGCCCGAAGCTCGTCGCGCACCTGTGGGTTCGCATCGGCGTACGCCGCGATTTCCGTGCTCATCTCATCCCTGGACTTGCCCTTGAGGCCGGTGAAGAAGGTATTGACGTCCGGATGGCTGAACAGGTACGACTGCGTCGCTGCGTTGACGCCGGACATGACGCCCGCGAGGTCGGCGGCGGTGCAGTTCGGCGGGTCGGCGGCCGCGGTTGCGGCGGTACCGACGAGCATCGAGCCGGCGATCATGCCGGCGCTGATCACGCTACGGAAGAACATGGTGGCTCCTTGATCGAGTGGTTTATGGGACATGGTGGGAATGCTCAGCGTGGACCGATACCACCTCCGCCGCCGGGACGCCCGGGCCGTCCGATGATCACGTCCATGTCCCAGCCGTCGTCGCAATACCAGGGGTCGGCGCAATACGAGGGGTAGGCCGGGCCCGCGACCGGGGCGGTCGGACCACCGCCGCGGACCGTGCCCTGGGCGCACACGGTGGCTGCCCCGGCGTTGGTGCAGTCCGCCGAGGCCGGCGAGGCCACTGCCACGCCGAAGGGCACTGCCGCCACGGCGAGCCCCACTATCAGGTAGCGCTGTGTTGATTTCACGGCTGCTCCCTCTCTGCAATTTTTTGGACCAAGCGGCCCATGTTGCGGAGCGTAAGCCCGAGTTCGCGACGGTTTTCGTGAAATTGCAATTCGTGATGCGGATATTTACGCGGGCGTTTCCTTGATGTCTAAACGGCTCTTCTACACAACGCTTCCGGAGTACGGTCCGCTTCATCGGGTCCAGAACAAAGGGGCGGAAATGACGACAACTGACCAGGACTGGACGAAGCCGGCGGCGATGGCGATCCCACCGGAGGGGTACTTCAAAGAGGAACGCGGTCGCTACGGCCCGGTGTTTCCCAGGACGCCCGCATGCTATGGCTTCTCCATCATCGCGAAGGTGAAGGAGGGCCAGGAGGACGCGGTCCGGGCGTATGGGAAGACCATCGAGGAGACCATCGCGGCGAGCCCGGAGGCCTTGGCGCCGCTGAAGTTGCACTACCTGCGGTGGAATCTCTTCGATGTCGGTTCCGGCTTGCACTTCCAGTACATGGGCATCTTCGACACCGACTTCGACAAGTACACCGAGGACGCGGTGCAGCTGTTCAGTGCGACCGGCATCACCACCATCTTCACCAAACTCGAGGGGTTCCCGAGGACTGGAAGGAGAACCCCGACGCATTCATCAAATTCGTTCGGGATCACCAGGTGCCGAGCTTCCTCGAGTACGGCGAGTACCCGTACGTGACGGCCGACGAGATCAAGAAGGCACTGAAATTGAAGGCGGCCTTCTCGGAAATGCTCGACCAGATGCAGTGAGCCGCGCCGGTGCTTGAATTCTCCGACATCCAGCACATCCTGCTGACCCGCACGCCGGCCATCACGGGTCGCTACGAGTTTCTGTCATTCGATACGCCGGCTGGCGGGCGGGCGTGGCTTTCCGAACTGCTGGACAAGACGCAGTCCGCCACCGACGCCGTCGCCACGATGGACGAATCCGACCGCTGGGTCACGCTGGCGTTCACATGGACCGGCTTGCGCGCGCTCGGCGTGCCCGAGGAATCGCTGGCGACCTTTCCCGACGAGTTCCGGGAAGGCATGCCCTCCCGGGCCGACATCCTCGGGCGACACCGGTGCCAACGCACCCGAGCATTGGCTCGGCGGGCTGGCAGGCGACGATCTGCACGCGATCGCGATCTTGTTCTCGCGCACCGACGAACAGTGCCGACGGTCGATCGAGGAGCACGACAAACTGCTCGCCCGAACCGACGGGGTGCGCAGTCTCTCGTTTCTCGACCTGAACGCGTCACCACCGTTCAACTACGCCCACGACCATTTCGGCTTCCGGGACCGGCTATCGCAGCCGGTGATGAAGGGATCCGGCGAGGAGCCGACGCCCGGTTCCGGTGATGCACTGGAGCCCGGTGAGTTCATCCTCGGATATCCCGACGAGAACGGGCCGGTGGCCGAATCTCCCTGAGCCCGAAGTGTTGTCGCGCAACGGCAGCTACATGGCGTACCGCAGGCTGCAGGAACACGTCGGGGAGTTCCGCAACTACCTGCTCGAGAATGCGGAATCACCGGAAGAGCAGGAACTGCTCGCCGCGAAGTTCATGGGCCGCTGGCGCAGCGGTGCACCGCTGGTGCTGGCACCGGATGCACGACGACCCCGAGCTGGGCGCGGATCCGATGCGCAACAACGACTTCAACTACAAGGAGATGGACCCGTTCGGGTATGCGTGCCCGCTCGGCTCGCATGCCCGCCGGCTGAATCCGCGCGACACCGCGCACAACATGAACCGTCGGCGGATGATCCGCCGGGGTGCGACGTACGGACCCGCACTGCCAGAAGGTGCCCCCGACGACGGGGTGGACCGCGGTATCGCCGCGTTCATCATCTGCGCCGACCTGATTCGCCAGTTCGAGTTCGCGCAGAACGTCTGGATCAACGACAAGACGTTCCATGAACTCGGCAACGAACACGACCCGATCGTTGGAACCCAGGACGGCACATTGGACTTCACCGTCCCGAAGCGACCGATCCGCAAGGTGCACAAGGGGATTCCAGCCTTCACCACCCTGTCGGGCGGCGCGTACTTCTTTCTACCCGGGATGAACGCGATGCGCTATCTGACCTCGCTCGGCAACTGACAAGGAATCGACGATGAGCCCGCTGCCGCCGCCACGCACCTACAACCAGAACCACATCCCCCGCGCCCACACCGGAGGGCGCCGCATCAGCATCTACTGGACATGGAGCTATCCCTGGGAAGCCCAACGCGATCCGGCGATCATCGAGAACCGGTTCTCGACGATGACCGAAGTGCGAAACGTCCTGTGGCCCAGCTACGAGACGCCGGAATACAACTCGGCCAACTTCCTCCAGGGCGTCGCGGGCACGCTCGAGCTCTTCCATCGCTCCGCGCTGGCATTCCAGGAGCTCGCAGGCGAGGCCACCGGACACCCGGTCGCCGTCTACCAGCGCATCGACCAGGCCGGCTACAAGCTGCTGATCGACGAACGGATCCTGGCCGACACCGACACGCTGATGGTGTTCGGCCTTGACCATCTGCTCTCCGAACAGGAAGCCGCACCCGAGGAGATCGCCGCGATCAAAGAATGGCTCAAACGGGAAGGAACCTGCCTGCTGCTGGCGCCGCACCACGACGTCGGCTTCACCGACGACTACGACCAGCGCCAGGTCGAATACCTGCACCACGGCGATCGACTCGTGCCGCGTCAGCAACGTTTCAGCCAGTACACCCGATCCCTGATGCGGGCGCTCGACGTGCCCGTGCACAACATCTGGGGGCTGCGCCCCGCCGTCGTGGAAGGCACCAAGGACATCGCCCCGCTGACGGCCATCCGCGACCTCGACACCCCGCGGCTGCTCGACGACGTCACCACATTCAACTTCCACCCGCACCTGCCGCACTACGAACTGACGGCTCCCGAAAGCGACACCCTGCGGGTGCTCGGGAAACAGCGCGTCGATCCGAACCGACCGCATCCGTTCACCGCCGATGGCAACACCGAGTTCAACGCGCTGATCTGGATGCCGCCGAACGGAGCAGCGTTCCGGCGACATCGTGCTCATCGACTCGACCCACTTCACCACCCTGTTCGGCGGCACCGACAGCCTGAAAAGCCTGTGGCACAACCTGGCCACAATGCGATCCTGAGGTATGCCCGTCACCAGATCCGTCTTCATCACCGGTGCAGCCGCGGGAATCGGCCGAGCCACCGCCCTGACGTTCGCCCGCAACGGCTACACCGTCGGCGGCTACGACATCGACGAGGTGGGGCTGAAATCGCTGAGCGGCGAGATCGAAGGGCTCGGCGGGACGGCAGCCACCGGGCACCTCGACGTCACCGACCCCGATGAGATGGCGCGACGACTCGGCGAGTTCACCGCGACGACGGGCGGCCGTCTCAACGTGATGATCAACAACGCGGGCATCCTGCGGACCGGGCGCTTCGAGGACATCGACATCTCCGCCCAGCTCACCGAAATCGACATCAACACGAAGGGTGTCGTGAACGGTCTTCATGCCGCCTTCCCGTATCTGCGGGCGACGCCGAATCCAGTCGTCGTCAACCTCGCGTCCGCGTCGGCCATCTACGGACAGGCCGAACTCGCGACCTACAGCGCGACGAAGTTCTTCGTCCGCGGCATCACCGAGGCACTCGACATCGAATGGAGCACCTACGACATCCGCGTCATCGCCATGTGGCCGCTGTACGTGAAGACGGCGATGACCGAGAACATCAAGACCGGCACCACCGAAGCGCTCGGCATCAACCTGACCGCTCAGGACGTCGCCGACGCGATCGTGGCCGCGGTCGAACCGTCATGGCCGCGGCGACGAATCCATCAGGTGCACTTCCCGGTCGGGACACAGACCAAGGCGTCGGTCGTGCTGTCGCGCTTCTCTCCCGCATGGCTGCAGCGGCTGCTGAACAAGAGGCTTGCCGGCCTTTAGCGTTGTGTTCGCTGTGATCGCAACCGTTCCCGATCACCTCGGCTGTGATTACGGTTTGCCCGCATGAACGAGGATTGGCTCGCTGTCATCGTCGGCCTTGCGCTCTTGGTTTTGGTGCTCGTCGGCGCCATCCCGGGAAGCGTGATCCCGTGACCGACCAGACCACCGATCAGCCGACCGATGCAACCGACTGAGTCGCGGCCGGTTCTCGGATATGCGATCGCCGGCGTACTCGTCGTCATCGCACTCGGTGCACTCACCCGCTTCCTGGAGCAGGAGGTGCCGAACTGGGCCGCGGGCACGCCGTTCGCCAAGGTGGCCAAATCGATCGAATTCCCGATCTATGCCATCGCTTTGGGCTTGATCGGCAACGCGATACTGACCAAGTTGGCGCTGCGCGATGCGTTGTCGAAGGGCTTCCGCACCGAGTTCTTCATCAAGACCGGCCTTGTCCTGCTCGGCGCGTCGATCAACCTGAAGGTGCTCGTCACCGCCGCCGGCCCGGCCATCATCCAGGCGCTGCTACTGATCAGCATCGTCTTCGGCTTCACCTGGTGGCTCGGCGGCAGGCTCGGTTTGGACGACAAGCTGCGCGCGCTGCTGTCCTCTGCGGTGTCGATCTGCGGTGTCAGCGCGGCGATCGCCGCGGCGGGCGCAGTGCAGGCGAAGAAGGAACAGCTCGCATACGCCGCGTCGCTGGTGATCGTCTTCGCGCTGCCGTCGATCTTCCTGCTGCCGTGGCTGGCCGACGTGTTCGGTCTGTCCGACGAGGTCGCAGGCGCCTGGATCGGCGGCAACATCGACACCACCGCCGCCGTCGCTGCCGCCGGGGCCATCGCGGGTGAGGATGCGCTGCAGATCGCGACCATCGTCAAGACCACACAGAACGCGTTGATAGGCGTGGTGGCGATCGCGCTGACGGCGTACTTCGCGCTCAAGGTCGAGCGCCGCAGCGCTGATGAGGCACGGCCGACGCTTGGTCAGTTCTGGGAGCGGTTCCCGAAGTTCGTGCTCGGCTTCATCGCCGCGTCGGTCATCGGCACGCTGTATCTGCAGTGGGGCGGCGACAAGACCGCCATCATCACCGTCAACGACCTGCGGACCTGGTTTCTGATCTTCGCATTCGTCGCGATCGGTCTGGAGTTCTCGCTGAAGGGGCTGCGCGAGGCGGGGTGGCGTCCTGTCGTGCTGTTCGCCTCGGCGACAGTGGTCAACATCGTCGTCGCACTCGGTCTGGCGCTTCTCTTGTTCGGGAACGTCACCGTCGGCTAGCGGCTACTCCTTCAGATCGAGCACCGGCGTCGGGCGCTGGAACCCGCGCGTCACCCCGAGCAGCCACACGAATCCGATTGCCAGCCAGATCAACCCGATGGTAAATGCCCGGCCCTCGAGGCTCCGCCACAGTCCGATCGTCAAGACGAAGCCGATCAGCGGGAGCGCGAGGTTGTTGAGCAGTCCAACGACACCGCGTTCGCCCTTATCCCAGAAGTAGTGCTTGATCACCGACAGGTTGACTGCCGAGAACGCCACCAGCGCACCGAAGCTCACCAGTGTGATGAGGAACGTCAGGTCGATCCAGATTGCCGCGAGTGAGATCACCGACACCACGAGAATCGCGAACGTCGGGGTCGCGAACTTCACCGAGACATGCCCGAACACCTTGCGCGGCAGCACCCCGTCGCGGCCCATCGCGAACAGGATGCGCGACACCGACGCCTGCGACGTGAGCGCCGAACCGATGCAGCCCGCCACGTACGCCGCCGTGAAGAAGATGTTCAGGAAGTTCCCCCCGGCGGACAGCATGACGTCGACCGAGCCGATATCGGGATCGTCGAAGGCGTTCGAGGGAAACACCAGCTGCGACACGTACGACAGCAGGAAGTAGATGAGACCGGACGCGATCGTGGCAATCATGATCGCCTTGGGCACAGTGCGTTTGGCGTCCTTCGCCTCTTCGGACAGGGTGGATACCGCATCGAATCCGAGGAACGACAGACACAGGATCGCGGCACCGGTGAACAGCACTCCGGTCGCGTCGACGGAGCCGTCGCCGGACAGCGGGGCCAGGAAGTTGACGTCGCCAGCACCGGAGATCGTCGAGATGGACATCGCCACGAAGACGACGATGAAGACGGTCTGCATGCCGATGATGACGACGTTGGCCCACGACACCGACACGATGCCGACGATGTTGAGGATCGTCACGATCACGATCGACACGATGATCCACACCCACTGCGGCACCGCGGGCAACGCGTCACCCATGTAAAGCCCGATGACGAGGTAGTTGAGCATGGGCAGGAACAGGTAGTCGAGCAGCAGTGACCAGCCGACCAGGAAGCCGACCGGCGCGCCGAACGACTTCTGCGTATACGTGTAGGCCGAACCCGCGACCGGGTAGGCCACGACCATCCGGGCGTACGACCTCGCGGTGAACACCATCGCGGCCAACGTCAACAGGTAGGCCACCGGCACCCGGCCGCCGGTGAGCACGGTGACGGCGCCGTATGTGGTGAACACCGTGAGCGGCACCATGTACACCAGCCCGAAGAGCACAAGGGACGGCGTGCCCAGGACCCGCTTGAGGTGGCCCTCCCCCTCCTCGGCAGTCGGCGGCGGGGCGGTCGAATCCGCTGGCGCAGTGGACATATCGTTCTCTCCTCTAATCCGTGGCCGAATAGACCGGTCTGCCGCGCAGATACGTGGCTTCGATGTCCAGCGCGGGAAGCTCCAGCGCCGCGGTGATCCTTGGGTCGCGATTCAGCCACAGCAGGTCGGCGCTCACACCAGGCGCCAACCGGCCCCAGCCGGTTTCGGCGAAAGCCTGGTACGCCACCCCCGCCGTGTAGGACGACAGCGCCCGCTCGATCGGCAGGATCTCATCGGGAGTCCATCCGCCCGCAGGCTCGCCGACTTCGGTCTGCCGGGACACGGCGACCGAGATGCCCTTCAGCGGCGCACCTGAGGACACCGGCCAGTCGGAGCCGAATGCCAGAGGCGCACCGGACTCTTGAAGGCTGCGGATCCGGTACTGCTTATCCGCGCGTTCTGCGCCGAGTCGCGGCACCGTCAGCACCATCATCAGCGCGTCCAGCTGCGCCCACAGTGGCTGCATGTTCGGTATCACCTTCAGCGCGGCGAACCGCTCGATGTCGGCATCGTCGACCAGCTGGGCGTGGGCGATCACCGGCCGGCGATCTCGAGGCCCGTTGTGCCGCACCACATGTTCGATCGCATCGAGTGCCTGTCGTACCGCCGCGTCGCCGATCGCGTGTATGTGGATCTGCAGTCCCAGATCGTCGACCCGGGCCGCGGCCTCGGCCAGCGAGTCACCCTCCCAGTTCCGCTGCCCGTGGTTGTGCAGCGCGTTGCAGTACGGCTGCAGGAGTGCGCCCGTCTCGTTCTCCACGACGCCGTCGGCGAAGAACTTCACCGTGTTGGCGGTCAGCAGCGGCGACCCGGCCTCGACGACGCGCCTGCGCGCATCGGCGTAAGCCGTTACCTGCGAATCGAAGTGCCGCGGGTCGGCGTAGAGCGCGAGGTTGAACCGCATGCGAAGCAGATCCTCGGCGGCAGCGGTGATGTAGGTGTCGACATCGGCCGGCTCGACCCATGCGTCCTGCACCCACGTCACGCCACGGGCAAGGTAGTAGTCGGCGGCGGTGCCGAGCGCGGCCAGCCTGACGTCTTCGCTGTGCGCGGGCATCACGGCGTTCATCAGGTCCATCGCGCCCCATTCGCGCAATGTGCCGAGTACCGAACCGTCCTCGCGGTGCGGGATCTCGCCAAGCGCCGGATCCTGGGTATCCGCTGTGATCCCCGCGCGATCCAGCGCTACGGAGTTGCACCACA
Organism: uncultured Actinomycetota bacterium; assembly: GCA_963829405.1. GTDB lineage: Bacteria > Actinomycetota > Actinomycetes > Mycobacteriales > Mycobacteriaceae > Mycobacterium. The sequence goes on from CAWHIZ010000014.1 coordinate 23,686, forward strand.
TCGTGTGGTAGTCCCAGGCCCGCAACACCACAGGACGGTCGGGCACTGCCGCGTCGAGCCAACGGGCGTCGAACAGACCGTCTCGCGCCATGCTGCTCTCGTATGACGCGCCGACGATCCATTCCTGGTCTGGATTGCGCGCTGCGAATTCTTTGACGGCGGAGACGATTTCGTCGACCGTCTTACACGGCCGGACTGCCGGTCCTGCGGACTCGAGGCCACCGTACAGCGGATGGGCGTGCCCGTCGCCGAACGACGGCATCAGGAAGCCGCCGCCGAGGTCGACCTGATCTGCGCCCGCCGCCGACGACCTGGCTTCATCGCCGATCGCACGCACGGCTCCGTCGACCACGAGGAGGGCATCGGTCTCTGAACCAGAGCCGGTCCAGATCACGCCGCCGGTGAAGATCGTCGCCGTCACCAGCGGGACCCTACGCCGAGAGGCATTCTCAGCGGGGTCATTTGATGACGGCCGTGGCGGCGTGGCCTGTGCCGTACGGGCGCGCCGCGTCGACCGGCACAGTCAGCGCGGCGTAACTGTCGGGTCTGCGGGTCAACAGGAAGGGAAACAACTCGAGCCAGTCGCGTCGCTGGTCGAGATCGAGGTCGGCGATGAGGACGGCCTCCTCGTCGCGTGGCGCCGCCACGAGCACACGGCCGTACGGGTCGGAGATGAACGACGAGCCGTAGAACGAAAGGGCGCCCTCGTCACCGGTGCGGTTCGGCACGACCATGAAGAGCCCGCTGTTGATGCCGTTGGCCACGATCACCTGCTGCCACAGCGGACGGGTGTCGAACGCGGGGAACTTCGGCTCGGAACCGATCGCCGTTGGGTAGACGACGATTTCGGCGCCGCCGAGAGAATAGTTGCGAGCCACTTCGGGGAACCACTCGTCCCAGCACGTCGGCATGCCGATCCGGGCGTCGAGGCCGTCGGGCTCGTACACCGGGTAGGGGTCGCCGTCTGCGGGTCCGGCCCGAAAGTAGGTGTCCTCGTAGTAGCCCGCCGAGATCGGGATGTGCAGCTTCCTCGTTCGGCCCACAAGCTCACCGGCGGGGGATACCAGGATCGCGGTGTTGAAGCCGAGACCGTCGTCGGCGGGCGCCTTCTCGTACAGCGACGCGTGCACGAAGATCCCGTTCGCCCGCGCCGCCTCTGCGGCAAGTGCGAACGTCGGCCCGTCGGCCAGATCCTCTGCCGTTGCACCAGGGTCGGGGCCCGCGGGGACGTCGGCCGGGTACCGAAGCAGGGTGATCTCGGGCAGGAAGACCACCCGCGCACCCTCGCCTGCCGCACGGTCGATGGCGCCACGAAGGACCTGGGCCAGCTCGCGGGCATCCGGCCGCCACCGGTGCTGCACGAGGCCGACGCGCAAGGGCGTGCGGTCGGACTCGGCGGTACGCGACAGCGGTTCGGGGGCTGTGGCCGTCAATGTGATCATCCCGCTCCTAAAACGAATGGCTTTCGTTTATTGTGATGGGTGACACACTCGTTTGGCAAGGGGTGGAGGGGAGCTTTCATGGGACGGCCGCCGGTGGCTTTGCTGTCAACCGATCTCATCGCCGGTGCCGCAATGGATCTGGTGAACACGACGGGCGGCTTCACGATCCCCGGGCTGGCCCGTCGCCTCAAGGTCAGCCCGTCGTCCCTGTACAACCACGTATCCGGTCGCGAACAGATCGTCGAGTTGCTTCGTGAGCTGGCGATGTCGGAGGTGGTCCTGCCCGCAGCTGGCGCCGAGGAGCCGTGGGCCGACACCGTGGCCGAGATCATGCGGTCCTACCGGCGCAGCTACGCGCGCTATCCACGGCTGATCCCACTGCTGACCACGCACGCGGTGAACAGCAGCCATGCGTTCACGATGTACAACGCGCTCGCGACGACGTTGAGCCGCGCGGGCTTCTGCGACACCGACATCCTTCGCGTCATCACGCTGATGGACTGCTTCGTGCTCGGATCGGCGCTTGATCTGGCCGCTCCCGTCGATCCCTGGGAATCCGGCGCAGAGGTCGGACCAGAACTCGCCGCGGCACTGGCTACCGGCGGAGAAAAACCCGCCCGCGCCGACGACGCCTTCGAGTTCGGCCTCGCCGTGGTTTTACGCGGGCTCGCTGATCTCGCATCGTGCTAGTCGGCTAATTCTGCGGCTACGCTCGCGGTGTGCCAAACGATTGGTCGCGGCGACATTTCCTTGCGGTGGCAGCAACCGTTGCGGCCGCCGCCGCATGCGGCTCGGAGAAACCGGGCTCGGTTGCCGACGACGGCTCGGTCACGGTCAAGCACCTGTTCGGCGAGACCAAGATCGCCGCCCCGCCGAAGCGCGTGGTGAGCGCCGGCTACACCGAACAGGACGATCTGCTCGCCCTCGGCGTCGTGCCGGTAGCGATCACCAACTGGTTTGGCGATCAGCCGTTCGGGGTGTGGCCGTGGGCGACACCCAAACTCGGCGGAGCCGTGCCAGAGGTCCTCGATCTCTCCAACGGCATCCAGATCGACAGAATCGGCGCGTTGAAACCCGACCTCATCGTCGCGACGAATGCGGGCGTCGACGAGGACACCTACAAGAAGCTGTCGGAGATCGCGCCGACCATTGCGCAGTCCGGCCAGGATGCCTTTTTCGAGCCGTGGAAGAACCAGGCCGCGACCATCAGCCAGGCCGTGTTCAAGTTCGACGAGATGGCCGGACTGGTCAAGGGCATCGAGGACAAGTTCGCCGAGATCGGCAAGAACAGTCCGCAGATCGCGGGCAAAAAGGCGCTCCTGCTGGAAGGCGCGATCGTCGATGACGCGGTGCACGTGCTTGCCCCACGGTGGCGAAGCGACTTCCTCACCCAGATGGGCTTGGCGATCCCCGACATCGGCGGCACGATCACCCGGGACCAGATGGCTCCGATGCTCGACTCGGCAGATGTCTTGATCTGGACGACCGAGAGCGACGAGCAGCAGGCCGCGTTGCTCGCCGACCCGACCATCGCCGGGCTGAACGCCACGACCGGTGAGCAGAAACGTCTTCACCGGCAAGGACCTCGCCGGAGCGATCGCCTTCGCCTCGCCGCTGTCCTACCCCGTCGTCGCCGACCAACTGCCACCCGCCGTCGCCAAGGTGCTCGGCTGAAGGGTTTGATAGCCGGGTGACCGAGAAGGAGATCTCCGCAGAGGAGAGGCCCGCGGCATTCGCGCAGGTGGGCTCGGCCTACTACCCGGCACTCGCGGCGGTGTTCACCGCGCTGGTGATCATCTCCAACGTGACGGCGACCAAGGGCGTGGCATTCGGTCCGGTCATCACCGACGGCGGGTTCATCGTCTTCCCTCTGACATATGTCATCGGCGACGTGCTGTCCGAGGTCTACGGATTCAAGGCCGCCCGGCGCGTCATCTTCGTCGGCTTCGCGATGAACATCCTTGCCGCCCTTGCCTTCTGGGTGACCGTCTACCTTCCGGCAGCCGACTTCTACGCCAACCAGGAACACTTCGAGAACGTCGTGGGTGCCTACACGCAGTTGATCGTCGCGGGGTTGGCGGGCTTCATCGTCGGGCAGACCATCAACGCGTGGGTGGTCGTGCTGATCAAAGAGCGCACCAAGGAGCGCCATCTCTGGGCGCGGCTTATCGGGTCGACGTTCGCGGGCCAACTCGGCGACACCCTGGTGTTCTGCAGCATCGCCGCGAGCGCGATCGGCATCACCAGCTTCAAGGACTTCGCCGTGTACACCGCGCTCGGGTGGCTGTACAAGACCGCCGTCGAGGTGGTCATGCTGCCCGTGACGTACCGGGTGATCGCCTACATCAAGCGCAGGGAACCCACGTACGCGCCTGCGTGAATTAACACAATCCTGAGCCTTCGCTAAGGCGCCTCTGGCAACTCGACATTGGATGATTGACGGACTTACCCGCGGGTAGCTTTACTACATGACCGTGACAGCGGATGCGTTGACGATCGGCGCGATCATCGACTACGGGGATCAGGCGCTGCTGCTCCAGTTCGACACCACCGCGGAGGTATTGGCGTGGAACGACGTTCTGCGCGATGCCGAGGTCGTCGGCGTCGTCGACATCGTGCCCGCGGCGAGAACGGTGCTCGTCAAGCTCGAAGCGCCGCGGTATGCGGGCGTCGCGCGGCAACACCTCAGCAAGCTCAGACTGGCGCCGGAGGTCCTCGAGGCCACCGCACCGAGCGACGGCGCCGCAGATGTGGTGATCGACGTGATCTACGACGGCGAGGACCTCGATGAGGTCGCCGAGCTGACCGGGATGACGTCGCGGGACGTGGTCGCCGCCCACACCCAGACCCCGTGGCGGGTTGGATTCGCCGGTTTCGCACCGGGTTTCGGCTACCTTGTCGGCGGTGACGAGCGGCTCAACGTGCCGAGGAGGTCGGAGCCGCGCACCAAGGTGCCCGCCGGTTCGGTCGGGTTGGCGGGAGAGTTCAGCGGCGTGTACCCACGTTCGTCGCCCGGCGGCTGGCAGTTGATCGGCCACACCGAGGCCGAGCTGTGGAACGTCGACCGCGAACCACCCGCACTGCTGATGCCTGGTCAGTGGGTTCAGTTCAGGGAGGCGTCCTCGTCATGACCACAACACTGGAGATCCTGCGCACCGGCCCGCTGGCGATCGTCGAGGATCTCGGCCGCAAGGGCATGGCGCACCTCGGTGTGACACGGTCGGGCGCCGCCGACCGAGGGGCGCATGAGTTGGCCAACCGGCTGGTGGCCAATCCCGGTGACCGCGCCACCATCGAGGTGACGTTCGGCGGGTTCAGCGCGAGGGTCCGCGGAGGGGACGTGGCCATCGCCGTTACGGGAGCCGATACGGACCCGGCTGTCAACGGAGTTCCATTCGGCACCAACAGTATTCACTATGCCCACGACGGACAGGTGATCTCGCTGGGCGCTCCGCACTCCGGGATGCGGTCCTATCTCGGCGTCCGCGGCGGCATCGATGTGGCGCCCGTGCTCGGCTCACGCAGTTACGACGTGATGTCGTCGGTCGGCCCGCTGCCGCTGCAACCGGGCGACATGCTGCCTGTCGGCGACCACACCGACGAGTACCCCGAACTCGACCAGGCGCCCGTCGCCGCGATCGAGGACGACGTCGTCGAGTTGTCGGTGGTGCCTGGTCCGCGCGACGACTGGTTCACCGACCCCGACGTGCTGGTCCGCACCAACTGGCAGGTCACCAACCGCAGCGATCGCGTGGGCATGCGCCTGGTCGGCATGCCACTCGAGTACCGCTACGGCGATCGCCAGCTGCCGAGCGAAGGGGCCACAAGGGGCGCGATTCAGGTGCCGCCGAACGGTTTTCCCGTCATCCTCGGGCCAGACCACCCCGTCACCGGCGGCTATCCCGTGATCGGCGTCGTGGTCGACGAGGACATCGACCGGATCGCGCAGATCAGGCCTGGACAGACCGTGCGCCTGCACTGGTCGCGACCGCGCAGGCCCTTCCAGAACGGTTCCTGACCGGGTAGACACAAGATGTGACCACCACCGGAGTCTTCACCGCCCGCCTGGTCCACACCGCCGACCTCGACGACGAAACCCGCGACGACGCCCGTCGCATGGTCATCGATGCCTTCGGTGGCGGCGAGATCGACTTCACCGACGCCGACTGGGAACACGCCCTCGGCGGCATGCACGCGATGATCAGCCATCACGGCGCGCTCGTCGGCCACGCCGCGGTGGTCCAACGCCGCCTGTTTTACCGGGACTCGGCGCTGCGATGCGGCTACGTCGAAGGCGTCGCGGTCCGCGAGGACTGGCGGGGCCGGGGTCTGGCAGGCGCGCTGATGGACGCCGTCGAACAGGTGCTGCGCGGCGCATATCAACTGGGCGCATTGAGCGCATCCGAGGCGGGGCGCACCCTGTATTCCGCACCGGGGCTGGCTGCCGTGGCGCGGCCCGACATCCGTGCTGGCGCCGACGGGTGTGCAGCGCACCCCCGAGGACGACGGGTCGATATTCGTGTTTCCCGGTCTCCGTGGAGATCGACACCGGCGAAACCATTACATGCGATTGGCGAAACGGCGACGTGTGGTGAAACGCGTACGTTGGATGAAGTGACTACGCAGAACACCTTTCAGCCGAATCCCGATTCCTTCGACAAGCTCTACCGCGGCGAACCCGCCGTCGAAGGCGCGCCGAAGCCGGCCGGGGTGCCATGGGACATCCGGGCTGCGCAGCCGCGGCTGATGGAACTCGAGGCGCTCGGCGGGATCAGGGGCGAGGTACTCGACATCGGGTGCGGCCTCGGCGACAACGCGATATTCCTCGCATCCCGCGGACACTCGGTGACCGCGCTCGACGGTTCACCCGCGGCGATCGAGCAGGCGCGCGACCGCGCGGCACAGGCGGGTGTCTCGGTGAACTTCAATGTCGCCGACGCCACGAACCTGACCGGCTACGACGGCCTGTTCGACACCGTCGTCGACAGCGCGCTGTATCACTGTCTGGAACCCGACGGCCGTCTTGCGTATGCCGCGGGCCTGTACCGCGCGACGCGGCCCGGCGCCAGCTGGCACCTGTACTGCTTCTCTGACGCCGAGGTCAACGGCCTTGTCGCCCCGATCGGGTCGGTGTCTGAATCCAGCATTCGCGATACGTTGACGGCGAACGGCTGGCGTATCGATTTCCTCGGCCCGACAACGTATTTGGCCAGCGCAGGCGGTTTCGGCAGTCTCGGGGCGTCCGTCCCACCCGAGGTGGCCGACCAGATGCCACCCGAGGTGCACGAGCAGATGGCCGACCTCCGTAGGCGGTTCGACGTCATCGCCGAGCTGCTCGACGGCGACCTGGTGCACCTGCCCTTCACCGTGGTGCACGCACACCGCGTCGACTGATCTCACAGCCGCCGACCCCCGCAAGTGAGCCGAAATTCACGGCGCGACGAGCGGCGATATGCGGGGGCAACGACCGGTTAATCGCCCGGAAACACGGACTGCAAACACTGGAACCCATGAGGGAGCCCGACTGGGCACCGCTGACCGGATTTAGGGTGGCGGTGACCTCCGCCCGCCGCGCGGAGGAGCTGGGTGCGCTGCTGCGCAAGCGCGGGGCCGCCGTCACCAGCGCAGCAGCGATCGAGATGGTGCCCCTGCCAGACGATCACGAGCTGCGGGTGCACACCGAAGCACTGATCGAAACGCCTCCCGACATCGTGATCGCCACAACCGGCATCGGCTTCCGCGGCTGGGTCGCCGCCGCCGATGGATGGGGTATCGCGAACGAATTGCTCACGTCGCTTGGCAAGGCCCGCATCGTGTCCCGCGGCCCCAAGGCGACCGGCGCCCTGCGCGCGGCGGGTCTGCCGGAGGAGTGGTCGCCGGAGTCCGAGTCGTCCCGTGAGCTGGTGCACTACCTGGTTGATGGCGGCATCGCAGGTCAGCGCATCGCGGTCCAACTGCACGGAGCCACCGCGGAGTGGGATCCGTTCCCGGAGTTCCTCGACGAGCTTCGCTCCGCAGGCGCCGACGTGGTCCCGATCCGGGTTTACCGCTGGCATCCGGTCCCCCGCAACGGTGACTTCGACCAACTGGTGGCGCAATAGCCGACGAGAAGTTCGACGCGGTGAGCTTCACATCGGCCCCGGCTGTCGCGGCCGTGCTGATGCGCGCCGCCGAAATGGGGATCGAGGACCGCGTGCTGACCGCGCTGCGCGGGGCGGTGCACGCGATGTGCGTCGGACCGGTCACCGCGAGACCGCTTGTGCGGTTGGGCGTGCCGACGTCGGCGCCGGAACGGATGCGGCTCGGCGCGCTGGCCCGGCACATCACCGACGAGTTGCCGCTGCTGCAGTCGCGAACGATGGAGGTTGCCGGCCACCGGCTGGAGATCCGCGGCACCTGCGTCGTCGTCGACGGCGCAGTCAAGGAGCTGTCCCCCGCGGCAATGGCGACCATCCGCGCGCTGGCCCACCGACCTGGCGCCGTCGTCTGCAGGGCCGACCTGCTGCGCGCACTTCCCGGCACGGGCACCGACACCCACGCGGTGGAGACCGCCGTGCTGCGGCTGCGAACAGCGTTGGGCGACAAGAACATCGTCTCGACGGTGGTCAAGCGCGGTTACCGGCTGCCTGTCGACGAACCGCTGATGCAGGCGTTATGAGCTACCTGCTGGTCGCCCACGGCACGCGGAAGCAGCAGGGCGTCGCGATGATCGGCCAGTTGGCCGAACGGGTCTCCGAGCAGCTCGACCGACCGGTGCACGTCGCGTTCGTCGACGTCGTGGGGCCGACCCCGGAAGAGGTCATCGCGCGCACTGCCCGCCGACCGGCCGGTCACGGTGGTGCCTGCGTTCCTCGCGAGCGGGTACCACGTCCGTGTCGACCTGCCCGGCCATGTGGCCGCCAGTGGGCACCCAGCCGTCATCGTCACCGATCCGCTTGGCCCGTGCACAAGCACGGTGGCTGTGCTGGCACAGCGGCTCATCGAGTGCGGTTGGCGGCCTGGCGATTCGGTGGTGTTGGCCGCGGCGGGTACGTCGGACGCGCATGGGCTGTCCGACATCCGTCGAACTGCGGCGACGCTGTCGGCGGCGATCGGCGACCGGGTCGAGCCGGCCTATGCGGCCACCGGGACGCCGCGGGTCGACGACGCGGTGAGCACGTTGCGAAGGCACGGTGCAAGGCGAGTGGTTCTTGCGTCATACCTGTTGGCGGACGGCCTGTTTCAAGATCGGCTGCGCAACAGCGGCGCCGATCTCGTGGCCGATCCGCTAGGCGACCATCCGGCGATGGTGCGGTTGATCGCCAACCGATTCAAGCGCGCCCGGGTACCGCTGCCCGCGTGATCTTCTTACGCGCAGATTTCGACGAGGCCGTCACCGGTGATCCTGGTCCTGTAGACCGGAACCGCGACGTCAGGGGCGTCGAGGCAGACGCCGTCGTCAAGGGCGAACGCCTGCTTCTTGATCGGCGACTGCACCGTCGCACGGCCACCGCGGTCGCCGACGATCCCACGCGACATCACCGCCGCACCCGAGAACGGGTCGATATTGCCGATCGCCCGCACGGTGCCGTCGTCGAGTCGGAACAGCGCCGCCTGCGCACCGTCCGGCAGCAACACGCCGACGCCGCGGCACGGCACAAGGCGGTCGTAGGCGCATGCAGCCGTCCACAGGTCAATGTCGTTGACGAGGCTCATGTTTCGGCCACCTTCGGAATCGTCGGACTGGGCAATGGCACAATCCGGCCCTCGCGCCTTGTGAACGCGACGGTGGGATCGGGTGCGTCCGGCGCATTGACGAACGAGACGAACCTCGACAGCTTGTCGGGGTCTTCAAGCACGCCCTTCCATTCGCACGCGTAGCCCGCGACGTGGCGCGCCACCGCCTCCTCGAAATCCGCGGCAAGCCCAAGGGAGTCGTTGCACACCACGTCGCGCAGGTGCTCGAGACCGCCGTCGAGTTGCTCGACCCACGGTGCGGTGCGCTGCAGCCGGTCGGCGGTGCGGATGTAGAACATCAGGAAGCGGTCGATGTAGCGGACCAGCGTTTCGTCGTCGAGATCACCCGCGAGCAGCTCCGCGTGCCTTGGCGTCATCCCGCCGTTTCCGCCGACGTAGAGGTTCCATCCGTTCTCCGTGGCGATGACGCCGACATCCTTGCTTCGCGCCTCCGCGCACTCGCGTGCGCAGCCGGACACGCCCATCTTGATCTTGTGCGGCGCCCGCAGACCGCGGTAGCGGAGTTCGAGGTCGATCGCCATCTGCACCGAATCCTGTTGCCCGTAGCGGCACCAGTCGCTGCCGACGCAACTCTTCACCGTGCGCAGCGCCTTGCCGTAGGCGTGGCCCGACTCCATCCCGCCGTCGACGAGCCTGCGCCAGATCTCCGGCAGTTGGTCGACGCGGGCGCCGAACATATCGATGCGCTGGCCGCCGGTGATCTTGGTGTAGAGGTCGAAATCCCGTGCGATCTCGCCGATCAGGATCAGATGTTGCGGCGTGATGTCGCCGCCGGGCACCCGCGGCACGACTGAATAGCTGCCGTTGCGCTGGATGTTCGCCAGGAAGTGGTCGTTGCTGTCCTGCAGCGATGCCTGCTCACCGTCGAGGATGTGCTCGGAGCTCGTCGATGCCAGTATCGATGCGACGACGGGTTTGCATATGTCGCAACCCTTTCCGCTGCCGAAGCGATCGATGAGCGCAGAGAACGTCCTGACCGACGTCGCGGCGATGATCTCGTACAGTTCTGCCCTTGACTGGCCGAAGTGCTCGCAGAGCGCCTTGGACTGCTCGACGCCCTCGGCCTCCAGCATCTGCTTGAGCAGCGGCACGCACGACCCGCATGAGGTGCCTGCCTGTGTGCAGGACTTCAGGGCGGCCACATCACAGCAACCACCCGTGATCGCATCGGTGAGATCGCCCTTCGTCACGCTGTTGCACGAGCAGATCTGCGCTCCGGCAGGCAGCGCGCCGACACCAAGAGTGGCACTGCGGTTGTCGGATCCGGCAGGCGCGATCAGGGCCATCGGGTCGCCGGGCAGCGGTTCGCCGACCATCGGCCGCAGGATTCCGTACGCCGACGCGTCGCCGACGAGTATTCCGCCGAGCAGGGTCTTCGCGTCGTCCGACAGCACCAACTTGGCGTAGGTCTGGTTGACCGCGTCGTTGACGGCGACCTCGAGGCAGTCCGGCGTCACGCCCATCGCATCGCCGAAGCTCGCCACATCGACACCGAGCAACTTGAGCTTGGTCGACATGTCGGCTTCCGGGAACTCCGCGGCGCCACCGAGCAACTGGTCGGCGACGACTTCGGCGCTGGTGTAGCCGGGCCCGACCAGACCGTAACAACGACCGTCGATCGCAGCGACCTCGCCGATTGCATAGATGTTGCAATCGTTTGTGGCACAAGACAGATCGGTGAGCACACCGCCTCGTTCGGCGATCTCAAGTCCGGCGTCGCGGGCCAGCTCGTCACGCGGGCGCACGCCGGCCGCGAAGACGACCACGCCCGCGTCGATGACCGTGCCGTCGCCGAGCGCCACCGCAACCGCCTCCGAATCGGCCGACCGCCTCACGGGCTTGTTGCGCTGCGCGGGCCGGATGGCCTCGGTGGACACCCCGGTGTGCACGGTGATGCCGAGGTCGGTGATGACCCGGCTCAGCAGCGCCCCGCCCGCCTCGTCCAGCTGCTGGGCCATCAGCCGGGGCGCCATCTCGACGACGTGCGCGTGCAGGCCGAACGACCGAAGCGCATTGGCGGCCTCGAGGCCGAGCAGCCCGCCACCGATCACCACGCCCACCGGCGACTGGCTGGCGCGCCGCGCGCGTTCGGCGTCGTGGCGGATCGCGTCGAGGTCGTCGAGGGTCCGATACGCGTGGCAGGGCGGCAGGTCGCGGCCGGGCACCGGGGGCACGAACGCATAGGAGCCCGTCGCGAGCACCAGCGCGTCGTAGACGACGCGTTCACCGTCGGCGGTGACCACGACCTTTTCGGCGCGGTCGATCTCGGCGACCCTGGCATCGAGGCGAAGCTCGACCAGCTCGTCACCCGCGTAGTCGTTACCCGCAAGCGCGAGCCGGGACCGGTCCCAGTGCTCGGTGTATCCGGTCAGACCGACGCGGTCGTAGGCGGCGTCGGCCTCCTCGGCCAGCACCGTGATCCGCCACGACCCGGAGGTGTCGCGGGCACGCATCGCCTCGACGAAACGATGTCCGACCATGCCGTGGCCGACGACGACCACGTGGGAGGCAGGGGTGAAATCTGGTGCCATGGCGCGAGGTTAAGCAGCCGACATTGCCGCGATGTCGCCCTGTGTGACACCCCCATCACGGTGTTCTCACCGGCCCGTCGCTTCCGGTGTGAGCCCGGGCCAGGAGCTATTTCAGGCTGGTGATCATGTCCGAGGTGTAGAACTCACCGCGGATCTGGCCGGGTTCGGGCGGCCCTTCGATGAACACCCACGCGTTGGTGGCCCCGGAACTGAGCGGGGCGTGCAGAGTGAGAGAGCCGACACCGTTGCCGTTTGTGTTCAGCACTGCGCTCGCGACGCCGGGGTCGCCGGCGACGCACTTCTGCGATCCCGGCCGCGGGCCCTGGATGAGCCGCACCTGATAGGGGGTGTTGGGGGTGCCGATCATCAGGTAGACATCGGCGGTCACGGTGTTCGAGCCGCCGGTGCCGATCGTCGCCTGACCTGAGCCGGTGGCAGTCGTGCCGACGTAGCCGAGCTTGGTGAAATCGCAGGATCGATAGGTGCTTCCGAGCGGCACCGTCCCGCCGTTGGCAGACTCCGCCGACGCCGTTCCGGTGCCCAGGCCCACGCCGGCGAAACCGACCGCGGCCATGACGACTGTTAGGAAGCGCGTCGAATTAATCATTCCGCCAGCCTATGTGACGATTCCGTGGTTTTGGGCCGCGATCACGGCGGAGGCGGCGCCAAAGTGGCCGTTTCGGTGACGGTTCCGGGCTCGGGGGTGTCCTCCGTCGTCGCCGGCGGCGACCCGCCTCCGGTGGACGTCGGCGGGCCTGCGGGCGGCAGGTCCTGGTCGCTGGTCTGCGCGCTCGGCGTCGTATAGCTGGTCGTCGTCGTGGAGGACGTCGTGTAGGTGCTCGACGGCGTGCTGCTCGACGGCGTGATCAATGTGCCTGGCGGTTCCGACGAGCCCTCCGACGTGCGCATCACCGCGAAGATCAGGATTCCGAGAAGGAGTACCGCCGCCGCACCGGCGGCGAATATCGTCTGAGGCCGGTTGGACCAGTGCTGGGGGTCGTCGTCGTGAGCGGGCACCGGGGAATGCTAGCCGCAGCCCGTTATCTCCAGCGATCCAGCAGCTCCTTGCTGCGCTCGGCGAGCGCGAACTGCCAGAACGGCCCGAAGCTGATCCGCGCGACGCCGAGCGGGCCATACGACGAGGGATCCGACTTGTCGGGAAATGCAATCGCATTGACCGGTAGCGGCAGCTCGGAGGTCAAGCGCCGCAACGTATCCGGCTCGTGAAACCCGACCGGGTACAGCACGTCGGCTCCGGCCTCGGCGGCCTCGATCAGCCGGGCGACGGCACGGTCGTACCTGTCGGCCTCGTCGCCGATCTGGCGCAGGAACAGGTCGGTGCGCGCATTGACAACCACATGCACGCCGGTGGCGTCGGCGGCGGCCCGCAGCGCGCCGACGAGCTCGGCGTGCTCGGCCGACGACCGCAGCCGGCCGCCGTCGGCGTGCACGGTGTCCTCGATGTTGAGGCCGACGGCTCCCGCGCCGAGCAGGCCGTCGATGAGGCGTGCCGGTTCCTCGCCGTAGCCGGACTCGATGTCCAATGACACCGGGACGTCGACCGCGTCGGTGATCTGCACGACGCGGGTGCAGGCCTCGTCGAAGGACATCCCCTCGGCGTCGGCCCTGCCGATGGAGTCGGCGAGCGGGTGGCTGCCGACGGTCAGCGCCGAGAAGCCCGCGTCGACGGCCAGTTTCGCCGACCACGCGTCCCACACCGTCGGCAGCACGACGGGATCGCCGGGTTGATGCAGGGCGAGAAGAGCCGTCGCCTTGGCCGCCAATTCCTGGTTGTTCGCCATGTCTGACTTCTTTCGTCCGAGGTGACCTGTCTCACGTCGACTCTGCATGATGTAGCTAGCATCGGTTGTCGTACTGTGATTCAAGACACCCTTCAGCCCAAGGAGGTCGTATGTCGAGCACTACCGAATTTGCCGAATTGCACGAGTTGATCGGTGGTCTGCGCCGCTGTGTGACGGCGTTGGCGTCGCGCTACGGCGATGCCCCAGCGATGCGCCGAATCGTCAACGACGCCGAGCGCATCCTCAACGACATCGATCGCCTCGATATCGACGCCGAGGAGTTAGAACTCACTCGCGGGGTAACCCGTCAGCGGCAGTCGGCAGAGAAGATCGGGATCCCGGACACCCAATACGACTCCGACTTCTGGCGAGACGTCGATGACGAGGGTGTCGGGGGTCACAGTAGGGGCTGAATTAGGCTTTGTCGCACTTGCCGCACTTGCGCAGCCCGCAACCGGAGAGGCTTGGACAGACACTGTGAGCGCACCCACCGCCGACCATGAGGCCACCGGCGTCTTCTCGCCTACCCGCGCGGAGATTCCCCAGCGCACCCTTCGGACCGACCGCTGGTGGCAGTCGCCGCTCATCGTCGACCTCGGGTTTGCCGCATTCGTCATCTACGCGACCGTGCGCGCGTTCCTGCAGAACAACTATTACGTCGAGGCCTACAACTACCTGACGCCGTTCTACTCGCCGTGCGTCAGCAAGGGCTGCGTGCCGGAGGCAAGTCACTTCTGGCCGCAATTCTTGCCCGACGTCTGGTGGCTGCCGTATGCGGCGCTCTCGCTGCCGTTCCTGCTGCTGTTCCGGCTGACCTGCTACTACTACCGCGGCGCCTACTACCGCTCGGTGTGGCAGTCCCCCACCGCGTGCGCGGTCGCCGAGCCCCATGCGAAATACACTGGCGAGACCCGCTTTCCACTGATCATCCAGAACACGCACCGGTACTTCTTCTACATCGCCGGCATCATCTCGCTGATCAACACCTACGACGCGATCGTGGCGTTCCACTCGCCGTCGGGCTTCGGATTCGGTTTGGGCAACATCATTCTCGTCGTCAACGTGGTGATGTTGTGGGTCTACACCGTGTCGTGCCACTCCTGCCGCCACGTCGTCGGCGGCAAGCTCAAGCACTTCTCCAAACACCCTGTCCGCTACTGGATGTGGAACCAGGTGAGCCGCCTCAATACTCGCCACAAGCTGTATGCGTGGATCACTCTCGGAACGCTGATGCTGACCGACTTCTACATCATGCTGGTGGCCAGCGGCACCATCTCCGATCTCAGATTCATTGGCTGACAGCCCATTACGACAGCCCAGAGCAAGTGAGGTTTCATGACTGCTGAAGTCGAAAGGCATCAGTTCGACATCGTCGTCATCGGTGCGGGCGGCGCGGGACTGCGCGCGGTCATCGAGGGACGCGAACGCGGCCTCAAGGTCGCCGTGATCACCAAGTCGCTGTTCGGCAAGGCACACACGGTGATGGCCGAGGGTGGCTGCGCCGCCGCGATGGGCAACACCAACCCGAAGGACAACTGGCAGGTCCACTTCCGCGACACCATGCGCGGCGGGAAGTTCCTCAACAACTGGCGGATGGCCGAGCTTCACGCCAAGGAGGCGCCCGACCGGGTGTGGGAGCTCGAGACCTACGGCGCACTGTTCGACCGCACCAAGGACGGCCGGATCAGCCAGCGCAACTTCGGCGGCCACACCTATCCGCGACTGGCCCACGTCGGCGACCGCACCGGCCTGGAGATCATCCGCACGCTGCAGCAGAAGATCGTCTCCCTGCAGCAGGAGGACAAGGCCGAGTTCGGCGACTACGAGGCCCGCATCAAGGTCTTCCACGAGTGCACCATCACCGACCTGGTCAAGGACGGAGACCGCATCGCAGGCGCCTTCGGCTACTGGCGCGAGAGCGGCAACTTCGTGCTCTTCGAGGCGCCCGCGGTGGTGCTGGCCACCGGCGGCATCGGCAAGTCCTACAAGGTGACGTCGAACTCGTGGGAGTACACCGGCGACGGGCATGCGCTGGCGCTGCGGGCCGGGGCCACCCTGATCAACATGGAGTTCGTCCAGTTCCACCCGACCGGCATGGTCTGGCCGCCGAGCGTCAAGGGCATCCTCGTCACCGAGGGTGTGCGCGGCGACGGCGGTGTGCTGAAGAACTCCGATGACAAGCGGTTCATGTTCGACTACATCCCGGCTGTGTTCAAGGGCCAGTACGCCGAGTCGATCGACGAGGCCGACCAGTGGCTCAAGGACAACGACTCCGCGCGCCGCACCCCGGATCTGCTTCCGCGTGACGAGGTGGCCCGCGCCATCAACTCCGAGGTCAAGGAAGGCCGCGGCACACCGCACGGCGGCGTCTACCTCGACATCGCGTCGCGGCTGCCCGCCGAGGAGATCAAGCGTCGGCTGCCGTCGATGTATCACCAGTTCATGGAGCTGGCCGAGGTCGACATCACCAAGGAGCCGATGGAGGTCGGGCCGACCTGTCACTACGTGATGGGCGGTATCGAGGTCGATCCCGACACCGGCGCGGCCAAGACGCCAGGGCTGTTCGCCGCGGGTGAGTGCTCGGGCGGCATGCACGGATCCAACCGTCTCGGCGGCAACTCGCTGTCGGACCTGCTGGTGTTCGGCAGGCGCGCAGGGATGGGCGCGGCCGATTACGTGCGCGCTCTGTCCGACCGGCCCGCGATATCCGAAGACGCCGTCGACGAGGCGGCCAAGCTGGCGCTCGCGCCCTTCGAGGGTCCGTCCAACGGTGACGCGGCGGAGAATCCCTACACCCTGCAGCTCGACCTGCAGGATTCGATGAACAGCCTGGTCGGCATCATCCGCAAGGCCGACGAAGTGACCGCTGCGATCGACAAGCTCAAGGAGCTGCGGGAGCGCTACAAGCGCGTGCGGGTGGAGGGTGCCAGGCACTTCAATCCCGGCTGGCATCTGGCCGTCGACCTGCGCAACATGCTGCTCGTCAGCGAATGCGTTGCGATGGCCGCACTCGAGCGCACCGAGAGCCGGGGCGGACACACCCGCGACGACCACCCCGCGATGGACTCGACGTGGCGCAAGACGCTGCTGGTGTGCCGCGCCGAAGGCGAGACGGTGGTGCCCGAGGTCAGCATCACGCGGGAGGATCAGATCCCGATGCGGGAGGACCTGCTCGAGCTCATCGAGGTCGACGAGCTGGAGAAGTACTTCACGCCAGAGGAACTCGCCAACCATTCGGCAAGGAGAACCTGATGAGCTACCAGGCAAATATGCGGGTATGGCGCGGCGATCAAGACGGCGGCGCACTGCAGGACTACTCCGTCGAGGTCAACGAGGGCGAGGTGGTGCTCGACATCATCCACCGGCTGCAGCAGACCCAGAGCGGGGATCTCGCCGTGCGGTGGAACTGCAAGGCGGGCAAATGCGGGTCGTGCTCTGCCGAGATCAACGGCAGGCCGCGGCTGCTGTGCATGACCCGGATGTCGATCTTCGACGAGAGCGAGACGATCACGGTGACGCCG
This sequence comes from uncultured Actinomycetota bacterium, assembly GCA_963829405.1. GTDB lineage: Bacteria > Actinomycetota > Actinomycetes > Mycobacteriales > Mycobacteriaceae > Mycobacterium. The sequence goes on from CAWHIZ010000014.1 coordinate 40,719, forward strand.
CTGCGGACGTTCCCGATCATCCGCGACCTGGTCACCGATGTCTCGTTCAACTACGAGAAGGCCAGGGAGATCCCGTCGTTCACACCGCCGAAGGATCTGCAGCCCGGCGAGTACCGGATGATGCAGGAGGACGTGAACCGGAGCCAGGAGTTCCGCAAGTGCATCGAGTGCTTCCTGTGCCAGAACACCTGCCACGTGGTGCGTGACCACGAGGAGAACAAGCAGGCGTTCTCCGGCCCGCGCTACCTGATGCGTCAGGCCGAGCTCGACATGCACCCGCTCGACGTGATGGAGCGGCGCCCCGAGCAGGCCCAGGACGAGAACGGCCTCGGCTACTGCAACATCACCAAGTGCTGCACCGAGGTGTGCCCCGAGCACATCAAGATCACCGACAACGCGCTGATCCCGATGAAGGAACGCGCGGCCGACCGCAAGTACGACCCGGTGGTCTGGCTCGGCAACAAGTTGTTCAGGAGAAGTTAGCCCCTCGCAATCGCGGGTAGCCTTTCGAGGTAGCGGCCAATCACCGTCGAAAGGCAGCAAACATGTCAGAGACGCACAGCATCAACGACATTCGCACCGCAATCCGTGAGCTTTCGGCTCGCGCGGATCTCGCCCGCAAAGAGGGCAGGCCAGAGGATGGTGCCGAACTCGATCAGCGAGTCCAGGCCTATCGGGAAGAGCTGGCCTCGAGGCCGTAGTCGGACTCAGCCGTCCAATCGGCGAAACGCGCTGCGGTGGAACACGATCGGCGGCACGGCAGGATGCACGGTGATGCCTGCGACCCGCAGGATCACGATCGTGTGATCGCCTGCGGGCACGAGCTGCTCGATGGCGCTCTCCACCCACACGCTTGTGCCCTCGACGAACACCGCACCGCTTTGCGTCGACACCGTGGACAGACCGGCGAATCGGTCGCCGGTCTTCGCCGCAAGCGCGCGCGCAGCCTCGTCGTGTGATTCGCCGAGCACGCTGATACCGAGCCGGGGCAGGTCCTTGAGCTTCGGCCAGGTCTCCGAGGAGTTCTGCACCGCGAACGACACCAGCGGCGGATCCAGCGACACCGGAACGAAGGTGCTCGCGGCCAATCCGATGCGGATACCGTCCACCTCCGCGGCGATGGCGATGACGCCGGATGGGAAGTGACCGAACGCCTCGCGTAGCGACGTCGGGTTCAGATCAGTCGTGCTCATATACCGTCCATCTTCACACGAGGCCGAGCCCGGCGGCCACGACGCTGTCGCGGTAACGTGACGCTCGACATGTGGATAACGCTCCTGGCGATGGCCGTTGCCGTCAGCCTCGAGCCGTTCCGGATCGGCATGACCATCCTGATGGTCAACCGGCCCCGGCCCATTTTGCAGCTACTCGCCTTTCTCGCAGGCGGTTTCGCGATGGGCATCGCGGTGGGCGTGATCGTGCTGTTCGTTCTTCGACCTGCGGTCGGGTCGGCCCATTTCACGCTGCCGAGGGTGCAGATCATCGTCGGCGCGGTGCTTCTGCTCAACGCCCTCGTGGTGGGCACGGGTCTTGTCGGCAAGCGCAGCGGCGAAAAGCCTGCGGGGTTTTGCGCACGCCGATTAGAACCGCTCGCAACGCGCACCAGGGCGCTGATCAACGGCCAGTCGCTCTGGACGGCGGCCGTCGCGGGGTGCGGTATCGCGCTGCCGTCGATCGACTACCTCGCAGTGCTGGCGCTCATCGTCGCCTCTGGCGCAGCGGCCTCGGTCCAAGTCGGTGCCCTGCTGCTGTTCAACGTGGTGGCCTTCGGGTTCGTGGAGATCCCGCTGATCTCCTACCTGGTGGCCCCGGACCGCACCCTGGCGACCCTGTCGGCGCTTCAGGACTGGTTGCGCACGCGCCGCCGCCGCGCCGTCACCGTGCTGCTGGCCGTCGTCGGCTGCGTACTGCTCGCAGCGGGGCTGGCCGGCCTTTAAGGCCTAGGCGTCCAACCGGACGAATTGTTCCTGCTGGTACTGCTCGGCGCAGGCGGCGCGGCGAACCTTGCCGCTCGTCGTGGTGGGAATCGACCCGGGCGGCACCACCACGAGGTCGCCGACATTCAGACCGTGCGCATTCGAGATCGCGGACGTGACGTCGCTCTTGATCACGCTGAGCCGGTGCAACGTCTCCTCAGGGGAGTCCTCGCGCTTCTTCTTGAACTCGATCACGGTCACGAGGTGCTCCGTGCTGTCCACCGGGACAGATATCGCCGCGACCCGACCGCGGGTGATCTGCTGGACCGTCGCCTCGATGTCCTCGGGATAGTGGTTACGCCCGCGGATGATCAGCAGGTCCTTGATGCGCCCGACGATGAACAGCTGACCTTCGGAGATGAATCCCAGGTCGCCGGTCCGCAGCCATGGCCCCTCCGGCGTGCCGGGCGACGGGTCGACCAACGTCGCGCCGAAGCACTGCTGTTCCTCCGGCGATTTACCCCAGTACCCGACGGCGACGTTATCGCCGTGCACCCACATCTCGCCGACCGCACCGTCTTCGCATTCGCGGCGGGTCTCGTCGTCGACGATCCGCAGGAGGGGTGACTGCGGTACGGAGTAGGGGACCAGCGGGGTGCCTGCGCCTGCCGCGCACCGCTTGACACGGCCGACGGACAACTCATCGGTGTCGAAATTGGCTGCAGGCGCTGACTCGTTCCAGGTGCCGGTGGCGACGAAGACCGTAGCCTCGGCCAAACCGTACGAAGGACGCATCATGTGGTCTTGAAAATTGAAGTGCGCGAACCGATCGACGAAGCGTCGCAGCGTAACCGGCTCGACACGTTCGGCACCGCTGATGATGCCGAGCACCCCGCTGAGGTCACGCCCCGCCAAGTCGCTGTCGGTGGTTTTGCGGGCGGCCATGTCGAAAGCGAAATTGGGTGCCGATGACCATGTGCACGCACTTCCGGCGAGCGCTTGCATCCACCTCGCCGGTCGCTCCAGAAACGCCACCGGGCTGCTCAACTCGGCGCGATAGCCGCTCAGGATCGGGGCGCAGATTCCCAGCACCAGTCCCATGTCGTGGTAGAAGGGCAGCCACGACACGATCGCGGCATCCGCAGGTGGGACCTTGACGTTGGAGTCCGCGAAAAAGCTGCGCATCAACTGCTCGAAATTCACCTGCAGGTTGCGATGCGACAGCATCACCCCTGTCGGCGTTCGGGTCGAACCCGAGCTGTACTGCAGGTAAGCGGTGGTCGGCAGATCGGCGATCTCGACGATCGGTCCGCCGTCGGTATCCAGATTCAGCCGATCGACTTCGACGATCTTGGGAGCAGTCTCCATGCGCGATTGATCGACGTAGTCGCCGACATCGTGCGCGGCTGCCGACGTCGTGAGAACCACCGAGGGTGACGTGTCCTCGAATACCGCGCTCACCCGATCGTGCGTCGAGCCGCGATGCGGCAGCGGGAGAGGAACCGCGATCAGCCCGGCCTGCATGGCGCCGAGGAAGGCGAAGATGTAGTCCAGACCCTGCGGAGCCAGGATGACCGCTCTGTCGCCGACCGATCCGTGCTGGCGGATTTCTCGCGCCACATTGAAGGTTCGGCGGGACAGCTGCGACCATGTGACGCTCTCGCGGACGCCCTCCCAGTCCTTCTCGTAGTCGGTGAAGGTGAATGCGATGTCATTGGGGCGCAGGCTGGCCCGACCGTGCAGCATCGAGAGAACGGTCGACTGGGGAGAAAGCGTCACAATTACGTCCGTCGTGAGTCGTCGAGTTTGTCTGGCTGACAGTCGTTGTCAACCGTTCTTGAATGCGTCGAGGTAGCCGGACAGTATCTGCGACACCGGGTCGGCGGCGCCGCCGTACGCGCCCTGCGTGATGGGCGCGGTGATGGCCGCCGGGTCGTAGCCGTGCACCGGATCCACGGTGATCGGTGCGGTGAGTGGATCGTCGTTTCGTGAGTACCCCGCGTCCACCATCGGCTTGAGCACACCGTCGAGCTTGTTCAGCGTGGCATCGTCCACGCCAAGATATTTGAAGGGAAACACCAGCGGCAGGTGCTGCTCGGGAATCATGTAGGTGGTGGTCGTCGCGCCCTTGGAGTTGACGGTCGTCCTGATGTTCTTCGCAGGCACCATGCTCGGGTTCGTGAACGCCACCGGCGTGTGACCGGTCATCAGGCCCGCCATCGCGTTGGCCAACGACACCCAGTTGGCGTCCGGCCGATCCGGCCAGTCGGCGATGCTGTCATACGCGGTGACGAACTCGTCGGTGTGGTACTGGCTCTCCACCGGCGCCGGTATGCGGTAGTCGAGGAAGGGGACGACGCTGCCGACCGGGAAGTTCTGGGTCAGGAAGCTTTCCCCGAAGGCGTGCCTGCCGACCGGGTCGCCGAACATCGCGAAGCTCAACTGATCGGGTGGCGGCGCGTTGGGATCGGTGGCCAACTGGGCCTTCACCTCGTTGAGCACCATGGCGCCCTCGGACAACCCGATCGCGGTACCGGAACCACCCGCGCGGGCCGCCTTGATCAGGTTCGGCGCGCCCACATCGACCGACTCGCCGACACTGGGCCCGTCGAGACCGAGCAGAGGATTGTCGCCTTGGAGCCTGCCGATACCGGGGAACAGCCGTTCCAGGGTGTGTCCCTGGACCTGACCCGCGGGATAGTCGACGAGCTCTCGGTTCAGTCCGGGATACCAATCGGCGCCCGACGGCCCTTCTGTACGCGTCATAGGGAATTCCGGATACGTGCGCACCGCCGAGCGCGTACGCCTTGCCCGGTGTCCCCATGATCGACGGCGCGTCGCCAGGCGCGCCGTGATCGGGCGTCCAGCCTGCGTCATCGGCTGTCGCGATCCCGGCCCCGAAAAGCCCTGTGGCGCAGACCGATACAAGCGCGGCGGCCGCCTTGAGCCGTGTCAGCATTCCCACTCCTGCCTGCTGTTTACCCGCCGCCGATTTCATCGGTGACATTACTCCGCCTTTCCGGCTGTTGCCTGGGTCAGCGACCGCCGCGGGCTGGTGGAAAGCTTGGACGGCCACCAGTTGGCCCGCCCCACCAAGGTCGCGATGGCGGGCACCGTGACGGTTCTGACCAGGAAGGTGTCCAGCAGAACGCCGATGCCGATGAGGAATCCGCCCTGGACGACGATGCTGATGCTGGAGAACAGCAGGCCGCTCATCGATGCGGCGAAGATCAAACCGGCCGCCGTGATCACCCCGCCGGTGGACGACAGGGTGCGGATGATGCCGTAGCGAATGCTGCGCGGAGATTCGTCGCGCATTCGCGATACCAGGAGCATGTTGTAGTCGGCGCCGACCGCGACCAACACCACGAAGGCCAGCGGCGGCACACTCCAGTGCAACTGTTGGCCGAGCAGGAATTGGAACGTCAGGACGCTGATACCGAGTGCGGCGAAGTACGAGATGATCACCGAAGCCAATCAGATAGATCGGCGCGACGATCGCCCGCAGCAGCAGCATCAGGATCAGCAGCACGACGATGAGGGTCATCGTGATGATGAACCGGATGTCGTGCTGGTAGTAGTCGCGGGTGTCGCGCAGCGCGGCGGGGAAGCCGCCCATGGTGATCTTGGCGTCCGACGAGTTGGGTGTTCGGCTGGGCGCTGCGGGCGGCGTCAGTGATCGCGTTCACCTGATCCATCGCCTCGGTGCTGAACGGGTTCAGGTTGGTCTGCACCAGGTACCGCGCCGTAGTGCCCGTCGGGCGAGATGAAGATGCTTCGCGGCCTTCTTGAACTCGTCGAGTTGCAGGATCTGGGCAGGCAGGTTGAACCCCGCCATCGACGGATCCGCTGCGTCGTTGCGCATCGCCAGCAGGAACGCGGCCGCCTCGTCGAGCCCGTCGCCCATGAGCTTGACCTGGTCGACGAGTTGATCCACCCCGCCCGCCACCTGCTGGCTGCCGTCGGCCAGCCGGTTGGCGCCCTGCCTGACCTGTGTCAGGCCGGCCTGCAGGCCACCGGGTCTGTCCAGACCCATGGAGCGCACCGCCGAGCTGAATGTCGAGAGCGTGGCGTTGAGCTGGTTCACCGTTGCGTTGAGGCTCTTTTGTCGCCAAACCCCTGGAGTTGACTGGCCAGCGAGTTGATCTGGTCGAGGTGTCCGTCGTTGCGGGCGTCGATCAGCTTCTGGAACTGGATGCGGGTGTCGGCTGCACGAGGGGTTGGCGTCGCAGATCGCGTTGCCGTTCAGCGCCGCCAGCACCGGACCGATCCACGCGAACATGTCCCTGATCGCTCGAGAAGTTCACGCCGATCGAGTTGCCGAGCGCGTTGACGCTCTGCACCAGCTGGGCGGCGGTTTCGACCTGCTTGACCAGCTTGTCACCGCCGAATTGGCTCGCGCACCGCGTTGAGTGCGTCGATCATCCGCTGCATGCTCGGCGCGACCTTGTTGATCTGGGACCGCACGTCGTTGAGGCTGTCGGCCAGGGTGCCTGCCCCGTTCTGCAACCGGTTGAGGTCCCTGTGTTGTCGCTGATCACCTGCGAGCCCTGGGCCATCCGATCGCCGACGATGCCCGCTTGGATAGGTGGCCCTGAACTCCGGCGGCACCTCTCCTGTGGGTCGGGTCATGCCGCTGATCAGGCTGATGTCGGGCAGCTGGCTGACCCGCTCGCCATCTGCTCCAGATCCGCAAGCGCCTGCGGGGTGCGCAGATCGCGCGGCGACTGGATGAGGATGTATTCGGGCACGGCCTGGCTGATCGGGAAATGGCGTTCCAGCGCGGCGTACCCGATGGAACTCGGGGCATCGGGACCCAGCGCCTTGCGATCGTCGTAGTTGTACTTCACGAAGCCCGCGCAGCCGGCGAGAATGGCCAGCACAAGCAGGCTGCCGATCAGGTGGGCCTTCGGGCGTCGCACGATGCGAATCCCCGAGCGGCGCCAGAACCGGGCAGTGAGTTCGCGGCGGGGTTTGACCCAGCCGCGCGGCCCTGCGAGCACCAGAATGGCGGGCAGCAGCGTCATCGCGGCCAGGTACGCCACCCCGACGCCGATCGCGCACGCCACACCGATCGTGGAGAACACGCCCATCTTGGCGAAGCTGATCCCGATGAAGGTGACGCCGACCGTCGCGGCCGATGCGGTGATGACCTTGCCGATCGAGATCAGCGCCTGCTTCACCGCGTCGTTGACGATCGGCTCCTTGCCGCAGGTAGTCGTGGTAGCGGCTGATCAAGAAGACGGCGTAGTCGGTCCCCGCGCCGGCGATCATCGCGGATAAGAAGATCATCGACTGGTTCGAGACGCCGAGTCCGAAGAATCCGAGACGCCGGCCACCATGCCTGCGCGGTCACCAAGGACGCGCCGATCGTCGGCCAACGGCAGGAGCATGGTGATCGGGTTGCGGTACACCACAAGCAGAACGAGCAGCACCATGACGCCGATCGCGATCTCGATCGGCATCCGGTCCTGTTCGCCTGCGACGGTGAGGTCGGCGACGGTGGCCGCGGGGCCAGTGACATGAACCTCCAGTGGCCCGTCGCGCGACGTTGTGTTTGACGAGGTCGGCGACACGTTGAAGGACGTCGTAGGCACGCGGGGTGTGCCCATCTCGCCTGCAAGGCCGACCGGCAGCACCCAGGTCGTCTTGTCCTTGCTCGTCAGGAACGGGCGCAGCTGCGGTGTGGTGAAGAAGTCCTGAACCATCACGACGTCGGTGACGTCGTCGCGCAGTGCGTCGACCACCTTGCGGTAGGTGTCCTCGTCGGCGGGCTGGAGCCTTTGTCGTTGATGAACGCGACGACAAGAAGATTGTCCGAACCCGATTCGTTGAAACGCCTCGGTCATCTGGCGGGCGGCGACACTCGAAGGGGCATCGCTGGGCAGGATCGCGAGCGGGTGCCGCTGCGCCATCTCGTTCAGGCTCGGGAACGTCAGCGGTAGAGCGACCGCGATCACGATCCAGACCCCGATCACCACCAAGGGCCACCGCACCACGAGATCGGCTAGCCGTCGCATGTCGTCCTCATTTTCGCCTCAGAACCGCGCACCGCGGAAAAGCCCTGACCATATCGTTGCTCCCCGCTATGCGACGCGTCCCCAGTCCCCGCTGTCAGCAACCTGTACGGTCACGGACTTCATCGCCTCCATGTAGCGGGTGACCGATTTCCGGCGACCGGGTTGTCGGGGTGCATGATCGCCATGACCGTGCCCTCCCCGTACCGGAATATGTAGATCGTCAGCTGATACGAGAAGCGGCCGTCCGGGTAGATGCCGATATTGTTCGCAAGGCCCAAGTCAGCTGCCGCAAGGATCGCGTTTAGCGGGGCTGCACCGCCGTGCAGGAAATTCGACACCGGAAAGTTCGGCTGCGGCCACTTCAAGCCCGGCGCCAACTCCAGTACGCGGTAATACGGCACTCTTGCCATGTCCAGGCCCGAATCGAAGGAAGCCTGCGCTGCCCATGCGGCATCCGTGAAAGAGGTCGCCGCTATCGGGAACGGTGATCGGGATCAGTCCGGTGAACCAGCCCTGCGTCATGAAATTGTCGCTGGCGGTGCGCGAATCCCTCGGCGTGAGCCCGTAATACGTGAGTGCACCGGTGAACTCGTGCTCCACCAGGCCGAGGCAGGCGAACAAGCCACCGACGAAGCGCGCGCCCGCCGCCGTACACGCGGATTCGAAGCGTTCGGTCTGTGCCGGGTCCATCAGCACGTGAGACGTCATGTCACTGCTGGTCGACTCGTTCGGGTTGCCCAACGGAAGCGGAAACTCGGGAAAACCACCGGCGTTCTCCTCGGCGAAGTCGATCCAGGCGCGCACTCCTGGCGAATCCTGCGTCAACTCCGACGTGTACTCGCGCTCGCGAACGCAGAAATCGTCGAAGCTGCCCGCATCGGGCAGCGTGAGCGCCTGACCGGTTCCGCTCAACGCCGAATACATTCCGTTGGCTTCCAGCATCGTCGTACCGATCAATGTCGCGTCCCCGTGGACGTGATCCATCGCGGCAAAGAAAGTGAAGTAATCCATCGTTCTGAACTATCCCGAAAACGAAGCATCCCCACTCCAACGGGCTCGGAATCGCGACGACATGAGCGTGTATCTCGTCGACGGTCATGTCACCGTGATCGACTGGCTCGAATTCGATGTCGGCGGGGTCCTCGATGGCATGCCGGACGAACTCTCCGTCGTCGGTCCGCTCGAACCAACTCCGGAACGTGTCATGCCGACGCAGGTACGCGTTGACTGCGTGATCCATCGCGGAGATGTCGCATTGTCCGGCCACATCACAGCTGGCGATTATTTGCCGGGAGAAGTTCAGACCGGCGGCGCTGCGATCGCAGTAGTTACGAAGATGCTGCTGCTGCATGTAGCTGATCGGCACCGTGCTGACGTTTGCTTGGCGCGCCTTTTCGGAAGCTGCGGCCGTCGGGTGCCAGGACGTGACCGAACCCTGGTTGACCGACCATTCATCAAGTGCGCCAACAGTTATCTTGCCGATCCGCAAAACGCCGTACCTCCCACATCGGCCGGATTCCGGTCCGGCAATACACGTCGCTGGATCAACATACCCTCGGCTACGGTTGCAGTCGTCCTGCGTCGGCTGGACCCACACCTAAGGCCTCGCGCACCACCGGCTCGCGTGCAATAGTTTTCGTCGGCGTTATTTGCGCGCACGGGGCTCCCGCAGAATCGTCGACCGCCGAAGCAAGGAGGGACAACCTCATGACAACCGCCTCACGTCCGACTGAGCCGGCCCCCCGTTTCGCCATCGTCGGCTACGCAGCGCGCTTCCCTGGCGCCCCCGACGCCGACGAGTTCTGGGACGTACTGCGCGAGGGCAGGGACGCGATATCGGAGGTACCCGAGGACCGCTGGGACGTCGAAGAATTCTTCGACCCGGAACCCGGTGTGCCCGGCAAGGTCGTCACAAGGCGCGCGGGCTTCGTCGATGACGTGACGGGCTTCGACGCGCCGTTTTTCGGCATGTCGACCCGCGAGGTCAGATTGATGGACCCGCAGCATCGACTCCTGCTTGAGATGGCGTGGCGCGCGGTCGAACATTCGGGCACCGCGCCAACGGATTTGGCCGGTACCAACACCGGTGTGTTCGTAGGGTTGGCCACCCACGACTACCTGGGAATGGCATCCGACGACCTGACGTACCCCGAGATCGAGGCCTACATGGCGATCGGGACGTCGAATGCAGCCGCGGCGGGGCGGATCAGCTTTCGGTTGGGCCTGCAGGGCCCCGCGGTCGCCGTCGACACGGCGTGCAGTTCGTCGCTGGTGGCAATCCACCAGGCCTGCCAAGCGCTGCAGTTGGGCGAATGCGACCTCGCGCTGGCGGGCGGCGCGAACGTTCTGCTCACGCCCGCGACCATGATCACGTTCTCTCACGCCCACATGCTCGCGCCCGACGGAAAATGCAAGACGTTCGACGCTGCCGCGGACGGATACGTGCGCGGTGAAGGATGCGGCGTCATCGTCATCAAGCGCCTCGAGGACGCGATCCGCGACGGCGACCAGGTCCGCGCCGTTATCCGCGGCAGCGCGATCAACCAGGACGGCGCCTCGGGAGGGTTGACGGTGCCGAACGGCGGTGCCCAGCAACGGGTTATCGGCGATGCGCTCAAGCGCGCGGGCCTCGAACCCAGTGACGTCGACTACCTCGAGGCGCACGGCACAGGGACGTCGCTCGGCGACCCGATCGAGGCCCAGGCCGCGGGTGCGGCATTCGGCGCGGGACGCGAACCCGACCAGCCGCTGCTGATGGGCTCGGCGAAAACCAACATCGGCCACCTGGAGGCTGCCGCGGGTATCGCCGGTGTCATCAAGGTCGTCCTTTCGCTGGAGAACGAGTTGCTGCCGCAGCACCTCCACTTCGAGAACCCGTCACCCCACATTCCGTGGGACCGGCTTGCGGTGGAAGTGGTCAAGGAGGCCAGGGCCTGGGAGCGCAACGGTCGGCCCCGCATCGCGGGTGTCAGCTCGTTCGGCTTCGCAGGGACGAACGCGCACGTCATCCTCGAAGAGGCGCCCGAGCGGGCGGCACGGCCCACTGCGAAATCGACCGTCGGGGAGGCCGCACGGTTCAGCATTCTTCCGCTCTCGGCGCGGACACCCGCCGCGCTGGTGCAGGTCGCCGACGAGTACCGCGGCTGGCTGAGCGCGCATCCGGAGGCCACCCTGGCCGATCTGTGCCTGACTGCTGGGTCGGGGCGAGCGCACTTGGAGCACCGGGCCGCGCTGGTGGTCAATTCGAGAGAATCCGCCGCCGAACTGCTCAGCGCACTCGCAGACGACCGCCCGGCCCCAGGTCTGGTTCGCGGCGAATCCCATGACGCGCCCAAGACCGCGTGGTTGTTCACCGGCCAAGGCAGCCAGTACCCCGGAATGGCCCGTGAGCTGTACGACACGGAGCCGGTGTTCGCCGAGACGCTGAATCGTTGCGCGGAGGCGGTAGCCGACGTTCTCGAAAAGCCCTTGCTGGACGTCATTTTCGATATCGACAGCGCTGAGGCCGAAGACACCCTGCGGCAGACCTCCTATGCGCAACCGGCCTTGTTCGCGGTTGAGATGGGTTTGGCCCGCCTCTGGCAGTCGTGGGGATTCGAGCCCGACGTGGTGCTCGGTCACAGTGTCGGCCAGTACACGGCGGCCTGCGTTACGGGGGTGTTCAGCCTCACCGACGGCGCGCTGTTGATGGCCGAGCGCGGTCGCCTCTTCGGCAGCCTGCCCGCGGGCGGTCGGATGGTCGCCGTTTTCACCGACGCCGTGCGCGTCGAGGGTCTGACCGACACGTTCCCGAACCTGTCGGTCGCCGCATACAACGGTGCCAACACCGTCTTGTCGGGGCCTGCTCACGATCTGGACCAAGCGGTGGCCGCTCTGAGCGCCGACGGGGTCAGGTGCGACTGGCTCGATACCAGCCACGCCTTCCACTCCGCGCTGCTCGATCCGATCCTCGACGAGTTCGAGGCGTATGCCAATCAGTTCGACTTCCGTCCGCCGCAACGGATTCTGGTGTGCAACCGCACCGGTGCCGCACTCGGCAGGAACGTGAAACTCGACGCCGCCTACTGGCGTCGGCACGCGCGCCAACCGGTGGAATTCGCCAAGAGTGTGCGCACCCTCGCCGATCTGAATTGCAAAGTGCTGCTGGAGATCGGCCCGCAACCCGTGCTCACCGCCACGGCACTGCGGGCATGGCCCGACCCTGCCACCACGCCGCGGGCGATCGCGTCGTTGCGTCGCAACACCGCCGACCACCGGCAGATCACCGAAGCACTCGCCGATGCCTACATCGCGGGCCACCTGCCCGACTTCACCGAATTCGGGCAGGCGCACGCACGCATGCTCGACCTACCGACCTATCCGTTCGAGCGTCGTCAGTACTGGTACCTGGACAACCGGGAACTGCCCAACCAGCAACAGCACCTCGGTGGGCCGCGCACAGAAGCCGTCCGCCTCCTCGAGGACGGCCACCTCGAAGAGCTGGCAACCCTGCTCGACGGTGCGAGCGTCGACGACCAGACCATGCGCGTGCTGACCAAGCTTGCGGCTCAACACAATCAGCAGCGCACAAGCCAATCCATCACCGACGATCGCTACGAATTCCGCTGGCAGAAATCCGCTGCGTCCGACCAACGGAGCACACGTCGGCGAGCCGTCCAGCTGGATCCTCATCGGGGACGACTCCGATGCGATCCGGTCATTCGTCGACGTGCTGACCGCGCGTGGCCACCGGCACCGGATCGTCGCGTTGCCGGGTTCCGACGCCGACGAGGACAGCCTCGCAGCGGAGTTGCGTGCCGCGGCGGCAGACGATCCGACGCTACGTGTCGTGCACGTCGCCGCCCTCGACGCGGATCCAGATTCGGTGACCGCGCGACGATGCGCTCGTTGTTGCGGATGCAACACGGAATCCTCGGCGGAACACGGCGGCTCTTCCGTGCCGCGATGACAGCCGAACTGCGCAGACCCGTCTGGGTGGTGACTCGCGGCGCGCAGCGGGTCGCCGACGGGGACACCGTTGCGCCCGACCAGAGTTGCCTGTGGGGATTCGGTCGCGCCGCGGCGCTGGAGGTTCCGCAGGCGTGGGGCGGACTGGCCGACCTGGCGAAGGGCTCGGCCGACGAGTGGTCCGGGTTCATCGACCGGGTGACGACGTCGAGCGAGTCGGCCGTCAAGGAAGACCAGATCGCAGTGCGCGATCACGCCGTCTACGTGCCCCGACTGGTTCGACGGGTTGAGCAGCCAAGCGCTACTCCGTTGGAATTACGCTCTGACGCAACATATTTGGTCACTGGCGGGCTCGGGTCGATAGGACTGGAGATCGCCGGATACCTGGCCGCGAATGGGGCCAAGCATCTGGTGTTGACCAGCCGACGCGCGCCCACCGACGTCGCGCAGCAGCGCATCGATGCGCTGAGCGAACAGCACGGTTGCGAGTTCCGTGTCGTCACCGCGGACGTCGCCGATGCACACGATGTCGCGCGCCTTCTGGCAGGCGTGGCTGCAGAGTTGCCACCACTGGCCGGGATAGTCCATGCCGCAGGTGAGATCGGCACCACGCCGCTGAGCAATCTCGACGACGCCGAGGTGGATCGCGTCTTCGCCGGGAAGGTCTGGGGTGCTTGGCATTTGAGCGAAGCGACGGCTGACCTGCAGCTCGATTTCTTCGTCAGCACCTCATCGATCGCCTCGGTATGGGGTGGATACGGCCAGACCGCATACGGCGCCGCGAACGCCTTCCTCGACGGGCTCGCCTGGCGCATGCGCGAGCAGGGCATCCAAGGGACCAGCATCAATTTCGGTCCCTGGTCGACGGGCATGGCCGACGCGGAGTCCCGGGCTCGTCTGGATCAGCGTGGAGTCAAGACGTTGTCGCCCGCCGACGCACTTGCAGGACTTGCCGATGCCATGGCTTCTTCTTCGGCGCAGGGCGTCGTGGCCCGCATCGACTGGGCCCGCTTCCTTCCGCTGTTCGGGCAGGCGGGCAGGCGGGCATTCCTTGCGGAGTTGGAGCGCGAGGTCCCCAGCCAGACAACGGGGGTGGCGCCCTCCTTGAATGCCTTCAGGGAAGACCGAACTCGTCGAGCGCCTCACCAGGACGCTCCCGTACAGCAGCGCAAGAAGCTCCTGACCGATTACCTGCGCGACTCGGTCGCGGAGGTGACCCGCGTCGATCCCTCCGAGATCCGCGAGGACGCAGGGTTCTTCGACCTCGGCATGGATTCGCTGATGGCCGTCGAACTGCGGCGCCGCATCGAACAAGGCGTTGGCCACGAGATTCCCGTCACGTTGGTGATGGATTACCCCCGGCTCTCCGACGTGGCCGAGTACCTGCTCGGCGACGTGCTCAGGCTGTCCGAGCAGGCCAAGTCGGGGCCCGCGCCCACGGTGACGACGCGGACGGACGAACCGATAGCGATCGTCGCGGTGTCGTGCCGGTTCCCCGGCGCGCCGAACCCGGAGGCCTTCTGGGAGGTGCTGGCAGGCGGTGTCGACGCGATTCGGGAAGTCCCGGAGGACCGGTTCGACATCGACGAGTTCTACGACCCGGATCCAGACGCTCCCGGCAAGACCTACACGCGCTTCGGCGGATTCCTCGAAGGGATCGACGGATTCGATCCGGAGTTCTTCGGCATCTCTCCGCGCGAAGCCGTCTGGATCGAGCCGCAGCAGCGACTCATGCTCGAAACAGTTTGGGAGGGTCTGGAACGCGCCGGGTACTCGCCCGCGGCACTGCGTGGTAGCCGGACCGGCGTCTTCGCGGGTGTCGCCGCCAACGAGTACGCGCACCTGCTGTCCTCGGAGTCGATAGACAAGATCGAGCCCTACTTCATCACCGGCAATGCGCTCAACGCCATCTCCGGTCGGGTCGCCTTCGCCCTCGGACTCGAAGGGCCGGCGATGGCGGTCGACACCGCATGCAGCTCGGCGTTGGTGGCCGTCCATCAGGCATGCCAGGCGCTTCACTCCGGTGACTGCGACATGGCCGTTGCAGGCGGTGTGAACGTCCTGCTGAGTCCGGTGACGACAGTCGCCGCCTCGCGGGCGAGGATGCTTTCCCCCGTCGGGCGATGCAAGACCTTCGACGCCTCCGCCGACGGCTACGTGCGCAGTGAAGGCTGCGGGATCCTGGTGCTCAAGAGGCTGAGCGATGCGCAACGTGACGGCGATCGGGTCCTTGCGGTCATTCCAGGCAGCGCGGTCAACCAGGACGGTGCTTCCAGTGGTCTGACGGTGCCCAACGGTGGCGCACAGCAGCGCCTCATCTCCACAGTGCTTGGTCGCGCCGGTTTGGCAGGCGGGGACGTCGACTACCTCGAGGCGCACGGCACGGGCACCCCGCTGGGTGATCCGATCGAGGTGCAGGCGGCCGCTGCGGCCTACGGCGGCTCGCGTGACTCGGACCGACCGCTGTTGATGGGATCGGTGAAGACCAATATCGGCCACCTCGAGTCGGCATCGGGGGCGGCAGGGCTGATCAAGGTCGTGTTGTCGCTGCAGAACGATCTGCTGCCGCAGAGCCTGCACTTCGACAACCCGTCGCCGCACATTCCGTGGGACTCGCTGCCTGTGCGGGTCGTGGACAAGGCGATTCCGTGGCACGCCAACGGAAGGCTGCGGCGGGCGGGCGTCAGTTCCTTCGGGTTCACCGGCACGAACGCGCACGTGCTGATCGAGGAGGCGCCTGCGCAACCGGTGGCCGCAGAGGACGTCTCGACGGGCCAGGACAGCGATGTAGCGGTGAACGCGGAGTCGGACACCGACGACCGGTCGGTCAACGTGCTCGCGCTGTCCGCGCGCTCACCGGAAGCACTGCTGACGCTGGCGAAGCGATACGGTGCCTGGTTCGAGCGGTACCCGGATGCAGACCTCTCCGACGTGTGCCTCACCGCAGGAAAGGGCCGCTCGCACTTCGAGCATCGCGCCGCGCTGGTCGTGGACTCGGTCTCCTCCGTCCGCGACGGCCTTGCCGAGTTGGCCGAGAACAGGGTTCGCCCCGGCGTGGTCCGCGGCGAGTGCACCGACCGGCCGACGACCGCGTGGTTGTTCACCGGCCAAGGCAGCCAGTACCCGGGCATGGCGCGCGAATTGTTCGACGCTGAGCCGGTTTTCGCCGAGACGGTGAAAGCCTGCGCTGAAGCGGTCGACGGCATGCTGCCGCGCCCGCTGCTGGACGTGGTGTTCGCAACCGACAGGGACGACGCAGAAGCGTTGCGGCACACGTCGTTTGCGCAGCCGGCGCTTTTCGCGGTCGAGATGGGCCTCGCCCGGCTGTGGCAGTCGTGGGGCATCGAGCCCGACGTCGTCCTCGGGCACAGCGTTGGCCAGTACGCAGCGGCTTGTGTGGCAGGGGTATTCAGTCTCACCGACGGTGCGCGGCTGATGGCCGAGCGCGGCCGGATGTTCGGCAGCCTGCCCGAAGGCGGCCGAATGGTGGCGGTGTTCGCCGACGCCAAGCAGGTCGAGCAGGTCGCGGGCGATTACCCGCGGGTGTCGGTCGGCGCATACAACGGAGCCAACACGGTGCTCTCGGGTCCGGCGCAGGATCTGGAGCAGATTGTCGCCACGTTCGGTGACGAGGCGATCCGCTGCACCTGGCTGCAGACAAGCCACGCTTTCCATTCGGAGTTGCTCGATCCGATTCTGGACGAATTCGAGTCATACGCAGCACAGTTGGAGTTCTCGGCCCCGACGATGCCGCTGGTCTGCAACCGCACCGGCGCCGTGCTGACCACCCAGACCCCGCTCGACGCCAAGTACTGGCGGCGGCATTCCCGCCAGCCTGTGCAGTTCGCGGAGAGTGTGCGCACCGTTGCGGCGCTCGGATGCTCGGTGTTGATGGAGATCGGTCCGCAACCGGTGTTGACCGGAGCAGCGGTGCAGGTCTGGCCAGAGCACTTGGCCGCGCCGCGGGCGATCGCCTCGCTGCGTAAGGGCGTTGCCGATCGGCGTCAGATCGCCGACGCACTGGCCGCAGCCTACGTCGGCGGCCACCGGCCCGATTTCGCTGCGCTGCACGGTAAGCCAGGCCGCAGGCTGGAGCTGCCCACCTATCCGTTCCAGCATCGCCGCTTCTGGCCGAAGACGACCGGAATCACCGCCGACGGCCCAACGGTGTCGGGAATTCTCGGAAGCGCGAAGGATCTCGCCTCCGGTGACTCGGTCTACACCAGCAGGCTGTCCGTCAAATCGCAGCCGTGGCTGTCCGACCACGTCATCTACGGCACCGTCGTCGTCCCAGGGGCGACGTATGCGGCGATGGCGCTGGCCGCGGTCGGTACCCCGTCGCGGGTGAAGGACGTCTTCTTCTACGAACCGATCATCCTGCCCGAGAAGGCTTCTCGCGAGGTGCAGCTGACGCTGCACCCGGCCGACGGCTCGAGTGCGACGGCAGGCGAGTCACGCTTCCAGGTGCACAGCCGCCCGTACGGCGAGCGCGACGCCGATTGGTCGCTGAACGCCGAGGGCATCGTCGTCAGCGGTGTCGACGAAGACCAGACTGCCGAGCAGCCTGAGCCCGTCGAAACGTCGACCGAGCGGATGGAGCGCATGCGTCCGCAGGACCTGTTCGAAACCTTCGCGGACATGGAACTCGCGTGGGGGCCGAACTGGTCCGGTTCGCTGAAGTCACTGTGGCTCGGCGACGGTGAGGCGATCGGTGATATCACCGTCGGCGAAGAGCTGGCAGAACAGCTCGGTACCGAGCCGATGCATCCGGTGCTGATGGACCTGTGCACCGGCGTCGCATTCCCCGCGTTCCCCGCGCTGCTGGCGCACGAGCAGGGGGTCAACGATCTCTACCTGCCGTTGCGATACGGGCAGGTGATGCTGCGGGAGAAGATGCCGCGACGGTTCTATTGCCGTGCGCGGTGGCACAAGAGCGACCTCGACAGCGAGACCCAGGTCTTCGATCTCGATTTCGTCGACCGGGATGGCCGCCTGCTCGGCGGGATCAGCGAGTTCACGGTCAAGCGCGCGCCTCGTGAGGCGTTGTTGCGCGGGCTCGGCGGCGACGCCACCCGGCTGCTGTACACCGTCGGTTGGCACGAGGTGCCGCCGCCGGCACCGAGCGACGATGCCGCAATCGCGAACGGCACCTGGCTGATTGCCGGGTTCGAGGAACTGGCGGCCAAGGTTCCAGGCTGCATCCCGTTCGACCAAGCCACCGACCCCGAGCCCCTTGGGCAGCTGCTGACACAGGCTGCCGAGCGCGGTCTGCCGTTCTCCGGTGTCGTCTGGCGTTGCGCGGCACCCGGTTCCGACGAGTCGGGCACCGATATCGCCGCACGGCTGGAGAACGAGATCTCCCAACTGCTCAGCGCTGTGCACACAGTGCAGGGCGGTCAGGTGAAACTGCCTGGCGGACTGTGGATCGTCACCGAGCGGGCGGTGGCCACCGAGTCCGGTGAACCGGTCGACCCGGTGCAGGCTGCGTTGTGGGGCCTCGGGCGCACCGCGATCAACGAGGAACCGGCGCTGCGCTGCAAGCTGGTCGACTGCGACGGTTCGCAGGAGGCTGTGCGTGCACTGGCCGACCTGCTCGTCACACCGGTCGACGAGCCGGAAATCGCAGTGCGACAGGGAAAGCTGCTGGCTTCGCGGTTGTTGCCGTGGGCACGCAGCGGCCATCTCACGGTCCCGCGCGGAGGCGACTACGTCCTTGCGCCGACCGAACGCGGCGCGATCGACAACCTGAGGCTGACCGAGGCGGACGTGCCGCCGCCGGACGAGGGCTACGTGCAGGTCGCCGTGGAGGCCGCGGGCCTCAACTTCCGGGACGTGCTCAACGTGTTGGGCCTCTACCCGGGTGACCCCGGGCCGGTCGGTGGCGACTTCGCAGGCACCGTCACCCAATTGGGCGATGGCGTGACCGGGCTGGAGGTCGGTCAGCGGGTCTACGGCTCCATGCAGGGTGCTTTCGCAAGCCGGTTCAACGCGCCCGCCCAGTTCCTGGCGCCGATCCCGGACGGGGTGAGCGCGGTTGAGGCGGCGACCATTCCGGCCGCGGCGCTCACGGTTCGGCTCTCGTTCGACTGGGCGAAGCTGAATCCGGGCGACAAGGTGCTCATCCACGCCGCCAGTGGTGGTGTCGGACTGGCCGCCATCCAGATGGCCCAAAAGCAAGGTGCAGAGGTGTACGCGACGGCGAGCACCTTCAAGCGGGCGACGCTGCGCAAGCTCGGCGTGAAGCATGTGTACGACTCGCGCACAACCGATTTCGCCGACCAGATCCTGGCGGACACCGACGGTGCCGGCGTGGACGTGGTGCTCAACAGCCTGACAAGCGAAGGGTTCGTCGAGGCGACCGTGCGGGCCACCGCCAAGGGCGGCCGGTTCGCCGAGATCGCCAAGCGCGACATCTGGACCCCGGAGCAGATGGCCGAGGTCCGACCCGACATCGCCTACGAGATCGTCGCGCTGGACACGGTGATGTTCTCCGAACCCGAGCGGATTCGGGGCTTGTTGACCGAGGTGTCGCAGGGATTGGCGAATGGCGAGTGGACGCCGCTGCCCGCCGAGGTCTATCCGGTGACCGAGGCGAGGGCCGCGTTCCGCCGCATGCAGCAGGCGCGGCACATCGGCAAGATCGTGGTGCAGATCCCGACCCCGCTGCAGCCGCGAGCCGATCGGAGCTATCTGATCACCGGTGGACTCGGTGCGATCGGTCTGCACACCGCGGCGTATCTGGCCCAGCGCGGTGCCGGTGACATCGTGTTGACGAGCAGGCGGGCGCCCGATGCGGAAGCCCAGGCGACGATCGATGACATCACCGAGCGCTACGGCTGCCGCATCCACGCCTTCTCGGCCGATGTCGGCGACGAGTCAGAGGTTGCCGAGCTGCTGGGACGGATCCGCGCGGAGTTGCCGCCGCTGGCCGGGGTGCTGCATCTGGCGGGCGTGCTCGACGATGCGCTGCTGTCGCAGCAGAGCCTGGAGCGGTTCCGAACGACGCTGGCGCCCAAGGCGTTCGGCGCCTGCCATCTGGACCGCTTGACGAAGGACGACGATCTGGACTTCTTCATCGTGTCTTCGTCGGTGTCCAGCCAGTTCGGTTCACCCGGGCAGTCCAACTACGCGACCGCCAACGCGCTTCTCGACGGGCTCGTCGCGCAGAGGCGGGCGCGAGGCTTGCCCGCCACCGGCGTCAACTTCGGTCCGTGGGCCCAGGGTGGCATGGCCTCGTCGGAGGCCGCGACCGCCAACATCAGCGCCCAGGGCCTTGTGCCACTCGATCCCTCGGCCGCACTGAGCGCGCTCTCCGAGGTCGTCGCGAACGGCACAGGCCAGGCGACCGTCATCAAGGCCAACTGGCAGCGTGCCGCGAAGGTGCTCGGCAGTTCGCGTCCGCCGATCCTCGATCTCGTCCTGCCGAGTGCGGCGGGAGAGGTGACCGGTGACAGTGAGTTGCTCAAGCAGCTGCTGGAGATACCGGTGGCGCAGCGCGCGGGTTTCGTGACCGAGTTCCTTCAGCGTGAGGTGCAGAACTTCCTGCGGCTCGCGCAACCGCCTGCTGCATCGAGTCGGTTCCTTGACCTGGGCACGGACTCACTGATGGCGATCGAACTCCGCAACCGGTTGCACAGCCAGTTCGGCGGCAAGTTCACGATCAACGCGACCGCGGTGTTCGACTATCCGACCATCGGAGGGCTCGCCGAGTACCTGGTGGCTCAGCTGCCCGATGCGGAGTCGCCCGATGAGGCGCGCAGAGCACCGCGATGAGACGGCGCCGAACGAAGCAGCCGACGAGAAGCAGAAGCCCCCGCGTCGGAGCCTCAGTAAGTCAGTCGGCCCAGCGCCCGGCTTCCGCTTCGGTGGGCAGCGCTGAGCGCAGCGGCACCTGCAGTCCGTCGTAGACGCCCGGCTTCTGCTCGGCGAGCCAGTTGATGGCGCCGAGCAGCCGGTTGGCGGCGGTGGTGTTGCCGCCGTCGGCGCGGGTGCCGCCCGGCACGTCGGCGCGCGTCGTGATCGTCAGCGCAGGATCGCCGTCGACGATGACGCGGTGGTCGCCGACTCCCTCATCGGGATAGGGCCAGTCCGGCGCACACGAGGAATGGATGCGCGTGATGTGTTCGATGACGACCCGCTGCTTACCGCCCGACCACCCGATCACCTTGAGCCAGAAGGCGCCCTGCGTGCCCTCCTCGAAGCGGCCCATCACGGTGTCCACCGCCTGCTCGAGGGGAAGGCGTTCGACCTCCTCGGTGATCTCGTCGATCTCGATTCCGAGACCGCGGCCGATGAGCCGGACGTTGCCGCCCCACACCATGGTGGGAATCGTCGGCAGCAGCATCATCGGAACCTCGTCCATCGAGCCGCCGAAACCGCAGGACACCTTGACCGCGAACGGCTGGTTGTAGGTCGAGTAGTCGAAGATCTCCTGACAGGTGATGGTCCGAATGCGGGTGCACAGGCTCGCCGCCGTCACCGCGAGCGCGTCGTTGCCCCAACCCGGGTCGACCCCGCTGACGAGCAGCGTCGAACCGCCCTCTTCTGCGGCGGCCGTCAGGCGCTCGACCCACTCCTGCGGCGCGGACCGCGGGTCGTAGAGCGAGTAGAGCGACGGGGTGACGACGTGCTTACCCGCCCGCATGCAGCGCTCGATGTCGTTGACGGCCTCCTCGGGCCGGATGTCGCCCGAGGCCATGTAGGCGACGGCGTCGCATGCGGCGAGCGCCGCGTCGACATCCGTCGTCGCCGTGACGCCGGTCGGGCTGTCGAGGCCGACGAACTCGGCCGCGTCCATCCCTTCCTTCGCGTCGGACGAGGTGATGATTCCGGAGAGGGCGAGCCCAGGAAAAGCCAGCGCCGACCGGATGGCCGTCGACCCCATGTTGCCCGTTCCCCAGACCACTACACGCTGTTGCATACGAATACCTTAGTGGTGGGTGTGACAAGGCTGTGGTGGGTATCACAAGCGAGCGAACAGCCACGTCAGCCGCCGTTTCGGCCGGTCAAACAGCGCCCGACCAACCATCTGGTTACTTAGCTGATGGAAATTGCTCGATGACGCTTTGCGTTGAAGTTACCGGGCGGTATATTGAGCGACAGTTACTGGTGGGTAACTTAGCCAAAAGTACCCAACCGCTGTGGCGTTCTCGACGAGGAGGAAACGTGAGCCACTACAAGAGCAATGTTCGTGACCAGGTGTTCAACCTGTTCGAGGTATTCGGTCTCGACAAGGCACTCGGTGAGGGTGAGTACGCCGATCTCGATGCCGACACCGCCAAGGAGATGCTCGGCGAGATCGCCAGGCTGGCCGAGGGGCCGATCGCCGAATCGTTCGCCGACAGCGACCGCAACCCCCCGACCTTCGATCCCAAGACGCACGACGGTGACGCTCCCCGAGCCGTTCAAGAAGTCGGTGCGCGCCATGCTCGACGGCGGCTGGGACCGCGTCGGCCTCGACGAGGAACTCGGCGGTGTGCCCGCGCCCAAGGCGCTCATGTGGGCGCTGCACGAGCACATCCTCGGCGCCAACCCGGCTGTCTGGATGTACGGCGGCGGCGCAGGCTTCGCCAACATCGTCCACCACCTCGGCACCGACGAGCAGAAGAAGTGGGCCGTCATCGCCGCAGAGCGCGGCTGGGGCTCCACGATGGTGCTGACCGAGCCCGACGCCGGTTCCGACGTCGGCGCAGGCCGCACCAAGGCCGTCAAGCAGGACGACGGCTCGTGGCACATCGACGGGGTGAAGCGCTTCATCACCTCGGGTGACTCCGGCGACCTGTTCGAGAACATCTTCCACCTGGTGCTCGCCCGCCCCGAGGGCGCAGGCCCTGGCACCAAGGGTCTTTCGCTGTTCTTCGTGCCGAAGTTCCACTTCGACTTCGAGACCGGCGAGATCGGCGAGCGCAACGGTGTGTACGTCACCAACGTCGAGCACAAGATGGGCCTCAAGGTCTCCGCGACCTGCGAGCTGTCCCTCGGCCAGCACGACAAGCCCGCCGTCGGCTGGCTCGTCGGCGAGACGCACGAAGGCATCGCGCAGATGTTCGACGTCATCGAGCAGGCGCGAATGATGGTGGGCACCAAGGCCATCGCCACTCTGTCGACCGGTTACCTGAACGCGCTCGCCTACGCGAAGGATCGCGTGCAGGGCGCCGACATGACCCAGATGACCGACAAGGCCGCGCCGCGCGTGACCATCACGCATCACCCCGACGTGCGTCGCAGCCTGATGACCCAGAAGGCCTACGCCGAGGGTCTGCGCGCGCTGTACCTGTTCACGTCGACCTATCAGGACGCGGCCGTGGCCGAGGCACTACACGGTGTCGACGCCGAACTCGCGGTCAAGGTCAACGACCTGATGCTGCCGTTGGTCAAGGGTGTCGGTTCGGAGCAGGCGTACGCCAAGCTGACCGAGAGCCTGCAGACCTTCGGCGGGTCCGGCTTCCTGCAGGACTACCCGATCGAGCAGTACATCCGCGACGCCAAGATCGACTCGCTGTACGAGGGCACCACCGCCATCCAGGCGCAGGACTTCTTCTTCCGCAAGATCGTCCGCGACAAGGGTGTGGCGCTCGCCCACGTGGCAGGCCAGATCGAGCAGTTCGTCAAAAACGAGTCCGGCAACGGCCGCCTGAAGGCCGAGCGGGCACTTCTGGCGACCGCGCTGGAGGACGTGCAGGCGATGGCGGCCTCGCTGACCGGCTACCTGATGTCGGCGCAGGAGAACCCGGCCAACCTCTACAAGGTCGGCCTCGGTTCGGTGCGCTTCCTGATGAGCGTCGGCGACCTGGTCATCGGCTGGCTGCTTGCCCAGCAGGCCGCCGTCGCGATCGAGGCGCTCGACGCCGGAGCCGGGCTGCCGGCGACATCCAGCACCGGTGCCAGCGGTGACGACCGCGCCTTCTACGAAGGCAAGATCGCGGTCGCGTCGTTCTTCGCCAAGAACATGCTGCCGCTGCTCACCAGCACGCGTCAGGTGGTCGAGAACGTCGACAACGACATCATGGAACTGGACGAAGCGGCCTTCTAGAGCCTTCTTTCGCCGCTTCGAACCAAAAGGCCCCCGGGACTCTTCCCCGGGGGCCTTTTGTCGTTTCGGCAGACTGAAGCGGTGATCAAGGTCGCGCCTCGTCAAGTCCTGTCGTCATCGACTGAGATCGCCACGACTGGGCTCACGTTCGCGCTCGGCGTCACCGATCCGGCGACGCCGCTCGTGGTCAGCCCGGCCGTTTCTCGTCTGCAACCTGCAACCTCGCGTGGATCCCGCTTCTTCGCCGTGTGGTCCGCCACGGTCGGCCGCGCATCTGGCTCCCCGCTCGGGCTCGGCTGGCGGCCTTCATGCCCGACGCGCCCTACCTCGTCAGCGACTGATCCACCGCGGCGAGAGTGGCGAGCTCTGGCCATGTCCTGCAGTACGGCTTCGCGGCGTGGACGGGCATCCTGCTCGGGGTCGTGTCGATGCGGCTGGTAAAGGCGTGTCGAGCGGAGTTCGGATGCGGACGCCGGGTCGACGGCAATCGTCGCCGCGGCCGGGTCGTGCGCGATCGGGGTCGTCATCGCGACGATCCAGCGATGGAACGGTTCATCCTGGCCCCGATGGACTACGACGCACCGAAGAGTCTCGCGCCGTGCGACTGGGTGACCACCGACGAAGTCGCCGAGATCTTCGGGTTCACGGGAACGGTCGAGACCGACGGGTACGTGGCGACAGGTTCGGTTGAGCCGAACTGCACCTACCGCAGTCCTGGCCGGACCGCCGTGCTCGCCAGGCTGTACGCAGCCGGCGCCTTTCCGGTCGACGCTGCCTCCGACTACTCGCTGTACTCCGGATGAAAATGCCACGTCGATAGGCGGTCTCGGTCTCGCCGCCCGCTGCGTCACCGATCTTCAAGGCACACAGGACACTCGCTACAACGAAGTGGTGGTCCTCCTGGACGGCAACAGGCTATTCGAAGCCCAGGGTCTCGGCGCCCAACCGTGCGACCAGTTGAAGAAGTTCGCCCAGACCGCGATCGACCGCATCTAACTTCAGGAAGGAAATCGACGATGAAGATCATGAATCTGACCATGCTGGCGGCGGTGGCCATCGCGGGTGTCGTGGGCTGCGGTCCCGTGGCCGCCGACGCCACCTATCACGAGCACAACGAGACTTCGCAGTACACGATCGACATCACCTATCCGCTCGGATATCCCGATGCGAGAGCGGTGTCGGACTTCGTCGCCGCCGATCGCGCCGACTTCGTCGACTGGGTGACCGAAGTCGGATCCGACGGGCGCAACCGGCCATACACCTACGACGTCGACGCGAAGACCTACCAGTCGGCGCAGCCCGCCACCACGAGCATGGTGCTGACGATCGACGACGACACCGGGGCAGCCCATCAGGGCCATCCCGCAACGGCATTCACGTCGTTCACCTTTGACCTGACGAAGCAGACGCCGCTGACGTTCGACACGGTGTTCGGTTCGGGCGAAGGCGTGCTCGAAGTGCTGACGCCGCTGGTGCGGGAGAGCTACAGCGCTCCCATGCTCGAGCTGCTGGCTTCGGACTGCCGGAACTTCGCCCTCACCGACGACGCCGTCATTTTCTTCTTCGGTGAAGGCCAGCTGATCCCGGCGGACAACACCGGCCCTCGCGAGATCTCGGTGCCCCGCAGCGAACTGGCACCGCTACTGGTCTGACGCGAGATACTGCCTGGGTGGAATCGCGCGTCGGCACGACGTTCGGCAAGTACACCGTCTCGCGCCTGATCGGCAGGGGCGGGATGGGTGAGGTGTACGAGGCCTACGACACCGACAAGGGACGCACTGTCGCGCTGAAGATCCTGGCCGACGAGTACTCCCGTGACGAGAGCTTCAGGACACGGTTTCAACGCGAGTCGCGAGCCGCCGCGGTCCTGCAGGAACCGCATGTGATCCCGATCCACGACTGGGGCGAGATCGATGGCCATCTCTACATCGACATGCGGCTGGTTTCTGGGCAGACGCTCGCCGACCTGCTCGCGAAGGGTCCGTTGGCGCCGTCGCGTGCGGCGGACATCATCGGGCAGATCGGGGCGGCGCTCGATGCGGCACACGCCGAGGGGCTCATCCATCGAGATATCAAGCCGCAGAACATCATCGTCACGCCGGCGGACTTCGCCTACCTCGTCGACTTCGGGATCGCCGAGTCCACCGGCGACAGTCGGCTCACGTCACCGGGCACCAAGGTCGGCACCCTCAACTACATGGCACCCGAGCGGTTCACCGAAAGTGCGGCAACACCCGCGGTCGACATCTACTCACTGGCCGGGGTGCTCTACGAGGCACTCACCGGCGAAATGCCCTTCGCCGGTGACGGTCTGGAGCATCTGATCGCGGCACACGTCACCCTCCCGCCACCGCGGCCGAGTGACGCGAATCCCCGGGTGCCCGCCGCTTTCGACGACGTCGTCACCCGCGGCATGGCCAAGGATCCCGACGACCGATACGGCACAGCGGGCGGACTCGGCCGAGCGGCGGCGCGGGCACTTGGCAGCGGCCAACCGACCGCCGTCAGCACGGTGCCGACGAACCCGCTGCCGCGCGAACCGGAGACGAAACCGGTTGTGCAACAGAAAAGGTGGGTGTTGCCGATCGTCGCGGCGGTGACGGCGTTGGTACTCGGCGGAATCGGCTTGCTGATTTGGCTTCTGGTGCAACCCGATCCGGGAAGAGACGCCGCGAATGCGGCCAGTAGCGGTGCGCCCGTGGTGGTCGGGCCCGACCAGAGCAAGCTGCACCAGTCATGCGACCAGGGGTTCATGCTGCCTACCCGCGACGGCTTCGGAACACACGCCGGGCGGGGCACGCCAGAGACATCATGCTTCTTCACCGACAGCGTGCTGCGGGCGTACTGGGATCAGTACGGAAACGCGAGCCCACTGCATCGAGCCGTTTCGGCGCCTGGCGCCGTCGACTGCGCCGCCGTGCAGGGCGCCGAATGCGACGGTTCCGACTTCCTCATGCACTGCCAGCAGTACACAGGCGACAACTGGATCACGTGCACCGGCGGGCAGAGTGCGAGGGTGTTCTTGTGGTGACGTCCCGAACCGCGGCCGCTGCCGTCGTCGCAATGGTGCTGGCCGCGCTTTTCTGTTCGACGACCGCAAGGGCATCGTCGATCGAAGGGATGTCGGTCTTCCTCGACCCCGGCCACAGCGGCGCGAACGATTCGTCGAACGACAGCCAGGTGCCCAACGGCCGCGGCGGCACGAAGGAGTGCCAGACGACGGGAACCTCAACGGCGCACGGGTATGCCGAGCACAGCTTCAATTGGGACGTCGCCAACCGGGTGCGCGCCGCGCTGGAGCAGCTGGGTGTTCAGCACTGCGATGTCGCGGGTCGACGACGGCTCGGTCGGTCCCTGCGTCGATGCGCGGGCGGCGGCGGCCAACGCCTTGCACCCCGACGCCGACGTCAGCATCCACGCCGACGGCGGCCCTGAATCCGGGCACGGCTTTCACGTGAACTATTCGGCGCCGCCGCTCAACGACGCACAAAGCGGGGGATCGATGCGGTTGGCCGACCGTCATGCGCGACTCCCTGACCGCCGCAGGGATGGTGCCGTCGACGTACGTCGGCTCGAACGGTCTGTACGGGCGCGCCGACCTCGCGGGTCTCAACCTCGCCGAGTATCCGGCCGTGCTCGTGGAGACCGGCAACATGCGCAATGCCGACGAGGCGGCGGAAATGGAATCTGCGGAAGGGCGGCAACGCTACGCCGACGCGATCACGGCGGGCATCGTGGCGTTTCTGACGCAGAAGGCCGGCGGAAGCACCTGACCCCGGACAAAGAAGGGCGGGTTCGGGAGGACGTTCGAGGTGCGACACATTAGTCTCGCGCGGTCGGCTTTCACCTCTTGCCGACTCTTCGGATTGGTCACTCCCGAACCCGTCGTGCGATCGACTGTACGCCTGTGATCGACGGTCACACCAGAGGTAATTTCCGCCTGTCAGGAGTCCTTCGACAGCAGCAGCGCACGGGTGCGTTCGCGCACTTGCGGAGCGCTGTCGAAGACCACCGCGGAGACTTCGTCGACGCCGAGCGCGGCCAACTCGTCCAGCCGATCGGAGACTGCTTTCTCGTCGCCGATGATCGCGGCGTCCTCGGGGTTGGCGTACCCCTCGCGGTCGAGCATCGCGCGGTAGGACGGCAGGAATCCGTAGGTCCCGAACTGCTCGGCGGCCTGCGCCCGTGCACCCGCGACGTCGTCGGTGACGCTGATCGGCAGGCCGGCCACCACCCGGACCGAGCCCTCCGGCCGCCCCGCCTCCTCGGCCGCCGCGCGCAGCGTCGGGCCGACGTGCTCGCTCAGTGTCTTCGGCCCGCACATCCACGTCAGCGTGCCCGCGGTGCGGCGCCCGCACAGCTTCAGCATCTGCGGCCCCAACGCGGCGAGATAGATCTCCGGCGTCGGCGCGTCCGCGATCTGTAGCGACCCGCGCGCCGTCACGGTCTCCCCGACCGCGTTGACCGACTCGCCGGCAAGCAGCGGCGCAAGGGCGTCGAGGTACTCGCGCATTCGCCGCACAGGCTTGTCGTATGGGATTCCCCACATCCCCTCGGTGACCACTTGATGCGTCATGCCGAGACCGAGGATGAACCGGCCGCCGGCAATCTTGTTCAGCGTCAACGCTCGTTGCGCCATCAGCACCGGATGCTGGTTCTGGATCGGCAGCACCGCGGAGCCGACCTCGATGCCGTCGACTTCGCGCATGGCCACCGCGAGGACCGTCAGCAGGTCGCCGTCGGACGGCATCTGCGCCATCCAGACCCTGCGAACTCCCTCGTCGCGCATTTTCGCGAGGGCGTTCACCGTGGAATCGATCGACGATTCACCGATCGTGCTTACGAGGTTGAGGCTGATCCGCATGCGGTCCATCGAAGCACGCGCGTGCAACGATGTTCAGCCATGACCACCGAACTGACGCGGCTCAAGAACTTCGGGCCCAATTGGTTCGCCTCGGTGATGGGCACCGGCATCGTCGCCACGGCGGGCGTGACGCTGCCCGTGCACGTGCCAGGCCTGCGTGGGTTCTCCCACATCGTGTGGGTGCTCGCCACCGTGCTGCTTGTGGTGCTCATCGTCGCCGTGACGATTCAGTGGGCGCGCCATCCGACGGTCGCGCGCAGCCACGTGCGCAACCCTCAGATGTCGCACTTCTACGGGGCCGCGCCGATGGCGCTGATGACCGTGGGCGCAGGCGCGTTGCTGACCGGCAAGGACCTGATCGGCGAGCGGATCGCCGTCGATCTGGCCTGGGTGTTGTGGACGACGGGCACCCTCGGCGGGCTGTTCACCGCCGCCACGATCCCGTTCGTGATGTTCACCCAGCTCAACGTCGAGCCGGATGCCGCGTTCGGGGGCTGGCTGATGCCGGTCGTGCCGCCGATGGTTTCGGCGGCAGGCGGAGCGCTCCTGATCCCGCATATGGCTGCAGGCACCGGGCGGACCACGATGCTCTACGGCTGCTACGCGATGTTCGGGCTTTCGCTGGTCGCTGCGCTGGTCATCATCACGATGATCTGGAGCAGGCTCGCGCTGTACGGGACGTCGGGGACGACGCGGGTGCCGACGCTGTGGATCGTCCTCGGCCCGCTCGGCCAGGGCATCACGGCGGCGGGCCTGCTCGGCGCGAATGCCGCGTTGGCGGTCAGCCCCGAGATGGCAGGCGGGATGAGCGTCTTCGCGGTGCTGTTCGGCGTCCCGGTGTGGGGATTCGCGGTGCTGTGGATCGCGCTGGCCACCCAGCTGACTGTTCGCACACTGCGGCGCGGCATGCCGTTCGCACTGACGTGGTGGAGCCTGACGTTCCCCGTCGGGACATTCGTCACCGGCACCACGCAGCTGGCCAACCACACCGAGTTGCCCGCGTTCCGGGTCGCCGCCGTGATCGCGTACGTCGGCCTTCTGTGCACGTGGGGTTTGGTCACGGTGCAGACCACGCGCGGAAGCGTGAGAGGAAACCTGTTCGCGCCGCCGCCGACGGCGGGGCCGATCAAAGCGGTGAAGGACCCGCCGAAGTAGTCGCCCCGTGTTGCCGTCGGGTCGGGGGGTCAGACGACAACACGGAGCTATTCCGTGTATCGGGGACCCTCGCCAGGCCGTTACACCCTTTTCGAAGTTCCTGGTCAGGCCTCGAGAATCGCCGCAACGCCCTGCCCACCGGCGGCGCAGACCGAGATGAGCCCGCGCACCGGCTTGCCGGTCTCGGCCTTCTTCTCGGCGAGCTGCTTGGCCAGCTGCGCGACGATCCGGCCGCCGGTGGCGGCGAACGGGTGGCCCGCCGCGAGCGACGAGCCGTTCACATTCAGCTTGGACCGGTCGATCGAGCCGAGCGCCGCGTCAAGGCCGAGCCGCTCCTTGCAGTACTCCTCGGACTCCCATGCCGCCAGCGTCGCCAGCACCACCGAGGCGAACGCCTCGTGGATCTCGTAGAAGTCAAAGTCCTGCAGGCTCAGGCCGTTTCGGGCCAGCATCCGAGGGACCCCGTAGGTCGGCGCCATCAGAAGGCCGTCGCGGCCGTTCACGTAGTCCACGGCCGCGGTCTCGCCGTCGACGAAGTACGCCAGCACGGGATGGCCGTGCGCCTCGGCCCATTCGTCGCTGGACAGCAGCGACACCGACGCACCGTCGGTGAGCGGAGTGGAATTGCCCGCCGTCATCGTCGCGTCCCCGGATTTCACCCCGAACACCGGCTTGAGCTTGGCCAGCTTCTCGGCCGACGAATCGGCCCGAAGGTTGTTGTCCCGGTACAGCCCGAGGAAGGGGCTGACCAGATCGTCGAAGAAGCCGCGGTCGTAGGCGGCCGCCATGTTCTGGTGGCTGGCAGCGGCCAGCTCGTCCTGGTCGACGCGCTTGATGCCCATCTGCTTGGCGGTCACGGCGGCGTGCTCACCCATCGACATTCCGGTGCGGGGCTCGCTGTTCACCGGGATTTCGACGCCGAGTGCGGCGGGCAGTTTGCCGACCAGCTTGAGCCGGTCGACGTTGGACTTGGATCGGCGAAGCCCGAGCAGGACCCTGCGCAGATCGTCGCCGAACGCGATCGGGGCGTCGGATGCGGTGTCGACTCCGCCCGCGGCGGACACCTCATACCGCCCCGCGGCGATGCCGTCCGCTGCGGCGATGGTGGCCTGAAGCCCTGTCCCGCACGCCTGCTGGATGTCGAAGGCGGGCGTGTAGCTCGACAGCGCGCTGCCAAGTACGCACTCGCGCATCAGGTTGAAGTCGCGGCTGTGCTTGAGCACCGCGCCGCCGATCACGGCGCCGAGCCTCTCGCCCGCGAGATCGAAGCGGTCGATCAGCCCGCTCAGCGCCGCGGTGAACATGTCCTGGTTGGAGGCGTTGGCGTACGCGCCGTCGGAGCGCGCGAACGGAATGCGGTTGCCGCCGAGGATTGCGGCCCGCCGGTGGGTATCACTAGGCATGCACCCATAGTACCCACCCTTCTTACTCTGGAGTAAGTTCGTCCCCATGGCTACCGACCTGTACTCGCAACTCGTTCACTCGGCGCCCGGAAACTTCCTGGCCAAGCAGCTCGGCATCCCTCAGCCGGAGACACTGCGCCGCTACAGGGCCGGTGATCCGGCGCTGGCAGGGTCCCTGCTCATCGGCGGTGAGGGCCGCGTCGTCGAACCGCTGCGCATCGCGCTCGCCGACGACTACGAACTGGTGTCCAACAACCTCGGCGGACGCTGGGCCGACTCATTCGGCGGGCTGGTGTTCGACGCCACCGGCATCACCGAACCCGTCGGATTGAAGGGCCTCTACGAGTTCTTCACGCCGCTGCTGCGCAACCTCGGGCCGTCGGGTCGCGTCGTCGTGGTGGGTACGACGCCCGACGAAGCGGGCAGCCCGCACGAGCAGATCGCGCAGCGGGCCCTCGAGGGCTTCACCCGCTCGCTGGCCAAGGAGATGCGCCGCGGCGCAACGGTGTCGCTGGTGTATCTCTCCCCCGACGCCAAGCCTGCGGCGACCGGCCTCGAGTCGACCCTGCGTTTCATCCTGTCCGGCAAATCGGCCTACGTCGACGGGCAGGTGTTCCGCGTCGGTGCGGCCGATGCGGCTCCGCCAGCCGACTGGGACAAACCCCTCGACGGCAAGGTCGCCGTCGTGACCGGCGCCGCCCGCGGCATCGGCGCGACCATCGCCGAGGTGTTCGCGCGCGACGGCGCGAAGGTGGTCTGCATCGACGTCGATGGCGCCAACGAACCGCTCGGGATCACCGCGACCAAGGTGGGCGGCACGGCGCTGACCCTCGACGTGACCGCGGCCGACGCCGTCGACCGCATCACCGAACACCTGCGGGAGCACTACGACGGGCGCCTGGACATCCTGGTCAACAACGCGGGCATCACCCGCGACAAATTGATGGCCAACATGGACGAGTCGCGGTGGGACTCGGTGGTCGCAGTGAATCTCCTTGCCCCGCTTCAACTCACCGAGGGGCTGGTCGACAACGGCACCATCGGCGAGGGCGGCAGGGTGATCGGTCTCTCGTCGATGGCTGGCATCGCGGGTAACCGTGGCCAGACCAACTACGCCGCCACAAAGGCGGGCATGATCGGCCTGACCGACGCGCTTGCCCCGAAACTGGGCGAAAGGGGCGTCACCATCAACGCGGTCGCGCCCGGCTTCATCGAGACCAAGATGACCGAGGCGATCCCGCTGGCCACCCGCGAGGTGGGAAGGCGGCTGAACTCGCTGTACCAGGGGGGCAAGCCCGTCGACGTCGCCGAGGCCATCGCCTATTTCGCGAGCCCGGCCTCGGTCGCCGTGACAGGCAACACCATCCGGGTCTGCGGCCAGGCCTGGCTGGGAGCCTAGGGTGACACCGTGACTCAACCCTCCGGGCTGAAGAACCTGCTGCGCGCCGCGGCAGGTGCTCTGCCGTTCGTACCGCGCAGCGACTCGCTGCCCGACCGCACGCTGACCGTCGACGATCTCGAGATCGACGGGGCCAACGTCGCCGCATACGCCAATGTCACCGGGCTGCGGTTCGGTGACACGGTGCCGCTGACGTATCCGTTCGCGCTGACGTTCCCGACCGTCATGTCACTGGTGACGGGCTTCGACTTCCCGTTCGCCGCAATGGGTTCGGTGCACATCGAGAACCACATCACCTCCTACCGCCCGATCGCTGTCACCGACACCGTCGACGTTGCGGTGCACGCCGAGAACCTGCGCGAACACCGCAAGGGCCTGCTCGTCGACATCGTCACCGACATCAAGGTCGGCAACGACACCGCGTGGCACCAGGTGACGACGTTTCTGCATCAGCAGCGGACGAGCCTGTCGGATGAGCAGAAGCCGCCGCCGGAGAAGCAGCCCAAGCCGGGGCCGCCCAACGCCGTTCTGCGCATCACGCCGGGCCAGATCCGTCACTACGCCTCGGTCGGTGGGGACCACAACCCGATCCACACCAATGCGGTCGCCGCGAAGCTGTTCGGATTTCCGTCCGTCATCGCGCACGGAATGTTCAGCGCTGCAGCGGTTCTCGCGAACATCGAGGGTCAATTGCCGGATGCGGTGAAGTACTCGGTGCGGTTCGCAAAGCCGGTCGTGCTGCCCGCACAGGCCGGTCTTTACGTCGGCAGGATCGACGGCGGCTGGGAGCTGAACCTGCGTGACCTCAAGAAGGGCGAGCCCCATTTGAAGGGCACGGTCAGCGCGCTCTAGGTCTGGACGGCGGCGTTCTGCGCCTCGTAGAGCCGCCTGTAGAGGCCGTCCTCGGCGACCAGGGTGCGGTGATCCCCGTCCTGCGCAATGCGACCGTGCTCAAGGACCAGTATCCGATCCGCAACTGCGGCAATGAAATCCATGTCGTGGCTGATGACCACGCAGGTGCGGTCGCGCGCATAGTCGCGAATCACTCCGGTGAGCCTGGCCCGCTGGTCGGCGTCGAGGTTCTCGGTCGGCTCGTCGAGCAGCAGCACCTCAGGTCTGCGCAAAAGGCAGCGCGCCAGCGCGATCAGGCGCTTCTGGCCGCCGGACGGGACCTGGGTGTCCATCACCGTGTCGTAGCCGTCACGCATCTTCGTCGGGTCGACGATGATCTCGTGCACATTGGCCTGTCGGCAGGCCTCCTCGACGTCGGCGTCGTCGGCATCCGGACGCGCCAACCGGATATTCTCGCGGATCGTGTCCCTGGTGAAGAACGGGAACTGGGCGAGTTTGGAGACCTGGTCACGCAGCGACGTGATGGTCACTCCCGAGACGTCGTGGCCGTCGAGCAGGATCTGCCCCTGCTGCGGATTCAGGAACCGCAGCAGGAGGTTGACCACGGTCGATTTACCCGACCCGATACCGCCGACCAGTGCCACGGTCTCGCCTTCTGAGATCGAGAACGACAACGCGTCGAGAACCGACTGGCCGGGCGCGTAGCCGAACGTCACATCCTCGAACACCAGGTTTCCGTGGATCTCGCCGATTGCGACGGCGTCCGCGGAGTCCGTTACAGAGGGGCGGGTGTCGAGCAACTCGTAGGTCGACGCCGCGTTGGGAGCCACCGAGTGGTAGGTGGTGTAGGCGCCCATGACCCGCTGCGCCGCACCGAACATCGTCGGGACCATCCCGGTGAACACGATCAGGCCCGCCAGCGTCAGACCGAAGCTTGCACTGAACGCGATGCCGACGAGCAACACCACGACGGTGCTGAGCGCGACGAACACCTGCGACCCGTTCGCCATCGCCTGCATCCACAGCACCGAATTCGCCGTGCTCGAAGCCGACTGTTCGGACACCTCGCGAAATCGCCTGCTGCGCAGGGGCTCGGCGTTGAACGTCTGGATCTCGGCGATCCCGTTGACCGTCTGCTCGAGCTCGGCGGCCATCGCGCGGTCGGCGTTGCGCACCCGTCGCATCGCGGCCTGGACACCGCGGCCCGCGATCCTCAGCGTGATCAGGGCCAGCGGTGTGAGCACAAGTGCGGCAACCGTCATCTGCCATGAGATGGCCAGCAGATAGCCGATCGCGACGACCAGGACCGCCGTGTCTATCAGCGGCGGAAGCAGGCAATCTGTGAGGAGGCGTTGGACGCCGGCCGGTTCGACGGTCACTCGCTGGATCAGCTCGCCACTGCGCGACCTGGTGAAGAAGTCCAGCGACAGTGTTTGCAGATGGTCATGCACGCGTTGCCGGATGTCGACAAGCAGCGCACGGTCGACCTTCGTGCCGACCCACGTGTTGACGAAGTACATCAATTGCGTGAGCACGAGTGCGCCCGCCCATGTCGCCAGCAGCACCCCGAACGGCACCGAGCCCGCCACCGACTTCAGCAGGCCGTCATCCTTCGCGACGAGCGGGCCGCGTAAATCCCATACCCCGCTGAGATTTCCTGCTTCGCCCGCGTTGGCGATGACCTGCACCATCGGTCCGAAGGCGGCTGCCGAGATGTACGGCAAGGCCGAGGCGATCACGCCGAGGAGAAGCGACACCGCGATCAGCCCGCGCACCGCCCGCAGCATGCTCAGGCTGCGCCGCACCAGTCGCTGCGACGGCACGTCGCCCTAGCCGCCGCTCGTCGCGCTCGCCGTGGCTTCCTTGTCGCTCGGCTTGCCCTTCAGGCCGCGCCAGAACAGGTTGATCATCAACTCGGCGGCCTCGTCGACGTCGGCGTCGCCGGTGCTGACGCGGTTGGCCACCGCCTCCCCCGCGCCGACGAGCGCGACCGCCATCATGTCGAAATCGGCGTCGGGTTCGGGGTTTCGGGTGCCCGACTGCAGCAGCCTGCCGACCAGATCGACGATTCGCTCACGCCCCTCGCGCACCGTATGCGCGAACGCCTGCGAGCTGGTGGCCTGGGTGTAGAGCACGATCCAGGAGGCGCGATTGGTGTCGATGTAGGTCAGAAACGACAGCACCGCGTTGCGCAGCAGTTCCTTCGGGCTCTGGGTGAAGTCGATCTTCGCCCGCACCGTTTCGACGAAGCGCCCCAGTTCGCGATCCAGGCACGCCCCGAACAGTTCTTCCTTGGAGCCGTAGTAGAGATACAGCATCGGCTTGGAGATCTCGGCCTGTGCGGCGATGGCGTCCATCGACGTCTCGTGGTAGCCGTTGATCGAGAACATCTGCACCGCGGCGTCGAGCATCTGCTGCTCACGGACGGCACGCGGAAGCCGTTTGGTACCACCTGCCATTGGTCCAGAATAACTGGTCAGGGCAGCAGTTCGGCTCTGCGCTGGTCCTCCCAGAGCGCCATCCGCGTGCGGGCGGGCTCGCCGAGCGCGTCCATCACCAGCGGAATCAACAGCTCGGTGAGCAGAAATCCGGCGGCCATGCTCTGGTATGTCGTGCCGACGGTGCTCGATGCGGCGAGCACCACTTCGGCTTCCGGCGCCACCGGGCAGGCGAGGTCGTCGGTGATGAGCAGCACGGTCGCCCCCGCCCGGTGCACGCGCAACGCGAGGTCGGCGACGCTGCGCTGATAGCGGTGGTAGTCGAACAGCACGACGACGTCGTTGCGCGACAGCTCGAGCATCGCGCCCATGTCGGTGCCGTCGGGATCGGCGAGCAGGCGCACGCCTGGGCGCAGCTGTTCCAGGTGGGCGGCCAGGTGCACGGCCAGCAGATGCGAGAAGCGGCCGCCGTGCAGGTACACGGTTCTTCCGGTGTCCGACAGCAGCGCCACCGCGGTTTCCAGCGCCGAGTTCGGTAGCGCGGCAAGCGTTTCGGTGGCCCGCTCGTTCTGCGCCCGCGCCTGCTGAAGCAACCGGTCGAGCAGACCGCCCGCGGGCGGTGCATCGGGCAGCCGGGTGATCGGGCCGTTCGACTGGGCCGACAGCTCGGCACGCAACGCGACCTGCAGATCGGTGAACCCGTCGTAGCCGAGCGACTGCGCGAACCGCAGCACCGTCGGCGGACTGACCTCCGCGCGTTCGGCGAGCCGGGCCGCGCTCGCCAGCCCGGCGCTCGGATAGTCGGCGAGCAGCGCGCGGCCGACCCTGCGCTCGGCCTTGCTCAGCGACGACAACGCCGATCCGGCCCGTGCCGCGACCGATTGTCCGGTCATGGGGTCGAGGGCGTCATCAGCGGCAGCGTCGTCATCGACAGGTCGTACATCGAGACCGCCGTCACGCTCTCCGTCTCCAACGGCTGCCAGTCGAGGTCGCCGAATCCCGTCGACGCGATCACCACCCGGTCCTGGTCGGTGCGGGCCCAGCGCATACCGAAGTAGTCCTCGAGGTGCTCGGCGGGCAGATCCGCCGCGGTGATCTCCGCGATGTCCTCGTCGGGCAATTGGCTGCGGGCGTGCGCGTGCACGGCGATCATCTGGTCCTCGCCGAGGATCAGCGCGTTGAGGCTGGCGGTGGGAAAGACCTCACGAAGCTGGGATACGGCGCGACGGACCGCCTCCGCCAGATCCGGCGACGAGGCACGGTGCGCACGGATCAGGCCGAAATACCGCTCGCTGTCGGTCGACCCTCGGAT
Source organism: uncultured Actinomycetota bacterium (assembly GCA_963829405.1). Classification (GTDB taxonomy): domain Bacteria; phylum Actinomycetota; class Actinomycetes; order Mycobacteriales; family Mycobacteriaceae; genus Mycobacterium. Next base: position 78,057 of record CAWHIZ010000014.1, read on the forward strand.
CGTCGCCGCGATCTCTGGTGACAGCAGGTCGTCGAGCGCATCGATCGGCTTGATGGAACCGTTGTGCGCCATGGCGATTCGATCGGCGAGGAACGGGTGGGAGTTCTCCGGCCGGACGGCGATGCCGGTGGTCGCCCAGCGCAGGTGGACCAGTGTCGCGGCCGACCGCTGGTCGTGGGTCGCCGCGGTGAAGTGCGGATCGTCTGCGGCGGTGCCCGCCGACACCTCGATCCTCGGGTCGTGACCGGGCAACCGGACACGCGCGGTGCCCCATCCGTCGCCGTGGATCTTCGTCAGCGCGACGAAGTCCGCCAGAACGTGCTCACCGACGGCCCGCGACACCGAGATCGGGGTGGCGGAGACGACACCGAGCAGTCGGCACATGGCTGAACCCCTTCGTCGGATCGAGACCCTGAAAATTTTATGAATCAATCCTCTAGCGCAGATCTTAGAGATTATGAAACATTTATGACATATGCGGCCCGGCACACTCGTGACGTCCGAGGAGGTTCAATGCCGTTGCCCGACGTCGAGGATCTGCGCGCACGGGGTGTCGGGCTCGTCGCGGGTTCGATCACCGACCTGGCGGGTGTGACACGGGCGAAGTACGTCCCGCTGAGCAGGCTCGAGGCCTTTCAGCGCGCAGGCATGGGCGTCTCGCCGTCGTGGAGCGTGTTCTGTGTCGACAGCGGTATCGCGTTCACCCCGAACATCGGCGTGGACGGCGACCTCCGGATCCGCATCGATCCCGCCGACCTTCGGCTGGTCACCGACGGCATCGCCTGGGCGCCAGGGGACCTGACCGACCAGCAGGGCGGGGCCGCGGACCTGTGCACCCGCTCGCTGCTCAAGGACGTCGAATCAGCCTTGAGCGCAAAGGGTTTGACCGCCATGATCGGCGTCGAGCTCGAGTGCACGATGCTGTCGGCGGACGCGGGCCACGCACCATCGAGCCGTGGTCGCCCTACGGTGTGCGCACCTCGCTCGACCGGTCGGCGTTCCTGGTCGACCTGGCAGAAGCCGCCGAGCGCGCCGGGCTGCCGGTCGAGCAGATCCACACCGAATACGGCCACGACCAGCTCGAGGTATCCCTGGCCCCGTCCACCCCTGTCGCGGCCGTCGACACCGTCGCGGCGGCCCGCATCGTGATCGGTCGGGCGGCCGCAAGGCACGGCCTGCGCATCTCCTTCTCCCCGGTTCCGTTCGAGGGTGAGGCGGGCAATGGCGCGCACCTGCACCTTTCGTTGGCCGACGCCGAAGGGCCCGCTGCTCTCCGGCGGAGACGGGCCCCACGGCATGCGGTCTGCGGGCGGGTCCGCGATCGCCGGGGTGCTGCAGGCACTGCCGGACCTTCTCGGCGTCTATGCGGGTTCGGTGCTGTCGTCGGCGCGGCTGAAGCCCGGTAACTGGGCGGGTGCCGCGCAGTGCTGGGGCCTGGAGAACCGCGAAGCCGCAGTGCGATTCGTCGCGGCAACACCGGGCACACCGCACGGCGCCAACATCGAGCTGCAAGCTCATCGATCCCAGCGCGAACCCCTACCTCGCGGCCGTGTCGTTCATCGGCAGCGCGCTGCGCGGCGTCGACAAGGGTCTCGAGCTGCCTGCCGAAGTGCCCAAGGATCCGGCCAAGGCGGCGCAACCCACCACCGATGCTGCAGACCGATCAGCAGACGGTGATCAAGGCGCTCGAGACCTCACCGATCGCCGCCGAGCTGCTGTCCCCTTCGGTGATCGAGGGGCTGGTCGCGGTCCGGCGCCACGAGATCACCACCTACGGCGACCGGCCACCGGCCGAAACCGCCCAGGCCCTGCGCCTGGCATGGAGCTGCTGACCACTCGAACACCAAATCTCTAGCAGAAGGAGACGGCGATGACCACAGAAACCCCGGCTGGGGCGTCGGACGAGGTCGATCAGATCCCGCGGCGGCAGCTGCCCTTCTGGGTGGCGCTTGCACTGTCGGTCGCGCTCGTCGGGCCGACGCTGGCGATGTCCGGCAACGGCCAGGGCCTGATCGGCACCGTGGGGAAGTCCATCCCCCTGGTGTTTCTCATCGGGCTTGTTCGGCGTATCGCTGGTCGGTTACAGCTTCGTCCGGCTGACCCGGCATCTCAACCACGCCGGGTCGTCGTACGGCCTTGTCGGCGGAACCATCGGGCCGAGGGCCGGGTTCTTCGCCGGCTTCGCGATGCTCGGCGCGTACTGGGCGTTCTCCATCGGCACGCTGGCGCTGACCGCGGCGTTCACCAACGCGTTCATCGCCGAACTGCAGCCCGACAGCGAAAACCCGTACCAGGCGCCGTGGGTGGTGATCGTGGTGATCGCCGCCGTCGTGTCGTTCCTTCTCTCCGGCCGCGACATCAGGCTGCTGGCCAAGGTCCTGCTGGCCATCGAGGGCCTCGGCATCCTGGCCATGGTCATTCTCGTCGTGGTGATCTTCGCGAAAGGCGGTGCGCCGTCGACGGGCATCGACTTCTCGGTGTTCTCCTTCTCCGGCGGCGGCGTCACGCCATCTGCGGTGCTCGCAGGCGTCGTCGCGGCGTTCCTGTCATGGGCGGGTTTCGAGGCGTGCGCATCGATGGGTGAGGAGACCGACGACCCCGGACGCAACATCCCGCGCGCGCTGGCGGGCACGCTTGGTGCTGACGGGTGTGCTGTTCGTCATCGTGATGTTCGCACAGGTCAATGGATTCGGCACCGACCAGGCCGGGCTGGACGCCTTCCAGAATTCCGGAAACACGTTGGGCGACTTAGGCAGTACCTATGTCGGTCAGTGGTTCGGCCTCGTCGTCATCTTCACGGCGATCGTGTCGGCGTTCGGATGCCACCTTGCCACGTCGGCGACCTCGGGCCGGATGCTCTACGCGTTCGCGCGCGACGGCTTCGGCCCGAAGGCATTGGCCCACATCCACGCCGCGACCGGTGGCCCGCGCCGCGCCACCTGGCTGGTCGTGGTCGTCGCGTTGGTGGTGAACCTCATCTGCGCCGCCCTCGGCTGGCCGGACATGGGCACCGGAAACGACGCGATCAATACCTACTTCCTGTTCGCCATTGCCGGTTCGGTCTGCCTGATGGTGTGCTACCTGCTGGTCGAGATCGCTGCCGCGTGGTTCGTCGGCGCACCGAAGTTCCTCGACGTGCACGGCGGTAAGGGCAAGGTAGCCGGCATTGTCGCTGCCGCTGCTCGGCGCGTTGGTGATCGTCGTGGTGTTGTGGTTCAACGTGAAGGACGCTGAAACCGCTTCCGCCGCACCGCTTCTCGGGCTGTACTGGTGTGTCATCGGCTTGGTCATCGCTCTCGCGGCGTCCGGTATCGCCAAACGCGTCGGCGAATCGCTCTCGGCCGAGCTCAACCTGAAACCACAGTGAGCACGCTCTACGAGCGCGACGAGGCCGCGATAGCGGGAATCGAGAAGCTGCGGTTCTTCCCGCTCGAGGTGGTGTCAGGACACGGCTCGACGCTGGTCGATCCCGACGGCCGCGAACTACTCGACCTCTCGGCGACCTGGACGGCATGCGGGCTCGGCCACGGCCACCCGGCCATCGTCGAAGCGGTCAGCAAGGCGGTGCGAACGGCACCTGGCGCCGGCGGGCTTTCTGCGGTTCATCCCGATTCGGTCGGGCTCGCCGAGGATCTGCTTGCGCTGGTGCCGGGAACCGGTGAACGACGAGTCTATCTGGGGCATGCGGGATCTGACGCCAACGACGTCGCGCTGCGGGCCTGTAGGCATGCGACGGGCAAGCGCACCGTGATCGCGTTCGAACACAGCTACCACGGCGGCGTCGGCGTCGCCATGGGCGTGTCGGGTGTGCACGTCGACGCGGGAGCACCACCGGACGCCGATGCGGTCTTCCTGCCGTACCCCAACCCCTTCCGTCCGTCGGCCGCGGGTATCGACGCCGACGTCGCACGAATGTCTGGATCTCGCCGAGAAGCATCTGGCGACCGGATCGGCTGCCTGCCTGATCGTCGAGCCGATCCTGTCCGACGGCGGGCTCGTGGTGCCGCCCGACGGCTTCCTCGCACAGCTGCACGCGCGCTGCCGGGCACACGGCGTCCCGATGATCTGCGACGAGGTCAAGATGGGCCTCGGCCGTCCCGGCACCCTGCACGCCTTCGAACACGACGGCGTTGCGCCCGACATCGTGACGTTCGGCAAGGTGCTCGGCGGCGGCCTGCCGCTTTCGGCGGCCGTCGGTCCCGCGCGAGATTCTCGACGAACCGCCTGCCGCGGCCCTGCTGACCACCGCGGGCAACCCGGTGTGCACGGCGGCGGGGCGGGCGGTGCTCGCCACCATCGTCGCCGACAGGCTGGCCGACCATGCCGCGAAAGTCGGTGCGGTGCTTGCCGATGCGCTGCGCGGGCTGGCCGGATCGCCTGGCGCGGACCGGATAGGAGAGGTGCGCGGCCGCGGCCTCGCGATCGGGCTCGAGCTCGTCGACCCGCAGACCGGCGACCGTGATCCGCGGTTGGCCGCACAGGTGGTCTACCGTGCATGGGAGCTGGGGGCGGTCGTCTTCTACGTCGGCGGGAACGTCCTGGAGATCACCCCGCCGCTTGTGCTGACGGAGGACGAGGCCCTACGGGCCGCCGCCATCCTCGGCGACGCCATCGCCGACGCCGCCGCGGGGCGGGTCGATGCCGAGGAGGTTGCACGTTATGCCGGCTGGTGACACGCCAGACGTCTTTTCCGGTGTCGAGGAGCGGGTGCCAGAGGCGCTGGCAGACCACATCCGCGGCATCCAACTCGTCGATCACCACGTGCACGGCGCGTTCAACAAACCCGTCGACCGGGCCGGCTTCGAGGCGTCGATCAACGAGGGGTCAACCGACCCGGTTCCGGACTTCATGACGATGTTCGACTCTCCGCTCGGGCTGTCGATCCGACGTTGGTGCGCACCGGTTTTGGGACTGCCCGCGCATGCGCCCGCCGACGACTACTGGGCGCGGCGCAGCGAACTCGGGCCCGACGAGCTGACCACCGCGATGCTGACGCGGGCCGGTGTCTCGCGCTGGGTGGTCGACACCGGTTTCAAGGGTGACCTGCTCACCACCCCGGAGCAGATGGCCGATCTGAGCGGCAGGCCCGCGTCGTCGATACTGCGCCTCGAGCGGCTCACCGAGGACCTGCTCGAATCCGGAACCGACCCCGTCGACTTCCCCGAGGCGTTCCGATCGGCGCTGCAGCAGGCGGCGGACTCGAATGAGGTCGTCGGCACCAAGACGATCGTCGCCTACCGGACCGGATTCGACATCGACTGGTCACGTCCGACCGATATGACGGTGGTCGACAATGCCACCGCTATCCGCGCGCAGGGCAACGACTTACGGGTCGACAGCCCGGTGCTCATCGCCTTCGGCGTACATGCGGCCGCCGAGCACGGCCTGCCGCTGCAGGTTCACGTCGGGTTCGGTGACCGCGATCTCGACCTGAACCGGACCGACCCGCTGTTGCTGCTTCCGCTGCTGCGCACCATGGCGCCCGTGCCGGTGCTGCTGCTGCACTGCTATCCGTTCCACCGTCAGGCCGGCTACCTCGCCCAGGCCTTCGACCACGTGAATTTCGATGTGGGCCTTGCCATCAACTACCTGGGCAGCCGGTCGACCGCCCTTGTCGCCGAGGCACTCGACACCGCACCGTTCGCCAAACAGCTGTACAGCTCGGACGCGTTCGGACCGCCGGAACTCCATCTGCTCGGCGCGGTGCTGTGGCGCCGCGCCATGGGGCTCGTCCTCGGCGAATGGGTACGCGCGGGCGACTGCGGCGAACAGGATGCGATCGCGATCGTCGACATGATCGGCGTGCGCAACGCCGAACGCGTCTACAGTCTTTCGGGCCTCTGAGGTCCTAGCACTTCGGGTTCGGGCCCTTCTGGGTGGCCACCTTGAGCACGGAGTCGTCGACACGGGCCTGCGACAGCTCGCCTGCCGCCAGCGCCTTCTCCAGCCGGTCGAGCACCGCGGGCACCTCGTCGGTGGTCACCCACAGCGCGACGTCTGCGCCCGCCTGCAGCGCGCGGAGCACCGCGTCGGCGACGCCGTAGCGCTGGTTGATCGCACCCATGCTGGACAGGTCGTCGCTGTAGACGAGGCCGCCGAATCCCGGGCCGCCGTAGCCGCCCGAGCGCAGCAGCCCGTAGGCGGCTGGGCTCAGGCTGGCGGGGTCGGTGCCGGTGAGGCCGGGCACCTGCATGTGGCCGACCATGACGGCAACCGGCGCCTGGGTGGTCAACGTCTGATACGGAATGAGGTCGTTGCTCTTGAGCTCGTCGAGCGGCGGGGTGACGACTCCGCTCTCGTGCGAGTCGCCGGACGCGTGGCCGTGCCCGGGGAAGTGCTTGAGCACCGGAAGCAGACCGGCGTCGCGCAGGCCCTGGGCGTAGGCGCCCGCGTATTCGATGACCTGCTGCGGATCCGAGCCGAACGAGCGGTCGCCGATCACCTCGTCGTCGGATTCCGTTGTGACGTCGACGACAGGGGCGAAGTCGATGGTGATGCCGAGGTTTCGCATGGCCTGGCCGCGCTGGAACGCGATGCCGCGGACCTCGTCGGGTGTCATGGTCTGGGCCAGCACCCGCGGCGACGGCTGGCTGCCGATGATGCCTGCCAGGCGCGAGACCCGACCGCCCTCCTCGTCGACGCTGACCGCCAGCGGCAGCGGGTTCGCCGAGGCGGCGATGTCGGCGAGCGGTTGACCCATCATCGACAGATCGGTCCAGCTGCCGATCATGATGCCGCCGACGTGCTGGTTGTCGACGACCGCGCGGGCGTCGTCGGCGCCGGTGACGCCGACCATCAACAGCTGCGCCAGCTTGTCGCGGACCGACATCGAGGCCAGCACATCACCGCAGGCCGGCGTTGCAGGCGCGGCGGGCATCGGGCTGTCCAGCGAGGTGTTGGAGGGGCCGGAGGCGGGCGAAGCGTCGGGCTTTTCGGTGGTGGTCGAGCACGCCAGCAGCAAGCCGGTCATCGCCGCGAGAACACCGAGTACACGGGGCAGGGCCATGCAGTCATGCTGTCATGGCGCGACCGGGCGGTCGCACGGTGCTGGGCGGACCGCGTGTTAGTTTGGCTCGCATGGACCGGTTTCTGGTGCCCGCTGCGGCAAGCATCGTTGTCGGCCTTCTGCTGGGCGCGGCCGCCATCTTCGGGATCACGCTGATGGTGCAGCAGGACACCAAGCCGCCGTTGCAGGCAGGCGATCCGGCGTCGGCCGTGCTGAACCGTGTCGAGTACGGCGACCGCAGCTAGCCTGACCCCGGTTTCTCGCCGCTGGCTCTGGTTGGTCGCGGCGCTGTCGCTGGCCATCACGTTCGCCCAGTCGCCGGGCAAGATCTCCCCGGACACCAAACTCGATCTGACCGCCAACCCGCTGCGGTTCCTCTCCCGCGCGCTGAACCTGTGGAACAGCGAACTGCCGTTCGGGCAGGCGCAGAACCAGGCGTACGGCTACCTGTTCCCGCACGGCGCCTTCTTCCTTCTCGGCGACACCGTCGGGCTGCCCGGTTGGGTCACCCAGCGGTTGTGGTGGGCGCTGTTGATCACCGTCGGGTTCTGGGGACTGCTGCGGCTCGCGGAGGCGCTCGGTATCGGGTCGCCGGGTTCGCGGGTGATCGCGGCCGCCGCCTTCGCGCTTTCGCCGCGCGTGCTGACCACGATCGGCGCGATCTCCTCGGAGACGCTGCCGATGATGCTGGCGCCGTGGGTGCTGCTGCCCGTCGTGCTGGCGCTGCGCGGTACCGGCGGCGTGCGGACGCTGGCCGCGCGGTCCGCGCTGGCGCTCGCGCTGATGGGCGCGGTCAACGCGGTCGCGACGCTGACCGGCTGCCTGCCCGCGCTTATCTGGTGGGCCTGCCATCGGCCGAACAGGTTGTGGGCGAGGTTCACCGCGTGGTGGGCGCTGTGCGCGGCGCTGGCCATCGCATGGTGGGTGGTGCCGCTGGTCATGTTGGGCCGGATCAGCCCGCCGTTCCTCGACTTCATCGAATCCTCCGGTGTCACAACGCAATGGACGTCGCTGACCGAGGTGCTGCGCGGCACAGACAGCTGGACCCCGTTCGTCGCGCCGAACGCCACCGCGGGCGCCACGCTGGTCACCGGGACGGTCGCGGTGCTGGCCACCACGCTCGTGGCCGCGGCGGGGCTCGCGGGACTGGCGATGCGCACCATGCCCGCCCGCGGCAGGCTGGTGACCATCCTGCTGCTCGGCATCACACTGCTCGCCGCCGGATACGCAGGCGGCCTCGGATCGCCTCTGGCACATACGGTTCAGGTGTTTCTCGACGCCGACGGCACCCCGCTGCGCAATGTGCACAAGCTCGAGCCGCTGATCCGGCTGCCGTTGGTGCTCGGGCTCGCCCATCTGCTCGGCCGCATCCCGCTTCCCGGCAGCGTGCCGCGACGGGAGTGGATGGGAGCCTTCGCCCATCCCGAGAACGACAAGCGGGTTGCCGTCGGCATGGTTGTGCTCGTCGCGCTGGCGACCGGCACCTCGCTGGCGTGGACTGGACGGCTGACGCCGCCGGGCGCGTTCGACGCGATACCGCAGTACTGGCACCAGACGGCGGACTGGCTCGACGAGCACAACACGGGGTCGCCGCCCGGTCGCGTACTGGTGGCGCCCGGCGCACCGTTCGCGACGCAGGTGTGGGGGTCCAGCCACGACGAGCCGCTGCAGGTACTCGGCGGCAGCCCGTGGGGTGTGCGCGACTCGATCCCGCTCACACCGCCGCAGACCATCCGCGCGCTTGACTCGGTACAGCGCCTCTTCGCCGCCGGGCGACCATCGGCCGGGCTGGCGGATACTCTTGCCCGACAAGGAATCTCATACGTCGTGGTCCGCAACGACCTCGACCCGGAGACGTCGCGATCGGCGCGGCCGGTGCTGGTGCACCGCGCGATCGACGGCTCACCGGGGCTGTCGAAGGTCGCCGAGTTCGGCGAGCAGGTCGGCCCTGGCACGCTCTCGGGGTTCATCTCCGACAGCGGGCTGCGGCCGAAGTATCCGGCCGTCGAGATCTTCCATGTCGATGCGACGAGCCCGCCTGGCGCTCCGTATCTCACCGACGCCGACGCGATGGCGCGCGTCGACGGCGGGCCTGAAGCGCTGCTGCGGCTCGACGAACGGCGCAGGCTGCTCAAAGCGCCGCCGCTCGGGCCGATGCTGCTGACCGCCGACGCACAGCGGGCCGGGCTCGCGGCACCCGTCGTCACCGTCACCGACACCCCGCTGGCCCGCGAGACCGACTACGGCCGCATCGACGACCACTCGTCGGCGATCCGCGCGGAAGGCGACACCAGGCACACCTTCAACCGGGTGCCCGACTACCCGTCGGGCGACACCAGGCCCGTGCACGGAGCCTGGACCGGCGGTCGTGTCTCGGTGTCGAGTTCGGCGGCGGACTCCACCGCGCTGCCCAACGTCGCGCCTGCGACCGCACCCACGGCGGCCATCGACAGCGATTCGTCGACGAGTTGGGTGTCCAATTCGCTGCAGTCCGCCGTCGGGCAGTGGTTGCAGGTCGACTTCGACCACGCGGTCACCAACGCCACCATCACCATCACGCCGAGTGCGACGGCCGTCGGCGCACAGGTCCGCCGCATGGAGATCTCCACCGTCAACGGAACAAGCACGCTGCGCTTCGACGAGCCTGGCAAGCCGGTCACCGCGGCGCTGCCCTACGGCGAGACCCCGTGGGTCCGCATCACCGCCACGGGCACCGACGACGGGTCGCCCGGCGTGCAGTTCGGCATCACCGACTTCAGCGTCACGCAGTACGACGCGTCGGGCTTCGCCCAACCGATCGAGCTGCGCCACACCGTCGAGGTTCCCGGTCCGCCACCGAACTCCGTTGTCGCACAATGGGATCTCGGCTCCGAGCTGCTCGGCCGCTCGGGCTGCGCCGAGGGACCCGACGGCGTGCACTGCGCGGCGACCATGGCGTTGGCGCCCGAGGAGCCGGTGAACCTGAGCCGGACGCTGACGGTGCCTGAGCCGATCTCGGTGACCCCGACGGTCTGGGTGCGGCCGCGACAGGGCCCCAACCTCGCCGACCTGATCCGAGCGCCAGGCACCGCGACGGCCACCGGCGACGCGGACCCGATCGACGTGCTCGGCTCCGCCTACGCGGCTGCCGACGGCGATCCGCGCACGGCGTGGACGGCGGCGCAGCGCGTGGTGCAGCACGGCACACCGCCGAACCTGACCCTGAAACTGCCTGCAGCCCACGAGGTCGGCGCGCTGCGGGTGGCGCCGAGTTCGTCGACGCTGCCCGCACATCCGCGCCTTGTCGCGGTCGACCTCGGCGACGGCCCACAGGTGCGGCGGCTGGCCGCCGACGCCGGTGCGCAGACGCTGGAGCTTCGGCCGAAGGTCACCGACACGGTGAAGGTGTCCATCCTCGATTGGGACGAGATCATCGATCGCACGGCACTGGGTTTCGACCAGCTCAAACCGCCGGGGCTGGCCGAGGTGACCGCGCTGGATCCGCAGGGGCGGCCGATCGCCGCCGCCGACGCCGCGCGCAACAGCAGGCGTGCGGTGACGCTGCCGTGCGGCAAGGGACCGATCATCGCCGTCGCGGGCCAGTTCGTGCAGACCACGATCGACACCACGGTGGGTGCGCTGCTCGACGGCGACCCCGTTCCTGCCGAGCCGTGCCAACCCGGTCCCATCGCCCTGCCGGAGGGCCAGCAGGAGCTGATCGTCAGCCCTGGCGCCGCGTTCGTCGTCGACGGCATACAGCTTGTCGGGCCGCTTGGTCGCGAATTGCCCACCGCGGCAGCCAGTCCCGTTGAAACCGGCGAGTGGAGCCCAGACCACCGCGAGGTCGACGTCCCCGGGTCGCAGGCATCGCGCATCCTTGTCGTCCCCGAGAGCATCAATCCTGGCTGGACCGCACGCACCGCCGAAGGCACGACATTGACCCCGGTGACCGTCAACGGCTGGCAGCAGGGCTGGGTGCTGCCTGCGGGCACGTCCGGCGCCGTCACGTTGTCGTTCGGCTCCAACGCCGTCTACCGTGCCGGAATCATCGGCGGCCTTGCGCTGCTGCCGATCCTCGCTCTGCTTGCGTTCGTCCCCGCGCGGCGCCCGCCGCCCGAGTCCGACCCGGCGCGGCCGTGGCAACCCAACGCGGTCGCCTCGGGTATCGCGATCGTGGCCGCAGGCGGGGTGATCGCGGGCATCGCGGGCGTCGTCGTGTTCTGCGCGGCGCTCGGTGTCGGCCATCTACTGCGCAATCGAGACGAACTGAGCGACGCCATCGCCGTCGGCACGAGTGCGGGCGGGCTGATCCTGGCCGGCGCGGTGCTGTCCCAGAACCCCTGGCGGTCGGTCGACGGCTACGCCGGGCACTCCTGGGTTGTCCAACTGCTGGCGCTGATCTCGGTCGCCGCCCTAGCATCGGCGACGTGCCGCAACTCAATACCGCGCGAGGAGCGATCGACACCGCCGACCTCGGAGTGACCTTGATGCACGAACACGTTTTCGTGCTCTCCCCCGAGATCCATCACAACTATCCCGAGGTCTGGGGCGATGAGGCCAAACGCGAGGCCGACGCCGTCGCCCGCCTCAACGAGCTCAAATCCCGCGGCGTGGAAAGCATCGTCGACCTGACCGTGATCGGCCTCGGCCGCTACATCCCCCGCATCGCGCGAATCGCCGCGCAGACCGACATCAACATCGTGGTGGCCACCGGTGTCTACACCTACAACGACGTGCCGATGTACTTCCACTTCCTCGGCCCCGGCACGCTGCTCGACGGTCCGGAGACGATGACCGACATGTTCGTCCGCGATATCACCGAGGGCATCGCGGGCACCGACATCAAGGCCGCAATCCTCAAGTGCGCCACCGACGAACCGGGCCTCACGCCCGGTGTCGAGCGGGTGCTGCGCGCGGTCGCGCAGGCGCACCGCCAGACCGGCGTGCCGATCTCGACGCACACCCACGCCGCGACTCGCCGCGGGCTCGATCAGCAGCGGGTCTTCACCGAAGAGGGTGTCGACCTGTCCCGCGTCGTGATCGGGCACTGCGGCGACACCACCGACATCGACTACCTCGAAGAGCTCATCGGCAACGGCTCCTACATCGGGATGGACCGGTTCGGGCTCGACACCTTCCTCGACACCGAGCAGCGGGTGAACACCGTTGCGACCATGTGCGAACGCGGGCACGCCGACAAGATGGTGCTTTCGCACGACGCGTCGTGCTTCATGGACTGGCTGCCCGAGGAACTGGTTCCCGTCGCGATGCCGAACTGGCATTACCTGCACATCTCCGATGACGTGCTGCCCGCGCTGCGGGAGCGCGGTGTGACCGACGAGCAGATCCACACGATGATGGTCGACAACCCGCGCACCATCTTCGCCGCGCAGGGCGGCTACTGATGCCTGAGGACACCGCTCCGATCGGCACCCAGGTCGCGGAGCTGGCGGCAGCCGACCCCGATGCGCCCGCCGTCACCTGCTCGGGCCGAGACACTCACCCGACGCGAGCTCGATCTGTCCACGAACCGGCTTGCGCGCGCGTTCGCCGAGCGCGGAGTCGGCGTCGGCGACTACGTGACGATCGTGCTGCCCAACTCGATCCAGTGGGTGGCTTCGGTGCTGGCCGCGTGGAAGCTCGGCGCCACACCGCAGCCGCTTTCGGCGCGGCTGCCCGACGCCGAGCTCGAAGCCCTGCTGGACCTGCGGTCACAGGCGCTGATCGTCGGCCGCGACGACCCGCGCGGAAAGACCCCGAGTGTGCCAGTGGGTTTCACCCCGGATCCGGCGTTGTCGGACGCCGAACTGCCAGAGGTGGTGTCACCGGTGTGGAAGTCGATGGCGTCGGGCGGCAGCACAGGAAGACCCAAGCTGATCGAGGCGGGCGGCGACAGCCGGTTTCCGCCGAGGGCCGGGTATCCGCTCGGCGCGCAGGACGGCGACGTCAACCTGATCTCGGTTCCGCTGTCGCACAACACGGGCTTCACCACGTTCGCCGTCGGTCTCGTGCAGGGTCACCACCTGGTGCTGATGCCACGCTTCGAACCCCACGAGTTCCTGTCGCTCGTCACCGAGCACGGCGTGACGTTCCTGGCGACGGTCCCGACGATCATGCAGCGACTGCTGCCGGTCTACCGCGCAGACCCCGACGCATACGACCTGTCGTCGATCCGCCGGTTCTGGCATCTCGCCGCGCCGTGCCCGCCCGCGATCAAACAGGCGTGGATCGAACTGGTCGGACCGGAAGCCGTGTGGGAACTGTACGGCGGCACCGAACTTCAGGCGCTGACGTTCATCTCGGGCGACCAGTGGCTTGCCCATCCCGGTTCGGTCGGCGTCGTCGTCGCCGGTGAGATGAAGGTCCTCGACGACGACGGCAACGAGTGCCCGCCAGGCGTCAGCGGTGAGATCTACATGCGCCCGGCGCCGGGCAGCCCGCCGACCTACCGCTACATCGGGTCGAAGGCCAAGAGCCGCGACGGCTGGGATTCACTCGGCGATCTCGGCTACTTCGACGCCGACGGCTTCCTCTACCTCAACGACCGCCGCGTCGACATGTTCACCGTCGGCGGCCGCAACGTGTATCCCGCGGAGATCGAGTCGGCGCTGAGCGCACACCCGGACGTGTTGTCCTGCCTGGTCGTCGGCGTTCCCGACGAGGACCTGGGTCAGGTGCCGTACGCGGTCGTCCAGTCGAACGGGCTCGACGAAGCCGCCGTCATCGCGTTTCTCGCCGAGCGCATCGCAGGCCACAAGGTGCCGCGCACCGTCGAGTTCACCGACAAGCCGCTGCGCGACGACGCGGGCAAGGCGCGGCGGTCGGCCGTGCGCGACGACGTCATCGCGCGGACTGGCTCGGAGCGCACTGACCGCGTGTCAGTGGCTACGGCAGATCGAGAGTCACCCCGGGAGACTCCGCGGATTCATGCAATTCGATCGTGTTCGCGATGACACCGAACGGCACGTCGAACAAGAGGTACACCTGCGATTGGTTACCGGGCTCTATCGCCACCGCGTTGTTCCCGGGGAATTCCACGTCCATCGTGGCGGTATCCGGGGATATCGCCTGCCCCCCTGGCTCTTTCAGCTTCTGATCTTCCGCACGGAACGTCTGGGCGCTTTCGCCGACGTTCCTTGCGGTCACCGGTATCAACACCCAGGTGCCCTGAGGTGCACGAGTGTGATCGGGATCGACCCAATCACGTTCTACGCGGTCGAGTGTGAACGCAAGATTGCCGTCCTGGGAACCCGCCGTCGACTCGGCCGGTGCTGACGGCGAAGCGGGCGTCTGACCGGCGTCGTCTCTTGACCCCTCTGAACTGCAAGCGCCGATGACTCCGGCGACTACGATCGCCGCGACCAATCTGGCGAATGCCGGCAGCATTTGCTCTCCCTCCGTCGCCCCGACGTCGCTCTTCTGGCGATACACGGCAGCATTGCAGGTGAACGGCGGTGCGTCTCGGCAATCAGCAAAGACTTCGCTTGCCGGCGTGCGTCAATGAGAGCCCCGGGATATTTGCTGATCACATGGGGTTGGAGCGAGCGGGCTCGGGCGCACTGACCGCACTGTCCAGCGGCGGCGCGGGATCGCCGGGGCTGCTGCGGCGATACTCCCAGCGCCGCAACGCAACACGGCACGGCGACTCGATCAGCGCGTAGCTGACGGCCGCGATCGCGAAGCCGATCACCACCGTCAGCACAAGCACGACGGGCATGTGCCCGTTGAATGCGAACTCGCCGATGATCGGGAACACCATCCACAGCGCGGCCAGATGCCAGATGAACAGCCCGTAGGACCAGCGGCCGAGCGTCACCATGGTGGTGTTGCCGAGGATGCGGTGCGGGGTGTCGGGCGCATCGAGCACGAGCGGCGCAAGCAGTGCGCCTGCGACCACCGCGCCCATCGCGACCTTGACGATGAACTGTTGCGCGGTGCCCGGTGTCAGGCCTTCCGGACCGGCGACCGGCGAGGCCGCCACAAGGAAGGCGACCAGCGCGACGACCGCCATCAGGATCCGCTTCCTCGCCAACCGGTGCGCCACGCCGACCGGCGTCACCGTCAACTCGGCGAGAAGCATGCCCGACACGAACCAGGAAAAGAACGCGGGCGGCCAGTTCACCGAGTTGACCCCGAACGGGGTGTCGAACGGGATCAGCGCCCATCCGAGGCTCAGCACGCCCGCGGCGGCCAGCACGGGAATGCGCGCCTTCACCGGCACCCTTCGCACCAGCAGCGCGATGACGGGCAGCGCGAGGTAGAAGCTCACCTCAACGGCAAGGCTCCACATCTGCGTCAACCCCGCGGTCAGCGTCAGGGGCACGTAGATCTGGGTGAGCGTCAGGTTGGCCAGCCAGACCGTCAGATCGGCCTTGGCGTCCGGCAGCAGCGTCAGGATCACCACGACCGCCACCAGGTACGCGGGCATGATGCGGATCAGGCGAGAGCGCAGGTAGTGCGCCGTCGCGGGAACCGGGCGCAGGCCGCGGGCCGCGGCGGCGTGGCCGCGCCACAGCAGAAAGCCCGAAAGCGCGAAGAACACCGCGACGGCCAGGTCGAAACGCCCGAACAGGCGGCCTGCCACTCCGCCGGTGTGCCCGGTCTGAAAAGCCACGTGGGTGACGACGACCCCGACGGCCGCGCAGGCGCGCATTCCCTCGACGGGAGGCAGGAATCCCCGCGTACCGCTCACACCTCGGAGGCGCCTCGGAACCCACCACAGCGACCAGTGTGCAATACGCCCGGGTCGGTAGCCGTCGTAGTGAACGATGGCCTTAGTTTGTGCTGTTAGGGTCGCTACCCATTGGGACAGCCCAAACCGGCGACATCGAGCACGGGAGGAACGGTTTGAACCGCGCAGTGGCGTTGCGTATCGCGGCGTGCGGGATCCTGGGGCTTGGAGCTGCCCTGTTGATCGCCGCGCTGCTGCTCACCACATATACCAAGAGCAAAATCACGAAGATTCCGCTCGACCTCGACGCCACCCTGGTCAGCGACGGAACCGGAACCGCCTTCGATCCGGCGTCGCTTTCCGCGCCGAAGTTCGAGATCGGCAGGAACGTGCCGGTGAGCCAGCAGCAGCAGGTCAGCGTCGAGGCGCCGTCGAACGCCGAGGTCGTCACGCTGCAGGTCGGCACGACGCTGCGCCGCACCGACAAGCAACAGGACAGCGGCCTTTTGCTGGCCCTCGTCGACACCGTCACCCTCGACCGCAAGACCGCGATGGCCGTCTCCAGCGAGAGCAATCCCGGTGGCGCCGTTCAGAAGCCGCGCACGATCGAGGACGACCAGCCGCCGACCAACATCGCGCTTCCGCACGAGGGTCTGGCCTACCGCTTCCCGTTCGACACCGAGAAGAAGACGTACCCGTTCTTCGACCCGATCGCCCAGAAGTCGTTCGACGCCAACTACGACGGCGAGGAAGACGTCAACGGGCTGACCACCTACCGGTTCACCCAGAACGTCGGCTACGACGCCGACGGCAAGCTCGTCGAGCCGGTGAAGTACGCCTCGCTGTACGACGACGACGAGGACAGCCAGGTCACCGCGAGCGCGGGGATGTGGGGCCTGCCGGGAGACCCCGAAGAGCAGATCACCATGACCCGCTTCTACGCCGCGCAGCGCACCTTCTGGGTCGACCCGGTGTCGGGCACGATCGTCAAGTCCAAGGAGCGCGCCAACCAGTACTACGCGCGCGAGGCGCTGCGACCCGAGGTGACCTTCGTCGACTTCACCGTCACCTCCAACCGAACAGACGGTGGAATCGCAGGTCGCGGCGGCCCGCGACGAGCGCGATCGGGTGGCGCTGTGGGGCCGCATCCTGCCGATCACGTTCACCGCGATCGGGCTGGTGTCGCTGATCGGCGGGGCGCTGCTCGGATCGTTCAGCCTGCGCGCCGAGTCCACGTTGATCGACCCCGGCCTCGACGAGGCCGACCACGGCTTCTTCGACACCCAGGGCATCAAGGTGCCGGGTGCCGAGGCGAAGACCGAGAAGATGCAGCTGCCGACACAGCGGCCCAGACAGCCACCGGACCGATAAGTCGCCATCTGACGAGGTATCTGGGCGCCGGCCTATGCGCTGGTGCTCTCTCTCGTCGTCGCAGGCCCGCTACTGAAGCCCGGCTATCTGCTTCTGCGCGACGCCGTCTCCACTCCGCGGTCTTATCTATCCGATGCGGCGCTTGGCCTTTCGGCCTCGGCACCGCGCGCCCTTCCGCAGGATTTCGCGGTGGCGCTCGCGTCTCACGTCATCGACGGCGGCATCGTCGTCAAGGTCCTGCTGGTCGCCGGGCTGTGGCTTGCAGGCTGGGGCAGCGCACGGTTGGTGGCCGCAGTGCTGCCCGACGCGGGTGCGCCGGGCCAACTCGTCGCGGCGACCCTTGCGGTGTGGAATCCCTACGTCGCCGAACGACTTCTGCAGGGGCACTGGAGCCTGCTGGTCGGGTACGGCTGCCTGCCGTGGGTGGCGGCGACCGTGCTTGCGATGCGGACGTCGGGCGGGCCGCTGCGGTTCGAGATCTGCGCGCTGGTGTTCTGGACGGCGCTCGCCGGGCTGACGCCGACGGGGCTGATGCTGGCCGCGACCGTCGCGCTGGTGTGTTCGTCGGCGCCGGGTTCTGGTCGGTCACGCACGCTGTGCGCGACCGTCGGGGTCGGCGCGGCGTTCTTCGCGGCGCTGCCGTGGTTGACGGCCGCCTTCGTCGCCGGGTCGCTGTCGTCGTCACAGGCCGACGGTGTGCGCGCGTTCGCGCCGCGGGCCGAGCCCGGTCTTGCCACATTGGGAAGCCTCGCGAGCCTCGGCGGCATCTGGAACGGTGACGCCGTACCATCCTCGCGGACAACGCTTTTCGCTGTGGTGGCCGCTGTCGTGCTGCTGGGTGTGGTTGCCGCGGGGCTGCCGGTCGTCATCCGCACGCCCACCGCAATCCCGCTTCTCGTGCTCGCCGCGGCGGCCGTCGTGATACCGGCGTTGATGGCGACCGTCCCCCGGGCTGGCGGCGGTGGAGTCGATGGTGCGGGCGATGCCGGGGCTCGGGGTGGTCCGCGATGCGCAGAAGTGGGTGGCGTTGGCGGTGCCGGGCTACACGCTCGCCGCGGCGGGCGCGGTGCTGACCCTGCGGCGGTGGGTGCCTGCTTTCGCCGCGGCGGCCGTCTGCAGCCTCGCCTTGATCGCGACGCTGCCCGATCTCGCGTGGGGTGTCGGCGGCAAGGTCGTCGCGGTCGAGTATCCGGCGGGCTGGGCGGCGGCCGCGGCGACCATCAACGCCGACCCGCGTCCGGTCGCGGTGCTGCCGACGGGCAGCATGCGGAACTTCGATTGGGCGGGCGATGCGCCGGTGCTCGACCCGCTGCCGCGCTGGGTGCGCGCCGATGTGCTGACGACCGGCGACCTGACGATCTCGGGGCGCGTGGTACCCGGTGAGGGCGGCCGTGCCCGCGACGTCGAACGGCTACTCACGACGGGAGCCGATCGCGATGCGCTGGCCCGTGCTGGGAGTGGGGTGGCTGGTCGTCGAGTCCGCCGACGGACCCACCGTCACCCGGATCGGCGGCGACCACCCCGCCGCGTCGCACCGGGCGTTCATGCTGGTCACACACGCCATCTGGCTGGCCATGCTGGTGGCGGGCGGCGCAGGCGCCCTGGTCGGGCGCGTACGCGGGCGACTGGGGTAGCGCACTACGCTAGTGACCCATTTCACACGGTTGAAGCATGGTTTTCATGACTGCCACCAGTGTGTTCGAAGCCGACCTGCCGACTGTGGAGTACGAGGAAGCGACGACTCCCGACGAGGCACACAGGAACCTGCGCAAGGCCCTCGAGCAGGGCCCGATCGCGATGGGGGCGCACGGCCCCGAGATTCTGAGCTACGAGTTGGTGCGCGAGACGCTGCGCGACCCCCGATTCCAGGTGCCGCGAGGGCTCGGCCTCGAGGCGCAGGGCATCACGTCGGGGCCGCTGTGGGACCGCGCGAGCACGTCCCTGCTTGCCATGAACGGGGACGACCACACCCGGTTGCGCAGGCTGGTGTCCAAGGCGTTCACCCCGCGCTCGGTCACCCGGCTTGACGGCATCATCGTCGACGTCATCACCGAGTTGGTCGACGGGCTTGCCTCGGACGGGCGCTGCGAGGTGGTCGCCGACATCGCGCGGCCCTACCCCGTGCCGATCATCTCCGCGCTGCTCGGTGCGCCGCGTGAGGACTGGCGGCTGTTCTCCGACTGGGCAGACGACTTCATGAAGCTGTTCAGCTGGAACGTCGCCGAATACGAGAGCGACATCCTGCGGGCGTGGGGAGAGCTCGACGACTACATCGACGACATGGTCGCCAGTAGGCGCGAATCCCTCACCGACGACTTGATTTCGGAGATGATCCGCGCCGAGGACGACGGCGACCGGCTGTCGATCAGCGAGCTGCGCATGCTCGCCGCAGGGATCCTGATGGCGGGCACGGACACCACCCGCAACCAGGTGGCTGCCGCGCTGGACGTGTTCTGCGACTATCCCGAACAGTGGGCACTGCTCGCGGAGCACCCCGAGCTGGCGATGAAGGCGGTCGAAGAGGTAATGCGCTTACTGCCCAGTGATTTTCGGTGCGCTGCGGATGACGACCGAGGACGTCGAGCTGGCGGGGTGATCGTTCCCGGCGGGCACCTTCGTCATATGCAATACGGCCGCCGCCAACCACGACGCCGATGTGTACGTCGAGCCGGAGCGCTTCGACATCACCCGCGAGGACGCCCCGCCGATGCAGACGTTCGGCGCGGGCGCGCACTACTGCCTCGGCGCGAATCTCGCCAGGCGCGAGATCGCCTCCGCCTTGTCGGTGATGGCGAGCCGAATGACCAACCTGCGCCGCAACGGGATCCCGCAGTGGAAGCCGATGGTCGGAATCAGTGGTCCGGCAACGCTTCCCGTCGCGTTCGACGCCGCCTAGATTTCGCTAGGCGGACGCCGGGACCACGCCGCTGACCCGCTTGCCCGCGAGCAGCGACTCCAGCACGTCGCGCATGGCGTCGGCGCTCTGCCGCCAGGAGAACTCGGCACTGCGGGCCTGCGCCTTTCCGCCGAGTTGATCGCGTAGCACGGGATCGGTCAGCAGCCGCTCGATGCCGACCACCATCTCGGTGTGATCGTCCACGAGCAGTCCGGTGACACCGTCGACGATCGAGTCCGTCAGCCCGCCGGAGGACCGGTAGCCGATCGTCGGCACACCGTGCTGGGCGGCTTCGGTGACCGCGAGCCCCCAGCCTTCCTTGCACGACGGCAGGATGTGCACCCAGCTTCGTTGCAGGACTTCGTGTTTGGTGATGTCATCGACGTGGCCGTGGAAGGTCACCGCGTCGGAGACGCCGAGCAGCCTGGCGTGGTCGACAAGGCGCTCTCGCCACCAGCCGCCGCCGACGATGTCGAGGTGCAGGTTCGGAATCCGCGGGCGCAGCTCGGCGACGGCGGTGAGCGCGTCCTCGATCTGCTTGTGCGGCACCAGCCTGCTGAGCACCGCCAACCGCGGATGATCCGCGCGGGGCAGCTCGAGCGTCTCGGCGGGCGCCTCGTCAAGTCCGTTGCGTACCACCGCGATACGCGCGGCGTCGACGCCGAGGTCGGTGAGGTCCCGCGCGGAGGGCAGTGACACCGTCACGTACTGGTTGCGCCGGTGCAGCCACGGCGACAGCCGCGACTCGACGAACCAGCCGAACCGTCCCTTGAGGCGACCGGCGACGGGCCAGAGTTCGCGGTGGCAGTGGTGCACAAGCACGACGACGCGGCGACCGTACGCGAGGCGGGCGAGGAACGGCAGCCCGTTCTGGGTGTCGATGACGACGTCAGGGCGGGCCTTGCGCAGCGGCCCGAGGCCGATGCGGGCGGCCACCATCGCCAGGCCGGCCCAGATGTAGATCGAGTTGGCGCCGCCTGCCCGGTTGATCTTCACGCCGTCGACGACTTCGTTGCGAGCGGCGCCCGCGTAACGCGCTGTCCGCAGCGTGACGTTCACACCCGATGCGGCCAGCTGCGCGCCGATGCGCTGCAGATAGGCCTCGCTGCCGCCGCCCTGCGGATGCCCGGTATCGCGCCAGCACAGCAGCAGCACGGATCTCACGGGGCCAGACATCCGTGCCAGCGTAACCGCTGCATAAGGTCTGGTTATGGCCGCCACCGACGTCTTCGCCCGACGGGCGACGCTGTCCCGGTCGGTGCGGCTGCTGTCGCAGTTCCGCTTCGAGCAATCGGACCCGGCCCGGTTCTACACCGCGCTCGCGGATGACACCGTCGCGATGATCGGCGATCTGTGGCAGGGCGACCCACCGTGAGTCGGTGGCCGGCCGTACCGTGCTCGACGTCGGCGGGGGTCCCGGCTACTTCGCCGCGGCCTTCGAAGGCGCAGGCTTCGACTACATCGGTGTGGAGCCCGACCCCGCCGAGATGCACGCGGGCCCCGCGTCCGGCGGGACGGCCACCTACGTCCGCGCCTCCGGTGCTGCCCTGCCGTTCGCCGATGCGAGCGTGGACATCTGCCTGTCGTCCAACGTCGCCGAGCACGTGCGCGGAGCCGTGGCGGCTCGGGCGGGAGATGCTGCGGGTCACCAAGCCCGGCGGCCTCGCCGTGCTGTCCTACACGGTGTGGCTCGGCCCGTTCGGCGGGCACGAGATGGGGTTGACGCACTATCTCGGCGGCAGCGCGCGCGGCGGAGCGCTATGCGCGCAAACACGGTCACCGGGCGAAGAATGACTACGGTTCGTCGTTGTTCGCGGTTTCCGCGGCGGACGGTCTGGACTTCGGCGCGGGCTCCGGCGTGCTGGTCGCGGCATTTCCCCGCTACCACCCCCGATGGGCCTGGTGGATGCTGCGCGTACCGCTGCTGCGGGAATTCGCGGTGAGCAATCTGGTGCTGGTGCTGCGGCCCCGCTGAGCCACTGAACTGCAACAGGTTCTCGTTTTGCGCTTCGGTGGGTAATGTGACGCCCATGACACAGAGCACGGCTTTCAAGACCGAGTGGGACAAGCTGTTCATCGGCGGCAAGTGGGTCGAGCCCGCCACCGCCGACGTCATCGAGGTGCACTCGCCCGCGACGGGTGAGCTCGTCGGCAAGGTCCCGCTCGCGAGTGAGGCCGACGTCGACGCCGCGTGCGCGGCCGCGCGCAAGGCCTTCGACGAGGGCCCGTGGCCGCACATGTCGCCACAGGAGCGGGCCGCCGTGCTCGGTGCCGCGGTGAAGCTGATGGAGGAGCGCGCCGACGAGCTGAAGTTCCTGCTCGCCGCCGAGACCGGTCAGCCGCCGACGATCGTCGACATGATGCAGTACGGCGCTGCGATGGCGGCGTTCCAGTACTACGCGGCCGCCGCCGACAAGTTCACCTGGCGCGATTTCCGCGAGGGTGTCTACGGCGAGACGATGGTGCTGCGCGAGCCGATCGGCGTGGTGGCCGCCGTCACCGCGTGGAACGTGCCGTTCTTCCTTGCGGCCAACAAGCTCGGCCCCGCGTTGGTCGCGGGCTGCACGATCGTGGTGAAGCCTGCCGCCGAGACCCCGCTTTCGCTGTTCGCGATGGCCGAGATCTTCGCCGAGGCCGGCCTGCCGGAAGGTGTGCTTTCGGTGGTGCCCGGTGGGCCGGAGACCGGGCGGGCGCTGACCGCGAACCCCGAGATCGACAAGTTCACGTTCACCGGCAGCAGCGCGGTGGGCAAGGAGATCGGCAAGATCGCGGCCGAGAAGCTCAAGCCGTGTTCGCTCGAGCTTGGCGGCAAGTCGGCGGCGATCATCCTCGAGGACGCCGATCTGGATTCCACGCTGCCGATGCTCGCGTTCTCCGGGTTCATGAACACCGGTCAGGCCTGCGTCGCGCAGACGCGCATTCTGGCGCCGCGGTCACGCTACGACGAGGTCGTCGAAAAGGTCAGTGCCGCAGCCGCCGCCATGCCGGTCGGCTTGCCGGACGATGCGGCCGCGATGATCGGCCCGCTGATCTCCGAGAAGCAGCGCGAGCGAGTCGAGGGCTACATCCGAAAGGGTGTCGAGGAGGGTGCGCGGCTCGTCACCGGCGGCGGGAGGCCAGAAGGCCTCGACGGCGGATGGTTCGTTCAGCCAACGGTTTTCGCCGATGTCGACAACTCGATGACCATCGCTCAGGAGGAGATCTTCGGGCCGGTCATCGCGGTGATTCCCTACGACACCGAAGAGGATGCGGTTCGCATCGCCAACGACTCGCCATACGGCCTCGCGGGCAGCGTGTTCACCACCGACAACGAGAAGGCGATGAAGATCGCGTCGAAGATCCGCACCGGCACGTACGCGGTGAACATGTACGCGTTCGATCCCGGCGCGCCGTTCGGCGGCTACAAGAACTCGGGCATCGGCCGCGAGAACGGGCCGGAGGGCATCGAGCAGTACACGCAGGCCAAGAGCGTGCTGCTGCCCTTCGGCTACAAGCCCGAGTAGTCGCCACGAACACGCTTCCGGTCGCTGCCGAGTGGTTCGAGTCCACTCGCGTCAACGACTGGATGGGTCTGGTCGTCGAGCCGCATGTTCATTCGTTCCTGCGGTGCAACATCTGGCATCTGCGGGGTTCAGGCTGCGACCTCGTGGTCGATGCCGGACTCGGCGTGCACTCGCTGCGCGCCGGTGTGCCGCAGTTGTTCGAGCGTGAGCCTGGCGTTGTTCCTGACCCACGCCCATCTCGACCACATCGGCGGCGCTCACGAGTTCGAGATGACGTATGCCCATAGCGCCGAGCGGGCGGATACGCCAGCAGCGGGCACGTTGCGTCGTGATCTGTTGGTGGAGGAGCTCGCTCTCGACGCACCGCACTATGTCGACGAGATGCCGGACCTGATGCTGGACGCGGTGCCGACGCCGGGTACGACATCGACGCCTACTCGGTGCGTGCGCCGCGGGCGTGCACGGCCATCGTCGACGGGGACACGTTCGATCTCGGCGACCGCACGCTGACGGCGCTGCACCTGCCCGGACACAGCCCGGGCAGCATCGCGCTCTTCGAACCCCATGAGGGAGTGCTGTTCTCCGGCGACGTCGTCTACGACCTGGACCCCGGCGAAGTGCTGCTCGACGGGATCAACGGCGCGGTGGTCTCCGACTACATCGACTCGCTGGACCGCATCGCCGATCTTCCGGTGACGATCGTGTACCCGGGCCACGGCGATTCGTTTGGCCGAGAACGACTTCTGACGCTGATCCGCGACTACATCGACTCGCGATCTCGCTAGAACGGTGGGGGCTTGTTGCGTTCGGCGACGAGAGCGTCGTTGAGTCGGCGTTCGGCGGCTTTGGCTTTGGCGGTGTTGGGGGCGCGGGTGTGTCGGCGTTTGGGCATCATCGCGCCGCGGTCGCCGGTGGGTTGGGCGGTGGGTGGTTGGTCGGTCCACAGGGTGGCGGTGGGTGCACAGAGCTTCGGGAACAGGTGCAGGCTGCCGGGGTAGGTGACATAGGTGTGGCCGGTCGGGCTGGTCCAGATGATGGTGCCGTCGGGTAGTTGTCGGTCGCGCCAGCCGCCCAGACCGTTCCAGAACGTTTTCAGCAAGGTGGTGAAAGCGGCACAGGCACTTCAGGTTCGACGGGTGTGTCGGGCCGACCGGGTAGGCCACGGTGTGGTCGAGGTCGCAGACCTGGGCGGGTTTGTCGCAGCCGGGGAAGCGGCACGTCAGATCGCGGCACCGCACGAACTCGCACAACGCCTGTCGACGGGGTGTAGCGCGGTTCCGGTGCAGAGTTCACGCCGGGGTGGGCGGACCTCGCGGATGCGTGCCCGCTCCAGGATGCCGCCCAGCAGAGCGGTGGGCATGATTCCGGCGCCGAACACATAGCGCCGGCTTCGTCGCGTTGCTGCGCCGTCGGTCGCGGCGTCGACGGATTTCTCGTCGGCCACGACGTAGACGATGGCGTTCTTGGCCGGGTGCGTCACCGGCGGTGCCGCCACCGCAGTCGGGTTCTCCGCATCGTGCAGTCGAACGCGGTGTGGGTGACCGCGGCGGTCAAGGCGTTGGCGCGGCGCTGCTCACCGATGGGGCGCGGGTCGGCGTCACAGACGCTGCGCGCCGTCTCCTCGACGCTCTGCTCGATCAACGCCGCATCCGCGGAGTTCAACCGGGCCCAGATGGTGGTGGTGCCCGCCACATCTGAGGGCGATCCGAACTGCACCGTGGGCTCGGCGGCCGATTCGGTGGCGCGGCGCAGCGCGCCGGGGTCGTGTTCGTCGACCAGCGCGTCGATGGCTTCCTCGGTCTTCTTGACCGACAACGCCCCCCACCGCACCACACGCTCGGCCAGCGCCGCGTCCACCGCGGCGATCGCCTCGGCGTCATCGACGAGGTAGGTGCGCGACACGATGGTGCGCACCAACAGATCCTGACACCAACCCGGCCTGCGAACAGCGCCGCGACTTTGGGTAGCCGGTCGCGCAGCGCGGTCCCGCGGTGGGTCTGATGCAACGCCATGCCCGGTACTGACGTTGAGCGCGGCAGCGAGTTCGGCGGCCACCGCGGCGTCGGGGTCGATCCACCACAGCTCGCGCTCCCCGGCCGGCCAGGCCGGTGCGGCGGGCGAAGATCTCGGCCATCACCGCCAACTTGCGCGCACCCGCGGCGTTCTCCGCGCGCGCCCACCCACCGGCGGCATCAACCAACGCCGCATCGGTCAGCGACGCCAGGTCGGCGATCTCGGGCAACACACCATCGAACATGCATTCGAATCTATGCGGACTTGCCGACGGACAGCCGATCGAAACCACCAGGTCAACACCAGCCTGTGGATAAAACCGCAACTGTGGATAACTGGGCGATCAGCCTCAGCAATCAAGCCGTTGTGAAGAGCTCCGGCTGCTCCTTCTCGATTTCGATGAGCTGATCGATGGCGAAGTGCAGCGTCGCCATTCCGCCGGGGATGCTGGCCATTTCCATGGCCTGGATGACCTCGGCGACGGTCGCGCCCTCACGCAGCGCGCGGGCCAGATGCAGCTTGAGGGACGGGTAGCCGCGGAACGCGAGGATCGCCGACGCGATGAGCTCCCGGTACTTCGGCGGCACCGCGCCGTCCTTGCGGGTGTACGTCGCCTGCACCATCGAGAGGCGCACCCGGTCGAAATCGGGGTCGTGCGTCGCAAGCCACTCGAACGTCGAGAAGTGGTAGCCGCGGTCCTTGGCCACCTGTCGGTACGTGTCTGCGATGTCGCTGTCCATCTCGGTGGTGATCTCGAGCTCGCCAGTGATCGACTGGTCTTCCATGTTTCTCCTTGGGGTTCAGCGGGTCTCGGTCATGTGCGTCTTTGGTCAGCGGCGGTTCACGACCTCGATCCCGAGTAGGTGTGCGAGGTTGCCGCCGAGGATCGCCCGGATCTCCTGTTCGGTGAGCAGGGCGTTGTCCCGGACGACGGCGACCGGATCTTCCGGGCCCATGTCGGCGGGATAGTCGGAGGCGAGCACGACGCGGTCAGCGCCGACCGAGTCGACAAGGAATCGCAATATCGCGTCCGAATGAACGATGGTGTCGAAGTACAGCCGAGGCAGGTACGCCGACGGCAGCTGTGGAAGGTCCGCGTTCTCCTTACGGACGCGTCGCCCGTGGTCGAAGCGGCCGATCGCCATGCAGGCGTATCCACCGCCGTGCGCGAAAACCATTCGCACGGAAGGCAACCGCTCAAGGACGCCGCCGAAGATCAGCGACGCGAGCGCGATCGTGGTCTCCGTCGGGTTCCCGATCAGATTGCTCAGGTGATAGTTCGGCACGTCCTTCTTGAGCCGGATGGCCGCCGGATGGAAGAACAGCAGAGCGCCGAGTCGGTCGGCCGCCTCGAGGATGGGAAACAGCTCCGGGTCATCCCAGTTGCGTCCGTTGACATTCGTGGGCAGCGCGGCGCCGACGACGACGTCGGACGACATCGCCCGTTCGAGTTCGGCGATCGCGGCGCCTGCATCGTGCAGCGGTAGATGCGCGAAGACGCGAAACCGCTGCGGGTGTTCTTCGGCGACCGAGATGAAGTCGTCGTTGGACTGCCGGGCTGCCGCGACGGTGTCGAGGATCGCGTCGTCGAACCACCACAGCGACGGCAGCAGCGACAGGATCTGATAGTCGACACCCGTCGCATCCATGTCCGAGAGCCTGCGATCGACGTTCTCGGCCGCGTGCGACCACGGTGAAATCCGCGCAGGGCCGCCGGCCGGGGAGACCTTGAGCAGCTGCTGCTCGGTCCTCGCGACCGGGAGTCCGTGCCAGTGCCCGACGGTGTGGGCGACCGAAAGGGAACTCGGCACCGCGTGCGCGTGCACATCGATGACCGGGCCCGAAATATCCACGCTGCTGCCAGTGACTGTCATGAATGCTCCTGCGGTTCAGGCTCTTTGGCTTCGGCCGCTTCTGTGGCCTGGGCACGCATCTTCCTGCTGATGCGGATGCTGCTGAAGATCCCGTAGGCCAGCAGGGCAACGCAGAGGCTGAGAATCGCCGCGGTCCATGGGCGCGTCACGAAAGCGACGATGTTGCCGTCCATCAGCAGGATTCCCTGCCGCAGGTTGCTCTCGAACCCGGTGCCCAACAGCAGACCCACCGCCGCCGCCGGGGTGGAGTAGCCGTACCGAAGCATGTAGTAGCCGACAAACCCACAGACCAGCAGGACCAGCACGTCGAAGACCGAGCGGCGCAACGAAAAGACGCCTATCAAGGTCAGCAGGAAGGCCAGCGGGAACACGATGCGTCTGTCCAGCTGCACGAGCCGAAGCAGCACCTTCTGCACCCGCCACCCCAGCAGGACGGTGATCAACCCCGCGCCGAGCAGTCCGGCCACCGTGGCGTAGAGCAGTTCCGGTGACGACTGCAGAAGCAGCGGACCGGGTACGAAACCTTGCAGCAGCAGCGCCCCGAGGAGCAGCACCATGGTGTCGCTGGCCGGAAGACCCAGCCCGAGGGTGGGAACGAGTTCGCCTGCCTGACTGGCGTTACCCGCCGACTCGTTCGCGGCGATGCCCTCCTCGCTGCCGTGCCCGAACTTCTCCGGCGTCTTCGACGTGAGCTTCGCCTGTTGATAGGCCATCACGATCGCGCCGGTGCCGCTCATGCCAGGGATGGCGCCGATCAGCGTGCCGATCAGGCTTCCGGAAACCACCTGCCTGCTCAGCTTCCCCAGGTAACGGAAGCCAGGGAACCGCGCGTCGGACTTCACACCGCGTTGGAGCTCGTCCCAGCCGTACGACTGCCGCATACATCGGATCAGCTCGCTGATGGTGACGAGCCCCAGCACCGCGGGGACGGTGGCCAGGCCGGGTCGCAGTTCCGGGACGCCGAAGTCGAACCGCGCCACTGCGCTGACCGGATCCGGCCCGATCACCGCCAACAGCACGCCGAACGCCGCTGCGGCAATGCCTTTGAAGATGTTCTCGCCGGTGAGGCTCACCAGCGCGCACAACCCGAGGCAATACAGCGCGAACAGCTCCGGGGACAGGAACGTGTACGTGATGGACGACAGCGGTACGACCAGAAGCACGAAGAACGGGATGCTGAGCAGCTGGCCGAAGACGCCGCCGAACCACATGGTGCCCAGCGCCTCTCCCGTCTTGCCCTGGCGCGTCATGGCGTAGCCGTCGATCGCCGTCAGGAACGACCCGGGAGTTCCCGGCACGCCGAGTAAGACCGCGGGTATGCCGTTGCCGAATTGCACGCCGATGCTGATCGAGACCAGGAAGGCGACCGCGGGGACCGCGTCCATTCCAAAGGTGAGTGGCAGCACCACACCGAGCGCGAGACCGGAGCCGACCCCCGGCAACGCCCCGCACACCGCCCCCCACAGCACACCGATGAGCAGAAGGATGATCACCTCGGGTTGGCCGAGGATCAGCAGCCCGTGGCTCAGCGAGTTCAGCGCGAGTTCCATGTGGCTGCCTTTCGCAGGAGGTGCGGCGCAGACATGGTCAGCCCATCCGCGGGATCAGCGACGCGAAGAACAGGTCCACCGGCCCGGCGGGAAAGCGCAAGCCCGAGAGCCTGGTGAACAGCACCCACGTCAGCAGGCTGAACGCAATCGGAACCACCACCAGCTTGACGACGGAGCGCGTCCGCATGGCGAACATGGCGACCAGGCACGCGAGCCATGTCGCGACGATGAAGCCGATGCGCGGCAGCATGAAGTCCCATCCGAAACCGACAGCCAGGATCACGAACGGCCGAATCCCCGAGGAGGGGAGGTTCGGCTCGTCACCTTCGCCTCCGTCTGCGTAGACGCGACCGTCCGCACTTCGACGCCATGTCGCGAGCCTGCGGATCACCAGGATCAGGCCAAGAGCGGCGATCAACCAGCCGAGCACCGAGGCGAAACCGGCCGGACCGATGGGGTCCTGAAGGACTCCGTGCCGGATGCCGCGGGAGAGATAGACGACGGCGAGGCCCAGCATCGTGACGACCACGGCGAGCGCCAGATCCGCGCGCCTGTCGACCGTCGCAGGCGGCGCCTCCTCGATCGCGACAGCGGCCGGGGGCTCCTCCTCGGCGAACGACTGCTCCTCTTCGCCCCTATCCGTCTCTGCGTCCTCGTTCCGCGCGTCTACTTCTCCCAATGAAGGCCGGCCTTCCGCACCACGGGTTCGGACAGGTCGAACAGGGTCTTGGCGAGCTTGTTGGCGTCCTCTTCGCTCCACAGTGCCAGCTTGATGCCGGCCTGTGTCTCGGCGCGCTTCTGGTAGGCCTCAGTCTTCGTCGCCGCCTCGAACAAGCGCGTGCAGCCAGGCGACGTGGGTGTCGTCGACATCGGCGGGAACCAACAGGCCCTGCACCGTTCCCCAGGTGGCATCCGGCAGGCCGTACTCGGGATAGTCGGATGCGGTCGCGACCCGGCCCGCCCACTCCTTTGGAGCTTCCTTCGTGGTGACGAAGGTGACGCGGACCCTGCCCTGCTGCTCGGCCTGCATGGAGAGCTCCGGCTGTGAAAGCGTGAAGTCACCCTGGCCGGCACCGACTGCGGCCATGGCCGCTTCCCGGTCGGCGGCAGGGACCTTGGTCGCCTGGATCTTGAGGCCGTCGAGTAGCCATTCCATCGTCAGGTCGACACCGGATCCGACGCCGCCGGAGATGTAGCGCAGCTTGCCGGGGTTGGCGCGGCCGTACTCGACGAACGACTTGAAGTCGTCGCCCCACGGCGCGTCCGCGCGCTGGGCGAGGACGTAGGGGTATTCCTCGGTGGCGATGAAGAAGTCCAGATCGTCCAGCGTGACGCCGAGTTCCTTCTCGTAGTCGACGGTGTGGAAGTCGGTGGAGGAACCGAGGATTGACGCGACGATGACGGAGTAGCCCTCCTTGCCTCCGTCGCGGTCCTCGACCTCGACCATGGTGTCGACAGTGCCGCCCTGCGCGCGGGGTTCGTCCGACACGATGATGTCGACGGGCGAGATGTCGCGCAGTGCCTGATCGAGTGTTCGCGCGTAGAGACCGTCGCGGGATCCCGCGTCATCGGTGTTGATGATGGTGATGGGGTTCTCCGGGAACCCGTCGGGAAGCGGTTGCAGCTTTCCGTCGACGAACTCCGGCTCGAAGCTTCCCGCTTCGGCCGCGTTGGACGAGCTTGTCTGGCTGTCCTCTTTCGCGACGCACCCGCTAAGCAGCAATGCGCCGGTGGCGACGACCGCCAAAAGAGCTTTTATCGAGGATCTTTGTGACTTCGCCATGGCGCCTACCCGTCGTCGATGAAAGGTTAGGAGAAATCTATACGATGGATTTTATATTCTCAAGAGACTTGATTATAAAAAATATCTCTTCACAGGCAGGTCACAGCCGACGCCTAGAAGAGCACCCGCACGATCGTCTCGGCCACCGCGGCGGGCTTCTTCGACCCGTCGAGTTCGATGGTGTTCTTCACCTTCAGGTTGACGGTGTTGTCGTCGACCTTGGTCGCATCGATGAGCTCGGAGCGCGCCCGGATCCGGCCGCCGGACGGCACCGCGGCGATGAACCGCACCTTGTCCGACCCGTAGTTGATCGCCATCTTCGCGTTCTCGACGCGGTAGTTGTCCTTGGTGAGCGCCGGGATCATCGACAGGGTCAGGAAGCCGTGCGCAATCGTCTGACCGTAAGGGCTTTCGGTCTTGGCCCGTTCGGCGTCGATGTGGATCCACTGGTGATCCCCAGTCGCATCCGCGAAGGCGTTGATGCGATCCTGGTCGATCTCCTGCCACTCGCTCACTCCGAGTTCCTCACCCACCGAAGCGACGGCGTCGTCGATCGACGTGATCACCTTCATCAGAATGCTTCCTCTCGTAAATCCATCAGCGTCAGGTCCACACCTTCGACGATCGTGCGGTCGGCGGTCAACCGCGGCAACACATTACGCGCAAAGAAATTCGCCGCTGCGATCTTGCCCCGGTAGAACGAGCGATCGCGGTCCGACACGTCGCCGTCGAGTGCGGCCAGCGCGATCTCGGCGTGCTCGAGCAACAGCCAGCCGATCACCAGGTCGCCGACCGCGAGCAGAAACGCCACCGACCCGAGACCGAGCCGGTACAGGTCGCGGGCGTTTTCCTGAGCGCTCATCAGATAGCCCGTCAACGTGGCCGCCATCGCCTGCGCATCGGAGAGCGCCTTCGTCAGCAGCGTGCGTCCGTCGGCCAGTTCGGGTCTGGCGTTCTCGTTGTCCAGGAACTTCTGGATCTGGGCGACGACATGCTGCAGTGCCACCCCCTGATCGCGGGCGATCTTGCGGAAGAAGAAGTCCTGCGCCTGAATCGCCGTCGTGCCCTCGTACAGGCTGTCGATCTTGGCGTCGCGGATGTACTGCTCGATCGGATAGTCCTGCAGGAAACCGGATCCGCCGAACGTCTGCAGCGACTCGGTCAGGCACTGGTAGGCCCGCTCGGAGCCGACGCCCTTGACGATCGGCAGCAGAAGATCGTTGACCCGCTCGGCGAGTTCGGCGTCGGCTCCCGACACGATCTGCGCCACCGCGGGGTCTTGATGCGCTGCGGTGAACAGGTACAGCGCCCGCAGCCCTTCTGCGTAGGCCTTCTGCGTCATCAGGGCCCGCCGCACATCCGGGTGGTGGATGATCGTCACCCGCGGTGCGGTCTTGTCGGTCATCTGCGTCATGTCAGCGCCCTGTATCCGGGTCTTCGCATACTCGAGCGCATTCAGATACCCGGTGGACAGCGTCGCAATCGCCTTGGTGCCGACCATCATTCGCGCGTACTCGATGATCTTGAACATCTGGGCGATGCCGTTGTGGCTGTCGCCGACCAGCCATCCGACAGCGGGCGTCCCGTGCTGGCCGAACGTCAGCTCGCACGTCGCCGACGCCTTGAGGCCCATCTTGTGCTCGAGACCGGTGACGAAGACACCGTTGCGTTCGCCCGGTTCTCCGGTCTTCAGGTCGGGCAGGAACTTGGGAACGAAGAACAGGCTCAGCCCCTTGGTTCCCGGCGCCGCACCTTCGGGTCGCGCGAGCACCAGGTGCATGATGTTCTCGAACATGTCGTCGGTGTCGCCATTCGTGATGAAGCGCTTGACGCCGTCGATGTGCCAGCTGCCGTCGGGCTGCTCGATCGCCTTCGTTCGGCCCGCACCGACGTCCGAGCCTGCGTCGGGCTCGGTCAGCACCATGGTGGCGGCCCAATTGCGTTCGACCGCAAGGGATGCCAGGTGCCGCTGCTCCTCGTTGCCGATGTTGTAGAGGATGTCCGCCATGATCGGGCCTGCCATGTAGAGGAAGACCGGCGGATTGGCTCCCAACGGCAGTTCGTTGATCGCCCACGCCAGCATCGCGGGCGCGGGTACACCGTCAAGCCCCTCGTCCAGCCCGATCCGGAACCATTCGCCCTGCCGCCACGCGTTCAAGGATTGCTTGAACGGCTCGGGAATGGTCACCGCGTGCGTGTCGGGGTCGAACGTCGGTGGACGCCGGTCGGTCTCGGCGAACGACTCCGCGATCGGCCCCTCGGCAAGCTTGGCGGCTTCCGCCAGCATCTGGCGCACCGACTCGCCGTCGAGGTCGCCGAACTCGCCGGTCGCCAGCGCCTTCTCGAGCGAAAGCACCTCGAAAAGGTTGAACTCGAGATCGCGCACATTGCTCTTGTAATGGCCCATGGCTAGCCCTTCTCACCGCGCCTGAGCCGAGCCTAACGCCTTCTACGAGCCCTGGAACCGGGCTTCGCGACGGTTGAGCCCGGCACAATTATGCAAAAGATCATAATTTGACGCGGGTCGCGTCAAATCTCTGACCTGCGACTTAATGCGTGTTCACCTGCTGTTTACCTAGATCTCGAGGCTTTTCGGCAGCGATAGGAATTGCACACGTGTCGTATCGGTTCTATGCTAAGAGTCATAATTCGGGAGTCGGCAACGGCGCCGCTCACCTGTAGGAGGCACATGATGTGGGTCATCGAACTCAACTTCGCCGGCCGTAAGTTCACTCACCGTGTGTTTGACCGCCGCCGTCCGCTCTACCGCCTTGCCACCCGCACCGCGGGATGGCGCCCTGCGCAACTGCGCAATGAGCAAGCGGCGTGAGGGCACGCTAGACCGTGCCGGCCACCAAACCGCGAACCAAACGGGGTTCGACGCGTAACAACATGCTGATCAGCGCCGCCGAGGTGATGCGCGAGCGCGGCACCGCGGGCGTGACGATCGACGAGGTGCTCGCCCGCAGCGGCGCCCCCCGCGGATCGGTGTACTACCACTTCCCCGAGGGCAGGAACCAGATCCTCACCGAGGCGCTGGTGTGGGCGGGCGACACGATCGCCGACAGCATCGACGCCGCGGCTGATCGGGGCGCGCTGCCGCTCGTCCGGGGATTCAGCGAGTTCTGGGAGCGCACTCTGCAGGAGAGCGACTTCGGCGCGGGCTGCCCCGTCGTCGCCGCAGCCATCGGCTGCGCGAACGACGAGGCCGGGTTGGCGAGCATCGCGAGCGACATCTTCGGGCGCTGGCGTGACGCGCTCACCCGCGCGTTCATCGCCGACGATTTCGACGCCGCCGAGGCCGAATCCTTGGCGGTCACCTGCATCGCGTCGCTGGAGGGCGCCGTGGTGCTGTGCCGCTCGATCCGCAACGCCGAGCCTCTGCGCCAGGTCGCCAGCCAGATGGAATTCCTCATCAAGTCGCGCGAATTCGTTCGCCGCAACGGTCTTCCGACAGGCGACCGTTAACCCTTTCGCCAACGCGCGCAGATGAAGTCGCCGTTGACGCCGGACTCGATCAGCTTCCATTCCGTGTGCAGTGGGCAGCAGCCGCCCGCCGGTCCCGAGCGTGCACGGCGCGTAGCTGACGATCATTTCGTCGATCAACCCCGCGGCTGCGAACTGTGCGGCCGCATCGCCCCCGCCGACCACCCAGACGTCCTGATAGCCCGCCGCCGCCACAAGCTGTGCGTGCAACTCGGACACGTCGCCCTGGTAGGCCTTGACGGGATCGCCCTTCCGCACGATCTCGGGGCGGTGCGTCAGCACCCAGGTCGGCTGCTTGTACTGCCACTCCGAGTCGTTGGCCAGGATCCACTCGTAGGTCGTCGCACCCATCACCAGCGCGCCGACCGAGTCGGCGAACGCACGGTAGCCGAACGGCCCGTCGGCGTCGATGTTGCGGTGTATCAACCACTCCAGGCTGTCGCGGTCGTCGACGATGTAGCCGTCGATGCTGGATGCCGTGTAGTAGATGGTCGCCATGTCAATTGCCTCTCATCCAGTCGAGCGGATCACCGGTTCGGGTTTCGATGCCGTGACGCGCAAGCATCGTGCGGGCCAGTTGCCTGCGATGTGCGGAATAGGTCAGCACGTGCGCGACGATGCCGTAGAGCTGGAACGACTCCGGTGGGTCGCACAGCGCGTCGATGATGGTGTCGCCGAGACGGCCTTCCGCCGTGTATTCGGACACCATTGTGGTCCAACGGTTTCCGATGTCGTCATGGTGAACCGCGAGCGCAGCGGCCGGCGTCGAGTCCGGTTGTGTCGCGTCGCGCGCGGGAAAGTCGCGGCCCTCGATGGTGGCGAGCCAGACCTCCTTCGTCCACACGATCGCGCCGAGCACAGCACCGATGCTCGGCTCGGCGCCGTCCCAGTCGAGCACGACCTGACCGGGCGAAATCTCGTCCAGCCACTGATCTTTCGACAATTCGCCGGCGGTCTCGATCAGGTATGCGGTGTCGGCGATGTCGTGCGCCACCATCAGTGCGGAGATGTCGGGCTCCTTCGTGTCGCCGTCGCTGTCCAGCCAAAGAGACTGCGGCGGATGGAAGTGCAGGCCGTTGGGTGATGGCAGCCGAAACTCGGTGTCGACCGCCCGTGACGGCGGAATCCCGTACGAGCGACTGAACGCCCTTGAGAACACCTCCGCCGACGACCACCCCTCGTCGGCGGCCACCACCGCCACCCGCTCGCCACCACGCAACCGCCACGCCGCGCGTTCGAGCATGATGCGGCGGCGCAATGCCGCGGGCGACTCCCCGGTGAGCCTTCGCACCTCCCGCGAGAAGTGGAACTCCGACGCGAAACTGCTGCGCGCCATGTCGCCGACGTCGCTGTTGTCGGCGTCGACGACCGCGTCCAGCAGTTCACGCAGACGGTCGCGACGGGCAGGATCGGTCACGCTCACCGAGTATGGTCGCCCGCCGCCAGGTTGGACATGACAATTCCTGCTGCACCGGCGTCACTAGACTTCCGCCTCGGTGAGTGAATTCGAGGCGCTGTGCGCCAATGACGGCGAGCTGGCCGATCTGCGTGCGTCGATCCGGGACTTCCTGACCGCTGATCGCGCCGAGCACGGCTGGGTGCCCGCGGTGGACTGCTGGCTGGCCAAGTGGGATCCCGACTTCTCCGTGCGGCTCGCCGACGCCGGGTTCGTCGGCCTCACCATCCCCGCCGAATACGGCGGCCACGGCCTCGGATACCTGCACCGCTACGTGGTCACCGAGGAACTGCTGGCCCACGGCGCACCCGTCGCCGCTCACTGGATCGCCGACCGCCAGGTGGCACCCGGCCTGCTGGCCTACGGCAGCGACGACCAACGACACCGGCTGCTTCCGCGCATCGTCGCGGGCACCTTGTACTCGGCGATCGGGATGAGCGAGCACGGCGCTGGCTCCGACCTCGCCGCCGTGCAGATGCGCGCGGTCGCGACCGACGGCGGATGGCTGCTGAACGGCACCAAGGTGTGGACCAGCGGCGCGCATGTCGCACATCAGATCGTCGTGCTGGCGCGCACCAGCCCGCTGGATCCGCAGCACCGCCATGCCGGCTTCAGCCAGTTCATCGTGCCGACCGACGCCGCGGGCATCACGATAAGCCCGATCGAGCTGATGAACGGCGAACACCACTTCAACGAGGTGGCGTTCGCGGACGTCTTCGTCGCCGACGGCCCCAATGGCGGAGTGCTCGGCGAGGTCGGCAACGGCTGGCATCAGGTCACCGCCGAGCTGGGCTTCGAACGCAGTGGGCCGGAACGGATTCTGTCCACGGCGACACTCGTGTTCTCCGCGGTGCGGGCATTGGCAGGCCACGACGTCGACGACCGGACGGCCGCCGAACTGGGCGACCTGATGGCCAGGATGATCTCGCTGCGCCAGCTGTCGGTGTCGGTGGCCCGCGCCCTTTCCGACGGACAGGACGCCGCCGGTCGGGCCGCGATGGTCAAGGATCTCGGCACCCGCTTCGAACAGGACTCGGTGGAACGGGTGGCCGACCTGATCGACGGCCTTGATCCGCGGTCGCCTGACGTTCAGCCGCTGCGTGGCCTGCTGGCCACCGGCAGGCTGCATTCGCCCCTTTTCACGTTGCGCGGTGGCACCAACGAGGTGCTGCGCGGCGTGGTCGCCAAGGGGATGGGGGCGCTGGAATCGCCCATGCTCCTCGCGTCCGCGGCGAACGAACTGATGCAGCTCGTCGACGACATCGGCCGTCGATCGTT
This sequence comes from uncultured Actinomycetota bacterium, assembly GCA_963829405.1. Taxonomy (GTDB): domain Bacteria; phylum Actinomycetota; class Actinomycetes; order Mycobacteriales; family Mycobacteriaceae; genus Mycobacterium. Next base: position 114,923 of record CAWHIZ010000014.1, read on the forward strand.
CGACGCCCGTCTCGGGCACCGCGGACTGCCGGAGGAGTTCGACGACGCGCTGTGGCGCACTGTCGAGGAGACCGGGCTGAGCCGGCTGACCAGTAGCGGGGACGCCGGTCCCGCGGAGGCGGCGATCGTGCTGTCCGGCCTGGCCCGCCACGCGGGCGCGGTGCCGATCGCCGAGACGGACCTGCTCGCGGCCTGGCTCGCCGGGCAGGCGGGCGTCGACGTGCCGGACGAGGGGCCACTCACCGTCGCGATGGCCGATGCGGATTCCGTCGGCGGCCGGATCAGTGGGACCGCGACAGATGTGCCGTGGCCGCGCGCGGCGACCGTGCTGCTGGCCGCGCGCACCGCTGACGCGCTTCACGTCGCGGTGATCGACGATCCGAAGCTGATCGACGACCACAACCTGGCGGGCGAACCGCGCGGATCGTTGGCGTTCGACCTTCCTGCGGATGCGTCGGCGCGGCTGGACCCGACCGTCGGCGATGAGCTTGTGCTCCGCGGGGCGTGGGCCCGCTGCGTGCAGATGGTCGGCGCGATGGACGCCGCGGCGGACCTCACCGTCGCCCACACCGGCGAACGCCAGCAGTTCGGCAGACCGCTGCGCGCATTCCAGGCCGTCCAGCATTCGCTGGCCGCGATGGCGGGCGAGATCGAACGTGCCCGCGCGGCAACGACGTTGGCGATCGCCGCCGCATCCGACTACGGGTTCGGCAGTCCGCAGACCGACTACGCGGTGACCGTGGCGAAGGTGGCGGTTGGCCGCGCCGTCGAACCGGTCACCACGATCGCGCACCAACTGCACGGCGCGATCGGTGTCACGCGTGAGCACCAACTGTGGCTGGCCACCATGCGGGCGCGGAGCTGGGTCGACGATTTCGGCAGCACCGTGGGTTACGCGCGGCGGCTCGGCCGCATGACGCTGGCGGCCGACGATCCGTGGGACGTCGTCGTCGGCGTGCACTCGTGACGCGAGATCGCAGTACCGGACTACTGACACCGGCGGCGCCCACCCGGTCGAGACTCGTCACCACACCCGAGACGAGGAGGACTGACGATGACCGACAATCACCACCTTGGCAGGGGACGGGCTCTTCATCGGCTCCGCGGCGCTGGCCACCGGGCTGATGGCGAGCGGCGGGGTGCTGGCGGCGCCCGCCTATGCGACGTGCAGCCCCCAGGCCCGGCCGTGCATCACCGACGTGGTCATGAAGGACCCAACCACATTGGTATTCAACTGGTCCGAAAACGTTCTCGCGTACCGCTTTCAGGTTCGGTACCACTCCACATCCGATCCCGATTTCCTCGGTCTGCCCGGTGGATCAATCATCCCCGAGAACCAGTTCGAGGCATTCGAGAACAGCTGGGAGATCCGCGACGTCAATCCCGGCGAGACCTACGTACTCAAGGTCCAGGCGTGCGTCGAGGCGTCGGCGTTCAGACAAATCGACACCAGCTGTCATCAATGGACCGAGTGGGACGAGAGGACTTTCACCGTTCCTACGCCGAAGGACGGTCGCCGTGCGCTCGGCAGGGCGCCCGTCGGCGGCGGCGACACCCCTGCCCACCTCGAGAAGCAGATCGACCTCCCGGACTTCAACGCGCCTAAGCTGCCAACGGCAAGCGTGGCCGCCGACGTCGACGTCTACAACGCGAAGAACGAACCGGATGGCGCCGGCCAGGTGGTCGGGATCCTGCGCCAGGGCGGGAACGTGACGTTGGTGGGCGACTGCGCACCGGAGTCGTGGTGCGAGGTGTCGGGCGACGCGGTGCCCGGCGGGCACGGGTGGGTGTGGGGACACCTCAACTGGCGTGACCACCACCGTCAGCTGTCCAGCACCTCGTTGACGCGGGCCTCGACGTCGCCGAGGCCGGTGAGGTCGATGCCGAACCGGTCGGTCAGCGCCTCGACGACCTGCGCCGCGGTATCGAAGCGGATGCGCTCGCTGCCACCCTTGCCGTGAATGGCGAGATTGCGCCCCCGCAGATTCCAGCGCGCGTCATCGGTGATCAGCGCGACGGACAGGCCGCTGACGAAATGCGATCCCGGATACGTTGACACGTACCAACTTCCGACCTGCCGATCGATCATCGGAAACGGCCGCGTGCTGAACAGGTACAGCGGCTGCCACTTGTCGCGAATCTCGCTCTCCAGCACCAGTCCGTCGCCGTGCTCACGGATCCGGTACGGCTCGTGGCGGGTCTGCTGCACCGTGTCGAGCTCGAGCCGGATCGGCGACGACAGGGTCTGACCGCCGAAGCCGACATCGACGAGATAGCGGCCGGTTTCACCGGGCACGGTCACCGCGAGCGCCTGATGTGTCTGCGCGGGCAGCGCATCGCTCTCCGACATCCAGACCACCCGTCCGCCGAGGATGTCGACCCCGAAACCCAACTGAGACAGCACTTCTGCCATCACCCCGTTCTGCTCGAAGCAGTAGCCGCCGCGGCGACGCCTGACCAGCTTGTCGACGAGGGCGTCGGCAGTGAGGTCGATCACCGGTATGCCCATCAGCGGGTCGAGGTTCTCGAACGGGATCGAGCGGTTGTGCGCGGCAACAAGCGCCGCGAGCGTGTCCAGGGTCGGCTCGGCCGAACCGTCGTAGGACACGCGGCGGAAGTACTCGGCGGTCATGTCACCGAGTGTTGCGTACTCAGGGCTTGCCGTGGATTACCCCTGGAGCGTTCGACGGATCGCCTTCCGACGGTTCGGCTCCACCGTGAAGTTCCTTCAACCGGGCGTGCAGGATCTCGAGCACCGGGATGCGGTTCCCATGTTCGGTCTCGTGATCGAACAGCGCGCGCAGCGGACCCTCTTCCAGGCCCCGGATCCGGTGCCGCAATTCCGTCAGCGGCAGTTGGTCGTAGTCAGCTATCGGCAGCTCGTCTTTGTGTGCCATCTCTACCGGTTGCCCACGGCCGCCGAGCCGAAACGATCAGCTGCCGGTCCACTTCGGCGGACGCTTCTCGGCGAACGCCACCGCACCCTCCCGTGCGTCGTTGGACATGAAGACCGGCGCGAGGATCTTGGTCTGCTTCTTCCACATCTCCTCTGGGCTCCAGCCGCGCGCCTCGACGATGATCTGCTTGGTCGCGGCCACCGCCAGCGGGCCGTTGCCGCTGATCCGTTCGGCCAGCCCGATCGCGGCGTCCAGCGCCGAACCGGGCTCGGCCAGCAGATTCACCAGCCCGAGGTCGTGTGCCCGCTCGGCCGAGAGGTTCTCACCGGTGAGCGCGAGCTCCATGGCGATCGCGTACGGAATGCGCTGCGGCAGCCGCAGCAGTCCGCCGCCGCCCGCGACCAGGCCACGCTTGACCTCGGGAATGCCGAACGCCGACTCCTTCGACGCCACGATCAGGTCGGTGGCAAGGGCAAGCTCGCATCCTCCCGCCAGGCAGTAACCCTCGACCGCCGCGATCAGCGGCTTGGCGGGCGGGCGTTCGGTGAACCCCATGCCCCGGCCCTCGACGACGACGTTCTCGCCGCGTGCGAACGCCTTGAGGTCCATACCCGCGCAGAACGAGCCGCCCGCGCCGGTCAGGATGCCGACCGAGAGGCCGTCCTCACCGTCGAGCCGGTCCATCGCGTCGGCCAAGCCCCTGCTGACTTCGGCGTTCACCGCGTTTTTGGCCTTGGGGCGGTTGATGGTGATGATCAGGATGCGGTCGCGCTGTTCGACCAGCACAACTTCTTCGTTGTTGGCTTCTTCGCTCACGCGGGTGATGCTAGCGAGCAGAGTTTGGCGCGCTACACCGACTGGGTACTATGTAAAACTAGAACACGTTCTAATTCGACGAGGGGACCCCATGGCCACGAGCGATTTAGAGGCGTCGGAACTCACCAAGTGGGATCCGGGCCTCACCGAGCGCGTGATGGGCGTCCTACGGCCGTTCCTCAAGCGCTACTTCCGGTCGGAGGTGCGCGGCCTGGAGAACATGCCACCCGGCGGCGCGCTGCTGGTGTCCAACCACTCCGGCGGCATGCTGCCGATGGATGTGCCGATCCTCTCGGTCGACTTCTACGACAAGCACGGCTACGACCGGCCGCTGTACACGCTCAGCCACGACATGCTGTCGGTCGGGCCGACGGGCGACTTCTTCAAGAAGATCGGCTACATCAGCGCCAACCACGAGAACGCCGACGCGGCGCTGCGCTCCGGCGGCCTCGTCGTGGTGTTCCCCGGCGGGGACTACGACGTGTACCGGCCGACGCTTTCGGAGAACAAGATCGACTTCGGCGGCCGCACCGGTTACGTCAAGGCCGCTCTCAACGCGGGCGTGCCGATCGTGCCGACCGTCGGAGTCGGCGGCCAGGAAACCCAGATCTTCCTGACCCGCGGGACCTGGCTTGCCAAACGCCTCGGGCCGATCGCACGCCTGGCGCGCGCGAAGATCGTGCCCATCTCGTTCGGTTTCCCGTTCGGCCTTAGCCTTGTCGTCCCGCCGAACATTCCGCTGCCCGCCAAGATCACCATGCAGGTGCTGCCGCCCATCGACATCGTCGCCGAGTTCGGCGAGAACCCCGACATCGACGAGGTCGACGCCCATGTCCGCCACGTCATGCAGCGGGCCATCGACGAACTGGCCGCCGAACGCCGCCTGCCGATCCTCGGCTGAACCATGGCGCTGCTCGACAGATTGAACGACACGCTCGGCCTTGTCGCCACGATGCGGCGGGCAGGCATCATCGCACCACTGCGCCCCGACAAGTACCTGCGGATCGCCGCGGCGATGCAACGCGAAAACGTCTCGGCTGTATCGGGTTTCGCGTCGGCGGCGCAGCGCTGCCCCGACCGGCCCGGGCTGGTCGACGAGCTCGGCACCCTGACGTGGCGCGAAATCGATCAACGCTGCGATGCGTTCGGCGCCGCGCTGCAGGCACTGCCCGGCGGGCAGCCGCGGGTGATCGGGATCATGTGCCGCAACCACCGCGGCTTCATCGAGGCCGTCGTCGCCGCCAACCGCATCGGCACCGATCTGCTGCTGCTCAACACGTCGTTCGCCGGACCCGCGCTCGCGGAGGTGGTAACCCGCGAGGGCGCCGACGCCATCGTCTACGACGAGGAGTTCACCGAGATCGTCGACCGCGCTCTCGCCGACGCGCCCGACGCCACCCGCATCGTCGCGTGGACCGACGACCCATCGGCACACGGCGACTCGCCAACCGTCGAGACGTTGATCACCGCGCACGCGGGCCAGACTCCCAAGCGGACCAGCGAGAAGCCCAAGACGATCCTGCTCACGTCGGGCACGACCGGAACCCCCAAGGGCGCCAAGATGACCGGCGGTGATCCGAGCGCGCTCAAGGCCATCCTCGACCGCACGCCGTGGCATACCGAGGAGGCCATCGTCGTCGCGGCGCCGATGTTCCACGCATGGGGCTTCTCGCAGTTGATCTTCGCCGCCACGATGGCGTGCACGATCATCACGAGGCGCAAATTCGATCCCGAGGCGACCCTGGAGTTGATCGACCGCCACAAGGCCACCGGGCTCGCCGTGGTTCCGGTGATGTTCGACCGGATTATGGAACTGCCCGACGGGGTACGAAACCGCTACAGCGGACGGTCTCTGCGGTTCGCCGCCGCGTCGGGGTCGCGGATGCGCCCGGATGTGGTGACGGCCTTCATGGATCAGTTCGGTGACGTCATCTACAACAACTACAACGCCACGGAGGCCGGTTTGATCGCCTCGGCCACACCGGAGGACCTGCGGGCGGCGCCCGATACGGCGGGCAAGCCCGCCCCTGGCACCGAGCTGCGCGTGCTGGACAAGGACTTCCGAGAGGTCCCGACCCGCGAAGTCGGTCAGATCTTCTGTCGTAGCGGCACCCTGTTCGGCGGCTACACCTCGGGTAAGACCAAGGATTTTCACGACGGCTTCATGGCGTCGGGCGATATGGGCTACGTGGACGAGAACGGCAGGCTCTTCATCGTCGGCCGCGACGACGAGATGATCGTCTCCGGCGGCGAGAACGTCTACCCCATCGAGGTCGAGAAGACCCTGGCGTCGCACGATGACGTGGCCGAGGCCGCGGTGATCGGGGTGGACGACGAACAGTACGGCCAACGGCTGGCCGCGTTCGTCGTGCTGAATGAAGGCGCAGCCGCGACCCCCGATACCCTGAAACAGCACGTTCGGGAGGCCCTGGCGAATTACAAAGTGCCACGGCAGATCACGGTTCTCGAGGAACTGCCGCGCAGCATCACAGGCAAGATCGTCCGCAAGGAACTCAACGCAATGGTCGACAATGGGTAAACGCAGGCCGCTTCTGCGCGCGGGCGTCGAGCTCGCGAACGCCGCCAACGCCGTTCGGCCGTTCGGTCGCGACGGCTACCCCACGGTCCCTGCGTTCTTCGCGGGCTGGCCGACCACCGAGATGGCGCCGCTGTACCTGGCCGGCTCGGTGCTCGGTGCGGTGTGGCGATGGCTGCGGGGTGACTACGCAACCCGTGGCGGGCGAATCTCCCTGCTGCTCAAGGCGATCACCTGGGGTCTGCTGTACTTCATCCATCGCCGCAACGTGGCGTCGGAGCCGTACTTCGAAACACCGCTGCGGGACACTCTCGGCGACGACTACGAGGCTGTCGCCGCGGAGTCGCAGCCGATCGGGCGCCGACGCCTCAGTCACATGTTTCCGAACGAGTTCCTCAGGCGCCGGTATGTGGAGAAGACCGACATCGTCCGGTACGGCCCGCACCGCGCGAACCTCGCCGACATCTGGCGCCGCCGCGACCTCCCGCGTGACGGCAAAGCCCCTGTGCTGCTGCAGGTGCCGGGCGGCGCGTGGTCGATCGGCATGCGTCGTCCGCAGGGCTATCCGTTGATGAGCCGGATGGCCGAACGCGGATGGATCTGCGTCTCCATCGGCTACCGGGTGAGCCCGGTGCACACCTGGCCCGACCACATCGTCGACGTCAAGCGCGCGCTGGCCTGGGTCAAGGAGCACATCGCCGAATACGGCGGCGACCCCGACTTCGTGGCGATCACCGGCGGCTCGGCAGGCGGACATCTGTCCACGCTGGCCGCGCTGACGCCCGACGACCCGCAGTACCAGCCCGGTTTCGAGGACGCCGACACATCGGTCGTCGCGGCGGTTCCGATCTACGGCCGGTACGACTGGTTCTCCACCAAGGGGCCGGGCCGCTGGGAGTTCGTTCTGATCATGCTGCAGCGGTTGGTCGTCAAGAAGCGGCTGACCAAGCATCTGCAGGTCTACCGCGATGCGTCGCCGATCACCCGCGTGCGACCCGACGCCCCGCCGTTCTACATCCTGCACGGGGTGGACGATTCGCTGATCCCGGTGCCCGAGGCACGGCAGTTCGTGGCGGCGATGCGGGACGTCTCGAAGGACACCGTCGTCTACTCCGAGATCCCGCACGCCCAGCACGCCTTCGACTTCTTCGGATCGCCGCGCGGCTACTACACCGCGCACGCCGTCGAGAAGTTCCTGTCATGGGTGCACGCGAAACGCGAAGAAAAGTAGCTACTGCGCCATCGCCTTCTCGATCACCGTCAGATCCTCGGAAAGACCAGCGGCGCGGCGGATTTCGACGAACGCCTCGATCATCGCGTCGGTCAGCTCATGCGGGTCGGCGAGCGTGGCGCCGTCGGACAGCACCGAGATGTTGAGCTGGTCGACGTAGCTCCACACCGTGATGTTCAAACCGCTGCCGGTCGTCAGCGGCCCGACGGAGTAGATCTCGGTCACCAGCGCGCCGCCGACCCTGCCATGCTCGCGAGGGCCAGGCACGTTGGAGATCGGAATGTTGAGCACCTTGTTCTGGCCGTCCTTGTCGGCGAGCCAGCGCAAAGAGCTTCTCTGCAGGCGCTGGCGGGAAGTAGGCCGCCCACCGGCTGACGAGTTCGGGGCCCATCAGATGGTGGGTCTCCTTGGCTTCCACCGCGGCGTCGTGGGTGGCCCGCACCCGCTCCAGCGGGTCCTCGAGTTCGATCGGCACCACCATCATCACGCCGGTGAAATAGTTTCCCGAGATCCGCTCTCGGGAGAAGTCGAAACTCACTGGGACGGAAGCCAACAGCGGATGGTCGGCCTGGCCGTCGTACTTCAGCGACAGCTTGCGCAGCGCACCGGCCGATATCGCGAGCACCATGTCGTTGATCGTGACGTCGAGGTGCTTGGCCGTCTCCTTGACGTCGGCGAGGGCGAGGGTGGCGGTGGCGAACCGGCGCTGTGCGTCGACGCGGTGGTTCATGAACGACGGCGGCGGGGTGAACGGCCGGGTCAGGTCCGGGGACAGCTTCTTCGTGCTCTTGCGCACCCGATTGATTCCCTGGGCGGTGTATCGCATCACGCCGGGCAGCCGACCGATGTGCCTCATGTGGTCGGCGAACGCGGTGCGGATCAGCTGCGAACTGCTTGGCGCGGGATCCGTTGCGTAGGAGTCGTCGTCGGCCTGCGGTGCTGTCTGCAGATCCATGCCTCGCGCCAGCAGGTTGGCCGAAGCCACCCCGTCGGCCAGCGCATGGTGAATCTTGCCGAGCACCGCGATCCGGCCGTTGGCAAGGCCCTCGATGAAGTACATCTCCCACAGCGGCTTGCTTCGGTCCAGCGGTGTGCTCGCGATCCGTCCGACGGCCTCGTCCAACTGGCGGCGGCCGCCTGGGCTGTCCACGCGGTACGGACGGACGTGGTATTCGAGGTCGACCTCGGTGTTCTCTCGCCACATCGGATGGTGCATCTTCAGCGGGACATCCACGAGCTGATACCGGAAAGGGTCGAGTTTGTGGAGTCGGCCCGCGATGACCTCACGGAACTCGTCGATGCCGAATTCGCGGCCCTTGAGATCGCCGATCTCGATCACTGCCAGCTTGAGGGTGTGCATATGCACGGTAGGCGTTTCGGAATACAGCAGTACCGCGTCCCAGCCGCTGAGTCTCTTCACCCCTGATACCTCCTACCGGAGGCGTCTATATAACCTCTTTGGCCTTCATCAGCGACCGGTTTCGGTGAATCTGGTTGAGGAACAAGCCGATTGCCGTCGACACCGAACCCGTGCGCGCGCCGTCAGTCATGTCGAATCCGTGACCGGCGCCTGGCAGCTCGAGGTAGCTCACCACCGAACGGGACACCGCGCGCAGCCGCTCGACGAAGCTGCGGGCCTGCGCGACAGGGATGACGGAGTCGCCGGAGCCGTGGATGACGAGGAACGGCGGGGCGTCGGGATGAACCTGGGCGATCGGCGAGGCCTTGCGGAAGATCTCCGGATGGCGGTCGATCTTGCGCTTGACCACCACGCGCTCGAGGAAGTCGACGAACCGGTCGCGCTCGGGTGTGGAGCGGTCCTCCCAGTCGTAGCGACCGTAGATCCCGACGACGGCGTCGACCGACGTATCCGAGCCCTCGGCAAGGTCGGCCTGCATCTCGGGATCGTTCGGTGTCAGACCGGCCAATGCGGCGATATGGCCACCGGCCGAACAGCCCGCTATCGCCACGAAATTGCGGTCGCCGCCGAACCGGTCCACGTTCGCGCGTGCCCACGCGATCGCGGTCTTCACATCGGTGATGTGCTGCGGCCACCGGTTGTGTGGCGAAACCCGGTAGTTCACCGAAAGGCATACCCAGCCCTGCTGAGCCAGATGCGACATCAGCGCGTACCCCTGCAGCTGCCTGCCACCGTGAATCCACGCACCGCCGGGTACGAAGATCATCACCGGGGCCGGTTCGACCGGCAATTCCTTCGGCCGCCACACATCCAGCAACTGTGAGGGGTGGTCGCCGTAGCGCACCGAGGCCCGATGCAGGCTGCGGCGGTGCTGCCGCATCTTCACGACAGGGGCGTACCGCTCCGGCGCCGGCCACTCGATCGCGAGGTCGGCAGGCGACACGACCCCGCGCAGCGCGGCCTCGATGACGGAGTTCGTCGAGGCGAGTTCCTGCTTGCGAACGTCGGCCTGGCGGGGCTCGCGTGGCGACGCGTGGACCGGAGCCGAAGAAGTCGGGCACATGCTTGTAACCCCAGATGCCCATCGCGGTCACCGCACCAAGGGGCTCAAGGCTTTTCCCGATCACCGGAAGCTTCGCCGAAGCGACGCTCATCGCCAACAGGTAGTCGGTTGGGCCTGCGCGCAGAAACCAGCGGGCGCGCCTCCAGATTTCGGACGCGTTCTGCCGGGCAGCCGGCGATTCCGTCATTGGCCGAATGTACCCCGCTGCCGTCTCGCCAAACGACAACATTCGGCAAGTGTTCACTAATCGCACGTCTTGGTCATGAATGTGACCCCGGTCACACTCGCTGGCCTGCCAGAATGCGGGTTAACTTCTCTTCTGACACCCGTCAACGGCAAAAGGACTTCCACCGTGAGTAAGTCAGCACTCGCCATCACCGACGAACACTCCGATCTCGCCGATGCGGCCACCGGCCAATTGACGCGATTGTCGACAAGGGCGGCGGCACGCGCCACGTTGGAGGGCGGATCCGCCCACCCTGACGACGTATGGAAGGCGGCGTGCGGACCTGGGCTGGCTTGGCCTCGCCCTTTCCGAAGAACACGGCGGTTCGGGCTTCGGGCTGTCCGAGTTGGCGGTGGTGCTCGAGGCGCAGGGTCGCGAGTTGAGTCCTGGACCGTTCCTGCCGACGGTTGCGGCATCGCTGGTGATCGACCGGTGTGGATCCGAAACACTTCGAACCGAACTGCTGCATGGACTGGCGGACGGGACGACCGTCGGCGCACTCGGGTTGTCGGGCAGTGCGGTCATCGGGTCGGCTCTCGACGTCACCGGCGAGATCCCCGCGGTCCTCGGTGCGCCCGACGCCGACGTACTCGTACTGATCGCGGGTGACGACGTGGTGGTCGTCGACGCCACAACCGATGGCGTCACGGTCACTGCGCTGGAGCCACTGGACACGTCACGCAGCGTCGGATCTGTTGCACTGCGCGCAGTGACCGTCACCGAGGACAGGGTGTTGCGCGGCGCCGCGCGGCGGGCCCGCACGGTGTTCCGGATCCTCGCCTCGGCCGAAGCGGTGGGAGTCGCCTGGGCCAGCCTCGAGATGGCTGTGGAGTACGCCAAGGTACGCGAACAGTTCGGCAGGACGATCGGCACCTTCCAGGCCGTCAAGCATCACGCCGCCAACATGCTCGTCGACGCGGAACAGACCACGGCCGCCGTCTGGGATGCGGCCCGCGCCGACGACCTCGACAGCGCCTGGTTCCCGGCGGCGGTAGCGGCATCGCACGCGATCAGGGCGCAGGTATTCAATGCGCAGAACAACATTCAGCTGCACGGCGGCATCGGGTTCACCTGGGAACACGACGCGCACCTCTATCTGCGTCGGGCCCGCACGCTCGCCGCGCTGATCGGTGACGGCGCAGACCCGTTGCTCGACGTCGTCGAGGCCAGGCGCAGCGGTCAGGCGCACGGTGCGTCGTTCACGCTGCCTGATGAGGCCGACGAACACCGCCGTCAGGCCGCCGAGGCCGTCGCGCAGGTGCGCTCGCTTCCCGAGGACAAGCAGCGCGACTTTCTCGTCGAATCCGGGTACCTGGTGCCGCATTGGCCCAAGCCGTGGGGCCGCGCCGCGGATGTGCTCGAGCAGTTGGTGATCGAGGAGGAGTTCGCCGACGTCGAACGCGCGGACATGGGCATCACCGGCTGGGTGGCACTGACCATCGCCCAGGCGGGCACCGACGACCAGCGTGAGCGATGGGTCGAACCCGTGCTGCGCGGTCAGGTGATGTGGTGCCAGTTGTTCTCCGAACCCGGTGCGGGCTCCGACGCCGCCGCGGTGCGCACGGCGGCCAAGAAGACCGACGGCGGCTGGCGGATCACCGGGCAGAAGGTGTGGACGAGCCTCGCCCAGCATTGCCAGTGGGGCCTTGCCACGGTGCGCACCGATCCCGACGCGCCCAAGCACGCCGGCGTGACGATGATGGCGATCGATATGAAAGCCGAAGGCGTGACGGTCAATCCGCTGCGCGGGCTCACCGGCGACGCTCACTTCAACGAGGTCTTCTTCGACGACGTTTTCGTTCCCGACGAGGATGTGGTCGGCGATGTGAACAAGGGCTGGCTTGTCGCGAGGGCGACGCTCGGAAACGAGCGGGTCTCGATCGGCGGCGGCTCCGGCGGCCAGGTCGGCTTCGATGTGGACGACCTCGTCAAGCTTCTCGACAGCGCCCCTGGCGACGTCGCCGCGCAGCACGTGCGGCGTGCGGGCGAGGTGATCGCCGAGATCCACACGCTGCGGCTGCTGAACCTGCGCAGGGCCAGCCGCGCGATAGCGGGGGCGGAGCCGGGACCCGAGGGCAACGTCACCAAGCTGCTTGTGGCCGAATCCGGCCAGCACTTGACCGAACTGGGCATCGAGCTTGCGGGCTCGGCGGCCGTCGTCGGCGCCAGCCAGAAGCTGATCCGCACGTACATGGGCAGCAGGGCGATGACGATTGCCGGTGGCACGTCGGAGATCACCCGAAACACGATCGCCGAGCGCATCCTCGGCCTGCCCCGCGACCCGCTGCTGAAGTAGGGGGTCAGCGCAGGGCGGCGCGGCCGCGGATCCGGCCGAGCAGCACCAGCGCAAGCAGCGTGACGAAGAGCAGGATCGTCGTGCACGCTGCCGCCTGGAACGCCTGGCCGCGGTCGGTCAGCGCGAAGATGGTCACCGGCAGCGTCTTCCACGTCGCCGGGTACACCATCACCGTTGCGCCGAGTTCTCCCATCGACAGCGCGACCGCCAGATCCGGCAGCGGCGCCGAGCGCGGGCAGCAGCAGCGGCAGGGTGACACGGAACAGCACCCGAACCGGTCCCGCACCAAGGGATTCCGCAGCCTGCCGGTAGGCGGGGTCGAGTCGGTCGAGCGCCGCCGACACAGCGCTGAATGCGAAGGCCAGCACCAGGACGGTGTGCGCGAGGATGACGATCCACCTGGTGCCGCCCAGCAGCAGCGGCCGCGAATTGAACGCGATCAGCAGACCGAGGCCGATCGCGACCGACGGCACGGCGATCGGCAGGTGGAACAGCGCGTCGGTGACCCGGCTCAGCCACTGCGGTGTCTCGCCGTGCGGCCAGCGCGGCCCATGTGCCGAGCACAAGCGCGATCGCACCCGCGATGAACGCGGTCTGCAGGCTGACCGAGAGGCTGGCGAGGTTCTCACCGGTCACCGCGTCGCTCGAAGTGGCTGAAGCCGAGGTTGGATGGCAGTGCGCTGCGTCCACGATCCGGCCAGTCCGGCGAGCGACGACGGTCGCCAGCGGCGCGACGAACACGACGAGGACGACGACGCGCGAACGACGACGAGAACGGCGAACCTACTTCGCCTGCTCCACAACAACATCGGCGTCCCCCTTCCTCGTCCGGTCGTCAGTCGCGCGAAGATCAGCCGGTAGAGTGACGTAGAGCGGAGAGCGACAGTGCGATCTGCACGGTGGCGATCACGGCGGCCCCGGCAGATCGAAGGTCACGATGCCTCGGGTGTAGATCAGCACGGGAAGCGTGATGACGCCCTTGGCGCCGGTGAACAGCACGATGCCGAACTCGTTGAGCGTCAACAGCAGCACCAGGCTGCCGCCCGCCATCAGCGCGGGCCAGGCTTCTGGCAGCACCACCGATGCGCAGCACCCGCAACGGCGAGGCGCCCGAGGCTGGCCGCGACGTCGAGCTGCGCGCGCGGAAGCACCGAGAACGACGCGAGCAGCGGCCGTACCACGAACGGAGTGAAGAACGTGATCTCCGCGGCGATGACGCCGGCGGGTGTGTAGAGGAAGTTCAGCGTGGGCGACGACGCCGCCGGTCAGCGCCTGCGATCGCGGCGTTCACCGCGCCTGCGGTGCCGTACAGGAACGTGAACGCCAGCGTGATGAGGAACGACGGCAGGGCAAGCACGGTGTCGATGAGCCGGCCGACGACCCGGGATCCGGGAAACGGGACGAACGCCAGCACGATCGCCAGGAATGTGCCGAGGACAAGGCAGCCCACGCGTCGACGTCGCCGCGATCGCGACCGTCCGCCACAGCGCGTCGCGGAACATCTCGCGACCCGAGCACGTTCGACCAGGTGCCGAAACCGCGTTGGTCTCACCGACTTTCAGCGATTCGAGGCACACCCGAATCAGCGGATACAGCGCGGCGATCAGGACGACGGCCAGCGGCGGGATCGCCCACAGCCAGCGCGAGCGAACGCCGCGGCGGCGGCGACTGCCGGCGCGTGCGGTTTCAGCCGCGGGCTGTTCGAGCAGCGCTGTCATGCCGTGGTTCCCTGGAACGAGAACCCCGGCGGGCTCGGGCAGCCGCACGCCCGACCTCGGCTGCCGATGTCGATCTGCGCGTTGCCCGGGCACGTCGATGTCGACGAGCTGATCGGGCAGGCCGTCGACGGAGAGCACCAGCCGGGTGGTCGCGCCGCGCCAGACCGCAGCCTTGACGGTGGCCCGCAGCGCATCACGGTCACCGAGCGAGACGATCTTCATCGCGTGCGGCCGAATGCACAGCAGTGCCGGCGAATCCGGCGCCCAGTCGATCTTGCCCGACGGTGGGCTGCGGCGCCTCGGCGCTGACCGTCTTGTGCGCGATCGTCACCAACGCCGACGTGCCGATGACGCGGCCGACCGTGCACGGGATCAGGTTGGCTCCGCCGAGGAAGGCGGCGGTGAAGCTGGTGGGCGGTCGCTTCCACAGGTTCTCCGCGGTGTCGACGTCCATCAGCCGGGCGTTGTTCATCACCACGATCCGGTCGGCCAGCGCGAGCGCCTCGGCCTGATCGTGGGTGACGTAGAGCATCGCGGTGTCGGGCAGCGCCTCCTTGAGCCGCTGCAGTTCGGCGAGCATGGACTGGCGCAGCTGCGCGTCGAGCGCGGCCAGCGGCTCGTCGAGCAGCAGCACCTTCGGCCGGATCGCCAGCGCTCGGGCGATCGCGACCCGCTGCTGCTGCCGCCGGAAAGTTCACGGGGCAAACGCTTTCCGTAGGCCGACATGCCGACCATGTCGAGCGCCTCGGCGACGCGCGAGCCGATCTCGCCGCGCGGCACCCGGTGGGCCTTGCAGCCCGAAGGCGACGTTGTCGGCCACCCGCATGTGCGGGAACAGCGCGTAGGACTGCAGCACCACGCCGATGCCGCGCCGGGCCGGCGGCAGGTCGGTGACGTCGCGGCCGGCCGAGCCGGACCGTGCCCGAGGTCGGCCGGACGAAGCCGGCGAGCGCGTTGAGCGCGGTCGACTTGCCCGATCCGCTCGGTCCGAGCAGCGCGACGGTCTCCCCGCGCGCGACCCGCAGGTTGAAGTCGATCAGCGCCTGGGTCGCCTTGTTGCCGCGCCCGTAGGACACGCCGACGCGGTCGAAAGTGATTGCCGGAGAGGCGGTTTCGGCCGTCTCTGCTGCTCGACCGTTGCCTGCGGTGGTCTCGCGCCTGGCCTGACCCCGGTGTCGGCCATCATCAGCTACCGGTGGCCTTCTGGTAAGCGGCCAGATCGGCGTCGAGCTCGGCGAGCACGGCGTTCCAGTCCGGCACCCAGACGTCGACGCCGTCGAGCACTGCCGGCGGGAGTGTTCGGCTGCGGCGGATTCCGATGCGGCGGTCGGATCGAGTCGAGCACCGGGATGCCGAGCGCATCGGGGGCGACGGTCTTCTGCACGTCCTCGGAGAGCAGGAAGTCCAGCAGCTTCTTCGGCGTCGTCGGCGTGCGGCGCACCCTTGGCGACACCCGCGACGTAGGGCACCGAGATGGTGGTGCGCTTGCCGTCGGCACCGGCTGGGAATGAAGATGTCGAACTTCGAGCCGTCGTCCTTCGATCGAGTCGAGGTTCATCTGGACATCGCCGTTGGCCACCAGCAGCTCACCGTTGCTGACCTTGGGCTGCAGCTTGCCGGTCGACGACGACGGACCGACGTTGTTGGCCTGCAGCTTCGTCAGGTAGTCGAGCGCGCCCGGCTTGCCGCAGCAGCTGTTGCAGCAGCACCAGCACCGCGGTGCCGTCGCCGGCCTGGCCGGGTGTGGAGTACTGCAGCTTGCCCTTGAACTCGGGCTTGAGCAGGTCGTCCCAGGTGACCGGGCTGCGGGTTGGCGCCGGGGTTGACGATGAAGCTGAGCGCGTTGTTGACGATCGGCACGTAGTTTCCGTCGGGCCCGACCTGGTCGGCGGCGATGCCCGTTGGTGTCGACTCCGCTGGCGCTGCAGCAGACCCGGACTTGTCCGCCTTCTGGATGAACGGCGGCAGCGTGACCAGCAGGTCGGCCTGCGGGTTGGACTGCTCCTTCTCGACCCGCGACACCACCTCGCCGGAGCCGGCCTCGACGAGGTTGACGTTGATGCCGGTGTCCTCGGTGAACTTGCTCGAACTGCGGCCTCGTACCAGGAGGCCAGGCCGTCGGCGCTGTAGACGGTCAGCGGTCGTCGCCGTCGCCGGAGCCGGACGATCCGGTGCCGCCGCAGGCCGCGGTCATGGACGGCCGATGGCGCAGCGATGATCGCTGCGCAGGGTGCGTGCGTAGTTTCATGTGTCAGCCTTTCGGTTAACGGTTTGCAGGATGAGGTCGGCGAAATCGGTCACGGAGGCGACGATGTGGGTGGCGCCCGCGGCGACGGAGTTGGCGTTCGTCGTGGGCGCCGGTGAGAGTGCCTGCGGCGATGGCAGCATCCGGCGCGCAGCGCGCTCTCGATGTCGCTGCTGGTGTCACCGAGCGCGGCGACGTTGTGCACACCGGTCGACGCCGGTGCCGCAGCAGCGCGGTGAGGATCAGGTCGGGGTACGGGCGGCCGCGCACGCCGTCGCCTGGCGCGAGCACGAGATCGGCGAGGTCGTGCCAGCCCAGCGCGGCGAGCAGCTTGTCCTGGGTGGTCGGCGGAGAACCCGGTGGTCGAGCGCGACCTTGATGCCTGCCTCGCGCAGCCGCGAGATGCGCCTCTGCGGCACCGGCGTATCGGCTCTGCGCGGCCGTCGTCGATCGAGGCCGTCGTAGGCGCTCTCGAAGGCGGCGTTGGCTCGCTGCGCGAGCTCTTCGTCGTCGAACAGCGCGCGGAAGACGGTGATCTTGGACTGGCCCATGGTGTCGAGCACGTACTGCCTGGCGTGGTCGCGCTCGGCGCCCGGTCTCGGGCAGACCCGCCGCGCTCGCGGCGGCCTCGAAGGCGCTCGACGACGAGGCCGTCGTCGGCGACGGTGGTACCGGCCATGTCGATGACGGCCAGCTGAATGTCGTTGTCTGCATGGTCATGTATTCCTCTAGAGTCCGATCTGGTCGGCGGTCTGTTCGGCGATGGCGGGGCCGAGCGTCATGCCGCGTCCGCCGGGGCCTGTCACCACCCAGACGCCGTCGCCGGCTGCCGTCCGGCACACCAGCTGGTCGGGGTCGACGCATTGGCTGTAGACACCCGCCCAGCGCTGCCGGATCGGAGGCAGCGGCCGGCCGAGGAGCTCCTCGACGACGTCGGCGAGGTACGCGTAGGGCGCTTCGGTGACGTCGAAGTCGAACGGCTCGTCGTACTCGTGGGTGTCGCCGATCGTCAGTCCGCCGTGCAGGCGCTGCACGCACAGCAGCTGCATGCGGTGCGCATCGGCCACCGGCGTCCTGAGCTTCGTTGCGCTGCAACGAATCCAGCGCCGTGCCGGCGAAAGCCGGGGTAGTAGCGGAAGCTGTCGCCGTCGGCGATCGCGGTGGTCAGCGGCTCGCCGAGCGGTGCGGTCTGCATCATCTGCAGCCGGACCCGGCGCACGGGCAGGTCGCCGGCGAGCTCGCGGACGAGGCCGCCGTGCGCGGCGCCGGCGCAGACGATGCACGAGGTCGGCGTCGTAGCGTGGTTCCGCGGTCGTCGCGCACCGCGGTGCCGTCGACGGACCGCGCCTCGGTGCCGGACAGGAAGGTGTAGCGGCCGGTGGCCGCGAGGTGTGCGCGCATCGCGGGCAGCGCCTGCCGGGATTCGACGGCGCCGTCGCGTGCGCAGTGCAGGGCGGCAAGGTACTTGCCGCGCAGCGCCGGGTTCAGTGCGCGGACGTCGGCCGGCTCGAGGAGGCGTGAAGCCGCGGCGGCCGGCGTCGGGGCGCGCGCACCACCTCTTCGGCGACCGCGACCTCGCCGGGTGTGCGCATCAGCGTCAGCGACCCGGCGGGCCGGAAGCCGATGCCGGGGACCTCGGCGCCGAGCTGCTCCCACAGTTCCCGTGACCGCAGCGCTGGCGTCGAGTTCACCCGCGCGCCCGGCCGGACACCCAGACCAGGCCGAAGTTGCGCACGGTGGCGCCGCGGGCCTCGGGCTCGCGCTCGAGCTGGATGACCTGATGGCCGCGCCGCACGGCCTCCAGGGCGTGGGCGGTGCCGAGGATGCCACCGCCGACGATCGTGACGCGCATGGCGGTTGACCTTCCAACCCGTCCGGCGTACGGCGCCGCAGACGCTGCGAGTATTGCGGCGTGGAACAGCAGGTTAACAATTGGTATAGACCAATTGCGGGTATGCTGCGAACCATGCCCGACGGTCGAGGAGATCCGCTGCCGCTGCTGCGTTCGCTGGGCGGAGTGTGGGACGAGGAAGCCGTCGACGAACTCGACCACGCGCTGCAGGCTGCCGCGCGGGCGATCGACGACGGAGCCGACGACGAACTGGTGCTCGCCTCGGCCCTGCACGACATCGGCGCACAGCCCGTTGTTCGGCGACGTCGCGACGGGCACGAGCATGACGGGCTGGCCGAGGGACTGGCTGACGCCGCGGTTCGGCGACCGGGTCGGCTGGCTGGCGGGCGCGCACGTGGCCGCCAAGCGGTACCTGGTTGCGACCGACCCGGATTACGCGACCAGCACTGACGCGAGGTGTCGGTGGACTCGCTTGCATGCATCAAGGCGGAGCAGGCGTCGACCCGTAGTTCGTCGAACACCCCTGGTGGCGGGATGCGCTGCGGCTGCGGCGCTACGACGACGCGGCCAAGGATCCCGACGCGGCAGGTCGGCGTCCATCGACGACGTGCTGACGGTGGCCGAACGCGTTCTGCGGCAGACGCGCATCGATGACTCGACCCGATCGCCTGCCGAAGCCGTATCTGCGTGCGCACAGGCCTCGACGACATACTGGACGGACCTCGAGGAGGGCGATGCCGTTTCCGCCCGAGCGTGAGCTGGCGGCGCGGTTCGGGGTGGCGCGCGAAACCGTGCGACAGGCCGCTGCATGAACTGCTTGTCGAGGGCCGCATCGAACGGCGCGGCCGCGGCACCGTGGTCTCGCGGCCGAAGCTGGTCCAGCCGCTGTCACTGCTGTCCTACACCGAGGGTGCGCTGCGGATGGGGCGTGTGCCCGGACGTGCTGCTGGTGACGTGGGAGGACATCGACGCGTCGACGGAATTGGCCGCGGGGCTGGCGATGTTCACGCCGGCGACGGTGTCATGCACCTGGAGCGCGTACTGCTCGCCGACGGTGCAGCGGATCGGACTGGAGAGCACGCTACCTACCGCGGCGCCGCTTCGCCGACCTCACCGACGACGTTCGACCCGACGACGTCGCTGTATGCCGCGATCCGCGCGACGGGGCGTGGAGTTCGGCTCGGCGAGTCGAGCGCATCGAGACGGCGCTGCCGTCCCCCGCGAGGCCGCGCTGCTCGAGTCGACGACGGCGACGCCGATGCTGCTGCTGAACCGGCGCTCGCTGGACACCGAAGGCTGAACCGATAGAAGTGGTGCGTGCGCTCTACCGCGGTGACCGCGTCGCGTTCGAGGCTCGGCTCACGTGACGGAGTCAGCCGCCGCGGAAATCGGCGACGGGTGCGAAGACGGCAGCATCGCCACCCAACGGCGCGGTGGCCTGCTGAGGCGAGTTGGTTCGAACGGCGCCCCCATCCGGATACCGCTGACCTGATCGAGGCGCAGGTACTGCTCCTGCGTCGATCGGACCAATCGAGTGAGGCGAGATACGAGTCGATCTGTTCGACTGTTCGTGGACCGATAACCGGCACCAACGCGGTCGTCGATCTCCTGGCGCGTTCGAGAAGCCAGGCCACCGCTACCTGCGCTGCGGGAACGCCTATCTCGTCGGCGACCTCGAGGACCGCGTCGACCGTCGCCGCCTTGGCAGGCTCGTCTTCGGTATGCACGAGCCGATTCCAATCGGTGAGCCTGCCGTCCGTAGCTCGACCGGTACTTGCCGCTCAACAGCCCACCGCCCAGCGGCGACCACAACGCCGCTCCAAGGCCGAGCGACTCGGCCATCGGCAGGTTCTCCCGGTCGGCACTGCGTTCGACGAGGCTGTACTCCAACTGCACGCCTGAAATCGGTATCGCCCCACGCAATTCGGCGAGATAGTCGCTGCGCGTGCCGTCATCCACGCGGGAAAGTTCGACAGCCCGGCGTACAGGATCTTGCCTGCCCTTGCGAGATCATCGAGTCCGCGCACGATCTCGTCGAGCGGGGTCACGAAATCGGGAAAGTGCACCCACAGCAGATCGATGTAGTCGGTGCCGAGACGACGCAGGCTGCCCTCCACGGACCGCGACATCGCACGGCGGCCGTTGCCGGTCTGCAATACCCCGGTGCCGTCGGGACCTCCGATGGCGAACTTCGTCGCCACAGTGAAGTCGTCGCGCCTGCCGTCGAGCAGGCGGCCGAGAATCTCCTCTGCCTCTCCGACCTGATAGCTCGCGGCGGTGTCGATGAACGTGCCGCCCGCGTCGGCGAACGTGTCGAATATCCGAGGGACATCCTCGGGGGCGGCGCCGTAACCCCACCGCGTACCGAACGTGCCTGCACCGAGGGCGAGGGCGGAGACTCGTAGGCCGTTGTTGCGGCCGAAGGTGAAATGTCGCATGTCGCGGTCAACCACCTCGCTGCTGAGTTTATTCGGTGATACTCAGATTGATCAGCGTACGGATGTCGGGAAGCTCGATCAGGCGCCAGCATGTCGCTGCGATCTCGTCTGCGCGGGCGCTGCCGAGCACCGGGGTGGCGAGGCCGATCAGCTTGTCCGCGAGTTGTTCGTCGCTCATGGGGTTGTCGGGAGTGCCGAGGTTGTGCGCGACGTGGCGCTCGAGCGTGCGACCGTCCTTGAGCGTCAACACGACTCGTGCCGAATCCTTTGTCTGGTCGTCGTCGATGTTGACGTGAACCCTGTCCCGAAGCGCGGCCAGTGCAGGGTCGGCGACCCGCTCGTCGGTGAATTGGTCGAGCAGCGCCGCTCCGTCGGCGAGCGCAACCGCGAGCACGTGGTAGATGCTGAATTTCCCCTGCAGCCCGGTGGCCGGTTCGGTCAGCCCGGTCGTCGTCTTGACGTAGTCGTGCACGTAGGCGTCGACGGCCTCGACGTCGTCGGCCGTCAGATCGTGCTCGGCCCTCAGTTCGAGTAGCGCCTGCGCGGGCGGGTGGGTCAGCGAGCCGCATGCGTAGGGCTTGAACCCGTCGCGGGGCAGATACCAGGTGTCGCCGAGGCCGTCGACGGCCCGTGACGGCACCGGATCGGGCGAGAAGAGGTGCAGGAACCCGCGATGGCCTTCTATCGGTTCGGGGCTCGAGGTGAAGCCGTCCCGCGCGAGGAAGCCCGACAGCAGCCCGTCCATGGCGGCCTTGCCGGGATGCAGCGACTTGCCCATCGACCCGTAGACCACCTTCATCCCCGCCGCCTGGGTGGCGCCGGTACCGATCGCCGCGAGCGTCTGCTCCGGAGAAAGGCCGAGCAGTCGCGCGGTCGCCGCGGCCGCGCCGATATGGCCGACGGTGCCGGTGACGTGCCAGCCGGCGTCGTAATGGCCAGGCCCTGCGGCGACGGCAACCCGGGTCTGCACCTCGAAACCGGCGACGAACGCCTCGACCGCTGCCACACCGGAGACCGGGACGAGTTCGGCCGCCGCGGCGATGGCAGGCCACAGCGGCGCGCTGCCGTGGATCGTCGTGCGGTCGGGGTTGAACGTGTCGTCGAAGTCGAGCACGTGCGCGGCGATCCCGTTGGCCAGCGCCGCGTAGCCCGCGCCCGCGCGCTGGCGGGTGCCGACGATCGGCGCGGTTCGCGAACCGTCGCCTGCGTCCAGCGCACCGATGCCCGCGCGGACCCGTTCGCCCTCGGCGGTGGCCGAACCGGCGATCGTGCAGCCGAGCCAGTCGACCAGACACCGCATCGCCTGATGCACCACATCGGCGGGAAGGTCGTCGATTCTCAGCGCGGACGCGAAGCCGGCCAGCGCGGCGCTCACCGCCTGCTCATCGGTCACCGCCCGCTCCCGTCCGATCGAGTCTGTAATACGGAAATGATTTCTGTTATACAGATTACATGGCTACCACCCAGGCGGACTACGACGACCGGACCTCCACCGAGACGCGGACGCTGCTGGACTTCGTTTCGCGCACGCCTGCCGATGCGATACCCGCCGATGTGCTGCACGAGAGCGCCCGCTGCCTTCTCGACCACCTCGGTCTGGCGGTCGCGGGCGCAGCGGAGCCCGCCGCGAGCATCGCAAGGGCGCAGTGCGGGCTGCTCGGCGGCGACCCGCAGGCCCGAGCACTCGGCACACCTGACCGACTGCGGGTCACCGATGCCGCGCTGGTCAACGGAATTGCCTGCCATGCACTGGATTTCGATGACACCCATATCCCAACCATTCTCCATCCCACCACGCCGATGTACGCGGCGGGAACGGCGCTGGCCGAGTGGCGGGGCACAAGCGGTACGGACCTGCTGGCCGCTCACGCACTCGGCTACGAGATGTCCGCCCGGGTCAGCAACGCGCTCTATCCCGAGCATTACGACGCGGGCTGGCACATGACCGGCACCACCGGCGCCCTGGCGTCCGCGACGGTCGCGATGAGGTTGCTCGGCCTCGAGGGCGTGCCCGCGACACACTGCCTGAGCATTGCGGCGACCCAGGCCTCGGGCCACCGCGAGCAGTTCGGGACGATGACCAAACCGTTCCACGCGGGCCATGCCGCCCAGGCGGGCGTGTGGGCCGGACTGCTTGCCTCCGGTGGATTCACCGGCGCGCCGGATCCGCTCCAGGGCCGGCGCGGCATGTTCGCCGTGATGTCGTCGACGAGCACGCCAGCCGACCTGGTGGACGGCCTCGGCGAGCGGTGGCAGATCTTCGACAACGGCGTCAAGCCCTACGCGTGCGGTGTGGTGATCCATCCGGCCATCGACGCCGTCCGCGACCTCGCGGTTCGTCAGGGTTTGACCGCCGACCGCATCGAGTCGATCAAACTGCACGTGCACCCGCTGGTTCGCGAACTGACCGGAAAGACCGACCCCCGAACAGGTTTGGAGGGCAAGTTCTCGGTCACGTTCGCGTGCTCCATCGCGCTGCTCGAGGGCAGGGCAGCCGAGGAGGAGTTCTCCGATACCGCCGTGCACCGCGACGACGTCCGCGCGCTGATGAGCAAGATCGAGGTCACCCCGGATCCCGACGTTCCGCACACGCAGGCCGGCGCGACCGCGATCACGAGCGACGGGGATACGGTGAAGACGTGGGTCGATCACGCGCGCGGCACCCCGGGCAATCGGCTCACCGACGATGAGCTGCGGGAAAAGTTCCACGGTCTCGCCGACGGTGTGATCGGGCGAGATCGCGCGGAAAGGCTTGCAGATGCCGCCTTTTCGTTGAAGTCGAACGGCAGCGTCGACGCGATGCTCGAGCTCACCACGCCGGCGTAGCGCTGACCACTTCTGCGCCGTCGCAGTCGACGCGCACCACCGTGCCCGTCAGCTCTGCCGCGTCGGCGAATGCCAGCCGCGCCACCTGGGCCGCGATCTCGGTGCGGCACTGATCCAGCTCCGGCTCCGGTGCGTCGGAATCGACCCCGGGGGACACGGCGTTCACCGCGACACCCTCGTCGCGCAGCGCTGCCGCCATGGCGACCGTCAGCCCGAGCAGGCCGTGCTTTGCCGCCGACAGATGCACCCGCTCGGGGTCGCCCGCAAGTGCGTTGCGGCCGAGGATGTTGACGATGCGGCCACCAGGGATCAGAGCGGGCATCGCGTGCCGGATGCAGCGGAATGCACCGTCGAGCGTCACCGCGCGCACCTGATACCAGTCGTCTTCCGTGATCGACTCGACGCGCTGGCGCGGGCGGTAGGACGCATTGTTGACAAGGACCCGCAGCCTGCCGCGGTCGGCGATGGCGTCGAACATGTGGCGCACCGCGGACGGATCGGTGACGTTGGCGGTCACCGAGAAGGCGCAGCCACCGGCGGCGCGGATCGCCGCGGCCACCGAGTCGGCCTGCTCGGTGTGCGCCCTGGTGTTGACGGCCACCGTAAGGCCCTTTGCGGCAAGGTGTTCGGCGATCACCGCGCCCAGGCCGCTTCCCGCCCCTGTGACGAGGGCTATCTCCGGCGTCGGGTCAGCCATCGCTCGGCACGGTCTGTGCGAGCAGTTGCGACACGTCGTCGAGTTCGTCGAATCGCCAGCAGGTGGCAAGCAGGCGTTCAGTGCGCTCGGAACCCAGCACGGGGCCGACCAGTTCGCGGAACTTCGCGTCGAGTTCGTCGTCGTCCAGCGGTGCCGACGGTGTACCCCGGTTACCCCTGACCTCCGCCGAAAGCGTCTGACCGGACGCCAACGTGATCTCGACGTCGGCGTCCTGCTTGCCCAGCGCCGGGTCGCTGACCACCTTCACCCGGTCACGCAGGTCGACCACGTCGGAACGGGTCAGGATCGCCTGTGCCAGTTCGTCGGGACCGAGCCGGCGGAAGATGGCTGCCGCAGCCGCGCAGTGGCGCAGGCTGAACTTCGCCTGCAGAGGGGTGGTCGGCTGCGGCAGGTCTGTGAAGCGCGCCGCCGGTGCGGCCACGCGGATGTCGATAACGGTCACATCGCCCGGTTCGACATCGTTCTCGGTCATCAGGGCTATCACGCCGTCGATCATCGGGTGGGTCAGCGAACCGCTCGGATAGAGCTTGTACCCGTTGCTTCCGAGGTTCCAGGAGTCGCCGAGACCGTCGCTGATCTTCTCGGGCGCCGGTTCGTCGCTCATCACCGCGAGGTAGCCGAAGTCACCCTCGAAAACCTTGGCCCCAGAGGTCAGTTGGTGGGCGGCCAGCGTCGCCGCCAGCACGCCGTCCATCGCCGCTTTGCCCGGGTGCATGCTCTTGAGGTCACTGCCCGCCATGATGCGCAGCCCGGCCGCCTGGGTGGCGCCCGCCGCGATCGCGTGCTCAACCTCCGTGCGGCCCAGGCCCATTGTGCGTGCGGCGGCGGCCGCCGCTCCGACGTGGCCGGAGGTTCCCGTCACGTGCCAGCCGACGTCGTAGTGGGTCTGTCCCGCCGCGTGCGCGACCCGCGTCTCGGCTTCGAACCCGACGGCGAAGCTGGCCAGGGCGTCGCGACCGTTGACCGTCCTCGTGTCGGCGACGGCGAAGATCGCCGGCCACACCGAACAGCTCCCGTGCACGGTCGTCCCAGGCGGGTTGTACACGTCGTCGAGGTCGAGCACATGTGAGG
This sequence comes from uncultured Actinomycetota bacterium, assembly GCA_963829405.1. GTDB lineage: Bacteria > Actinomycetota > Actinomycetes > Mycobacteriales > Mycobacteriaceae > Mycobacterium. The sequence continues at coordinate 140,276 of CAWHIZ010000014.1, forward strand.
CGAACGCGTTGAGGAAGGCCGCGAACGGCGGCGATACCCGCATGGTCGTCCCGACTACCGTTGCCTCACCGGTACTTTCGCTTCCCGCGACGGCGTCGCGGGCCCGCCGGGTGGTGTCGTCGGCCGAGCCGCTCACCGTCACCCCGATATGGTCGACAAGTGCCCGCCGGGCAGCGTGCAGAACCGGTTCGGGTATCTGCTCGCCCTTGTGCTCGGCGACGAACCTGGCGAGAAGTGACGACGGACCGTCAGCAGGAGTCACTGATCCTTCCTCAGGCCCAGTCCCTGCAGCAGGCCGCCGACGATATCGGTCTGCTCCTTCAGATACGCGGTGAACTCGTCGTCCTGCAGGTTCTGGGTGACGAGCCCGTCGGACTTGGTCAGGGTCTTCCAGTCCTCGGTCTCGACCATCTTCGACAGGTCGTCCTGGTACTTCTGGACGGCGTCTTCCGGCATGTCAGGGGCGCCCATCACGGCGCGGAACTGCACAGGCACCTTCGCCGAGTCGATGCCCTGCTCCGTCGTCGTGCTGACATCGGGGAAGGTGTCGAGCCGCTTGTCGCCGACGACCGAAATCACCTTGAGCTGTCCGGCTTTGACCTGCTCGGCGACGTCGGATGCGCTTCCGAGCATGATGTTGGCGTCGTTGCGCAGCAGCGCGGTGATTCGGGAGCCGGTGTCCTCGAAGGACAGGAACTTCCACTTCGCGCCGAGGGTGTCCTGCAGCACGAGGCGGGTCAGCGCGTCGTTGGCCGTGCTCGAACCGCCTGCCTGAACCAGCGTGTCGGGCGCGGCCTTTGCGGCGTTGACGAAGTCGGAGAACGAGTTGAACTGAGACTCCGCGTTGGTGACGATCACCTGCGGTTCGGTGGCCACCAGCGTGATCGGAGTCAGGTCGGCCAGGCTGACCTTCGCATTCGCCACCGTCATCGGAGTGGCCAGCCACGTCGGTGTCACCTGAGCGATCAAGCCCGCGTTGCCTTTTCGATCGACCATGTAGGACATCGCGCCGATCGAGTCACCCGCGGGCACGTTGCGCACCGGCCAGTTGGTGTCGATGATCTTGTTCTCGTACATCACCTTGATCATCTGGCGGGTGAACACGTCGCTACCGCCGCCGACCGCGTTGTGGGTCACGACCTCGACGGGGCCCGACTTGCCGCCCCCTCCGCCCCCTCCCCCGCTGCCACAGGCAGCGAGTGCGACAAGTGCGACGGCAGCCAACACGACGGTGAGCAGGTGCCTGATTCGGATCATGATCCGATTCCTTCCATAGGGGGTTGAGCGGGAGTTTGAAGCTATGCGTCGATTTCGATGACCTGCTCGCGGACCTTGCGGGCGCGACGCCCGAACGTCAGCACCAGCAGCAGCAGGACTGCCACACCGATCAGCACTGCAGAGATCGGCCGCTGCAGGTAGATGATCGGGCTGTTGTCGGAGAGCAGCAGCGACTGCCTGATGGAGTTCTCCGCGATCGGGCCGAGGACGAACGCCAAAACCAGAGGCGCGGGCGGGATGTCGAGTTTGCGCATGGCATATCCGAGTAGCCCGAACACGACGAGCAGGCCGACGTCGAACAGGGAGAAGTTCACGCTGTAGACGCCGACGACGGAGATCAGCAGGATCGCCGGGTACAGCACCTTGTACGGCGTGTTCAACAGCTTGGCGAAGAACGGCACCATCGGCAGATTCATGATCACCAGCACGATGTTGCCCAGGTACATGCTGGCGATGATCGGCCACACCACGTCGGCGTGCTCTTGGAAGAGCAGCGGGCCGGGGTTGAGCCCGTAGAGCACGAGGGCACCGAGAAGCACTGCGCCCGTGCCGGATCCGGGGATGCCCATGGTGAGCAGCGGAACCATCGCGCCGCCGGTCTCGGAGTTGTTCGCCGCCTCCGGGGCAGCGACTCCCTCGATCGAGCCCTTGCCGAACTCCTCGGGCGTCTTCGATGTCTTCTTGGCGATGATGTAGGAGACGAACGAGGCCACCGTCGAGCCCGCGCCAGGCAGGATGCCGATCAGGAAGCCGACGACGCCGCCCTGCAGCATCGCCGGCGTCGACTTCTTGATGTCGCTCTTGGACGGCAGCAGCTCGCGAAGCTTGCTTGGGCACCTCGAAGAGCTTCTTCTCGGTCTTGTCCTCGATGTTGACCAGCACCTCGCCGATGGCGAAGATGCCGACCGAGAGCGCGATGAACTCGATGCCGCCCGCGAGCTCGATCTGGCCGCCGGTGAAGCGCTGCTCTCCGGAGAACAGGTCGGTTCCAATCGTGGCGAGGAACAGCCCGATGAACATCGAGATGAAGCCCTTGAGCATCGAGTCGCCCGCCAACATGATCACCAGCAGCAGGGCGAAGACCATCAGCGCGGAGTACTCGGGCGGTCCGAAGTTCACCGCGACGTCGGCGGCGATCGGCGCAAGGAATGTCAGGCCGATGACGCCGATGGTGCCCGCGACGAACGATCCGATCGCCGCGATGCCCAGCGCCTTGCCCGCGCGGCCCTGTTTGGCCATCTCGTAGCCGTCGATGCAGGTGACGACCGATGACGATTCGCCGGGGATGTTCAGCAGGATCGACGTGGTCGAGCCACCGTACTTCGCGCCGTAGTAGATGCCGGCCATCATGATCAGGCCGGTCGCCGGATCGAACCCGGTGGCAATCGGCAGCAGGATCGAGATGGTGGCAGGCGGCCCGAGGCCGGGCAGAATGCCGACCAGCGTGCCGAGCAGGCAGCCGACGACGAGCCACAACAGGTTGGTCGGCGTGATCGCGGTCTGCAAGACCGTGCAGCAGACCCTCGAACGCGTTCACCGACGGGCCTCCGCCCCGCGGATCTCACCAAAGTCGTTCAGTACCACAGGGTTCCTCCGGGGAGTTGCACCTCGAGCAGGGTGTCGAACAGCAGGTACATCGCGGGTGGCACCAGCAGCAGGGTGACGATCAGCGGGATGGTGCGGATGCGCTCGATCGCCATGATCAACAGCACGAAGACTTCGCCTGCGAGCAGGAAACCCAGCGGTTCGATGAGGAACGCCGCAGACCACGAGCGCGCCCCACACCAGCAGCGCCCGGCCCATCTGCCGCGGGTGCAGAGACAGGGTCGGAGCATCCCCGTGGCGTGCCTTTGCGCCGAACGTCCAGACGCCCGCCAGCAGCAATCCCATCGCGACCAAGCGCGATGGTCAGCAGCACAGGCAGATAGCCGGGGCCGGGCTCACCGTTCGCACCGCGGAATGCGAGTTCCGTGTGGCTGCGATAGAGCAGCCACGAACCCAGCGCCGCAATCACCAGCCCCAGCACGATGTGCACGACGCGGGTGATCCGCTCGTCGCGGGCATGATCGGCGGCGTCGTCGGCGTTGTCTTCTAGCGACGTCGCCGTCCGGTTGCTCGATGTCGGCGTCGGTGTCGGACCGCGGTTCGACATGACGGTCGGCGTCATTGGGTTGGCCACTGCGGTCGGGTTGACTGGCTGGTCCACCCGGCGCGTTGGCCTTCGGTGCAACGTCCTGATCCATGCAGAACCTCTTTGCGGATCGAATTCTTCCTGAAGGAAAGCTTTTCTGTCTGTAGGAAAAGCTAGGACGCTGGCAGCCTTGTGTCAAGCATCACTTTGCGCTGGCAATCAGGTGTGGTGAGTTGGCAAACACCTGTGCAGATGCCGGTAGGCTTCTTCTATGCAGAAGTCACGACCGGAGAGCGAAACTGGTCCCGCCTACCCCATCGCGTCGGTGAACAACGCACTTCTTCTGCTTCTTCTGTTCCGTGAACAGCCCAGGGTGCGGCTCACCGACGCCTGCAAATACCTCGGCGTCGCGCACTCGACCGCGCACCGGTTGCTCGCGATGCTCGCCCACCACGGTTTCGTGCAGCAGGAGCCCGTCACCCGCGCGTACATCGCCGGGCCTGCACTTGTGGAGGTGGGCCTGGCCGTCGTCGGCTCGCTGAACGTCCGTGAGCAGGCCCGCCCGATGATGGAGGAACTCGCCGCGGAGACAGGCGAGACCGTCCACCTCGGCGTGCTGGAGGGCGATCAGGTGCGTTATGCCGACGCGGTCGAGTCGGAGCGGGCTCTTCGCGTGGTGGCCCGGACGGGAACCCTGGTGCCCGCGCACTGCACATCGCTCGGCAAGGCGCTGCTCGGCCAGCTGACCGATCAGCAGGTGGCCGCGCTGTACCCGACGTCGGCCGAGCCGTTCCCCGCGCGCACCGAGAAATCGATCACCACCCAGGCGAAGCTGATCAAAGAACTGTCGCGTGCCAGGGCGCGCGGATACGCGGTCAACGCGGGCGAGACGGAGGACGACGTTGGCTCGGTCGCCGTTGCGTTCCGCGACTTCGCCGGTCGCCCGGCGGCGATCGCAGTGGCGGCACCGACGAGTCGGCTTACCGCACAGCGGATTTCACATATCGGCGACCTGATGATCCAGACGATCGCCCGCGCGCCCGAATCGCCCGTCATCGCTCAGGTGCCAGGGGACTGAGTGCCGCCGCGGGCGCTCAACGCGCCCGCTCCCGCCGTCACCAACATCACCAGCGCCAGCAGCCCGAACGCCGCTTCCACGCCGAACCACTGCGACGTCACGCCCGCCGCCGCGAGGATGAACGTCTGGCCGACGCGGTTGGTGGCCACGCGCATACCAAGCGCGGAACCCCGGCTGGTGTCGTCAACCAGGTCGACGACCCAGTCCATCGTGGTGGTCTGCGTGAGACCGATGGCGAAGCCGAGGACCGACATCGCGAGCATCATCGGAGTCAGGTTGTGGCTCAGCCCGACGATGAGAAGGCAGAGCGCCGCGACGACCGTGGCGACGACGGTCAGGTTGACGCTCGGGATCCGGCGGACGAACCACGGTGTCGCGGCCCGCGCGAACAAGGCGCCGCTGCTGCTGATGCCCAGCAGGATGCCGACCTGTGACGACGTGAGTCCGACCGAGGCGCCGAGCAGCGGCACATAAACGAGCAGTAGGTCGTTGGCGCCCTTCGCCGAGAAGCTCGTCATCAACGCTGCGGGCATCCCCCTGATCCGCAACAGACCCCATACCCGCTCGGGTTTGCCGGTCCGCACGGTCGACTTCTGGATCGTGGTGGTGCGCATGGCGATCACCGCAGCGGGCAGGCCGCCGACGAACACCCACGCCGCGACCTGCAGCGCCGAGGACGTCGACAGGAGATCGGGCTTGTCACTGTGTCCGATGATCACGCCGCCGAGGACGGGGCCGACGATCTGACCGAGCGCGGAAATCGTTGTGAGGGCGCCGAATCGGCTGATACGCGTCAGAGAGCTCTGGGCTTGCGCCATGATGCTCTGGCCGCCGATGGTGCCCGTCGTGTGGCCGATGCCAAGCGCTGTGGTCGCGATCGCGAACGCGGGAATCGACTCGATGAACACGAGAGAGAAAGCGCCGACGGCAGCGACGACAAACCCGAGCACCAGCAGGATCGCCGGGTGGTGCTTCTCGGTCCATCTGCCCAAACTGACCGCGAACAGCATCGGAGGGATGGCGAAGCAGGCGGCCGTCAGGCCGAGGGTGGTGCCGTCGGCACCGAGCGCCAGCAGCCGGTACGTCGATACCGGGCGGGCGAGCGTGACGGCCACCTGCAACAGAAAGATGCTGAGAACGGTGCCGACGAGCCACACCGGTGGAAGGGAACGCTCCTTGAGATTGACCACGGCTTCGCCGTGGCGCTCAGAACTTCCAGCCGCGCTCCGGCGTGGCCACGTCGACCTCGACGCCGTCGGGATCGCGGAACTTGAAGAAGCGGGGCGGGTCGGCCTGTTCGGCGCCGTAGACCTCGATACCGCGTTCCTTCAGCGCGGTCACCACAGCGCCGGTGTCCTCGATCGTCACGCCGATGTGGTTGGGGCCCATCGCCCCGTACGTCCAGTCGGAGCGCTGGATATCCGGATTGGGTTGCAGCAGCGAGTAGTTGACCTCGCCGTCACTGAGATCAATCGCCTTGCCGGGGTAGTGGCCGGGGGTGCGAATATCGCCGAGGCGCTTGAAGCCCAGCACGTTTTCGTAGAACTCGGCGGTTGTCTCGAGGTCCTGGACGACGATTCCGAGGTGTCGGATGCGCACTGCTGTCTCCTCTTTCTTCTGTAGCTCTGACATCTTCCGTACTGTAGAAATTGTTTCTGCAAATCAGACTGTACTTCTGCAGGATGGCGCCCGTCAATGGAGGTCACAGGGATTTCTGCGGTGCAGACTGAGTCAGAACTGCAGCGCGGTGAAGCGCCAGTCGAGCACCTGGCGGTCGTCGGCGGCGTCGCCGACGGCGTAGACGAGTGAGCGCAGCTTCAGCACACCGCCGCGGTTATCGGGCAGTGGCACCGCACCGTCGACGTGCAACTCGCTGAACAGGGTGTCGCCCTCGTACACCGGACCGGTGTGGTCGCACGACTCCCAACCCAGCACGGTCGCGATATTGGGCAGCAGCCGCGTCGCCTGCGCGAAGGCCAGCCCGATGGTGTGGCCGCCGTAGACAAGGCGCCGGCCGCCCGCGCGTGAATCATGATGCGTGGCGGCGATATTCAACGTCAGCCGGGCGAGTTCGGGTGCGCTGCTGACCACATCGGCGGTGCTGTTGAGCACCGTGCCCGCAATGCCGGAGTCGAAGTGGGCGCCAGGCACCCGGGTGCGGAATGCGTCGGCGTCCCAGTCGGCGGTCGGGTCGGTGGCCAGCCCCGGTTGCGCGCCGATCGCCGACATGTCGTCGGCATGGCCGGTCTCGGCCGCGCCGTCGCGCAGCGGCAGCATCGCGCAGCGGTGGAAGTCGAGGACCAGCCGACCGATCTGGTCGATGGTGGTCATCCGAAGTGCGGCAAGGCCCGTCGCGGCCCGGCCCGGCTTGGCCGCGTTCTGCTTGAGCGCGACGACCTCGGTGCGGGTGAACAGGGTGTCGCCGATGACGGGAAAGCGGTGGAAGGACAGGCCGCGGTAGAAGAGGTTGGCCTTCACCCGCTGGGTGGCGAGCGTGGTCTGCCCGATGGCGACGTCGCAGACCAGCTGCGGATGCGCGAGCGCGGTGGTCGAACCGGTGACCGCGACGGCGAGGTCGGCGTCCAGCGCCAGCCGCAGCCGGTCGCCGATGATCGACTGGTGCACCGCCGCGGCGCCCGCCGTCAACGTCATCGACGGCGCCCAGTCGAATGCCTGACCGACGACGAGGTCGTCGAAGTAGGGGCCGCCGGGTTCGTCGCCGCGCATCGTCACAGCTTGCCCTACGAGTACTTCGCGATCAGCTCCTGCTTGTACAACTTGCCGGTGTCGGTGCGCGGCAGCTGCGCCTCGAACGAGATCGAGCGCGGACACTTGTAGTGCGCCAACCGGTCCCGCAGCCAGCCGAGCAGCTCGTCGGCGAAGGCGTCGGTGGCGTCGGCCTGATCGACGGTCTGGATCACGCCCTTGACGCTCTGGCCCATGTCGTCGTCGGGTATTCCGAAGACCGCGGCGTCCATCACCTTGGGGTGGGTCACCAACATGTTCTCGGCTTCCTGCGGATAGATGTTCACCCCGCCCGAGATGATCATGTGGTGGCGGCGGTCGGTCAGATAGAGGAAGCCCTCCTCGTCGAGATAGCCGATGTCGCCGACGGTCTTCCAGCCGTGCTTGTCGCGTGACTTCGCCGTCTTCTCCGGGTCGTTGAGGTATTCGAAGTCGAAGCCGCCCTCGAAGTAGATCTCCCCCGCCTGTCCCGGCGGCAACTCGTTGCCGTCCTCGTCGAGGATGTGCAGCGGGCGTCATCATCGACCTGCCGACCGAACCGGGGTGGGCCAGCCATTCGTCCGCGGTGATCAGCGTCGAGCCGATCGCCTCCGATGAGGCGTAGTACTCGTCGACGATCGGCCCCCACCAGTCGATCATCTGTTTCTTGATCTCGACCGGGCACGGCGCTGCCGCATGCATGACCCGCTTGAGGCTGGACACGTCGTACGAACCCCGCACGGACTGCGGCAGTTTCAGCATTCGGGTGAACATCACGGGCACGAACTGACCGTGGGTGACGCCGTTGCGTTGAATGGCGTCCAGACAGCCCTCGGCGTCGAACTTGTCCATGACCACCGTTGTGATGCCGCCCGACTGAATCGTCATCGACCACACCGACGGTGCGGTGTGGTACAGGGGCGCTGGGCTCAGGTAGATCGCCTCGGGGTCGAGCCAGAAGCTCACCAACGCCGACATCATGCCTGGCACCTCGGCGGGCGGCTTGTGCTGCAACTCGCGCTTGATGCCCTTCGGTCGACCCGTTGTGCCGGAGGAGTACTGCAGCAGGTCACCTTCGATCTCGTCGTCGATAGGCGTATCCGGTTCGTCTGCAACGCATTCCGGGTAGCGGTGCCAACCGTCGAGATCGTCGTCGGCGACGATCAACACCGGCGGAAGCCCGTTCGGCAGTTCGGCGTCCAGGTCTTCGAGAACGTCGCGCAGCGCCGCCGAACCGATGATGGCCTTGGCGCTGCTGTTGTCGATGATGTAGGCCGCTTCCGCCGCGGTCAGGTGGGTGTTGATCGGGACGTAGTACAGCCCGCTGCGGCGCGCCGCCCACATCACGGCGTGATAGTGCTCGTTGTTCTCCATCAGGATCGCGATGGCGTCGCCCTCGCGCAGGCCGTTGCGCCGGAAGAAGTGCGCCAGCCGGTTCGCGCGCGCCTCGAGCTCGCCGAAGGTCACCGTCGTGCCGGACGGATACATGATGACGGCCGGCTTGTCGGGGTGCGCCTCGGCATGCTCGCGAATCTGCATGCCTGAGACTTTACGATGCATGAACTTGACAGGTGTCAAGAGGTCCGTCGACAGTAGGCTGACCCGATGTTCGGCGGGCTGTTCTTCATCGGCTTCGGGCTCGCGATGGTCGCGCTGGTCGTCTATGGCGATCGCAGCGTCAAGAGCGCCAAGCACACCGGGGTGAGAGTCTCCGCGCAGGTGATCGGCCAGGAGGTCGAAGTCGGCGCAAACGGCTCGCGCTTCTACCACACCAAGGTGCGCTTCCCCGGCCCCAATGGCCAATGGCTGGAGCATGTTTCGATCCAAGGCCACTCGAAGCCGGTGCAGCGCGAACTCGTCGACGTCTGGTATGACCCCGCCGACCCGACACAGGTGACCGTCGACGAACCGGGCGGGGGGAGTCGCCTGTACGTCGGCGTCGGCCTCGGACTGCTATTCGCCGCCCTCGGCGTCTACTTCATCGTGACGGGGTGAGCCCACCCTAGTTGGCGATGAACACTCGCCATTCGTCCGGAACACCCTTCAACACGTGAGATCCATGTTCTGCGAAGGTGATTCCCGATCCCGCCACCAAGTCCTTGACCGTCGACGATACCAACGTCTCGCCCGGTCCAGCGAGCGCTGACACGCGCTGGCCGATGTGCACCGCGATGCCGCCGATATCGTCGCCGCGAAGCTCGATCTCGCCGGTGTGGAGCCCTGCCCGCACTTCAATGCCCAGCGATCCGACTGCCTTGCAGATCGTTTGCGCGCATCGGACTGCACGTGCGGGCCCGTCGAAGGTCGCTAACATGCCGTCACCCGTCGTCTTGATTCTGCGGCCACGGTGGCGGTCGACCTCGTCAGCGGTCAGCCTGTCGTGTTGATCCAGGACCCGCGTCCACTCATCGTCGCCGAGCGCGGCCGCGCGCTGCGTCGATGACACGATGTCGGTGAACAGCACCGTCGCCAGCGCACGGTCCGGCGAATGCACGGGCCGCACGCCGGTGAGAAACTCCTCTACCTCGTCGAGTATGGCGTCCTGATCGCCGAGGTGCGGAAAGTACTCATTGCCCTGTAATTCAACAACTTTGGCGTCTGCTATGTGTGCACCCAGGTAGCGACTGCCGGCAGCGTGCGGAATGTCTGCCGTGCGATACACAACGAGAGTCGGTACCCGGATCGTGGACAACACGTCGCGCACGTCGATTTCACGGTTCATCTGCATGATCGCCTGTGCCGCCCCCGGGCTCGCCGAGAGGCGCTCCCATCGCGCGTGAACTTTGCGCCAAATCGGATCTCCGGCCCGACCCGGCGACAAGAGATAGAGGAGAGGGGATGCCTCCGCCTGTGCACGCCCCCAATTCTCCTCGAGATACCGCAGACCATCAGCCCAGATTTCCTCGGGCATGCCGTCCTCGTAGTCCGGTGCCCAGGAAATCCGCGGGTACGCGCCATACAGCACGAGTGCCGACACACGCTCCGGGTACGTCGCGGCGAAGAGAATGGCGAGTGCGCCGCCCTCCGAGCCTCCGTAAATGGCGGCTCGCTGCGATCCGGTGGCATCCATGACTGCGCGGAGATCGTCCATCCGTTCCTCGAGCGTCGCCACGGCGACTCGATCGGACAGACCGGTACCGCGTTTGTCGAACGCGATCAGTCGGCTGAACGACGCGAGGCGCTCGAAGTATCTCCGCTCGGTTGGATCTTCCCACTGCAGTTCGAGGTTCGAGACGAAGGGCGGCACGTGAATGAGGTCGAAGGGACCATCGCCGACAACCTGGTAGGCGATGTTGACACTGCCCGACTTCGCATAACGCGTCTCGGGAACCGAGATCACGTACTTCAGTGTGAACGAGCAGACGCAAAAGCGCCCAATTTCAGTGCGAAATGGGCGCTCGTGCGTCTAGTCGCGCTAAAAACGCGCTAGTCGGCTTCTGCCAGGCGGTGCTTGAGGGCGTCGAACTCGTCCTTGATGCCGGTCGGCAGCTTCTCGCCGACGAACTCGAACCACTCCTCGATCAACGGGATTTCTTCGCGCCACTCGGCGGCATTGACCGCAAGCGCCTCGTTGACGTCGGCCTCATCGACATCAAGACCGGACAGGTCAAGGTCGTCGGCGGTCGGCACGATGCCGATCGGCGTCGACTTACCGCCTGCCTTCTGCTCGATGCGGTCGACGATCCACTTCATCACGCGGCTGTTCTCGCCGAATCCCGGCCACAGGAAGCGGCCGTCGTCGCCGCGACGGAACCAGTTGACGAAGAAGATCTTCGGCATCTTCGACTCGTCGGCCTGCTTGCCGATGTCGATCCAGTGCGCGAAGTAGTCGCCGACGTTGTAGCCGAGGAACGGCAGCATGGCCATCGGGTCACGCCGGACGGTGCCGACCTTGCCCTCGGCGGCGGCGGTCTGCTCGGAACCCAGTGTGGCGCCGATGAAGACGCCGTGCTGCCAGTCGTTGGCCTGCGTCACCAGCGGGACCGTGGTCTTGCGGCGGCCACCGAACAGGATCGCCGAGATCGGCACGCCCTGCGGGTCGTCCCACTCGGAGGCAAGCGTCGGGCACTGCGACATCGGGGTGCAGTAGCGCGAGTTCGGGTGCGCGGCCTTGCTTTCCGTCTCGCGCAGAAGGTAGTCGTTGCCCTTCCAGTCGATGAGGTGGTCGGGCTCGCCTTCCAGGCCCTCCCACCACACGTCGTTGTCGTCGGTCAGGGCGACGTTGGTGAAGACGGTGTTGCCCGCCGCGATGGTCTTCATCGCGTTCGGGTTCGACGACCAGTTCGTGCCCGGTGCGACGCCGAAGAAACCGAACTCCGGGTTGACCGCGTAGAGGCGGCCGTCCTTGCCGAACCGCATCCAGGCGATGTCGTCGCCGACGGTCTCGGCACGCCAGCCCGGGATGGTCGGCTGCAGCATCGCGAGGTTGGTCTTACCGCACGCCGACGGGAACGCCGCCACGACGAAGTACGACTTGTCCTCCGGCGAGATCAGCTTGAGGATCAGCATGTGCTCGGCGAGCCAGCCCTCGTCGTGGGCCATCGCCGATGCGATGCGCAGCGAGTAGCACTTCTTGCCGAGCAGCGCGTTGCCGCCGTAGCCCGAGCCGTAGCTCCAGATCTCACGGCTCTCGGGGAAGTGGCTGATGTACTTGGTGTCGTTGCAGGGCCAGGGCACATCCTTCTGACCGGGCTCCAGCGGGGCGCCGATCGAGTGCAGCGCCTTGACGAAGAACCCGTCGTCGCCCATCTTGTCCAGCGCGGCCTGGCCCATCCGGGTCATCGTGCGCATCGACACGACGACGTACTCGGAGTCGGTGAGCTCGACACCCAGCTTCGGGTCCTCAGCGCCGAGCGGGCCCATACAGAACGGCACCACGTACATGGTGCGGCCGCGCATGGAGCCGCGGTACAGGTCGGTCATGATGCCGCGCATCTCGGCGGGGTCCATCCAGTTGTTGGTGGGACCGGCGTCGATTTCGCGTTCGGAGCAGATGTAGGTGCGTGACTCGACGCGCGCCACGTCAGACGGGTCGGACAGCGCCAGGTACGAGTTCGGCTTCTTCTTGTCGTCGAGCTTCCTGAAGGTGCCTGCGGCCTCGAGCTGCTCGCAGAGGCGGGCGTTCTCCTCATCGGAGCCGTCGGCGAACACCACCCGATCGGGCTGTGTGAGCTCCGCGACCTCTTGAACCCAGGCAAGAAGTCCTGCGTGTTTCGTCGGTGCGGTGTCCAGACCGGGAATCGTCGCTGACGTCATCAAAAATCTCCTGCGTAGGTTTTTCCGCCAGGACACAGGTAACCGCGTCACTGGTGCTTATCGCCCTCTTAACCAGGTTAACGCGGGTGACATACCCGGGGAAATCCGGATCTATGTCCGATCACTCACAAGAACGATTCAGAAAGGCCTGATCACTGCGGTTGGCCGCCGTCCAACTCCGCACGAACGGTGTCCAGGGCCTTCTGTAGGGGTGGCAGCCGCCTGTCGCGCAGCGATGCGGCCCTTGCCGTGGCGACGGCGTGCTCCCGAAGTTCGGCGTCGATCTCGCCGACGTCGGCCGTCGCCGTCTCGGTGTCGGCCTCGTCGCGCCGGGCCACATCGGCGGTCAACGCCGCTTCTGCCGCGAGCACGCGGGTCGCGACCCGTTCCTCGACGGAGCCCTGCAGCAGACCGATCACCACGCCGACCCAGCGGTCCAGCATCGCGCGGTCGCTCAGGAGGCCGCGCATGCTGACCACCCAGACGGTGAGCAGCAGGCCGACCAGCCCGCCCGCGACCAGTCCGGCGATGGTCAGCCCCGGCGCAAGCCCGGCGAACAGACGGCTGACGCCGAGCGCCACCCCGAGACCGAAGCCCGCGCCGAGCACCATCATCAGCCGCGTCTCGAGCCGACGGGACTTCAGCGGCGGCGGTGCGAACGTGGGTGGAGTGGGTGGTGGCAGCGGTTCGGGTGCGGTGAGATGGAGTTCGGTCGCCATATCGGCGAGATGCTGCGTGATTCCCGCCTCCACCTCGTCGACCACGTCGCCGATCCTTGTGGTCACATAGCCCTCGAACTCCGGCAGCCGACGCCGCGTCATCGACGACGCGTCCTCCTGCAGTTCGGTGCGCACCGAGGTGCAGCGGTTACGCGCGAAATACGCCAGCTGCACTTTGGCCTGCTGAATCTGGCTGCGCAGTGCGATGGTTCGCTCGGACTTGGACACTCGGCGCTCACGCAGAACGGAATCCCTGCGGCCACGCAATGCCGTCACCCGCGCCTGCCGGTCCGCGCCCGCACCGTCCTTGTCGTAACGCGATATCACCGTTTGCAGACGAGACTCCCACGCCCGCAACCTGTTTCGTCGCCGCATATCGACATCGTCGAGGCGCGACGCGCAGCAGGTCGACGAGTTCATCGATATTCGGCTCGCCGAGATCGGGGGCCGCCGCCACGCCGACCCACGGCACATCGCGGTAGCGCTCGGAGTGTGCGGCGAGCCGCGATCTTGTCCTCGGCCATCACGTCGCGCCAGTTGCGGTGAACGTCGATCTTCGACACCGCCCCGACTATCAGATCGGTGTGTTGGGCCGCAAGATCGATGAGTGCACAGTCGGATTCGGCGATCGGGGCCACGGCCGACACCACGAAAACGACCGCGGCAGGCGCGTCGGCGGGTCTGATCTCTTCGGCTTCGACGAACTCGTGCTCGGGCAGCCGTTCCCGCAACGCCGCGATCAAACCGGTCGCACCCGACAGCCACGGCCCGGTGACGAGCACGACGTCTCGGCTCTCCACACCCGGCGAGCTCAGCCCCGGATCGACCCCGGCCACCAGTGCGTCCACCGCACCGATCGGGTCGCCCGCATGGTCGACGTCGGTCACAGGGCGTCCGCCCGCCGCAGAAGCCTCAACGATCCGCGGCAGATGTCTGCCCCGCAGCTGCGGTGAAGACGGTTGACGGGACCCCGGCTGTAGCGGTGCCAGTGCAAGGCCCGCTGCAGATGCGCCGAAGGGTCGTCATCGTCGTCGACCGTCAGGCCCGCGGCCGCCACGACGTCGACGGCGGCTGCCATCGCGGCGAGGACGGCGTCGTCGCCGGAAAGGAACTCGGCCACTGTGGGCACGCCGCCGGCCGCCATCGCGCGCAGCGCCACCAGCACCGATTCCATCCGCCGGTACCGCACCTCCGCGCCGACCGCGGCCAACCGCGCCATCACGCGGTCCAGCTGGCTGAGCCGACGCAGCGCGGCAGGCAGCGCGGCGTCCTCGGCACCCTGACTCAGGGCGAGCACACCATGGGCGATGCCGAAGAGGTCGAGGCGCTCCAGCAGCCGCTCCCGCACGCTGCGCGCCACGCTGTGCTCGGCCGCAAGGAAGCCATCGGTTGAGGTCAGGTCGGCGGGCTCGGAGACAAGCGCGCGCAGAGCGGCGGCGAGTTCCTCGTCGAGCGTGCCCGCGGCAAGCAGACCCACCATCGGGATCGTCGGCACCCCGGTCAGCGCCTGGAGTTGCCGCCGCCCGGCGATCGGCCACCGCGATCGGCCCGCCCGCGCCGAATCCGGCCAGGTCGGCCTTGTTGAGCACCATCAGGGTCGGGATCCCGCCCGATCATCGCCCGGTCCTCGGGTTTCAGCGCCTCGGCCACCACCACGACGGCCACCTCGGCGTCGTCGGCGCCGGTGATGACAAGCCCCTCGCCGGCCAGCGCTGCCGCCACGGTGGCCCGGCCCACGCCGTCGCGCCCCCTGACGACGACGCGAATCGGGCCGCCAAGCCCGCTGGTGAGCGCAGCTTATCCGCGGATCACCTGCACGTTCACCGAACCGCGTCAGTTCGTTGGTGAAAATCTGATGGCCTTCCCAAATCGCCGTCTCGCGCACGCGTCTGCCCCCCACCGCAAATGGTGGCATCTCTGTGGCCCCTGTGCGAGCGCTTGTTTTCGGCGAGCCAGATCACATTTCTTGACAACTGTTGGGTATCAATCTGCACCACGATGCGGGTTCATCGGCGTCGATGGGCGACCATGGACGGGTGCATGCGCAGCGCTGGGGTATCCGCACGCCGTCCTCCGAGAGGCGGCGATGACCCGACCCGCATCGCATCTTCACCCCCGGGTCACCAGCTACCGGTCCCGGCGATCCACCGTCTCCAGCGGCCAGCAGCAGACGTGGGACCGGCTCTGGCCTGAGATGGGAACCCAGGCCCGGTCGGCCGACGGCCCCGCGGAGCTGCTCGACACCCGGACGTGGTTCGGCAGGTCGGCGCCCGTCGTGCTGGAGATCGGCAGCGGAACCGGCACCTCGACGCTGGCGATGGCCAAGGCGGAGCCACATATCGACGTGGTCGCCGTCGAGGTGTACCGGCGCGGGCTGGCCCAGCTGCTCAGCGCGATCGACCGCGAAGGTGTGACGAACATCCGGCTGGTCCGTGGCGACGGTGTCGACGTTCTCGAGCACATGTTGGGATCCGAGTCCCTGACCGCGGTGCGGGTCTTCTTCCCCGACCCGTGGCCCAAGGCGCGCCATCACAAGCGCAGGCTGCTGCAGCCGGAAACGGTCGCCCTGATCGCCGACAGGCTGCGCACCGGCGGTGTCCTGCACGCCGCCACCGACCACCCCGGCTACGCCGAGCAGATCGCCGAGGTCGGCGACGCCGAGCCGCGCCTGCGCCGCGTCACCGCCGATGAGGGCCTGCCCGTCTCGGTGCACAGGCCGTCCACCAAGTACGAGACGAAAGCCCACGACGCAGGCAGCGCGGTCGCCGAACTCCTCTGGGAGAAGCACTCATGAGCATCACCGAGGAGATCGTCGAGACGCCTGCGCCTGGCGCCGGGTGCGGCACGCGTCCTGCTGGTCTGGGACGCACCCAACCTCGACATGGGCCTCGGCTCGATCCTCGGCGGCAGGCCGACCGCCGCGCACCGGCCCCGGTTCGACGCGCTCGGTCGCTGGCTGCTGTCCCGCACGGCGGACCTCTCCGCAGGCCACGAGGACGTCGCGCTGGAGCCGGAGGCCACCGTCTTCACCAATATCGCCTCCGGCAGCGCCGATGTGGTCCGGCCGTGGGTCGAGGCGCTCCGTAACGTGGGTTTCGCGGTCTTCGCAAAACCCAAGATCGACGAAGACAGCGACGTCGACGTCGACATGCTCAACCACATCGCCCTTCGCCGCGACGAGGGGCTGGCCGGGTTGTTGGTGGCCTCGGCCGACGGACAGGCATTCCGTCAGCCGCTCGAGGACATCGCCCGTGCGGGTATCCCTGTTCAAGTGCTCGGATTTCGCGAACACGCCAGTTGGGCGCTAGCCTCGGATACTTTGGAGTTCGTCGACCTGGAAGACATCCCAGGTGTCTTTCGGGAGCCACTGCCGCGGATCGGCCTAGATTCGCTGCCCGAGCAAGGGGCCTGGCTGCAGCCATTCCGGCCGCTGTCCTCGCTACTTACCTCGCGAGTGTGAACAATGGAACTGCGCGTGGCGCATATAGAGACTTTTGTGAGTTAGGAGCTTAGGTGTTCGCCTGGTGGGGCCGTACGGTCTACCGCTACCGATACATCGTTATCGGTGTGATGGTCGCACTGTGCCTTGGTGGCGGCGTATACGGCATCAGCCTCGGCCAGCATGTCACCCAGAGCGGGTTCTACGACGAGGGCAGCCAGTCCGTGCACGCCTCGGTTGTCGCCGACAAGGCCTACGGCCGCGATACCTCGGGCCACATCATCGGGATCTACACGGCACCTGAGGGCAAGACCGTCGACGACCCGGGGTTCCAGAAGAAGGTCCTGGACAACCTGGCCCAGGTCGAGAAGGACCACCCCGACCAGATCCTGCGCTCGATCGGCTACTTCAAGAGCCCCGAAGTGCTGACGACGATGACCGACGCGGACAAACAGCACGCGTTCATGTCGATCCAGCTCAAGGGCGACAACGACGACGCGATCCTGAACAACTACAACAAGAACCTCGGCGAGGACGGCAAGACCGTCAAAGAGGCGCTGAACATACCCGGCGTCGACGTCAAACAGGCCGGGCTGCAGCCGCTGGCCAGCGAGCTCACCGGCAGCATCGGCGAGGACCAGAAACGTGCCGAGGTCGCCGCCATCCCGCTGGTCTGCGTGGTGTTGTTCTTCGTCTTCGGTGGCGTCGTCGCCGCCGCACTCCCCGGCATCGTCGGCGGCCTGACCATCGCGGGCGCGCTTGGCATAGTCCGGCTACTCGCCGAATTCATGCCCGTGCACTTCTTCGCCCAGCCGGTGGTGACCCTGATGGGGCTCGGCATCGCGGTCGACTACGGCCTGTTCATGGTCAGCCGGTTCCGTGAGGAGATCGCCGAGGGCTACGACACCGAGGCCGCGGTCCGAAGAACGGTGATGACATCGGGCCGGACCATCATGTTCTCCGCGGTGATCCTGGTGGCGTCGTCGGTGCCGCTGCTGCTCTTCCCGCAGGGCTTCCTCAAATCCATCACCTACGCGATCATCGCCTCGGTCATGCTCGCCGCGATCCTGTCGATCACCGTGCTGGCCGCCGCGCTGGCCATCCTCGGCCCCAACGTCGACGCACTCGGAATTCGCACCCTGCTGCGGGTTCCGTTCCTGCGCAATTGGAAGCTCTCCAACACGATCATCACCTACCTGGCCGAGAAGACCCAGAAGACCAAGACCCGCGCGGAGGTCGAGAAGGGCTTCTGGGGCAAGCTGGTCAACCGGGTTATGAAGCGGCCCGCCGCTTTTGCCGTGCCCATCGTCATCGTGATGATCCTGTTGATCATCCCGCTCGGGGCGCTCGCGCTCGGCGGCATCAGTGAGAAGTACCTCCCGCCCGACAACTCGGTGCGCCAGGCGCAGGAGGAGTTCGACAAGACCTTCCCCGGCTTCCGCACCGAGCCACTGACGATGGTGATCCAGAACAACGACGGCGAACCCGTCACCGACGCGCAGATCGCCGAGGTGCGCAGCAAGGCGATGGCGGTCCCCGGGTTCATCGACGCGGGCAACGACCCGTCGAAGATGTGGCAGGAACGCCCGTACCTCGACGGCGCCTCGAAGGACCCGTCTGTCCGCGTCATCCAGAACGGCCTCGAGGTCCGCAATGACGCGCCCAAGAAGATCGAGGAACTGCGGGCGATCCAGCCGCCCCGCGGGCTGACCGTATCGGTCGGCGGCACACCCGCTTTGGAGCAGGACAGTATCCACAGCCTGTTCGCGAAGCTGCCGCTGATGGTGACGCTGCTGATCATCACGACGACGGTCCTGATGTTCCTGGCCTTCGGATCGGTGGTGTTGCCGATCAAGGCCGCGGTGATGAGTGCGCTCACGCTCGGCTCGACGATGGGCGTACTGACGTGGATGTTCGTCGACGGCCATGGCTCCGGCCTGATGAACTACACCCCGCAACCGTTGATGGCGCCGATGATCGGCCTCATCATCGCGGTGATCTGGGGCCTGTCGACCGACTACGAGGTCTTCCTGGTGTCCCGCATGGTGGAGGCCCGTGGGCGCGGAATGTCCACCGCCGAGGCTATCCGGATCGGCACCGCGACCACCGGGCGGCTGATCACCGGCGCCGCGCTGGTTCTGGCCGTCGTCGCGGGCGCGTTCGTGTTCTCCGATCTGGTGATGATGAAGTACCTGGCGTTCGGCCTGCTGCTTGCGCTGCTGCTTGACGCCACCGTGGTCCGGATGTTCCTGGTGCCTGCCGTGATGAAACTGCTCGGCGACGACTGCTGGTGGGCGCCGCGTTGGATGAAGCGGTTGCAGGAACGGCTCGGTCTCGGCGAGACCGAGTTGCCCGACGAACGCAAGCGGCCGACGGTGCTCGATCCCGCCGACAGCCCCGACGCGCTGGTCGGTGCGGGCGCTCCGCTGCCGCCGCGACCGCTGCCGCCCCACGACCCCACCCACCCGGCCGTCGAGGGCAAGTCACGCCCCGGCGCAGCGACGACACGAATCCAGACCGCGCCCGCCGCCACCAACGGTCCGTCGGTGGCGGGAACCACCCGGATGCGGACGCCGCGGGCGGCCACTCCGGCGGGTGAACCGCAGACCACCCGGATGCCCGCCGCCAACGCCAGGAAGCCGCGCAACCCGGTGAACAGCGCGAACCCCGCCCCTGCGCGCAAGCGCGCGACGCCGCCACCGCCCGTGCGTGAGGACCGCGAGATCGAGTCCTGGCTGGGCGAACTGCGCGGCAACGCCCCCGCCGCCCCTCCGCGGCCCGCGCCAAGACAGCGTCCGCAACCAGAGGGCGCCGAGCCCACCACCGCGATCCCGACGCCGCGACCGCGCGCAGCCGCCACTCCAACGGGGATGCCGATCCGACGACCGCGATTCCCGCTCAGGAGCCGCAGGATCCGGACGCGACCGAGAAGCTGACCGCACAGCAGGCCGAGGAAGAGGGCAGGCGCCGCGGCACCAACGGCGGCGTCAGTGCCGCTGAACTGCTGCGCAGGGAAGGCCGAGGGCGCTTAGTCGCTCGTCTTGGCCGTTTCGACGTCGTCGGCCTCGGCCTCGATGACCTTGCCACCCTCGGCCTTCTGGGCTTCTATCTCTTCGTCCGGTTCCCTTGCCGCCAACACCCGAATGGCGCTGTTCAGGAACGCCACCGTCGGCACCGCGAGCAGAGCGCCGACGATCCCGGCCAACACCGCGCCCGCGGCGATGGCCAACACCACAGCCAGCGGGTGGATCGATACCGCGCGGCCCATCACGAGCGGCTGCAGCACGTGGCCCTCCAGTTGCTGGACGGCGATGATCAACGCGAGGGTGATCAGCGCGTAGATCCACCCTTTGGCGAGCAACGCGACGACGACGGCGAGGAAGCCGGCCACCACCGCACCGACCAGCGGGATGAACGCGCCGAGGAACACGAGCGACGCCAACGGCAGTGCTAGCGGGATCCCCATGATGCCGAGGCCGGTGCCGATCCCGACGGCGTCGACAAGGGCGACGAAAAACGTCGCGCGCACATAGGCGATGAGCGAATGAAAACCGGCGCCGCCCGCTTCGCGCACCCGCTCCTGGACGTTGGAGGGAAAGATCTTCGTGACGAACTGCCAGATGTTGCGCCCGCCGAGCAGGAAGAAGATAACTGTGAAGAGCACAAGAAATGCGCCCGTGACGATTTCGGTCACCGTGGCCGCTGTCGACAACGCGCCGCTGGTCAGCTTGGCCTGATTGTTCTGGATCGCCTCGATCGCGGAATTGCCCGCGTTGGTGATCTGATCCTTGCTCAGATGCGCAGGCCCCTCGATCAGCCACGTGCGTGTGCTCTCGATGGATTTAGTGACCTGATCGGCCAGGCCGGGCAGGCCGACGACGAACTGGCTGACCACGAACGTCAACACGCCGCCGACGATGGCGATTCCCGTCAGCAGGACCAGCGCCACCGCGCCACCGCGGGGAGCACCACGCCGGTCCAGAAAGTCGACGGCGGGAATCATCAAAGCGGTCACCAACAAACCCAAGGCGACCGGCACCACGATGACCTCGAGCTTCGTGATCACCCACAGGACCGCGACCGCGAACGCGAGTATCGCGAGCAACCGCCAGGACCAGGCTGCGCCCTTGTGGATCAGAGGCGGGACAGCGTCGTCGTACTCAGATCCGGTAGGGGCCATGCCGGAAGCGTAACCGCCGGTCGGAGGGCCAAACCTTTACCCTGTATTGCGTGTCCCACGAAGCGCGGGCGAATGAGGCCCGCAGCAAAGAGGGAACCACCCGCGGCAAGTACTGGTGGCTGCGGTGGTTGATCATCGGCATCGCAGTGGTGGTGCTGACGGTCGAGGTCGCCCTGGTGTGGGACCAGCTGGCCAAGGCTTTCCACAGCCTGTACGCGGCCAAGTGGCTGTGGGTGCTCGCCGCGGTGGTCGCGGCGATGGCGTCGATGCACAGCTTCGCCCAGATCCAGCGCACCCTGCTGAGGTCGGCAGGCGTGCAGGTGCACCAGTGGCGCTCGGAGGCCGCCTTCTACGCGGGTAACGCGCTGTCGACGACGATGCCCGGCGGCCCGGTGCTCTCGGCCACGTTCATGTACCGCCAGCAGAGGCTGTGGGGAGCCTCGCCGGTGGTGGCGTCCTGGCAGCTGGTGATGTCGGGGGTGTTGCAGGTCGTCGGGCTCGCGCTGCTCGGCCTCGGTGGCGCGTTCATGCTCGGCGCCTCCAAAAATCCTCTGTCCCTTATCTTTACGCTCGGCGGATTTATCGCACTGCTGCTGCTGGCGCAAGCCGTCGCGTCCAGGCCCGACCTGATCGACGGCATCGGGGTCAGGGTGCTGACGTGGTTCAACTCGTTGCGGGGGAAGCCTGCCGCCACGGGTGTGGACACCTGGCGTGAACACCTCGACCAGTTGGAGTCGGTGAGCCTGAGCCGGCGCGACCTCTCCATCGCGTTCAGCTGGTCGCTGTTCAACTGGATCGCCGATGTGGCGTGCCTCGCGTTCGCCGCCTACGCCGCCGGGGGCAAGCCCTCCCTCGCCGGCCTCACTGTCGCGTACGCGGCGGCGCGCGCGGTCGGGTCGATCCCGCTGATGCCGGGCGGGCTGTTGGTCGTCGAGGCGGTGCTCGTCCCCGGTTTGGTGTCAAGCGGGATGACGCTGGCTTCGGCGATCTCGGCGATGTTGATCTACCGCCTTGTCAGCTGGATCTTCATCGCGGCGATCGGCTGGGTGGTGTTCTTCTTCATGTTCCGCACCGAGAAGGACGTTGACCCCGACGCCGCCCTAGACGAACCCCGACCCGATTCCTAGGAGCCGCATGCCGCTCAGAACACGCACCGTCGCCGCAATTCTTGGCGTGCTCACCCTGACGATCGCCGCGTGCTCACCTGCCGAACATTCCCACGACGCGACGCAGTCCCCTTCTGCCGCACCAACTTCCACGCCACCTGAGGTTCCTGTCGCCATTCACGCCGATCGTCGCGAAGGTGGTCGCTGCCCCAGTGCCTGTGCCAGCCACCGATGGCAAGACCCATCTCGCCTACGAGCTGCAGCTGACCAACACGCTCAGATCAGGACGTGACGCTGACGTCGGTGGCCGTGCACGCCGGCGACAAGACGCTGCTCACGCTGGCCGGAGACAAGCTTGGCTACTGGACCCGCGTGTACGGGACGCCCACGCCGACAACGAAGTTGGGACCGGCCCAGGGCGGCGCGGTCTGGCTCGACGTCGCATTGGACACGTCCGCGCCCTGTGCCCACTGATCTCGTCCACACGGTCAGCTTCACGGTCCCGAAGCCGACACCGCCGCTGATCACCGCGGTCATGGACGAGAAGGTGGCGCCCGTCGTCGTGCTGCCCAGGAAGCCGGTCGTGATCGCGCCGCCGCTGGACGGCCCAGGCTGGTTGGACGGCGGTGGTTGTTGCGGCATGAGCGCCCACCGAAATGCGTTGAACCCGCTGTCCGGCGGCTTGTGGGCGGCCGAGCGGTACGCCATTGACTACCTCCAGCTGCGGCCCGACGGGGTGATGTTCACCGGAGACCCGACCAAGCTCGAGAGTTTCTCCTACTTCGGTGCCGACATCCACGCGGTTGCCGAAGGGCCTGTCGTGGCAGTGCTCGACGGCCTGCCCGAGCAGATTCCCAGCAAGACGCCGACCGGACTGCCTCTCGAGCAGTACGGCGGCAACCACGTCGTGCAGGACATCGGTGACGGCAACTATGCGTTCTACGCACACCTCAAGACCGGCAGCCTGAAGGTCAAGGTCGGCGACCGGCTCACTACCGGGCAGGTCATCGCGGCGCTGGGTAACACCGGCAATTCCGATGCGCCGCACCTGCATTTCCACGTGATGAGCACCCCTGATCCGTTGCGCTCCAACGGGCTTCCGTTCGTGTTCAAGTCCTTTCGTATCGATTCCCGGATCGCCTCGACGGTCGACCTCGAGAAGGTGGTGACGGCAGGGAAGCCCGCGCCGATGGAACCCGGATTCGCCGCTCGCGACGAAACCGACGTCATGCCCACTGGAGGACGACGTGATGACGTATGAAACGCAGTAGTGCGTTCGCCGCGCTCGCCGACGTCGTCGGTGTGCTGCTGTTCTGCTGTGTCGGACGACGAAGCCACGCAGAGGGTTTGACCGTCGCAGGCGTCGCCGACACCGCGTGGCCGTTTCTCGTCGGCACCGCGATCGGCTGGCTGCTGAGCCGCGGCTGGCGGCGTCCCGCCGCGGTAGCGCCGACCGGAGTGGTGGTGTGGCTGTGCACGGTCGCGGTGGGAATGCTGTTGCGCAGGGCCACATCCGCGGGCACCGCCGTGAGCTTCATCGTGGTGGCCACCGCGGCGACCGCGGTGATGCTGCTCGGGTGGCGGGTGGTCGTTGCGGCTCTGCGGCGCGAACCGGCTAAGCCCTGATCGTCGTCAATCCCATTCCGGCTCGACCACCGACACCGTCAACGTGGCGCGCAACCCGCCGAGCGGGCTGTCGGACAGCACGATGCTTCCGCCGTGCAGCGCGGCCTGCTGCGCCACCAGCGCCAGGCCAAGCCCGGAACCCCCTGGCGCAGCGGTACTTCCGCGCGTGAACCGGCCGAGCACGTTCTTGTGTTCATCGGCGGGCAGCCCGCGACCGTTGTCGTCGACCGTGATGGTGATCGAGTGGTCCACCCGGCTAGCGGACAGCACGACGCTGGTCGCGGGCCCGTGCGCGACGGCGTTGCGCACGAGGTTGTCGACGGCCAGCCGCAGACCGCCCGGCCAGCCCCAGATGGTGCCGACGTTCTCGTCGGCCTCGACCACGACCTCAACCGGCTCGCCGGGGCGCATGTTCTCCCTCGCCACCCGGTCGAGCAGGTCGGTGACGTCGATGACTTCGCGGTCCTCCGCCTGTGCGAGCTCCCCCGAGGCGAGCTGACCGAGCGCGGTGATGATCGCTTCGACGCGCCGCTGCGCCCGCGACAAGTCGTTGACCACCTCAGCCAGTTCGTCTTCTGGCAGGTTGTGGATGCGCAAGGTGTCGAGGTCGGCCCGCATCGCCGTCAGCGGGGTACGCAGCTCGTGCGCGGCGTTGGCGGCGAAATCCTGTGCGGCCTGCAGGGAATTCTGGGTGGCCTGCTGAGCGGCGGCGAGCCTGCTGAGCATCCCCGTCATCGCCTCGGACAGTTGTTCGGCCTCACGCACGCCGCGCACCTTGGGCATCTCCTCGGTGCCCTTGCCGAGCCTGCGCGTGTGTTCGGTGAGCCTGCGCAGCGGCCTGATCGCCGGTCCGGCAAGAAGCCATCCCACACCCGCCGCGATCAACACCGTCACAAGGCCGACGGCGACGTAGAACGGGATGCGGGCGCGGCTCAACAGAATGCTGTCGGCGCGGATGCCTATCGACATCAGCACGCCGCCCTGTTGTTCGACGGGAATGGTGCGCACCCGATAGTCGACGCCGTTCACCACGACGTCGGCGTTACCCGACTGAAGCGGCGGCAGCTGAAGCCCGCGCTGGAACACCACTTGGCCGGTCGACTCCATCCGGCCCGTCGTCAGCACCCCTTGTCGGGGATCGGAGAGCTGCTCGGGATACATGCTCGCCTCGACGATCGAATCGAGGCGCCGATCTAGTTGCGCGGCATCGTTATTGGCAAGAACGACGGACGTCAGGATCGTGAACACCGCCACGACGGCGGCGGCCGCGGTCGCAGCGGCGAGGGCGACCCTTGTGCGCAGCGAGGGGGAGCGGACGATCCTGCGCACTCGCTACGCTTCGTCTCGCAACACGTAGCCGATCCCGCGAACCGTGTGAATGACCCGGGGCAGCCCCTCGCGTTCGAGCTTGCGCCGCAGGTAGCTGATGAAGACGTCGGCCACGTTGGTGTCGACGTCGAAGTCGTATCCCCACACGAGTTCGAGCAACCGCTGCCTGCTGAGCACCACACCCGCATTCTCCGCCAGCACCGCGAGCAGATCGAACTCGCGCTTGGTCAGGTCGACCCGTTCACCGTCGACGAACACCAACCGCCGCGCGGTGTCGATCGTCAGCGGCCCGACCGACATGGTGTCCGAGGACTGGCCGGCATGGCTCGTGCGGCGCAGCAGGGCATGCAGGCGCGCGACGAGCTCACCCAGATCGAACGGTTTGGTCAGGTAATCGTCCGCGCCTGCCTCAAGGCCTGCGATGCGATCGTTGACCGTGTCGCGTGCCGAAAGCACGCAGATGGGGATGTCGTTCCCCAGCGCGCGTAGCGCGGTGACGACCGCGACGCCGTCGAGTTCTGGCATCTGCACATCCAGAACAAGGGCGTCGTGCTTCTCATTGGACAGGAGCCGCAATGCCTCTTTGCCGGTCGCGGCGACCCGCACGTCAAAACCCGAGTGCCGCAGCCCTCGGGCCACAGACGTTCTGACGTCCGGATCGTCGTCCACCATGAGCACCATTCGACCGGTGCTCTCCTGCGCGGGCGGCTCACCCCCGACCCGCACGCGGGTTACTGCGCGTCTGAGATGCCGTCGCCGTTGGTATCGCCGCAGCGATTCTTGATGTCGACCAGCGGCTGGCGGATCCCGGTCAGCTCACCCTTCACGATCGGGTTGTTGTTCATGTAGGTGTCCACGTCGGCGCGCACCTCGTCACGGCTCTTACCCTCGAGGCCGGTGAAGAAGAAGTTCACATCCGGGTGGCTGAACAGGTAGTCCGACGTCGCCTTGGAGACGCCTGCGGCCGTGAAGGCCAGGTCGGCGGCGGTGCAGTTGGCGGGCTCGGCCGTCGCCGACGGAAGGGCGCCGAACAGCATCACGCCGGCAAGCGCGCCGGTTCCGATCGCGCCAGCTACCGCACGCCGCGCCGTACGGGCAGAGAGCAACATCTACAGGCTCCTTCATCGAATGAGTTGGGGCGGTAACCATTGCGGTTACACACACCGAAAGCTAATCAGAATCGACGCCGACTTTCCTGCCTTGCGCCGAAACGGATAGTAGAAAAATCAAAAACCCCAGCTCAGCGTCGCGGCTTCAACGGCTGCGTGGCGCTGGTCAGCTACCGCGTGGCTACGCCAGCGGGACCGGGCAGCGGGCCTGTGCCCTGCGCGGTCGCCGAAGCGGGCGACGACTGAGCTGGCAAAGCCGTGCCGGGCACACCCACGGCCTGGGCGCCGGGCAACGATCCTGGCAAACCGCCGGGCAGTCCACCACCCTGCTGCGCGTTCTGCATCAGCCCGAGAACCTGCGGGAGCGTGATCGGCAGGTTGCACGCCCCCGAGAGATCCGTCAGAGGCCGCTGCAGCGTCTGCAGGTCCTTGGCGGCCTGTGGGTTGGCGTCCATGTACGTCTTGAGCGCGACGAGCGACTGCGGCCCGCCCTGCTGCTGGGAGATCGTCGTCAGCGCCTGGTTCGTCTGCGGATGGGTCCAGGTAGGTGCCCATCGAGTTGGCGACCGACCGATGGTCTTGGCGACCTGGCTGGCCGCGCACGGATCGGGTGCGGCGATTGCCGAGGGAGCGACGGCACAGTCATCGCCGCGACCGTCGCGCCGCCGGCGGCGCAGACGCGAACGCGGCGAACATGCGCGACGGGCGGTCACCCGAGTCGGTTCATCGACTACTCCTTACGATTGCGGACACGCGCCGCACGGTCGCGGCGAAATGTCATGCGCCATGACGCCAGGACCAGACCAATTCAGCAACCGAATACGCAGGTTTACGCCAGGCAATAGCGAGCCGCCAGCAAGGCCCGCGCTATTCACAGAGGCTGGTTAGAGCAGCTTAAGGCGACAGTTAGGCCGCGTCGGGCCAGACCACGCTGTTATATCCTCAGGCTACGTAACGCGAGCGGGGAGAAAGCGGGACAGACCATCCAGCAGTTCATGATGCGCTTGAGTAGTGGCCTGCGCAGATTCCGCTGGGCGGTGTTCGTGGTCTGGCTACTTCTCCTTGCGCCCGCGCTATATCTCGCGATGAATCAGTCCGGCCACCTCACCGGCGGCGGTTTCGAGGTGACCGGGTCGCAGTCGCTGTATGTGCAGCGCGAGCTCGAGGAGCAGTTCCCCGACCAGGGAGCATCCCCGCTCGCCCTCATCGCGGCGCCGCGGGCCGATGCGTCGTTCGCGGACATGGACGCGGCCGTAGCGCATCTGGAGCGGCTTGCAGGCGAGGTGCCGAGCGTGAAGGTGGTGCCCAACCCACAGCAGCCGCCGCCGCAGCCGGACCGGCCCTACGTCGTCACGCTGCAGCTGGACTTCAACAACACCGGCGCGGTCGACGTCGCCAAGCAACTGCGCCAGAAGGTCGGGATCGACGGCGACCAGCCGGGTCAGGTCTCCGACGGCAAGGTCAAGCTCTATGTGATCGGCCAGGGCGCACTCGGCGCCGCGGCGACCGCCGCCACCAAACACGACATCGCGCAGGCCGAACAGTGGAACCTTCCGATCGTCCTGATTGTCTTGCTCGCGGTGTTCGGCTCGCTGGCCGCCGCCGCGATGCCGCTTGTGCTCGGCGTCTGCACGGTCGCGGTCACCATGGGACTGGTCTATCTGCTGTCCATGTACACGACGATGTCGGTGTTCGTGACGTCGACGGTGTCGATGTTCGGGATCGCGCTCGCCATCGACTATTCGCTGTTCATTCTCATGCGGTTCCGCGAGGAACTGCGCGCGGGACGAGAACCGGACCAGGCCGCCGACGCCGCGATGGCGACCTCTGGCCTGGCCGTCGTGCTGTCCGGCCTGACCGTCATCGCGTCGGTCACCGGCATCTACCTGATCAACACCCCGGTTCTGCAATCGATGGCGACGGGCGCGATCCTCGCGGTGGCCGTCGCCGTACTCACGTCGACGACGCTGACCCCCGCCGTGCTGGCGACGTTCGGGCGCGCGGCGGCAAAACGGTCATGGCTGCTGCACTGGTCGCGGCGGCCCGAGACCACCCAGTCGAGGTTCTGGACCAGGTGGACCGGCTGGGTGATGCGCAGGCCGTGGGTGGCGGCGCTTGGCGCCACGGTGCTTCTGCTGGCGCTGGCCGCACCCGCCTTCTCGATGGTGCTCGGCAACAGCATGCAGCGGCAGTTCGACCCGACGCACGAGATTCGCGGTGGCGTGAACGCCGCGGCGGACGCGCTCGGCCCCGGCGCTCTCGGCCCGGTCCGCGTGTTGGTGACCTTCCCCGACGGCAACTCCGCGTCCGCGCCGACGAAGGAACCGCTGCTGCAGGACGTGCAGCAGCGGATGTCGCAGGCGCCCAACGTCGTCACGGTGCAGCCCGCGGTGTTCGGCAACGACTATCGCAGCGCGCTCGTCTCCGCGGTGCTTTCGGTGGATCCCGAGGACATGGCCGCCCGCGAGTCCGTCGACTGGATGCGGGCGGAACTGCCGCCGGTGGTCGGCGACAAGGCGACGGTCGACGTCGGCGGCCCGACCGCGTTGATCAAGGACTTCGACGACCGGGTCAGCAAGACGCAGCCCGCCGTGTTCGGATTCGTCGCGCTGATCGCGTTCGTGATGCTGCTGGTGTCCATCCGATCGGTGTTCCTTGCGTTCAAGGGCGTGCTGATGACCGTGCTGTCGGTCGCGGCGGCCTACGGCAGCCTCGTCGTCGTCTTCCAGTGGGGCTGGCTGGAAGACCTTGGCTTCCGGCAGATCTCGTCGCTGGACAGCACGATCCCGCCGCTCGTCCTCGCGATGACCTTCGGGTTGTCGATGGACTACGAGATCTTCCTGTTGACCCGCATCCGCGAGCGGTTCCTGCAGACCAACAACACCCGCGACGCCGTCGCGTACGGCGTGAGCACCAGCGCGCGCACGATCACCAGCGCGGCACTGATCATGATCGCGGTGTTCATCGGCTTCGCCTTCGCGGGTATGCCGCTGGTCGCCCAGCTGGGTGTCGCATGCGCGGTGGCCATCGCCGTCGACGCGACCGTCGTGCGGCTGATCCTGGTGCCCGCGCTGATGGCGATGTTCGACCAGTGGAACTGGTGGCTGCCGGGCTGGCTGGACCGCATCCTGCCGCAGGTGGACTTCGAGAAGCCGCTTCCGAAGGCCGATATCGGCGATCTGGTCATCATCCCGGACGACATCTCGACGCTGGCCGCGTCGGGTATCGACATCCGCAACGTGGTGAAGTCGGCGGCCAAACTCAAGCACATGGCGCCGCACACGATCTCCGTCGCCGATCCCCTCGCGTTCAGCGGGTGTCTGCCGTCCAACGGCTCGGACTGTGTGAACGCACTCAACGGCCACACCAACGGTCATTCGCATGTCAGCGGCACCGGAAATGGCAGGACGGTCAAACTCAAGCGCGGTCCGCGGCCGATGCACCCGGTCACGATGTGGCGCGGCAGGCTTTCGGTGGCGCTGGACGCCCTCGAGACCGAGGCCGACACCGACCGCGCGCCCGTGGAGCGCAACAGCCCGATGGAGACCACCAACGTCCAGCTGCCCACCGGCGACCGGCTGTCGATACCGACGGGCGCGGAGACGCTGCGGCTGAAGAGCTACCTGCTGATGTGCCGGAACAGCACGAAGGACTTCGCTGAGTTTGCCGATTTGGTCGACTCGATGGAGACTCAAACGGCCGCTGTGGTTCTGGCCGGAATGGATCGGTACTACTGTGGAGAGCCATCCAGGAAGCAATGGGTGGCCACGCAGCTCGTGCGCCGACTGGCCGATCCGCATCCGTCGGATGAGTTCGACATCCCGATGTCGGGCCCCGAGGCGGAGGCCGATTGGGCCAAGGTCCGGGAGCGGTGCCTGTCAGTGGCGGTCGCGATGCTGGAGGAGGCGAGGTGACGGTGGCTCCCGAAGTCCGGGCCGCGCGTTCCGATGCCGAGACCGCACGGATACCGACCGGTGCGCCGAGGCGGGCGCGCCGCCCGTCCAATGACGACAAGCCCGTCGAGTTCTGGCCGACGGCCGCGATCCGCGAGGCGCTCGAAACCGACGAACTGACGGTGTGGCAGCGCATCGCCACCGCGATCAAGCGCGATCCGTACGGCAGGACCGCGCGCCAAGTGGAGGAGGTGTTGGAGTCGACCCGACCATATGGAGTCTCAAAGGCATTGTCCGAAGTGCTGACCCGCACCAGGGAGAATCTCGAAGCAAACGAGCGCGCCGAGGTGGCACAGGCAGATCCGGGTGCTGCTGGGCCGGTCCGGTTTGAAGCCACAGGAATTCGCGTCGCGCATCGGGGTCCCCGGTGATGAGCTCGCGGGGTATCTGGAGGGCAGGACGAGTCCGCCCGCCTCGCTGATGGTCCGGATGAGCCGGCTGTCGGAACGCTTCGCGAAGATGAAGGCGCAGCGCCCAGGCGGTTCGCACTGACCGCCGACATCGATCGCATTCTGCGCGAAACCCGAACAGTGGCGATCGTCGGCGCCTCGGCGAACCCGGCCCGCGCCGTCCACGGCGTGTGGAGCTATCTCAAGTCCGCAAGCGACTACCAGCTCTATCTCGTCAACCCGACGATCGGCGACGTCGACGGCACGCCGACATACCCCGACCTCGCATCGCTTCCCGTCGTGCCCGATCTCGTCGACGTGTTCCGCCGCCGGGAGCATCTGCCCGCCGTCCTCGACGAGGCGATCAAGGTCGGCGCGAAGACGCTCTGGCTGCAGTCGGGTCTGTGGGACGAGCAGGTGGCGCGCGACGGCGAGGCCGCGGGCCTTCAGGTCGTGATGGACCGCTGCCTGAAGGTGGAGTACGCCCGCCTGCTCAGCGTGAGTTGATCGGCGAGACGTCGTCGACGAGCCAGCGGTCGCCGTCCTTCGACAGCGAGATCCGGAGCGCCAGCACCGCGATGTCCGGCGGCTTACCCGGCACGCTCTGCGTACCGCGCATCATCACCGCGACGCTGGCGTTCTGCGGGCCGATGGCCTCGACTCCCGCCGAGATCGTGCTCGCCTGAGCTGAGACATTCTTGCTCGTCAATTGCTTTGCCACGGCGTGAATTCGTTCTGGTACTTCTCCGCACGGTCCGGCGTCATCAGCGCCTTCGCACGGTCGATCGCCGCCGTCGGGCTCGACGGTGTGAACGTCGCACTCGCCTCGGCCACACTGCTGGCGATGCCGACCACCTCGGCGCTGTCGTCGCGGAAGTCGCGATCACGCACGGTCCACTGCGTGTAGCCCACCGCCACGGCGGCGACCAACGCGACGGTGGCAAGCCCGACCACCGCCAGCCGCAGCGCGGGCCCGTCGTCGTCGGTGCCGACCGTCACGCCGTCACGGCGCGCAAGCACGGACGTTGACGATCACGCCCTCGACGATCAGCAGGCACAGCACGGACGCCAGCGACACCCACCACAGCGGCCATCCCATCGCCATGCCGATGTAGATCAGCGCGGCGATCGCGGCGAGCGGCGCGGCGATGTCGAACGCCAGAACCCGGAGGCGGTTCCTCACCTGACCTGCTCCAGGCGGGAGATCAGCAGCTTGCCATCGACGTCGGAGACATCCAACCGGAGGTTCCAGCGCACGGTCTGCGGCTTGCCGTCGATGTTGTCGCTGATCGATGTCGCGACCACCATCACCGTGTCGGTCCGCTTGACCATTTCCTCGAGCGCGGGCTGCGGGGTCGGCGCGGGCGCGGGCCTGCCGTCGGGCAGCGTCTGCGGACGGTGGTAGATGGCCTCGACCGCGACCGAGTCGACCTGACCCCGTGTCCGCGACTGCAGCGTCTGGACCACCTTCTTGTACGGCTCGAGCACCGACTCGAACTCGTTGTTGAGCTCGCCGACCGTGCCGTCGTGCAGTTTCTGCAGGCTGGCGTCGATGCCGTCCTTGTTCATGTTGATCAGGACGGTGGTCCAGTCGGCGGCCGCGTTGAGCACCTCGGTCTGGTAAAGACGCTCGTCGGCGTCCGATTTGTGGCCGGACCAGATGATCAGCGCGAGCACGACCGCAGCCACCGAAAGCAGGCCGAGCGCCGCCGATCCGACACCGAAACCGGAGATGACGCGTCCGTCGTCAGACGTGACGTCGTCGTCGCGCTCGTCGTCGGGCATGGCCGTGAGGGTACCTAAGCGGCCGGGCCGCCTTGGCATCCCCAGCGGGGGCTCCGTGAGCACAATGCGCAAAAGGCAGTAGATCGCGTCTTGTGCGGTTTGCGCGCACAAGCGAGCCATTTCGACTGCGGACACATAGCTTTTGGTCGCCGGCACACGCCGGTGAACGTCTGAAATACCAACGCAAACAGGAGAACTGAGATGACAGCCAACACCACCACCTCGACGCAACATGACTGCGCGGATCACGGCTGCCTGGCCGCGATGCTCGGAGTCGAGCTGAGTGACGCCACTGCCGGCGACGCCGACTGACGCATCCTCTGGCACCCTGTTGGGGTGACGGTAGAAGCAATCCGCTCGGGCATCGACCTGAGCCACGTCGACGACCAAGCCCGCCCCCAGGACGACCTCTTCGGCCATGTGAACGGCCGCTGGCTGGCCGAATACGCGATCCCGGCCGACCGCGCCACCGACGGCGCGTTCAGGTCGCTGTACGACCGCGCTGAGGAGCAGATCCGCGACCTGATCGCCGAAGCTGCGGCGGCGAAGGCGGCCAACGGCACCGACCAGCAGCGCATCGGCGACCTGTTCGCCAGCTTCACAGACGAGGCCACGGTCGAGAGGATCGGCGTCGCGCCGCTGCTCGACGAGTTGGCCACGATCGACGACGCCGCCGACGCCGACGCGCTCGCCGCAGTGATCGGCGGACTCCAGCGCTCCGGTGTCGGCGGAGGCGCAGGCGCGTACATCGACACCGACTCCAAAGACTCCACCCGCTATCTGCTGCACCTGAGCCAGTCGGGCATCGGGCTGCCGGACGAGTCCTACTACCGCGACGAGCAGCACGCGGAGATCCTGGCCGCCTACCCGCGCCACATCGCCAAGATGTTCGCGCTCACCTACGGCGAGGAGCCGCAGCCCGGCGAATGGCAGGCCACCGCCGAGCGCATCGTCGCGCTGGAGACCAAGCTCGCGGCCGCGCACTGGGACGTCGTGAAGCGGCGCGACGCCGACCTCACCTACAACCTGCGCACGCTGGCCGACCTGCCCGCCGAGGCGCCGGGCTTCGACTGGGCCGGCTGGGTCACCGCGATGGGGGCCTCTGCAGAGGCGGCCGCCGAACTCGTTGTGCGCCAACCCGACTACCTCACCGCGTTCGCCGCATTGTGGGCAAGCGAGGACCTCGAGGACTGGAAGCGATGGGCTCGCTGGCGGCTCATTCACGGTCGCGCCGCCCTGCTCACCGACGCCCTCGTCGCCGAGGACTTCGACTTCTACGGCCGCACCCTCAGCGGCACCGAGTCGATCCGGGAACGGTGGAAGCGCGGCGTCTCGGTGGTGGAGAACCTGATGGGCGACGCGCTGGGCAAGCTCTACGTCGAGCTGTACTTCCCGCCCGACGCCAAGGCGCGGATGGACGAGCTGGTCGCCAATCTTCGCGAGGCATACCGGGTCAGCATCAATGCAGCTCGAGTGGATGACGCCGGAAACCCGCCAGCGCGCGCTGGCCAAGCTGGACAAGTTCACGCCGAAGATCGGCTACCCCGCGAAGTGGCGTGACTACTCGACGTTGGTCATCGACCGCGACGACCTGTACGGCAACTACCGCCGCGGTGCAATCGTCAGCTCCGACCGCGAAGTGGCGAAGCTCGGCGGCCCCGTCGACCGCGACGAGTGGTTCATGACACCGCAGACGGTGAACGCCTACTACAACCCGGGTATGAACGAAATCGTCTTCCCCGCAGCGATTCTGCAGCCGCCGTTCTTCGACGCCGATGCCGACGACGCCGCCAACTACGGCGGTATCGGGGCGGTGATCGGCCACGAGATCGGCCACGGCTTCGACGATCAGGGCGCCAAGTACGACGGCGACGGCAACCTGGTGGACTGGTGGACCGACGACGACCGGACCGAGTTCGGTGCGCGTACGAAGAAGCTGATCGAGCAGTACGACGAGTTCGTACCGCGAGGAGCTCGCCGACGGTCACCATGTGAACGGCGCGTTCACGGTGGGCGAGAACATCGGCGACCTCGGTGGGCTGTCGATCGCACTGCTGGCCTATCAGCTGTCGTTGGACGGCAAGCCCGCTCCTGTGATCGACGGGCTGACAGGTGTGCAGCGCGTGTTCTTCGGCTGGGCGCAGGTGTGGCGCACGAAATCCCGTGATGCGGAGGCGATCCGGCGCCTGGCCGTCGATCCGCACTCGCCGCCCGAATTCCGCTGCAACGGCGTGATCCGCAATATGGACGCGTTCTACGAGGCGTTCGAGGTCGACGAGGACGACGCCCTTTACCTCGAGCCGCAGCGACGGGTCAGGATCTGGAGCTGACCTCCACCTCGCCCTCACCCGCCTTGTAGAAGGGGCGGGTGGCGAGCACGTAGATCCCGAACACCGCCAGCGGGGCCAGAAGCGGCAACCACGGCAGCTCGAACGGGAATGACGCCGCAAGCACGCCGACGAAGGTGAAGCCAAGGGCGGCAAGCATTGCCGGCGCGGACGCGCCCATCACCCTCGTCGAACCGCCCTCGGTGTAGCGCAGGACGAGGTAACACGCGGCGGAAAGTCCTGCCAGCGCCGCGAACATCGGTGGCGCATCCGCAACCACGATCGCCGATGCCGCCAACAACACCGCCACAGTGGCGGCGACCCGGAGCGCGATGCCTGCCAGCACGGTGGCAGCGGCACACATGGCCAGGACCAGTGCGGGCCCGGTGGTCTGAAATCCCGCCGCCGCGACCATCATCAACCCGAAGGCCGTCGACAGCAGATGGGCTCTGCGGAGAAGAAGGCTCGTCATCGCCGTCCCCGCACCCGCCGTCGGCGTTCGGGCACCAGCTTCATCGACTGGTCGAGGGTGTTCTCCGACGGCCAGGCCACGATGTCGACACCGATGGTGCCCATATCGCGGTACATGAACGATCTCTGCATCGCCCACATGCGGGTGAACAGCGGGTCTCTGTCCTCGGTGAAGGGCGCGCCTTCGAGCACGTCGACCGCGACCACCGTGTGCCCCCGCCTGCGCAGGTCGATCAGCGACAGCGCGAACTCGGTGTCGAGCATGGTGGAGAACGCGACGACGATCGCACCCGGCGGCAGGGCGGCGCGAGGCGCCAAGGTTCCTGTCGTGGTGTCGAATTCGTCGCCGGCCCCCAGCAGCGTGTCGAGCACCCGGTAGAACTGCCGCCTGCCGATGTCGGCGCCGAGCCATCGTGGACGGCCGCCGCCGAGGGTGACGACGCCTGCGCGGTCGCCACTGCGAAGCGCGCTCTGCACCACCTGGACGGCGCCGCGAAGCGCGCGCTCGGTCGCCTCGGTCGCGGGGCCAGGCGGCTGCGCGTACATATCGATCAGCACCACCACGTCGGCGGCCCGATCGGTCAGCCGCTCGGTGACGTGCAGGCTGCCGCGGCGGGCGCTGACCGGCCAGTTGACCGTTCGCAGGTGGTCGCCGGGAACGTACGGCCGGATGTCGGCGTATTCGACGCCCGGCCCGATGTGGCGGGTCAGGTGGGTGCCGAGCCGGTCGAGCAGCTCTGTCTTCGGTATGCCGGTGGATTGCGGTGGGGCCAAGGGGAACACGAAGATGTCGCACGCGTCGACGGTCCCGCTGCCCGCCAGCAGTCCACCGGGCGCGACGACGTCGACCGTCGCGCGGATCGGAAAGCGGCCCCAGCGGTCGGCGGCGCCGGTGACCGTCTGTCTGCCTCCGCTCGCAGGTGCGACGTCGACTCGTCATACCGTCCACGCCGGCCAGGGTGAGCGCGACCGCGACGTCGCCCGGTTCGGCGGTCGCCCACACGGTCACCTGCGTCTGCTCGCCCTCGAAGCATCGCTGCAGGCCCGGCTCGGCGTGCACGCAGACCTTGGGCAGACTTCGCTGCCAGCCGATCGAACACAACACCCCGAGCAGCGGCGCGACGAACGCGATGAGCTGCCATCGTGCACCGATCAGCGCCGCCGCAAGCACGACTCCTGCGCAGGTGGCCACCGCGCGCGTCAAAGGCGATGCATGCCAACGTAACTCAGGTTCGGTGCTCCGGGTCTCGATCATCCGCGGGCCCGCGGCACCGGCAGTCGCCGCAACAGTTCCTCCACGATGTCGGCACCGTGCACCCTGCGCACCCACATCTCCGGCTTCAGGCTGATCCGGTGCGCCATGGTGGGAACCGCGAGCGATTTCACGTCCTCGGGTATCACATAGTCGCGGCCCAAAAGCAGCGCTCGCGCGCGGGCGTGCTGAACGAGGTCGAGTTCGGCGCGCGGGCTTGCGCCGACGGCCACCTGCGGGTGCTGCCGCGTCGCGTTGGCCAGTGATACGACATAGGCGAGCACGTCGTCGTGCACCGTGACTTCTTCCACCGACTCGCGCATGGCCACCAGATCATGGGCGTCCACAACCTGATTCACTTTCGGCTCCGCCGAACCACGCTCGAGGCGACGGCGCAGCATCGACGCCTCTTCGTCCTCGGAGAGGTAGCGCAGTTCGAGCCTGATCGCGAACCGGTCCAGCTGCGCCTCCGGCAGCGGATAGGTGCCCTCGTACTCGATCGGGTTGTCGGTGGCCAACACGATGAACGGGTCGGGAAGCCGATGGGTGACGCCGTCGATGCTCACCTGACCCTCGGCCATCGCCTCGAGCAGCGCGGCCTGAGTCTTCGGCGGTGTGCGGTTGATCTCGTCGGCGAGAAGCAGATTGGTGAAGATCGGGCCAGAGCGGAATTCGAAACGACCCGACTGCATGTCGTAGACCGTCGAGCCGAGCAGGTCGGCGGGAAGCAGGTCGGGGGTGAACTGCACGCGGGTGAACTCCAGCCCGAATGCGGCGGCGAAGGACTTCGCGATCAACGTCTTGCCGAGGCCGGGCAGATCCTCGATCAGCACGTGTCCACGCGCGAGCACAGACGTGAGGATCAACGTCAGCGCCCACCGCTTACCCACCACGACGCGCTGGATCTCGTCGAGTACCGCCTCGCAGTTGGCGGTGGTCGTCGCCGCCGGCAAAGAGCCCGTCATAGGCCTGTTCCAACCTCCGAAGGATTTCGTCGAGCGCCTCCCGGCCGGGGCCAGGCACGTGCTGGTTGGTGCGCGCGACATTCTCGGGATCCACCCAGGCCCATAGTTCGTCGCCGAAGAGCATCCGGCCGGTGGCCCTGAACCCTTCCCGGTTCTTGTTCTGCTTCTGGCCGGTGGCGATGCCGAACTGACGTGCGAGCATCGGCCGAAGATGTCGATCCCAGTCCGATCGGGTGGATTCCGACCAGGAGATCAACGTCTGGGTGCGAGACAGCCAGCGGCGCAACGATTCCTCGGCGTCGTTCACGCTCGGCGAGGGCGGCTCGACCTCGGTTCCGCGCGCCATGTACCAGCGCAGCGCCAGCAGGGTCACGGCGACGGCTACCCCGACGACGACCAGCACAAACCGCCGATCACCCATCAGCATCGCCAGCAGCTGCACCCCGATCACCAGGCACAGCCCCGCCGCGACGAGTTTCTTGCCCGTCATGCGACGCTCCGGAGTTCGGCGAGGACGAGACTCAACACGCGCACGGCGGCCTCGCGGTGGACCTCGGTCATCACATGCGGACTGAACCGCGCCTCCTCGAACAGCTCGACGAGTTCGGTCGCGTTGTCGGCGCGTAGCGCGTGGTGCTCCACCGCGCGGGCCAACACCTCCGTCGGCGTATCGGACTCGCGCGGAACGACATCGGGCGAGTTCTCGAGCTCGCGTTCCATCGCGAGATAGCACGCGATGATCGCCTCCCGCGGCTCGCGACTCAGGTCGCCCGCCTCGGCCAGCCCGACCTCGGCCGCCCTCGTCAGCGGGTCGGACGCAGAAGCCGTTGTCGCAGTTGGGTGTTCGTCACCAGGTGCGGTGGCCGGTAGAACGCGGCGCCGCTGCCGGCGGCCGGCGATCGCCGCGCCGACGAACACCAGCATCATCAGCAGCACCGTCGAGCC
The DNA here is from genome assembly GCA_963829405.1 of uncultured Actinomycetota bacterium. Classification (GTDB taxonomy): domain Bacteria; phylum Actinomycetota; class Actinomycetes; order Mycobacteriales; family Mycobacteriaceae; genus Mycobacterium. Next base: position 178,338 of record CAWHIZ010000014.1, read on the forward strand.
GGCCAGCAGCGAGAACACGTTGGACGACGGCTCCGGCGCCTCGGGCGGCTCGCCGGGCGGCGCAGGCGCACCCGATGGCGGGGTGCCTGCGTCGGGCGGCGGCACGTCGATGCCCAGTTGTGCGTTCATCCGCGACAACAGCGCGACCAGAAGCAGCCACGCGATCACCACGGCCACCGCGATGAGGACCATGCGCCACGTCAGCGGCTGCTTGCCGCCCGCACGCTCCCTCGGGAGTTCGCCTTGACCGTGCGAGACGGGTCGGTTGCGCGACTGCGTGACGACCGCGATCACGATGATCGCCATCGACACCACGAGCATCGCGATGACGGCGAACAGGCTGCCGAGACTGCTGGTCGGCCGGTCCCGCGGCGGCGCCTCCGCGCCGGGCAGGTATCCGTGCAGCGCGACGGCGGCCACGATCAAGAGCACGATCACGGCGACGACGCGCGGCCGATGGGCCATGACCCATCCTGTGCGCGGTCAGGTCAAGGCCGCAACACTATGGCTAGATCTGCCAGTCCTGGGCGCCGTCGTTCGTGTTGTAGGTGCCGACGGAGTTCTTGATGACGATGGGGTCGCCACTGCCGAAGTTGTCGTAGAACCACTGCGCGTTGGCCGGGCTGAGGTTGATGCAGCCGTGGCTGACGTTGCGCTTGCCCTGGTCACCCGTCGACCACGGGGCGCTGTGCACGAAGATGCCGCTGTTGTCGATCCGGACGGCGTCCTGGACCTTCAGCTTGTAGCCCTCCGCAGACGTGTTGGGCACCCCGTACGTCGAGGAGTCCATCACGATGTCGGCGAACTTCTCGAGCACGTAGTAGGTGCCGTTCTTGGTCTCGTGCTTGCCGTCGGGCTTGCCCATCGACACCGGGAACGTCTTCTCCACCTTGCCGTTACGGGTGATGGTCATCTGGTGTGTCTTGTCGTCGATGGTGGCGACGAGCGACTCACCGGTGCGGAACGTCGACTTGGTGCCGCCTGCGTCGATGAGGACGTTGGTGTCCTTCGGCCAGAAGATCGAGCGGGCGCCAGCGCACCTGGGTGTCGCTCATCCAGTAGAACTTGCCGGGCACGGCCGGGGTCGACGAGATGTGGATGGCCTGCTCGGCCATCGGGCGATCGACGATCGGCCGCTGGAAGTTGATGATGATCGGCTTGCCGACGCCGACCATGGAGCCGTTGACCGGGTTGAAGGACGGCGGCAGGAACACCGGGTCACCGACGTACGGCGTCGGGTTCTGGCCCGCGGGGGTGCCTTCGGGGATGGTCGTCGGCCGATTCGCGAACGGGTCGGCAGGCGGCGCGGCCGGATCGGCGGGTGGCGCCAGCGGGTCGACAGGCGCGGGCGCAGGCGGCACGGCCAGCGGATCCGCGGGAGGCGGCGGCGCGAACGGGTCGGCCGCAGCAGGCGGCGGCGGTGCGATCGCAGCGGCAGGGTCGATAGGTGCCTCGGCCACGGGCGCCTCTGCGGCGGGGACGGGGCCCGGCACGGGTCGCGAACGGGTCAGGAGCGGGCTCGGGATCGGCGAATGCCAACGGGCTACCGAACGCCGACCCACCGATCAAGCCAACCGCGATTGTCGCGGTGACAAGCTTCCGCATCATGCGCTGCGGCATGCGTACACCTCCAGTCAAAAGCTGCGACCAGTCTCGCACAGCGTGAAGACCGGCTAACGCCGAAATGGGCCTCCCCAACCCGGACACCTGTCCAGTAAACGGCGCTGAGCTGCCCTGTTCATCGACGGAGGGTGTCGAACGTTACTTCCTGCTGGTTACCTGGACAAACGAGAATAGGCCACGCGTAGCCGTCACCCCTGCCAGAGCGAGGGCCATCAACGCGGCCGACGCACCGATCATCGCCGCCAGCCCGGCCTGCTCGTATAACAGGCCGCCGAGCAGCGAACCGGCCATGATCCCGATCTGGAACGCCGTGACGTACACGCCTGACGCGCCGTCGGGATCGTCGGGTGCGGTGCGCATCGCGGCCGCCTGAAGGAAAGGCGCCAGCGCAGTGGACGCCGCGCCCCAGACGATGATCGCCGCGGCGCCGACCGCGATCGTCACGACAGTCGGGTGTTTGTCGCCGGCCAGGGCCGCCAGTGCCGCGAACGCGGCGGCGAGCACGGCGAGGCAGCCGACCACCGACGCCTTGGGATGCCGGTCCGCCGGTCGGGCCATCAACGCCATCGCCGACAAACCCGCGACACCGAAGCCGGCGAGCAGCCACGCCAGATGCGGGCCGCGCACGCCGACGACGTCGCGGATGATCACCACGATGAACGTGTAGGAGATGAAATGGCCGGTGACGCCGATGAGCGTCAGCACGCTCAGCGTCATCAGCCTGCTGTCACGGTGGTGGCGTTCGTGGCCGCGTACGGTGTCGACCTCGGCGGCCGACAACACCATCGGCGGCAGCGTCGCCCATGCGGCCGTCGTGACCGCTGCCGCGGCGAGCGTGACCATCACGACGGCCTGCCGCCAGCCCCACAACTCGCTCATCGCCGCCGTCAGCGGGTTGCCGACGACGAGCGCGAGCGTGGTGCCCGCGTAGATCGCGGTGGTCGCGCGGCCGGTGTGGGTCGCGGGAACCAGCCGAGCGCCGATGGGTGCGATCACCGACCACATCAACCCGTGCGTCAGCGCACACAGCACCCGGCCGCCTGCCAGCACCGCGAAGTTGGGTGCCAGCGCCGAAATCAATTGAGACACAGTCAGACAGACCAGCGTCACCAAAAGGGTGCGACGCCGTGGCCAGTGCGCGGTGAGCCGCACCAACGGCACCGTGGTCACCGCGGCCACCAGCGCATAGCCGGCCAACAGGGTGCCGACGACGGCCTCGCTGACCCGTAGGTCGGATGCGATGTCGGGTAGCGCGCCAACCGGGACCATCTCCGCGGTGACATAGACGAAGGCGGCCGACGCCAGCACCGCCAGCTGCAGGGCGATGCGGGGTGTCCACGCCCGGGTTGGCATGGTGGTGTCGGCGATGGTCATATCGAGCTACATCACGGTATCGGCAAGGAGAGGAACCAGATGGCCGACATTCCCGAGGGTTACGCGCATCTATTGGATCTGCCCGTCTACGGACATCTGGCCACCGTCAGACCCGACGGCCGCCCGCAGGTGAATCCGATGTGGTTCGCCTGGGACGGCGAGCTGCTGCGGTTCACCCACACCAACAAGCGGCAGAAGTTCCGCAACATCGAGGCGAACCCGAATGTCGCGATGTCGATCATCGATCCGGAGAACCCGTACCGCTATCTCGAGGTCCGCGGTGTCGTCGAGGAGATCGTGCCGGATCCGACGGGGGCCTTCTATCTGAAACTCAACGACCGCTACAGCGGCCCGCTGACCGAGCCGCCGCCCGACAAGGCCGACCGCGTGATCCTGATCGTGCGGCCTACCGGCTACACGAAGCAGTAGCGATGCTGGTGGCCTTCAGCGTCAGCCCGTCGGGCGGCGACGACAACGGAGGTGTCGGCGCGGCCGTCGCCGAGGCGGTCCGTGTCGTTCGCGCGTCGGGTCTGCCCAACGAGACCAACGCGATGTTCACCAACATCGAGGGCGAGTGGGACGAGGTGATGGCGGTCGTGAAGCGGGCGGTCGATGCGGTTGCAGCGGCGTCCCCGCGGGTGAGCCTGGTGCTCAAGGCCGACATCCGGCCCGGCCACACCGGCCAGTTGACGGCCAAGGTCGAGCGCATCGAGGACGCGCTGGGCGGGTAGTGGTCGTCAGGACCGAACGAGGCGGGCGATCGCGGCCGACGCCTCTGCCAGTTTCGCGTCGGCCTCGTCGCCGCCCTCGGCGACCGCATGCGTCACGCAGTGGCCGAGGTGTTCGTCGAGCAGGCCGAGGGCGACCGATTGCAGGGCGCTGTTCACGGCGCTGATCTGGGTGAGGACGTCGATGCAGTACTTGTCGTCTTCGATCATTTTCGCGATGCCGCGAACCTGACCCTCGATGCGACGCAGCCTTTTCGCGTAGTTGTCCTTGTTGGACGTATAGCCGTGTTCGGCGGTCATGAGTCGATTCTACCGCGATACCCCGCTGGGGTATGAATAACCATTTTGGCCGCCTACCAGGTCAGGCGCATAATCGGACTCATGCCCTCAGACCCAGATTCCATCGACATCAAGCCGCGCAGCCGCGACGTCACCGACGGCCTCGAGAAGACCGCCGCCCGTGGGATGCTCCGCGCCGTAGGGATGGGTGACGACGACTGGGCCAAGCCGCAGATCGGGGTGGGGTCCTCGTGGAACGAGATCACGCCATGCAACATGTCGCTGCAACGACTGGCGCAGTCGGTCAAGGGCGGCGTCCACGAGGCAGGCGGGTACCCGCTGGAGTTCGGCACCATCTCGGTTTCCGACGGCATCTCGATGGGTCATGAGGGCATGCACTTCTCCCTCGTCTCACGTGAGGTGATCGCCGACAGCGTCGAGACGGTGGTGCAGGCGGAGCGCCTCGACGGCACCGTGCTGCTGGCCGGCTGCGACAAATCGATTCCCGGCATGCTGATGGCCGCCGCGCGCCTCGACCTTGCGTCGGTCTTCTTCTACAACGGCTCGATCATGCCGGGCGTCGCCAAGATGACCGACGGCAGCGAGAAGGAAGTCACCATCATCGACGCCTTCGAGGCGGTCGGCGCGTGCTCCCGCGGCCTGATGTCGCGCGAGGACGTCGACATCATCGAGCGCGCCATCTGTCCCGGCGAGGGCGCGTGCGGCGGTATGTACACCGCCAACACCATGGCGTCGGCCGCCGAAGCGCTTGGACTGTCGTTGCCGGGCAGCGCATCTCCGCTCGCCGTCGACAAGCGGCGCGAGGAGTACGCGCGCAAGTCCGGTGAGGCCGTCGTCGGGATGCTGCGCCGCGGCATCACCGCCCGCGACATCCTCACCAGGGAGGCCTTCGAGAACGCCATCGCCGTCGTCATGGCGTTCGGCGGTTCCACCAACGCCGTGCTGCATCTGCTGGCCATCGCGTGGGAAGCCAACGTGAAGCTGACGCTCGAGGACTTCACCCGCGTCGGGCAGCGGGTGCCCCACCTCGCCGACGTGAAGCCCTTCGGCCGTCACGTGATGAAGGACGTCGACGAGATCGGCGGCGTGCCCGTGGTGATGAAGGCGCTGCTGGACGCCGGTGTGCTGCACGGGGATTGCCTCACCGTGACGGGCCAGACGATGGCCGAGAACCTCGCTCACATCGCGCCGCCTGACCCGGACGGCAAGGTGCTGCGGGCGATGAACAACCCGATCCACCCCACCGGTGGCATCACGATCCTGCACGGCTCGCTGGCGCCCGAGGGCGCCGTGGTGAAGTCGGCGGGCTTCGACTCCGATGTGTTCGAGGGCACCGCAAGGGTTTTCGAGCGTGAGCGGGCGGCACTGGACGCGCTTGAAGACGGCACCATCACCCACGGCGACGTCGTCGTCATCCGCTACGAAGGGCCCAAGGGCGGGCCGGGTATGCGCGAGATGCTGGCCATCACCGGCGCGATCAAGGGTGCGGGCCTCGGCAAGGACGTGCTGCTGATGACCGATGGGCGATTCTCCGGCGGCACGACCGGGCTGTGCGTCGGCCACATCGCGCCCGAGGCCGTCGACGGCGGGCCGATCGCGTTCATCAAGGACGGCGACAAGATCCGGCTCGACGTCGCCAAGGGCACGCTCGACCTGCTCGTCGACAAGGACGAGTTCGAGTCGCGCAAAGCAGGATTCGAGCCGCTGCCGCCGGTGTACACGACGGGTGTGTTGGCCAAGTACACGAAGCTGGTCGGCTCGGCGGCCGTCGGGGCGGTCTGCAGGCGCTAGACGCCTAGACGTAGAGTCCAGCATAGCGGCGACATCGTTTGCGCGGAAAAAGAGGACGTCGCGCAGGATGAGAACGGCGACTGCAGAGGGGGCAGGCTCTGCAGTGCGGTGACAAAGGCGAGAGAGATGTCTTCGATCTGCTCGTATCGAGCCTCCGGGCCAGTGGCGCGACAAGGGAGAGATAGAGCAGAGCGTCGGGAAACGGCTCGAGAGAGAAGACCTCGCGGAGCGGAGTAGGCTCAGGTGGTTAGACATGCGGGCACGTCGCACAGAGAGGCGGGGTGACGGCTGGCTGACGGCGCTAGTTGAGGCATCGATAGGTGGCGATCCGGTAGAGCCAGGTACGCAGCGACGCGTGACTCGAACGCGAGGAGATCCTTGCGAAGCAGCGAGAAGCGCGTCTTGCAGAGCGTCTTCGGCGTATTGGAAAGATCAGAGCATCCGATAGCAGTGCACTGAAGCTCTCGAAGATACGGCGAGGTCAGCTCCGAGAACGCCTCCGCGTCGACCGGCTTGCGCGCGGGCCAATCAGGTAGCGCGGATTGTCACGAGCGTCGCCTCCTCACTCGTCCTCTTTGCAGATGCTGCCACCGTATATAGACACAGGAAGGGGGGTGAACGGGGCGGTTGGCGAGCGCCACTTTCACGTAGAAGCGGTGTCTGTATCAGTGGTAGCCGTTAACGCGATGAGGGAGAACAGAGATGGGACAGATAATCATCAGCGAGAATGTATCGCTCGACGGAGTTGTAAAAGACCAGACCGGTGAGGAGGGGTTCGAGCGTGGCGGTTGGTTCCAACAGGATAGGAAGAACGGATCGCGAAGCATGGGCCGAACTCGAGTTGGACCAGGCGCTGGCGCGCCGAGGCTCTGCTGCTGGGGCGGCGCACCGACGAGTTCTTCGAGAGTCAGCGGTGGCCGTCCCGTGTCGGGTGCGTGGGCGGACAGATTGAACAGCATGCCCAAGTACGTGGTGTCCTCGACCGTGCAAGCGGCCAAGTGGCTAGTTGTTTGTCGGTGGTGGTTGGGGTTGGAAGGGTTCGTACCACCACCAGTCGGCGCGTTCGCCGATGGGTCCTCGATAGGGCGCGACGGCGGGCGGGGGTTTGGTCGGTGGACGGGCCAGTGAGCCATCGGTGAGTTGTTGTCCCTCGCTGTCGGTGACGACGAGCTGGTCGGCGGGTCCGGTGATGGTGATGACGCCGCGGTGATGCAGCCGGTGGTGGTACGGACAGACCAGGACCAGGTTGTCCAACTCGGTGGGGCCGCCGTCTTCCCAGTGGCGGATGTGATGGGCATGCAGACCACGGGTGGCCCCGCAGCCGGGAACGGCACAGGTGGGGTGGCGATGCTCGAGCGCGCGGCGAAGCCGGCGGTTGATCACCCGGGTGGCCCGCCCGGCGCCGATGACCTGCCCGTCGCGGTGGAACCACACCTCGCAGGTGGCGTCGCAGGTCAGGTAGCGGCGTTCGGAATCCGACAGCAGCGGGCCCAGATGCAGCGAGGCGACGCGGTCTTTGACATCGACGTGCATCACCACCGTGGTGTGCTGCCCGTGCGGGCGGCGCGCGGCGTCGGCGTCCCAGCCGGCCTCGACCAGCCGCAGGAACGCATCGCCGGCGCCGGGCAGCGGCGGCCGGTTCGGTGAGCGCCGGTCGTCGTCGTGATCGCGTTTCCACTCGGCGATCAACGCGTCGCGGTGTGATTGCAGCGCCGCATCGAATTTCGCCGCGTCGAGCTTGGGCAGGATGATCTTCCAGGTGGTGGACGTGCCCGTCGCTGGTTTTGGTGATCGACGCGCTGCGCGTTCGGGTTGCGGATCGGGTTGCGGTCGCGGTTCGAGCTTGATCGCGGTGCGCAGCTGGCTGACCGTGGCGACCTCGGCCAGCGCCGCATAGTGCTCATCAGAACCGTCGGAGGCCCGCTCGGCGATCACGCCGACCTGATCGAGCGACAGCCGGCCCTCCCGCAAGCCCGCAACGCAGCGCGGAAACTCGCCTAGCCGGTTGGCGATGGCAGTGATCGTCTGCGCGTTGGTGGGCGAGGTGCCGGTTTTCCAGGCGACCAGTGCGGCGACCGAGCGGCATCCGGTGTTACCCCACAGTCGGTCACCGTCGATCTCGGCGACGATGTCGACGATGCGGGCGTCGATGGCGTTGCGCTGACCGGTTAACTCCGCCAACTCTTCGAACAACACCTCCAGGCGCGCCTCACGAGGCGGCGACGGAACGAATGACGGTGCGGTCAAAGACATAAACCCATCAAAGCACTTGGGTACGACAAGTTTTGGTGCATCGCACGCGGCGTCGGTCAGCCCGACGGAGGCTCGATCGGGGTCAGCGAGATCGGCACCCAGTGGGTTCCCGGTCCCTCACCGGGGCACCCTGCGCCGTCGACGACGAGGGTCCGCTCTCCGAAGAAGCTGCCGTCGGGATTCGGGATCCAGTAGTCCGAGCGCCGGGATGGCACGCCGCTGTTGGGGTCGGTGCGTTGACAGAGGTAGGGCTGCTCACCGCTCGTCTCCCACCGACCGTTGTTCCATCGGTACTCGAATTCCAAAGGGGCGCCGGGGTTTCGCTTCTGGTCATCGCTGTTGTCCATGCGCGCGACGCAACCATTCACGTCACAGGTGGTGGTGAACAGGACGGGAAAGGTCTTCGACTCCATCGGTGTCGGCGTCCCGTTGAAGGTCTGCTTCGCGAAGTCGACGAACACGTTGTAGTACCCGTACAGCGGCGGTGGTTCAGCCCGATCCGCATGAGCGACCGGCGATCCGATCGACAACGCGCTCGCAGCCACGACGCCGGCCAGCGCCAGTTTTCTCATTGTGCCTGGGTAGCACAACGACGCGGCTAGCGGACCAACTTCTCGATCCGCTGCAGTGCGATCGCCAGCACCGGCAGATACGCCGGTGCCCACCACGGCGCGGCCATGCTCGCGCGGCACCCGTTGCCGTCGGGTTCGACCGAATGCGAAGTCGCGGGCACACCGGCCACGGACCAGGCCCAGCGACGGCCTGGCTCGAACTCGGTGATGGTGAACGGAAGCGCGACCCCGACCGGTGTGCGCACGTGGCCCGTCGCTCCGAGGGTCAGCTCGTCGCCGTCGAGATCCGCGCCGGAGACGGTGGGCCCCCACCGTGGCCATGCGTCGAGGTCGACGAGGACCTTCCACACGGCCGCGGCGGGGGCGTCGATGTGCCTACTGACGGTGAGCATCGGTAGGGCATACCCGTTACGCGGGCGCAGCCTCCACAGAGTTCACGTCGGCGTCGCCGCGAATCAGCGCGTCCACCTCGGCGCGCTGCTTCGGACCCCAGGTCTCCTTGGTCGCCATCACGCCGCCGAGGCCGACGAGCCCGACCGCCACATAGAACAGGGCAGGCCCGATCCAGCCCCACGAGTTGGCGAGCAGCACCGCGAGGAACGGCGCGAAGCCGGCGATCGACGCGGCGACCTGATAGCCGATGGATGCACCCGACGTACGCGTGCTCGTCTTGAACAGCTCGGCGAACCAGGCGCCCTGGGTGCCGGTGAGCACCGCGTGGATGACGCCGATGGCGATGATGAACAGCAGCACGATCAGGAACGGTTGACCGGTGTTGGCCATCAGGTACATCGGGATGCCGAATGCGATGGCCAGCAGACAGCCGGCCAGGTACACGCGTCGGCGGCCGACGCGGTCGGTGAGGCGGCCCGCGTACAGCGTGGTGCCCACCGCGATGACGCTGGCGATCACCACGCCGGTGAGCGCAATGGTGCGATCCGCCGGGTCGCGCTTGGCGATGTAGGACAGCAGGTAGGTGGCGGTGAGGTAGTAGGCGCACGACTCGACGACACGTAACGCGATGATCCGCAGGATGTTTCGCCAGTCTTCGCGGATGACGGTGAGGAACGGATTGCGAACGACCTTGCCCGCGGCCTTGGCCATCTCGAACTCCGGCGACTCGCTCAACCGCAACCGCACGAACAGTCCGACGACGATGAGAATTGAACTGGCCAGGAACGGGATTCGCCAAGACCAGTCACTGTCGAGCGGTGCGGCGGCCAGGAACGCGATGTTCGCGAGCGCGATGCCGAGTGGATTGCCCGCCTGCGGGATCGCGGCGAACCGTCCGCGCTGCCGCCACGGCGCGTGTTCGAACGCCATCAGCACCGCGCCGCCCCATTCGGCGCCGAATGCGAGACCCTGAATGACGCGGATCGCCACCAGCAGCACAGGTGCAAGGACGCCGACCTGTGCGTAGGTGGGCAGCAGGCCGATCAGGACAGTGGCGATGCCCATGATGAGCAGCGCCCCGACGAGGACGGGCTTGCGGCCGAACCGATCCGCGAGATATCCACCGACGCTGCCGCCGATCGGGCGCATCAAGAAGCCGACACCGAGGGTGGCGAACGACAGCAGCGTGCCGGTGACGGGGTCCGACTCGGGGAAGAAGGCGTCGCCGAAGTACAGCGCCGATGCGGTGCCGTAGGCGACGAAGTCGTAATTCTCCACGCAGGTTCCGGCCGCCGCGCCCAATGCGGTCTTGATCTTGCCGGGCGAACCGTGTTCGGCTTGCCGCCGAGTGTCGTCGATGGCGGTGCTCATTGCGTTATCTCCTTTGATAATTCGTCGGCCAGCTGCCGAGCCGCGTTGAGTTCGAGCTCATGCAGTTTGCGGACGCGGCGGACGGTGTCGTCGTCGTCGTCGAAGCGTGCGGCGAGGAACGATTCGATCACCTCGCCCGCCGTCGCCTGCCCGATCACCCACGCGCCCATGGCGAGTGCGTTCGCGTCGTCGTGCTCGACGGCCTGATGCGCCGAGTAGACGTCGTGGGCGAGGGCGCAGCGGATTCCGGGAATCTTGTTGGCCGCCATGACGGCGCCCTGACCCGTCCCGCACACCAGCACGGCGCGGTCGGCGTCACCCGTGCGCACCGGCTCGCACGTGTCGCGGGTGATATCGGGGAAGTCGACAGGGGTGTCGTCCTGCGCGCCGGTGTCGATGACCTCATGGCCGAGGCGTTCGAGCACCGATCGCACATGCGCCTTGAGCGAATAGCCCGCGTGGTCGTTGCCGAGTGCGATTCTCATCGCTTTCCCTCCGTTGTCATTGCGTTGCTTGCGAGTTCGTCGTCATACGGGATCGATTCGATGGCGCCCGGTCGGGTCACGGTGACGCCCGCGGCCAGCACCGCGACCCTGATCGCCCCGAGGATGTCGTCTGGTGCGCCGGCAAGATGTGCCGCGAAGTAGCCGATGAAGGTGTCGCCTGCTGCGGTGGTGTCGACCGCGTCCACCGCCGACGCGGCGATGTGCTCGACGCCGCCGCGGTGTGTGACGTCCACCCCGTCGGCGCCCAGCGTGCAGATCACGGTGGCGTCGGCCTTGCGGGCGAGCGACGTGATGTCGTCGGCGAGGTGAGCGAGCTCGTGTTCGTTGACGACAAGGAGGTCGACGTCGTCGAACAGGTCGTGCACGGAATCCGGCACTGGGGTTGGGTTGAGGACGACGGTGGCGCCTGCGCCCGATGCCGCGCGTGCGGCGTGCCGGACCAACGGCTCGGGTGTTTCGAGTTGAAGCAGCAGCAGGTCGCCGGCGGCGATGTCGCGAAGGCCGTCATCGATGTCGGCGGCGGTGAGCATTTCGTTCGCTCCCGCGGCGACGATGATGGTGTTCTCGCCGCGGCGGTCGACGGTGATGAGCGCGCGTCCCGTCGCCGCATCGGGGATCACCCGCACGTGCCGCGCGTCGATGTCCTGCTCGGCGAGTGCGCGCGCAAGCAGCCTGCCGTCGGGGTCGTCGCCGATGGCGCCGACGATCGTCGTCGGTGCGCCCGCCCTTGCCGCTGCGACGGCCTGGTTCGCGCCCTTACCTCCCGCGGTCACCGCGGTATCGGACGCCAGCACCGTCTCACCCGGCGCGGGCAGACGGGTGACGTGTACGCGGTGGTCGGCGTTGAGGCTGCCGACGACGAACACGCGCGGTCGACGGTCGTCATTCACGGCGTCGTCCCGTCGATCTGTCGATGAACCTCGTTGGCAGCACTACCGATTCGGGCTCGTCGCCGTTGATGACGCTCATCAGCAGCTCGACGGCACAACGCCCGACGGTGCCCGCATCCTGCGCGATCACCGAGATCGGCGGGTCGAAGTGCGCGAGCCACTCGATGTCGTCGAAGGCCACGACCTCGACATCGGTCCCCAACCGCAGTCCGTGCGCGCGGATCGCGGCGAGCGCACCGAGTGCCATCAGGTTGTCCGCGGCGAGGATCGCTGTCGGGGAGTTCGGCGCCGACAGGAGTTGTTCGGCGGCGCGCACGCCACTTTCCTCCTGGAAGTCGCCGAAGGTGATCAGCGACGGGTCGATGGCGATGCCGTGCCGCGGGAGCGCTTCGGTGAAGTCGTCGTAGCGCTGTCGTCCAGTCGAGATCGACTGGGGGCCGCCGATATAGCCGATCCGCGAATGTCCGGCGGCGACGAGGTGAGCGATCGCCTCATCGAGGCCTGCCCGACTGTCGGTCGTCACGCTCGGCACATCGAAGCCGTCGACGGTCCGGTCGACGAAGACCACGGGCATCTGGCTTGCGATGAGCGCGTCGAGGCTGCCCGAGCCGCGGCCCTGCGGCGCCAGCACGACGCCGTCGACACGTTGGTTCAGAAATGTCTCGAGGTACCGGTCTTGCTGCTCGACGTTCTCGTTGGCGTTGCCGAGCAGCGTGACGTAGTCGGCGGCGAGTGCGGCCTGCTCTGCGGCGTGGGCGACGTCGGCGAAGAACGGGTTACGCACATCGGACACCAGCAGGCCGATCGCCTGTGTACGGGTGAGCCGAAGCGAGCGCGCCTGCACGTTGGGTCGGTATCCGAGCGCGCTGACCGCCTCGGTGACGCGGTCCCTGGCCTGCGGTGAGGTGGCGGGATGGCCGGAGAGCACCCGGGACACCGTGCCGAGGGAAACCCCTGCGTGCGCGGCGACGTCACGGATGGTGACTCCCCTACCTGCCACTTTGTGCTCCTACACGTCGTGGGAACGTTTCCATGGGAACGTTTCCACGTAATGTAGATCACAGCGTCCAGCGAGTCAACCGGTTGGCGCGCCGAGGCTACTCGTCGTCCTCCGGCCAGAGGATGAAGTCGTCGAATGCACGCTGCGCAGGCTCGGGACCTACGTCGTCGAGGGCGGCGCGGATTGCGTTCAGGTGGGCCACCGTCATCTCCAACGGTGGCTCGTCGGGCTGGTATGAGGTCCGGACCGGGTAGTCGACGCCTGGTTGGCGGGTCATCTCGATGTGACATCCGATGACGTGCGTTACCGGATGGGTCGCGCAGAATTCGATCAGCCGATCGATGCTGTGCGAGAAGGCCGCCCAGTCCACGATGTAGAGCCTGCCCCGGTACACGGTGTCCCCGGTGAACAGAATTCCAGTCAACGGGTCGTAGAAGGTGACCGAGGCGGAGTGGTGTCCGGGGGTCGCGAACGCCTGCAGCACGCGACCACCGAGATCGACGGGTCTGATCGAATCGGCATCGCTCGAAAAGCCGAAGAACTCCCAGGCGTCGTCCTTGTCGGCCTTCACCAGAACGGTGTCGGGGCGGTCGGCGAACTGGTCGTCGCCTGCCACGTGGTCATCGTGTCCATGCGTGTGGATGACCAGGAGTCCGTAGTCGCTGCGAGGGTTCCGATCGAGCCAGGTGTCGATGAGCCCGTCGACGATCCGGCGGAGCGGAAAGAAATCGGGCGAGGCGGTGGCGCCGGTGTCGAGCAGGACGGCGCGCTCCTGCCCGAACAGCAGAAACAGGAACGGCGCCTCGTAATCGATCGCCTTGTTCTGCCGCAGGATGGCGGTGTTCTCGTCATACCAGTAGATCTGCAGATCGGGATCGGTGTTGTGTTTCGACGACGGTGAGCCGTGAATCCATTGCACGTCAAGTGGTTTGGCGACGGGGCCGGGGATGGTCGTGGTGACGCCGGACATGAATCCTCCAGTGTGCGTCGTCTTGACCGACCGGGTACGGCGCATCTCGTCCGGGATACGCGAATGCGCATCTACCTAAGAGTGACTGAACAACCCTAGGCCGTTAGGTATTCCGACCGCCGTTCACGCCGAGGATCTGTCCGGTGATGTAGCCGGCTTCCTCGGACACCAGAAACGCGCACGCGGCGGCGATGTCCTCTGGCTTGCCCATCCGACGCACAGGCGTCATCGCGATCGTCTTCTCGACGTTGGTGAAGCCGCGATCTTCGGCACTGCGCAGCATCGGGGTGTCGATGAACCCAGGCGGCACCGCGTTGACGGTGATCCCGGCCGGGCCGTACTCCAGCGCCAGGGATTTCGTCAGGCCGTTGACGCGCGGACTTGGCCGCGACGTAGTGCGCCATGCCCGCGACGCCGGAGTGTGTGCTCGACGAGCTGATGTTCACGATGCGGCCCCAGCCGGCGTCGACCATGTCGGGCAGCACCGCCTGACAGCAGTGGAAGACACCGTTGAGGTTGACGTTGAGCACTCGCTGCCAAACGTCGAAGGAGATGTCGGCGAAACGCGAGAAGCCGTCCAGCCCAGCGGCGTTCACCAGAATGGACACCGGGCCGAGCTGAGTACGAATCGCGTCGAGGGCCGTGTCGACCTGTTGGCGGTCGGTGACGTCGGCGGTGTAGGCGAAATCGGAGTCCGACGGCTGAAGGTCGATGGTGGCGACGTGGTGGCCATCGGTTTCGAGGCGCGCCGCGATGGCGCGGCCGATGCCCGACGCTCCGCCGGTGACGACGGCTGTCTTCATGAATGAGGTCCTTTCCTGCGCAACCCGAGTGTGCGCCGTCCTGTGTCCACGAGGTGCCGCAGCAGGTCGTCGTCGTCGACGGCGATCCAAGCAGGCCCGACGGCGCTCGAGATCCCGGCGAGTGCGACGGTGGCCTTGATGAGTCCGCCCGGATCCGCCTCGTCGCCCGCGAGCAGTGCGAGCTGCCTGCTGATCAGCGCCGACCAGTGCGGCTGTTCGCGCAACAGCGTCGTCACGCTCGGATCGCAGGCAAGTACCGATACCAGCGCGCGGTTGGCCACTGCCAGTCCGGCGTAGCCGCGAAGCATGTGGTCGGCTCTGGCGTTGGCGCTGCGCTGCGCCGCAGCGGCGGCGATGACGATGCTCAGCTCTTCGAACATCGGCTCGACGACGGCGGCGAGCAGTTCTTCGCGGGTACGGAAGTGGTAGTAGATGGCCGCCTTCGTGAAGCCCATCTCGTCGGCGATCATCTGCAGCGACGTGCCCGCGAAGCTGTGCCTGGTGAACAGGTCGACGGCGACGTCGATCAGGCGCTGCCGGGTGTCGGCTGCGCTCGGCGTCTGCGTCGCGGTCGTCTGCATACTTTACGACCGTACAGGATCGCACTTGCCGATCGTAAAGTGGTCGGGCGTCGCTTACGTGTTGAAGTCAGGCAGCGGTGTGACGGGAGCGGCTTCCTCCGCGGGCACCTCCGTCTCCGTCTCCTCATCCCGTGCCTGCTCTTGTATCTCAGCTGCGTGACGGAGGTTGTCGCCTGTATTTTCAACGTGGTCGGGTGTGCTCACGAATTCTCCTTCGAGTCAGTCATCGTTCGGCATACCCGCGCGGAGGTGCGTTGTACCACCTGTCGCTAGCCCGTCCCGTCCTCGGTGCGCCCGGCCATCGTGGTGTAGTCCTCCTGCACGATCTCGCCGTCCTGGTTCGTGATGCGGCTTCTGATCGTCAAGACATCCGCCCCGAACGCTCGCCGAAGTGACTCGAGACGGACGTGGCAGTGCAGCTTGTCGCCGGCCTTGATGGGCCGCAACATCGTCAGTCCCTGCTCGGCCTGGACCAGCTTCTCCTCCGTGATCGGGATGTTGTGGTGTTCGAAGAAGGCCATCTGGGCCTTGAGGCCGAGAATCGAGATGAAGGTCAGGGGCGCAAGGATGGCGCCGTGCCCCAGCGCGGCGGCGGCGTCCTCGTCGAAGTACGCGGCATCCTCGTTGTGCACGGCCGCGGCGTATTCACGGATCTTCTCCCGCCCGACCTCATAGTGGTCGGGGTAGACGTATGTCAGGCCGACGATGTCGGGTGAGAGCGTCACGAGGTGCGCACGTGCGCGGCCAGCGTCAGTGCCCGCACCACACTGTGGCGGCCGAGGTCTACCTTGAACGCGTTCTGCGGCAGCGGTTGCGCACCGTTCATCGCCAGCGCAGCGGCCGCGTGGAATGCGTCCTCACCGGGTCGACGTCCGACGAGGCTCTGCTCGGCCTCGCGCAGCCGCCATGGCGTGGCGGCCACCGCACCCAGCGCTAGGGCGGCCGAGGTGATCACGCCGTCGCCGATGGTCAGCCCGGCCGCCACCGACACCAGCGCGAACGCATAGCTATGCCGGTCGCGCACCTTGAGATACCAGGAGTGGTCGGCGAACTCGGACCGCGGCAACTCGATGCCGAGGACGAGTTCGCCACGGCGCAGTGTGTTGTCCACGTCCGGGGTGTCGCCAGGAAGCGAGAAGAAATCGTCGATCGGGATGGTGCGCTCCCCATCTTCGCTTCGCACGTGAACGACGGCGTCGAGGATGGCGAGGGCCACCGCCATGTCGGACGGGTGGACCGCCACACAGTCGTCACTGGCGCCGAAGATCGCGTGCTCGCGGTGGAACCCGTGCCGAGCCGCGCATCCGCTGCCGGGAGCGCGCTTGTTGCACGACGAGAACGTCGTCTGCATGAAGTAGGGACAACGGGTGCGCTGCAACAGGTTTCCGCCCGCGGTCGCCATGTTGCGCAGCTGAGTGGTGGCGCCGCTGAGGATCGCATGAGACACCACCGGGTACTGCGTGCGGATCAGCGGATGGTTGGCGACCGCACTGTTGGTCACGCCCGCGTCGATGAACACCCCACCCTCGGCGGTGGCGGCGATCGTGGTCAGGCCGAGCCGCCGCAGGTCGACCAACGAATCGGGCTGCTCGACCCCGCCCTTCATCAGGTCGAGCAGGTTGGTGCCGCCTGCGAGGTACTTGGTGCCCGGCGTCGCACCGGCGGTGACGGCGTCGTCGACGTCGACGGCGTGCCGGAACGCGAAGGTTTTCATGCGGTCGGCTCGTTGGCGACGGTCTCGATGGCGGCGACGATGTTTTCGTAGGCGCCGCACCGGCAGATGTTGCCTGCCATCCGTTCCCGGATCTCGGCGGTGGTCAGTCGCGAACAACCCTTGACGACATCGTCGCGGGCGCCCTCGAACGACGCCGTGCTCAGGTCACCCCTGGCGTGCTCGGCGAGCATCGCGTGCGCCGACGAGATCTGGCCGGGCGTGCAGAAGCCGCATTGAAATCCGTCGCAGTCCATGAAGGCCTGCTGCAGCGGATGCAATTCGCCCGCATCGGCGATGCCCTCGATGGTCAGGACGTCCGATCCGTCGATCGACGCCGCGAGGGTCAGGCAACTCAGCACGCGCTCACCGTCGACGGCCACCGTGCACGCGCCGCACAGCCCGTGGTCGCAGCCTTTCTTCGTGCCGGTCAGGTGCAGGTGTTCGCGCAACAGGTCGAGCAGCGTGGTGCGGACGTCGGCCTCGACGCGGTGGGACTCACCGTTGATGCCAAGTTCCACCACGTGCCGGCTCATCGAGCCACCTCGGCGGTGGGTGGATGGTAGGGCGTCATCAAGTCCTCCAGGGTGATCGGCAAGTCGCGCAACCGCTTTCCGGTGGCGTGGAAGATGGCGTTGGCGATCGCGGCAGGCACACCACAGGTGCCGATCTCACCGATCCCACGCACCCCGATCGGATCGAGGCCGAAGTCGGCCTCGTCAATGAACGAGATGTCGAATTCGGGTCGGTCGGCATGGGTTGGCAGGTAGTACTCGCCGATCATCTTGGCGGTTTCGGCGTCGAAAGGCACCTGTTCGAGGAGCGCCATGCCCAGCCCAAAGGTGATGCCGCCCATCACCTGACTGCGGGCGAGCTTCGGGTTGAGCACGCGTCCGCAGTCCATCACGGCGACCCACCTCACGACGGTGGCCCGCCCGATCTGCTCGTCGACCTCCACCTCGCAGAAGTGGGCACCGAACGATTGGAAGGCTTGGGCGCTCTGATCACCGGCGTCGCTGTCAACGGTGAAGCTGAGTTCGCCGGCGAGCTCGGTCAGGTCGACGTCCGCTGGGTCGGCGTGGGCGCCGGCAAGCGCGAGGAGTCGGCGTTTCCATTCGGAGGCCGCGGCGAGGACGGCCGAGCCGACCGTTGCGGTGGTCTGCGAGGCACCGCTGTAGGGGGCGGCGGGGAAATCGGAGTCGCCGGAGTCGAAGGCGACCCTGGACAGCGGCAGCCCGGTGACGTCTGCAGCCACCTGAGTCATGACGGTCCGTACGCCGTTGCCGACTTCGTGTGTCGCGGAGGCGAATTGGACGGTTCCGTCGGCAGCGGTCCGCACCCGGCAGCTCGCGGGCATGCGTCGACCGGGATATGTCGCCGTCGCCACGCCCCACCCCACCTGGACGCCGCCCCGACGCAGCGCACGCGGTTCACGCGGCCGGTCGTCCCACCCGAACCGCGTCGCCCCCTTTCGGTAACACTCGAGCAGGTGCTTGCCCGACCACGGCTTGCCGCTCGCCTGGTCGTCGTCCGCATGGTTGCGCAGCCGAAGCTCCAGCGGATCGAGGCCGGCCTCGTGGGCGAGTTCGTCGATGGCGGTCTCGAGGGCGAACAGTCCCGGCGCTTCCCCTGGACCGCGCATGAAACACGGGGTAGGTGCGTTGAGGCGGGCCGTGCGGTGCGACACCTCGAGGTGGGGTGAGTGGTACAGGAACCGGGTCGACAGACCGGCGGGTTCGCAGAAGTGCGCGACAGTCGAGGTCTCGGTCAAGGTGTGGTGTTCCGTGCTGAGCACCCGTGCGTCATCGTCAGCAAGGAGGACGAGATCCTGCACCGTGCGCGGCCGGTGCCCGGTGGAGGAGAACATCTGGTCTCGGGTGAGAACCAGCTTGACCGGGCGACCCACCTCACGGGCGGCGACGGCGCACAGCACGACGTGCATCCACAGAAAGCTCTTCGAACCGAAGGCGCCGCCGACCAGGGGGGCGAGCACGCGAACCCGGTCCTCGCCGATGCCGAGGTAGGCAGCCAGCGCGGTGCGCTCACCGGCGATCCAACGGGTGCTGTCGTGCACCGTCAACTCGTCGCCGGCCCAGCAGGCGACCGTCGCCGACAACTCGATCGGGTAGTGCGCGTTCTGCGGTGTGGTGTAGCGCGCAGCGACCCGGTGCGCGGCATTGTGCGGCGGTTCGCCGCGCCGGTCCTGCAGCTTCTCTTCGGACAACTTCGCGAAGTGGTCAGGAAGGTAACTGCCATGGCGGACCCCGTTGTGCTCGTCGGGCTCCGTCGCCGCCGCGAGCACCTCGTGCGCGTCGGTCAACGCTGGGCGCTCGTCGTACTCGAGGTCGAAGAGCGTCGCTGCCGCGGTGGCGTTCTCGAGGGTGTCGGCGACGACAAGGGCCATGTGCTGCCCGACGTGTTGCACGGTGAGGTCTGACAACGGCGGGCGTCGTTCCAGCGGCAGATCCCAGCTCAGTTCCTCTGGCACTTCGTGCAGCGGCGGACAGTTGAGCGGCGTCAACACATACATCACGCCAGGGGCTGCGCCTGCACGGTCGGCGCTGGACCGTAGTGAGTGCTCGGTGACCCGGCCGTGGGGGATCTCGGACTGGACCAGGACCGCGTACACCTGCCCTGGCATCAGGACGTCGGCCGTGTACTGAGCGGACCCGGTGACCTTGGCGATACCTTCAACGCGGTTGACCGAGTCACCGATGACGGAATTGGTCACGTGACCAGCGCCACTGCGAAGCCGTCCCAATTCTTGGTACCGACGGTCTGAATGGCGGCCGCGTCCAGCCGCGGGTGCTCGCCGATCATGTCGAACATGTCGCGAACGGCCTTGGCCTGACGGTCGTCGGCGGCGGGGTTCAACACCCGCCCCATCCGAGCGATGTTGTCCACCACGATGACTGACCCCGGATGGCCCAGCTTGATGGCCCACTCGACATAGGAGACGTTGTTCTCCTTGTCGGCGTCGATGAAGAACATGTCGAACGTCTCGCCGCGTTCGGCCAGCCGCGGCAGGGTGTCCAGCGCCGCGCCGACGATCACCTCGACGCGGTCGGCGACACCGGCGCGCTCGAAGTTCGTGCGCGCGACCTCAGCGTGCCGCGGTTCGAATTCGAGGGTGACGACGCGTCCGTCGGCGCCGACGCCGCGGGCCAGGTTGATCGTGCTGTAGCCGGCCAGCGTGCCGATCTCCAGCACGCGCTTGGCATTGGACATCCGCGCCAGGAGCGACAGCAGCCTGCCGTGCTGAGCCGACACTTCGATCGCAGGCATGTCGGCCGCCGCAGCGGATTCCCGCGCTGCGCGCAGCGCGTCGTCCTCGGTGTGCAGAACGCGGGTGAACAGCTCGTCGAGGGCTTTGGGGTCCGGCTCGGTCACCGGCCCGACGTTACGCCGCTAGCGCACACCTTCCTTGGCGTAGACGACCCGCAGCACATGGGCGACCTCGGGACCCATCACCGCCGCGGCGAGGTCGCAGAACGTCGCGATGAACTCGGGCCCGTGCGGCGGGTCGGCGTCGCAGAGATGGTGGGCGATCTCGTGCAGCACGACGAGTTCGCGTAGCGCCCACGTCGTCCGTCGCTCGGGCACCGCGATCGCGGCTCCGTCGTCGTCACGTTTGTAGTGTGCGGCGGTGACCCCGCGACGCGGCCTGACGGTCAGCGGTGCGACGTCGGGCCAGCGCGCGCGAACAGACCCGAGCGCGAGCACGTCGTCGACGTATCGCTGAACCGACTCCACTGCCGCGAACCTGGCTTCCGGCGGCAACGTCAGGTTCGTGCCGAAGAACTCGACCGTGCGGTTGCCGCGCTCGCTCGCCCGGTCGAACAAGGTCCGGACGAACTCCTCTGCGGCGTAGACCTTGGAGCGCTGGGTGTCGCGGGCGCTCACCGGTTCAGCGCGGAGCGCGCGCCGTTGAATTCTCCGCTTCCGCCCAGCCGGGCGCGCTTACCCGCGCGGTCTCCCGCACGCCGCGCCGAGGACGAATAACCCGCGGTCGCGCTGGTGGCCCGCCAGGTACCGCGGGCCTCGGACGTCTCGCGGTAGAAGTCCTTCAGCTCGAGATCCTTGTCCCGCAACGCGATCGCGGTGCCGGGTTGACGGCGTCTCCATTTGGTCGCCTCGTGCCGCGCCTGCTCGCGGGCCTCGGCCAGCCGCCTGCCGATGCGGGCGCCGAACGCCAGCTGAAAGTTGATGCGCGCGGTGATCGTCGGCGTCGGCCTGTGCTGACCGGACGCGATGTAGCTCTCCGACGCCTTCACCATCTGCATCACCAGGCTGGCGTAGAGCGCGTGGCTGGCATCGATGTCCTCGGCGAACCCGTATGCGTAGACGAACGTCGAGTTCGACGCGATGTCGCACTTCACGTCGTTGGCATGCGCGATCACGGTGAAGAGCTGCACGTAGGTCCGCAGCCCGCGCGCACCCGCATTGCCGATGGTGATGGTGCGCTGCACGGGCGTCTGCGCCTTGGTGCGTTCGGTGGAATGCGAACGGGCGACGGCGAGGTCGATCGACGTCGCCGTCGCAAGGCGTTGCGCGGCGGCCATGAAGGCCTCCGCCTCGTGTGCGTTGTCGGTGCCCTCGGCCTGGCGCAGCAGTGCGGCGATGCGGGCAAGCATCTTGTCGTCAGTCATTGCCCAACAGATTAAAGCTACTTCGTGACAAACCCGTCGAGCGCATTCACAAGCTGTGGAGAAAGCGGCGCGTCCTTGGCGAGGTTGGCGATGCTGTCGGTCGGGTCGTCGCGCAGCACATGGTTGACGCCCTTGAGTTCGACGACCGTCAACGCGGTGTGTTGCAGCGCGTCGATGAGCGGCTTCATGGTGGTGCAGAGCGCCTGGCGGTCGGTGTCCGAGCACGACAGCAGCACCGGCATGCCCGCGGGGATCCCTGCGGCCAGCGCCACCGGGTCGATCTTGTCGGCCTCCTCGATGGCCTTCGCGTTGCCGGGGTTGAGGATCGCGCCGAGGCCCTCGGGCAGCTCCTTGGGCACCGTGCCCTTCGTGCGGACCTCGTCGACGGCGGCCAGCCAGGTGTTCAGCGTCTCGGGGCTGGCGTCGGAGCGCACCCGGTTGGTGATGATGTCGAGGTAGCGACCGGACAGCGGCTGGAGCAGGCCAAGCGAGTGGACCTTCGGCGCGCCGGGCGAGGTGTCCGACGCCAGCGCCATCGCGTGCACGGCGCCCTCCCCCACCGCGTACACCGAGATGCGCTGCTTGTCGGTGCCCGACTGGTCGGCGAGGAAGCGGGCGGCGGCCTTGGCGCCGGAGGTGTAGACGGCGCTGCCGACCTCGTTGGGGCGCTGCTGGAACGGGCCGAGGCCGGTCTTGCCGGTGCCGATCTTGTCGTAGCGCAGGCTGGCTTCCCCTCGGTCGGACAGCAGTTCTGCGAGCTGGCGCATGTTGCCGATCTTGCCGACGACGATGTTGTCGCCGTTGCGGTCGGTGTTGCCGCTCTCGGAGATCAGCAGGGCGGCGGGGCCGGGTGCGGCGTCCTTCTGATGGCGGTAGGTGCCGTGGATGGTCAGGCCGTCGGCTTCGAAGCTGACGTCGTCCTCGACCCACTGCTGCTGGGACTTCTCATCCGACGAGCAGCCCGTCAGGAGCAGCAGGAGGGAAAGCCACAGGGCGGCAAGAGCTTTCAAATCTTCGTCTCGATCCACGATGCGACGTCGTCGAGCACCACCGCGCGTTCGGGTTCGTTGAACACCTCGTGGTAGAGCTCCGGGTAGACCTTGAGTTCGGTGTCCTTCGACCCGACGAACTCCATCAGGCGCCTGCTGCCCTTCACGGGGATCAGCTTGTCCTGCTCGCCGTGCACGACGAGAAGCGGCGCCGTGAGCGCGGGGGCGCGCTGCGGCATGGTTTCGCCGACGCCGATGAGCGCGCGGCCGATGCCCGCGGGCAGCTTGCCGTGATGCACAAGCGGGTCGTTCTCGTAGGCGGCGACGACGTCGGGGTCGCGGGACACCGCGTCGGCGGGCAGTTCTTCGACGGGCAGGCCAGGCACGACCCTGCCGAGTGTTTTGGCGAGGAACTTCATCACCGGCGACACTCCGTCCTGGGCGTCGACCGCCGGACCCGACAGCACCATCGCGGCGTAGTCGTCGGGGTGCTCGACGCCGTAGGCGAAGACGACGCCGCCGCCCATGCTGTGGCCGAGCACGACGCGCTTGAGTTCGGGGTATTCGGCGGCCGCGATGCCGACGAGGGTGTGGAAGTCGTCGGTGTATTCGGAGATGTCGCGCAGGTAGACACGCTTACCGCCGGAGCGGCCGTGCCCACGCAGGTCGAGCGCATAGACGGCGAGACCTGACTCGCCGAGCCGCTTGGCGACGTGGTCGTAGCGGCGGGCGTGCTCGGCGTAGCCGTGGCACAGCACGACGACGCCGCGCGGGTCCTCGTCCTCCGGCTCCCACACGTCGTAGACGATGCGGACGCCACCGACCCCCTCGAAGGACCGTTCGTGTCGGCAGATGGCCATCAGCGCAGACTAGCTAACCCGGCGAAATCGTTCGGTGTCAGTTGTCGGACCCCTGCGTAAGCTCGACGGCGTGAGCGTGCTCGCAGAAAGCCTGGAACCCGCCGATGAGGCCGCCGCCGCGGACGCATTTCTCGCCGATGCCCAGCGGTATCGGCGCGAATTGCTCGCGCACTGCTACCGGATGACCGGCTCGATTCACGACGCAGAGGACCTGGTTCAGGACACCTACCTGCGCGCATGGAAGTCCTTCAAGGGGTTCCAGGGCAAATCCTCCGTCCGGACCTGGCTCTACCGCATCGCGACGAACACCAGCCTGACCGCGCTGGACGGCAGGCAACGCAGGCCGCTGCCGTCCGGGCTGGGCCAGGGGGCGTCGAACCCGAGCGGCGACATCGACGAGCGCCGCGAGATCACCTGGCTCGAGCCGCTGCCCGATTCGCCGAAAGAGGATCCATCGGACCCGTCGGTGATCGTCGAGTCCCGCGAGTCGGTGCGGCTGGCGTTCGTGGCCGCCCTTCAGCATCTGTCGGCCAGGCAGCGGGCGGTGCTCGTGCTGCGCGAGGTGCTGCAGTGGAAGGCGGCCGAGGTCGGTGAGGCCATCGGCGCGTCGACGGCGGCGGTCAACAGCCTGCTGCAGCGCGCACGGGCGCAGCTCGACGCGGTCCAGCCGGCCCACGACGACGAGGTCGCCGCGCCGGATTCGGTTGAGGCGCAGGACCAGCTCGCGAAGTACATCGAGGCGTTCGAGTCCTACGACATGGACAAGCTGGTTGCGCTGTTCACCGAGGATGCGGTCTTCGAGATGCCGCCGTTCGACGGCTGGTACCAGGGGCCCGCGGACATCATCACGCTGTCGAAGAACCACTGCCCCGCCGAGGGTCCAGGCGATATGCGGTTCACCGCGCATCACCGCCAACGGTCAGCCCGCTGCGGCGCTGTACATGATCAACCACGAGACCGGCAGGCACGAGGAGTTCCAGTTGCACGTGCTCGAGGTCCGCCCTGGCGGCATCGCGCACGTGGTGGCGTTCCACGCGGGCGACGGGTTGTTCGCGAAGTTCGGGCTGCCCGCTGCGCTGTAGCCGCTCCGCGAAATCCACGTTTTGCAGACGTCCTCTCGCACTTTCCCTGCAAAAGTCGACTTTCGCGACGGCCGCGGTGGGAACGGCCTCTAGTCAGCACTAACTGCAGCTAGAAGCGATTTTTTGACAGGTGTTCTGTAACGTGTTCTATGATTGCCGGTCATGAAGACCAAGGGCGCTCTGCTGTGGGAGCTCAATTCGCCGTTCACGGTCGACGAGATCGATGTCGGCGATCCCGTCGCCGACGAGGTGCAGGTCCGCGTGCACGCCGCGGGCATGTGCCACTCCGACTACCACCTGACCACCGGGGCCACCCCGATCGCCCTGCCCGCGCTCGGCGGTCACGAGGGTGCCGGCGTCGTCACCAAGGTCGGCAAGAACGTCACGGGTGTGGCCGAGGGCGACCACGTGATCCTGGCGTTCATCCCCGCCTGCGGCGAATGCCAGCCGTGCTTGAAGGGCTTCCGGTCGCTGTGTGACCGCGGCGCGCTGCTGCTCGGCGGTAAGGCCATCGCCGACGGCACGTCACGGGTGCACGCGGGGTCCACCGAGGTCTCGCCGATGAATCTGCTCGGCACGTTCGCCCCGTACATGACGGTGCACAAGGACTCCGTCGTCAAGATCGACCCCGACATCCCGTTCGAATCCGCCGCGATCATGGGCTGCGCGGTGCCGACGGGATTCGGCTCGGCGACCAACGTCGCGCAGGTGCAACCCGGTGAGACAGTCGTCATCATCGGCGTCGGCGGCATCGGCATGAGCGCGCTGCAGGGCGCGGTGATCTCCGGCGCCCGCAACGTCGTCGCGATCGACCCGGTCGCATACAAGCGGGACCAGGCGATCAAGTTCGGCGCCACGCACGTGTATCCGTCGATGGCCGAGGCGATCATGCCGCTGATCGACGTCACGCACGGCCTGATGGCGGAGAAGACGATCATCGCCGTCGGCGAGATGCGCGGCGAGTACATCGAGGAAGCGTTGATCCTGACCGCCAAGACCGGCACCTGCGTGGTGACGGGCATGGGTGCGATGACCGACGTGGACGTCAAGCTCAACCTGTTCCTGTTCACGATGTTGCAGAAAACGTTGAAGGGCAACATCTTCGGCGGCGGCAACTCACACGTCGAAACGCCGAAGCTGGCCGGGCTGTACAAGTCGGGGCTGCTCAAGATCGACGAGATGATCACCAACACCTACACGCTGGACAACATCAACGACGGCTACCAGGACATGATCGACGGCAAGAACATCCGCGGCGTCATCACGTTCTCAGAATCGGACTGGTGAACCGCTCGCTACCCTGGGGTGCATGACGGCATCCGTCGATATCCGCCGCGCGCCTGACCGGGGCGCGAGCACGACGGAGTGGCTCGACTCCAAGCATTCGTTCTCGTTCGCGGGCTACTACGACCCCGACAACACCCATCACGGGTTGCTGCTCGTCAACAACGACGACTGGGTGGCGCCCGCTGCAGGTTTCGACACCCACCCGCACCGCGACATGGAGATCGTCACCTGGGTGTTGCAGGGATCGCTGGAGCACCGCGATTCGATGGGAAATGCCGGCACCATCTACCCCGGTCTCGCGCAACGCATGTCGGCAGGCACCGGTGTGCTGCACTCGGAGAAGAACGGATCCGCACGCGAGCGAGTGCATTTCATACAGATGTGGGTGGTCCCCGACCAGGCGGGCATCGAGCCCGGCTACCAGCAGGCTGAGATCGACGGCAGCCAGCTGGCCGGCGGCCTGATGACCATCGCGTCGGGCAGGAACGACGACGCGGCCGTCACCATTCACAACAAGAACGCCGCATTACACGGCGGACGGCTGCAGGCCGGGCAGTCCGTCGAGCTGCCGGATGCACCGTTCCTGCACCTGTTCGTCGCGCGCGGCGCGGTCACCCTCGAAGGCGCAGGGGATCTGCACGGCGGTGACGCCGCCCGGTTCACCGCCGCAGGCGGACAGCGCGTCACCGCAACCGAACCGTCCGAGATCCTCATCTGGGAGATGCATGCCGATCTGCCCGCCGCGTAACGGGCTCATCGTCGGACTCGTCGGCCTCGTCGTGCTGTCGGGCTGTTCGACGTCGACGGAGTCGCCGCCACAGCAGTCACCAGGGTCGGCGTCGTCGACGGCACCGGCCGCACCGGCGCCGGGCTCACCGAACCTGGTGTCGTCGCCGGTGAACGTGCCAGGCGACCTGACCCAGTCGCCACTCGACGAACCACGGCAGGCGTTGATACCCGAGGGCTGGACGATCGGTGTGTGGGCGCGGATCCCGAAGGCCCGGCTGGAGACGTGGACGCCGGACGGCGCGCTTCTTGTGTCGGTGCCCGCGAGCGGACAGATCCTGAAACTGACGCCGAAACCCGGTGCGGCGCCGCAGCAGTCGACGCTGCTCGAGGGACTCGACCAACCACACGGGATGGCGTTCGCAGGCCCGACGTTGTACATCGCCGAGAGCGACCAGATCGACGCGTACGACTACGTCAACGGGGCGGCGATCAACCCGCGAACAGTGGCCGCCGATCTGCCCGACGCGCGCAGTGCCGAACTCAACGGCGCCTACGCGCACGCGCTGAAGAGCGTCGCTGTCGGACCTGACGGCGCGGTGTACTTCTCGATCGGCTCGACGGGCAACATCTCCGCGGAGGACCGCGAGGCCAACCCGCCGCGCGCGACGATCATGCGCATTCCGCCGGGCGGGGGTGTCGCGGAACCGTTTGCGACGGGCGTCCGCAACGGCACCGGGCTGGCCGTCGCACCCGACGGTTCGATCTGGACGGCGGTCAACAATCGCGATAACGCACCGGACCCGGACGGCAACGTCGACACCCGGTACGTCAACGACCATCCTGCCGAGGCGTTGGCGCGACTGACCGCGGGCCGAGAATTGGGTTGGCCGTTCTGCAATCCCGACGGCGGCCCTGCCGATCTGCCGTTCATCCGCGACATGTCGACGAACGCGGACGGCTCGCGGATGGACTGCGCCGCGTTGCCGCCGGTGGAGCAGAGCATGGGCGCGCACTCGGCGCCGCTGGGCCTGGCGTTCACGACAGGGGTGCTGCCGTCGCCGTATGCGGACGGTGCGTTGGTCGGCATACACGGCTCATGGAACCGGCAGCCGCCGCGGGCACCCGAGGTGTCGTTCTTCCCTTGGCGCGACGGCACGCTCGGCGATCAGCAGACCCTCGTCGGCGGCTTCCAGGCCGACGACGGATCCCGGTGGGGACGCCCGGTCGCGGCTGTCGTCGGACCCGACGGGGCGGTCTACATCAGCGACGACTACGCCGGCGCCATCTACAGACTCGCCCCGCCTGGGCGCTAACGAACCGTCGGTGTCCTGGCGCCGCGGCGCCCGGTGATGCCGATGTAGATCGCGATCAAGACGATCGCGACGATGATCCCGACGAGAAACGGGATGACCTGCCAGCCGCCGTTGGCGTTGTTGTAACCCAGTTGATAGGTCAGCCACGACCCGATGAACGAGCCGAGCGCGCCGAGGACGATCGTCATGATCACGCCGATGCTCTGCTTGCCAGGCATGATGAGTCGCGCCAGTGCGCCGACGATCAAGCCGACCACCAATGCGCTGAGAATCGTTCCGATCATGTCTGCTCCTTCGATGAAATCCGACCCAGACCGGATTACCCAATCGGCAGCTGAATTCACGGTCCTTCGGGTTGGTATCCAATCGTGACGGTGCTGTTACTGAAGTTGACTGTGAGGTTGGTGTGATTAGGGTTGTCTCATTACCTGGTCTTTTGCCGAGGGGGCAACCGTGTCGACACTCGCCGCGTTCAGCCGGCGCCTGGTGGCATATGCCGCTGCGCTGATGCTGTGCGCTGGGCTGTCGACGACGGCAGCGCCGGTCGCCCGCGCAGACGGCCGGACGTTGCTCGCCGGTGCGATCGCGAACACCCGCGGGTCCTACCTCGTCTACAACTTCGGCGACGGCCACCCCGCCCCGATGCTCAACGCCGGTGGCGGCTGGTACGAGATGAACAGCGGCGGGCACTTGATGACGATCAAGAGTGCCGTCCGGCAGGCTGCAGCCCCGACTGCTCGTCGACAGCCACCAGGGCTACCAGGGTCGGTGCGAACAGGATCCCGGTGCGCGCACGGGCGAAGGTCTGTGGCAGGCGTCAGAGGTCTACGCACCGCTGGAGGCCTGGAAGGCGCTCGGTCAGCCGACGATTGCGATCAACGCCAACTTCTTCGACGTGCGCGGCCAGAAGGGCGGGTCGTGGCGCGATACGAAATGCAGTTCACCGCTCGGCGCTTACGTCGACAACACGCGTGGACAGGGCAGGGCCAACGCGGCCGTCACCGGCACGCTGGCCTATGCGGGCAAGCAGGGGCTGTCTGGCGGTAACGAGCACTGGTCGTCGCTGGCCACGATGATCCTCCCGACCGGCAGTGCGCCGTACGTCGTTATGCCCAAGGGCGACAACGACTATGACTCGGCCTCCCCAGAGATCCAGAAGCTTCTCGACCAGAACGCGCGGTTCGTCGCGGTCGCGGGTATCGGTCTTCTCGCACCCGGCGACACCGGACAGCTCAACGACGGCGGCCCGAGCGCGGCACGGACAGCGATCGCCTACAACCGGACCAACGATCAGCTGTACGTGTTCCAGGGAGGCAGCTACACACCCGACCAGATTCAGGATCTGTTCCGCGGGCTGGGGTCCGACACCGCCGTGCTATTGGACGGCGGCGGATCGTCGGCCATCGTGCTGCGACGCGACACCGGCGGAATGTGGAGTGGCGCAGGCGTTCCCAAGGGCAGCTGCGACACCCAGCAGGTGCTATGCGATTCTCGTGAGCGCGCGCTCCCGAGCTGGCTCGCCTTCGCCTGACATCGATGCACGAGTTGACGCGCCGCTCCGTATTGCGGCTGGGCGCCGGGCTCGCCGGGGCGTGTGCGCTCGATCCGCTGTGGCAGTTGGGACTTGCCACCGCGTCCGGAGCACCACCGGTCGACCAGCCGGCGCCATCGACGGCGAAGGCAACCCAGACCTACTTCAGCGGCTCGTTCGTCTCGGCGGCTCGCGGCGGCGTCGAGACCAAATGGGCGATCGCCGTGCCGCCGGGCCGCTATGCGCAACCGTTGCGCACCGTGATCGCGCTGCACGGCCGCGATATGGACGTCGACGGCGTGATGGGGATGGGCGTCGAAGCCGGGTTGGCCGAGTTGGCGAAGGCAGGCTATCCGCCTTTCGCGGTGGCGGCGGTCGACGGCGGCAACGGGTGGTGGCACCGGCGAGCCGACGGTGCGGACTCCGGCTCGATGGTGCTCAACGAGTTCCTGCCGATGTTGGCAAGCAAGGGTTTGGACACCCGACGGGTGAGCTTCATCGGGTGGTCGATGGGAGGTTACGGCGCCCTGTTGCTCGGCGGGGCGTTGGGCGCGGCGCGGACAGCGGCGATCTGCGCTGTCGCGCCCGCGCTGTTCACCGACTACGGCCTGGCGCTGGAAGAGCGCGCGTTCGACGGCCCCGCGGACTGGTTCGCGTACTCGATCTACGGCACGCCGGCGCTGTCGGAGATCCCGATACGCATTGACTGCGGCGCCAACGACCGTTTCTACGACGCCACCAAGCAGTTCGTCGCGTCGCTTCGCAGACCGCCGTCCGGAGTGTCCTTCGTCGGCGGCCATGACGTCGTCGCATGGGAAGAGAAGCTGCCCCGAGAACTCGCCTGGCTGGCCACGGTAGCGCGTTGATCCCGGGATCCGCCTGGGTCCCGTGAGACGATCGTTGCTCGAGTGAACAGAGTTGCGACTGCGCCCCGACCTGCCTCCCGACGTGAATCCTCTGCGAGCGGGCGGACCGCTCTGCCGCGGAAGCGGTTTCGCCCCGACATCGAAGGGCTGCGCGCGGTCGCCGTCATCGCCGTCGTGCTGTTTCACGCCGGGGTGCCGGGAATCAGCGGCGGGTTCATCGGCGTCGACGTCTTCTTCGTCGTCTCCGGATTCCTGATCACCGGTCTGCTGTGGCGCGAGGCGTCGAGCAGCGGGACCGTTCACCTTGCCCGGTTTTATGGTGCGCGGGCGCGACGGCTGCTGCCCGCTGCGGTCACCGTCCTCGTCGCGACGTGCGCGGCGTCGGCGGTGCTGTTGCCGCCGCTGCAGGCGCGCAGTGTCATCGGTGACGGCATCGCCAACGCGCTGTATATCGGAAACTATCGATTCGCGATCCAGGGCACCGACTACCTGGCGGCCGATGCGCCGCCGTCTCCGCTGCAGCACTACTGGTCGCTGGGCGTGGAGGAGCAGTTCTATCTGCTGTGGCCGGCGTTGATCATCGGCACGGCATGGGTTCTCGCGCGACTGGCTCGACGCTCTGACGCGGCGGGTGCGCGGTCGGTCGCGCCGTATGTCGTCGTGCTCGCAGTCTTGGCCGCGCTGTCCTTCCTGGTGTCGATGGCGTGGACCGACACCTTGCCGTCGTGGGCGTTCTTCTCGCTGCCGACGCGGGCGTGGGAGTTGGCGGTCGGCGGGCTGGTGGCGTTGACGGCGGGAGCGTGGCGGCATCTGCCCGGGGGCTCGGCCGCGTTCGTGGGTTGGGGCGGGCTGGCGCTGATCGTCGTCACGTGCACGCAGATCGGCGAAGAGACGCCGTACCCGGGGACGACTGCGCTGCTCCCGGTGCTGGGCACCGCGTTGATCATCGGGGCTGGCTGTGCGACACCGGAATTGGGCGTCGGACGGTTGCTGTCGAAACCCGCGATGCGATCGATCGGCCGGCTGTCGTACTCGTGGTATCTGTGGCACTGGCCGGTGCTGCTGCTCGCACCGGCGGTGCTTGGTCAGCCGCTGGGCCTCCCGGGCAAATTGGCGATGGTGGTGGTGTCGTTCGGTCTGGCGGTGCTGACGCTGCATCTGGTCGAGAACCCGTCGCGGTTCGCGCCGTCGCTGACGGACTCGGCGCGGCGAAGCCTGGCGGTTGGTGGTGTGCTGACGGCTGTTGCGGTCGCGGCGTGCCTGGTCTTGTTGATGGTGCGACCGGTTCCGGTTGGCCAGGGTATGGCGGCGGCGCCGGTGGCAACTGCTGGGACATCCGGTCAGTCGGCGGAGGAGAAGGCTCCCCCGCCGATGTCGGTGCGGGATCAGGTGTTGGCGGCGGTCGCGAAGTCGGCTGAGCCGGGACCGGTTCCGGCGAACCTGACGCCGGCGCTCAATGCGATCGCCAAGCCGGAGGTGTTCGTCAACGGGTGCGTGCTGTCGTGGCGGGATGTTGCGCAGCCGGAGTGCGCATCGGGCGACGTCGGCTCGGCGACGACGGTGGCGCTGGTGGGCGATTCGCATGCGGCGATGTGGCAGCCTGCGCTGGAACCCGCCGCACAGGAACGGCATTGGCGTCTGGAGACGATGAGCAAGGTGCTGTGCCCGTTTCTGGATCTGCCGATCAACAGCCCGTACCTCGGCCGCACGTTCACGGAGTGTGAGCGGTGGCGCGGTTCGGTGATGGCGCGGCTGTTCAAGGAGAGGCCGCAGGTGATCGTGCTCGACATGTCGCGAAGGTACGGCGCGGACTTCGGTTTCACCAGTTATGACCGGGCCTGGCAGGCCAGCTTGACGCTTGTGGTCAAGACGCTGCGACAAACGGGCGCAAAGGTTTTGGTGCTGGGGCCAGGTGGCCGATCCGCACTCGACGGTGCCGACGTGTGTGTCGGCGCATATGGACAATGCGGTCGAGTGCGCGCCGACGAGGTTCGACGGTGTGAACGACGGAGGGATTGCGGCCGAGGCTGCGGCGACGGCAACAGGTGGCGGTCAGTACCTGGAGTTGTCGGATCTGTTCTGCACCAGTGACCGTTGCCCGGTGGTCGTCGGGAACACGTTGGTGTTCCGCGACGACAACCACATCACCACGGAGTACGCGCGAGTACTCGCGCCGCTTGTTACCGAGATGATCGAGCGCACCCCAGCCCTCAACTAGAGCCCGCTCGAAAGCTAGGGCGCTGTTTGACCGTTGCCGACGGCGCTGACGCTCTGATTGCTCGCGTTGTTCGCGGTGGCGGTGTTGTTGTGGCCGATCGCCTTGACCGTGTTGGCGACACCGTTCAGCGTGGATGCCACATTCTTGGCCCCGGCAGCGATGTTCTTGTTCATGTTGCCGAGAACGGCACGGGCAGTGTTGTCCTTGCCGATCGCGACGTTCTCATTACCGTTACCGGTGGGCTGCAGCAGGGGGTTGCCATTCAGGATGACGCCCGGGGTCCCTACGGTCGCCGCTACGTTGTTGAACCCGGCAGCGAGGTTCTTGTTGGTGTTGCCGAACACTGTGCCGGTCGTGTTGCCGATGCCGATCCCCGTGTTCTCGTTGCCGTTACCCGTACCGGTGACGGTGGCGACGACGTTGAGCACGGTCGCCGCGATCTCCGGGGTGCCGACCGTCACCGCCTGGTTGAGTGCGCCGAGCGCCGTGTTCTTGTTGTCGTTGCCCAACACGGTGGCTGTGGTATTGCCTGCGCCCAATCCCCAGTTGTTGTTGTCGTTACCGGTTGCGCTGGCCGTCACCTTCGCAACATCAACACCTAACAGCTTGGCGAGAAGGTCGATCCCGGGGGTGCCGACGGTGATGGCCTGGTTGACCAAGCCGGCCGCGACGTTGTTGTTGTTGTTTCCCAACACGGTTGCCGCGGTATTGCCCAGGCCCAGACCGATGTTGTTGTTGTTGTTGCCGGTGGGCTCAAGGCCGAGGGTCGCGTCCAGAACGGGTGCTCCCAACGCGACAGCCTTCAGGAAGGCCTCGATACCCGGCGTTCCGACGGTCACCGCCTGGTTCAGCGCGCCGCCCGCGATGTTGTTGTTGTCGTTTCCGAAAGCCGTCAGCGCCGTGTTGAGCGCGCCGATGGCAAAGTTGTTGTTGCCGTTGCCGGTTGCATCCGCGTCCAGCCCTGCGGTCACGTCTACGAGGTCGAGATCGATGATGTCGGGGATATCGAGCCCGAGCAAGCTCGCCAGGCTAGCCGCGTCAAGCGCGGCATCGACGTCCACGCCAGGGGTGCCGACCGTGGCTGCCTGATTGAGTAGACCCGCAGCGACGTTGTTGTTGTCGTTGCCGAGCGCAGTCAGTGCGATGTTCCCGAAGCCGAACGCCGTGTTGTTGTTGTTGTTCCCGGTCGAGTCGATGACCCCGGTAACCGACCCAAGCGCACCAAGGGGCACCGTTCCGTTGATGCCAGGAGTGCCGATCGAGCTTGCCGCGTTGAAGAACCCTGCGGCGGTGTTCTTGTTGCCGTTGCCGAGCACCGACGCGGCCGTGTTCCCAATGCCGAACGCGGTGTTGCGATTGTTGTTCCCGCTCGACTCGACGACAAGCGGATCGCCTTCGGCGCCGATGCCGATGAGGCCGGTCGACGTCGCGTTGTTGTTGAGGCCGACCGCGGTATTCCAATTGCCGTTCCCTGCGATCAGGGAACTCGCGGCGTTACCGATTCCGAGCGCCGTGGCGATGTTGCCAGTCCCGACGCTCGAAGAAGCGGCGTTGTTGAGGCCGACCGCCAGGGCACCGTTGTTCGCGCCAACCGCATGGGCCGTGCTGCCGGGGAGCAGCGAGAACGCCCAGGCCCCTTGCCCGGTCGCCGAGCAGCTGTTGTCGCCGAGGTGTCCGAGACCGCCGATGGCGGCGCACGCTGCGTTGGCGTTTCCTGCGGCGGCGCTTAAGAACGCAGATGCGCACGCACCAGTCGCGAGAGCGCCGACGACGACGCTGCCTGCATGTGAAGTACTCGGCGTTCGTTGCGCACGGTGCTTCCCTCCAGAGCTAACGCGCTTACGGTGTTTCGATCCCCGCTGCTTCGACGCCATCCCGACGATCCTTCCCTCAAAGGCTCAGGTTGCTCTCGGGCACCGTAACACGGTTGTGACCGCTGTCACTAAAATTGCTGTGGGAGTTCCCGCCTAGCCATCGAACGCATGATCAACAATTTAATAGCGCCTCCGTCAATATATATCCGCTGGTCCGCCCATGATCAACCTGGGAATCGGCATTCGTCAGCGACTGTCGCGGTGACGCCAGGCTAAGTTGCTGGCTCGCCAGGATGTCGCCATGGTTGCCAGCAACGTCACGGTCAATCGCCGCTTCGGATTCCGCATCGGCTTGTCGGTTGCGGAACACGTGTCCCATCTGCGGGACACGCGTCAGAAGGCCGTCTCAGCTACTTAGCTTGGACTCAGCAAACCCGTTATTCGTCGTTAGCTGGCCGAGCTCGCCGCAGCGCCAGTCTGCGCGCGACAACACATTGAGACGGTACCGCCCAAGCTCAGCGGTCAGATTTAAGCCGGGACCGGCTATTCGCCGTCGGCCGCGCTTGCCTTGGGCTTCGCGGCGTCGCTCATCTTCTTCGCGGTGTCCTTCACGGCGTTCTGCACGTCGCTCACGGCCTTCTTCAAGCCGTCGTTCACCGACTGCACGGTCTTCTTGACCCCGTCGCTCGCCTGCTTGGTGGCATCCCTGAGCGCCGTCGGGCTGGTGGTGCCGGCTCCGGTGACCGCTGTCGTCCTCGGTGTCGACACCGAATTCCCCAGGCGGTCAAGGATTTCAGCCACCGGCACCTTCCGCGGCGTGTTCGTGACATCCGCAGCCCCGGTCGCGGGCGGTGGGGTCGGGCTCCCGCTTCCTTGCGTCAGCGCCACCGTCTTTGCCTCACCGGATCCGGTGGTCGGTGAGCCGACAGGAGCCGGAGCGAAGCTAGTGGTTCGAAGGCTCTCGGACGGGGACTCCAACGCGGAACCGAGCGCGTTTCCAACGAGGCCGTCGGTGAGGCCGCCGAAGGTCGACAGCCCGAGGCTCGAACTACTGGAGCTCGACGAATTGTCCAGGCCGAGCAGCTTGAGCAGCTCGGCGAGTGCGTTCGGACTGGTATTGCCGGTGAGCCCCTCGTCGAACGCCTGCTCGATGCCAACCCTCAGCTGGTTGAAGAGGTCGCCGGGCACCTTCTCCCACTCCACGTCGGGGAACGAGAAGAACGCGGTCGGGGCACCGGTGTCATCGAACGTGCGGACGTACGCAGCCGTCTGCGTTACGTTCGACGTCGGTGTAGCCGAGGTTGCCCGCGCTTTCCAGGAACGGGTTGAACGCCGTGCCGATCGGGTTGTTGAAACTGCCCCCGGTCACGAGATTGAGCGCATCGACGGCAAGGTACGTCGGTTCCAGCACCGGGGCGCCACTAATCGGCACCGTCAGGTAGTAGTTGAACGACAGCGGCTTTGTCGAAGTCGGCAGACTGCCGGGAAGTTGCGCTTCGAGCTGATCTTCTAGCGAGTCCTCGACTGCGGTCTCGTTGAACCCGCGGATGATGTATGTCGGGAACAGCAGCGCCGCACCATTATTCGCCAGCGTCACCGGATTGGGCCACGCCGCGAAATCCGACGCTGGGAAGTTTTGAATTCCAACGTCGAGCTTGATCGGAATCAGGTTCGCGCCGTGAAGAGCCAGGCCGGTGTCGATATCGCCAATCTTGATCGGGTCCCCACCGCTTGGGCTGACCTCTGTTTCCGGGGTCACGGTATCGATGCCGAACAAGCGGAAGAACGGGTACGCACGCGCAAGTGGCCCGCCGTTCGCGCGGCCGGGATTGAGCAACAGAACCATCGGCAGAACGGTGAAGCTGCCGAGCCCGGCCGCTGGCACGTCGGAGTTTTCGCCGCCAGGTTGGTTCGGCAGGTCATCGACAACCTGTTGATACGCTGCGCCGGTGGCGAAGGCCCCCAGGCCGACTCCAAGGACCGGGACGACTCGAACATCACCGATGTTCGCCACCGGGCCAAGGATTCTGTTGACCTCTTTATCGGCATCGATAGGCCCCATGCCTGCGGCGATGAGAATTCCAGTCAGCGCAAGCTTTGCCGCTGCCTCCTGGTCGGGTTTGAGCAAGCTTCCGATGCCGGCGAAACTCGGGTCTAGATACGGCGTCCCGTTGATTTCATCGGCGATCGAACTAGGGAGCGCAGGCACCTGGCCGTAGTCGATGCCGAACAACTTCAACAAACCGAAAAGCGGCCCCGTAGTGATGATGTTGACGCCGGGGATGTCCGGGTCTGAGTTCGCAGAGGGAGTGGCGAGGCTCAGGAATTGGCTTGCACCGCCCTCGGAGAAGCCGTAGACAGTCGAGCCGAATCCACCGGTCAGGTCGGGGATGGCTTGCGGGTTGGTGCCGAACGGCCTGATGTCGGCGAGCAGGCGCAGCAGCTCGTCACGGTCCTTGTCGGCCTGCGAGTCGGGGACTACCGCGACGGTCAGCGCCGTGGTCGCCGCGGCGGCAGCACCCAGCGCGGCGAACTTCTTGCACGTGCTTCCCATCCTGCGGTGCTTGCCCATTTGACCGGTCCTTTCGATGGTCGCCTCAGGTTCTTCTCAGGAAGATTAGCACCCGTGTGACTGCCATCACTAATTGCTGAATGATTTGTCACAAAGGCCGAATTGCGAACAAAGCAAACCAATTAATGGCACCTCCGTCAATATATGTTCCCAGCTAGATCTGATTTCCGTGCGGTCCGTTCTTTCTGACGGCAACCGACACTTCTGGTGGCTTGCATGGTTGCTGTGCATCGACGCTGTTGCCGGAGTGCGAGAGTTCTGCCGGGATTGGCGGCTGCTTCTTCATCTCGCGACAACCACCCACATGAACAGCTCGTCAGCAACAGATCTTGTTATTCGCTAACTATTGCTGCCGCGCTTCTCGCGGCCGCTTCCGTCTGCCGCGCGTAGCCCGAACCGAACAGCACCACGTGCGCCAGCAGCGGGTACAGCTGATGCAGCGCGACCCTGTCTCGCCACCCCTCCTTCAGCGGCCGCACCGACTCGTAGCCCGCAAGCACCTCACCGAGATGCGGGCATCCGAACAGGTCGAGCATCGCCAGGTCCGTTTCCCCGTGACCGCCGTGGGCCGCCGGGTCGATCAGCACGACGCCGTCGCGCGTCCACATGACGTTGCCGCTCCACAGGTCACCGTGAATCCGCGCGGGCGGCACGCCGTCGTCGAAGTCACCCGCCAGGCACCGGTCGATCACCGCATCGACCGCCCGCCTGCCCTCGGCGGTCAGGCGTCCCGCGGCCCGCTCCGCCATCGGGCGCAACCGCTCGTCCGCGTAGAACGCGCCCCACGACTCGTGACCCGTGAACGACATCGGCAGCGGCTGCGACAGCGGTCCGAAGTAGCCGTCTCCGTCCCAGCCCGCCGGCCCCGACCCGAACACCGGCGCCCCTGCTCCGTGCATCACCGCGAGCCTCGTACCGAACTGCCGTGCCGCATCGCGCGTCGGTGGCACCGACTGCAGCCGCTCCAGAGTCAGCGACCGATCGTCGTGCGCGACGACCCGTGCGCACGGCACGCCTCCATCGACAGCGAGCCAGCGCAACCCAGCCGCTTCCAGCGCGAAGAACCCCGGCGGGGCGCTGTTGTTCGACTTGACGAAATCAGCCACGTGGGCGACGGGGCAGTCCGACCATCATCGTCATGAGCCGATCACGCAGCGCCGCAGGCATATTCGTCACCACGACGGTCTGGATCTTCGGCAGCAGCGCGACAACATAGCGGGCCCGAGGCCGACGGGCGGTCAGCGCCTCTTGGACAACCGCAACGACCTTGCTCGTCGGAGACGCCATCTTGCGCGCCCGTGGGACGAACTTCTTCATGCCCGCGATGTGTTTGGCGTACAGGTCGCGGTCGTCGGGAGACATCTCCGCCTCGATCTGCTGCACCATGTCTCCGGCGGTCCGCCACATATCGGTGTCGGTCTGCGCCGGTTCGATCAGAACGACCGAGACACCCCAGCTCCTCAACTCGACCCGCAG
>CAWHIZ010000015.1:0-106534 GCA_963829405.1 uncultured Actinomycetota bacterium
TCGTCATGACGTTTCGTGACGTCAGCGATACGCCGGGACCTCCGGAGCATTGGGATGCCCGCGGTAACCCCACGGATCCCGCGTCGCCCGGAAACTGACTAGAGCGAGGACTGCTGCGATGACCACTGAACCCAAGCCGTCGACGTACGACAACTCCGCGCTACTGGCGGAGGACGAGGGCTACCACAAGGGCCTCAAACCCCGTCAGCTGCAGATGATCGCGATCGGCGGTGCCATCGGCACCGGCCTGTTCCTCGGTGCCGGCGGCCGACTACACAACGCCGGACCGGGCCTCTTCTTGAGCTACGCGTTCTGTGGCGTCTTCGTGTTCCTCATCCTGCGGGCGCTGGGCGAACTCGTGCTGCACCGGCCGTCGTCGGGATCCTTCGTGTCGTATGCGCGCGAATTCCTCGGCGAGAAGGCGGCGTTCGTCGCCGGCTGGATGTACTGGCTGAACTGGGCATTCACCGCAATTGTCGACTCGACGGCGATCGCGACCTATTTCCACTATTGGACGTCGTTCGGGAGCGTGCCGCAGTGGCTGATCGCCTTGATCGCGCTGGCGCTCGTGGTGGGGGTAAACCTCATTTCGGTAACTCTGTTCGGGGAACTCGAGTTCTGGGCTGCGGCCATCAAAGTCCTTGCCCTGATCACATTTCTGGTGGCAGGCACCATCTTCCTTGCCGGCCGCTACCAAATTCAGGGGCAGCCAACCGGATTCAGTGTGATCGCTGACAACGGCGGACTTTTCCCGGCCGGCCTCTTCCCGCTGGTGATCGTCATGTCCGGCGTCGTGTTCGCATATGCCGCAGTCGAACTCGTCGGAACAGCGGCAGGTGAGACTGCCCATCCGCATAAGATCATGCCACGTGCGATCAACTCGGTGATCGCGCGTATCGCCGTCTTCTACGTCGGTTCACTGTTCCTGCTGGCCCTTCTTCTCCCCTACACCACCTACAAGGCCGGCGAGAGCCCGTTCGTCACGTTCTTCTCTAAAATCGGGGTCAACGGCGCGGGCACGGTCATGAACATCGTCGTGCTGACCGCCGCATTCTCCAGCCTCAACGCCGGGTTGTACTCGACTGGCCGAATCCTGCGGTCGATGGCAATGAACGGCAGCGCACCGAAGTTCACGGCGCGGA
Organism: uncultured Actinomycetota bacterium; assembly: GCA_963829405.1. Lineage (GTDB taxonomy): Bacteria > Actinomycetota > Actinomycetes > Mycobacteriales > Mycobacteriaceae > Mycobacterium. The sequence goes on from CAWHIZ010000015.1 coordinate 1,143, forward strand.
TGTCCAGCCGCGGCGTGCCGTACGGCGGAATCTTCCTGACCGCGCTCGTCGGGCTGTTCGGCGTCATTCTCAACCTTCTCGTGCCCGGTCAGGCATTCGAGATCGTGCTCAATATCGCGGCCCTCGGCATCATCGCCTCCTGGGCCACCATCGTCATCTGTCAGATCCAGCTCTACCGCTGGTCGAAACGCGGCATCCTCGAGCGGCCGTCGTTCCGGCTGTGGGGCACGCCGTACACCGGCTATGTCACGTTGGCATTCCTGTTCGGCGTCGTCGTGCTGATGGCACTCGACCCGCCGATCGGCACCTGGACCGTCGCCAGCCTGGTGCTCATCATTCCGGCGCTCATCGTCGGTTGGTTTGCGGTCCGCGGCCGGGTGCTGGAGATCGCTCGCGAACGCGAGGGCTTCACTGGTTCGTTCCCCGTCGTCGCCAACCGGCCGCCGCCGCACCCACGCGGCAAGGACGAGAAGGACGAGGAGGAGTGAGCCGGCGATAAGGCTGCTCGCCTGCCGATATTGCCTGGTTTCGCAGCAATCGAAGGCGGGCCACGTCCTCGGCCCGGACCCGCGTCGTTAGGCTGTGCCGCATGGCTGCTGACATCGTGCCGATCAGGCTCGGGTTGACCAAGGGCGACCTCTACACACTGTGGGCCCCCCGCTGGCGGGACGCCGGCGACGAGTGGGAGGCACTGCTGGGCAAGGACGACGACCTCTACGCCTTCGAGTCCGTCGCCGACCTGACCGCCTTCGTCAGGACCAACACCGACAACGACCTCACCGACCACCCGGCGTGGGAGGGTTTGGCGGATTCGAACGCGCACCGGTTCGACCCGCCTGAGGAACGCCAATACGACCTGATCGGTGTGCAGGAACTACTGGCCGAGAAGCCCACAGAGGATTCGGTGGCGACCCTGCACCGCACGTTGGCAATCGTGTCGTCGATCGGATCGGTCTGCGAACTGTCCACCGTCACCAAGTTCTTCAACGGCAACCCCGTGCTCGGCTCGCTCGGCAACGGCGTCGACAGCTTCAGCGGCCGCAGCGGCCGCAAGCGCTGGAGTGAGATCGGGGCCGTGATCGGTCGAAGCTGGGACAACGTCGTCGACGCGATCGACGAAGTCATCACCATCCCGGACGCCGACAAGGCGGCTTCTGAGAAGGCGGCGGCCGAACTCGAGGAACCCAAGCCCGAACCAGAGGAGATCGAGGAAGCCGTCGCGGTCGAGGCCGACGACGAGGACGCCGAAGCTGACGAGACCACGGGATCGGAGGCCGCTCTGCGCGAGCGCGCGGGCGGACTCGTGCTCGGGGCCGACGAGGACTTCTGGCTCAAGGTCGGCATCGACCCGGTTCGGATGATCACCCGCGGCGGCACCTTCTACACGCTTCGCTGCTATCTGGACGACGCGCCGGTGTTCCTCGGCCGCAACGGCCGGGTCAGCGTGTTCGGATCTGAGCGGTCCCTGGCGCGGTACCTGGCCGACGAGCACGACCACGATCTGTCGGACCTGGCGACCTACGAGGACATCAAGACCGCAGCCACCGACGGCTCGCTGCGCGTCGACGTCACCGACGACAACGTGTACGTGACCAGCGGCCTGGCCGACGACCTCGCCGACGGGCCCGACTCCATCGACCGCGACCAGCTGGAGCTCGCCGTCGAGCTGCTGCGGGACGTCGGCGATTACGCCGAGGACGACATCGTCGACGAGACGCTGGACGCCGATATGCCCCTCGGTCGGCTCGTCGCCCATGTGCTCGACCCCGACACCGTGCGCAAGCCCAGCGCGCCCTATGCCGAGGCCGTCGAGCAGTGGGAGTCACTCGAGACGTTCCTCGAGTCCAGGCTGCGCCAGGAGTAGCGCTTACAGCTCCGTCGCACGCGGGTGCCGCGGCTCATAGAGCCCGAGTTCGCCACCACCGGGCAGCCGGATGGTGGTCAGCAGACCCCACCCCTGATCGCTGACCTCTGAGCACGTCACGCCCCTTTGCGCCAACTGCTCGACGGTGGCACCGATGTCGTCACACATCAGATAGAGCTCGTGAGACCGCGGACCATCGGTCGGATGGACCGCGACCTCGCCGGGCGGCAGCTTGAAGATCAGCCAGCCGCCGCCTGCGTCGACGTTCGGGTACTCGAGCACATCGGAGAAGAACGCGCGATCCGCGTCGGCATCGTTGCTGTAAATGATGACGTGGCTACCGGTGATCATCGGCTCAACCTACGGACAGCGGCCGGTCGGTGAAAGCTAGTAGCTGGATTCTCGCGCCGAAAAGCAGCACCGCCCAGGACGCGGCCGAGGCGCTGATCGGGACGCGCTACGTCACGCTCGGGTGCACCAGGAACTGCCCGGCTCCAACCTCTACTTCTATTGAGTGCTGCGCCTCGTTGCCGGGACACGTAGCCCCAGCAGCCGTGAGCTGAGCGTCTTTCCGTGCGTGTCAAGGGCGAGAGATGTAGTCACTCCACCCTCCAGTGCGTGGGTGCAGACGAACTGCAAGCCACATATCGCCGGCACCTCGTACCGCACAACCGCGCCACTGATGAACGCCCCCAGATGATCCTTCACCCTTTCGGCCGTAACGTAGGTGACGATCCAGCCGTAGTCATCGTCGTCGAGTGGGAACAGCGACAGTATCGATGTGTCGCCTTTGTCGCCCGCTCTTGCATGCGCGATCTCCCGCAGGCTCACCGTGTTCACGTCGTCTCCATGATCTCGGTTCGAGTGGTCACGAGTTTCCGCGGAATCAGGGTCGACACAATGCCGACGACATCGGTGACGGTGGTGCGTACACCGCCGCCGCCGGCGGGTCCGTTCAGGTAAAGCGCTTCTACCTCACGACCGACGTGTTCAGCACAATCAGCGGTCGGCGCCATGGCCGCGACTCGCAACCGGCACTCGCCGTTCTGGCCGTCATTGGGATCGTCGAGTGTCCCGATCAGGTCCACCCGAGGCTCGGTTCCCTGACGACGCAGACGATCTCCAACGATGTCGCCCGCGAGTCGGGCGCGGTCGACGCAGCCGAGCCCAACGTAGGAAATCTCGGATTCGCAGCGGAACCCCGCGCGATATCCGACGCTCACTTTCAACGTGTCCGGGCGGGCGGTTCCGGCCGCACCAGTGACTCGCACCCGGTCGTGGGCGACTTCGTGTATCGACACCCCGTACACATCCAGCACCACGTCCGGTGTGATGTACGAACCGGGATCGCCCAATTCATAAAGCAGTTGCTCCCGCACGGTGCGCTTGTCGATCAGCCCCCCGGAGCCGTCAATCTTGCCGATTTCAATGATTCCATCGGCGGAGATATCGGCGAAGGGCATCCCCACGGTCGCCAGATCCGGTACTGACTTATAGCCGGGATCGGCGAAATAGCCTCCGCTGACCTGTGTTCCACACTCGAGGAGGTGGCCCGCCAAGGTGGCGGTCGCCATCTGTCCTGTGTTTTCCGTCCCCCAGCCGAGCCTGTCGATCAACGGCGCGACGAAAAGCGACGGGTCGGCTACCCGGCCGGTGATCACCACGTCGGCCCCGGCGCGCAAACCGTCAAGCAGTGCATCAGCGCCCAGATAGGCGTTGGCCGAGATGATCGGGCCATGGGCGGACAGCGGCTTGCCGTCCTCCAGAGCCAGTGTGGTCGGATCGATCTTGTCGAGCACATCGTCACCGGTGACGATCGCCACCCGGCAGTCGAGGCCGAGTTGCCGGGCCGTTCGAATGGCGAGGCCTCCGGCCTCCCGCGGATTGGCGGCGCCGAGATTACTGATGATGCGGATGCCGCGCGGAAGGGTCTCGGGCAGCAGGGCGCGAAAACGATGCTCTGCCAACATGTCATAGCCACTGTCGGCATCAGAACTCCGGCGACACTGAGCCAGCGCAATCGTCCGTTCGGCGAGGCACTCGAGAACCAGAACGTCGAGGTTACCGTGCCGGGCCAGCTCGACAGCCGCGTCGATGCGGTCCCCTGCGAAGCCCGCACCGCACCCGATACGTACGGTATCTCGCTGGCGCACTCTATTTTTCATCACAGACTCAGCGCGCCGGTGGCCAGTGCTACGGCCGTCATCACCAGCGTCGTGGCGAACGCCCATCCGAAGATGAAGCGCTGATGCTTCCCAAGTTCCACCTGCGCCATTCCGACGAGTATGAACGTCGAGGCCGTCAGTGGGCTGAGGGGGAATCCTGTCGTCATCTGACCAAGGATCGCTGCACGTCCTACTTCTGCGGGATCACCACCGAACGATGCAGTCGTTTCCCCCAGCACCGGAAGTACGCCGAAGTAGAAGGCGTCGGGTGTGAAAACCAAACTCAGAGGCATTGCCAGCACGGCGGTGATGACCGGAAGCAGACCACCGCCGGAGTCGGGCACCAAACCGACAAGCGTTTCTGCCATCGCTTTGATCATTCCGGTGCCGTCCAGAATTCCGGTCAGCACACCCGCAGCGAAGATCATCGACACCACAAGGACGACGTTGCCACCGTGGCGCTCGAAGAGTGCGCGTTGGTCTTCCCACCGCGGCATGTTGACCGCCACTGCGAGCGCGAAGGCAACGACGAAGGCCACCTCCAATGGCAGCATTTGCAGAAGCAGAATCACGACAAGCGCAACCGTCAGCAGTACGTTAAAGACCTGCCGTGACCGATTGAGTATTCGAGTGCGCCGCGTCGGGAGTTCGGACTCGTGCACTGTTCCCGGGCCGCCTGGCTTCGATTCCGTTGCCACGTCGGCGATTTGCTCCTCGACACCGGGCAGATCGCACACTCCGACCTTGGACCGTTCACGTCGCCCGATGAGGTAGGAAGCGATCAGCACCCACAGAATGCCTGCGCCCATCGCCGGAACCACCGGCGTGAAGATTTCCGAGCTCGGAAGGTCAAGTGCCGCCATGGCACGCACGGTTGGCCCACCCCACGGGATCATGTTCATCACGCCCGCCGCGAGTGCCACGACCCCGGTGAGCACGAGCGGCCGCATGCCGATGCGTCGGTAGATCGGCAGGAATGCCGACACCGTGATCAGGAATGTCGACGCTCCATCGCCGTCCAGCGCGACGAGCAACGTGACGACAGCGGTGCCGACAGTCAGCTTCATCGGATCTCCACCGGCCCATCGGAGGACGGTGCGGATCACCGGGTCGAACAGCCCCTGGTCGACCATCAGGCTGAAGTACAGCACCGCGAAGGCGATCATCACCGCGACCGGTGCGACAGTCTCCAATCCGTCAGCGATGAACCCGCCGAGGTCGGGCCCGAAGCCACCGATCAACGCGAAGACGATGGGCACCAGGACCAAACTGATAAGCACCGACGCTCGGGTGAACAGCGTCAAAGCCAGGAACGACCCGATGGTCAGAAACCCCAAAGTGGCGAGCATTTGTGCCTCCTGTAATCCCCATCACACGTCGGTCCAGTTTCTGCCTGCAACTTGTCGACGTCCAACATAGATTTGTCATAGATTAATGCGCTGTGAACATGAATCTGTCCTTCGACCAGCTGACAACGGTCATCGCCGTGGCGGAGGAGGGCAGTTTCAGCAAGGCGGCTGAGGCGCGGTTGTCGGCCCAGTCCTCACTCAGCCGCACCGTTGCCCAGGTCGAGCGAATCTGTGGCGTCAGACTGTTCGATCGGACAACGCGTCAGGTTGTGCTCACCCGCGAAGGTGAAGAGTTCGTCGAGATGGCAACCAACATCGTGGCGACTTACCTGCGGGAGTTAAAGGGCTTCGCGGCATACCTGGACGGCGCCCGTGGCGTGCTCAGGCTGGCGGCATTGCCCTCATTGGCGGCATCGCTGCTTCCACAGATGATCACCCGATTCCGCGGCCGGTTCCCTGAGATGTTGGTCGAAGTCGAGGATGTTCTGGCCGGACAGATCGCCGATTACGTCCACAGTGGAGCGGTGGATCTGGCGATTACCGCGGCGCCGTCGCAATCGCCCGAGGCTCTGTCGGCGTCCGGCATGCAGTTCGACGTCATCGCTTCCGATCAGTTCTTCTGCGTGCTGCCGCTGCAGCACCGGCTGCTCGTCAAGCCCGTCATCGAATGGTCCGACCTCGCAGGCGAAGCCTTCGTTGCCTTCGATCAAGCGAGCTCGGTCCGCGCGGTTGTCGACCGGGTGCTTGCCGACAAGGGCGTGGCTCCCGCACGACTGATCAGTGCCCGCAACGTCGCGTCCGTGGCCGGATTGTGCGCCGCAGGTCTGGGCGTGTCGGCGGCTCCGGGTTTCGTTCTGCCCCTGATGTCGGTGCCGGGCACCACGACCCGGCCCTTGGCGGGTCCGCAGGTGGAGCGTCGGATCGGTGTACTGCGCGCTGCCCGCAGGTTGGCGCCGCCGGCTCGGCAGTTCCTTGAGATCGTGTACTCCACGTCCGCGAAGGACATCGCATTGCCCAAGGGGACACGATGGTCGGTGAGCGCTGATGTCAGCCGATCAGGACCGCGAACCGCGGTTTGATCACCTCGTCGATGATCGCCAGCCGCTCGTCGAACGGGATGAACGCGGACTTCATCGCGTTGATGGTGAAACGCGCCAGATCGGTCCAGCCGTAGCCGAACGCCTCCACCAGCCGGAGCATCTCCTGGCTCATCGTGGTATCACTGATCAGCCGGTTGTCGGTATTGACCGTGACGCGAAAACGGCTGCGCGCCAACAGATCGAACGGATGCTCGGCGATACTGCCGACGGCACCCGTCTGCACGTTGGAGCTCGGGCACAACTCGAACGGAACTCTCTTGTCCCGCAACAGCGCGGCCAGGCGTCCGAGCGCAACGGTGCCATCGGGAGCGATGGTGATGTCGTCGACGATGCGCACCCCATGGCCGAGGCGGTCGGCACCGCAGAAGGCGATGGCCTCGTGAATGGACGGCAGGCCGAACGCCTCTCCGGCGTGAATCGTGAAGCGGGCGTTGTGGCTTCGCATGTATTCGAACGCGTCGAGGTGCCGCGTCGGCGGATAGCCCGCCTCCGCACCCGCGATGTCGAAACCCACGACGCCCTTGTCCCGGAACCGGATCGCCAGCTCGGCGATCTCCAGCGACCGCGCCTGGTGCCGCATCGCGGTCACCAGACAGCGCACCGTGATCCCGCGGCCCTCACTGCTGGCGGCCTTCTCGCCATCTGAGAAACCCGCGAGCACCGCGTCGACGACGGCGTCCAGCGACAGGCCGCGATCGATGTGAAGTTCGGGGGCGAACCGGATCTCGGCGTACACGACGTTGTCGAGGGCCAGATCCTCGACGCACTCGTAGGCAACCCGGTACAGCGCCTCCGGCGTCTGCATGACGCCGACCGTGTGGGCGAAGGGCTCCAGGTAGCGCTCGAGCGATCCGCTGTGCGCGGCGGTGCGGAAAAACTTGGCGAGGCCGTCGACGTCGGTCGCGGGCAGGTCGTCGTAGCCGGTCTGCTCGGCGAGGTCGAGGACGGTCGCGGGTCGCAACCCGCCGTCGAGGTGGTCGTGCAGCAGCGCCTTGGGCGCCCGCCGGATGGAGTCCATGGTCAGCGGTGTGGTCACGGCATGATCCGATCGATGATCAGCGGCCCGATGTCGGGCGCCTCGTCGCCGACACTCCAGCCGCCGTCCATCTCCGCCAATGCGGCGGCGAACCGCTCCGGGGTCTCGGTGTACAGAGTGAACAACGCCTCCCCTGCGGCGACGGGTTCACCGGGCCTGCGGTGGATGCGCAAGCCCGCGCCGGACTGCACCCGCTCACCGGGTACCGCCCGGCCAGCGCCGAGCCGCCATACCGTCAATCCCACAGCCATCGCGTCGATATCACCCATCGTGCCACCGCGCGGCGCGGTGATGGTCTCGGTGTTGGCGCCGATGGGCAACGGTTGAGACAAGTCGCCGCCTTGGGCGGCGACCAGCTTCCGGAAGTGGTCCATGGCGGTCCCGTCGCGAAGCGTCTGCGCGGGGTCGACGCCGTCCAGACCGGCGGCGTCGAGCATCTCGGTGGCCAGCGCCAGCGTCAGCTCGACGACGTCGGGCGGCCCTCCACCGGCAAGCACCTCGAGCGACTCGTCGACCTCGACGGCGTTGCCGACCGTGCGGCCCAGCGGCCGGTTCATATCGGTCAGCAGCGCGCGGGTGACAAGCCCGTGCTCGGTGCCCAACTCGACCATCGTGGCCGCCAGCTCACGGGATTCGGCTTCGGTCTTGAGGAACGCACCCGACCCGACCTTGGAGTCGAGCACCAGGGCCCGCGCGCCCTCCGCGATCTTCTTGCTCATCACCGAGCTGGCGATCAAGGGCAACGATTCCGTGGTGCCGGTGACATCGCGCAACGCGTAGATCTTGCGATCCGCAGGCGCCAGCTCACCCGCGGCGAAGATCGCCGCACCCAACTCGGAAAGCTGTTGCCGAATCTGGCTTTTCGAGATCTCAGCGGTGAACCCGGAGATGGCCTCGAGCTTGTCGAGCGTGCCGCCGGTGTGTCCGAGCCCCCGCCCCGCGGCCTGCGGCACCGCGCCTCCGCACGCCATCACGACGGGCACAAGCGGGATGGTGATCTTGTCGCCGACTCCGCCGGTGGAGTGCTTGTCCACCAACGCAAGCGGCTTGCCCGGCGCATCGGAGCGACGCAGATCGCTGAAGTCCATCCGCTCGCCCGAACCCACCATCGCGGCCGTCCAGCGCGCAATCTCGCCTCCCGTCATCCCCCGCAGGAAGATCGCCATCAACAGCGCCGACATCTGCTCGTCGGCCACCCGCCCGTTGGTGTACCCGTCGATCACCCAGTCGATGGCCGCATCCGAAAGCGCACCCCCGTCGCGCTTGGTCCTGATGACGGTTGGCGCGTCGAATGTGGGCTGAGTCACGGCGTTTTCGGCTCCCCGCGGGTCAGGTCGTCGGGTCCGAACGCGTCGGGCAGAAGATCGCCAAGCGGTCGCGGCCCGGACGGATGGTCGATCAGCATCTGCGGGCCGCCGTGCTCCAACAGCACCTGCCTGCACCGCCCGCACGGCATCAACGGCTCGCCGTCGGCGGCCACACACGACAGGGCGATCAGCCGTCCGCCGCCGCCCGAAAACAGGGCGCAGACCACTGAGCACTCGGCACAGAGACCTAGGCCATATGAGACATTCTCCACATTGGCGCCTGCCACGATTCGGCCGTCATCGACGAGCGCGGCGGCCCCAACCGGGAACCCCGAATACGGGGCATATGCCTTGCCTGCGGCTTCTATCGCCTTGCGCCGCAACGTATCCCAGTCGATGTCGGCTGGCACGTCAATTCCGCCGCCCGGGCTCTGAATGCATTCCGAACCCTCCGTCCCGTGGTTCGTCACGTGATGTAGGTAACCCTAACTTCGGAGTCAAACACCCTCGAACGGCTAACACGCTAGCGCTTTGGGCACTACAAATGGGTTTAGAGTCGCCCCGACCACCGATGGCGTTGGAGGCCCGATGAGTACGAATACGGAGATAGCGGCCCCGCGAGAGAAGCCGGCGCGCAGACGCACCCTTTACCGCGGGGATCCTGGCATGTGGTCCTGGGTGCTGCACCGCATCACCGGTGCCACCATCTTCTTCTTCCTGTTCGTGCACGTGCTCGACACGGCACTGGTGCGGGTCAGCCCCGAGGCCTACAACCAGGTCGTCGACACCTACAAGACGCCGCTCGTCGGGCTGATGGAGGTCGGCCTTGTCGCCGCGGTGCTCTACCACGCCCTCAACGGCATCCGGGTCATCCTGATCGACTTCTGGCAGCACGGTCCCCGCTACCAGCGGCTCATGCTCTGGGGGGTGGCCGCCATCTGGCTGGCCGTGATGATCCCGGCGCTCGGCGTGCTCGGCATGCACATGGCGGAGAGGTTCCTATGAGCACCGCGTGGACGCCCCATCATCGCGACGGACGAATCGCACCCGTTCAGGAGAAGGAGCACGATCGCCCGGCCTCGCTCGACCATCCGCGTGCGCCGCGTCGCCCGAGGGGAATCCCCTACTTCGAGAAGTACGCCTGGCTGTTCATGCGCTTCTCCGGCGTCGCGCTGGTCTTCCTGGCGCTCGGCCACCTGTTCATCATGCTGATGTGGGACGACGGGGTGTACCGCATCGACTTCAACTACGTCGCGCAGCGGTGGGCTTCGCCGTTCTGGCAGATCTGGGATATGGCCCTGCTGTGGCTCGCCATGATCCACGGCGCCAACGGCATGCGCACGATCATCGGTGACTACGCCCGCAAGAACGTCACGAAGTTCTACCTGAATTCGCTGTTGTTGCTGGCGACCGGCTTCACGCTGGTTTTGGGAAGCTACGTCCTTGTCACCTTCGACGCGAACATCTCGTGACGAGGAGCTGATACATGATTGTCGAACACATCTACGACGTCGTCATCGTCGGCGCGGGCGGCGCGGGCATGAGGGCCGCCGTCGAGGCCGGGCCGCGGGCCCGCACCGCGGTGCTGACCAAGCTGTACCCGACGCGCAGCCACACCGGTGCCGCGCAGGGCGGAATGTGCGCCGCGCTGGCCAACGTCGAAGAGGACAACTGGGAGTGGCACACCTTCGACACGGTGAAGGGCGGCGACTACCTCGCCGACCAGGACGCCGTCGAGATCATGTGCAAGGAAGCCATCGACGCGGTCCTCGATCTCGAGAAGATGGGGATGCCGTTCAACCGCACCCCCGAGGGCCGCATCGACCAGCGCCGCTTCGGCGGGCACACCCGCGACCACGGCAAGGCTCCGGTACGCCGCGCCTGCTACGCCGCCGACCGCACCGGCCACATGATCCTGCAGACGCTGTATCAGAACTGCGTCAAGCACGGCGTCGAGTTCTTCAACGAGTTCTACGCACTGGACGTCTGTTTGACCGATACGCCGGGCGGCCAGGTGGCCACGGGTGTCATCGCCTACGAACTGGCGACCGGCGACATCCACGTCTTCGCCGCGAAGGCGATCGTGTTCGCGACCGGCGGGTCGGGCCGGATGTACAAGACGACATCCAACGCGCACACCCTGACGGGTGACGGCCTCGGCATCATCTTCCGCAAGGGACTTCCCCTCGAGGACATGGAGTTTCACCAGTTCCATCCGACGGGTCTGGCCGGTCTCGGCATCCTGATCTCCGAGGCCGTGCGTGGCGAGGGCGGCCGGCTGCTCAACGCCGACGGCGAGCGGTTCATGGAGCGCTACGCGCCGACCATCGTCGACCTGGCGCCCCGCGACATCGTCGCCCGGTCGATGGTGCTGGAGGTGCTCGAGGGCCGCGGCGCCGGTCCCAACAAGGACTACGTCTACATCGACGTGCGCCATCTCGGTGCCGACGTGCTCGAGGCCAAGCTGCCCGACATCACCGAGTTCGCCCGCACCTACCTGGGCGTCGACCCGGTCAAGGAACTGGTCCCGGTGTATCCGACCTGCCACTACGTGATGGGCGGCATCCCGACCACCGTGCACGGTCAGGTGTTGCGCGACAACACCAACGTCGTCGCCGGGCTCTACGCCGCGGGCGAATGCGCGTGTGTCTCCGTGCACGGCGCCAACCGGCTCGGCACCAACTCGCTGCTCGACATCAACGTGTTCGGCCGTCGCGCGGGTATCGCGGCCGCGAACTACGCACTGGGCCACGACCATGTCGAGATGCCCGAGCACCCCGAGGGCATGGTGGTGAGCTGGATCGGCGACATCCTCTCCGAGCACGGCAACGAGCGCGTCGCCGACATCCGCGGAGCGCTGCAGCAGTCGATGGACAACAACGCCGCGGTGTTCCGCACCGAGGAGACCCTCAAGCAGGCGCTCACCGACATCCACGCGCTCAAGGAGCGCTACGCCCGAATCACGGTGCACGACAAGGGTAAACGTTTCAACAGCGACCTACTCGAAGCCATCGAGCTCGGCATGCTGCTCGAGCTGGCCGAGGTGACCGTCGTCGGTGCGCTGAACCGCAAGGAGTCGCGCGGAGGCCATGCGCGCGAGGACTACCCCAACCGCGACGACACCAACTACATGCGCCACACGATGGCCTACAAAGAGGGCGCCGATCTGCTGAGCGATATCCGACTGGACTACAAGCCCGTGGTGCAGACGCGATACGAGCCGATGGAACGGAAGTACTGACCCATGACGATCACGCCTGACGTGGCGAGTCCAGACACCTCGGACCCCGAACTTCCGCCGATCCCCGACGGCGCGGTCATGGTGACGCTGAAGATCGCCCGCTTCAACCCCGAGGATCCCGACACCGCGGGCTTTCAGAGCTTCCGGGTGCCGTGCCTGCCCAGCGACCGGCTGCTGAACCTTCTGCACTACGTGAAGTGGTACCTCGACGGCACGCTGACGTTCCGGCGGTCCTGCGCGCACGGTGTGTGCGGCTCGGATGCGATGCGCATCAACGGCGTCAACCGGCTGGCGTGCAAGGTGCTGATGCGCGACCTGCTGCCGAAGAAGGCGGGCAAGCAGTTGACGATCACCATCGAACCGATCCGCGGCCTGCCCGTGGAGAAGGACCTCGTGGTCGACATGGAGCCGTTCTTCGACGCCTACCGGGCGGTGAAGCCGTACCTGATCACCAGCGGCAACCCGCCCACCCGCGAGCGGATCCAGAGCGCGACCGACCGCGCGCGCTACGACGACACCACCAAGTGCATCCTGTGCGCCTGCTGCACCACCAGCTGCCCGATCTACTGGAGCGAGGGCAGCTACTTCGGGCCCGCCGCGATCGTCAACGCGCACCGGTTCATCTTCGACAGCCGCGACGAGGCAGCCGCCGAACGCCTCGACATCCTCAACGAGGTCGACGGCGTCTGGCGTTGCCGCACCACCTTCAACTGCACGGAGTCCTGCCCGCGCGGCATCCAGGTGACCCAGGCGATACAAGAGGTCAAGCGCGCGCTGATGTTCGCGCGCTAGAGCGCGGTCGATGATGTTCCCCGATCTGCCACTCCAGGATCGTGTGCGCTTGGTCGGTCAGGGCACCGACCATTTTCGGGCCCGCTGCGCCGACTTGTCGGAGGCCGAACTCGACGGCCCCTCGCTGCTCGCAGGATGGTCGCGCAGGCAGTTGATCGCCCACCTCGGCTACAACGCGGCAGGCATGTGTCGATTGCTCGACGGGGCCGCCGCCGGTGTCGCAAAGGGCATGTACGCATCGGCCGAGCAACGGGCGGCGGACATCGCCGAGTCCGTCGGCCTCGACACGACCGCCGTGTACAGCTTGTTCGACACAGAGGCGCAACGCCTTCAGACGGCGTGGACGAACTCTGCCGACCGAGGCGTGGTCGCTGACGGTGAAGACGCCACAGGGCACGCCGGTTCCCGCGTCGGAGACGTTGTGGATGCGCAGCAGAGAGGTGTGGATACACGCCGTCGACCTGGATACCGGGGCCACCTTCGACATGATCCCGCCAGTCGTGCAGGAGACATTGTTCGAGGAGGTGATCGGCGGCTGGCGCGCCTCGGGCAAGACGGTCACCGTCGAGGGAGAACAGACCGCCGCGATCACGGTGTCGATCGATGACACCCCGGCGCTGGGAACCATGCCCGGGCTGCTGAGTTGGATGACCGGACGCGGGAGTTCAGGGGTATCGCCTGCCGACGTCGAACCAGCGCCTGCGTGGCTGTAGCAAAGCGCCGCGATTGATCTCGGGAGCGAGTGGGTACCTCCACGTTTGCTAGGTAGTCCCACTCAACAGAAATCGAGATTGGACCCATGACTGACCGCATGATCTTTCGCCGTTTCTCCGTCACCACAGGCATCGCTGCCGCGGCTGTCGCATTCACGCTGACCGCATGCGGCGGCGGTGACGACAAAGGTGATGAGAGCAGCACATCTGAGACGACGTCGACCACGACGAGTCCGGCCCGGCGGCGACCACCGCGACGACCCCGGCCCCCGCCCCGGGCACAGGCGCCCCTGGCACCGGTGCTCCCGGCGCGGGCGCTGGACCGGGTGGGGCCACCGCAGGCGTGCCCGGTGCAGGTGCAGGAGCCGGACCGGGCGGCGCCGAGGCAGGCGCAGGCGGTGCGGGCGCAGGAGCCGGACCCGGCGGCGCGACCGCAGGCGTTCCTGGTGCGGGCGCAGGTGCAGGACCCGGCGGAGCCGGTGCATGCGTCGGCAGCACGTGCGTCGGCGTCCCCGCCCCCTGATAGCCGTCGCTGACCACGCGTAACCGATTCTGCGGGCAGATCGCCGAAACAGCTCCAATGGCGATCTCCCGCAGAATCGCGCTTGGGTGGTCAGCCGCTGACGTGCGACCCCGCATCTCGGGGCAACCGCAGCGACTCGATCAGGCGTGGTGGCGAGCAGCACGCCGAGCACCAGATAGACGTAGGGGTACGACGCGAGCAGGCTGAGGACAGAGCCGCGACGGCGATGCCGAGTCCCGCGGCGAGTTCTTGAACCGACGAGTTCAGGGTGTTGCCGTGGGTGAGGTCGTCACCCTCGATGCCGGAGAACGCCAGACTGGAGTACGCGGTGAAGCCGATGGACCGCAGCGCGCCGCTCACGTAGAGAATCGCCGCGATCGCGACGATCGGCAGACCCGGCCGGAGCGCAGCGAGCAAGCCGAAGCATCCGACCGATGCGATTCCGTTGACCAGCAGCACGTTACGGATGCCGAACCTGCGCATCAGCGGGGTCGTGGCCGGTTTGATGGTGAGGTTGCCCGCGAAAAGCGCGGCGACCATGAGACCCGCACTCAACGGCGTCCAGCCGAATACGAACTGAAACTGCAGTGGGAGTAGGAACGGAACCGCAGTGATCACCATGCGGTAGATCGACCCCGCCGTCACGCTGATCCGCAACGTCTGCTCACGCAACACCGACAGCTGAACGAGCGGTGCGTCGGTGCGCGCCAGATGCCGAATCGCCCAGCCGAGCAGCACGACGGCCGCGGCACCGAGACCGCCGACCAGCATCCAGTCGGTCCCGCTCACATGAATCTGCTCGAGTGCGATCAGGGCCGCCGAGATCCCGAGCCCGATCAGCAGCATGCCGCGCCAATCCAGGGAGCGCACCGACGGCGTCGGATCACCGTGCACAAGCCTGAGCGCCATGATGAATCCGACGATGCCGATCGGAATGTTGATCAGGAAGATCCACCGCCACGACGCGAATGTCGCGATCGCCCCACCCAGGGCCGGTGCGATGACCGGTGCGGCCAGCGCAGGCCAGGTGAGCATGGCGATGGCCCGCACGAGGTCGGATTTGTCGGAGTAGCGCAGAACGGCCAGCCGGCCGACCGGAACCATCATGGCGCCGCCGACGCCTTGGGCCACCCGCATGCCGACCAGCATCGGCAGCGACACGCTCGCAGCACAGCCGATCGAGGCGATCGTGAACACGGCGATCGCGGTGATGAAGACGCGGCGGACGCCGAATCGGTCGGCCATCCACCCGGTCGCGGGTATCAGCACCGCGACCGTCACGAGGTAGGCGGAGATCGCGACGTTGATGTTGACCGCCGCGACGCCGAACGATTCTGCGATTCGCGGAATGGCAGGCGCGATGATGGTCGCGTCGAGAATCTCCATGAAGAACGCACCGGCCACCAGCAGCGCCATCCCGCGCGGAAACGACGAGCCTGAAGGGGCTGCGGGCGTCGCGTCGGACATCGCCGTCAACCTAGTCCCACCAGCGCTGTCACACATCTACGGGCTGTCTCGTCTAACTCCTATGACACAGAAACCGCGTATCGCTCCCCTGCCGCCGCAGCGTGCGTCGCTGCTGACCAGGCTGATGTACAAATTCGCCAAGCGCAGGTTCGGCGAGGTGCCCGAGCCGTTCACCGTCGCCGCCCATCACCCGCGGCTGCTGGTCGCCAACGGCGTACACGAGATGCTTCTGCAGTCGGCATCGGTGAAGCTGCCCGCCAACGTGCGCGAGCTGGCCGTGTTGTGGACCGCGCGCACGGTCGGATGCTCGTGGTGCGTCGACTTCGGTTCGATGTTGATTCGCCTCGAGGGACTCGACGTCGAAAGGCTCAAGTCCGTGGACGAGTATGCGACGTCTCCGCTTTTCACCGAAGACGAGCGGGCCGCGATCGCCTACGCCGACGCGATGACGACCGATCCGCACACCATCACCGACGAACAGGTCGCCGACCTTGTCCGCCGCTTCGGCGACGACGGAGTCATCGAGCTGACCTACCAGATCGGCGTGGAGAACATGCGGGCACGGATGTACTCGGCGCTCGGCATCACCGAGCAGGGCTTCAACTCAGGCGACGCATGCCGGGTTCCGTGGGCTACGGACGACGAGCAAGCGGCGAACCGCTGAACTTCTCGGGGTTCGCGACATCCCATATGGCGCATATCTTTCCGTCTCGCACCGTCATCGCGGTCACCCGCGGCATCATCGCAGGATAGCCGCCATCGGCTGGCGCGCCCGGCGTGTAGCTGCCGAGCTGGCCGTTGACGAGCGCCAACTGTGCGGCCGCGAGGAAGTTCGGCCCGTACCGCTGCGCAAGCCCGAACATGAAGCGCGCGACCTTGTCCGGCCCGTGGATGACGCGGGCCGCCGTCGGCGCCATCCGGTTGGAGTCCCCGGTAAAGGTGACCTCCGGATGCAGAAGGCGCACAACGGCATTCACATCGCCGGCAGCGAGCGCGGCCATCAGTGCGCCGACCATTTCGTTGTGGGTGTCGTCGGCCACCGGCTTCGGCGCAGACGCGACCGCCTTTCGGGCCCGAGACGCCAACTGCCGCGCCGTTGCATCGCTGACGCCGAGCACAGGAGCGATGTCGGCGAACGGCACGGCGAAGCCGTCGTGCAGAACGAATGCCACCCGCTGGTCGGGCGTCAGCCGTTCCAGCACCACCATGGCCGCGAACCTCGCGTCCTCGGCTTTCACAACGGCTGCCAGCGGATCGTTGCCATCGAAGCCTGTCACCACCGGTTCGGGCAGCCACTCACCGACATAGGTTTCGCGCCGGTGGGCCGCTGACCGCAACCGGTCCAGACCCAGCCTGCTGACCACCGTCGTCAACCACGCACGCAGGTCAGTGATCTCACCCGGCTTCGTCCGATCCCAGCGCAGCCAGGCGTCCTGCACGACGTCCTCGGCATCGGCGAACGTTCCGGTGAGGCGATACGCGACGGCCAGCAGATGCCCGCGCAGGTCCTCGAACTCGTCGACTCTCGTACCGGTGGTCATGAATCGATTCTAGAAGCGCCCCATCGATGACTGATTTCGTCGCAGATTAACCACCTGTGAACGATTTCAACGTTGAACCCCCAGACCTACCACCGGAACCGTATTGTTCCGCACATGGCAATCAAGGAACCTGAGGCTGCTGCGGCAGTCGGCGGCAAAGGCCTGCAGGCCGGTGCCATCGGTCTGGTCGGCAACGTCGTCATCGGCCTTGCGGCCGTCGCGCCGGCCTACAGCCTCGCCGCGACTCTCGGCTACGTCGTGCTTGCCGTCGGCGAGAAGGCGCCGTCGATGTTCGTCCTCGCGTTCATCCCGATGCTGCTCGTGGCCTTCGCCTACAAGGAGTTGTCAACCGACACCCCCGACTGCGGCACCACCTTCACGTGGGGCACCAAGGCGTTCGGCCCGTGGATCGGATGGATCGGCGGCTGGGGCCTTGCCGTGTCGGCGATCATCGTGCTGGCGAACGTGGCCGAGGTCGCTGCGATCTACCTGTTCAAGTTCCTTGGACAGGATGAGCTTGCAGACAATCTTTTCGCAAAGGTTCTGCTCGGCTCGTTCTTCATCATCTCCATGACGCTGCTGTCCGCTCGCGGCATCGCGATCTCCGAGAAGGTGCAGAACGTCTTGATCGCCATCCAGTTCGGCGTGCTGATCGTCGCGAGCATCATCGCGCTCATCCGGGTGTTCTCGGGTACCGCGGGCGCGCAGGCGATCAGTCCAGCAACTGTCGTGGCTCTGGCCCTCCGGTCTCGACATGTCGTCGATCGCCGCGGCGATCATCCTGTGCGTCTTCATCTACTGGGGGTGGGACGCCTGCCTGGCGGTCGGTGAGGAAACCAAGGATCCGGGTCGCACACCCGGCATCGCCGCCCTGATCACCACGCTGATCCTGGTATGCACCTACGTGCTTGTCGCCTACGCGGTGCAGTCGTTCTCCGGCTTCGGGGACGTCGGCATCGGCCTGAACAACGCGATGAACACCGATGACGTGTTGACCGTGCTCGGTGAGCCGGTCGCAGGACCGATTCTGGCGTCGCTGCTGCTGTTGACGGTTTCGGTGTCTGGGCTGTCGTCCACCCAGACCACGATCCTGCCGACCGCGCGCGGCACGCTGTCGATGGCGGTCTACGAGGCGATCCCGAAGCGGTTCGCCAGCGTCCACCCCCGCTACATGACGCCCGCGTTCGGCACCATCGTGATGGGCCTCTCGGCGCTGTTCTTCTACCTGCTGCTGACGTTCCTATCGGAGAACGCACTCGCTGATTCGATCGCCTCGCTGGGGCTCGCGGTTGCGTTCTACTACGGCATCACCGCGTTCGCATGCGTGTGGTACTTCCGCAGGACACTGTTCGAATCGGCCAGGAACTTCTTCTTCCGCGGTCTGTTTCCCTTCATCGGCGGTGCTTTCATGGCGGCAGCGTTCGGCATCAGCGCCAAGGACATGATCGATCCCGAATACGGCTACACCGCGTTCGGTTCGCTTGGCGGCGTCTTCGTCCTCGGTGTCGGCATGCTCGTGCTCGGTATCCCACTGATGCTCGCCTGCTTCGCATTCGGCACCAAGCGGTTCTTCCGCGGCGAGACGCTGAACGCCAGCACCGAAGTCAAGGTCCCAGACGTCTTCTAAGAGAGGCGGATATGGCGCGGACGCGAGGAGCAAGAAAATGAGAGTTCAGGAGCGACAATGCATCTGACCGTCGGATACCTGGCGACACCGACCGGTGACGACGGCGTTGCGCTGGCGAGCGCGCTCGCCAAGACTTTCGACGCCGACGTTGACGTCGTCCTCGTCGTCCGCGAGGAGATGCCGGACGGCCATCCCGGCCGCGCCGAGTATCAGCAACTCCTGATCAACAGGGGCAAGGAGTGGATCTCCCGTGCCGTCGGCGCACTGGCCGACCGCGGCGTGAACGCGGGCTCGACGGTGCTCGTCGGGGAGTCGTTCGCCGAAACGCTGATCAATTTCGCCGAGAAGAAGGACTCGGACCTGATCGTCATCGGCGGCGCCCGCGACGGCGTCTTCGGCGGCCACGTCATCGGTTCGGTCACCGGTGCTCTGCTGCACGCGTCGCCGATCCCGGTCGCGCTTGCGCCGCGCGGTTATCACGAGGACCCACCCGACACCGTCACCGCCGTCACGGCCGCCGTCCCGACCCGGCCCGGCGACGACAACCCGCTTCCGTTCGCCCTGACGTTGGCCAGTGCCGCGAACCTGCCGATCCGGATGGTGTCGCTGGTGTCGGCCGAGAACCTCTCGCAGGCAGCCAGCGCCAAGGAGGTCCGCGACATTCAGGTCGCGGCCGCCGAGGAGAACCTCGTGCGCGCGGCGCGCGCTTTGCCGGACGCACCCGAGATCGAATCGCTCGTCGCCGACGGGTTGACGCTGGAATCGGCGCTCAAGAAGCTCAATTGGAACGACACCGATGTGTTGGTGGTCGGCTCCAGCCGGTTTGCTGCACCGCGACGAATCTTCCTGGGGTCCACCGCAGCTCGTATCCTTGCGGGTACGGATGCTCCAGTGGTCGTTGTACCTCGCGACGACGCATGAAGACGCTTCAAGACGCCTGACGAACAAGGAGAGAACAGCAAATGAGCACGTCCATGTATGCCGTAACAGACCCGTCGACAGGTGAGGTGGTCAAGGAATACCCGACCGCGACAGATCAGCAGATCGAAGCCGCCGTCGCGTCGGCCAGCAAGGCCCACAGCGATTGGTCGCGAGGGTCGACGGTCGCCGACCGCGCCGAGCTGATCCGCAAGGTCGGCAAACTGCACGCCGAGCGCAAGACCGAACTCGCGAAGATCATCAACCGCGAGATGGGCAAGCCGATCGACCAGTCAGAGGGCGAGGTGGACTTCAGCGCTGCGATCTACGAGTACTACGCCGACAACGCGGAGAAGTTCCTTGCCGACGAGCCGATCGATCTCGTCGAGGGCGAGGGGTCCGCGCTGATCCGCCGCGGCTCCATCGGTGTGCTGCTCGGCATCATGCCGTGGAACTACCCGTACTACCAGGTGGCCCGGTTCGCGGGGCCAAACCTGACGCTGGGCAACACCATCGTGCTCAAGCACGCCCCGCAATGCCCCGAGTCGGCTGCCGCGATCGAGCAGATCTTCAAAGACGCCGGCTATCCCGAGGGCGCCTACGTCAACATTTACGCGACCAACGACCAGGTCGCGGAAATCATCGCCGACCCACGCGTACAAGGGGTTTCGCTGACCGGTTCCGAGCGCGCAGGCGCAGCCGTCGCGGAGATCGCGGGCCGCAACCTGAAGAAGGTCGTCCTCGAACTCGGCGGCTCCGATCCGTTCATCCTGCTGAGCTCCGACGACCTCGACGCCACGGTGGAAGCCGCCATCGACGGCCGCTTCGAGAACACCGGGCAGGCGTGCAACGCGGCCAAGCGGATCATCGTCTCCGAGAGCATCTACGACGACTTCCTGGACAAGTTCACCAAGAAGGTGCTCGAGAAGGCCGACGGGCTGGCCCCGTTGTCGTCGGTCGCGGCCGCCGAGCGGCTCGACGAGCAGGTGAAGCGTGCCGTCGACGACGGCGCGACCCTGGTCTCCGAAGGTGAGCGCAAGGGTGCCTACTTCCCGCCAGGCGTGCTCACCAACGTGTCGCCGGATTCACCGTCGTACAAAGAGGAGCTGTTCGGACCGGTCGCGACCGTCTACAAGGTCGGCTCGGAGGACGAGGCCGTGCAGGTGGCCAACGACACTCCGTTCGGGCTGGGCTCCTACGTCTTCACCACCGACGGCGAGCAGGCCAAGCGTGTCGCCGATCAGATCGACGCGGGCATGGTGTTCGTCAACGCCGTTGGCGCGGAAGGCGTCGAGCTGCCGTTCGGCGGCGTGAAGCGTTCCGGTTTCGGCCGTGAACTCGGCCGCTACGGCATCGACGAGTTCGTCAACAAGAAGCTGATCCGCATCAGCTAGGCCTTGGCGATCCTCGGGTAGTGCGCGACGACGGCCGCGCCATCCGAACGGGGATCCGACGCCGCCGTCATCGAACCCTTGGCGTCGGCGAAGACGACATTGGCGTGTCCGAGCGCCTCTGTGCGCGGGGCCACCTCGATGGGTGTCAGGCCCGACCGCACAACCGAGGCCATTGCCGCGGCTTGCACGTCGGCCTCCACCGTCACGGAATCGGCGGTGGCGCCCTCGCTCTGCAGCCCGACGACGGCGCGTGGTGCCGCGACCGCCTCCTCTGCGGCCGCGCCGCCAAGGGTTCTCAACAACACGTGCGCGAGGATCTGGGGCTGGCCCTGCCCGCCCATCGTCGCCAGTACGTGACGCGGCGCCCCGCCCTCGAGCGTCATCACCGGCATGAGTGTGTGCAGAGGCCGTTTGCGTGGCGCAATGACATTGGGCGACTTGTCATCCAGCGCGAAGCCGGTGCCACGATTGTGAAAGAGGATGCCGGTTTCGGGATCGATCAGTCCCGATCCGAACGCGTGGTACACGCTCTGGATGAGCGAAACCGCGTAGCCGTCGGAGTCGGCGGCGGCCACACCGACGGTGTCCCCGTTGCGGCACCGTGGCAGGTCCAGGCGTCGGCCACACCGAGGTCCGCCATCACGTCAAGGGCGTCGTTCACAAGCGACTCGGTGTCGACGTCGACGAAGCGGGGGTCAGCCACATGCGCTGCGCGCAAGGTGTTTCCGCGGTGAAACACCCGCATCAGCATTCCGAGCCCGTCGCCGAGCGGGTCGGTGATCGCGAGTTCGTCGATAGCCCGCAAGTGCCCGCAACAGAAGCAGTCCGTGCGTGTTCGGCGGGCTGGTGAGCACCGTGAGGCCACAGAATCCCGTCGAGATCGGCTCGTCGATCTCGGGGGCGAACTCCGCGAAATCCTCCACCGTCAACGTCGATCCACGCGACCGCAGATAAGAAACGCAGCGCTCGGCGAGATCGCCCGTGTAAAGCACGTCGGGTCCGCCTTCGCGCAAGGCCGCGAAGCTGTCGGCCAGCGCCGGTTGGACGAAGTCCTCTCCCCTGCGCAGGGTTTGGCCGCCAGGGCGGAAGACCCTGTCGAAATCCTCGGTGCCGAACAGATCCGCGTTCTCGGCGTCGGCGATATGAGAGGCAAGCGACGGCGCGACGGGTGCACCAGTCCTCGCGATCGACTCCGCCGACGAAAGAGCGACTGCCCAGCCGAGACGAGCTCCGAAGCCGCGCAACGCTTCCCAGCCTCGGACGCCGCCCGGCACAGTCACCGGGTCGGCCCCCCGAGCGGGTAGCCATCTGCCGTGACGGGCGCGCAGATCCGCGACATCGGTGCCCGCACCCGCCCATCCGGACGCGTTGACACAGCGCACTTCACCGTCGGGAGTGCGCACCAACGCGACCAGATCGCCTCCGAGTGCGACATTGTGCGGGTAGACGACGGTGAGTACCGCCGCCGCGACGACGGCCGCATCGATCGCGTTGCCGCCGTCCCGATAGGCCTGCATGCCCGCTTCGGTGGCCAGTGCGTGCGGCGTCGCCAGCGCCGCGGTGAACGACGTCGACGCCGAATGGGTGGACATGTTCAGAACCGCTCCTCAGTCGTGCGTCGCCCTGCGGATTCCCGTGAGCGACTCAGGATCGACGAGCAGCGCCCGCACCCGAGATCGGCGGCCTGCAACGGGCGCCAACCCTGCCCGTACTTCACGCCGCGATTCTGTCAGCCGAAGATCACGCTTTGTCTTCGACCGCTTTCGCTTCGACCGTTTCTTTCTCTTCGAGCAACCTGCGCGCCCTGGCCTCCGCGGCCTCGGCGTCGATGTGGTGACTCGTGTTGAACCGCTTGTTGAGGAAGAACAGGCCGAGCACCACCGCCCAGGACAGCAGGCTCAACAGCAGCTGCGACCTCAGCGAGGCGTCCAACCCCATCTGGACGAGGATCGCCAGCATGCCGACCGTGGTCAAGATCGACAGCGCAGGGAACAGCCACATCTTCAGCCGCAGTTCGGCGTCCTTGTTGCGGTAGCGCAGCACGATCTGCGAGATGGCGATCAGGATGTAGACGAACAGGATGATCGCGCCACTCGAGTTGAGCAGGAACGCGAAGATCGTCTTCTCGGCGAAGGCTGCGGCGATCACACAGGCGAAGCCGACGATCGACGAGAACAGGATCGCATTCACGGGGACACCGCGAGGGGACAGATTCACCAGCTTCGACGGCGCCTCGTTGCGGGCCGCGAGGACGAACAGCATGCGCGACGCGGTGTACATGCCGGAGTTCAGGCAGCTCAGCACCGCCGTCAGCACAACGGCATTCATGATGTGGTCGGCGTAGGGGATCCCCATCTCGGTGAACGCGGCGACGAAGGGCGAGGCGGCAAGTCCCTCGTCGTTCCACGGCAGGATCGTCACGAGCAGGAAGATCGAGAACACGTAGAAGATCAGGATCCTCCAGATCACGGAGTTCGCCGCCTTCGTCACCGCCTTCTCGGGATCCGAGGATTCGGCCGCCGCGATCGTCGCGATCTCCGGGCCGACCATCGAGAAGATCACCGTGACGATGCTGACGGTGATCACGCCGAAGCCCATCGGCATGAAGCCGCCGTTACTCCACAGATTGGAGAAGTCTGCCGACTTGTCCGGCCACAGCCCCAACACGAAGCACGCGCCGATCGCGATGAACACCACGATCGCAGCCACCTTGATGCCGGCGAACCAGAACTCGAACTCGCCGTAGGACTTCACCGAGAAGAGGTTTGTCGCGGTCATCAGCACCATGAAGGCCAACGCGCACAACCACAGTGGGACGTCGAGCCAGTACTGCACGATCTTCGCGCCCGCGATCGCCTCGAATCCGACGACGATCACCCAGAAGTACCAGTAGAGCCATCCGACGGAGAAGCCGGCCCAGTGCCCGAGTGCATCGCGCGAGTAGTCGGCGAACGAACCCGTCGATGGGTTGGCCACGGCCATTTCGGCGAGCATCCGCATGACCATGATGATCAGCAAGCCGGACAGCGCGTAGGTGATGAACGCGCCAGGGCCGGTGCCACCCATCACCACCCCGGAACCAACGAAAAGACCTGCGCCGATGACGCCGCCGATCGCGATCATCCTCAGCTGACGCTGACTCAGAGCCTTGTGAAGTCCCGGCGACTCGCTCATCTGCACTCCTTAGGGCTGATCTTGACCAGGCGGGTGTACCCACTTCACACTGTGACCTAACGCACAGCGATCCCACGGCAGAATCGAGCGTTTGGCCTAGCGCTTCGTGAAGATAATTCGGTGCCAGTCCTTTTCGGCGACACCGGTGATATCGCTCATCACGTGCTTGATCGTCAGGTACTCCTCGAACGAGTAGTCCGACATGTCCTTGCCGAAGCCCGATGCGCCGACGCCGCCGTGCGGCATCTCGCTGATGATCGGGATGTGGTCGTTGATCCACACACAGCCGGAATGGATCTCGCGCGACGCCCGCTGCGCGCGATAGACGTCGCGGGTCCACGCCGACGCGGCAAGGCCGTACGCGGTGTCGTTGGCCTGCCGTAGCGCGTCGTCGTCATCGGTGAACGACCGCACCGTCAGCACCGGACCGAAGATCTCGTCGCGGTAGATCTCGGAGTCCTCGGCAACGTCGGCGACCAGAGTCGGCCGGTAGAACGAGCCGGGCAGGTCGGGCGCGCTGCCGCCGGTGACGATTCGACCGTTCTGACCCGGCGCCCGCTCGACCATGCCCGCGACCTTCGCCCTGTGCGCCATCGAGATGAGCGGTCCGAGGTCGGTGTCCTCGTCCTCGGGATCGCCGACGACCATCGCGCTCATCACCTCGCCGACACCGGCGACGAAGTCGTCGTACAGCTCGCGCGCGACGATCGCGCGGGTGGCGGCGGTGCAGTCCTGTCCGGTGTTGATCAGCGATCCCGCGACCGCACCCTGGATCGCGGCGTCGAGGTCGGCGTCGTCGAACACCACGAACGGCGCCTTGCCGCCGAGCTCGAGCTGAGTGCGATGGCCGTGCACGGCCGCTGCCGCCATCACTTTGCGGCCAACGGGCGTCGACCCGGTGAACGTCACGACGTCGACGTCGGGATGGCCTGCCAGCGCTGTGCCGACATCACCGCCCGCGCCTGTGAGCACGTTGAACACACCGTCGGGCAGTCCGGCTTCGGTCGCCAGCCGCGCAAGGGTCAGCGTGGTCAACGGCGTCAGCTCGGCGGGTTTGATGACGACGCTGCAACCGGCGGCGAGGGCGGGCAGCACCTTCCACACCGCCATCTGCAGCGGGTAGTTCCACGGGGTGATGGTGGCGACCACCCCGACGGCCTCGCGCCGAATGCTCGAGGTGTGATCGCCGGAGTACTCCGCTGTCGCCTTTCCTTCGAGGTGGCGCGCGGCGCCTGCGAAGAAGTCGACGTTGTCGATGCTGCCGGGCACATCGAACTCACGGGCCAGCCGCGTTGGCTTGCCGGTCTGGCTGACCTCCTCGGCGACCAGCTCGTCGGCGTGGTCGGACATCAGCACCGCGAGCTTGGCCAGCACGGTCGCGCGGTCGACCGGGGTCGCGCTCCCCCAGTCCCGCTGCGCCGTGCGTGCCCCGGCGACGGCGGTGTCGACGTCGGCAGGGGTGGCCAAGGCGAGTTCGGTGACGACCTGACCGTTCGCGGGGTTGATGACCTGATGTGTCGCGCCGCCGGTGACCACCGCCGCGCCGTTGATCCAGCTGCCGGCCACGCTGGCCGATACCGTCGAAGTCATCGCCCAACGCTAACCGACAGCGGTGCCCGGCGGCTACGCATTCTCTACGCATTCCCGCAGTCGCGACATAGCTCGGCGCGTGATTTCATTGGTTTGGTTGCTTGTAACGACGGAT
The DNA here is from genome assembly GCA_963829405.1 of uncultured Actinomycetota bacterium. Taxonomy (GTDB): domain Bacteria; phylum Actinomycetota; class Actinomycetes; order Mycobacteriales; family Mycobacteriaceae; genus Mycobacterium. The sequence goes on from CAWHIZ010000015.1 coordinate 27,059, forward strand.
TCCGTGCACAATCTCAACCATGGCCAACCCGGGTGCTGATGGCATCCAACCCGTATCCCTGCGCGTTCCGACGCGTCCAGGGGCGGCCGTCCAGCTCGACGACCTCTCCAAGGCGATCATCGAGAAGCTGCAACAGGACGGCCGGCGGTCGTATGCGGGCATCGGCAAGGCGGTGGGACTATCCGAGGCCGCGGTGCGGCAGCGAGTCCAGCGCATGGTCGACTCGGGGCGTCATGCAAATCGTCGCCGTCACCGATCCGATGCAGCTCGGATTCGCCAGGCAGGCGATGATCGGCATCCGCTGCACCGGGGACACGACACGTGTGGCCGAGAAGTTGGCCGCGATAGACGCGGTCGAGTACGTGGTGCTGACCGCGGGATCCTTCGACGCCATCATCGAAGTGGTCTGCGCGGACGACGACGATCTGCTCGATCTGCTCAACACCCAGATTCGCGCATTGCCAGGAGTGATATCCACCGAAACGCTCGTGTATTTGAAACTCGTTAAACAGCAATACAATTGGGGTACAAGATGACACAGACTTTGATCAACGAACCCGTCACGAGCGAATTGGGCGCGAAGGCCAATCGCCACCTGTGGGGCCACTTCGCGCGGCACGGCGAGGGCATCACGCCGCCGATCATCACCCGCGGTGAGGGCGTCACGATCTGGGATGACAAGGGCAAGAGCTACATCGACGGGCTCTCTGGCCTTTTTGTCGTGCAGGTCGGCCACGGCCGCAAGGAACTCGCCGAGGCGGCCGCCAAACAGGCCGAGACGCTGGCGTTCTTCCCGCTGTGGTCCTACGCGACACCGCCTGCCATCGAATTGTCGGAGCGAATCGCGGGTTACGCGCCAGGTGACCTGAACCGGGTGTTCTTCACAACCGGCGGCGGAGAAGCCGTCGAGAGCGCGTGGAAGCTGGCCAAGCAATACTTCAAGCTGACCGGCAAACCCGGTAAGCACAAAGTGGTTTCGCGCTCGATCGCCTACCACGGCACGCCGCAGGGCGCGCTGTCCATCACCGGAATCCCGGCCTTCAAGGTCCCGTTCGAGCCGCTCGTACCCGGCGGTTTCCGGGTGCCGAACACCAACTTCTACCGCGCACCCGAGCCGTACGACACGGACCTCAAGAACTTCGGCCGCTATTGCGCGGACCGCATCGCCGAGGCCATCGAGTTCGAAGGACCCGACAGCGTCGCCGCCGTGTTCCTCGAGCCGGTACAGAACGCAGGCGGATGCTTCCCGCCGCCGCCCGGATACTTCGAACGGGTCCGCGAGATCTGCGACGAGTACGACGTGCTGCTGGTGTCCGACGAGGTCATTTGCGCGTACGGCCGCATCGGTTCGATGTTCGCCTGCGACGACTTCGACTACGTGCCCGACATCATCACCTGCGCAAAGGGTTTGACGTCGGGTTACTCGCCGATCGGCGCCATGATCGCCAGCGACCGGCTTTTCGAGCCGTTCAACGACGGCAAGACGGTGTTCGGCCACGGTTACACGTTCGGCGGCCATCCCGTGTCGTCAGCGGTGGCGCTGGCCAACCTCGACATCTTCGAGCGCGAGGGCATCAACGACCACGTCAAACAGAGCGCGCCCGCATTCCGGGCGACGCTGGAGAAGCTGTCGACCTCCCGATCGTCGGCGACGTCCGCGGCGAGGGCTTCTTCTACGGCATCGAGTTGGTCAAGGACAAGACCACCAAGGAGACCTTCGACGACGACGAGTCCGAGCGGCTGCTGCGCGGCTACCTGACGCCTGCGCTGTGGGAGGCCGGGCTGTACTGCCGCGCCGACGACCGCGGCGACCCAGTCGTGCAGCTGGCTCCCCCGCTGATCAGCGGGCAGAAGGAGTTCGACGCGATCTACGACATCCTGAGCAGCGTGCTGGGCGAAGCCAGCCGGAGGATGTAGCGCCGAGTCACATTTGAAACTCTAATCACACGAGTCACAGCGTGGCTCCGCGGAATCCGGCCGTGAATCGCCTAATCTTCGGACACAATGGCGACCTTTACCATCGCGGCCCAGCGGGCAACCGCCCTGGCAGCAGCGCTTTTCTTCGCGGCGACGCCGGCACTGGCGAACGCGGAGCCCATCGCTTCACCCGAACCGCCGGCCTGCCCGTATCAGAGCAGCACCCCGCCCGCCGTCGACGCCTCCGAGGTGCCGAAGGCCGGCGATCCGCCGCAGCCGTTGGCCGTGCCGTCGGACCCTGTCGGCGGCGACGCCCTCGGTGGATGCGGCGTCGTCACCGCGCCGGGGACACCGCCGCTGCCCAACGACGTCTCCGCGGAGGCCTGGCTGGTTGCCGACCTCGACACCGGCGACATCATCGCCGCCAAGGATCCGCACGGCAGGCACCGGCCCGCCAGCATCATCAAGGTGCTCGTGGCCATGCAGGCGCTGCGAGATCTGCCGATCCACAAGGTGGTCGCGGGCACCCCGGACGATGCGGCCGCAGAGGGAACGAAGGTCGGCATCGGCGAGGGCGGGCACTACTCGATCGGCGACATCCTGCACGGCCTGCTCATGCACTCCGGTAACGACGCCGCGCACGCGCTGGCCATGCAGATGGGCGGCATGGACGCCACGCTCACCAAGCTCAACGACCTGGCGGGCAAGCTCGGTGGCCGCGACACCCGCGTCGCGACGCCGTCGGGCCTCGACGGACCCGGCATGAGCACGTCGGCATACGACATCGGGCTGTTCTACCGATATGCCTGGCAGAACCCGACTTTCGCCGAAATCGTCGCGACCCGCTCATTCGACTTCCCCGGCCGGGGCGACGCAGGCTATCCGGTCGAGAACGACAACAAACTGCTGGACAACTACCCGGGCGCGATGGGCGGCAAGACCGGCTTCACCGACGACGCCGGGCAGACGTTCGTCGGTGCGGCAAACCGTGACGGCCGCAGGCTCGTCGCGGTGATGCTGCGCGGCACCCGGGTGCCGATCGCACCGTGGGAGCAGGCCGCACACCTGCTGGACTACGGTTTCGCCACCGCGCCCGGCACGAAGGTGGGCTCGCTGATCGAACCGGATCCCTCGCTGGTGACGACGCCACTGGAGGCCGCAACGGGCACGCCGTTGACCGCCGCTCCGGCGCTACCCGCCCCCGACGCGCTACCGGTGCGGGTCGGCGTCGCGTTCGTCGGAACGATCATCGTGTTCTGTCTGATCATGGGCGCACGGTCGCTGAACCGTCGGCCGCAGCACTAGAGATCCGCGTCAGCGACGGCGAGTCAGTCGCGAAAAGCCGAGCGCGCCAAGGGCTCCCACTGCCGCCGCGGTGAGCGCGCCTGCAGGACCGATCCCCTCACGCACCTGCACGCGCGGATTGATCTGGGCGGCGGCAGGCGGATCCACCGGCGCGGCTTCGAGATTCTCCCTCGCGGTGGCCGCCCAGGCCGTCGCGAAGAGAATCATCCGCGCGGTGATGTAGGCGAACACCATCAGACCGAGGACGGGACCGAACGTCGCACCGGCAGGTCCGGTCACCACAGACTTCAGATAGATCGACGCAACCAGCTTGAAGATCTCGAAGGCCACCGCGACCATGAGCCCGGCGCGCGCCGCGCTCCGGAAACTGATCGACTCGCGAGGCAGTCGAGCGATCATCCAGGTGAACAGCAGCCATGAGACCAGGATCGAAATGACGATGGATGCGATTCGCAGGACAATGCTCATGCCCGGGAGATCCTGTAGCCCAAGCCATTCGACGACTTGCTTCATCAAGCCCGAGCTGCCGAGTGCGGTCAGTGCGACCGTGACGATGATCGCCGCGAACAAGGCCGACGATGGCGAGCAGATCGGAGAGCTTGGTCCGCAGAAAGCCTGGTGTGCTCCTGGCGAAGCAGTCCCCACATCTGGCTCAGCGCCTCGCGCAGGTTGGCCATCCAGCCCAACCCGGCCCACGCCGCCGTGGCCAAGTCCGATGATTCCGACCGATGTCCGCGATTCGATCGCGGAATCCATCAGGTCGACCAACTGGTCGCCGAGATCGCCCGAGACCGTCGACTTGATCTTGTCGGTGACCTCGGCGAGCAGGTCCGGCTGGCTGGCGAGGACGAACCCCGCAATCGAGAACGCGACCATCAGCAACGGAAAGAGCGCGAAGATCGTGAAGTAGGTGATGCCCGCCGCGTAGAAGTCGCCCTTGCTGTCCTGGTAGCGGTCCTGGGCGCGCATGACGTGGTCGAACCACTTGTACCGCGCGCGAAAGCGATCCAGAATTCCCGGCTTGTCCGGTTCCGTCATGCCGGACCTCCCGAAGGGCTATTGCGGTTGCTGTAGGAAACCTAACCGCTCATATACCCGCTTCAGCGTCTTCGCAGACACTTCGTTCGCGCGGGTGGCTCCCGCGGCGAGCACGCCCTCGAGTTCGGTGGTGTCGGCGAGCAACTCGTCGACCCTGGTCTTGATCGGGGTGACGAACTCCACCACCGCGTCGGCGGTGTCCTTCTTCAGGTCGCCGTAGCCGCGGCCCGCGTAGCTCTCGACCAGTTTCTCGATATCGGTGCCGGTGACCGCGGACTGGATGGTCAGCAGGTTGGACACGCCCGGCTTGGCCTCGGGGTCGTAGCGGATCTCCCGTTCGCTGTCGGTGACAGCGGAGCGGATCTTCTTGGCCGTCACGCCGGGATCGTCGAGCAGGCTGATCAGCCCGGCGTCGCTGGCCGCCGACTTGCTCATCTTCGCCGTCGGGTCCTGCAGGTCGTAGATCTTCGCGGTGGCCTTGGGGATCATCGGCTCGGGGATGACAAAGGTGTCCGGGAACCGCGAGTTGAAGCGCTGCGCCACGTCGCGGGCGAGTTCGAGGTGCTGGCGCTGGTCCTCACCCACCGGAACGAGGTTCGTGTCGTAGAGAAGCACATCGGCTGCCATCAGCACGGGGTAGGTGAACAGGCCGACGGTGGTGGCGTCGCTGCCCTCCTTCTGCGACTTGTCCTTGAACTGCGTCATCCGCGATGCCTGGCCGAATCCGGTGAAACATCCCAGCACCCAGGTCAATTCGGTGTGCGCGGGCACGTGGCTCTGCACGAAGATGGTCGCCCGGAATGGGTCGACGCCCATCGCCAGGTACTGCGCGGCCGTTGCGAGTGTGCGGCGCCGAAGCGTGCCCGGATCCTGCGGCAGCGTGATGGAGTGCAGGTCGACGACGCAGAAGTAGGCGTCGAACTCGTCCTGAAGGCCCGCCCACTGCGTGACCGCGCCCAGCGCGTTGCCGAGGTGAAGGGAGTCAGAGGTGGGTTGCACGCCGGAGAAGACGACGCGCTCGGCTGGCTTGCTCATGATGGGTCGATCTTTCCACCCACGTCATCCCCATTCGCGCCGGGTCAGCCGCTCGAGCACACGCAGGAAGGTCCGCGCGCTCGTCGGCGCTGAGTTCGCCGAGCCATCGCTCTTCCCCGCGCTGGATCTCGCCCTGTACTGCGTCTTTGACCCGGCGGCCCGCGTCGGTGATGGCCAGTAGCCGAACCCGCCGATCGTCGGGGTCCGGCTTGCGCTCGATGTAGCCGTCGTCCTGAAGATCGTCGAGGGTGCGGATGATCCGCGTCTTGTCGGCGCCGATCGCCGCGGCGAGCGCGGCCTGGGTCCGCATCGACGACCTGTCCAGGGCCGACAGCACGACATAGCCCCACATCGTCAGACCGTGCGCCTCGAGAACGGGTTCCTCGGCCGCGATCATCTCGCGAATGAGCGGAGCCAGCATGGCGGCCAGGTCGGGACGCCGTGAATCGGAGGACTTCGCTGCCACCGCGTCATGATAGGCATTGCACTATCGTATGCGTACTGCTTACTATATGCTTATGCCTACTACTACACCTGGACTTTCCCCGCTGCACCGTCTCTCCGTGCTGAAGTCGATCGACATCGTGGACTCGGTGACACCGGCCGACTTCGACCGGCCGACGCCGTGCGAGGGGTGGACTCTGTTCGACCTACTGGCCCATATGACGGTCCAACACCGGGGTTTTGCGGCCGCGGCGCGAGGGTCGGGCGCAGACCCCGAGATCTGGCGCGTGGAGTCGGTGGCGGACGCGGTGCGGACCGATCCGCGCGGCGCCTACTCCGATGCGGCGCACGACGTCCTCGAGGCGTTCGCGGCCAACGGAACAGCTGATGCCCCTTTCGCATTGCCTGAGTTCGGCGACGGCGCGGTGTTCCCCGGCGCGATGGCGATGGGGTTCCACTTCGTGGACTACGTCGTGCACGGCTGGGACATCGCCGAATCGCTGGGTAGTCCCCTACGAACTGCCCTCCGCGGTCGTCGACGCGGTGCTGCCGTTGGTGCTCGCCGTGCCCGACGGCGACATTCGCACCACGGCCGGGTCGCCGTTCGCTCCCGCGCTCGAGTCGGTCGACGGCGACGACTTCGAGCGGATCCTGCGGCATCTCGGCCGCAATCCCGGTTGGGCTCAGCGGTACTACGGCCAGTTGACCGGCCCGTCGAACGAGCGGCAGTGCGAATAGGCTCCGGTTATCGCAGTGGTCGCACGCTCGGTGACGGAACTGGCGAGCTTGCGGTACCGGCGGTATCACCTTTAATGTCGGCAGCATGAAGCAGCGCGATCCGATTCACCTCGGCACCGGCGAACCGATGCTGTTGCTGCACCCGTTCATCCTGTCTCAGAACGTGTGGAAACGCGTCGCACCCCTGATAGCTGACACGGGCCACTACGAGGTCTTTGCGCCGACGATGGCCGGCCACAACGGCGGTGCACGTGGGCAGTTCTTCCTCGACACCGCGACGCTGGCCGACGACGTCGAGCGCCGGATGGACGCACTCGGCTGGGGCACGGCCCACATCGTCGGCAACTCGCTCGGCGGCTGGGTGTCCTTCGAGCTGGAGCGCCGCGGCCGAGCCCGCACGCTGACCGGCATCGCACCCGCGGGTGGATGGAACCACTTCACCCCTGCGAAGTTCGAGATCGTCGGGAAGTTCCTCGCCGCGGCGCCGGTGTTCGCCGTGTGCCGGCTGCTCGGAAAGCACGCAGCCAAGTTCCCCTTCGCGCGGCAGCTCGCATATCCGGCGGTCAGCGCCTCCGCCGACAGCCTGACCGATGACGACGTCCTCGAGCTCATCGACGACGCCGCGCACTGCTCGGCCTACTACCAAATGCTGGTGAAGTCGCGTGACGCTGCCCGGTCTGCTCGAGTTGGCACAGACCCGCACGCCGACCCATCTGGTGATCTGCGAGAAGGACCGGGTGCTGCCGACGCCGCGATACACCCGCCTGTTCACCGAACAGCTTCCGTCGAACACAAAGGTGACGACCCTCGACGGGGTCGGCCACGTGCCGATGTACGAAGCGCCGCAACGGATCGCCGACGTGATCACCGAATTCGTCGACGAGTACGCCCAGCCCAAGGCCGGCTAAACGCGGCGGGCAGTCAGCTCCTGGCGGCCTCGAGCGTCTCGTTGAGCGTCTTGCTCGGCCGCATCACCTCTGTGGTCTTCTCCGGGTCGGGGTAGTAGTAGCCGCCGATGTCCACCGAATCTCCTTGCACGTCAGCGAGTTCGGACACGATCGTGTCTTCGTTCTCGGCCAGCGACTTGGCGAGTTTGGCGAAGTGGTCGGCCAACTCCTTGTCCTCGGTCTGCTCGGCGAGCTCCTGCGCCCAGTACAGCGCGAGATAGAACTGGCTGCCCCGGTTGTCGAGCTCCCCGGTCTTGCGCGACGGGCCCTTGTTGTTCTCCAGCAGCTTGCCGATCGCGGAGTCGAGCGTGGTGCCCAACAAGGTGGCTCGCTTGTTGTCGGTCTTATTACCCAGATCCTCGAAACACGCACCGAGCGCCAGGAATTCGCCGAGCGAATCCCAGCGCAGGTGATTCTCCTCGACCAACTGGTGGACATGCTTGGGAGCCGAACCGCCCGCGCCTGTCTCGTACATGCCGCCGCCGGCCATCAGCGGCACCACCGACAGCATCTTGGCGCTGGTGCCCAGCTCCAGGATCGGGAAGAGGTCGGTCAGGTAGTCGCGCAGGATGTTGCCGGTCGCGGCGATGGTGTCCTCGCCGCGGATCAGCCGCTCCAGCGTGTACCTCATGGCCCACACCTGCGGCATGATCTGGATGTGCAGGCCCTCGGTGTCGTGGTCCTTCAGGTAGGTCTTCACCTTCTTGCGAATCTCGACCTCGTGCGGGCGCTCGGTGTCCAGCCAGAACAGCACCGTCATACCGGAGTCCCGCCCACGGTTGACCGCAAGCTTGACCCAGTCCTGGATCGCCGCGTCCTTGACGATCGGCATGCGCCAGATGTCGCCCTCTTCGACGTTCTGCGTCAGCAGCACCTCGCCGGTGTCGATGTCGACGATGTCGGCGACGCCGTCCTCGGGGATCTCGAACGTCTTGTCGTGTGATCCGTACTCCTCGGCCTTCTGCGCCATCAGCCCGACGTTCGGGACGGTGCCCATCGTGGTCGGGTCGAACTGGCCGTGGGTCTTACAGAAGTTGATCATCTCCTGGTAGATGCGCGAGAACGTGGACTCGGGGTTCACCGCCTTGGTGTCCTTGGTCCGCCCGTCGGCGCCGTACATCTTGCCGCCGAGCCGGATCATCGCAGGCATCGAGGCGTCGACGATCACGTCGCTGGGTGAGTGGAAGTTCGTGATGCCCCTTGCCGAATCGACCATGGCCAACTCGGGGCGGTGCTCATGGACGGCGTGGATGTCCTGGATGATCTCCTCGCGCTGCGACGCAGGCAGCGTCTCGATCTTGTCGTACAGATCGGACATCCCGTTGTTGACGTTGACGCCGAGCTCATCGAGCACCTTCTGGTGCTTGGCGAACGCGTCCTTGTAGAAGACCTTGACCGCATGGCCGAAGACGATGGGGTGCGAAACCTTCATCATCGTGGCCTTGACGTGCAGCGAGAACATCACACCGGTCTTGTAGGCGTCCTCGATCTGCTGCTCGTAGAAGTCGCACAGCGCCTTGCGGCTCATGAAATGGCTGTCGATGATGTCGCCCTCGTCGAGCGCCACCTCCGGCTTGAGCACGATCTCCTCGCCGCTCTTGGTCTTGAGCACCATCTTGACCTTGCGCGCCTTGTCGAGCGTCAACGACTTCTCGCCGGCATAGAAGTCGCCGCCCCTCATGGTCGCGACGTGGGTGCGTGAGGCCTGCGACCAGTCGCCCATGCTGTGCGGATGCTTCCTCGCGAACTCCTTGACCGCCTTGGGTGCGCGCCGGTCCGAATTGCCCTCGCGGAGAACCGGATTGACCGCGCTGCCAAGGATCTTTTGGTAACGAGCGCGGTTCTCCTTCTCCTCGTCGTTCTTCGGTTCGCCCGGATAGTCCGGCAGGTCGTAGCCCTTGCCCTTGAGTTCCTTGATGGCGGCCAGCAGCTGCGGCACCGATGCGCTGATGTTCGGCAGCTTGATGATGTTGGTGGCCGGGTCCTGCGTGAGCTCACCGAGCCGACCGAGGTTGTCCGGGACCCGCTGCTCATCGGTCAACCGGTCGGAGAACTCCGCCAGGATGCGCGCCGCAACCGAGATGTCGCTGCTTTCGACGTCGATCCCGGCCGGATCGGTGAACGTCCGGATGATCGGCAGAAAGGCGTACGTCGCCAGCAGCGGAGCCTCATCGGTCAACGTGTAGATAATCGTCGGCTTGTCGTCGCTCATGTGTCTCTCCCGGCGTCGGTGTCGGCTATCAGTATCGCGTCGAATACGAACCTACGCGTGCCTACATATAGGGACATTTGCCCCATGCCCTGACGGCCGAAACGGCACAGAATCAGCCTCATGATCGGTCAGTGGCAGGCATGACCTGGCATGCGATACGCTTTCAGTCGGTCATGAGCGCCAGCGTCAAGCCCCGGCTTGCTGGCCGGCAACCCTCCAACCGCGGTGGGGTGCCCCGGGAGACGACCAGGTTGAGTAGCCGCTGAGACATTGCAAAGCGGACGGCTACACGGCAAGCGCGGGTCCGCGGAAAACGGACCCCCAGAGAACAGATGGAGGTCCGTTTCCTATGAGCACGCCAGAAGACCCCACGGCCAACTGGTCGTTCGAGACGAAACAGGTCCACGCCGGTCAGACGCCCGATTCCGCCACCAACGCGCGGGCTCTGCCGATCTACCAGACCACGTCGTACACGTTCAACAGCACCGAGCACGCCGCGGCGCTTTTCGGTCTCGCCGAGCCCGGCAACATCTACACCCGGATCATGAACCCGACCCAGGACGTCGTCGAGCAGCGCATCGCCGCCCTCGAAGGCGGGGTCGCGGCGCTGTTCCTTGCCTCTGGCCAGGCCGCGGAGACATTCTCGATCCTCAACCTCGCCAACGCCGGTGACCACATCGTGTCCAGCCCGCGGCTCTACGGCGGCACGTACAACCTGTTCCACTACACGCTGCCGAAGCTGGGTATCGACGTCAGCTTCGTCGAGAACCCCGACGACCTGGACTCGTGGCGGGCTGCCGTGAAGCCCAACACCAAGGCCTTCTTCGGAGAGACCATCTCCAACCCGCAGAACGACATCCTCGACATCCCCAACGTCGCGGCCGTCGCCCACGAGGCCGGGGTGCCGCTCATCGTCGACAACACCGTCGCGACCCCGTACCTGGTTCAGCCGATCGCCCTCGGCGCCGACATCGTCGTGCACTCGGCCACCAAGTACCTCGGCGGGCATGGCGCCGCGATCGCGGGCGTCATCGTCGACGGCGGCAACTTCGACTGGACCAACGGCAGGTTCCCCGGCTTCACCACACCCGACCCGAGCTACCACGGCGTGGTGTACGCGGAGCTTGGTCCGCCCGCCTTCGCCCTCAAAGCGCGAGTACAGCTGCTGCGCGACCTCGGTTCGGCGGCAGCGCCATTCAACGCGTTCCTCATCGCGCAGGGTCTCGAGACGCTGAGCCTGCGCGTCGAGCGCCATGTCGCCAACGCGCAGCGGGTCGCCGAGTTCCTCGACGCACACCCGGACGTGCTCTCGGTGAACTATGCGGGCCTGCCCGGTTCACCGTGGTACGAGTTGGGGCAAGAAGCTGGCTCCGAAGGGCGCGGGCGCAGTGCTGGCGTTCGAGCTGGCCGGCGGTATCGATGCCGGTAAGGCGTTCGTCAACGCGCTGACGCTGCACAGTCACGTCGCCAACATCGGCGATGTGCGCTCGCTGGTCATCCACCCGGCGTCGACCACCCATTCGCAGCTGACGCCCGAGGAGCAGGTGGCCACGGGCGTGACGCCGGGCTTGGTGCGGCTTGCGGTCGGCATCGAGGGAATCGACGACATCATCGCCGACCTGGAGCAGGGCTTCGCCGCCGCGAAGCCGTTCCATGCCACCGGAAACGCCGATCCGGCCGCCGTCTCGGCGTTTTAGAGGACGACTGACGTGACAATCTTTGATGTGCCCATTGACACGCTGCCCGCCGAGGGCGAGGTCGCGATCGTCGACATCGGCTCGCTGACGCTGGAGAACGGCGCCGTCATCGACGACGTCTCGATCGCCGTGCAGCGGTGGGGCGAGCTCTCGCCCAATCGGGACAACGTGGTTGTGGTGTTGCATGCGCTGACCGGCGACTCGCACATCACCGGTCCCGCAGGCCCCGCTCACCCGACCGCAGGCTGGTGGGACGGCGTCGCGGGGCCCGGTGCACCGATCGACACCGACCGGTGGTGCGCGGTGGCCACCAACGTGCTGGGCGGCTGCCGCGGATCGACGGGCCCGAGCTCGCTCGCCCGCGACGGAAAGCCCTGGGGCTCAAGGTTTCCGCTGGTGACCGTGCGCGACCAGGTAGAGGCCGATGTCGCCGCGCTCGAGGCGCTTGGCATCACCGAGGTCGCGGCCGTCGTCGGCGGGTCGATGGGTGGTGCGCGCGCGCTCGAATGGATGATCGCCTACCCGGAGCGGGTCCGCGCGGCGCTGATTCTCGCCGTCGGGGCTCGTGCGACCGCCGATCAGATCGGCACGCAGAGCAGCCAGATCGCGGCGATCAAATCCGATCCGGACTGGAACGGTGGCGACTACTACGGCACCGGCCGCTCGCCGGACATCGGAATGGAGATCGCCCGCCGGTTCGCACACCTGACCTACCGGGGCGAGGTCGAGCTCGACGATCGTTTCCGCAATGACGGCCAGGACGACGAGGACCCGGCGACCGGCGGCCGCTACGCGGTGCAGAGCTACCTGGAGCATCAGGGGAACAAGCTGCTGAGCAGGTTCGACGCGGGCACCTACGTCGCACTGAGCGAGTCGCTGTCCAGCCATGACGTCGGTCGGGGCCGCGGCGGCATCCGCGCGGCGCTCGGCAATTGCCACGTCCCGGTGATCGTCGGCGGCATCACCTCCGACCGGCTGTACCCGATCCGCCTGCAGGAGGAATTAGCCGAGCTGCTGCCGGGTTGTGCGGAGTTGAAGGTTGTCGATTCGATTTACGGCCACGACGGGTTTCTCGTCGAGTCGGATGCGGTCGGCGTCCTGATCCGCGAGACATTGGAGCTGGCATCCAGGTGACCCGATCCAGGCAACAGCGTTCCCTGTCGTTCGGTGCTGAGGCCGCGGCGTACGAACGCGGCAGACCGTCCTATCCGCCCGAGGCCATCGACTGGCTGCTGCCGACGAACGCCAGAGACGTGCTCGATCTCGGCGCGGGGACAGGAAAGCTCACCACTCGGCTCGTCGAGCGCGGGCTCGATGTCGTCGCGGTCGACCCCATCCCGGAAATGCTTGAGCTGCTGACCGATTCGCTGCCGGATACACCTGCGCTGCTCGGTACCGCAGAAGACATTCCGCTGCCCGACGACAGCGTGGACGCGGTGCTGGTCGCGCAGGCCTGGCACTGGTTCGATCCCGAGCGCGCCATCAAGGAGGTCGCGCGGGTACTGCGACCGGGTGGGCGGCTCGGCCTGGTGTGGAACACCCGCGACGAGCGGATGGGCTGGGTCAAGGACCTCGGCCGCATCATCGGGCACGAAGACGATCCGTTCAACCACGAGGTCCCGTTGGCGGAACCGTTCGACGAAATCGAGCGCGAGCACCAGGAGTGGACGAGTTATCTCACCCCGCAGGCGCTCATCGACCTCGTCGCATCCCGCAGCTACTGCATCACGTCGCCGACGGACGTCCGCACCCAGACGCTCGAGCGGGTGCGCGAACTGCTCGCGACGCATCCCGCGCTTGCCAACGCCAACGGGTTGGCGCTGCCCTACATCACGGTGAGCATCCGCGCGACGCTCCCGTAGGAGCGCGCCAAATGGCCATAATGTCCATATTGGCCATTTCAGCTATTCTGGGTGTATGACCGGGACCCTGAAAGCGCTGAGCTATCGCAATCTCGACGGCGAGCTGGTCGACGTACCCACCGTGGCCGCTACGCGATTCAAGAACGAGTTCGGCGCGATCTTCGAGCAGGCCGCACTCGGCGGGGCGGTGGCGATCACCAAGCACAACACCCCGAGGGCGGTGCTGCTGTCGTATGCCGAGTTCGAAGCGCTGACGAAGTCCGCCTCACCTGCCCTCGACGAACTGACCGACGAGTTCGACGAGTTGCTCGTCGGGATGCAGACCGCGGCCTCGAAGTCGGCCATGGCCGCCGCATTCGACGCCACTCCGAAGGAGTTGGGCCGCGCTGCGGCGAAGGCTGCCCGCGCGTCGCGCCGCTGATCACAGATGGCCCGTAGACCCAGGGCGGCCCCGCGGATCTATGTGCTGGCCGGCGTCAACGGCGCAGGAAAGAGCAGCATCGGCGGTGCGATGTTGCGGGCCGCAGGTGCGAATTACTTCAACCCCGACGAAGCCGCGGCGGCCCTGATCGCGGCGAATCGCGGCGTCGACCAGATCAAGGCCAACGCCGCGGCATGGCGGCAGGGAAAGCGGTTGTTGGAGAAGGCGATTCATGAGCGACTCGATTTCGCCTTCGAGACGACATTGGGCGGCTCGACGATGACGCGACTGCTCGCCGATGCTGCCGCGCAGGGTATCGAGGTTCGTATCTGGTACGTCGGGCTTGCCAGCCCGGACGAGCACGTTGCGCGGGTGGCCCATCGGGTGAGCCAGGGCGGACACGACATTCCGGAGGCCGTGATCCGGCGTCGCTGGCGACACAGCAGGCAAAACCTCATCCACCTGCTGCCTGCGCTGACCGAGCTTCGGGTCTATGACAACTCCGCGGACGCCGACCCCGCCGCCGGATCGAACCCGGAGCCGACGCTTGTGTTGCACCTCGTCGACCGTGAGATCGTCGCGCCGGCCGACCTGTCCGCGACGCCGCAGTGGGCCAAGGCGATCGTCGCGGCCGCCCTCAAACTGAGTTGAGCTGGCTCTCCCCGAACCAGCGGGCCAACGCCACGCGCAGATTTTCGGCGTGGTCTGATTCCAATTCGTCTGCGGCCCAGGCGACATAGCCATCGGGCCGGATGAGCATCGCTGCGGGGCCGTCGGATACGCCCGCGGCAACGATGTCCACCCGATCCGACCACGCCTGTGCAACGGCTGACGCCGCACCACCGGTCGCGTCGATCAGTACCGGGCGCCCGTCGTGCAGCAGCTCGACGACGCGTCGGCCGTCGTCGAGGTCGAGATCGGGCACCATCAGGCCCGAGAGCCGATGGCCGTCGCCGACGTCGTAGCGGACATCGGAGCCCGCCAGCAGACCCGCCATGTGCTTCGTGACCTCCGGTTGAGGCACCAGTTCGGCGAAAAGCGAACGCAGCGCCTCGACTTCGGGTCCCGGTGCCGCCAGCGCCAGCTGCGCCTGCGAGTGCATCATCACGCGCTCCCCCACCGGATAGCGCTCGGACTCGTAGGTATCGAGCAGGCCGTCGGGCGCCCGGCCGGTCACCACGGCAGCGAGCTTCCAGCCGAGGTTCACCGCATCCTGCATGCCGAGGTTCAGACCTGGGCCACCCATCGGCGAATGCACATGCGCGGCGTCACCGAGCAACAGCACCCTACCGACCCGGTACCGGTCGGCAAGGCGCGAGTTGATGCCGTCGAGTCGTCGAAGCGCATGCGGGCCAGGCCCTTTCGGAGCCGCTATCGGTACGTCGACCCCGATGATGCGGCGGATGCTCTCGCGCAGCTCGTCGAACGTCAAAGGTCCGTCGGCGCTGCCCAGTGTCCAGCCGTATTCGATGGTGCCGATCATCGGCCGAGTCCGGCTCAATCGGGAAGGCGATGATGGTGCCGTCGGCAAACCTGTTGTGGCCGAATGGCAATAGCCCGAAGCCAGGGATCTCGTATCCGCGACCAGGCACAAGGAGCTCTTCGGGAAGAGACACATGGGCGAGCCTGCTCACGATCGGCGACGTGTTACCGGGAAATCCGATGCCCGCGTTCTTGCGCACGGTGCTGCGGCCGCCGTCGGCCCCGACCAGGTAGCGGGCGTCCAGGCGATACGCCCGGTCAGTGGTCGCCACCGTCAGCGCGACGTCCTCGAACGCCCGGGCTCAACGCGGTCAGCTCGTGACCCCACCGGATGTCGACACCGAGATCGCGCGCCCGCTTCTCCAGCAGGCGGACCACCCTCGGCTGCTGGATCAGCAGGGCGTACATCGGGTTGTCGTCGATCCCGAGGAAGTCCAGTCCGATGCCCGCGAACATCCAGCCGTATGCAGGCCGCGGCGCACCCTCGTCGCCGCCGAAGACGTGATAGAGGCCCCGCATGTCGAGCTGCCGGATGACCTGTCCGACAAGGCCGTTGGCCTTGGGTTCGTCGCTCGGCCCCGGCAGCTTGTCCAGCACCACCGGCCGGACGCCGGCAAGCGCCAGCTCGCACGCCAGCAACAGCCCGTTGGGTCCGGCGCCGGAGATGACGACGTCGGCGGCTTCGATGGTCATCGCTTACCCCTTTCGGCGTTGGCCGGTTCTGGCATCCCCGCCGCAACCTCGGCGAAGCCGGCACGGATCAGCGTGGTGATCGCCACCGGCGGTTCGGCCCTCACATAGATCTCCGTCGCCGCGTCCCCGACGGCGCGAACGACAGCGGCGACAAGGCGCGGGTAGATGTCACGCTGCGGGTCGGTACCCGTCCGCTCGGCGATCGCGTCGAGCCATTCGTCGAACAGCTCCTTGTTGGCCGCATCGCGGATCTCCGGCCTCATCAACAACTTTCGGACCTCGGCGAGTTCCGTGCGGCTCGGGATCTTGTTCTCCTCGCCCGTCGCCTCGCGGAAGTCCTCGTCGAGCGGCGCAACCACGGACTCGGTGATCGACGTCCACAGCGGCTCGTCGGCGGGTCGCTCCCGCAGCACGGAGATGCTGCGGCGCAGCCGTTCGGTCTGGCGGTAGGCCAGCGCCTCGTACTTGCCGGTGAAGTAGTTGTTGAAGGTGCGAAGCGAAACCCCTGCGAGGTCCGCGATCGCCTCGCGCGTCACGTTCTCGAGGCCCTGATCGAACGCCAGCTTCAGCGCGGCGTCGCTCAGCGCGCGGCGGGTGTCGAGCTTCTTGCGCTCCCGAAGTCCGGTCATACCGCCACTGTACCGAAAATTGCACGGCGGGCAACATTGCCTGGCGGGCAGAAAATCTAGCTCGTGCCCAACGGGTCGATCGTCGCGGCGATGTACAGCACGGCAGCACTGACCGTCGCAGTGGTGAACAGGTCGATGCCCTTGCTGCGCACCACGAGAAGGCCCGCCCGGTCGTCGGTGAGCGCAAGCCGCAGCGCGGCCGCGACAGCCACGCCGATACCGAGGACCAGCGCGCCGCGCCGCCAGTACCCGGCGATCACCAGGCCGAAGGCCGCAAGGAAGAACAGGCCGACCAGCAGGATCGGCCACTGCCCGCGGAACACCTTGCGGGCGAACTCCTTGAGCGTCACGGCGCCTTTTCGGCCAGTTCGACGACGTTGACCAACAGGAACGCACGCGTCAGCAGCCCGACGCCGCCGGGGTTCGGCGAGACGTGTCCCGCCACCTCCCACACGTCCGGTGCGACGTCGCCGACAAGCTTGCCGTTCTCGTCGCGGCTGACGCCGACATCGACGACGGCCGCGCCCGGCTTCACCATCTCCGCCGACACCATGTGCGGCACACCCGCAGCGGCGATCACGATGTCGGCCTCGCGGGTCAGCTCTGGAAGGTGGCGAGTTGCGGTGTGGCACAACGTCACCGTGGCGTTCTCCGATCGCCTGGTCAGCAGCAGTCCAAGCGGCCTTCCGACCGTGACACCCCTACCGATCACCGCGACCTGGGCACCCGCGATCTCCACCTCGTAGCGCCGCAGCAGGTGCACGATGCCGCGCGGTGTGCACGGCAGCGGTGCGGGCTCGTTGAGCACCAGCCTGCCCAGGTTCATCGGATGCAGTCCGTCGGCGTCCTTGCCGGGGTCGAGGCGCTCGAGGGCGGCGTTCTCGTTGAGGTGCTTGGGCAGCGGCAGCTGCACGATGTAGCCGGTGCACTCCGGGTTGGCGTTCAGCTCGTCGATGGTCTCGTCGAGCTCGGCCTGGCTGATGTCGGCGGGCAGGTCGCGGCGAATCGAGTTGATGCCCACCTTCGCGCAGTCGGCGTGCTTACCTCGCACATACGCCTGCGAGCCGGGGTCGTCGCCGACAAGCACCGTGCCGAGGCCGGGTGTTCGGCCCGCCGCGGTCAGTGCCGCTACTCGTTCCTTGAGGTCGACGAAGATCTCGTCGCGCGTGGCCTTACCGTCCAATGTGATCGCACCCACGGCAGCCATTGTGGCAGGCTCCGATCCATGATCACTGCGCCCAATGTGTTCACCCCGGCCAAGCTCGGCCCGGTGACCCTGCGCAACCGCATCATCAAGGCCGCCACCTTCGAAGCGTCGACGCCGGACGCGCTCGTCACGGATGACCTGATCACCTATCACCGGCTGCCTGCCGCGGGCGGGGTCGGGATGACGACGGTCGCCTACCTCGCGGTGTCGAAAGGTGGGCGCACAGAAGGCAACGTGATCTGGTGGCGACCCGAGGCCATCGCCGGCCTGCGCCGGCTGACCGACGCGATCCACGCGGAGGGCGCGGCGATCAGCGCGCAGATCGGCCATGCCGGGCCCGTCGCCAATGCCCGCACGACGAAGGCGAAGGCCTACGCACCGGTGCGGTTCTTCAATCCGCTGTCGATGCGGTTCGCCAAGAAGGCGGGCCCCGACGACATCCGCGACATCATCGATGCGCACGCCGCCGCGGCGCGGTACGCGATCGAAGCGGGTTTCGACGCCGTCGAAATCCACTTGGGCCACAACTATTTCGCCAGCTCCTTCCTCAGCCCGCTGATCAACCGGCGCGACGACGAATTCGGCGGCTCGCTGGAGAACCGCGCCAAGGTCGCGCGCGGCATGGTGATGGCAGTGCGGCGTGCCGTGGAGCAGGAGGGCACGCCGATCGCGGTGACCGCGAAGCTCACGATGACCGACGGGGTGCGCGGCGGCATCTCGATCGACGAGTCGCTCCAGACGGCCAAGTGGCTCGAGGAGGACGGTGGCCTCGACGCCATCGAGCTCACCGCGGGCAGCTCGCTGGTCAACCCGATGTACCTGTTCCGCGGCGACGCCCCGATCAAGGAGTTCGCTGGTGCGTTCAAACCGCCACTGAGGTGGGGCATCCGGATGACGGGCAAGAAGTTTCTGCGCGAGTACCCGTACCGGGAGGCGTACCTGCTGCGGGATGCCAAGAAGTTCCGCGCCGAGATCACGATGCCGCTGATCCTGCTCGGCGGCATCACCAACCGCGAAACCATGGACCTCGCGATGGCGGAGGGGTTCGACTTCGTCGCGATGGGCCGGGCGCTGCTCGCCGAGCCCGACCTGATCAACCGCATCGAAGACGACGGCGACGCCCACAGCGTGCTTTCCGCGTGCACACACTGCAACAAGTGCATGGCCACCATTTACAGCCACACCCACTGCGTTGTCACCGGGTCGCCGGGCTGACACGGCTACCTCCCTAACAGTCGCCGGAGATCGAGGGGTTACCTATAGAGTTGGTCGCGATGAGCCGACCAGCCCCGCCCGCGCTGACCGTTGGGCACGACGGATCAGCACGCACCTTCGCCGCTGGAAGTGATGTCGTCATCGGACGCGATCTGCGCGCCGACGTCCGCATCGCACACCCCCTGATCTCGCGCGCACACCTGGTGCTGCGGTTCGATCAAGGCCGGTGGCTTGCCATCGACAACGGCAGCCTCAACGGCATGTACGTCAACGGGCGCCGGGTGCCGACCGTCGACATCCAAGATGGTCTTCACCTCAACATCGGCAACCCCGACGGGCCAGAGCTGACCTTCGAGGTGGGCAGGCAGCAAGCCGTCGGCAGGCCGCCGACGTCGGCCATCCCCGTCACGGGCCGACCCAGCGGCACCTGGCCGAGCCAGCAGCCGCCGACGGGCCCACCGCCCACGTCACGCCCGCAGGCCTACCCGTCCGGTCCGCCGCAGGGTTACCCGTCCGGCCAGCAGCCGCGTTACCCGAGTGGACCGCAGCCCGGCTACACCGGTTCGCAGGCTCAACCCGCCCGCGTGCCGACCGCGGTGGGCCAACCGATCGCCCAGCCCGGTATGTCTGCGCCCGGCCTGTCCGCGCCCGCGCTGGAATCGGTCACGGCGATGGGCCCGGCGGCCGCTCCTCGCTCGAGCGAGGGCAACCTCGCGACGAGCATGCTCAAGATCCTGCGGCCGGGCCGCCCCGCCGATGCGCCCGCCGGGTCGGTCAAGATCGGCCGCAACACCGACAACGACATCGTCATCCCCGACGTGCTGGCATCGCGTCACCACGCGACCCTGATCCCGAACGGCGCGGGCGGCGCGGAGATCCGCGACAACCGCAGCATCAACGGGACCTTCGTCAACGGTGCGCGCGTGGAAAGCGCCGTCCTGCACGACGGCGACACCGTCACGATCGGCAACGTCGACCTGGTGTTCCACGGCGGCACCCTGGTCCGTCGCACCGAGACCACCGCGGCCAGCGGCACCGGCGGCCTTGACGTGCACGGCGTCACGTGGACGATCGAGGGCAACAAGACGCTTCTGCACAACATCTCGCTGACGGCGCGGCCCGGCACACTGACGGCCGTCATCGGCCCGTCGGGCGCGGGCAAGTCCACCTTCGCGAGGTTGGTTGCCGGCTACACCCATCCGACGCGAGGGCACGGTCGCCTTCGAGGGCCACGACATCCACGCCGAGTACGCGTCGCTGCGGTCCAGGATCGGGATGGTGCCCCAGGACGACGTGGTGCACGGGCAGCTGACCGTCAACCAGGCCCTGATGTTCGCGGCCGAGCTGCGGCTGCCGCCGGACACCAACAAAGAGGACCGGGAACGGGTCGTCGCGCAGGTGCTCGAGGAACTCGAGATGACGCAGCACCGCGAGACCCGTGTCGACAAGCTCTCTGGCGGTCAGCGCAAGCGCGCATCCGTGGCGATGGAGCTGTTGACCGGTCCCTCGCTGCTGATCCTCGACGAGCCGACATCGGGCCTCGACCCCGCGCTGGACCGCCAGGTGATGACGATGCTGCGCCAGCTCGCCGACGCGGGCCGCGTGGTGCTTGTGGTCACCCACTCGCTGTCCTACCTCGACGTGTGCGATCAGGTGCTGCTGTTGGCACCCGGTGGCAAGACCGCGTTCTGCGGGCCGCCCAGCCAGATCGGCGCGGCAATGGGCACGACGAACTGGGCCGACATCTTCAGCGGCGTCGCGCGCGACCCGGACGGGGCATACCAGCGGTACCTCGCCGTGAGCGGACCGACGCCACCGCAGCCGCCCGCGCAGACACCCGGCGACCTCGGGAAACCGACGAAAACCAGTGTGCCACGGCAGTTCTCCACGATCTCCCGGCGCCAGATCAGGCTGATCATCTCCGACCGCGGGTACTTCATCTTCCTGGCATTCCTGCCGTTCATCATGGGCGTGCTCTCGCTGTCGGTGCCGGGCGACGTCGGCTTCGGCGTGCCCGTGCCCGCGATACAGGGCGGTGAAGCCCCCAACGAGCCGGGGCAGATCCTCGTGCTGCTCAACGTCGGCGCGATCTTCATGGGCACCGCCCTGACGATCCGCGCCCTGATCGGCGAGCGCGCCATCTTCCTGCGCGAGCAGGCCGTCGGGTTGTCGACGACGGCATATCTGTTGGCGAAGGTCATCGTCTTCGCCGCGTTCGCGATCCTGCAGTCGAGCATCGTCACCGCGATCAACATCTGGGGTAAGAAGTGGGGCCCTGGAGCCGTCACAAGCGGCTCGGTGATCCCCAACCGGAGCATCGAGCTTTTCGTCGACATGGCGGCCTGTTGTGTGGCCGCCGCGATGGTCGGCCTCGCGCTATCGGCGCTCGCGAAGTCGGCCGAGCAGATCATGCCGCTGCTGGTGATCGCGATCATGTCGCAGCTGGTGTTCCAGGGCGGCATGATCCCGGTGACGGGCCGAATCGGACTCGACCAGCTGTC
Source organism: uncultured Actinomycetota bacterium (assembly GCA_963829405.1). GTDB lineage: Bacteria > Actinomycetota > Actinomycetes > Mycobacteriales > Mycobacteriaceae > Mycobacterium. Next base: position 48,402 of record CAWHIZ010000015.1, read on the forward strand.
GTGGATCACTCCTGCGCGGTGGGGGTTCGCCAGCACCGCGTCGACGATCGACCTCCTGAGACTCGTACCTGGCCCGCTGACTCCACAGGACTCGCACTGGAAGCACACCCCGGGCGCGTGGTGGTTCAACATGGCCATGCTCGGGTGCATCTGCCTCGGCTACCTGAGCTTCGTGCGGTGGAAGATCCGCCTCAAGGGCGGCTGAGTGTGCTGACCTGCACTACTGGCTAACCCATCCTGGCATTTGCCCGGTTGCGAAAACTGGTGTCCGGAGCACTCCCAAACACGCGCTAGGCTGGGTGTACGAAGCCACGCCACTCGTGCCTACGTCTTTCCGGCATATCACTGAAGGGATGGACAGCTATGTCCGCACGCAGACGAAGTGTTCGCTTGATCGGCGCCGCGGTTGCGGCGGGAGCCTTGCTCGGCGGTACTGCCGCCACGGCTGCGGCCTGGCCGATCCAGCTGACCTGGGAGGACGAAAACTACCTCGGCGCGGTCCGCGGCAGCTGGCCCACCGACGACGACACGCTGCTGATGGCGGGTCGCGGCGCGTGCCGCCTGCTCTACACCGGTTCAGGCACCCAGGGCGCTATCGACGGGACGGCCGCGCAGTACGGCGCGAGCCCCGATCAGGCGGCCGTCGTGGTGAGGGCCGCGCGCGGCACCTACTGCACGCAGGCGCCCGGCTAGGCGTGCACGCCTGCGGTGTCGGTAGCGGACCGGCGCCGCCGCACAACCGCTAGAACGGCGAGGATCACCACGTCGCTGATGGCGAGGCCGACCAGGGCGGGCACTACCATCGCCCAGCCCGAACCCTCACCGGCGACGATGCCCCACACCAACTTTCCGATCGCCATCGCGTTGAGCACGACAAGACCCCATACGATCGATCGCCGCCAGAAGGCGGCGCAGTAGGCGGTCAGCACGACGGGCACCAGAAGTGTCAACAACACCTTGCCGACGGACCAATCCCCGGTGAGCCACTCCTGCTCGAACGCGAGAAATTCGGCCACCCGCGGACTAATCGCGCTCGGAGCGGGGAACCAGAACATGCTTGTCGCGAGCGCGATGAGCGTCGCGGCGATTCCCCAGCCGCTTCTGCGATACGCGAACCAGGCCAGGGGCAGCAAGAACAGCGGTCGCACATACCAACTCAGCTCGTTGTGGTGGCGTTGCCACACCCAGTCCCACAGCTCACTCACCGTGCACATCCAGCCCGTGCGCGGCGGCGAAGGCCAGCGCCTGCTCGATGTCGATCTTCGCGCCGCGCACCGACGCGGTGGTCCACAGCGTCGGATCGACTCGAGCGCCGCGCAGGTCGGCTTCGTCCAGTCGGGTGTCCTGCGTGCGCGCTCCCCGCAGATCCGCACGGCGCAGCACGGCCTTGCGCAGGTCGGTCTTCACCAGGCTGGCCTCGCTAAGGCGGCAGTCCGACAGGTCGAGTGCCGCGAAGATCGCAATCGCCGAGAACGGCCAGCGTGAAATCGATCTCTTCGAACGTGATCGGTCGCAGCCGGCATTCGGTGAATGTGGAGCCGAGCATGCTGCAGTGACGAAAGGTGCTGTGCCACAGCGTTGTCCTGCGGAACGTGCAATTGCGAAATGCCGAGCCCACGTGTTCGGACTCGCCCATGTCGACACCGCTGAAGTCGCATTCGGTGAAGACGACTCGTTCGGTCCGCAACCGCGTCAGGTCGTCGTCGCGAAAGTCGTGCTCGACGAACTCCCGTTCTGTCCAAACGGTTTCGGCATCCGACACGCGATCAGCCGGGTACCGACGGAAGCACGTTCAGCGCGTACTCGGTGACCGCGATGAGCGCGGCCGTCGACGAGTGCCGATCCCTTGCGTCGACCGTGATGATCGGGATGTGGTCGGACAGCGCGAGCGCTTTCCGCACTTCGTGCGGGGCATGCCTTGGGCCATCGTCGAATTCGTTGATCGCGATGAGGAACGGCATGTTGCGGGCCTCGAAGAAGTCCACCGCCGCGAAGCTGTCCTGCAGCCGACGGACATCCACCAGGATGATGGCGCCGATCGCGCCGCGAACCAGGTCGTCCCACATGAACCAGAACCGCCGCTGGCCCGGCGTGCCGAACAGATACAGCACGAGGTCCTCGTCCAGGGTGATCCTGCCGAAGTCCATCGCGACGGTCGTGGTGCGCTTGTCCGGCGTCGCCTCGAGCCCGTCAAGGCCGGCCGACGCGTTGGTCACCAAAGCCTCGGTGCGCAACGGCATGATCTCCGACACCGCACCGACGAACGTGGTCTTGCCGACACCGAACCCGCCGGAGATGACGATCTTCGTCGACGCCTTGTTGTGGCCCTCAGAGCGCTCGTAAGCCACGGAGGGTCCTTCCTATCAGTTCGCGCCGTTCGTCGACGCTGGAGCGGTCGCTCAAGGTGGTGCGCACCCGCAGATGTCCCCCTGAAACCAGATCGCCGATCAGCACACGGGCCACTCCGACAGGAAGCGAGAGATGCGCCGCGATCTCGGCCACCGACGGGCTGCTACCGCACATCGCGCAAATCTGTGCCCGCACATCGTTTCCCGGCCACCGCGGCGGCTTGTCTGACACTAAGGCCTCGATCGGAGCCTCCAGCGGAAGGCTGACGCGCGAGTCCGTCCGCCCAGCCGTCAGCGTGTATGGACGTACCAGGTTCGGCTGGTTCTCCTGCGCGAAAGACTCGTATTCGTCCATGGGCCGCTCACGAGTGCTGTGGTGCTCGACGCGATGACTGGACGACACTGCCAACGCGCTCCACCAACGTCGCCATCTCGTAGCCGATCTGGCCGATGTCGCAGCCCGTGGTGGCCAGCGTCGCGAGGTTGGAGCCGTCGCCGACGCGCATCAACAGCAGATAGCCGTTCTCCATCTCGACGACGGACTGAAGGACGTAGCCGCCGTTGAAGAGTTGCGATGCACCGGTCGAGAGGCTCGCGAGGCCCGAGGTCACCGCGGCGAGTTGATCGGCTCGTTCGATCGGCATGTGCTCGCTGGCAGCCATCAGAAGGCCGTCCGCGGACACCAGAACCGCATGGGTGACACCAGATACTTCGCGGGCGAACTTCGAGACCAGCCAGTCGAGCGAATCGCGCTGCGTCGAACGCGGCGGATAGGTCATTCGTTATCGGTTCCTCTGGTCTCCTGGGCGTGCGACCGGGCGGCGTGCACGCCGCTGAAGTGACTGCTCATGCTTGCGCGAACAGCCTCAGGGTCGCGTACTGGTATCGCGTGTGCGCCGGTACTGAATTCGGCCGCCGACTCTACCTCGTCTTCGTCATCATGGCTGCGGTGCGCTCCGCCGTTGGTATAGCCGCCGTTGGTGCCGTGGCGTGCCACCGACGCCGCACCTGGCACAAGACGAGCGCCGGGCTCGCGGACGGGCAGCCCGTGCTCGGTGTGCGTCTCGACCGGCGAATCCTCGGCGGCCTCGGCGGCGGACCAGCCGTGATCCCAGACGGACTGCCAATTCAGATCGCTGCTCTTGCCGATGTCGGTGGGATCGACGAGCCATTCCGAAAGCATTCTCTGATAGATCGCGTCTTCGGAACCCGCCGTCGTCGAGGCGTCGGCATCCGATATCTCCGAAATGTCGGAAATATCCGAGAGATCCGAGATCCGAATTCGGATTCAGGTTCGGGCTCATGCGCGCCGTTGGTCGTCGCCTGGGCGCGCGAGGCGAAGAACGCCGAGGTGTCGACCGGCGTCGGCCGCGGCTGCTCTGCGACCGGTTCCTCCCACGGTTCGGGCTCGTAGTCCGCCTCTGGCTCGAGGTCGTAGGAGACCTCGGACTCGGCTTCGACTTCGTATTCCGACTCGTCCTGTAGCTCCGGCTCCGACGCGGACTCGACCGGTAGTTCCTCGACCTCGCCGCCGGAGATGCCGCTGGCGCCGGGATTGCGCTGCGGGAGAAGCGTCACGGGCTGCTCGGAATGCCCGTTGAGCTGATCCGCGCCGACTTCGTCGTGGTAATCGGAGTAGACGTCGGCTTCGGCGAACGGCAGCGCGGTCGCGATGCTCAAGTGCGGCTCGGCAGGCACTTCCTGTGGGCCGGTGTCGACCTGGTCGCGCATACCGGCGCGCACGATCAGCTCCGACGGCACGTACACGCCAGCGGTGGTACCCGAATTCGGTTCTCCCGCAACGGTGCTGCGCAGGCGAACCACGAGCCCATGCTGTTGCGCCAGCCGGCCGACCACGAACAGACCCATGTGGCGGGCGGTATATGGAGTCACCTCGCCACCGGACTGCAGCCGGGTGTTGGCGACCCGCAGATCGGATTCGGTCATGCCGAGCCCGATGTCGCTGACCTCGATGACCAGCCCGCCGTTGCCTGTGTGCACGGCGGACACCCGCACCTGCGAGATCGGCGGCGAGTAGCGCAGCGCGTTGTCGAGAAGTTCGGCAAGCAGGTGCACGACGTCGCCCGCGATCGATCCGACGATCTCGCTGTCGGGCACGGTTGCGGTGACGACGCGGGCGTAGTCCTCGACCTCGGAGGCGGCGGCGTTGATGAGCGCCGCGACGGGTACGGCGTCGGCCTGCTCGCGCGGCACCTTGGAGCCCTGCGAGCACCATCAGGTTGGCGCCGTTGCGGCGCATCCGCGCGGCCAGGTGGTCGAGCCGGAACAGGCTCTCCAGCCGGTCCGGATCCTCCTCGTTGCGCTCGAGCCGGTCGATGAGCGTGAGCTGTTGGTCGACCAGGCTGCGGCTGCGCCGCGACAGCGTCTCGAACATGTCGCCGACCTGCAGCTGCAGCCGGCTCTGCTCGCCTGCCAGGAAGATGGCCTGCTCGTGGAGTTCGTCGACGGCGTGGGCGACCTGCCCGATCTCCTCGGTGGTGTGCACAGGGATGGGCTCGACGGGGCCCGGCTCCTTGCCGGAGCGCACGTCGTCGATCTCGCGCGCCAGATCGTCGTGAGCGACCCGCAGAGCGCTGTCGCGCAGCGTGCGCAGCGGCCGCACCAGCGACCGGGCCACGAGGGTGACGAGCAGCAGCGCCAGCAGGATCGCGCCGAGCACGATCGCCGAGTCGCGAATGGCCTCGGTGCGAGCGGCCGACGCCTGTTCGTCGACGGCGCCGGTGATGACGGGCACCGTGTCGTCGATCATCTTGGCCGCGATCTGATCCGTGGTCGCCAGCGACGCGAGCATCTGGGGATTGCCGAGGATCGGCACGTTCGGGTCTGAGATGAGCGCGGTGCGTTGGACGTACTCGCGCTGCAGCGCCTTGGCCTCCGGCGAGCCGATGCCAAGTACCTGGGCCATTCCGAACAACGTCGACGGCTCGGTTCCGGACACCGTGCTCAGCCGGCTGCGAAGCTCCGGGTCGGGCAGATCGGCGCCTGCGCTGACGACGAGCTGTTCCATCATCATCAGCCCGCGGGCACCGACGGCGCGGGCAAGGCCTTGGGTCTGGGTGCGGATGCGTTCGTCGTCGACGCGGACCGATCCGGTGATGGCGTCTTCTGCGGTCAGCAGGATCGGCGCGTAGGTGGTGATCTTGTCGATCAGAGGGACGTCGTTGGAGCCTGCGACCTTGTTCACCTGCGCCTGGCCGCCGTCGAGCATGCTCTTGACGCCCTTTTGAACGTCCGGCGGCACGCCGGGGGTGTCGGCGAGGCGGCGCTGCAGTTCGGCGCGGCTGGAGTCGAAGGCGCTGATCGCACCCTGGGCGTCGCCGCCCGTTGGCACGGCGATCATCGCGCCGTTGAGCGCATTCATGTAGCTAACGATCGCGGGCACCATTTCGGCGCCATCGGCGGTGCGTTGCAGATCACGCGCCTCAATCGCGTTGGAGTAGATGCGCAACCCGCCGAAGGTGCCAGCCAGAATCAGCGGCACCAAAACGATCGCAAACACCTTCCACCGGACGGGCCAATTCTTCAGCGACCATCGGGAGGGTCGTTTCGGCCGCCCCTGCGCTTGCGCATCGTCGTCGGTGACCAGTCCGTCCACCAGGTCTTGCTGGGTGAACGTGGTCATTGCTGCACCACCGCGCTACCGCCTGCTAGCCGGTGTTTTCCAATTTGAGCGAGGTTCATAACGCTTCCTGCTGATTTTGCCCGCGTGCGGGCCGGCGTTCGTCGCCTGGCAATTGATCGAGTATGCCAGTCGTGCGCTGCAGGTTCCACAATTCTTACTGAACAGCCAAGGTTCGGACGCACTGCCCAGAACCCTCTTAGTCGGCGTCCGAGCAAATGTCTTCGGGTGCGCCTGCAATCATCGTCGAATGTTTCGCGTCATGTTTTACTCGCCGCGGATCGCACCCAACACCGGCAATGCGATTCGCATGGTCGCGGCGACGGGATGCGAGCTGCACCTCGTCGAGCCGCTCGGCTTCGAGCTGTCAGAACCCAAGCTGCGCCGCGCCGGGCTGGACTACCACGACCTGGCCTCGGTGACAGTGCACGCCGATCTGGCGTCGGCGTGGGACGCGATCGGCGCCACTGCAGTCCACGCCTTCAGCGCGCACGCGACGACGTCGTTCGCCGATGTGGCCTACCAACCAGGCGACGTGTTGATGTTCGGCCCGGAGCCGACGGGTCTCGACGAGGCGACACTGGCCGACCCGCACATCACCTCGCGGGTGCGCATCCCGATGCTGGCGGGAAGGCGCTCACTGAACCTGTCCAACGCCGCGGCCGTCGCCGTCTACGAAGCATGGCGCCAGCACGGCTTCAACGGAGCGTGGGCACTCCCTCGCAAGCTGGGCCCACCCGCTTGCGGGGGATGTTCCAGTGCGTGAACTGCTCTGCGGGCAGGCGATTGGCCCGCTTGAAGTCGGTGCCCTTGGTGTAGGCGATCGGGAACAGCCCACCCTGTCGGTATTCGTCGTACGGGATGCCAAGCACGTCGGCGGCCAACTTCTCGCCCTTGCCGACCAGATGCAGGGTGGTCCACGCCGAGCCGAGGCCGCGCGAACGCAAAGCCAGCATGAAGCTCCACACCGCGGGCAGCAGTGAGCCCCAGAAACCGGCGCTGCCCGCCACCGCATCGTCAGGGCTGCCCGCAAGGCACGGGATCATCATCACCGGCACCTCGTGGAAGTGCTCGTTGAGGTACATCGCGGATTCGGTCACGAGTGGACGCTGCTCGTCGCGCACATCGCCGTACGTCGGCTTGGGTTCGCTGAGGTATCGGTTCGCGTTGTGCCGGTAGATGTCGGCGATCGCCTTCTTCTTCTCCGGGTCGTCGACGAACACCCACTGCCAACCTTGGGTGTTGGAACCCGTCGGCGCCTGCAGCGCCAGGTCGAGACACTCCATCAGCACCTCGCGGGGCACCGGCTTCTCCAGATCGAGCCGTTTGCGCACCGAGCGGGTGGTCGTCAGGACGTCATCGACGGACAGGTTGAGTGTCATCTCGCGAGACTACATTCGCTATATGGCAGTCGAATTCACGCAAGAGGTGACCAGCAGGCTCGAATCCGACCACTACGGGTGGCTGACGACGGTGGCGAAATCCGGTCAGCCGGTGCCGAAACTGGTGTGGTTCTACTTCGACGGCACCGACGTCGTCGTCTACACGATGCCGAACGCGGCGAAGGTCAGACACATCACCAACCACCCGCGGGTGAGCCTGAACCTGGACTCCGACGGCAACGGCGGCGGCATCATCGTGGTCGGCGGCGAGGCGAGGGTCGACGCAACCGAATTCCGATCCGCGCGAGGACGGCCCGTACTGGGCGAAGTACGAAGCGGACGCCAAGCAGTTCGGGCTGGCAGAGGCGATGGCGGACTACAACACCCGGCTGAGGATCAGCATCGACAAGGTGTGGACCACCCCGACCGAGGGCTGACGTGCACACCAGATCCGATTTCGAGCGCCCGGTCCGACGGTGGCAGGACATCCCGGGCTGGTTCCAGTGGCGCGGCGGGCAGGAGGAGGCCGTCGCGCACTTCGGTGACGGGAGCCGGTTCGTCGAGGTGGGCTGCTACCTCGGCAAAAGCCTGTGCTCGCTTGCGGAAGTGATTCGCGAAAGCGGCCGCGACATCGCTCTCACCGGGGTCGACACCGCGCGTGGCAGCGGACCGGAGGGCACAGGCGACATCAATGCCCACGGTCCCGCGGTCGAATACGGGGGCGGCACTTTCGCCGGCCTGCTGCACCGCAACGTGATCGCCTGCGGTGCAGACGATCTGGTGCAGCTGCTGATCAGCGATTCTGTGGCGGCAGCGAAGCTGTTTCCCGACCAGTCGTTGGCGTGGGTGCACATCGATGCGCGACACGATTACGCCAGTGTGTCGGCCGACATCGCGGCATGGCGGCCGAAGGTGCGGATGGGAGGCTGGCTGTCCGGGGACGACTTCAACGCCTATCAATGGCCGGGCGTCGTAGAAGCCGTGCGCGATGCCCTGCCCGGCGCCGATACGTGGTGGTCGACCCAGTGGCGTTGGGTGAAAAACTAGAACGCCGGAACACCCCGGCCGAACACCCTCGACTGCTTACGATCAGGGCCTCATCGGTACGAGCCTGCGAGGTCAAAGATGACGATCGAAGCGCACGACCCGCAGCACCCGGCCCAGGCGGGTGGCCAAGGCAAGGGGCTCGCGGGTAACTCCGTCGGCCTGCTCGGCGGCACGGTCCTCGGCATTTCGTCGGTGGCACCGGCCTACGCGCTGACCGCGACCCTCGGCATTCTGGTGGCCGAGGCGGGTTCGAAGATGGCGGTGGTGATCATCGCGGGCTTCCTTCCGATGTTCTTCGCCGCGTACGCCTACCGCGAGTTCAACAAGGTCGCGCCGGACTGCGGGACGTCGTTCACGTGGACCACCAAGGCGTTCGGCCCTTACGTCGGCTGGCTCGGCGGGTGGGCCGCGGTGATGGCCACCGTCATCGTGTTGTCGAACCTCGCAGGCGTGGCCGTCCAGTTCTTCTATCAGTTCGTCGGCGATCTGATCGGCAGCGAATACGTCGCCACGCTGTGGGAGAACCGCGGCGTCAACGTCGTCACCTGTCTGGTGTTCCTGTCGATCGCGACCGCGGTCGCCTATCGCGGCATCACCACGACCGAACGCGTGCAGTTCGTCCTCGTCGGCTTCCAGATGGTGGTTCTACTGCTGTTCGCCATCGTCGCGTTGTCGAAATCGGGGTCATCGGAAACCGGTATGACGTTCAGCCTCGACTGGTTCAGCCCCGCAGGCCTGACGATGTCGGCGTTCATCGCGGGCCTGTCCGGATCCATATTCGCGTTCTGGGGCTGGGACACCGCACTGACCGTCAACGAGGAGTCCCGCGACTCGGACAAGACTCCGGGCCGGGCCGCGCTGCTGTGCGTCGTGTCGATCCTGTGCACCTACCTGCTCGTCGCCGTCGCGACCCAGATGTATGCAGGAGTCGGGGCCGAAGGGCTCGGCTTGGCGAACGAAGAGATCTCCGACAACGTTTTCGGCGCACTCGCCGAGCCGGTGCTTGGCAGCCCGCTGGACACGTTCCTGTTTCTCGCCGTGGTCGCATCCAGCGCCGCGAGCCTGATCACGACGTTCCTGCCGACCTCGCGGACCATGCTGGCGATGGGGGTCTACAAGGCCTTCCCGGAGAAGTTCGCCACCATCCACCCCCGGTATCTGACCCCGTCCTTTGCGACGGTCACGGCGGGAGTCGGTGCGGCACTGTTCTACTCGATCCTGACCTTCCTGAGCGAGAGCGTGCTCACCGACACGATCTACTCACTCGGCATCATGATCTGCTTCTACTACGGCCTGACCGCATTCGCCTGCATCTGGTTCTTCCGGCGCGAACTGTTCTCGAGCGCGGCGAGCTTCGTGTTCAAGCTGCTGTTCCCGCTGTTGGGCGGGCTCGGTCTGCTCGGCGTCTTCATCGTCACGCTTCGCGACAGCGCGTCGCCGGACTACGGCAGCGGCGCGAGCATCGGCGGCGTTGGCCTTGTGTTGATCCTCGGACTCGGGCTGATCGTGCTCGGCATCGTCTTCATGCTGTTGATGCGCGCCAAACAGCCGGAGTTCTTCCGAGGCGAGACCTTGCGCAGGGACACGCCCGTCGTCGTGATCGACGAGCCGTAGCGGGCGGCTTAGCGGAAATCTCGGCTGCGGGAAGTGATCCGCATATCGAGCTTGCTGAGCCGGTCGGCGACGACGGTGACTGCGCCGGTGGCGTTTTGGACCTGCCCGCGGATCACCATCGCCGACGCCGTCTGCGCCAGCTTGCGGTGACGCGCCCACAATCCGCGCGAACACACCACGTTGACCATTCCGGTCTCGTCCTCGAGGTTGATGAACGTCACCCCTTGTGCCGTAGCGGGCCGCTGCCGGTGCGTCACCGCCCCCGCAACAAGCACCCGGGTGCCGTCGGGAATCGACAGCAGCCGGTCGGCAGGCACGACACCCATGGCGTCGAGGTCGGCCCGCAGGAACTGGGTGGGATAGCTGTCGGGCGAGACTCCTGTCGCCCACACGTCGGAGGCAGCCAGTTCCAACTCGGTCATCCCCGGCAGGGTGGGCACGTTCGACGACGCGCCGACACCTGGCAGCCGGCCCGGTCGCTGGGTTGCGGCAGCGCCCGCGGCCCACAAACCTTCGCGTCGGGTGATCCCGAAGCAGCCAAGCGCCCCAGCCGTGGCGAGCGCTTCGGTCTGCGGGACGGACAGCTGCACCCGACCGGTCAGATCGAGCAGAGAGCCGAACGGCCCGTTGGCCTTTCGCTCATCGACGATCCGCTCGGCAGGCTCGGTGCCGATATGACGGACGCTGCCGATACCAAGCCGCACCTCCGATCCCACGTTCTCCAGCGTCGCGTGCGCGAGGCTGGCGTTGACATCGGGTCCGTGCACGGTGACCCCGTGCCGACGCGCATCGGCCACCAGCGTCTGCGGGGAGTAGAAACCCATCGGCTGGGCCCGAAGCAGCGCGGCGCAGAATGCGGCCGGGTGGTGCAGCTTGAACCACGACGAGTAGAAGACCAGCGAGGCGAAGGACAGCGAATGGCTTTCCGGGAAGCCGAAGTTGGCGAACGCTTCCAGCTTCTCGTAGATCCGGTCGGCCACATCGCCGGTGATGCCGTGCCTGGTGCGCATGCCGTCGTAGAACCGGCCACGCAGCCTGCGCATTTTCTCGGTCGACCGCTTGGACCCCATCGCGCGGCGCAACTGGTCGGCCTCGGCGCCGGTGAAGCCAGCGCAGTCGACCGCGAGCTGCATGAGCTGTTCCTGAAAAAGCGGAATGCCCAATGTCTTTCGCAGCGCAGGCTCCATCGAGGGGTGGTCGTAGACGACCGGCTCGACGCCGTTGCGCCTGCTGATGTAGGGGTGCACCGAGTTGCCCTGGATCGGCCCAGGCCGGATCAGCGCCACCTCGACGACGAGGTCGTAGAACACCCGCGGCTTCAGCCGCGGCAGCGTGGCCATCTGCGCGCGCGACTCCACCTGGAACACGCCGACGGAATCGGCGCGCTGCAGCATCTCGTACACCGCGCGCTCGGAGAGGTCGAGCTTGGCAAGGTCGACGTCGATGCCCTTGTGCTCGGCAACCAGATCGATGCAGTAGTGCAGGGCGGACAGCATGCCTAGACCGAGCAGGTCGAACTTCACCAAACCGATTGCCGCGCAGTCGTCCTTGTCCCACTGCAGCACGCTGCGGTTCTCCATCCGCGCCCACTCCACCGGGCACACGTCGGCGATCGGCCGGTCGCAGATCACCATGCCGCCGGAGTGGATGCCCATGTGCCGCGGCAGGTTCGAGATCTGGACGGCAAGGTCGATCACCGGTTCGGGAACGTCCTCGACGTGAGTCGATTCCGTCAGGTTGCCCCACTGGCCGATCTGCTTGCTCCACGCGTCCTGCTGGCCCTGTGAGAACCCGAGCGCGCGGGCCATATCGCGCACCGCGCTGCGACCGCGATAGGTGATGACGTTGGCGACCTGGGCGGCGTAGTCGCGGCCGTAGCGGTCGTAGACGTACTGAATGACGTTCTCCCGCAGGTCCGATTCGATGTCGATGTCGATATCGGGTGGCCCGTCTCTTGCCGGGGACAGGAACCGCTCGAACAGCAACTCGTTGGCGATCGGGTCGACATTGGTGACGCCGAGCGCGTAGCAGACCGCCGAGTTGGCCGCCGATCCCCTGCCCTGGGCGAGGATGCCGTTGTCCCTGCAGAACCGGGTGATGTCGTGCACAACCAGGAAGTAGCCCGGAAATGTCAGCTGTTCAATGATTTTCAGCTCGTGCTCGATCTGCGCGTATGCCCGCTGCGCCCGCTGCGGCGGCCCGTACCGGTTACCGGCACCCGTCATGACGAGGTGCCGCAGCCAGCTGTCCTCGGTGTGCCCGTCGGGAACGTCGAACGGCGGCAGCTGCGGGGCGATCAGCGACAGCTCGAAGGCGCACTGCTCGCCGAGGTCTGCCGCCGAGGTCACCACCTCGGGCGAATGCGCGAACACCCGCGCCATCTCCTCCCCCGACCGCAGATGCGAACCGCCGAGCGGGGCGAGGTAACCGGCCGCTTCGTCGATCGAGTTGCGCGCCCGGATCGCCCCCATCGCCATCGCCAACCGCCCGCGGGACGGCTCGGCGAAGTGGGCGGCGGTGGTTGCGACGACGCCGAGGCCGAACCGGGGTGCCAGCTGCGCGAGTTCGGCATTGCGTTCGTCGTCGAGTGGATGACCGTGGTGGGCGAGCTCGATGCTGACCCTGTCCCGCCCGAACCGGTCAACCAGGTCGGCAAGCGCCTTCTCCGCGGCTTCCGGACCGCCGTCGGAAAGCGCTTGGCGGACATGGCCTTTACGGCACCCGGTGAGGATATGCCAGTGTCCGCCTGCCGCCTCGGTCAACGCGTCGTAGTCGTAGCGCAGGACACCTTTCTCGCCACCTGCGAGATGCGCGGACGCCAATTGGCGCGACAGCCGTCGATAGCCCTCTGGGCCGCGGGCGAGCACCAGCAGGTGCGGCCCTGGCGGGTCGGGCGCCTCGGTGCGGTCGCCGCCGCCGAGGGACAGTTCGGCTCCGAACACCGTCCGCACGTCGAGTTCCTTGGCCGCTTCCGCGAAGCGCACAACGCCGTACAGCCCGTCGTGGTCGGTCAGCGCGATGGCGCGCAGATCGAGCCTTGCGGCCTCCTCGACGAGTTCCTCCGGCGTGCTCGCGCCGTCGAGGAAGCTGTACGCCGAATGCGTGTGCAGTTCGGCGTAGGGCACCGACGAACGCGTTCGACGTTCGTCGGCGGGTTCGTAGGCGCCGCGCTTGCGGGACCAGGCCGGGCTGTCACCGCCGTCGCCGATCTGCTGGTCGATGGGCCAGCCTGCGCGGCGCGGCTTGCTGTGGAGCACCCGCTCCATTTCGGTCCAACTCGGCGGCCCGGTATGCCAACCCATCGTCACAGTTTATCGAACATTTGTTCGATTTACCAGGTCGATGGGCGGCGTCCTACGGCAAATGCACTGGTTTCCCAAACGCCTGAAACTGCGCGACTCGAGCGCCTGCATCGTGCATCAAACGCCCCACCTTCCGAACGTCGTGCGCAGTCACCGGCCCGATGATCGCTTCGCTGTGGGCGCCATATTTTGCAATCACCGCAGCTTCTTGCCCACAGGCAAATTCCGACCGCACACCCAACAAACCAGTCGATTCGCCGTAGTTGTAGGCGACCCTCCGGTCAGAAACCCGTCCCTGGTCATGAAACCACTGCTGCTGCAATCTTCGCCCACCACCCAGACAGACGTCCACCCCTAGCCTCTACCTGGTCTGCGTCGAAGCAACCCGGCTGACTGTCGTCGATGATGACTTTCCCGGTCAGGTCGAGACCTTGAAAGTCTCCGTGGTCGAGGTCAATTGGCCTGGTCACCGCCGTCACAATTATGTTGGTCGTGCGTAGAACGTCGGCGGCACTTTCAACGATGTCAATCTTCGCCGAGTCACCGTAGGAGCCGACTAACCTGCGCTGTTGCTCAGCATTCGCGTCGAACGTATAGATATGGTGGTCGCCGAGCATTTCACCGGCAGCAACAATGCTGGACCAACCAATCGACCCCGCGCCGCCGATCACCCCGAGCTTGCCGCCCGTATCAATGGAAGTTTCGGCGATGACTTTCAGCGCAGTCGCGATCACCATGTAAACAGTTCCACCATGGCCGGTGGTGGTGACCAGATTTTCCATCCCGGGAATGCTGCGGAGCGCCTGACCATAATTCGTGAGCCTGGGCAAGATAGCGCCGAGTCCGACGACGTCGGCCCCGAGAGTGTGGTGAGAAAAACGCGCCGTCTCGGCAAGGACCTTCCCCCCGACCTCGAGTAACTTCTGCCGTTGGGCGACATTGTGCTTATCGGGCATTATATCGCTGGACATCTCGCTATAGAGGGGCGCAAGTACAAGAACGCCGGCCTCATCATCGTTTTGACTCTTTGTATAGGTATCCAAGACCATCGGTGGCATGCCGTAAATGGTGCGCATTCGGATATCCGAAGAGACACCGAACTTGACCGGATCTAAAATGGGGGCCATAGGGGTGGATTCGGTGGCGTAATTCTCATCGTGTCGGTTAGATCGCAACGGTACAACGAATACACGCCCGATCTTGCGGTCGATGACCCTTCTGCCCTCGAAGAAATCGAACGAGCTGTGCACAAAACATTCAGTCACTTCACGGGCCGAATCGATTTCAGATCTATCTACGTTTGTTTCGGAAGTAACTGCTTTGTAGACTTCTTCAAGCTTTTGTAAAGATCTGTCCCGAGAAAAGTCCAGGTAGTTGGGCGGCATGACCGTCCATTCCCCGCCTAAAGCCTTCAACCGCGCAGAAACAGCGTGCTTCTCGTCGCTCGATACGGGGGGAACTGCCGTCGGTCGGCTACTCATTTGAGCCGATGCTTGGCTTCGGCGCCTTGGTGGGTGTCGGAGATCACCCTTCCATCGGCCATTTCGATGCGGCGCTGGGCAAGCGAGTCTTCATGAGTCACCGAGACAATCGTGACTCCGAGCGCGCGAACAAGATCATCCAGCAACACGTTGGTTTCGTTTTTCAGCTCCTGATTCAACGCCGCGGTCGGTTCATCGAGAATGACCGCGCTTGGCCCATGCGCAAAAGCCCGTGCCAGGGCTACGCGCTGTTTCTGGCCGCCGGACAACGTACCTGCTCTTTGCCGGAGTAGATGGTCGATCTCCAGACGAGTGCATACTTCCTTCAGCATCTCCGCCTGAATGGATACCTTCTTGAGTCTGGCCGGTGTCAATATGCAGTTTTCGGCAGTCATGTCTGGGTCCAGCAAGGCTTCTTGAGGGACAAACCCCATGTGCTGCTGCAAAACATTGTGTCCGTGCTCCAGTACCTCGTCCTGTCCATTTTGCCGGTGTGCCAAGCCGTAACGAACCGCACCTCGATAATTGAGGCTCAAGGCCCTTATCCCACACAGAGCCGTCGCAAGAAGGGTCTTGCCCGCTCCGGACTGGCCGTGAAGGGCGACATGTTCTCCCTGCTGGATATCGATACTCACGCTGTCCACGAGCATGTCGCCGGCCTTGGTGGATATCGACAGATCCTCGGTGTGCATACTGAAATCGTGTGCTGTCGCTCATAGAGTGCTGCCTTCATACGCTGCTCCTGAGATGTTCGGCGACATCGGTCTTCCCGATCACTCGGCTGCCCACAATTGATGACGCGAATGTAACCGCTGCGAGCGCGGCATATCCCGCACCGAGCGAAGCAATATTGACGGCCTGCGATAAACCGAATTGGGAGGAGTTGTTAAGCGAGGTAAAAACGGACGCAGTTGCGATAGCCACGGGTATTGCGACAACTGTGTCCTTCTGCGCTGCAAACGCGTAGGCCGCGATATGTATTTCTTCGGTACGCCTTGACTCAATAGCATCGCAATATTCTTGCGGCGCCGCAGTATTTCACTCGTCTGCATGGAGCTCAGTGCTATTCCCCCCGCCAGGAGCAGGTCCAAGATGAGGTTCATCTCGGGTGGCTTCACACTGCCGTCCCAGAACTGCTGGTACTCCTTCTGAAAAGCGCGAACGAGCGAGCGGGGTACAAAAGTCCGAGGTCGTCCTCGATCTTCTGCTGTAGCTCCGGCTCTTTTCCGTCCAGCCCCAACGCGATGGCGCCCGTCATGGGCTGGCCCGGGTAGACGCATTCTCCGATTTGTTCGAGCGAACCGATGACCGCGACACGGTCCAGCCCCGGCTTCATCGATGTTGTCTGCGCAACTGTTGCCGCTTGATCGTTGATCTTTCGGTGCCCCCGCAGGCACACCCAATTGCTGGCCGACGATTACCGACAAATCTTCGCAGTCTGCGGCTGGTAGTGACACACCCAGACTTTTTTCCAACACATAATTCGGAACTGCGAAGATCGGAGCGCTCGAAGGGTTGCTCTTGGCGCTTGGATTCTTCACCTCACCCAGATTCTGCAAAAACGGAACCGCGATGCCGCCGGCCTCATTGATCAGCTCCTGAACGGCCAGGAAATCGATTCCCGAATAGTTATACGGTGTATTCGCATAGCTGGTGATGATCGGCGACTCGACAGAATCAGCGCCCACCATTGCAGCCATCGCGAGGACGGGCTCGCTGGCACCCTTGCCCGCAGTGTCGCCGAGACGGATGCGCTGGCGACGATGCCCATCACGACACTGGTGAAAACCACTCTGGGCCAACGTTTTGTCTGATGGGTGATGTCGTACATCGCGGCGAGGCGGGTCGTGGGGCCGCGTCGAGCGATTGCGAACTCTGCTCCGACGATGAGCCCTAAGCCGAGAATGTAGGGGCCGTAATGACGCAACGCGTCGTTGGCTTTGATGAGCGCCGCAGTGCCAGAGGCAGATACTGGCGGATTTGGTGTGAACCCGCCGGCATCGAATGCATTGACGTTCGCTGATGGCTGCAGCCGGCTACGGCAACGGTGGCGAGCAGAATCGCGGCTAAGGCCACCGGCACGAAATGGGAACGACGCTTGCGCAGTTTCGCGATACCAGCAAACAACATGTTGTGAGGTAGGCCTGTTACTCGACGGCTTTTCCGATGTTGCCGACAGGGACTGGGGCGTATTCGCGCCCGGTTGGTACATTCGTTGATCGATGCCCGGCCATCAGGTAAGTCCGTTGTGAGCGCGTTCGACAGGTGCTGTGACAGTCACCTCCCCCGCGAGACGACCAGTTGCATTCATCAGGAAAGTTATCGTTCCTGTGAGGCATCCGCAAACCAAACGAGCGTTGCTGTTGAGATGTCCTTGCGTAATCAACTAGCAACTGTGAATGAATTATCGTAACCGTCAAGGCGTTGCTGCTCAGCGCGGCGATCCGAACACCCTCGAGCAACGAGGGTGACGTCAAATCGCATGTTCGAGATCTAGTCGAAGGTGATGACGGCGCGACCCACGATGTCGCCGCGCGCGAGCGCGGTCAGGTTGTCGTTGACGTCGTCCAAGCTGACCGGCGTGACGGTGTGCTTGATGAGGCCCTCGGTCGCGAGCGCGAGCACCTCGGCGAGGTCGTCGTAGTTACCCCAGAACGAGCCCATGTACGTCCTCTCGCCGTTCGTGAACGGCAGAAGGGGCAGCACCACCTTCTGCCCCATCAGGCCGACGCAGGTGAGCGCGCCCTCCCTGGCCAGAACCGCCGCCCCGAGCGCCAGCGACTCCTCGGCGCCCGCACAGTCGAGGATCGCGTCCACGTCACGCCTGACCCGTCAGGTCCTCGAGGGCATCGGAAACCTGTTCGGCCGACTTGTCGCGGGTGTTGACGGTGTGGTGCGCACCGTTCTCCTTTGCAAGGGCGAGCTTTTCGTCGCTTCGCGCAAAGGCGACGACAGTCGCACCGCCGCCCAACAGACGGGCGTACTGGACCCCGTAGCTGCCGAGACCACCGATGCCGTTGACGACCACCGTGCGGCCCGCGCCGAGCTTTCCGGCCTGCCGCAGCTTCTTCATCCCGCGGTATGGCGTGAGTCCGGCATCGGTCAGCGGTGCCAGCGTCTCGGGTCGCGGGTCGACCCCGTCGGGGACGGCGATCACGTGGCGATACGGCACAGGCATGTACTCCGCGAAACCTCCAGGAGGTCCGAACCCCGCCATCTGCCCGTTGCCGCAGATCTGTTCGTTGCCTTCACGACACTGCCGACACGTCCCGTCGCCCCAGTTCGGGTTCACCACGACCAGGTCGCCGTCCGAGAGCCCCGACGTACGTGGCACGTCGGCCCCCATGGCGGCGATCCGCCCGGCGACCTCATGCCCAGGCGTGATGGGATCCGGCAACGGTGCGCGTTGCGTGAAGTAGCCCTCGACGAGCTGAACGTCGCTGCGGCACATACCCGTCGCCGCGACCTTGACGAGGACGTCGTCCGGCCCGATGTCCGGTACCGGGATCTCCTCGAGCCGCAGGGGTTCGTCGTATCCGTACATCCGCGCCGCACGCATCTGCATGGACAAAGCCAACCGCACCCGCCTGCACTTTTCAATACGACGTCAGGCATGCCGATAGGTTCAGACGATGACCCTCGTTCGACGCACGCTCGCCGTGCTCGCCACGCTGCTTCTCGCCGCGGGCATCTCCGCCGCACCGGCATCGGCCGAGCCCGTCATCACCATCACGTTCGTTCGGCATGCGGAGTCGGAAGCCAACGCCGCGGGCGTCATCGACACATCGGTGCCCGGCGCGCCGATCACCCCGAAGGGCGAGCAGCAGGCGAAGGAAGCCGCCGCCGCGCTGAGCCGGACACCGCATGACGGCATTTACGCGTCGACGATCATTCGCACCCAGCAGACTGCGCAGCCGCTGGCCGACGAACTCGGCGAACAGATCACCGTCCTACCCGGCCTGCGAGAGATCGAGGCAGGTGACTTCGAGGGCCGTTCCGATGCCGACGCCATCAACGGCTACTTCCAGCCCTTGCGGCAGTGGCTGGCGGGCGATCGCCTCGCCCGCATCCCCGGATCGATCGACGGCAACGAGTTCGACGCCCGGTTCGATGAATCGGTCGACGACATCTACCGCAGCGGCGAGCAGCATCCCGTCGCGTTCTCCCACGGTGCCGCGATTTCGATGTGGACGATGATGAACGTCCGCAATCCCCGGCCCGATCTCGTCGAAAGCCAACCGCTGACCAACACCGGCCACGTCATCGTCGAAGGCAGCCCGGCAGATGGCTGGACGCTCCTCGACTGGAACGGAACGAAGATCGACTAGACCCAGTCCCGCGCTGCCGAGCATGCGGCGGCACTTTACGATGCCCTTGACCAAAGGAGAGAACGTAAATGGCGTCGACGAAGTACATCGGATATCTCGGGGGCGCCGCCGTCGCGGCGGGCGTCGGAGCGGCCATCGCGGTCGCGGGTGCGGCAACCGCCAACGCGGACGCAGAGGCCGACGCGCCGAAGACCGAGGCTCCGAAAACCGAGTCCGGTGCGAAGCCGTTGGAGAAGCTGACCGACCGCATCGAGAAGGTCGCCTCCACGGTGACGAAGGCGGCTACGGCGTCGAAGCCGAAGCCGTCCACCGACGTCGATTCGTCGGATTCGAAGCTCAGCGACGCAGGCGTCTCGGCCACGCAGATCACGGTTCGCAAGCCGACGGCGAAGGAGTTCGAGGCCCAGCAGGTCGAGCGGCTCAAGGGTCTGTTCCAGCCGCGCGAGGCGGCGGCCAAGGCGGACAGCGATGTCGTCACGCAGGCCGATGAGGAAGGGATCCCGAACCCGTTCCGCGCCAATGATCCGGAGCCCGTCGACGTACCCGCTGCAGTCGTGGCTGTCAGGGATGGACTGATGGGAGCCGCGGGTCAAGAACTGGCGCCCTACGTCCGCGAGGGTGTCGAGCAGGGTTACCGGGCCAGCCAGATGGTTCCGTGGGTCAACGCGATCGTGCCGATCACCAAGATCGTTCCCGCTATCGGAACCGCGACCGGTGAAGACGCCGCCGCCCTGGATGCCCGCCAGCTCATCGTCAACGAACTGATCAAGACCACGCCGCCGGGTTCGTTCCTGTACTACGGCTACGACCTGGTCGCCGACCTCGCCAACCGGGAGGAAGCGGCCGCCGAGCTGAAGGAGCAGGCGTTCGCCGGTGTCTGGGATCTGCTCGATTTCGGCAACCTCGCGCACAACGACGGCGAATCGGCATCGGCAACGCGCTGTAGCCGGCGGTCTAGTCTCGCGGCACGACCATCATCGGCACGTCAAGCACGCGCAGCATCTTGGCCGCCGTCGAGCCGAGGAACAGCCGCTTCGGCGCACTGAGCCTGCTCGATCCGACCATGATCAGATCTCCGTCGCGCCAGTCGAGCTTGCTGACCGCATCCTCGACCGTCGCCCCGTCAACGACGGTAGATGTCACCGGAATCTCCTCGGGTAGAGCATTTTTCGCGGCTTCCAAGGTCTCCTGCGCATGTTCGAGCGCCCGCTCGCGTACGGCGTCCGCGTCGCCGCGCAGGTGACCGTACGTCGGATCGAGAGCGACGAGCGATGCCAACCGCAGCGGTGTGCCCGCGGCCTTGCTGAACCGAACCGCGGTGCGCAGCAACCGATCTGCGCCTTGGCGCTCGCCGATCGCACACGTCACCTCGCGGACACGGTCGACGTCGGTGTGACGGGCGCCGCGCGGCGCCACCACCACGGGCACCGGTGACGAGTGCAGGAGCTCGTTGACGACCGAACCCAGCGAAAACGGTCCCGCCAATCCGCCGCCTGAGCCGCCGACGACGACGGCGTCCGCCTCCAGCCGTTCGATCTCCCGAATCAACCCGTCGGCGAACGACTCGGTGAAGCTCACGTGACTGCGCGCGACGACGTCGCTCGGCACCGCGGCTTCATCCAGCCACTTCTGTGCCTGCTCGGTGAGGTGGTCGTCGAAGTCGCCGATCGCAAGGCGGGCGACGCCCCCACGGTCAGCGGGCAGGACGATGCAAAGCTCCAACTCCGCGCCAAGTGTCCGGGCCAACCGGGCACCGAGCGCCACTGCGTCTGCGCCACCGGGTGTTGCGAGGTATCCCACGACCAGCTTCATGGTGGACATCCTGTACCACCGGCGGTGGCTCAGTCGGTGTATTCGACGACGCCGTCGTCGAGCACCACCCGCGTGTTCGAGCCGTCCTGGCCTGCCGCCTCGGTCCGGAACACCGCGCGACCCGACTCTGCGCGCCAGATCGAGGTGGTGAGCGTCTCGCCGGGGAACACCGGCGAGGTGAACCGCGACGCGATCGCGGTGACCTTCGTCGCGTCGCCGCCGCCGAGCTCACCGACCAGCGCGCGACCGGCGACGCCGTAGGTGCACAGCCCGTGCAGGATCGGCGTCGGGAAACCCGCGAGCTCGCGCGCGAACCACGGATCGCTGTGCAGCGGGTTGCGGTCGCCGGACAGCCGGTAGATCAGGGCCTGGTCCTCGCGGGTCGGCAGTGCGATCCGCGAGTCCGGCTCGCGTTCGGGGATCTCGGGTGCCACCGGCCGCTGGCCGGGCTGTCCGCCGAAGCCGCCCTCGCCGCGGATCACCGCGGTCGACATCGTCTCGGCGACGACCTTCCCGGTGTCCGGGTCGGTGCCCGTCGCCTTCAGCATGACGACGGCGTTCTTGCCCTCGCCCTTGTCCTGGATGTCGGCGACCTCGCCGACAACGCTCAGCTTTCCGGCCGCGGGGAGGGGTTCGAACAGCCGGATCTCCTGGGATCCGTGCAGGAGCATGGCGAAGTTGAACGAGCCGATCTTGCCTGCGGCCGCGAATCCCGTACACGCGATGACGGCGTAGGTCGGCAGCACCTGCTGCGGGATGTCGTGGCTGTTCTCCGTGGTGAAGGCGAGATCGCCGGTGCCCGCGCCGACACCGAGCGCGTAGAGCATGGTGTCTCGGTCGGTCCATTCGAAGACGTGCGGTTCGGTTTTCGCACCTATCGCGTTCGGGTCGATCGGCATTGACGCTCCCTTCAGGTCGACTCGGACGATATCCGCCCCACCTGCGCGAGGAATGAGCGGCCGCATTTTTGGATACCGATACGGGGTGACAGGGCCATTACCCGCGCATCGGGCAAACGGATCGGCGCTGACGGAAAAACAGCAGCACGATCCTCTGCAATGGATGCGCTATTACTGGGAGCAGCAGACCGACGACGACCCGTCGGGATTTCTGGCGATGACGTCGGTGTTGCGGCTACACGACCTGATGACGACCTCGGTCGACAACTGCCTCCGAAACGAGATCGGGATCGGGCTGACCGACTACCAGATCCTGAAGGCATTGCAGCTCAGCGAGACCGGCACCTGGCTGCTGAGCAGGATGGCGTGGCATCTGATGGTGCACGCGACCACGGTGACCCTGACCGTCGAGCGCCTTGAGACAAAGCAGCTGGTCAAGCGGGTTTCTCATCCGCATGACCGGCGGGCGACGCTGGTGGCGATCACCGAGGACGGCCGCAAACTGGCCGATCGGGCGACCGGTGCGCTGACGCGCACAGAGTTCGGGCTTCCTGGCCTTTCGCCGTCGCAGGCCCGGTCGATCACCGCGACGGTCGCCCGCGTCCGTGCCGTGCTGGGTGACCAGGACCGGTCGTACGTTCGGCGCCCAACGACCTGCGCTGATCGACCACGTCACATTGCGTTGACGTTTGCCGGGCAGCGGACGACCATTGCCGCATGCGCTATGTCGTTACCGGCGGTACCGGGTTTATCGGCCGCCGAGTCGTGTCCCGGATTCTGGACCGTTCACCCGACGCCGAGGTCTGGGTGCTTGTCCGCCGAGAATCGCTTGCGAGGTTCGAAAAGCTGGCCGCCAGGGGCGACAACCCGTGGGGCGACCGGGCAAAGCCGCTGGTCGGCGACCTGACCGCGGATGGCCTCGGCCTCTCCGACGAAACCCTCGCCGAGCTGGGATCCGTCGATCACGTCGTGCACTGCGCCGCGATCTACGACATCACCGTGTCCGAGGACGAACAGCGCGCCGCGAATGTGGACGGCACGAGGGCGGTGATCGGGCTCGCGCGCAGGCTCGGCGCGACCCTGCACCACGTGTCGTCGATCGCGGTGGCCGGCACTTATCGCGGCGAATACACCGAGGAGGATTTCGACGTCGCCCAGGACCTGCCGACGCCGTATCACCAGACCAAGTTCGAGGCCGAGTTGCTGGTGCGCTCGGAGCCGGGCCTGCGCTACCGCGTGTATCGCCCCGCTGTGGTGGTCGGCGATTCACGCACTGGCGAGATGGACAAGGTCGACGGCCCGTACTACTTCTTCGGCATTCTGAGGAAGCTGGCGGTGCTGCCGTCGTTCACCCCGGTAGTGCTGCCCGACACCGGACGCTCCAACATCGTGCCCGTCGACTACGTCGTCGACGCCCTGACCGAATTGATCCACGTCCCTGACCGTGACGGCCAGACGTTCCACCTCACCGCGCCGGACAGCATCGGTCTGCGCGGGATCTACCGGGGCATCGCGGCGGCGGCTGGACTGCCGCGGCTGCGCGGATCGCTGCCACGCGGTGCGGCGACGCCGTTCCTGCGGGCGACGGGTCGCGCAAAGGTGCTGAGGAATATGGCGGCGACGCAGTTGGGTATACCGGCCGAGATCCTCGACGTCGTCGACCTGATGCCGACCTTCACCGCCGACAACACACGAGAAGCGTTACACGGCAGCGGAATCACCGTTCCGGAATTCTCGTCGTATGCGCCGAAGCTCTGGCACTACTGGGCCGAGCACCTCGACCAGGACCGCGCGCGCCGCGACGATCCGGCAGGCCCACTGGTCGGTAAGCACGTCGTCATCACCGGCGCGTCCAGTGGGATCGGACGGGCTTCGGCCGTCGCGGTGGCCGAACGCGGTGCAACCGTCTTCGCGCTGGCCCGCAACGCGGAAGCACTCGACGACCTGGTCGCCGACATCCGCGAAATCGGCGGTCGCGCATATGCGTTCACGTGCGACGTAACCGACTCGGCGTCGGTCGAACATACGGTCAAGGACATCCTCGGCCGCTTCGGCCACGTCGACTATCTCGTCAACAACGCGGGCCGCTCGATCCGCCGGTCGATCTCGGCCTCCACCGATCGGCTACACGATTACGAGCGGGTGATGGCCGTCAACTACTTCGGCTCGGTCCGCATGGTGCTCGCTCTGTTGCCGCACTGGCGTGAACGGCGCTTCGGCCATGTGGTGAACGTGTCCAGTGCAGGCGTACAGGCCAGCAGTCCGAAGTACAGCGCCTACATCCCCACCAAGGCCGCGCTCGACGCGTTCGCCGACGTGGTGGGCACGGAGACGCTCTCCGACCACATCACGTTCACCAACATCCACATGCCGCTGGTGAAGACACCGATGATCGCGCCGTCGCGCAGGCTCAACCCGGTTCCACCGATCACCGCCGAACACGCCGCGGCCATGGTGGTGCGCGGCCTTGTCGACAAGCCCGCACGGATCGACACCCCGATGGGCACGCTCGCCGACGTCGGCATGTACTTCACGCCGAAGCTGTCGCGCCGGGTGCTGCATCAGATCTACCTGGGTTATCCGGATTCCGCGGCGGCCCGCGGCATCGACGCCGACGACACCCCGCGCACACCGTCGCGGCGGCCGCGGCGGCCGGCGAGGGCGGTGGCCAACGTGCGGGTACCCAGTCCCATCAAGCGCGCGATCCGGTTGGTGCCCGGGGTGCACTGGTAGGCGAGTCGCCACAGTATGGTTACCTCCGTGCCGCAGCCCGTCTTCGTAGACGTCGACACGGGTGTGGACGACGCGATGGCGTTGGCGTACCTGTTCGGCAGTGCCGACGCCGAGCTGGTCGGTATCGCCTGCACCGCGGGAAATGTTCCGGTGCAACAGGTTTGCCAGAACAACCTCGGCCTGCTCGAGTTGTGCCGAGTCGATGGCGTCCCGGTGTCAAGAGGAGCCGAGCAGCCGCTGAGCACACCACTTCGTACGGCCGAGGACACCCACGGCCCGGAAGGACTCGGCTACGCGACCCTGCCGTCGACGCAGCGCAGACTCGCCGAGTACGACGCCGCGCAGGCATGGATCTCGGCCGCGCAGGCCTATCCCGGTGAGCTGATCGGCGTTGCGACCGGCCCGCTGACCAACTTGGCGTTGGCGATGCGACGGGAGCCCGCGTTGCCGAAGCTGCTGAAACGGCTCGTCATCATGGGCGGCGCGTTCGAATACCGCGGGAACACGACGCCGGTCGCGGAGTGGAACATCAGCGTCGACCCCGAATCCGCCCACGAGGTGTTCGGTGTCTGGTCTGCCGCGTGGGGACTCGATCCGCCCAAACACCTCCCGATCGTGTTGGGCCTGAATCTCACCGAGAACATCGCCATGACTCCGGCGTTGCTGGGCCGCCTTGCGACGGAAGCCGATTCGGCGACCGCACCGATGAGCGTGCTCGACGCGCGCGGTACCCGATCGGCCGCGGTGAATCCGCTGATCCGGGTGCTCGAGGATGCGATGCGGTTCTATTTCGAGTTCCACTTCGACCAGGACGAGGGCTACCTCGCGCACCTGCACGACCCGCTGGCCGCGGGCGTCGCCCTTGATCCGGAGCTGGTGAAGACGCGGCCTGCCACCGTCGATGTCGAGTTGACCGGCACGCTGACGCGCGGCATGACCATCGCCGACTGGTCGGGTCGCTGGGGTCGAGAGCCCAACGCGCTCATCGGCGTTGACGTGGATCCGAAGGCGTTCTTCGACCGGTTCATCTCCCGCGTCGGCCAGTTCGCGCGAACGCTGGATTGACCTCTCTCTCAGAACGGCGGATGATCCGGTAGCGGTTGTGGAGGAGGCGGCTGCCAATCAGGCGGCAGCTCTTCAGGTTCCATCGGGTCGTTGACCCACGGGCAGTATGGGCTCGTGCTGGTTCCCTTGAGGATGAACAGCATCTTGCGCATATCGTTGCGGTGCTTGCGGTAACCGATCTCTCGCCTGCGCGCCTGTTGGAGCCTGCGGTGCGCCTCGTTGATGGGTCGATGGATTCGATTGCGGGCGCGAATGCGCGCGATGCGTGCCACTCGTTCACGCGGGCGGTTGCGGCGTAATGGTTTCGGATCTCGGCAGGCGGTCGACGGTGCCATTTCGGGAGAACAGATCGACGCTGCCGGGCTGCGGTTCGGTGACAGCTCACCCGTCGGCGCCGTCCAGATCACGGTGCCGTCGGGACGTTGTTCATCGCGCCAGCCGCCGACCGAAGCGTCTTCATCGCGATGATGTTACGGCATATGCAGTTGCAGGTTCGACGGAAGCGTCAGGCCGCCGTTGCGCGGGTCGGCGTGGTTGAACGGACGGGCGTGGTCGAAGTCGCAGCGATCGGCGCGGGACGATCGCAGCCGGGGAAGCGGCACGAACAGATCGCGCATCCGGACGAACTCGGCTCGACTGCGTCGCTGGGCCGATACCGCAGCTCGGGCTTCGGCGTCGCTGACTGCCGGCTCGCCTTGATGGTCGCTCCGTTGCGGATCGCTCGGCCTTCGCGCGCAAGTGCACACGGCACCTGCTCGGCGTCGATCACGCCATAGCCTTGCGATGTAGCCGGGCGCGTCGGCGCGGCGCGCCACAGGACGGCGTTCTCGGTGATGGCGTCGGTGATGGCGCTCTGACTCGGCGATCACCCGGATCACCACATTCGACAGCGGTGTCACCCCGGCGGTCGGGACAGTCGTCGGCGATCCGCACCGGCAGACCAGCGCGTCGTTCCTGTCGGCGATCGCCGCCGGCGGCATCGGAGCGCCGCTGATCACCGGCGCTGCGCGGATCGATCGGCACACAGCCCGTTGACCAGTCGCGGTCGAGCCGCGTTGTTGAACGCCACCGCGGCGGCCGGGGCCAGCAGCTGACCCGAACACCGACACGGTGTCGGTGTCGTCACTCGCGAGGTCACGCCGATGATGAAGTCGCTGGCCCCGCACCGCGGTCTCGGTGCGCCGCTGCGCGTCGGGGTCAAATCGGGCGCACCTGCGGCATCGACGGCGATGCGCAGCTTCTCTTGCGGACGAGGCGTTCCCAGTTAACGGCCCGCTCGGCGATCGCGGCGATCGATATCGGCCGACGACCTGCTCGCCCTGCGACCGGCACGGGTGGCCCAGGTGATCGTCGAGACCAGCCGGGTACTCACCGCACCCTTGCCGAACAGCGCCGCGACCTGGGGCAGATGCTCGCGCAGCGCTTCGGCGATGCGCGATCTGCCCCGAAGGCGCGCCGCGACCCGATCGCCATCGCCGCACCCACCTCAGCAGCCGGTGCGCAAGCCCACGGATCAACACGTACCCACAGACGCGTCGCTCGTCATCGTCATCGGTGCGGCGGCGGGTCAACTCGGCGATCGCGGCCAACCGGCGCGCACCAGCGATCGCCTCCTGCCGCACCGCGTCCTCGATCGCCGCCACCAACTCCACATCACTGGCCGCCGCAACTCCGAATCGAACATACGTTCGAATCTACAGCGGGGGTCCGACAAACGGCCGCGAACTGACCTGACCTGCGGTTGAATGGCGGGCATCCCGACCTGGGAGGCGCGTCATGCGACAGCTGTGGCAGCGACCGGAACCTGCAGCGGGTCCGCCGTCGAACCCGACCGAGATCGCCGACCGGGCCCTGCACCGCCGCGCCATCGAGGCGGTGATCTGGGGTATGCCCGCGGTCAACTTCGAGCTGATGCGCCGTCAGATGGTCAAGCTGGGTGGGGCGGCCAACCAGGTCGTGTTCTGGTCGCGGCCGGTCGGCTGGAAGAACCAGACCCTCACGCCCAACCCGGACACCATCTACTTCATGCCGTTCTTCGACACCACAGACGTCGGTCCGATGGTGATGGAGATCCCGCCCGCCGATTCCGGCGCGATCGTCGGCTCGGTCGACGACTGCTGGCAGACGGCGATCGAAGACGTCGGAGTCGCGGGCGTCGACAAGGGCGCGGGCGGCCGGTACCTCATCCTGCCGCCCGACCATGAGGGCGGTGTCCCCGACGGATACCTCGCGATGCCGTCGCCCACGTATAAGTCCTATGCGCTACTGCGGTCGAACTATCGCAGTGCCGCCGACGCCGATATCGCCGACGCGGTTGCATATGGGAAACGTGTTCGGGTGTATCCGCTTTCGGCTGCGGCCAACCCATCGCAAACCACATACGTCGACGCGAACGACACATTGTTCGACGCGACGATCCCCTACGATGTGCGGTTCTTCGACGCACTCAACGGCATCGTCGCAGACCGAGCCGTGGCTCGGCCGCGACATGGCGATGATCGACACACTGAAGGCCATCGGCATCGAGAAGGGTCGGCCGTTCGCGCCCGACGACAAGACACGGCGGATCTTCAATCTCGCGGCACACGAAGCACGTTCATGGCTGGCGAATCGACTTGACACGTCGTACTTTCCGCCGCCCTTCTTCGACGGCGGCCACTGGCATGTGCCCGCCTCCGACGATGTCGCCAAGGGCATGATGTCGAACTTCGCCGACAAGAACAGCTATCCCGTCGACGATCGCGGGGTCACCTACTCGCTGGCCTTCTTCAGCGCCAAACGACTTGGTGCGGGCCAGTTCTACTTGATGGCACGCAAGGACGCAAAGGGCAACGGCTTCGACGGCGGCAGCACCTACCGACTGCGCGTACCCGCATCCGCACCTGTCCACCAGTACTGGTCGGCGACCGCCTACGACGGTAAATCCCATGCGTTGATCCGCGATACTCCGCGCTCGAGTCGCGCGTCCACCACCCCCGGTCTCGTCGTCAACGACGACGGCGCTGTCGACATCTTCTTCGGTCCCACCGCACCCGACGGCGCATCGTCGAACTGGGTTCCGACCAAGGCCTGCACCTCTTTCGAGGTGCTCTTCCGGTTCTACGGACCCGACCAAGCCGCTGTTCGACAAGACCTGGAAGCTGCCCGATATCGAGAAACTTCACTCGTAGATCCCCTCCAGGTACCACCGTCGCTGTCGGTAGCACAGCAGCAACGCCTGCCCGGAATCTCCGTCGAGCAGCACCTGAGCCCGCGCGGTGCGTCCGGACTTGCGATCCGGATCCCACCACCGCTCGTCGACCGGCCACGGCCCCGCCCACCAGGACAACGCGCCCTCCCTGCCCGGCGCGACAAGCCGCGCCGGGTCGGCTGAGAACAATCCTCTGCCGCTCACCCGCACCGGATTGCCTTCGCCGTCAAGCACTTCGACAGGGTCGTCGAGCAGCACGGTCGGCGACGGCTCAGGAAGTTGGCCGGGCCATGGCTGACCGGGGTCGGCCAGCGGCACCGGTTCGTCACCCAACGGCGTCAACGTGATTCGCTCCGCGGGTCCGCGGCCTCCGCTGAGCACCGGCACCTGCACGGCCTCCGGTCCGAGCAGACCCTGAACCCGGACCAGCGCACGACGGGCTCGCAGCCGGTCCTCTTCGCCAATGCCACCCCACAGAGGCAGCTGCAACGCCTCGGCCGAAACCACTTCCACCGGTTGCAGCCGCAACACGGTGATCGGCGCGGTCGGCCTGTCGTTCGGATTGCGACGGTTCAGCCAGCCGTCCAGCTGCCAGCGCACCCGGTCGGCGGTGGCGTCTTCGGTCAGCGGCTCCGCGCAACGCCAAACCCGGTTCATCTCTTGACCGTTGGCGGTCACCGCGTGGATGGCCAGCCGGGTGCAGCCAACGCCTGCCGCCTCGAGGCTGCGGTGCAGGTCGCTTGCCAGTGACCGGCCTGCGAACGCGGCGGCATCCACCCGGTCGATCGGCGGGTCGCAGTCCATCACCGCGTCGAGCTCCTTCGGCGGTTCGCGCCCCGACGGTCCTCGGCCGGGTTCGGCGCGGGCGAAGCGGTGCGCGGTGACCGCATCGGCACCGAACCGGGACGCCACGTCGGCACGGGACAAAGCGGCGAACTGCCCGATATTGCGGATCCCCATGCGCCACAACAGATCCGCAAGGTCCTCACGGCCTGGTGCGGCGAGGCTCGGTTCGGTGGCAAGCTGCCGGATGGACAGCGCCGACAAGAACACCGCGTCTTTGCCGGGCTCGATGATCCGCCCCGCGCGCGCGGCGAACACCGCGGTGGCCAGCCGGTCTGCGATACCCACCTGGCATTCGGCACCTGCCGCCGCAACGGCGTCGACCAACCGCTCTGCGGCCGCCTGCTCGGAACCGAAGTAGCGCGCAGCGCCGCGCACCGGCAATACCAACAGGCCTGGCCGCAGCACCTCGGCGCGCGGCACCAGATCGTCCACCGCTGCCGTCACGTTCTCGAAGTGGCGGGCATCGCGCGCCGGGTCAGCGGCGACCACATGTAGCTGCGGGCATCTTGCCTGGGCTTCCCTGCGGCGCAGGCCGCGGCGCACCCCGACCGCGCGAGCCGAGGCCGAGCAGGCGATGACCCGGTTGGCCAGCGTGACAGCGACAGGAGACGTCGGGGACAGCTCGGCCCCGACCGCCGCGGCAACCGCAGGCCAATCCATGCACCAGATGGCCAGCACCCGCGATGAGCTCATCCGCCGACCGCATGCACTGACCCGAAGCCTCGCCCCCTCGCCCGCATCGCCAGCCGCACCCTGCTGATCCGGCCGCATCCCGATATCGGCCTGCCGCCGCTGCCGCCTGTCACCTCGTAGCCGCTGACCCTGGCCTCCAACCGCGCCGACGCGCCCTGCCAGTCGCCGCCGGTGACCAACAGCGTGCAACCCCTCTGCCGAGCGCGGGCCACCACCGCACGCGCCCTGGTCGCAGGCACCGAACGCCCGCCGAGGCCGAGCAGGACCAGATCCATGCCATCCATCAGCACCGCTGCCACCTCAACGGGATCTGCGCCAGGATCGGGAATGACGGCGAGCCTGCTCAAATCCGCCCCCATCTCAACGGCCGCGAGTAGACCGACGTCCGGTTGACCGACGATGGCCGCGTGACCACCCGCTGCCGTCACCGCCGCCACCATGCTCAGCGACAGCGACCGGGCACCCGACAGCACCGCCACCGTCCCCTTCGGCAATGTGGTCGGGACGGCCTCAGCCTGGGCGTCCCACCGGCTTGCCGGGGAAGCTTCGGGTAACGGCAGCAAACTTTCCGACTCGGGAAGCACGTCATTCGACGGCACGTGACCGCGCCGACCGGGACCGACCTTGCCGGATATCGCCGCCATCTTCCGGCGCAGGTGTTCTACCTGTTCAGCGCGGTCGTCCTGATGCCGATCCAGGCTCATCGCAGCAGTCACAGCAGCACCTTCAGCCCATTCGAATCATCGCTCATTCGAAAGTATGTTCGATACGACGAGTAAACACCCGCCCACCGACACCGTCAAGCGCAGACAGCGCTGTGGGACATCCCGTCACCTGTAAGCCTGCGGCGTAATACCTGAGGAATCGTTCGCGAATCGGATAAGGTTTCACAGACGGAATCGCATTGCTGCGGTTCCATTCGCCCAGTCGGGGGACAGATAGGAAAATCCATGACGACACTGACGACACGTCGTTCGACTCGTCGCCTTCCGGCCATCGCCGGTGCCGCGGCGATCATCGCCCTGGTCGGCCTCTCCGCCGCGTGTGCGAAGGAAGAGGAGAAGGCACCCGAGACCTCGACCACCACGACCACCACCACGACGACTCCGCCTGCCGAGCCGACCGAGAAGGCACCGCGCCTCGATCCCAATGGCCCGAACCCGTTCTCGCCGTCGGTCATCGCACCGCCCGCTCCGACCGCCCCTCCGGGCGACAACTAGCACACCGCGGTGCCCGGTAGGCGAATAGGCGCCGGGCACCGACTGCTGGCGTTCATCGCGGCAGCGGGGGTGCTGGTGCTCGCATCGGACCTGCGGATCACGCCGGTGCACGACCCGGCCATGATCAGCGGGCCATATGCGCTGTTGCTCGGCGCCTCAACCGATCTCGGGCCCTCGCACCGCGATGACACCCAGCTGACCGTCGCCCTTCGCGACTCCAGCAAGCCCGAAAGGCTGGTCGGCTGGGCGCGTGGCCAAGGGCTGTCGGTGCGGTGGCAGCCCGGTAAGGACTGGGCAGTCGTCGAAGGCGAAGCCGACAAGGTGGGCTCCGCCCTCGACGTCCAGGTGCACGACTACCGCGGCCAGCGTGGTCAGCTGTTCTACGCGTCACCGCAGCAGCCGTCGGTGCCCAACGAACTGCGTCCCGAGGTTGTCGAGTTCGGCCGAATCCTCAGTTACATACCGCATCACACGTCGAAACCACCGATGCTCCCGCGTGATGTGCCGGACCAGGGGTTGCAGCCGAGCGCGCTGCTCAACACCTACAACGTGCGGCCGCTGACATCGGCCGGATTCACCGGCAAGGGCGAGACCATCGTCATCTTCGCGTTCGATGGCTTCGACCAGGCCGACCTCGACAGCTTCGCGACCCTGTACAAGCTGCCGAGGTTCACCCCCACCGTGGTCGGCGGCCAAGCCGGCGAACCCCGCGGCGAAACCACGATGGACCTCGAAGTCGCCCATGCCGTTGCGCCCGACGCCAAGAAGGTGGTGATCAACGCACGGCCGACGGTGGAGGGCGACGGTGGTGTCTACGAGAAGATCTCGCAGATGCTCGAGTCGGCCGACCGCCAGTTCCCCGGCGCGGTGTGGAGCTTCTCGATCGGCTGGGGTTGCGACAAGCTGCTCACCGCAGCAGATCTGGCGCCGGTACGGTCCGCAATCGCAGACGCACACGCCAATGGCACAGCGGCTTTCAACGCCAGCGGCGACCTCGCGGGCCTGGAATGCAAAGGCGGACAGGACTGGTCGTCCCCGCCGAGCGACGCAGACATCGGCCTCGACTCGGTCGCCTCGCTCCCCGAGATCACCGATGTCGGTGGCACCACGTTGTCCACCGATGCCGCAGGTGTGTGGCAGTCCGAACAGGCATGGTTCGACGTGCCGCTGTCACTGGGCAGCGGCGGCGGGGTTTCCTCGCTCTTCGAGAGACCGCCGTGGCAGCGCGCAGTGCTGCCCGATCGGGATGCGGGACGCAGGCTCACCCCCGACGTCGCCGCGGTGGCCGACCAGTTCACCGGCGTCAAGATCGTGTTCAACGGCAAGCAGTTGGTCGGAGGGGGCACCTCCCAGTCGGCGCCGATCTGGGCGGGCTTCGGCGCGGTGATGAACCAATGGCTCATCGCCAACGGCGGGCGGCGACTCGGCGACCTCAATCCCCTGCTCTACCAAATTGCCCAAGGCTCCTGGCTGCCCGGCTTCCGCGACGTCACCCTCGGTGGAAATGCGGTGGCCGATGCGGCGCCCGGCTATGACATGGTGACCGGACTCGGCACTCCGGACGTCGATAACCTGGTGAGGAACATCCTTGTCCTGCAGAAGGTGACGGCATGAGCACCCCGACCGGAGACGACTCCCCGGACACGATGGAGTGCCGGGTCTGCCAGACCGATGTTCCCGCAGGCGAATTCTGCGGGCTCTGCGGTGACTTCCTGAAGGAGAAGCCTGGAAACGGGCCGTCATGGTTACGACTTCGGGCGTACGGGGCCGACCCCGGTGAGCACCTCCTGCGGCCGTCGTTGGCCAGTTCGATCTTCCCGCAGCTGCCGCACCGGTCCCGACGACCGTTCCAGCTGGCGCTTGTCGTCGTGTTGCTCGCACTCGTCACGTTCGCGACCCTGCGGATGCCCGCGGCATTGATCTCGGTGGGGTCGCTCGGCCTCCCACTGTTGTTCCTGCTGTACATGCGCGAGACCAATGTCTTCCGCGATGTGCCAAGGCGCACACTGCTTCTCACCACGACGTTGGGTATCGGGCTCGGCATCGTGTGGGTACTTCTGACCGGTGCGATCGTCGCGCGCTCGTACGGCGTCCCGCTGGGCGCCGGGATCGCGGCGGGCCGGATAGCGCGAGAGGGACTCGGCATCCCGGTCGGCAGCATGCTCTTGATGTTGGTGCCCGTGGTGGTCGTGCGCCTGCTGCGGCCGCCGACGCGAGAGTCCATGGACGGCTTCATGATCGGTGCGCTCGGAGCGCTTGCCTTCACCGCGGCGGCGACGCTGACCCGGCTGGCCCCGCAGTTCGCCACCGGGATGGTCGCCCGCGCCCGTCCGGTCAGCTCGCTCATCGTCGAGGCGGGCATTCGTGGGATCGCGGTCCCGTTGACGGCCGCATGCGTTGGCGGGCTCATCGGCGCCGCGCTGTGGTTCACCCGCCCGCCCAGCAAGGTTCACCAGCACGCGAACTTCGTCCGCGTCGCGCTTGCGGGCTTCGCCGCGGCGGTCCTTGCCGTCTACGCCGCACTGGGACTCGTCGACGTCGCCCACATTCCGCAGATACTGCAGCTGGCCATCCATCTGACTGTCGCTGCGGTATGCGCTTCTTCTGCTGCGACTCGGCCTGCACCTCGCGCTGCTGCATGAAGCGCACGACGAGATCCAGTCCGATGAACCGGTGCTGTGTCCGCAACTGCAACCACGTCGTGCCGGATATGGCGTTCTGCCCGGCGTGCGGGGTACGCCACTCACGCGTCGTCCCGCTTCTCACGCAAGGAGCGCCGCGAAACGCGGCCGACAACCGGCCGACACCGATGTCTCGGATGGCGCAACGCTCCCCGGCTATTCCACGACGCCCGGTACCTTCACCGCACCGCCACTGCACAAGACGTCGTACGTCCGTCTGTTGCGCACATGGGGCGCCGCCATCGTCGTCGTCGCGGTCGCGCTCGTCACGCTGTCGGTGGTCATCCACAAACCCCCTGCCCGGTACATCTGCCCACCGGACTGCGGGCACCCGCCGACCGGCGAACCCTTCGCCGCCAACCCGCGCTTCACCGCGCCGGACGGATCGTTCTCCGTATCGCATCCGGCACCGAGCGGCGCGTACAAGATCACCGAAAGCCCGACCGGTGTCCGGGCCGATTTCCTCGGCGGCGACGGCGGCACCATGCAGTTGATGAGCCAGCCCGCCAACGGCCGCACGCCGGAACAGATCGCCAAAACACTTGTCAACGAGACGTTCCCGGACACCAAGACGGCATACGAGATCCCCAACGCGATGGTCGGCTACGTACCCGGATACGGCTTGGTCGCCGACTGCTGGCCACAGGGCTCCAACAGCAACTACATGCGGATGCGGGTCATGGTCATGGTTGCGGAGAAGAACGGCCTCGCCCTCATCGCCGCGGCCGTCGGGCCGTTCCGGCAGTTCGGCCCGGACTTCGGGCTGGGCAAGCCGTCTGGCGCGAACCTGCAATTGGCGCTTGACATGGGCAAATACGTCAACAGCTTCAGCTGGCGAGGCGATCCGGCGCGCTGACAATTTGAAATGGTGACATTGACAAATGTCATCATTTGCTGTTGTACTTCGACTCGTGGCGGATAACTTGCCCGCTCGCGGCTCGATGAGGAGTCGCGGCGCGGCCGCAGTCAGCACTGTGACCCTTCGGCAGATCAGCGCGGTGTTGCCGCCCGAGCGGGCCTGGGGCCTGTGGGCGTCGCGCCGGCTCATCGCCCGCGTCATGGACACGCTCGGCCCGCCCCTGACGGGAACCAGCGTCGAGAACGTCGACGTGCGCATGCCCGGCGGCCGACGAGTCATCGGCGAGTGGGTGTACGGGGACGGCGTCCGAGCAGGCGAGAAGGCCATCTACTTCGTGCACGGCAGCGGATACGCGCTGTGCTCGCCGCGCACCCACCGCAGGCTGACGTCCTGGCTGTCACGGCTGACCGGGCTGCCGGTGTTCGTCGTCGACTACCGCCTCGCGCCGCGTCACCGATTCCCCACCGCCGCCGTCGACGTGATGGCCGGGTGGGACTGGCTTGCTGCAGCAGAAGGGCTTCGCACCCGAGAAGGTCGTCATCGCCGGTGATTCGGCGGGCGGGCACCTCGCCGTCGACCTCCTGCTGCAGCCCGAGGTCAAGCACCCGGCGGCCATGGTGCTGATGTCGCCGTTGATCGACCTCACCTTCGGGCTTGCGCTGGCGCGCGAGGAATTGCGACCGGATCCGGCGATTCGCGTCCGCGACGCGAAGCGGCTCGTCGGGTTGTACTGCGCGGGAACCGATATCAGCCATTCTCGCCTTACGCTCGACGTCTCAGGGGGACGGATCATGCCGCCGACCCTGATCCAGGCGGGCGGCGCGGAAATGCTCGTCGCGGACTCTCGACACCTCGCCGCCGACATCTCGGCGGCGGGTGGCGACTGCGAGCTGCAGATCTGGCCGGACCAGGTGCACGTCTTCCAGGCACTGCCCCGACTGACACCGGAGGCTGCGCCCGCGATGCGCAACATCGCATCGTTCATCTCAGCGGCATTGCACGACAACGAAATCAATCGAGCGGCGGGTTGAGGTAATGGGCATCTTCGGTTCATCCAGGAAGCGCAGCCGTGAGGCCGCCGCGGTGATCACCGGCGCAGGCAGCGGCATCGGTCAAGCATTCGCCACCGAGCTCGCCCGCAGGAGCGGACGGGTGGTCTGCAGCGATATCGACGAAACCGCCGCTCGCGCAACGGCAGACGCCATCGTCTCCGCTGGCGGTGAGGCGCTTGCCACCCGATGCGACGTCTCCCA
Source organism: uncultured Actinomycetota bacterium (assembly GCA_963829405.1). Classification (GTDB taxonomy): domain Bacteria; phylum Actinomycetota; class Actinomycetes; order Mycobacteriales; family Mycobacteriaceae; genus Mycobacterium. The sequence continues at coordinate 84,795 of CAWHIZ010000015.1, forward strand.
GCTGGAGGATGTCGCCCAACTGGCCAAGGTGGCGCAGGACTGGTTCGGCGGGCCGCCCACCCTGGTGATCAACAACGCAGGTGTCGGCGCGGGCGGGACGCCCATCGGCGAAACCGACATCGACGACTGGAACTGGCTGCTCGGCATCAACCTGTGGGGCCCGATCCACGGTTGTCACGTGTTCGCGCCGATCCTCCGCGAGGCCGGCTACGGCGGCATCATCAACGTCGCGTCCGCGGCGGCGTTCGGCGCCGCGCCGGGAATGGCCGCATACAACGTGAGCAAGGCGGGCGTGCTGTCGCTGTCCGAGACGCTTGCCGCCGAACTGTCCGGCACCGGCGTCAGGCGTCACCGTGCTGTGCCCGACGTTCGTCAAGACCAACATCGTCGACGCCGGCCGCATCACCGACAAGTCCACACAGATGGCCGACCGGCTGATGCGCTGGACCGGCTTCTCGCCGCAGCGGGTGGCCCGCACCTGCCTGGACACCCTCGACCGCGGCGGCCTGTACTGCATGCCGCAGCCCGATGCCCGGATCGGCTGGGGCATCAAGCGTTTGACCCCGACGGTGTACACCCGCGCCGCCGGTCTCACCACACGAATCACCACTCCGACTCCGTAGGAGGACCAATGGCGATCGACATGGACGTGATGCTGGCGAAGATCAAGGACCGCCAGTGGGCGCTGGCCGACATCGACTGGGACGCACCTGGCGCCGAGATGATCAGCGACGAGCAGCGGCCGAAGCTGAAGGCCTTCATGGCCGACCTGTGCTGGATCGAGAACATCGGCGCACGAGGGTTCGCCGCACTGGCGAAGAAGGCGCCGACGCCGACGCATCGCCGAGATCTACCGGTACTTCCATGCCGAGGAACAGCGCCACGCCAACGCCGAACTGGCGTTGATGAAGCGCTGGGGCATGCTCGAGGACGGCGAAGTGCCCGAACCGAACATCAACATCCGGCTGGCCATCGACTGGCTGGACCGCTGGGCCGACGACATGCCGCTGTCACTGCTCGGCACCGTGATCCCGATGCTCGAGGTCGCGCTGGACGGCGCGTTGCTCAAGTTCCTGCTCGACGAGGTGCACGATCCGGTGTGCCACCAAGTCTTCGAGAAGATCAACAACGACGAGTCGCGCCACCTCGTCGTCGATTTCGAAGTGCTCGACATGATCGGACACGCCAAGATCCGGCGGATGCTGATCGACTTCGTCGGCCACAACGCGACGCCGGGTCTCATCATCGGCGCGATCATGGGCGCACCGCTGATCAACAGGATCCGCAACGAGATCACCGAGATGGGCATGGAACCCGAGCGGCTCTACAAGGCCGTGAAGCGTTTCAAGGAGCTCGGCGATCGCGGCCAGTACACCAAGCGCGTGCCGACCTATCGGTTCCTGCGGCGCTACGCAGGCGCGGTCACCAACCCGCGCCACCCCTACCACCTGCTGGCCAACTCGATGGTCTGGATTTCCGACCAGTACCCGAGGGCGCTGCTGCCTGCGGTGCCGACCTGGGTCAAGGAAGTCACCCACGAGCCGGCGGCCTGACATGGCCACCAAGGTGTACGACACCCTGATCGTCGGCAGCGGATTCACCGGCATCGGCACCGCGATCAAGCTCGTGGCGGCAGGCGTCGACGACTTCGTGATCATCGAACGCGAAGATCGCGTCGGCGGAACCTGGCGAGACAACACGTATCCCGGTGCGGCGTGCGATATCCCGTCGCTGCTGTACTCGTTCTCGTTCGCGCAGAACCCGGACTGGTCGCGCGCCTACTCCCCCGCTGGCGAGATCTGCAGTCACATCGAGGATCTGGTCGACGATTTCGATCTGCGCAGGCGCATCCAGTTCGGCGTCGAGGTCAACGGACTGCAATTCGACGAAGCCGAAGGCATCTGGACCGTCACGACGACCGGCCGCAAGCGCTACACGGCGCGCACCGTCGTGCTGGCGTCCGGACCGCTGCCCGACCACAAGCTGCCCGACATCCGCGGGGTCGACACCTACGAGGGCACAATGATCCACAGCGCGCGCTGGGATCACGACTACGACTTCGCCGGTAAGCGGGTCGCCGTCATCGGCACCGGCGCGAGCGCCGTGCAGATCATCCCGGAATTGGTCAAGCAGGCCGACTTCGTCAAGGTCTTCCAGCGCACACCGGGCTGGGTGCTGCCCCGGATGGACCTACCCATCCCCGCCGCCGCGCAGGAACTCTTCGCCAAAGTTCCTGCCACACAGCAGCTTGCCCGCCAGGCGCTGTACTGGGGCCACGAGGTCAGCGCGACCGCGATGGTGTGGGACACCCCGCTGACGGCGCTCGTCGCCCGGTTGGGCAAGGCGCACCTGCGCAGGCAGGTCAAGGATCCGTGGCTGCGCCGTCAGCTCACACCGGACTTCACCCCTGGATGCAAGCGCATGCTGGTCTCCAGCGACTACTACCCGGCCCTGCAGCGCGACAACTGCAAGCTGATCGACTGGCCGATCGCGACAATGAGCCCGGTCGGTATCCGCACCAGCGACGGCGTCGAGCACCACCTGGACTGCGATCGTGTTCGCCACCGGCTACGACGTACACCTGACCGGACCGCCGTACCCGGTCACCGGGATCGGCGGCCGCTCGCTGGCCGACGAGTGGGTCAACGGTGCGCAGGCCTACAAGAGCATCAACGCGCACGGCTACCCGAACCTGTTCTTGATGACGGGACCGAACTCCGGACCGGGACACAACTCGCTGCTGGTCTACGTGGAGGGACAGATCGACTACGCCGTCGCGGGCATCACCACGATCCTGCGGGACAACCTGCGCTACCTCGACGTCCGCGAGGACGTGCAGCGGCGCTACAACCGGCAGATTCAGAAGCGGCTGACCAAGACGACCTGGATGTCGGGCTGCAGCAGCTGGTATCTGACCAAGGACGGCTTCAACGCCTCGATGTACCCGGGCTTCGCCACCCAGTATCTTCGTCAGATGCGGGACTTCCGATTCGGCGACTACGACGCCGCGGCACGCGAGGCGACACTGCACGCCGTCACGTCGGCCTGAGATGTCGTCTGCCAGGCAGCCACGGCAACCCGCGGGGGCGATCTCGACGATCCTCCTCGGTCTCCGTCGCGCGCCAAGGCAGATCCGCAGAGGCTCCCGCGACGTCATCGAGAACGCGGTGTCCCAGCTGTTCGACGCGGCCGTGCAGCCGCACGGTATCGCGGCGTCCGGCGAGTACCGCATCGAGGAGCTCGCGCGGATGGCGAGCACCACCACCCGAAACATCCGCGTCTACCGCGACCGCGGTCTGTTGCACCCGCCGTTGCGGGTGGGTCGCATCGCGCTGTTCAACGACACGCCACCTGACCCGGCTGCGGCTCATCACGTCTCTGCTCGACCGCGGCTACAACATCTCCCACGTGCACGAGATGCTGACCGCCTGGGAGCAGGGCAAGGACGTCGGCGACATGCTCGGGCTGGAGAACGCCATCGCGGGCAGCTGGGCGACGGAGAAGCCGGAGCGGATGAGCGTCGCCGACGCCAAGAGGCTGGTCGACGACGCGCCCGGCTTCGATCGGATGGTCGGACTCGGGGTCATCAAGCTCGAGGACGGCGAGGCAATCGTCGTGCGGCCCAAGCTGATCGAGGCGTTCAACGACATCCGTCAGTACGGCGTCGCGACGAGCAAGCTCATCGACGTCCACGAGCAGGTCGCCCCGTTGATCGACCAGATCAGCGGCATCCTGGTGCAGGCGGGTGTCGAGGAGGTCATCGACCGCCTCAACCCGGGGGCGGCGCTACCGCCGGATACCGAACTGGCAGAACTGATCACGATGCTGGTGCGGTTGCGCACTCAGGCCGTCTCCGCGGTGTCGGCGACGCTGGCGTTCTCGATCGAGTCGAGCATCGAAACGGCGGTCGGTCAGATTCTCGGCGATCTCATCGAGAAGGAAGCCGACAAGGACGCGCCGCCGGACGCCTGATCACTCCCACTCGATGGTGCCGGGCGGCTTGCTGGTGACATCCAGCACGACCCGGTTGACCTCGGGCACCTCGTTGGTGATCCGGGTGGAGATGCGTTCGAGCACCTCGTAGGGCACCCGCGTCCAGTCCGCCGTCATCGCATCCTCGCTGGACACCGGCCGCAGCACGATCGGGTGGCCGTAGGTGCGGCCGTCGCCCTGCACACCGACCGACCGGATGTCTGCGAGCAGCACCACCGGGCACTGCCAGATCTGGCTGTCCAGGCCGGCGGCGGTGAGTTCCTCACGCGCGATCGCATCGGCGCGGCGCAGCGTGTCCAGCCGGCCCTTCGTCACCTCGCCGATGATGCGGATCGCCAGGCCCGGCCCCGGGAACGGTTGCCGCGCAACGATTTCCTCCGGCAGGCCGAGTTCGCGACCGACGGCGCGGACCTCGTCCTTGAACAGCAGCCGCAGCGGCTCGACGAGCTTGAACTTGAGGTCGTCGGGCAGCCCGCCGACATTGTGGTGGCTCTTGATGTTGGCCGTACCCGAGCCGCCGCCGGACTCCACCACGTCGGGGTACAGCGTGCCCTGCACCAGGTAGTCGACCTCAGATCCGGTGTCCCCCACGATGTCTCGGACCGCGCCCTCGAACGCGCGGATGAACTCGCGGCCGATGATCTTGCGCTTGCCCTCGGGGTTGTTCACGCCCGAAAGCGCTTCCAGGAACCGGTCGGCGACGTCGACGGTGACGAGGTTGGCGCCGGTGGCCGCGACGAAGTCGCGTTGCACCTGTACCCGCTCGCCTTCCCGCAGCAGCCCGTGGTCGACGAATACACACGTCAGCCGGTCACCGATGGCGCGCTGGACGAGCGCGGCGGCGACGGCCGAGTCCACGCCGCCGGACAGGCCGCAGATCGCCCTGCCGTCGCCGATCTGGCCGCGCACCTGCTCGACCAGGCTGTCGGCGATGTTCGCGGGCGTCCAGGTCGAGTCGATGCCCGCGAATTCGTGCAGGAAGCGGCTCAGCACCTGTTGGCCGTGCGGCGTGTGCATCACCTCGGGGTGGTACTGCACGCCTGCGAGCCTGCGCGCCGGGTTCTCGAACCCCGCGACGGGTGCGCCTGCGCTGCTGGCCACCACCTCGAAGCCGTCGGGTGCGGCGGTTACGGCGTCGCCGTGGCTCATCCACACCGACTGCATCTCCGGCAGGCCCGAATGCAGCTGTCCACCAGAGACATTCAGCTCCGTGCGGCCATACTCACTGGTGCCGGTGTGGGCGACGGTGCCACCGAGGGACTGCGCCATCGCCTGAAACCCGTAGCAGATGCCGAACACCGGAACACCCAGGTCGAACACCGCGGAGTCCAGCTGCGGAGCACCCGCCTCGTACACACTCGACGGGCCGCCGGACAGCACGATGGCCTGCGGATCCTTGGCCTTGATCTCCTCGATGGACGCGGTGTGCGGGACGACCTCCGAAAACACCCGCGCCTCGCGTACCCGACGCGCGATCAGCTGCGCGTACTGCGCTCCGAAGTCGATCACGAGGACGGGGCGTGGGGATGCCGGTTGCACCTGCTCAGTCTACGGGCGGGGGTCGTCGCCGCCTTCCGGGCGCCGCCACAACACAATTTTCGGGAAGTTCACCTGACCTCAGAGCAGGTCCGTGATCGTCTTCAGGCCCGCGTCGTACAGCACGCCGGGCAGCATGCCGCCGTCGATCTCGATGGTGGTGCCGTTGACGAAGTCGGCGGCGCCGCTGCAGAGGAACACGCAGACCCTGCCGACCTCGGCGGGTTCTCCGGCGCGACCCAGCGGAACATCGCGAAAGTACCTCTCGCCCTGCGGGTCGTCCTTGGGCAGCACAAACGAGCGGAAGTTGTCGGTCATCGTCGGCCCGAGCGCCAGGCTGTTGACCCGCGCGTGCGGGCCCCACTCCTCGGCCAGCGACCGGGTGAGGTGATTGAGGCCCGCCTTGGCCGCGCCGTAGGACACCAGCGTGGGCGAGCCTGCGGGGTGACCGGCACCGCTGGAGATGTTGATGATCGAGCCCACACCGTCCTGACCGCGCATCTGCCGGTAGACGCGAAGGGCGAACCACAGCGGGCTGACGAGGTTCATCTGGATGGCGAAGGCGTGGAAAAGGGCCGTTCGCTCGAAGTCGTCGTCGGCGCGCGGCGCACCCTGAATTCGGCTGACCAGTTCCGGGACGTCTTCCACGGCAGGCGTCGGAACCGTGCCGCCCGCGTTGTTGACAAGGATGTCGATGCGCCCGTAGGTGTCGGCCACTTCCGCGACCAAGGCGTCGATGGCGCGGAAATCGCCTTGGTCGCAGACCATCTGGGCGCTGCGCCGCAGCCAGGACTCGTCTTGGTCAGCGCCGGGAAGAGTGTCGAGCTTCGATCGCGAGCAGCCGATGACGGTGGCGCCTGCGCGCAGCAGTTCGTGTGCGATTCCGACCCCGACGCCGCGGCTGGTGCCCGTGACGATGGCCACCCTGCCCTCGAGGACGCCCTCGCTGTTCACCCGCCAAACCATAGACGAGCATCCCCGGTGTGATTGGGTATCCCGATAGCACGCTTGTTCACAGTCGCTGAGGAGATACATGCCCGAGTGGGTCGTCGTTCTGCTGGCCCTGGCTGCCGCGGTGACCTCAGCGCTCGGGATAGTGATCCGGCAGCGTGCGACGCTGGAAATCCCTCAGGACGAGGGCGTCAGCACGACGATGTTCAAGAAGCTGCTGCGTAACCGCCTGTGGTGGATGGGGACGGCGGTGGCGGCGGCCGGCTACGGCTTCCAGGCGCTCGCGCTGACCTGGGGGTCGCTGATCCTCGTGGTGCCGCTGCTGGTGTCGGCGCTGCTGTTCGCGCTGCCGATGAGCGCCCGGCTGGCCCACCGCCGCGTCACGACCCACGACTGGGTGTGGGCGCTGGTGCTGACCTTCGGGTTGACGGTCTTCGTGCTGGTGGCACGCGTGCAGCCCGGAAACTACCGGCCTGTGCCCGCCGTCTGGATTTTTGCCACCACGTTATGCGTCGTCGTCGTACTCGGCTGCGTGGTCGGCGGTGCCCGTAGCGAGGGCCGCAACCGCGCCGTGCTGATCGCCGCCGCGGTCGGCGTGCTCTTCGGCGTGGTCTCGGTGCTCACCAAGGTCACCGTGCAGCGGCTCAACGAGGAAGGGCCGTTGAGCACGCTTCTCGTTCCTGCGCCCTATCTCGTAATGATCCTCGGCGTCGCGGCAACCCTGTTGCAGCAGTCGGCTTTTCACGCAGGCGCCCTGCAAGCGTCGGTGCCCACCATGCTGGTCCTCGAGCCGTTGGTCGCCGTCTCGCTGGGTGTCGTGGTGCTCGGCGAGGCGCTGAAGGTCACCGATCCGAGAACGGTTGCGCTCCTTGCGGTGGCCGTTGCGGCGATGGCGGCCGCGACCATCGCCCTCGGGCACGACGAGGGCGCGTTCGAGGAGATGCTCGAGGAGCAGATGGCGCGCAGCAGGGAAACTGAAACGGAAACCCCAAGCTAGGCAAGCTGTTTGTGCACGGGCAGGCCGCCGGTGGCCTCGAACACCACCCGCCTGCCGATCTCGACGGCGTGGTCGGCGAACCGTTCGTAGAACCGGCCGAGCAGTGCGACGTCGACTGCGGAGCTGACGCTGCTGCGCCATTCGCGGTCGATCAACACCGCGAACAGATCCCGGTGCCTGCTGTCGACGGCGTCGTCCTTCTCCTGCAGTTGCGCCGCCTTCTCGGGGTCGGGTGAACGCAGCACCTCCTGCGCGGTCCTCGCGAGTTGAACTGCCACGTCGGCCATTTCGGTGAACGAGACGCGGACGTCGTCGGGAAGCGCATGGTCGGGATGGCGCATCCGGGCGATGTTGGCGACGTGAACGGCCAACGCGCCCATCCGTTCGATGTCGGCGCCGACATGCAGCGAGCCGACGACCTTGCGGAGATCGCTTGCGACCGGTTGTTGCAGCGCCAGCAGCTTGACCGCGGAGCCCTCGGCGTTTCGCCACTTGTCCGCGATGTGGTCATGGTCGGTGATGACCTGTTCTGCGAGTTCGAGATCGGCCTGCAGGAGGGCGTTCGACGCGTGCTTCATCGCGTCGGCGGCCAGTCCACACATATCGGCCAACTGGGCGCAGAGATCCGCCAACTGTTCCTGGTATGCCGTGCGCATGGACCAGGAAATACCCCTTATCCGGGGCTTTAACCCGCTGAGCTGACCTGTCTGGCCGGGTTCGAACGGGAATGCGGCGCAACGCGCCGAACGCGTCGGCGGGCACGACGGGATGCTCGGGCTCGATCGGGGCAATGCGCTTGTAGGCCTCGCCCTGCTCGGGCCGCAGGTCGTCCTCGCCCTTGTTGGGCCACAGCGACGCCGCTCGCTCGGCCTGCGCGGTGATGCTCAGCGAGGGGTTGACCCCGAGGTTGGCCGAGATCGAGGCGCCGTCGACCACGTACATCGTCGGGTAGTTGTACACCCGCTGGTACGGGTCGATGACGCCGTGCTCCGGCTGTCGCCGATCGCCGCGCCGCCGAGGAAGTGCGCGGTCAGCGGGATGTTGAACAGCTCGCCCCAGGTGCCGCCCGCGACGCCGTCGATCTTCTGCGCGAGACGGCGGGTGACCTCGTTGCCGACCGGAATCCAGGTCGGGTTGGGCTCGCCGTGGCCCTGCTTGCTGTCCATCATGCGGAAGCCGAGCTTCGTCTTGCGGGTGAAGGTCGTGATCGAGTTGTCGAGGTGCTGCATCACGAGCGCGATCATCGTGCGCTCGCTCCAGCGGCGCCGGGTTGAGCATCCGCAGCATGCTTCTTGGGGTCCTCGACCCGCCTGGTCGAGCAGTTGCCGCCAGCGCGGCACGTCGCTGCCGCTCGGGACCGGCGCCGTCGGTCATCAACGTCTGCAGCAGGCCCATCGCGTTGGATCCCTTGCCGTAGCGGACAGGTTCGATGTGGGTGTCGGAGGTCGGGTGGATCGACGACGTGATGGCCACCCCGTGGGTGAGGTCGAGGTCGTCGCGCACCTGCAGACGCCCCGCGCCGACGATCGACTCGGAGTTGGTGCGGGTGAGCACGCCGAGTTTGTCCGACAGCTTGGGCAGGTTGCCGCGGTCGCGCATCTTGAACAGCAGCTTCTGGGTGCCGAACGTGCCCGCCGCGAGGATGAGGTTGGTCGCGGTGAAGGTGCGACGCTTGCGCCGCAGGAATCGACCGGTGTGCGCGGTCTTGACCTCCCACAGCCCGTCGGGCCGCTGCTTGAAACTTGTCACCGTCGTCATCGGATGAACCTGTGCCCCAGCGGATTCCGCCAGGCCGAGGTAGTTCTTCAACAGCGTGTTCTTGGCGCCGTAGCGGCAACCCGTCATGCAGGAGCCGCACTCGATGCAGCCGGTGCGGTCAGGCCCGACCCCGCCGAAGTACGGGTCGGGCACCGTCTTGCCCGGCGCCTTCTTGCCGTCCGGCCCGAAGAACACCCCGACGGGCGTCGCCACGAAGGTGTTGCCGACACCCATATCGTCGGCGACCTCTTTCATCATCTTGTCGGCATCGGTGAACGTCGGGTTCTGCACCACGCCGAGCATGCGCTGCGCCTGCTCGTAGTGCGGCATCAACTCGGCGCGCCAGTCGGTGATGTGCTTCCACTGCGGATCGTTGAAGAACGGGTCCGGCGGCACATAGAGCGTGTTGGCGTAGTTCAGCGATCCGCCGCCGACGCCCGCGCCTGCCAGGATCATGACGTTGCGGAGCAGATGGATCCGCTGGATCCCGTACATGCCCAGTTTCGGCATCCAGAGGAACTTCCGCAGATTCCACGAGGTCTTGGCGTGTTCCTCGTCAGCGAAGCGTCGGCCCGCTTCGAGGACACCGACGCGGTAGCCCTTCTCGGTGAGCCGCAGCGCCGAAACACTTCCCCCGAAACCCGAACCGATGATCAGAACGTCGTAGTCAGGCTGCATGGAACCAGTATGAACTTACCGGCCAGTAACCAAAAGTCCGGGTTGTCGCGACGTCAGCTTCCGACGGCCAGACCGACCTTCTGGAACTCCTTGAGGTCGCAATAGCCGGCCTTGGCCATCGACCTGCGCAGACCGCCGACCAGGTTCAGCGAACCGAACGGGTCGTCGGACGGACCGCCGAGCACCTGCTCCAATGCCGGCCGCTCGCCCATCGCGATCTGCAAAAGCGCACCGCGAGGAAGCGACGGGTGGGCCGCGGCAGCGGGCCAGAACCAGCCGTCGCCCATCGCCTCGGCGGCCAGCGCCAACGGGGTACCGAGGACCACGGCGTCGGCGCCGCAGGCGATGGCCTTGGCCAGATCGCCCGACGTGTGCATGTCGCCGTCGGCCAGCACGTGGACGTAGCGGCCGCCTGTCTCGTCGAGGTACTCCCGCCGGGCGGCGGCGGCGTCGGCGATCGCGGTCGCCATCGGCACGCTGATACCGAGCACCTCGTCGCTTGTGGTGACGCCACTGGTGGAGCCGTAGCCGACGATGACGCCCGCGGCACCGGTGCGCATCAGGTGAAGCGCGGTGCGGTGGTCGAGCACCCCGCCCGCGACCACCGGCACGTCGAGTTCGGAGATGAAGGTCTTGAGGTTCAGCGGCTCGCCGTCTTGTGCGACGCGTTCGGCGGACACGATGGTGCCCTGGATGACCAGAAGGTCGATGCCCGCAGCCACCAGCGCCGGCGTCAACGACTGCGCGCTCTGCGGGCTCACCCGGACCGCGGTGGTCACCCCGGCCTCAGCGATGCGCGCAACGGCCGCACCGAGCAGCTCGGGGTCCAGCGGCGCCGAATGTAGTTGCTGCAGAAGGCGAATCGCCGCAGCCGGTTCCGGCTCCTTCTCCGCGGCCTCCACGACCTCGGCGACCTTGGCGGCCACGTCGGCGTGCCTGCCGATCAGCCCCTCGCCGTTGAGCACGCCGAGTCCGCCGAGGCGGCCCATCTCGATGGCGAACTCGACCGAAACCAGGGCATCGGTGGGATGGGTGACGACGGGAATCTCGAACCGGTAGGCGTCGAGCTGCCACGCCGTCGACACATCCTGGCTCGACCTGGTCCGCCGGGACGGGACGATGTTGATGTCGTCGAGTTCGTAAGTGCGGCGGGCGGTTCGGCCCATACCGATTTCAACCATGTCTCGCATGCAGACTCGCTAGCGGGTGTAGTAGTTGGGCGCTTCGACGGTCATCGTGATGTCGTGCGGGTGGCTTTCCTTGAGCCCCGCGGGGGTGATCCGCACGAACTGCGCCTGCTGCAACTGCGCGATCGTCGATGCGCCCGTGTACCCCATCGCGGCCTGCAGACCGCCGGTGAGTTGACGGATCACGCTGGCCAACGGGCCACGGAACGGGACGCGGCCCTCGATGCCCTCGGGCACCAACTTGTCCTCGCTGAGCGCATCGTCTTGGAAGTAACGGTCTTTCGAATAGGACTTCGCGCCGCCACGGCTCTGCATCGCACCGAGCGATCCCATTCCGCGGTAGCTCTTGAACTGCTTGCCGTTGACGAAGATCAGGTCGCCGGGGGCTTCCGCAGTGCCTGCGAGCAGCGATCCGAGCATCGTCGTCGACGCACCCGCAGCCAGCGCCTTGGCGATGTCACCCGAGTACTGCAGGCCGCCATCGGCGATCACAGGGGTTCCCGACGGCGCACACGCCGCGACGGCTTCCAGAATCGCGGTGATTTGAGGCGCCCCGACACCGGCGACCACGCGCGTCGTGCAGATCGAGCCAGGGCCGACGCCGACCTTCACCGCATCGGCGCCCGCCTCGACCAGTGCGGCGGCCGCGGCGCGGGTGGCGACGTTGCCGCCGATCACGTCGACCCGACTGGAGACCTCGCGCTTGAGCTTGCTGACCATGTCGAGCACCAGGCGGTTGTGGGCGTGCGCGGTATCGACGATGAGTACGTCGGCGCCCGCATCGGCCAGCGTCATCGCCCGCGTCCACGAGTCGGGCCCGATCCCGACCGCCGCACCGACCAGCAGCCTGCCGTCGCTGTCCTTGGTCGCGAACGGGTGCTGCTCGGTCTTGACGAAGTCCTTCACCGTGATCAGACCGGTCAGCCGACCATGTCCGTCCACGATCGGCAGTTTCTCGATCTTGTTGCGGCGCAACAGGCCAAGCGCAGCATCGGCGGTGACACCCTCGCGCGCGGTGATCAGCGGCGACTTGGTCATCACCTCCGCGACCGGCTTGTTCATATCGACTTCGAAACGCATGTCGCGGTTGGTGATGATGCCGACGAGGGCGCCGGTGTCGTCGACGACAGGCAGCCCGGAGATCCGGAACCGCGCGCACATCGCATCGACTTCGGCCAGGGTGTTGTCCGGCGAGCAGGTGACGGGGTCGGTGACCATGCCCGCCTCGGATCGCTTGACCGTCTCGACCTGGCCTGCCTGCTCAGCGACCGGAAGGTTGCGGTGCAGCACACCCATGCCGCCCGCGCGGGCCATCGCGATCGCCATCCGCGACTCGGTGACGGTGTCCATCGCCGAGCTGACCAACGGAACCTTCAACCGGATACGTCGAGTGAGCTGGCTGGATGTGTCGGCTGTGGCGGGCACCACATCTGAGGCGGCGGGCAGGAGCAGCACGTCGTCGAACGTCAACCCGACCATGGCGATCTTGGTGGGGTCATCGCCGCCGGTCGGCACCGGTACGGCGATCGGGGTGTCGCGTTCAGCGATCGACATGGTTTACAGCCTCCATCGGCGGGGAGCTAGATAACTATCTTATCGGCATCGACATCGGAGAACTTGGCCCCACACGGGTGGCCGCGGAACCCGGGCCCGCCGGGCGACCGCTAGCGCGATAGGAGCACCGCTGCGTAATGTGGGAACCGTGCGAGACCACCTGCCGCCTGGTTTGCCGCCGGACCCGTTCGCGGATGACCCGTGCGACCCTTCGGGAGCGCTGGATGCCCTCGAACCCGGTCAGCCACTCGACGCGCAGGAACGCACAGCGGTAGAGGCCGATCTGGCCGATCTGGCGGTCTATGAAGCGTTGTTGGCGCACAAGGGAATTCGCGGTCTCGTGGTGTGCTGCGACGAGTGCCAGCAGGATCACTATCACGACTGGGACATGCTGCGGGCCAACCTGCTGCAGCTATTGGTCGACGGCACCGTGCGTCCGCACGAGCCTGCCTTCGATCCTGAGCCCGATGCCTACGTGACCTGGGATTATTGCCGCGGGTATGCCGACGCTTCGCTCAACGAGGCGACGTCGGAATCCGACGGCTATCGCTGACAGCTGATTTTCAGTCCCCACGATCGGGCTTCTCCGCCGGAATCGGCGGGATGGTCGTCGTCGGCTGTTCCTGCGGCGCTTCCTGTGCAGGCGCTAGGGCGGGCGGCGGCTTCGGTGCAGGCGCGACCGGTATCACCGGTGCAGGCGGAGCCTCCTGGGCCGGCGGCGCTGCGGGCGCAGGCGCGGGCTTCGGGTTCGGCATGATGTCCGGTATCAGCGGTTTGGGCTGCTCGACCGGCTTGGGCTGCTCGACCGGCTTCGGCAACTCGATCGGCTTCTGCGGCTCGACGGGCTTCGGCTGCTCGATGGGCTTGGGCAGTTCGATCGGCGGCTTCGGCTGCTCCACGGGCGGCTTGGGCTGCTCGACGGGCGGTTTCGGCGCGTCTGGATCGGGCTTCGACGGAGGCTTCTGGTCTCCCGGAATCGGCTTCGGCAGGTCGACCGGCGGCTTCGGCAGCAGGCAACTGCGGCAATTCCGGCAACGAAATGTCCGGCGGCACACCGGGTCCGGGCAGCGGCAGCTGCGGTATCGGCGGTATCTGCGGCAGCGAGATGTCCGGCAACGGGATACCAGGTATGGACGGCGGCAGCTGTGGCAGCGGCGGCAATGAAATGGGTCCCGGCGGACTCGGCACCGAGGCGTTCGGCACGATCGACGCATCAGGCAGCGGCGGAGCCGTCGCGTTCGGATCGCGAGTCTCCACCTTGGCCGTCAGGTTGTTCAGCTGCTGCCGCAGATCCCGCTGCTGCTGCGGATCCTCCACGGTCTGCACTGTCGAGGTGACGGTCACGAGCTTGTCCTGGGCGGCGTCCCAGTTGCCCTGATCGATGAGCTGCTGGACCTCTTGCATCTCGGTCTGCGCGGCCAGCGAGACGCGATCGTCGCGGGTGACCTGCTGTTCACCGAACAGGGCGACCCGCATCCCGTACAGCGCATCGCCGGGTCCCGCGCCGTAGACGACAGCGCCGAACCCGCCGAGGCACAGCATTGCCGCGGCCACAGAACCCATGACGGCGACCGACATCCGGTTGCGCCGCTGTGAGGACATCGCGCGGTGCAGCACGATCTCGGCGTCCTGTTGCGTGGCGACCCTCGCGGGCGGCCTGCGCACCTCGTCGCGCCAGCCCGCCATCAGATTGGCCAGCTCGGCGTCGGCCGGGTCGGTGGCGTACACCGGGTTCTCGAAGGCGAGTGCGTCGAGATACTGGTCCGTGCGTGCGATGGCGTTCAGCGACGGGTCTCCGCCGTTTCCGCCCCAGCGTCCGAAATCAGGCATGGTCGTGTCCCGTCGCCATGATCTCGGACTTCAGCCGCGCCAGCGCACGGTGCTGCGCCACCCGGACGGCGCCTGCAGTGCTCCCGACCGCCTCGGCCGTCTCCTCGGCGCTCATGCCGACCACCACGCGCAGGATCAGGATCTCGCGCTGCTTCTCCGGCAGGGTCGCCAGCAGCTTGTTCATCCGCTCGGCGGCTTCACCCTCGAGGGCCATTTGTTCGGGACCGGCGTCCGCGGAGAAGCGCTCCGGCACGACATCCGTCGGCTCAGAGCGGTTCCTGGCGGCCGCGCGATGCGCGTCGGCAACCTTGTGAGCAGCGATGCCGTATACAAAGGCCAGGAACGGTCGTCCCTGATCCTTGTAGCGCGGCAGCGCCGTGATGGCGGCCAAGCACACCTCCTGAGCAACATCGTCAGCTGAGAGACCGCTCCGCTCGGCCGTCCCGACTCTCGCTCGGCAGTACCGGACAACAATCGGGCGGATGATCTCCAGAACCTCCCGGAGCGCGTCCCGGTTGCCCGCCACGGCTTCAGCAACGACAGCATCGAGACGTTCTCCCGAAAATGTCATCGGTGAAGCTCTCTCCAGCGTTACTAATGGGACAGGTGGCGTTTAAGTAACTGGGCTAAACACTAACTCTCGGGCAGGCGCGGTCCGGTTCAGCGATCAAACAACACGCCGCCACGGCGCCGTACCTTATCGGCGGACTCGTCGCGAATTCCAACGACCTGAGCAGCGGAGTCGTTCCCGCTGCCGATGTCGCCGAGCAGGCACGCCAACGCCCAGCTCAGCGGGACGAAGCCGAGGCTTCGCGTGGCGGCCAGCGCGGCGTCGGCCACCTCACGCGACCGGTCGAGGTGGCCGTCGCAGCAGAGCGCCGCGGCCAGCACGACGTCGGATTTCACCAGGTGGCGGGTCGATCCGAACGCGGTCGCGAGGTCGCATGCACGCTCGGCGTGCTCAACAGCGGCCGTGCCGTCGCCGGTGGCCATGGCCAATTCGGCCGAAACCCACGCCAGCCGGACCGCCAGCCGCGGCTGCCCGTCATCGAGCAAACCCTCTGCGCGCCGCAGAGCGGCCGCCGATGCGGCGAACCGCCCGACGCCAAGGGCATCGGCTGCCAGACCGATCAGAGCGTCACCGACGGCTTCGGGATCGCCCGCGGCCACCGCGAGAGCGCGGCCGTCCCAGCCGCGGGCCATGTCGTGCCAACCGAGCTGACGCAGGAACGAGGCATGTGTGCTGTGCGCCAGTGACGCCAACCGACCGATCCGCATATTCCGTCGCACAGAAGCAAGGTCGGCGTCGGCACTGGCATAGCGTCCCTGCCCGCCTGCGACCACCGCCCGGAGCCACTGCTCCTCGACCGAGCGCGCCGCAGGAAGCGGCCACAGGCCTGGGGCGTCGCCGAAGGCGGCGTTGCGGACGCGAGAAGCGATGTGACCATTGGCGACCATCAGCCGCCGAGGCTATCAACAAGGCCACATGATGCCGGTACCGGCGGGCACGGGTAAATGGTTGACGCAGAATCTCTTTGGTTAACAGTTCGTGCGCCCCGTGTTACAGCCATGTCAACGGCAGGACCGGCTGCTGCGAAAAATCACGCCCACACCACGCTGAGCGAACTGCAGAAACACGAGTCATCGTGTGTAACGGGGCCATTGGCTATCACCCTCGCCGATGACCGCGGGTCGAACCGATGAACGTGATGTAAATTCTCGGCCTGCGCTTATGTCCTTGAGCACATGTTCGGGCTATTGACTGATTTTGCTAAGCGCCCATACCTTGTGAGCACGAGTAGTCATCGGCGACTGTGCTCGGATCGGTTCCACGACTCACGCACTTGTGTGATCTCCAAATCGGTGCGTAGGGAGGGGTTTTCCAAATGCCACAGCCGCAGCAGCTACCGGGACCAAACGCCGACATCTGGGATTGGCAGATGCACGGACTTTGCCGAGGCGTCGATTCGTCGGTGTTTTTTCATCCAGACGGGGAGCGTGGCCGGGCCCGCGCACAACGCGAAGTGCGCGCCAAGGAGATGTGCCGCGCCTGCCCAGTGATCGCTCAGTGCCGTTCGCACGCCCTTGCCGTCGGCGAGCCCTACGGCATATGGGGCGGCCTGTCGGAATCGGAACGTGAATTGCTACTCAAGCGAGGCATCCGCCGCGCCTCGTGACCGCAGGCAATCGCAAAAGCCCCCGACCACTCGCAAGTGTCGGGGGCTTTTCCGTTAGGACGGTCAGGCGCGCACGTCGGCGACGGGTCGGGTCGCGCGGACGCGACCGCGGCTCTGAAGTCGGCGCGGTCGCACCTTCCATGAGCCCCACTCGCCCAGCGTGACGCCCGCTGCGAGCGCGGTGCCGATCGCAAAGGCGCCCAGCACGGCACCGAACCCGATGGCGTGCTGGTCGTTGAGGATGGCGTAGATGCCGTGCAGCAGGGACAGGCCGGGCAGCAGGGGCACGATGCCCGTGATGGACACCACCAGCGGTGGCGCCAGGTTGCGGCGCTCCATCAGGCGACCGACAAGGCCGATCAGCACGGCGGCGACGAATGAGGCCACCACGGCGCCCAAACCCGCGCCTTGGGCCAGCAGGAACGCGATGGTGCCCACCGCGCCTCCGAACGCGGCGGCCATGGCCGCGGACCGCTCGGCGTAGCAAGCAAGCGCGAAGGCCGCCGCGGTGGCCGCGCCGAACGCGACGCGGGCCGGCATCTCCGCCAGGGCAGGCGGTGCGTATGCGCTGATCCCGACGAACGGGGCGCCGAAGCGGCTCGCGAGGTGCAGCACGAGGGCGACACCCGCGATCGTGGCGCCGGTCAACATGACCAGTTCGAAGAAGCGGCCCGCTGCGGTAACAGGGGCACCGGAAATGACGTCTCCGACCGAGCCCACCAGCGACAGGCCGGCGAGCAGGACGACAAGGCCTGCCGCGATCGCCGTTGTCGGCTCGAAATGGAAACCGAACTTGGGGCTGAGCGCATACAGCAGGATCGGCGGCGCCGTCGCGATCGCACCGCCCACCGCGTACTGGAAGAAGAACGGGAGTCCGTGGCGGTTCAGCACGCGGTTGACGCGGTCGATCGTCATGGCGCTCACAGCGCCGACCAGGCAGACCAGCCAGTCCGCGCCAAGCGTCCCCGCCGTCGCGAACGCCAGCGCGCCCCAGGCGAGGGTGGCGATCCAGCGCTTGTAGGGATGCGGCGCGGTGATGATGACGTCGAGTTCCTGGCGAGCCTTGGCCGGAGCGACTTCGCCCGCGCGGATACGCGTGATCAGGCGGTCAACCGCGGCGAGCCTGCTGAAGTCCATCGATCGGGCCTGCACGATGTGCAGCGTGCTGGCGGGTTGCGATGTCGGTCCGCGGTAGGCGGCGAGGTGGATCGTCGTGTTGATGA
Source organism: uncultured Actinomycetota bacterium (assembly GCA_963829405.1). Classification (GTDB taxonomy): domain Bacteria; phylum Actinomycetota; class Actinomycetes; order Mycobacteriales; family Mycobacteriaceae; genus Mycobacterium. The sequence continues at coordinate 102,679 of CAWHIZ010000015.1, forward strand.
CGTCGACTTCGCAGCGGGTGACGCCGTACGCAGCGCAAATGGCCGTCACCTGGTCCATGGTCGCGGTGGCCGGCGTGCCGGACGCCATCAGAATGGCGCCGATGTTGCCTGCGAGGTCGAGGATCTCGCCGACGCGCTCGTAGTAGGCGTCGTCGCGCTCGATGGGGTCTGCATCCGAAAGGCGGCGCATGCTGCCGGTGGGCGGTTCGGTCTCCCGAACGAGTCGGCTGAGCTTTTCTCGCTGACGTACCCCCCATGGCTGGCCCGCTATGGTCACGGGTCAAATCCACAGCACACCCCTTTCGAATTCTCGGCTGACTCGATCAAGCGCAACGAGCAGGCGCCGACGAACGATTCCGTTTATTGCTTTGGCCCTTTGGTGTTTTCGCTCACACCGTCAGCGCTTCTGCATAACGGGAGCTACACACCAATTCTACAAGGACCGTCAAATCCACTGCGTACTAATCAATCTTGGCTCATCGTCGCTGCGCATCGCCCATGCCGACGTCGGCGCACAGGGCGATGTAGTCCGATGCCAGAAGGAGATAGACGAACTCGTTCTTGTTGCAATCGGATGACAGAAAGATCCCGTCGAAGAGATCGTCGGTCTCGCCACAACAGAACCCGAACACGAAGCTGTGCAGGATCTCATCGCACAGCTCTTCTATGGAGAGCGTCCGTCGGCTGCCGTTGTCGAGGTCGTAGGAGTCCGAAATGTCATCGGTCGACAGCGGGGGCTTGCCGGTCAGGTCAAACCGCCTGACCGGGACTGGCTCCTGTTTGACCGAGTCCGGCACGTCACCGGCCGCGACCAGCTTGCGCAGAGCGTAGGCACCCATCACGAAGTCGCGTTCGATGAGGTATTCGGTCCGGTCAGTCCACCGCCGCTGTTTCGTCTTGGCTTCCAGCCGGTCGGCGACCTTGACGAGCTCCTCTTTCCACGACGCTGAGCCATCGGCCACACAGCGACTCTAGATTCCCTCGGTCAGTTCACCCCAGTTCGTAGTTCTCTCGCGAGACCCGGAAGAAGTGTCCGGTGGCGGTGTCGGTGCATGTCACGCCGGACAGCTCGCTGGTGCAGGTGATCGCGCCGTGCGTGTGGCTCCGGCCGTAGTCGAGTGTCTTGTGGTTGGGAGCGTCGAAGTTGCTGGCGCCTTCGTAGCATCCGAGCTTCCCTGGATTGCCCTGGCTCACGTACAACTGAAGACCCCCGAAGTTAAAGTCGCACGCTCTGCCAAAGGGGCCGTTGGTCGATGCAGGTGCCACCCAGGTGTGTTCCCGGACTTCGCAGTTCGCGCCTGAGCTGTCGGAATAGATGTTGCAGACGATGTTTCCCGACGGAGTCAGGAACTCGTAATTCTCGGTGATCGGGCCTCCTCCGCCGCACGCGTTCGCGACGGCGGCGAGGGGCAGCGCTGCGGCGGCCGCAATCGAGAGCGCCGCGATCATTGTGTTCTTCATGGTCGGTCCAATCTGTGGCGTTGGGGCCCTGGTGGCCCGTCCCGCACAGAGTGGATGGGACGCCTTGGCGGATTCTTGGCGCGAATCACGCCGCCCGCCGGTCACCGGACAACTACCGTCGGTGGCATCGAGGCGTCCCCGAGGAGATCGCATGACACCAGACGAGGTTGGCAACGAGCGCGGCGTCGTCCGAGGGCACGGTGACCGTGACAGAGGCAGGGTCGGGAACCTATACGCAGCAGATCACGCTCGGGCGACGCACCGGCTCGTCGCTGACGAGCCGCGTCCAATCGGCGACGACGCCGGGCCGACGCCCTACGATCTGGTGCTGGCCGGCCTCGGGGCATGCACCTCCATGACGCTGCGGATGTATGCGAACCGCAAGGGCTGGCCGCTCGACGAGGTTCGAGTGACGTTGCGGCACTCGCGCATTCACGCGGAAGACTGCGCTCATTGCGAGACCACCAAGGGATGGGTCGATCACATCGATCGCGATATCGAGCTAGTAGGTGCACTCGACGACAGTCAGCGGCAACGGCTGCTGCAGATCGCCGATCAGTGCCCAGTTCACCAGACACTGACATCGGAGATCGACATCGCCACAACCTCGAGGTGACCTACCGGCGAGCCCTCACCAGCCGGATCACGCCGTAGCCGATACCGCCTGCGACGGCTAGCACGCCCAGCCAGGGAAGCAGTAGGCCGAACAGCAGCACGAGGTTTCCCGCGACGGAAACCAGTGCGTCCCAGCCTCGTTCGATCTGCCCCGTGAACCCCTGGTACTCCTTGGGCGCGGGGCCGCCGATCGCCTTCGCCACGAAGGTGACGTCGACGGTGCTGTATTCGATGCGGTCGCCGAGCGCGTCGCGTTGTGCGCGCAGGCTGTCCAAGTCCGCTTGTCGTTGTGAGAGAGCACTTTCAGCAGCGATGAGCGCTTCGGGGTCCTTGGCGTCGCGCATGATGGCCAGAAGGCGATCGACAGAAGTCTGCAGGGCCTTGATGCGGGCGTCCATGTCGACCCGTTGCGCTGTCACATCTTCGGATCTGGTCTCGGCCGTCTGCACGGTTCCCAGGGTCTTCAGCTCCCGCACCACGCCGTCGAGCTTCGCCACCGGAACCCTCAGCACAACAGAGGTGCGGGCCAAACCCCGGTCAGATCCCGCGTCCTCGGTTCGGCTGTCGACCCGACCGTCGGAGTTCTCGACCATGACGGCCGCTTTGTCCGCGGCCTCGGAGGTATTGGAAGCCTTGATGGTCATCGACGCGGTCTTCACGACGTCGCGCTGGACGTCCTCCACCGGCTGCAGGCCCCTGCGGGGGTGGAGCTTCCGGCGCGCCGGCGACACTGTCCTTGAAACTCGACGCGGGCGCGTTGTCGGGGAGGGACGGGCCCGAGCAGGCCGTCAGAACACCCAATACAGCGGTGCCGGCAATCGCCAGCGCCAACCATTTGCGGTCCAGCCTGCACGAAATCCGGCTCATGCCAGCCACCTTGCCATTAGCTGTGAGGTTCGCCCATTTCCGCTGGCACACGGGTCCGGCGCAGACCAGCCTCAGGATTTACTTAGCTGGCGGCGCGAAAGCGAAGACATTCACAGCGGCAGCCTTGCCTTTGACTGCGTGTCCTCCCCTGTCGACCAGTCCGAGCGGGCGTGATGCCAGCGCATCGACCGACTGTTGAGTCAGAAGGATCGTGTCGCCGGTGGCCTTCGTCAGCTGCTCGACCCTGGCCGCGACGTTGACGGTGTCACCGATCAGGGTGAACTCGAGCTTGCCTCCGGCGCCTATGGTGCCCGCGATCACCTGCCCGGTGTTGATACCGATCCCGATATGAAGCGCGCCACCGAATTGCTCGGCGACGAGACGGTGGATCAGCACCGCGGCGCTCACCGCGGCGTCGGCGTGATCGGCCAGCTCGTTGGGGGCGCCGAACACCGCCAGCGCGCCGTCGCCGAGGAACTTGTTGACGTGCCCACCGGCGTCGACGACGGCGGGCACCACGATCTCGAACAGCGCATTGAGACGCGCGACGGCGTCCTCGGCGGAGTTCGCCTCGGCGAACGGGGTGAAATCGCGGATGTCGACGAACATCACCGTCACCTCGCGGCGCTCACCGGTGAACACATCGTCGCCCTGCTCGAGCAGACGGGTGGCCAGTTCCGGGTCGACGTACGTGCCGAACGCAGCCTGAAGCCGTTGCCGCTCAGCCAAACCCGCCTGCATCCGATTGAACGACGCCGCCAGCACACCGAGATCGTCGTCCTGAACCACCGGTACGCGCCGGCTGTAATCTCCTGCCGCGACACGTTCGGTTCCCTCGGCGAGGTCGCGAATCGGCCGCATCGACGGTGAGAACGCGAGGCCGACGGTTATCGGAATTCCGAAGACCAGAGTC
>CAWHIZ010000016.1:0-309311 GCA_963829405.1 uncultured Actinomycetota bacterium
CCATGCACCACCTGCACACAGGCCACAAGGGAATGCCTATCTCTAGACACGTCCTGTGCATGTCAAACCCAGGTAAGGTTCTTCGCGTTGCATCGAATTAATCCACATGCTCCGCCGCTTGTGCGGGCCCCCGTCAATTTCTTTGAGTTTTAGCCTTGCGGCCGTACTCCCCAGGCGGGGTACTTAATGCGTTAGCTACGGCACGGATCCCAAGGAAGGAAACCCACACCTAGTACCCACCGTTTACGGCGTGGACTACCAGGGTATCTAATCCTGTTCGCTCCCCACGCTTTCGCTCCTCAGCGTCAGTTACTGCCCAGAGACCCGCCTTCGCCACCGGTGTTCCTCCTGATATCTGCGCATTCCACCGCTACACCAGGAATTCCAGTCTCCCCTGCAGTACTCAAGTCTGCCCGTATCGCCCGCACGCCGAGGGTTAAGCCCCCGGTTTTCACGAACAACGCGACAAACCACCTACGAGCTCTTTACGCCCAGTAATTCCGGACAACGCTCGCACCCTACGTATTACCGCGGCTGCTGGCACGTAGTTGGCCGGTGCTTCTTCTGTAGGTACCGTCACTTGCGCTTCGTCCCTACTGAAAGAGGTTTACAACCCGAAGGCCGTCATCCCTCACGCGGCGTCGCTGCATCAGGCTTGCGCCCATTGTGCAATATTCCCCACTGCTGCCTCCCGTAGGAGTCTGGGCCGTATCTCAGTCCCAGTGTGGCCGGACACCCTCTCAGGCCGGCTACCCGTCGTCGCCTTGGTAAGCCATAACCTCACCAACAAGCTGATAGGCCGCGGGCCCATCCCACACCGCAAAAGCTTTCCCCCACCAGCCATGCAACCAGCGAGGTGTATTCGGTATTAGACCCAGTTTCCCAGGCTTATCCCAAAGTGCAGGGCAGATCACCCACGTGTTACTCACCCGTTCGCCACTCGAGTACCCCGAAGGGCCTTTCCGTTCGACTTGCATGTGTTAAGCACGCCGCCAGCGTTCGTCCTGAGCCAGAATCAAACTCTCCAAACAAAACCTAAAAAGGCAAATATCAGAAAAATCTGACCTAACACCAGTATCAAACTGGCAAAAATAAAACAAAGCCATGCCCCCAAACGGGAAAAAGAGGACACAACCAAAAACAACAAACAAAAACCACCAAACACACTATTGAGTTCTCAAACAACACACCCGCCCGGCCGCGCAACCAACCCGCGGCACTTAAGCCGCGTACTAGTAGTGCGGACGGTCAGGAACCCACCGAAGTGGACTTCCCTCTGGGACGCCGTCGCGCTCAGCGGCTGGACCGCGTCGCGACGACTTCAACAAGTTACGTGAGGGAAAAGTCGGAGTCAAATGGGCTGATCGGCGGTGTGTCTCAACGATTCCGCCGGTCGTGCGTACTCACATACGTCAGCTCCGACAGATCACCCAACGCGCTCGATCCCTGAAATATTCCGCTTGCCCCGGCGCAGCACCAACCAGCGGTTGTGCAGGAAGTCCGAGGGCTGCGGCGTCCAGTCGTCGCTCTCGACCCGGACGTTGTTGACGTAGGCACCGCCCTCGGCGACCGTGCGCTTCGCGGCGCCCTTGCTGTCGACCAGTCCACTGGCCACGAGCAGGTCGATGATGCCGTTCGGCGCGTCCGGCCCCAGTTCGGCCACCTGGTTATTGCTCGCCTCGCGAAGCGCCGCGGCCAGCGTCGGTTCGTCGAGTGCCGTCAGCTCGCCGCGCCCGAAGAGCGCCTGGCTGGCGTGCTCGACGGCCGAGCACTGCGACTCCCCGTGGACCAATGTGGTGAGTTCCTGCGCGAGCCGCCGCTGTGCCGAGCGTTCATGTGGGCGTTCGGACGTCGCCTGCTCGAGTTCGGCGATCTCGTCGCGCGACAGGAACGTGAACCACTTCAGGTACGGGATCGCATCGGCGTCGGCGGTATTGAAGAAGTACTGGTACCACGCGTACGGGACTCGTCATCTCCGGGTCCAGCCACAGGCTGCCACCGCCGGTGGACTTCCCGAACTTGTTGCCCTCGGAGTCGGTCACCAGCGGAGTGGTCAACGCATGGACGGCCGCGGCCTGCTTCTGCCGCACGAGCCGAACGCCTGCGATGATGTTGCCCCACTGATCGGAGCCGCCGATCTGCAGCGTGCAGCCGAATCGCCTGTTCAGTTCCACGTAGTCGTTGGCCTGCAACAACATGTAGCTGAACTCGGTGTAGGAGATGCCCTCCCCCTCGAGTCGACGCCGCACGGTGTCCCGGTCGAGCATCACGTTGACCGAGAAGTGCTTACCGATGTCGCGGAGGAACTCGATGGCAGCCAGCTCGCCGGTCCACGTCAGGTTGTTCTCGACGACCGCACCCGACGGGGTGTCGTCGAAGTCGACGAAACGCTCGAGCTGACCGCGGATGCGGTCGGTCCAGTCGGCGACGGTGGACGCGGTGTTCATGGTGCGCTCGCCGACCTCCCGTGGATCGCCGATCATTCCGGTTGCCCCGCCCGCCAGCACGATCGGCCGGTGCCCCGCCTGCTGGAACCGGCGCAGGGTCAGCAGCGGGATGAGGTGACCTGCGTGCAGACTCGGCGCGGTCGGGTCGAACCCCGAATAGGCGGTGACGGGGCCTGCGGCAAGTTCTTTCCCGAGCGCATCGCGGTCGGTGGACTGTGCGATCAGCCCACGCCACTCCAACTCGTCGAGGATGTTCGACGTTCCCATGGTCACGATCTTCCCGTACTAGTCGCTGTTACCGGGCGCCGGTGCCCGCGGACTGCGGCGGTACAGCGACACCTCCTGGCGTCCCGCCAACCAGAACCGCCACGGTCGGTCGGCCGCTTGGCTCACGCCGACGCGCGGCCCGTCGACCGAGTCGAGCTCCTCGGACAGTGTCAGCCGAACGGGGCTCCGAGGGTCGAAAAGGTCGATCCCGTTGTCGTCCATCGTGATTCCCAGGGCTGAACACAGATTGCCCGGACCGCGGGCGAGGGCAGCAGGGCGAACCGAGTCGCCCCGACGGTCCCTCGCGATGTCGAGGCCGGACTCGATCGCAGCGGCCCGAAGCAGCACCGCGCCCGCGACTCCGTCGTAGCCGCAGACCACGTTGGCGCAGACGTGGATGCCGTGGCTGCGGTAGGTGTACATGCGCCCGGCAGGCCCGAACATGACGGTGTTGCGCCCGCCGCGACCACGGAAGGAATGCGACGCGGCGTCCGGCCACGGACCGTCCGGCGGACCGCCGTACGCCTCGACCTCGACGATCATCGCGCTCACGCCGCGACCAACCAGCGCTGCCCCCAACAGACGACGTGCCGCGTCCATCGGGTCGGCGGGCAGCGGGTTCGGCGTTCATCGTGGCGATTCTGCCCGCGCCTCTTGACACTCCCAACCGTCGGGAGCAGTATTCATCGCATGATGACTTCATCGAGTGATGAATTATTACGCAGGGGAGCCGAGCCGGTAGTCGTCGTCGACCATCTCCGCGTCGTTCGAGGCAAGCGCCCCGCGATCCATGACATGTCCGTCCAGATCGCCCGCGGCACCATCACCGGCCTGCTCGGACCGTCGGGCTGCGGTAAGACCACGCTGATGCGCAGCATCGTCGGAACTCAGATACTCACCGCGGGCAGTGTCACCGTTCTGGGCCAGCCGGCCGGTTCCGCTCCCCTACGCAGACGCGTCGGATACATGCCGCAAGCCGCGACCATCTACGACGATCTGCGGATCATCGACAACGTGCGCTACTTCGGGTCGTTGTACGGAATGGACTCCAAGTCGGCCGACGAGGCGGTTTCCGCCGTGGGACTGGAAGATCACCGAACAGCCCTGTGCGGCAACCTATCCGGCGGTCAGCGAACGCGCGCGTCCCTGGCTTGCGCGCTGGTGGCCGCCCCGGACCTCCTTGTGCTGGACGAGCCCACCGTCGGCCTCGATCCCGGTTCTGCGCGTGGATCTGTGGCAGCAGTTCCATCAGCTGGCCAAGCGCGGTACGACATTGCTGGTCTCCAGCCACGTCATGGACGAGGCCGACCACTGCGGCGACCTGCTACTCATGCGGGACGGCCACCTGCTCGCCCACACCACACCACGGAAACTACGGGAGGACACGGGATGTCAATCACTGGAGGAAGCGTTTCTGTCCGTCATCCGGCACAGCACCGCAGCCGCAGCAAGCTGAGCCCGCAGGGCTACATCGCGACCACCGTGCGCATCCTGCGCCAGCTCGCGGCGGACCACCGCAGCGTGGCGATGATCCTGGTGGTGCCCAGCCTCATCATCACGCTGATGTACTTCATGTTCCAGAACGCCCCCCATCCGCCAGGGGCACCATCACCGTTCAACAACGCCTGCCTGATCATGCTCGGCGTCTTTCCGCTGATCGTCATGTTCCTGATCACGTCGATAACCATGCAGCGCGAACGGGTTTCGGGAACTTTGGAGCGAATCCTGACCACGCCCCTGCGTCGGCTCGACCTGCTGGCCGCCTACGGCACCGCGTTCTCGATCGCAGCCGCGGCACAGGCCACCATGGCGTGCGTCGTGTCGTTCTGGCTGCTGGGCCTCACCACCATGGGCAGCCCGATTTCGGTGTTCGTCATCGCGATCATCAATGCCGTTCTCGGCGTGGGGCTCGGCCTTCTGTGCAGCGCATTCGCCCGGACGGAGTTCCAGGCCGTGCAATTCATGCCCGTGGTCATCGCGCCCCAACTGCTGCTGTGCGGCATCATCGTGCCTCGCGAGGTCCTACCCGATTGGCTGCAATGGGTGAGCAACGTGCTGCCTGCCAGTTACGCTCTTGAAGCGCTGCAGCAGGTCGGCGCCTACCCGGACCTGACGGCGATCGCGTTGCGGGACATCGTCGTGGTGATCGGCTTTGCGGTCGTCGCCCTGTGCCTGGCCGCCGCGACGCTACGACGAAGGACACCGTAGAGCTTTGACGACCAATACCGAGCGCAAACGTCCCGGGCGACCGCCCGGGACGTCCGACACCCGCGAGCGCATTCTCACCTGCGCTCGAGAACTGTTCGCCCGGAACGGGATCGACAAGACATCGATCCGCGCCATCGCCGCCGACGCCGGGGTGGACCCCGCGTTGGTACACCATTACTTCGGCACCAAGACACAGCTTTTCGCCGCGGCGATCCACATACCGATCGATCCGATGGCCGTGATCGGCCCGCTGCGCGAGGTCCCCGTCGAGCGCATCGGTTACGTGCTGCCGTCGATCCTGTTGCCGCTGTGGGATTCCGAGATGGGCAAGGGTTTCATCGCGACCCTGCGATCGATCCTGGCCGGCAACGACGTCTCGCTCGTGCGGTCGTTTCTGCAGGACGTCATCGCCGTCGAAGTCGGCTCAAGGGTGGACAATCCGCCTGGCAGTGGGAGGGTTCGCGTCCAGTTCGTGGCGTCGCAGTTGGTCGGCGTCGTGATGGCGCGTTACATCCTCGAGCTCGACCCGTTCAAGTCGCTTCCGGTGGAACAGATCGCCGAGACGATCGCACCGAACCTCCAGCGCTACCTGACCGCTGACCTACCCGGCCTGACGCGGACCTGAAAACTCGGTTATCGCAAAGCTTTTCCGCCGGTTACGATTTGGCGCGGCCCAAAAGCCGTTCATGCTCCGCGTCTTCGGTGACCGTGACCGCCTCGTCGACAAGCAGCACCGGGATACCGTCCTCAATCCGGTACGAACGCCGAAGTCGCGGGTTGTAGAGCGCCTCGTCGCCGATCAGCAGAAGCGGACCCCGGTCCTGCGGACAGACCAGGATGCTCAGAAGTTTTTCGTCAAGCACAGCGGGCGATCAACCGACCGAGGAGCCGCCGGGGCCGCCGAAAATCGCGGGACCACCCTGGTCGAAGGGCGCCGGCGCTCCGCCGATGGCGAAGCCGGGGTTGGCGCCCGGTGCCTGCTGCGCCGCCGCCTGCGCCTGGATCTTGCGCTGGTAGGAGACGGTCGCCTTGAGGGCCTCGACCAGCGGTGCCTGGTTCGGCCGCTTGTCCAGGGCTGCGGCGATGCGCGGTCTGGTTCGCCTTCGATGGCCTGAATCCGAGGTTGCGCAGTACCAGCACCTCGTGGACGAAGTTGGAGAGCTGGCCGCCGCCGGCGCCCGGTGTCATAGTTGCTGCTGAAGATGGCCAGCGCCTGGTCGCCGGTCATCGTCGGGCTCGGCGGGGGCCTCGGTATCGGTTGTCTCGTCATCTCCAGGCGCGGCTATCGCGGTCGGCGCACCGATACCCGCGAAGAGCGTGCCTGCGATCGCGCCGGCAGCAAGTGCGCCCACCAGGCGGTGCCAACCGTTGTGCGGTGTCATCCGAACCTCCAATGCTCCTCGCGTCCGCGGGCCTTCAGTGCTCCCCGCTTGCGCGGTGCAACCCTAACAGTGTGTCCGACCTGCGGCACGGCCTCAGCTCTCCGCACCGATGATCTCGGTGCGCACCGCGGCCGTGAGTCGCTTGTACTTATTGGTATCCACATCCAGATACCACGCGTTACGCGACGGCTTCGGAATGCCCATCGCCCGCAGCGGGCTGATCTGCGGCCGGTACGAGGCGCTGAGCGCCATTTCGGACACCACGTGCACGACGTCGGGTGCCGCCCCGACCGGCAGATCAGCCAGCGCTTCGGATAGATCGCCCGCCGCGGCGCTGCCGCCAGGACGCAGCGCAAGGGCGGTGACGGCGATGCGCTGACCCCCGGTCACGACCGGGTAGGTCACCGAAAGGTCGACCGCGTCGATGGCGCCGAGTGCGTCGTTGACCGTCGCTGCGTAGACCGGGCCGCGTTCGGTGCGGATGACGAGGCCGCGGTTGTCGACGGCCCAGTAATCACCGTCCTGATCGCGCCGGAACAGGTACTCGGTGGAAACCCAGGTGTCAGCCGGGGCGAACACGCCGCGCTTCACCGATGCCGTCGGGTCGATGGGTCCGCGCGGATGGGCCAGCATGACGCCCACTTCGTTCGTCTCGGCCCTGCGCACGAAGCCACGGTCGTCCTCGAGGATCAGGTCGTCCTCGGCGTCGTAGGCCGCGAGTTCGACGTCGCCGCCGCCGGGTAGTGGCCTGCCCTTGCTGCCGATCTTCGCTCCTGACACGTTGGCCAGCACGGCCTGACCGTCCGTGGTGGCGAAGAACTCGACGACGTGCGCGGGCCCGAAGATGTCCACGACGCGTTTCCACAGGCCCGTCGGCATACCCGAACCGATGAACAACCGCACCGGGTGGTTGCCGGTCAGCGCGAACGACGGATCATCGATCACCTCGCGCAGCATCGCCCAGGTGTAGGACACCACCGTCACGCCGTACTGGCGGATCTCCTGCACGAACCGGTCGGAGACCAGGCCGCGCGAGAGCGCGATGCGAGAGCCGCCGACCACAGCGCCGCCCAAACTCACCAGCAGGCCGGACTGATGGTGCAGCGGGGTCAGGCAGTAGACGGTGTCACCGCGGCCGAGGTTGGCGGCCGACGCGGTGCCGAACGCGGACAAGGCCCACCGGAAGTTGGTGATCTGACGGGGGACCAACTGGCCGCCCACCGTGCTGAACGCGACGAACGCCAGGTCGCGGGCCAGACCCGGGTTGGGCCGGTACCAGCCGGGCAGGTCCACCTCGTCGGGGTCGATCTTCTCCATGTCGACGACGGCGGCGTCGTCGGGCAGGTGCAGGTCGCGCGATTCGCCACCGCCGAGCACCAGCACCCTCGTCGAGAGCCCGCGGGCCGCGTCCAGGTTGCTCGGGTCGGCGATGATGTCGGATACCGCGCCGAGTCGCACGACCGTCGCGAGATCGGCGTCCGGTGGCATCAGCACGGCAACCGCGCCGAGGCGGGACAGCGCAGCGATTGCGACCAGTGCGCTTGGCCGGGTCTCCATCAGGACGCCGACGTGCGCACCCTGCCGTACACCGACCTCGATCAGGCCGCGGACCACGTTGTTGACGCGGCGGTCGACCGCTTCATAGGTGTGCACACGCCCGTCGAACAGCAGCGCTTCGCCGTTCGGCAGGTCCCGCGCCTGCTCGGACATGATGCGGCCGAGCGATATTCGAGTGTGGTCGTTGATCTGACCGAGGCGGGCCAGCCTTGGCAGCGTGCGGACCGTCTCGATGGCAAGCGCGCGCGCCGACTTGTTGGCCGCCACGACCGCGTCGGCGGCGGATCGAGCGAACGTGAACGCCATCTCACCGGCGGCGGTGGCGCCGTGCGCCACCCGCGATGCCAGCGGGACCCCGCTCTCGGAGCGCGCCGCCGGTTGCAGCGCCATCGGCGCGACACCTTCTGGCAGATCCGCGTCACCGTCGATCGACTTGATCCACTGGGCGACTGTCGGCCATGTCTGAGTCGCCGCCTTCGATCCGACGACCAGCCCGAAATGCCCTGCGCGAATGAGGTATTCGTATATGTCGGCCTGGGGAGCGGCACGCTTGATGCCGCGCACCGACGCCGGTTGCCCGATGTCGTCGACCTCACCGACGACCGCCAGCACCGGGCAGTTGATGTCGTTGAGCGTGACCATTTCGCCGTGGATGGAGAAGCCGCCGGTCATCATCCGGTTGTGCGCGATGAACTGTTTGAGCAGTTCGGCGATCGCGGGCCCGGACCAGGCGATCCATCCCTCCGAGGCCAGGAACCGCCGCTGCTGCTCTCGCGGCAACAACGCTTCGCGGTCGTGAAGCTGTCGCAGGAAGTCCAGCCGCGACTGGGCGGTCTTGATCGGGTCGAGCATCTGAAAACCGGTGCGCGCGAGCCAGCTTGGTATGTCGATACGGCTGAAGACATGGTCGGCCATGAAATCCGCTGCACCGGCCGCCAACCCGGCGGGAAGGTTCATCGGCAGCGCGGCGAGCGTGTCGACCGGTGAGCCGAACGCGACGATGCTCGCGAGGTCCTTCGACCGGCGAAACGCCGCGGTCTGGTAGCAGAACATGCCGCCCTGCGAATAGCCGGCCAGATGAACGTCGCGCCCTGTCGTCTCCTTGACGGTGTCGATGGCCTCGCTGAGCGCCACGACATGGTCGGCGAGGTTGCGCTGCATGCCGCCTTCGACCTTGTCCGGTTCACCGAAGTCGATGACCCAGGGGTCGATGCCCGCGGTGTGCAGAATGCCGACCGCGCCCTCGGCGCGGGTGACATCCCACATATCGGCGGACATCATCATCGGGTGCACCATCAGAACCGGCGGCCCCGGCGGTATGGAACCCGGACGGGTATCGGGCGGGAAGTAGCGCCGCAGCCGATACATCGGCACGCTTTCCACGATCTGGAACGGCGACGGCACAGCGCCGGTCTCGAGGCCGCCGTAACGCAGAACCTCGAGCCCGTTCTGCGCGGTGGCCACCAACCGACCCACTGGCCCGGTTATTGCCGAAAGGTCCACCACCGGCGGTTCCCCTTTTGTCACGCCTGTCCCCTGATTACCGAGGTCATCATGGCACAGAGCCCGTGGCGCCCTCGGCGAGATGCCCTACCTATCATCGGCGGCTGATGGCCAACTTGATCAATGTGGAACGCGCGACCGTCGGTTACGGCACCCGCACGCTGCTGGATGCCGTCAGCCTCGGCGTCGACGAGGGCGACGCGATCGGCGTCGTCGGGCGCAACGGAGACGGCAAGTCTTCGCTGCTCCAGGTGCTGACGGGGACCCGCGATCCCGATTCCGGGCGGGTCACCCACACATCGGGACTTTCGGTGGGCTACCTGCGGCAAAGCGACGACTTCGCCCCAGGTTCGACCATCCGCGAGGTCATCGTCGGCGGCAGGGCCGACCACATCTGGGCGGCCGAGCCACAGACGCGGGCAGTCGTCGAGCACTTGCTTGCCCACGTCGACCTCGACGCCGATGTCGCCGACCTCAGCGGTGGCGAGCGCCGCAGGGTCGCGCTGGCGGGGGTTCTCATCGCCGGACACGACGTGCTGGTGCTCGACGAGCCGACCAACCATCTCGACGTCGAAGTGATCGGGTGGCTGGCGCAGCACCTGGCCGGCCGAAAATCGCAGGCGCTCGTCGTGGTCAGCCACGACCGCTGGTTCCTCGACGCGGTCACCGTCAAGACGTGGGAGGTGAACAACGGCACCGTCGACGCCTACGACGGTGGTTACGCCGCCTATGTGCTGGCGCGCGCCGAGCGGATGAGACTGGCCGCAGGTACGGAGGCTCGGCGCAGAAACCTGATGCGCAAGGAACTGGCGTGGTTGCGCCGCGGACCGCCTGCACGAACCTCGAAGCCCAAGTTTCGGATCCAGGCCGCCAACGAACTGATCGCCAACGAACCGCCGCCGCGCGATTCACTTGTGCTGCAGCGCTTCGCGACCACGAGACTGGGCAAGGACGTATTCGACCTGCACCGGTTGCGCCTCGAGGTCGGCGACCGCGTCATCCTCGACAAGGTCGACTGGTCCATCGGGCCCGGCGTACGGATCGGGCTTGTCGGAGTCAACGGCACCGGTAAGACATCGGTGCTGAGGCTGCTCACCGGTGAACTCGAGCCTGCGGCAGGCACGATCAAGCGCGGCACCACGTTGCAGATCGGCTATCTGAGCCAGGCGCTCGTGGAGATGCCGGCCACCGACCGCGTGATCGACGCCGTCGAAAAGCACCGTCGGGTCAGCCAATTGGCCGGCGGGCGCGAGATCACCGCCGACACGCTGCTGAAGGATTTCGGTTTCGTCGGCGACAAGCTGACCGCCCGAATCGGTGAGTTGTCGGGCGGCGAGCGGCGCAGGCTGCAGTTCCTCTCCATCCTGCTCGACGAGCCCAACGTGCTGCTGCTCGACGAGCCGACGAACGACCTCGACATCGACACGCTGACCGTCATCGAGGACTACCTCGACAACTGGCCGGGCACCCTGATCGTCGTCACCCACGACCGGTACTTCCTCGAACGCGTCACCGATGTCACGTACGCGCTGACCGGCGGCGGCCGCTGCGACCTGTTGCCCGGCGGCATCGAGCAGTATCTCGATGAGCGGGTTGCCGACGAGCCGGAGCAGGCCAGGAGGAACCGCAGCGCGCGGAGTCGGCGTCGGCGCGCGACAGGCGCACCGGCAAGGAGATGGCCCGCATCGAAGGACAACTCGCCAAGTTGGACGGGCAGATCACCGCGATGCACGAGGCGATGGCAGATGCGGCGGCTGATCATGTCCGACTTGGCCAGCTCAACGCCGAGCTCAACGAGATATTGGCGCGCAAGGACTCGCTCGAGGAGGCGTGGCTTAGCGCCGCCGAGGAGTAGATCTCTCGCTTACGATGTTGCTGTGCGCTCCGTGCTGCGGCCCTTCGCTCTGTGGTGGCGCTATTTCCCCCAGCTCGTCGCGCTGTACCTGCTCGGCTGGCTCGGGCGTAAAGGCGCTATCGAGCTCGCGGCCTACATCGGCTGGGACAACGACGTCTGGGCGTCGCTGATCATGCCGTTCGCCGGCCTGTTCCGGCTCGGCTCGTACGTGGCCATGTTCCTGGTGCTGCGCCCTGCGATACCCGCGCTGGCCGCGCTGCCGAGACGTTCGGCGCGAAGTGTCGACGTGTTCGCCAACATCATCGTGCCGTTCTTCGCGATCTATCTGGCGTGGAAGCTGTTCGCCGAGGACTGGCTCGATTTCGAGACGGCGGCACTCGACTATCGGGTTGCCGACTCGATGACGAGGGCGTTGACGACCGGCGCATCAGCGGCGGCCTTCATCCCGACGAGCTGCCGATCAGCGGCGTCACGTGGGCCATCATCGCCACCGCCCTCGTCGCGCGCTATGTGCTCGGCAGATTCAAGGAGAGCCTGCCGCGCTGGATGATCGCCGTCCGGGTGTACGTCGACGCGTTGTGGGTCTTTCTCGTCCTCAGTTTCGCGGCCAGCCAGGGCGTCGGCTTCCTCCTCAACCCAACGGGGTGGATCGGTCAACGGCGAATCGTAGTGTGGGCCAATAACACTCGTGCCGAATTGTTCTCGTATTTCCAGCCACTGGAGGCGCTGTGGGACGCCTGGATGGCGGTGTTGCGGACCGCGTTCGGCGGTGCCACCATCCCGCTGCTGTGGCTTGCCGTGGCCGGGATCATCTACGGCGTCTCCATGCCGGACTGGCGCAGCGCGGCGCGCCGCGTCGTCGGCGACCGGGCGGACAGGGTGTTCGAGCGTGCGGCGGCCGGCCGGAAGAGATTCAGCGAGCGAGGCTGGCGTGTCGATCAGACTGTCGGCGAGAAGGTGGTCGGGTGGGCGCGTGGAAAGCTGGGCGATTACAGCACCATCGTCGACTCGGCGCGGCTGATCCTGCACGGCGGCGTGTTCGCGATAGTGCTGTACATCTTCGGCTATCTCGGGCTCGCCTGGTTGGACATGGCAGGCGCCTTCTACCACCCTGAGGTCAGCATCGGGAACCTATTCCGTTTCATCGCATGGCTTCTCGGCCCGCACTCGCTGTACTTCTGGAATGGTTTCGCGGACACGATCGCGCTGGTCTCCCACGTGATCGTCGAGCCACTTCGGGTGTGCCTGATCGCCTCGACCGTGGCGTACTGCCTCGAACAGGTCAAGGCGAAGGACGACGCGACTACAACAGCAGTCGCACCGTGATCGCACCGTCGAACGCGACGATGTCCATCGCGGTCGGCACCGCATCCTGCGGCAGCAAAAACGTGAACTGAAGCAGCCCGGGCATGCTGCACAGGCTCGTCACCCCGTCGCCTGTCGGTGCGCTGAATCCGCCGACGCCCTCGCTCTTCCACCGGCGTTCTCCGTCGGTGATGACACCGTTGCAGACCACCTTCTCAGGCGGTGGTCCAGTGCGCTCGACGGTGACAACCCTCAACACAGTCCCGGCAGGCAGCGGGGGCCCGTAGCTGTTCGGACTGCGGTTCAGATACTTTGTCCCTGCGACCTTCCAGGTGTAACCCCCGGCCTCGCCGCTCTGCCCGGCGGGCACGACGGCGCCGGGAACGACGGTGTGGCGGTAGGTCGCCCACGATTCGCTGAGACCGGTGAAGATGACTACCACTGCGACGGCCGCAAGTGCGACCACCGCTCCGATCACGTTGCGCACCCACAGCTTCGACAGCCAGGCCCTCATGACGCGGTCGTCTCCGGTTTCTCGAGTGTGACTTCGTCGACCCTGCTGAAAAGCGAATCCTGCGTCGGTATCCGGATCGCCAGCTGCGAGTCGAGCCGACCGTCGCCGGCCCAGATGAGAAGGGTCAACGGGTCGGACGACTCGGGCGCCACGAGTGCGGGCGCAACATCGAACACCCACGAGCCGCGCAGTGTCATCCCCGGGCTGATCTCGCCGAACAGGGTGTCAAGGGAGAACACGTCCGACGGCGTATAGGTATTGGGTCCGACCACGAGCTTGCTGTGCGTGAGTTCGGTGCTGCGGGTGCCCTTCAATGCGGTGTCGACGACCACCCAGACGCCTGCGGGCTTGACGGAGTTCACCTCTGGCGCAATGCGAACGCTGGTCACCGTTGCCTCGACGCCTCGACCGGTCGTCGGGCGTCCCCGCGTCGCCGCGCACCTCGAACGGCCCGAGCACATCGGTTGGTGTCGGCAGGTTCTGCCACACCACGGCGGCGGCTGCGACGGTGACGACGACTCCGAGAACGGTCAGCGCGCGGCGCGAGGTCGGCATTCGCAGCTTCACGCCTGCTCCTTGACGGGAACGACGATCTGCCCGTAGTTGTCGGTGTCGATCCACTCCTTGCCGCCGTAGGTGACCTTCAGCTGCGTGTACGTCTTCTTCCAGACGCGGATCGTCACCGACTCAAGCGACTGTGCAACCGAATCCGGCACCTGCCAGGAGAACACCAGTTGCTCGGTGAGCCCGGGCCCGAGATTCTGGATCGCCGAACCGTCGCGATAGCGGAAGGCGCCGAAGAACTCTGCCTCCTTCACATCCCGCAGATCGAGCTGGTCGCGGAGTCGGCCTGGCACGGTGCCGTCGTTGCGCAGGATGGTCACCACGGCGAGATACTTCTTTCCCGGCTTCGGGCGGCCGTAGGTTCCTGTCAGGTCGTCGACCAGCCTCGCGCGATCGACCGTGACGGTGTACTCGCCGTCATTGAACTCCTCACCCGGCGTGAACGGGGTGACCTGTTTATTGACGGTGTCGAGGCCGCCGAACGCCGCGGTCGCCACGAGCACGAGGAGAAGCGCCACCCGCCGCGTCTGCGGAGCGGTCAGCCGCGCGAACCACTGACTCCATCGACTGGTCCGCTCGACCGGCGCGGGTGGTTGGCCCTCCATGTTGCTGAATGCTAATAGCTACCGGAAGCACCCCCGTGCATTAACGTTTGGCGTCTGATGCAGGAGGTCATCGACAAGGGCCAATGCACCGCTGCCCATCCGGTGCCGCTGCTGTTCGTGCACGGCGGCTGGCACGCCGCATGGTGCTGGGACGAGCACTTCCTGGACTTCTTCGCTGAGAACGGGTTTCAAGCCGTCGCGGTGAGCCTTCGCGCGCATGGGAAAAGCCCCACCTCGCAGCGGCTGCGAACCTGCTCGATCGCCGACTACGTCGACGACGTGAAAGCCGCCGCGGCATTACTCAGCCGTGAGCCCGTCGTCGTCGGGCATTCGATGGGCGGATTCGTCGTGCAGAAGTTTCTGCAGAGCCACCACGCGCAGGCAGCCGTTCTGATGGCCTCTGCGCCACCTCAGGGCGCCGCCCGCGCCTCGTTGCGCCTCATCGCACGCCACCCGTGGGCGGGGCTGCTCAAGCCCAACACAGTCGGCAACACCCTCGATGTCGTCGGCACGCCGCGGTTGGTGCGTGGACACCTGTTCTGCGCCAACACACCCGAGCGTGTCGTTCTCGACTGTGCCGCGCGGCTGCAACCGGAGAGCGGCCGGGCGATGCGCGAGATGCTGTTCGGCGATCTGCCGCAGCCGGAACTGATCAGCACACCGATGTTGGTGCTCGGCGCCGCCGACGACGGGGCACTCACCCAGAACGAAGTGCGTGCGACCGCATACGCCTACGGCACCGACGCACACTTCTTCTCGGACATGGGCCACGACATGATGTTGGAGCCGGGGTGGCAAACCGTCGCCGAGCGCATCATCGGTTGGCTGGGTCACCGGGGGCTATAGCCGTGCGCGCATCCTGTCGGCGGTGTCGCGCACCACGCCGAGCTGTTTGGCCACCTGGACCGGCGCGGTGCCGCCGCGAGCGTCACGTGAGTTCACCGAACCGTCCACGGTGAGCACGTCCCGCACGTCGACCGTGAGCTCGGGATGGATGCCGGTCAGCTCGGCATCCTCGAGGTCTTCGAGCCCGACCCCCCGCGCCTCGGCGGCTCGCACGGCCGCACCCGCGGCCTCGTGCGCGACCCGGAACGACACTCCCCTTCGCACCAACCATTCGGCGATGTCCGTGGCGAGGGTGTAACCGAGCGGGGCAAGCTCGGCCATCCGATCGACGTCGAAGCGCAGCGTCCCGACAAGGCCGGCCATCGCAGGCAGCAACAACTCGAGCTGCGCCACCGAGTCGAAAACCGGTTCCTTGTCCTCCTGCAGATCGCGGTTGTAGGCCAGCGGCTGCGCCTTCAGCGTCGCCAACAGACCAGTGAGGTTGCCGATCAGCCGACCCGACTTGCCCCGCGCGAGCTCCGCGATATCGGGGTTCTTCTTCTGCGGCATGATCGAGCTTCCCGTTGACCACGAGTCGTGCAGCGTCACGTAGCCGAATTCAGTTGTGCTCCAGAGGATGATGTCCTCGGCCAAGCGAGAAAGGTCGACTCCGATCATCGTGAACACGAATGCCGCCTCGGCGGCGAAATCGCGCGCGGCGGTGGCGTCCACCGAGTTGTCCGCGGCTGCGGTGAACCCGAGTTCCTTGGCGATGGCGTCCGGGTCGAGGCCGAGCGACGAGCCTGCCAGTGCTCCTGCGCCGTACGGAGAGATCGCCGCGCGCTCGTCGAAGTCGATGAGGCGGTCGACGTCACGCAACAGTGGGTGTGCGTGCGCCAGCAGGTGGTGAGCGAGCAGTATCGGTTGGGCCGACTGCAGATGGGTCTTACCCGGCATGATCGCCGTCGGGTGCGCGGCAGCCTGGGTCGCCAGCGCGGACACCACCTCCAGCGCGCCGTCGGCGACCCGGCGGACCGCATCGCGCAGCCACAGCCGAAACAGCGTGGCCACCTGGTCGTTTCGGGATCGACCTGCCCGCAGCCGCCCACCGAGGTCGTCGCCGACCCTGTCGATCAGCCCGCGTTCAAGGGCGCCGTGCACGTCCTCGTCGGTGACGATGGGCAGGAAGCTACCGTCTGCGACGTCCTCACCGAGGCTGTCCAGCCCTGCGAGCAGGCCGTCGCGTTGCTCCTCGGTCAGCAGCCCCGCCCGGAACAGGACCCGGGCGTGCGCCTTGGACGCCCGGACGTCATAGGGCGCGAGCACCCAGTCGAAATGCGTCGACTTACTCAGCGCGGCAAGCGCATCCGATGGGCCGTCGGTGAACCGTCCACCCCAGAGCGACCCCTCGTTAGTGCTCACCCATGTCCCTTCGCGCGGCGATCTTGGAGGACAGTCCGTGCACGTGCACGAAGCCCTTCGCCGCGGACTGGTCGAAGGTGTCGCCCTCGTCGTAGGTGGCGAGGTTGAAGTCGTACAGCGACTCCGGGCTGCGCCGTCCGTTGACCGCGATATGTCCGCCGTGCAGCACCATCCGGATCTCGCCGGTCACATGCTCCTGGGTGTCGGCGACGAACGCTTCCAGTGCCCTCTTCAGCGGCGAGTACCACAGGCCGTCGTAAACCAGCTCGCCCCAACGCTGGTCGGTGTTCCGTTTGAAGCGACCCACTTCCCGCTCCAGCGTGACGTGTTCGAGTTCGGTGTGTGCGGTGACCAATACCATCGCGCCTGGCGCCTCGTAGATCTCGCGACTCTTGATGCCCACCAGCCGGTCCTCGACGACATCGAGCCTGCCGACGCCCTGCTCGCCCGCGCGCCGGTTGAGCTCCTCGATGGCCTGCAGCACCGTCACCCGCCTGCCGTCGATCGAAACCGGCACGCCCTTCTCGAATCCGACGATCACCTCGTCGGGTGAGCTCCAGTTGACGGTCGGGTCTTCTGTGTAGTCGTAGACGTCCTTGGTCGGCGCGTTCCAGAGGTGTTCGAGGAAGCCGGTCTCCACGGCCCTGCCCCATACGTTCTGGTCGATGGAGAACGGCGAGCGCTTCGTGACGTTGATCGGGATGTCGTTCTCCTCGGCGAACGCAATGGCCTTTTCCCGCGTCCATGCGTAGTCGCGGACCGGCGCAAGCACCTCCAGATCCGGTGCCAACGAACCGAATCCGACCTCGAACCGGACCTGGTCGTTGCCCTTACCGGTGCACCCGTGGGCAACGATGCCGCCGCCGTACTGCCGCGCGGCCGATACCAGGTGTTTGACGATCAGCGGCCTGCTCAGCGCCGACACCAGCGGGTAGCGGTCCATGTAGAGCGCATTGGACTTGATGGCGGGCAGGCAGTATTCGTCGGCGAATTCGTCGCGGGCGTCGATGACGACGGCCTCGACGGCACCGCAGTCCATCGCGCGCTGCCGGACGACCTCCATGTCCTCGCCGCCCTGACCGAGGTCGATCGCAACGGCGACGACCTCGCTGCCGGTCTCCTTACCGATCCAGCTGATCGCCACCGAGGTGTCCAGACCGCCGGAATACGCCAGGATGACGCGTTCGGACATGTAACCAATCTCCTTTGATAACAGCTCTATTGAAGGTTCTCGATGCTGGCGGCCAGTTCGGCGCCTGTCATCGGCTCGCGGGCCACCACGAAGAGGGTGTCGTCGCCTGCGATGGTGCCGACGACATACGGCAGGGCTGCGCGGTCGATGGCGCTGGCCAGATACTGGGCCGCACCAGGTGGTGTGC
The DNA here is from genome assembly GCA_963829405.1 of uncultured Actinomycetota bacterium. GTDB lineage: Bacteria > Actinomycetota > Actinomycetes > Mycobacteriales > Mycobacteriaceae > Mycobacterium. The sequence goes on from CAWHIZ010000016.1 coordinate 17,834, forward strand.
GGAGCACGGCGAGGTTGCCGCTGGCGTCGGTCGACGTCAGCAGGTCGCCGAGGAGCCGCGACAGCCGTTCGGTCCCGCCGGAGACTCCGCGTACCGGGCTGCCGTCCTCGGGTACGACGTACACGCCGACGCCGCCATCCGCGGCGCGCAACTTGACCGCGCCCAATTCCTCGAGGTCACGCGACAGCGTCGCCTGGGTGACGTCGATCCCCTCCGCCGCGAGCATCGCGGCCAGTTCCGTCTGGCTGCGCACCGGGTTCGACGACAGGATCGCGACGATGCGCGCCTGCCTGCCTGCCCGGCTTGTGCTGATCTCCGGCGCCTTGCCTGCGGTCATGATCGCTCCAACAGCCACGCCAGCAGCGCCTTCTGCGCGTGCAACCTGTTCTCTGCCTCGTCCCACACCGCGCTCTGCGGGCCGTCGATGACCTCGTCGGTGATCTCGTAGCCGCGGTGCGCGGGAAGGCAGTGCAGCACAACCGCTTCGGGGTCGGCCAGGCTCAGCAGTTCGGCATTGATCTGGAACGGCTTGAACGGTGCGATCCGGTCCAGTCCGTCGTCCTCCTGCCCCATCGACGTCCAGGTGTCGGTGACAAGCACATCGGCTCCCGCCGCGGCCTCGGCGGCGTCGGCGCTGATCGTCACCGAGGCGCCGGTCGACTGTCCCCGCTTCTCGGCAGCGGCGACGAACTCCGCGTTCGGCTCGAATCCGTTCGGGGCGGCGATGGTGACGTCGATGCCCGCCGTCGCGCCGCCGATCATCAGCGAGTGCGCCATGTTGTTGGCGCCGTCGCCGAAGTACGACAGCCGCAGACCCTTCAGTCCGCCCTTGCGCTCGGCCAGTGTCTGAAGGTCGGCAAGAACCTGGCACGGATGGAACTCGTCGGAGAGCGCGTTGACGATCGGCACGCTCGCACCGGCTGCCATCGACGTGAGGCGCTCCTGTCCGAAGGTGCGCCAGACGATCGCTTCGACGAAGCGGGACAACACCTTTCCGGTGTCCTCGAGTGTCTCGTCGCGGCCAAGCTGTGTGCTGCGCCCATCGACGACGACCGCATGACCGCCGAGCTGCGCGATGCCCATCTCGAACGAGAACCGGGTCCTTGTGGAGTTCTTGTCGAAGATGACCGCGACGCCACGTGGTCCCTCGAGGGGTCGTCGGGAGAACGGGTCCGTCTTGAGGTCGGCAGCCATGGCCAGCACCTCGGCCTGCTCTTCGGGCGACAGGTCGTCGTCACGCAGGAAATGTCGTGGCATCAGGGCGTCGCCTTGTCCAGCACACCGGGCAGCGCGGTGAGGAATTCGGCGATCTGCGCCTCGGTGATCACCAGCGGCGGGGCGAGCCGGATCAGGTCTGGCGCAGCGGCGTTGACGAGGAACCCGGCTTCGCGGGCCGCGGCCTCCACGGCCTTGCCTTCCGGCGCGGTCAGTGCGATTCCGCGCAGCAGACCGCGACCTCGCACATGGTCGACGAGTGGGTGGCGCAGTGATTCGATGCCGTGATGCAGCGTCTTGCCCAACACATCGGCCCTTGAGACCAGGTCCTCGTCGGCAAGCACCCGCAACACCGCCAACGCGGCCGCGGCGCAGACCGGGTTGCCCCCGAACGTGCTGCCGTGCAGTCCGGGGGTCATCAGGTCACCGGCAGGACCGACCGCGATGCAGGCACCGATCGGCAGGCCGCCGCCGAGCCCTTTCGCCAGGGTGACGACGTCGGGGGTGATGCCGTCGTGCTGATGGGCGAAAAACGTTCCGGTGCGGCCCATCCCGGTCTGAACCTCGTCCATGACCAGCAGCGCGCCGCGTGTCGTCGACAGCTCGCGGGCGGCCACAAGGTAGCCGGCGGGCGGAACGATGACGCCTGCCTCCCCCATGATCGGCTCGAGGAAGACGGCCGCAGTCGCGTCGTCGACGGCTTCGGCCAACGCGGCGACATCGCCGTACGGCACGTGCACGACGTCACCGGGAAGCGGAGCGAACGGCTCCTGTTTGGCGGGTTGGCCGGTCAACGCCAGCGATCCCATCGTCCGGCCGTGGAAGCCGCCCTGCGCCGCAACGATTTTCGTGCGACCCGTCAGCCGGCTGATCTTGAAGGCGACCTCGTTGGCCTCGGTGCCCGAGTTGCACAGGAAGACCCGGGCCTCGGCCCCAAGCTGACCGACCAGAGCCTCTGCGAGCGCAACGCCGGGTTCGGTCACATAGAAGTTCGATGTGTGGCCGAGGGTGTTCATCTGAGTGGTGACGGCCTCGATCACCGCGGGATGGCGGTGGCCGAGAACATTGACCGCGATTCCACCGAGCAGGTCGAGGTACGACTTGCCGTCCACGTCGGTGACGACAGCGCCGTCCCCGCTGGCCAGCGCTACGGCAGGGGTGCCGTAGTTGTTCATCATCACGCTTTCCCAGCGCTGCTGGAGGCTCATGCGCGCACCACTTTCGTCCCCGCTCCCTCGTCGGTGAACAACTCGACCAGCACACAGTGCTCGACACGGCCGTCGATGACGTGTGCGCTTGGCACGCCGCCACCGACCGCACGCATGCAGGCTTCGATCTTCGGCACCATGCCCGCCTCCAGGGTCGGCAGAATCTGTGTCAGTGCGGCGACGTCGATCTCGCTGACCAGTGAGTCGCGATCGGGCCAGCTGGTGTAGAGGCCCTCGACGTCGGTGAGCATCAGCAGCTTCTCGGCGCCGAGCGCCTCGGCAAGCGCCGCGGCAGCCGTATCGGCGTTGATGTTGTGCACGACGCCATCGATATCGGGCGCGATCGTGGACACCACCGGAATACGGCCTGCGGCAATGAGATCCAGCACCGCCGCGGTGTTCACCTTCTCGACATCGCCGACAAGGCCGATATCGGTCGCGACACCGTCGACCGTCACGCTGCGCCGAACCGCGGTGAACAGATGCGCGTCCTCGCCTGTGATGCCGACGGCGTACGGCCCGTGCATGTTGATCAGGTTCACCAGCTCGCGGCCCACCTGGCCGAAAAGCACCATCCGCGCCACGTCGAGCACCTCGGGTGTCGTGACGCGGAAGCCGCCCTTGAAGTCGCCTGCTATGCCGAGGCGTTTCAGCATGGCGGTGATCTGCGGGCCTCCGCCGTGCACCACGACGGGATGGATGCCGCAGTTGCGCAGAAAGACCATGTCCGCCGCGAACGCACGCCGCAGCGCGTCGTCGGTCATCGCGTTGCCGCCGTATTTGACCACGATGATCTTGCCGTGCAGGGCCTTGAGCCACGGCAGCGCAGCGGCGAGCACGTCGGCCTTGGTGTGTGTGGATGGTGGAGCCGCCCCGCCGGCGACATCGGCAGAAGTCACGAGCTGTATGCCGAGTTCTCTTCGACGTACGCATGCGACAGGTCGGTGGTCCGCACCGCGGCACTCCCGTCGCCGACACCGAGGTCGATCGTCACCTCGATATCACCGCCGGACAGGTCGACATCGCGCGCGCCTGGCGCCCCGACTCCGTCGACGCACACTGGGGATCCGTTGAACGAGACGCTGATCCGCTCCGGGTCCAGCCGAACCGGAGCCATCCCGACCGCGGCAAGCACGCGGCCCCAGTTGGGGTCGGAGCCGAACAAGGCGGTCTTGACGAGGCTGTCGCGCGCGACAACGCGGGCCGCGGTCAGCGCATCGGCCTCATCTGTCGCTCCGGCCACCGTGACGACGACCCGCTTGGTGACGCCCTCAGCGTCTGCCTGCAACTGTGCACACAGGTCGTCGCACACCTGAAGGAGCGCATCGTCGAGTTCGTCCTGGCTCGGCGCGATTGCGCTTGCCCCGGAAGCCAATACCAGGATCGTGTCGTTGGTCGAGCAACTGCCGTCGACATCGAGCCGGTCGAAGGTCAGGGCGCTGGCCCTGCGCAACGCGTGATCCAGGGCGGATGCGTCGGCGACCGCATCGGTGGTGATGACACACAGCATGGTCGCCAGCGACGGGGCCAGCATGCCTGCGCCCTTGGCCATCCCGCCGACGGTCCAGTTGGCGGAGTGGTGCAGCGCAACCTGTTTGGGCACCTTGTCGGTGGTCATGATGGCCCGTGCGGCCTCCTCGCCGCCGGTGAGCCCGCCTGCCATCTCGTGCACGATTTCGGTGACGCCGCGACGCACCTTGTCCATGGGCAGCCGGTCGCCGATCAAACCCGTCGAGCAGACAGCGATTTCGATGGCGCCGGTGTCGGTGCCCCAGTCCGAAAGCGCGGCCGCGACGGCCTCGGCCGTGGCGTGGCTGTCCTGGAAACCGCCGGGGCCCGTGCATGCGTTCGCGCCGCCGGAGTTGAGGATGACCGCACGTAACCGACCGGTGGTCAGTACCTGCTGGGTCCACAGCACCGGCGCGGCCTTGACCTGGTTGCGGGTGAACACGCCCGCGGCACCGTAGTCCGGACCCTCGTTGAAGACGAGCGCCATGTCCAACGCGCCGGATGCCTTGATGCCCGCCGCGATTCCGGTGGCGCGGAAACCTTCTGGGGCGGTGACGCCCTGGGTGCGCACGAGCCTGGTGGTGCCCGCCGAGGTATCGGTCACGGTGCCACCCCCACGATCGACAGTCCTTCGGTTTCTGGCCAGCCGATGGCGAGGTTCATGGATTGCACCGCCGCGCCGCCGGTGCCCTTGACGAGGTTGTCGATCGCGGCGATCGCGATGAACATTCCGGCGTCGTCGTCGACGGCGACCGCGAGCTGTGCGGCATTGCTGCCGATCACCGAACCGGTCTTGGGTAGCTGGCCGTCGGGAAGCAGATGGACGAAAGGCTCAGCGTCGTAGGCCTTCTCGTAGGCCGCGCGCAGTTCGGACAGCGGCGCTTCAGTTCGCGCGGTGCACGTCGCGAGGATGCCGCGCGACGTCGGTATCAGCACCGGGGTGAACGACACCGTCACATCCTTGGCGGTGACGGCGCGCAGGCCCTGGGCGATCTCCGGGGTGTGCCTGTGCTTGCCGCCGATGTTGTAGGCGCGCGCCGAGCCGATGACCTCCGACCCGAGCAGGTCCGTCTTCGCGGCGCGCCCGGCACCGGAGGTGCCGCTGACGGCCACGACGGTGACGGCCGGATCCACCAGATCTTCTGCGACGGCAGGCAGCAGTGCGAGCAGCGCAGCCGTCGGATAGCAACCGGGAACGGCGATTCGGGTGGCGCCGCGAAGCCGGTCGCGTGCCCCCGGCAGTTCCGGCAGGCCGTATGGCCAACTGCCCGCATGCGCGGACCCGTAATAGCGCTCCCATGCGGCCGCGTCGGTGAGCCGGAAGTCGGCGCCGCAGTCGATGATCACGGTGTCGGCGCCCAACTCGTTCTGCCAGCGCCGCGGAATGACCGTGCGGGAGCCCGAGGAAAACGACGTCGTGGCCGGCGAGCACGGCGGCGTCGGTGTTCTCCAGCACACGGCCTGCGAGCGGCAGCAGATGCGGGTGATGCTCAGCCAGCGTGGTGCCCGCGCTCGCGGCCGCCGTCAGCGCGCCGATCGTCAGCCGCCCGTCGGCGTAGCCGGGATGGCCGAGCAGCAACCGCAGGATCTCACCGCCGGCATATCCGCTGGCCCCGGCCACGGCGACAGAAGTCATGCAGAGGATTCTGCATGTTTATACAACCGGTTGCAAATCAATTACCCGGTGGATCAGCCCAGCCGGACATCGGGCACCAACGCATGCACGCCTTCGACCGTCGCGCCGAGCGCGGTCGACAGTTGCCAGGCAACCTCACGCACCCGCTCTCCCATGAGTTCCGCCCGCGTCGGCGACATCCGGACTTCGGGGACCGAGATGCCGAGCGCGCCGATCACGGTCTGGGTGTGGTTGAAGACCGGCGACGCGATGGCATAGATCCCGACGGTGCGCTGGCCCTTCGATGAGGCGTACCCGTGTGCGCGAGCCTCGTCGAGTTCGCGCTCCACCTCGGCCGGTTCGACGACGGTCGCGTCGGTCTTCTTCTCGATCGGCTCGGCAAGGTAGCGCCGGCGTTCCTCGTCGGGCAACACGCTCCAGATCGCTTTGCCGGGGCCGCCGTGCGCCAGCCTGATCGGCACGCCGATATCGGTGTACGTACGGCGAAGTTCCTGATGGCTTTCGACCTGCGCGGCGACGATGCGGTGGCCCGACCCGAGGAACTCATGCAGGCCGACGGTCTCGTCGAATTCGTCTCGTAGATCCGTCATGAATGGCAGGGCTGCCTCCCGGAACGTGCGCGGAATGGCGCCGGAATTGGCGAGCTGCAGCAGGAATGGCCCGAGTCCGTACCGCTTCGTGCCGGTCTGGCGCACGAGGTGGTTCTTCTGCATGGCGGCCAGCAGCCGATGGACCGTCGTGGTCGACAATCCGGTCGACCGGGCAAGCTCGCTGATGCCCAGCTCGGGTCGGCGTCCGTCGAAACACCGCAGGATCGCCACTGCGCGGTCGATGGACTGCACGCCGTTCCGCCGTTGCTGTGGTGGCTCCGCGTCGAGGCCGGATCGTCAGATTTACTCACTTTTTCCTTTCTCCACGTCATCCCGCCATTCCCGCCGCCAGACGGTTTGCAGTGTGATCCACGCCGTTGAGGCTCCTTGACGTGACCGTGTTCACGTTTCTAGGCTTCCTGCATAGCGTAAAGCATTTTCCACATTGCGGGAAGGATTCCATGAGACCACTCACCGGCTTTCGAGTCCTCGATCTGACACGCTTCCTGTCCGGCCCCTACTGCACGATGGTGCTGAGCGAGCTCGGAGCTGACGTCGTCAAGATCGAGCAGCCAGGCACCGGCGATGATTCGCGGCGGATGGGGCCGAAGATCAACGGCGAGAGCTATCCGTTCGCGATGCCCAACCGCAGTAAGCGGTCGGTGGCCATCGACCTGAAGTCCGATCGCGGCCGCGAACTGTTCCTCGAGCTGGCCGCAGGCGCAGACCTCGTCATCGAGAACTTCCGCCCCGGCGTGACCCGGCGTCTCGGAATCGACTACGACTCCATCCGCACGGTGCGCGACGACATCCTGTACTGCTCGATCAGTGGATTCGGCCAAACAGGCCCGTACAAAGACCGGCCCGGGTTCGACATCATGGCCCAGGGCCTCGGCGGCTTCATGAGGATGACCGGCCAGCCCGACGGTAAGCCGACGAAGGTCGGCATCGCCATCAACGACATCGCAGCAGGCGCCACCGCGATCTACTCGATCCTGGCCGCCGAACTCCAGCGTCGACAGACCGGCACCGGGCAGTACATGGACATCTCACTCGTCGACGCCGGACTGGCGTGGACGGTGTGGGAATCCGGGGCGTATTTCGGCAGCGGCGAGGGGCCTGCACCGACTGGCACCCGGCACCGCCGCTCGACTCCCTACCAGGCGTACCGCACGGCGGACGGATTCGTGACCATCGGCGCCAACACCGACCGGCTCTGGCTTCGGTTGGTCAACGACGTGCTCAAGCGACCGGACTGGGCTGACGACCCGCGCTTCGTCGACCTGGTCGCCAGGATGGAGAACATCGACGAGCTCGAGTCCGAGATCGAAGCCATCACAACGACTTTGCCGACAAGCGCATGGATCGACCGGCTCGACGCGGCGGGTGTGCCGGGTGGGCCCGTACTCACCTACGAAGAGTCGCTGGCCGATCCGCACATCCAGGCTCGGGGCATGGTCGTCGAACTCGACCACCCTGTCATCGGCCCGATGCGGACGATCGCGCCACCGACCCGGTTCTCCGATCTGGATTTCAGTGTCCGGTCCCCCGCGCCGTGGCTCGGGCAGCACACCGTGTCCGTTCTCTCCGAACTGGGCGTCGACCGCGACGAACTCGACAAGCTGCTCGCCGATGGCACGCTCTACGACGCCCACCCCGAACTCCAGGAGCAGATCCGATGAGCGACGAAATCCTGGTCGAGCGCGACGGCGCCATCGCCACTGTCGTCCTCAACAAGCCCGACAGCCACAACGCGATCTCGCTCGGCATGTACCGACGGATCCCCGACGAGTTCGGGGCGCTGGACGCCGATCCCGAGATCAAGGTGATCATCGTGCGCGGCGCGGGCACCAAGAGCTTCGCGTCGGGCGCTGACATCAGCGAGTTCGAGGAAGTGCGCGGAAACGCCGCCGCCGCAAAGGCGTACAACGAACACGTCGCGGCCGCAGAACATGCCGTCGAAGGGGTCACCAAGCCAACCATCGCCATGGTGCACGGCTACTGCATAGGCGGCGGATGCGGCATCGCGCTCGCATGCGACCTGAGGTTCGCCGACGAACGATCCCGCTTCGGCATCACGCCTGCCAAGCTCGGCCTCGTCTACAGCCTGGAGTCCACGAAGCGCCTCGTCGACGTCGTCGGTCCGTCAAGGGCGAAATGGATTCTGTTCTCCGGTCAGCACGTATACGCCGAGGACGCACTGCGACTCGGCCTGATCGATGAGCTCATCGGTTCCGAAGAGCTCGAGAAGCAGACGAACGAATTCGCCCGGCTCATCACCACCAGGGCGCAGTTCAGCGTCCGGTCCGCGAAACGGATCGTCGACCTGGTGCTCGCCGGACAGACCGAGGACGACGAGGTGACAACCGAAATCCGCAACTCGTCGTTCGACACCGAGGACTACGCGGAAGGCGTCCGGTCCTTCTTGGAGAAGCGCAACCCGAGGTTCACCTGGTCATGACCACCACCGATCCACGCATGGCCGCCGACCCGGTCGCCGCGGCGCGCCGCGCCGTCGATGCCGCGGAGCCGGCGTTCGGCCGGTATTTCCTCATCCACTTCCTCGGCCTGTCGATCTCCTACGCCGACGATGAGCAATCCTGCACAGTCGCACTGCCTTTCGCACCGCATCTGTGCAACGCCGCGGGCGTGGTCCATGGCGGCGTGCTGTCCACCGTGCTCGACATCTCGATGGGCCACGCCTGTCAGAAGTATCTGTCCGCCGGAACGACGATCGACATGGAGATCCATTTCCACCGCGCGGTCCGTACCGACGCGGTCTGCACCGGCCGTGTCCTGCACGGTGGGCGGCGCATCGTTCATCTGGAGTCGAAGCTGTACGACAACAGTGGGCGCCTTGCCGCCTCGGCCTCCGGTTCGTGGTTCCGACAAGACGCCACGTGACAACCACCCACCATCACCACTCACCGAGGAGAACATGATGCGACTCAAAGCACTGCTCGCATTAGTGGCCGCACTCGCCGCATTCGTCATGACGGCGTGCAACACCGGAAGCGGGTCGAGCGGATCGGCAGAAGACTATCCGTCCAAGCAACTGGACTGGACCATTGCGTTCGGGCCTGGCGGCGGCAACGACCTGATGGCCCGCAAGCTGGTCCAGATCATTCAGGACGAGAAGCTGTACCCCGCCGACATCGCGGTGGAGAACCGCGAGGGCGGCAGCGGAGCCACCGGCTGGGGATACCTGATGTCCAAAGCGGGTGACCCGTACAACGTCTCGACGACATCCGGCTCGTTCCTGACAACACCGCTTCAGGCGGATCCGGGTTGGACCTACAAGGACTTCACCCATGTCGGCCTGATGGCCACCGACGACGCACTGCTGCTCGTCGACGGCAAGAAGCCGATCAAGACGTACGAGGACTGGGTCAAGTTCGCGAAGAGCAAGGGCGGCAAGGTCGTCGTCGGCGGCATCGGCACGGTCAACGTCGACTTCATCCTCCAATCGCTGATCGCCAAGAAGGAGGGCTACGAGATCGAGTACGTGCCATACAACGAAGAGGGCCAGGTCCAGACCTCCCTGCTCAGTGGTGCCCTCGACGCGATGGTCTCCAACCCCGGCTCGATTCTCGGCCAGGTCGAGGCCGGCGAGATGACACCGCTGCTGTTCACCGGCCAGGAGCGCCTCGCCGCGCTACCCAATGTTCCGACCGGGGTGGAGAAGGGCATGACGGACCTGCCCTCGATGCCGCGCGGTCTGATCCTTCCGCCCGAGGTGCCCGACTTCGCCCGTGACTGGTGGATCAAGACCATGCAACAGGTCGCCAAGTCCCCCCAGTGGAAGGACTACCTGGACAAGAACTACCTCACCCGCGACGAGCTCTGGGGTGACGACTTCACCGCCTACCTGGAGAAGACCACCAACGAGTTCGAGACAACCCTGAAGGAACAAGGGGCGCTGTGACCGCGACATCGCAGCCGTCCGTGTCCGCTGTCCGCGGACGGAACGTCAACTGGCCCAAGCTGGCGTTCCTTGGTGTGCTTCTCCTCGCCTTCGCCGTCTACACCGAGATGGCGATGGGCATGGAGTGGCGCACCGTCGCGGGCCGGATCGGGCCCGGCTTCTTCCCGCGGATCCTCGGCGTGACCGCAATCGTGGTGACCGTGGTTGCCGCTGTGCGCGAGATCGTCTCGCGGCCCGATGACGAGGAGACCACCAGCGAGGTCGAGGCGGCGGAGGAGGCCGCTGAGCCCGATCTCGGTCGGCACCCACTGGCTCTCGTCGCCTTCATCGCGGCTGCCGCGGTGTTCGTCGCCCTGCTCGGCGTACTCGGCGCCGCCCTTGCCGGCATCCTGTTCCTCGGGGTGACGCTCTGGTTCCTCGACCGTGAGCACCACATACGCGCCGTGATCATCGCGATCGCCGTGCCCGTCGTCCTGTATCTCGCACTGCAGACCGGCCTGAACGTCGGTCTGCCGCAGGGCATTCTGCCGCTCGGCTAAGGAGCATCATGTCTGACCTGATGACCGGACTCACCGCGCTGCTGACCATGCAGAACATACTGCTGCTCGTCGGCGGTGTGATGATCGGAATGATCGTCGGCGTGATTCCCGGCGTCGGGCCGTCCGCGGGCCTGGCGATTCTGCTTCCCGTCACGTTCGGCCTCGACCCCACCGGCGCCATCGTCATGCTGGCGGCCGTGTACTACGGCGCCATGTACGGCGGGACCATCACCTCTGTCTTGATCAACACACCGGGCGAATCCGCCACCGTAGCAAGTACATTCGACGGCTATCCGCTCGCCAAACAGGGGCGGGCCGGGCCCGCGCTTGTGATGGCGGCAGTCGGCTCGTTCGTTGCGGGCACCATCGGTGCGGTGCTTCTCAGCGTGGCCGCACCAGTGACCGCGAACTTCGCGAAGACCTTCGGCCCGCCCGAATACTTCCTGATCGTGATGGCGGGCCTGCTCACGGTGATCGTCATCCTGCGTGGCAACAAACTGCTCGGCGCGCTTTCGGCGCTGATCGGTTTCGCTATCGGCACCGTCGGCGTCGACATCGGCGGCGGGGAACGGCGCTACACCTTCGGAGCCGTCGAGCTGATCAACGGCGTCGACTTCATCCCTGTGGCCATCGGACTGTTCGCCGTTGGCGAAGTCCTGCACACCCTCTGGCGCGGTGGCCATCTCGAGAAACTGGACTTCTTCGGCGTGTCCGCACGAAGCCGCGGTTTCTGGCCCAATCGCAAGGACTTCCGCGAGTCGGTCGGACCCACCTTGCGCGGCTCCTTCCTCGGGTTCGGAGTCGGACTCACGCCTGGCGCGGGTGCGACCGTCGCCTCGCTGATGGCCTACAACGTGGAGAAGTCCGTCTCCCGCACGCCGTGGAAGTTCGGTAAGGGCGCAATGGCCGGTCTCGTCGGCCCTGAGTCAGCCAACAACGCCGCCTCATCAGGCGCGATGGTCCCCCTTCTGACTCTCGGTATCCCCGGCGGCGGCGCGACGGCGGTTCTGCTCGGCGGATTCCTGATGTGGGGGCTGCAGCCAGGTCCGCTGCTGATGGAGCAGAACCCGGAGTTCGCGTGGGGCCTCATCGCCAGCATGTACCTCGGCAACGTCATGCTGCTGGCGGTCAACATCTTCTGCATCCCGGCCTTCGCGAGCATCGCTCGCGTTCCGTTCAAACTTCTCGGACCGATCATCGTTCTGCTCTGTGCGCTCGGCACTTTCGCCGTGAACAAGAGCCTGCTCGATGTGCAGATCATGCTGGCATGCGGCGTTCTCGGCTTCTTCATGCGTCGATACGGCCTTTCGCCCGCGGCGCTCGTCATCGCGCTGGTGCTCGGCCCGCTCGCCGAGGAGTCCCTGCGCCAGACGATGCTGATCTCCGGTGGTCATCTCAACGTGTTCGTCGAGCGTGGCACGTCGATCGGGATTCTGGTCTTCATCGCCTTCCTGCTCAGCCTGCCGCTGCTGAGGAAGCCGATCGCGGCCGCGAGCAAGGCTGCGCTGCAGCTGGTTTCGCCCAAGCGACGCTCGGACGCCGCGAGCTCCGCCGACGACAGCGACGAAGCCGCGCCGGAATCCGACCGTACGAGCGGCGATCGGGAACACGTGGGATGAGTGCAGGCGGTCTGCTCCTCACCGCAGCCGCAGCCATCGTGGGCGCGGCCATCGCAACCCTGCTCCACCTGCCCGCCGCCCCGCTGCTGGGATCGATGATCGGCGTCGCGGTCGTCAACATATCCACGTCGTCGGCGTTCGCCATCGCACCGGCGGGGCGCTGGATCGTCTACGTGTGCATGGGCTGGCTGCTCGGCCTCAGCGTCACCACCGACGCGCTCAAGCAACTGCGAGGCGCATGGTGCCGATCGTGGTGACCGTCGTGGCGTTCCTGGTCTTCGGGCTGGTGGCGGCCTGGCTGCTCTGGCGGTTCTCCGATATCGACTCGCTGAGCGCACTGCTCGCGACGGCGCCTGGCGGCATCGCCCAGATGGGTGCGTTCTCCGCCGACGCGGGCGCCAACGTTCCGATAGTGCTGACCGTGCACGTCCTGCGCATCACGTCCGTGATCGTGCTGATGTCGGTCGGACTGAAACTGATGGGAGGACGCGGGTGACCGCCAATCGACCGCTGGACGACGTTCGGGTCGTCGACCTGAGCCGTGCCCTTGCAGGCCCGTACGCGACCATGATGATGGCCGACGCCGGTGCGGACGTGGTGAAGGTCGAACCGCCGGGAGGCGACGACAGCCGCAGCTGGTTGCCTTACGTCGACCGCAACGGACATCGCGAGTCCGCGTACTACATGAGCGCCAACCGCAACAAGCGCTCGGTGGTGCTTGACCTCAAGTCCGCCGAGGGCGCCGACCGGTTGCGGTGGCTGGCGAGCCGCGCCGACGTCCTCGTCGAGAACTACCGGCCAGGGGTGCTGGAGCGACTCGGGCTCGGCCTCGACGACCTCCGCGCCCTCAACCCCCGGCTGATCACGTTGTCCATCACCGGGTTCGGACGAGGCGGCCCGAGCGGAACGCGGCCGGGATTCGACCAGATCGTGCAGGCGGAGGCGGGTCTGATGTCGCTGACGGGACAGCCCGGCGGCACGCCCCAACGAGTCGGGTTGCCGATGGCGGACATCCTCGCCGGCTTGTTCGGCGCGTTCGGCGTGATGAACGCATTGCGGGCCCGGGAGCGCACCGGAGTTGGCCAGCACGTCGAAACCTCGCTGCTGGCGGCGATCATCGGGGTGCATGTCTTCCACGGGGTGGGCTGGCTGTCGGCTGGCGTCGAGCCGGTGATGACCGGTAACCGGCATCCGTCGATCGCGCCGTACGGCGTATTCGGCTGCGAGGACGCCGACATCGTGATCGGCGTCGGCTCCGAGGCGCTGTGGCGCAGGTTCGCGCCGATCGTCGGCCTCGACCCGGACCGCGGCGACATCGCCACGAACGCCGATCGGGTGGCGCGTGCCGAGGCACTGCAGAAGGAGATCGACGCGCTGATCGCGGATCGTCGGGCAGCCGACGTCCTCGCCGCACTGGACGCGGTCGGCGTGCCGGCAGGCAGAATACGTACCATCCCAGAGGTATATGACTGGGAACAGGTGCGCGAGACAATGGTCTTGACCCTGCCCCACCCCACATTGGGAGACCTCGACGTGCCCGCCTCGCCGCTGCAGTTCTCGGACAGCGCGGACGCACGCGCGGAGGCCCCGCCTGCGCTCGGCGCCGATCAGGCTTCCGTCTTCGCCGAATACGCGTCCCGGGGTGGCCGGTGACCGACCGGGTCGGTGTCGTCGGTGGTGGCATCCTCGGCGTTGCGGTCGCCCGCGAGATCCTCAAACGCAGACCCGACGCCGATGTGACGTTGTTCGAGAAAGAGGACCGTCTCGCGTCGCATCAGACCGGACGGAACAGCGGCGTGGTGCACGCGGGGCTCTATTACGAGCCGGGCTCCAACAAGGCCGTGCTCTGCCGCCGCGGCGTCGGACTGCTCGAGGAGTTCTGCGAAGCGCGCGACATCAGGCGGATCGCCTGCGGCAAAGTCCTCGTCGCCCTCGACGACGCCGAACGGGCTCGGCTGGACAACATCGAGGCGCGGGCACTGGCCAACGGTGTTCCCGGCGTTGCGATCATCGGGCCCGAGGAACTGCGCGAGCTGGAGCCACATGTGCGTGGTGTCGCCGCGCTGCACTCCCCCGCCACATCGATCGTGAATTTCGCCGAGGTGACGCAGGCGCTCGCCGCCGATGCGGCCGCCGACGGCGCGAAGATCCTTCTCGGGCATGAGGTCGTCGGGCTGCGGACGTCGAGCAGCGAGGTGGTCGTAACCGCCCGCGGCGCAAGCGGCTCCACCGAATCGGTGTTCGATCAGATCGTCGTCTGCGGCGGCCTGCAGAGCGACCGGCTGGCCGAATTGGCCGGTGACGACGCCGATCCGGTCATCATGCCGTTCCGCGGCGAGTACTACGCGCTCAAGCCGGAACGGCGCAACCTGGTGAACGGTCTGGTCTACCCGGTGCCCGATCCGCGATACCCATTCCTCGGTGTGCACGTCACCCCGCGGGTGGACGGTGAGGTTCTCATCGGCCCCAACGCGGTGCTCGCACTGGCGCGCGAGGGTTACACGTGGGGCAAGATCTCGGTCTCGGATATGGCCGAAGTGGCTCGCACGCCGGCGTTTTGGCGCTTCGCGCGACGCCATTGGCGCACAGGCATCCGCGAGATGCGCGGATCGTTGAGCAAGCGCCAGTTCGTCGCAGCGGCCCGCGCGTACGTGCCGGATCTGGATGACGACGACGTCGTGCCCGGGGTGGCGGGCATCCGCGCGCAGGCGCTCGATTCCGACGGCGGTCTCGTCGACGACTTCCGGATCAGCATCCGCGACCGAGTCGTCCTGCTTCGCAACGCCCCTTCGCCCGCGGCGACGTCGTCGCTCGCCATCGCCGAATACATCGTCACAACAATAGAAAATGGAAGGTAGTTCAGTGACACAACCGCTGTCCCAGGGCCTTTGGGGCGTGCTCGCCACTCCTTTCGATGACGATCTCGACGTCGACCTCGACTCGCTGCGCACCGAGGTGGCCTCCTTCGCCGCCGACGGTGCGGGTGGCCTCGTGGCGCTCGGCGTATTCGGTGAGGCGGCGTCACTGACCCCCGCCGAGGCGAACGGCGTTGCGCAGACCGTCGCGTCGTCGACCGACCTGCCGTTCGTGCTCGGCTTGTCCGAACGCGACCCCGACGCCGTCGTCGAGCAGGCGCGCAGGCTGCTCGACGCGGTGCCCCGACCGCCGGTGGCCCTGATGGCCCAGATCAACGACCCCGATCCGACCGCGGCCGCCGCCTCGCTACGCCGCCTGCACGAGGCGACCGATGTCGGCATTCTCATCCAGGATTACCCGGTCGTATCCGGCGTCAGCGTCACCGACGAGCAGGTGGTCGAGATCGTGTCTGCCTGCCCCTTCGCGGTCGGCGTGAAATCGGAGACACCGCCGACGTCCGTTGCCGTGGCGCACCTCGCGTCGAACGTCGACGTCCCGGTGTTCGGCGGCCTCGGCGGCGTCGGTCTCCTCGACGAGCTCGCCGCCGGGTCGGCGGGCGCGATGACCGGGTTCAGCCATCCGGCCGCGCTGGCCGCCGTGCTGCAGGCGCACAGCGACGGTGGCTTCGATGCGGCCCGCGACGCGTGGGCGCCGTGGCTTCCGCTCGCCAACTTCGAGGGGCAGCTGCGGGTCGGCCTTTCGATCCGCAAGGAACTGCTGCGGCGGCGCGGGGTGATCGCAACGGGCCGGGTGCGTCCGCCGGCGCTGAAGCTGCCGACCTCGCTGATCCCGCTGTTGGAGAAGCACCTCGCGACCCTGCCCACCACCACCGCCACCCGCTGAAGGAGCACGTCATGGATCTCGGTATCACCGGACGGACCGCACTCGTGCTCGGCGCAGGCGGAGGCCTCGGCAGCGCGATCGCGGTGCGCCTCGCCGAAGAGGGGGCCAACGTCGCGGCCGCAGGACGCACGGCCGACAAACTGGCCGAAACCGTGAAGCGGATCGAGGCCGCAGGCGCCAAGGCGCTGCCGCTGACCTGGGATCTGGGCGATCTGGACTCGGTCGACGCCCACGTATCCGAGGTCGAGAAATCCCTTGGGCCGGTGGACATTCTGGTGAACAACACCGGCGGCCCTCCGCCGACGCCTGCCGCGGGTCAGGCCGCCGACACCTGGCGCACGAGCTTCGAGCAGATGATCCTTTCGGTCATCGTGATCACCGACAGGGTGCTGCCCGGTATGCGCGAGCGGGGCTGGGGCCGCATCCTCACCTCGACGTCGGGCGGTGCGCTCAGCCCGATCCCGAACCTGGCGATCTCCAACACCCTGCGCGCCAGCCTGCACACCTGGTCCAAGACGCTCGCCGACGAAGTGGGTCGGGACGGGGTGACGTCCAACGTCATCGTGCCGGGGCGAATCGCCACTGCCCGAACGGAATTCCTCGACGAACGCAGAGCGGACAGAGAAGGTAAGAGCACCGACGATGTGATGGCCGCCAGCGCGGCGACGATGGCGCTCGGCCGGTACGGGCGCCCCGACGAATACGCCGACGTTGCGGCATTCCTGTGCAGCGACCGCGCGTCCTACATGACCGGCTCCGTGATCCGCGTCGACGGCGGACAGCTCAAGAGCGTCGTCTAGGACACCATGCGCCTTCGAACACTGCGGACCGACGGAGCGGCTTGCGTCGCACTTCCCGACGGCCGACTGGCACGCGCCGACCGCATCCTCGGCGGTCCGCCATCTGATCTGCAGTCCCTGCTGGAAGCCGGGTCGTTGGACCGGCTCGCCGACGCGGTCGCCGCGGGTGTCGACGACGACGCCTGCGTCGATCCCGACTCACCGGTCGCCGCGCCGTGGACGAGACCGCGCAAGATCTTCGGCATCGGCCTGAATTACGGTGCGCATGCAGGCGATCTCGGCGAGCAGGCCCCTCGCACGTCGCCCGCGTCGTTCATCAAGGGCGACCACACCATCGTCGGACCGGGTGAGCCGATCGTCGTACCGCCGGGGATCGGGCGCGTCACGGCCGAAGCCGAACTGGGGTTGGTCGTCGGCCGCCCGTGCTATCAGGTCGGTGTCGACGAGGCGATGTCCTACGTCGCGGGCGTGGTGGCGGTGCTCGACCAGACCGCGGAGGAGATCCTGCTGGAGAACCCGCGGTACCTCACGCGCGTGAAGAACTATCCGACGTTCTTCTCGTTCGGGCCCGATCTGATCACGCTCGACGAGGTGTTGGCGGACGGACCGCTGTCGGATCTGCGGGTCGCGACCATCCACAACGGCGCGGTTCACCGCGAGGACACCGTTGCGGGGATGACGTTCTCACCCGCCGAACTGCTCAGCTTCCACAGTCACGTGATGCCGTTTCACCCAGGCGACATCCTGTCGACGGGAACGCCGGGTGCGGTGCCGATCGTGCCGGGCGACGTCGTCCGCTGCGAGCTCGGCGACGGGTTGGCGTCACTCACCAATCCCGTGCAATAGCAGCGACTCTCAGCGCCGCTGTTCGGCCCCGACCTGTTTCGCGGCGTTCGCGACCGCGGCGTCACGGGCGGCGCTGGCCTCGTCTTCTGTCAGGGTTCGGTCCGCCGCGCGGAATCGCAGCGCCAGCGCAAGCGACTTGCGGCCCTCACCGATCTGCGGGCCCGAGTACACGTCGAACAACCGGACGTCCTCCAGCAGCTCCCCCGCGCCCTCCCGGACCGCGTCGACGACGCTCTGCGCGGCGACCTCGTCGGCGACGATGAGGGCGATGTCCTGGAACACCGCGGGGAACGGCGACACCGCGGGTGCGGGCAACCTCTCGGTGAGCGGGATCGCGTCGAGGTCGACCTCGACGGCGCATGTCCCCTTCGGCAGCCCCGACCTCTCGATGACCGCCGGATGCAGTTGTCCGGCGTGGCCGACAACCGTCTCGCCGACGAGCACTTCGGCGCATCGACCGGGATGCCACGGCAGGTACTGCGCCGGGCGCAGCGTCAACTCGACGCCCGCGGCCCTGCCGATGATGCGCACCGCCTCGAACGCGTCGGTGGCGTGAACCGGGCGGCCTGGACCCCATGGACCTGCCGGTTCGCGCAGACCGGACAGCACAAGGCCGACGTGCTCCGGCTGGTTGGGCAGCGAGGCGTCAAGCGTTGCGATCTCGCTGTCGCTGGGCCTGCGGTCGGTCGGGACCAGTTCGACGGCACGCGTATCCGATGTGGGCTCGACGACCTGCTCGATCGAGAACAGAGCCGCGTCGACCGCCCCGCGGGATACGTTGCGGGCCAGTGCTTCCAGGATCCCCGGCAGCAAGGTGGTGGCGAGTTCGGGCCGGTCGGACTCGAGCGGGTTGAGCACGTGTGTGGCGGTGCGGCGCGGGTCGTCGGGCGCCAACCCCCACTTGTCGAACACTCCGGCGGGCAGGAACGGCGTCGGCAGTATCTCGACATACCCGTTGAGCGCCAATGCCTTACCGACCGCGCGACGGCGCTTCTGCACCGGGGTGAGGCCGCGCCCGGCCGGTGCCTGCGGCAGCACCGAGGGGATGTTTTCGAGTCCCTCCAGCCGCAGCACCTCTTCGACGAGGTCGGCGGGTTGCTTCAGGTCGGGTCGCCAGCTCGGCGGTGTGGCGGTCACCCGGTCACCGTCGACGCTCACGTCGGCGCCGATCTGGGTGAGCCTGCGCTGTGTGGTGCCCTCGGGGTAGTCGACGCCTGCGGTGCGGGCAGGAAGATCGGTGGGCATGCTGACGGCAGCGGGTGACCAGTCGTCGCGTGGCGGATCTCCACGCCAGTCGGTCAGTTTGGGTTCTACTGTGCCACCTGCGATCTCGGCGAGCAGTGCCGCGCATCTGTCCAGAGCGGCGACGGAGACGGCCGGGTCGACGCTGCGCTCGTAGCGGCGGGCCGCCTCGCTGGGAAGGTGCAGCCGCCGCAGGGTCCGCGACACCGCGGCCGGATCCCACACCGCGGCCTCGAGAAGCACATCGGTGGTGCTGTCGCGCACTTCGGTGGTACCCGCGCCCATCACGCCGCCGATCGCCGCGGTCGCCACATCGTCGACGATGAGGACATCCGCCGGATCCAGCTTGCGTTCGATGTCGTCGAGGGTGACCACCGTCTCCCCCGGTTCGGCGAAGCGGACGCGGAAGCCGCCGGTGATGAGGCTGCGGTCGTGTGCGTGCATCGGGTGGCCGAGTTCGAGCATCACGTAGTTCGTCACGTCGACGGCGGGTGAGATCGCCCGGATGCCGCTGAGCAGAAGCCGTCGCTGCAGCCACCACGGCGACACCGCCGCCGGGTCGATCCCGGTCACCGGGCGAAGCCCGAAGCGCAGCACGCCGGTACCGGGGTCGATCGTCACCGGAAGAGCCTCGCCGTCAGCAGGCAGCGGCGGCACGTCGGCGGGATCGGCGTAGTCGAGGTCGTAGGCGTTGGCGATCTCGCGGGCCATGCCGCGGACCGAAAGGCAGTAACCGCGGTCCGGGGTGATGGCGAGGTGGAACACGGTGTCGTCAAGGCCGAGCACCTCGGCGGCGGGCGTTCCCGGTTCGGCGGTACCCGGTGGGAGCACCAGGATTCCGGAATGGTCGGTGCCGAGGTTCAGCTCGGCCGTCGAGCAGATCATCCCGTCGGAGGTGCGGCCGTAGGTTTTTCGCGCGGTGATGGCGAAGTCGCCGGGCAGCGTGCTGCCGGGCAGCGCCACCACGACCAGATCGCCGACGGCGAAGTTGGTTGCACCGCAGACGATGTCGCGGGGCTGCGCTTCACCGACATCCACCTTGACCGCGCGGATCGGCTTCTTGAACTCGGTGAGCTCCTCGATCTCGACAACGCGGCCGATCGTCAGCGGACCGCTGACCGGACCGACCGGGATGATGTCCTCGACCTCGTGGCCGATTCGGATCAGTGTCTGCTCGAGATCGTCGACGGACACGTCCCAGCCCGGCGTCCCGGCTCGGACGACGTCCCGCAGCCAGCTGTAGGGAAGTCGCATCAGGCGCCAACTCCGAACGGCAGGGAGAACCGGACGTCGCCCTCGACCATGTCGCGCATATCGGGGATGCCGTTGCGGAACTGCAGCGTTCGCTCGAGACCCATTCCGAACGCAAAGCCGGAGTACACCTCCGGGTCGATACCGCAGGCGCGCAACACATTCGGGTTGACCATGCCGCAGCCGCCCCATTCCACGAATCCGGGCCCGCCCTTCTTGTTCTCGAACCAGACGTCGACCTCGGCGGACGGCTCGGTGAACGGGAAGAAGTGCGGCCGGAACCGGGTGCGACCCTGCGGCCCGAACTCCGAGCGCGCGAAGGCGTCGAGGGTGCCGCGCAGGTGGGCCATCGTCAGCCCCTTGTCGACGGCGAGACCTTCGACCTGGTGGAAGACCGGGGTGTGCGTCGCGTCCAACTCGTCGGTCCGAAAGGTGCGGCCGATCGAGATGATGTAGACCGGAAGCTCGCGTTCGAGCAGCGCGCGGATCTGCACCGGCGAGGTATGGGTGCGGAGCACTTGCCGCGATCCGTCCGGCGCCACGTAGAAAGTGTCCTGCTCGCTGCGGGCAGGGTGGTCCGGCGGAAAGTTGAGCGCGTCGAAGTTGAATTGTTCGGTCTCGACCTCCGGCCCCTCCGCCAGCTCCCAGCCCATCGCGACGAATGTGTCGGCGACGTGCTCGGCGAGGATCGTGATGGGATGGCGGGCGCCGATCGGCTGACGCGTCGAGGGCAGCGTCACGTCGATGCTCTCGGCGACAAGCACCGCAGCGTCGCGCTCGCGCCGCAGCACCTCGAGACGGTCGTCGTAGCTGCGCTGCGCCTCGGCGCGGACGACGTTCACCCGCTTGCCCGCGTCGGCGCGGTCGGTCTTCGGCAGCGATCCCAGCGCCTGCCGGGCAAGCGCAAGCGGCGACCGGTCACCCAGATGTTCGGTCTTGGCGCGCGCGAGGGCGTCGAGGTCGCCGGCCTGATCGAAGGCATGCTTGGCCGCACCGACCATCCTGGCCAGTGCTTCCTCCGAGAGGTCTAAGGGCTGCTCAGCCACCCGGCGATCATAGGTGATCGCCAGATGAGAGCAGCGTCACGCGACACCCGGCGTCAGCCCGCACGAAAGGGCGTCTGCCCGCGACGCTTCTTCGCGGTCGCGTCGCCGTCCCACCACGACCTCGGCGAAGGCGGCACCCGACATGCCGAGGCAGGTGGCGACGATCAGTGTCAGGCCGCTGTTGGCCAGCATCAGATATCCGAAGGACGAACGCGACGATGAGCAGCAGACAGCGCGCCGGGCTCCATCCGGCGGCCCGGCCGAAGCGGCTCGCGACCACCATGCCGAGCATGAGGGCCACCGCGTGGCCGACGTCGGTGAAGTCCCGTCCGATGCCGACCACCGCGACGGCGACGGCGACCCACCAGCCGGTCCATGCGGGTCGCCACCTTCGCGGGATCGCGGCCGTCAACGCCCCGAGCACAGCGGATGCGCCGTAGCTCATGCCGACGTCGGTCGCACGGGTCACGTCCGACGACATCCAGCCGAGTTCGACGGCCGCGGTGAGCCCGATCGCGACAAGCAGCGTTGCGCCGATATGGCCTGCGGCGAAGGCCACCACAAGGCGGCCGCTGCGCCACATCAGCTCGGCGACCGCCAGAAGGCACACCAGCCCGGGCAGCCAGACATAGATGGGCCCGGCGTCGATGACGAACGCGCTGACGAACAGGGTGCCGAGGTGGCCGCGGCTGAGGTTGTGCAGGTTCGTGCTGGCATGGCTGATGATCCGGCTCTGCGCCTGCGGCCCCAGCGTCATCATGGCGGTCGTCACGCACGCCAGGATCGCCGTGTAAGCGACCGTGACGCGGATCCGGGCCAGCGCCCGCAGCAAACCTAACAACATCTCACCGACCACTATGCGTCGGCGAGATCTCCGTTCTCCTCGTCGTCACCTGGCAACTCTCTGCGAGTTTTCACGCGGTACATCGCCAGGTCGGTGGGCACGCCGTCCTGCTTCGGCGAGAAGGGCTGCTTGCGTATCCGCTTGGCGGACAAGCCAAGCGCAGCGAAATCCTCGTCGGGAATTCTGTCCATGGTCGCCTGCGACACGATCAACCCGCCGCGGACGGCACGCCCCATCACGCGGGCGGCGATGTTGACGTCCACACCAAGCCAGTCCGACCCGATCCGCTGGGGTCTGCCGGTGTGCACGCCTGCGCGCATGCGGGGTGTGTAGCCCTCCACCTCAACGTCTTTCACCGCATCGAGACTGGTGCGAACGGCGCGCACGGCGGTGGCCGGGTCGGCGAACACCGCCATGGTTCCGTCACCCATCCTCTTGACGATGTGGCCGCCCGCCTCCAGCAGCGGCGGCTCCACGACCTGCGCGACGCGGCGCAGCAGCTTCAGCGTGGCGTCGTCGCCTGCTTTCAACGCCCACGACGAGAACCCGACAAGGTCGGTGAAAACCAGCGTCACCTCGCGATTGGCGGGCTTGCCCGAAACACGTTCGGTCAGCGCCTGCCAGACCTGCAGGCCTGCGAGGCTCACCTCGCGCGATGCGACGTCGCGTTCGAGTAGCCGATCGGCTGCCCTGGCGGCCGCACTCGGGCCGCCAACACCGGCAGCGGACAACGGATCTCCGAAGTCAGGGTCGCCGGGCAGGGCGCGGCGGGCGCGCCGGAGAAACGCGACGACTCCGGGACTGTGGTTGGTGTTCCGCAGCCATCCGCCGGGTCGAGATGACGTGCCGGACCGTTCTTCGAACGATTCGGCATCCATTGCGCAAGGTTAAGTGCACGGCGTTTCGGCGAGCAAACACCCTTGCGACGCGCCCCGAAATAATGGACAACGTGCGTTGTCAAGCTTATCGTGAATTCGTGAAGGTGAGCTCGACGACGAGGCGAACCAATCCGGCCGATCCCCTCGGACCGGACTCCCTGACCTGGAAATACTTCGGCGATCTCCGGACCGGAATGATGGGCGTCTGGATCGGCGCACTGCAGAACATGTACCCGGAACTCGGCGCGGCCGTCGAGGAACACTCCATCCTGCTGCGCGAGCCGTTGCAGCGAGTGGCGCGGTCGGTGTACCCGATCATGGGCGTCGTCTACGACGGCGATCGGGCGGCAAGGACCGGGCAACAGATCAAAGGCTTCCATTCGACGATCAAGGGCGTCGACTCGGAGGGACGGCGCTACCACGCATTGAATCCCGAGACGTTCTACTGGGCGCACGCCACCTTCTTCATGCTGGTGATCAAGGTGGCGGAGTACTTCTGCGGCGGCCTGACCGAGGCGGACAAACGCCAACTCTTCGACGAGCACGTGCAGTGGTACGCGCAGTACGGCATGAGCATGCGACCGGTGCCCAAGTCGTGGGAGGAGTTCTGCGAGTACTGGGATCGGGTGTGTAGCGACGAGCTGGAGATCAACCGCGCCACGCTCGACATCTTCTCCATCAAGATCCCCAAACCCTGGTTCGTGCTCATGCCGACCCCGATCTGGGACCAGATCTTCAAACCGATGGTGGCGGGCCAGCGCTGGATCGCCGCGGGCCTGTTCGACCCGGTGGTGCGGGAGAAGGCGGGTATGCGCTGGACCGCGGGCGACGAGGTGCTTCTTCGACTGTTCGGGAAGATGGTCGAGATGGCGTTCGTCGTTGTGCCCGACGAGATCCGGCTGCACCCTCGTGCCCTTTCCGCCTATCGCCGCGCATCCGGTCGAACCTCCGACGACGCGCCGTTGGTCGAGGCGCCCGCGTTCATGGCGCCGCCGCGCGACCGCAGAGATCTGCCCATGCACTACGTTCCGCGCCGCAAGAGCCTGCTCGATCGCGCGGGCTCGCTTGTGCATACGACGTTCTCGCTCGCAGGCCTACGCCCTGCGCGTGGCCGCAGCACGGCAGCCTAGGCTCGGTCGCATGCTCGAATGGTCTGACGTCGATATCGCCGTGCGCGACGCCGTGCGGGAGTTCATCGACAAAGAGGTACGGCCCCACGTCGACGCGCTGGAAAGCGGCGAGATGGAGCCCTACCCCGTCATCCGTAAGCTCTTCGCCACCTTCGGCATCGACGCACTCGCCAAGGATTCGCTGGAGAAGCGGCTGGCCCGGATGCGCGACGGCGCCGAGAAATCCTCCGGCGGCGGATCGGGCGGCATGTTCGGCGGCGACGGCGCGTCGGCGGGCATGGGCTTCGTGGTGGTCAGTGAACTGTGCCGGGTCTGCATGGGCGTGGTGACCGGAATGGGCGTCAGCCTCGGGCTGACCGTGCCGACGATCGCGGGCCGCGGCACGCTCGCGCAGCAGGAGCGTTGGCTGCCCGGTCTGGTCACCTACGAAAAGGTGGGCGCATGGGCGATCACCGAGCCCGATTCCGGCTCGGATGCGTTCGGCGGCATGAAGTCGTATGTGACACGCGACGGCGAGGATTACATCCTCAACGGGCAGAAGACGTTCATCACCAACGGGCCCGACGCCGACGTGGTCGTCGTGTACGCCAAACTCGATGAGGGCGACGGGGTCGACAAACGCGACCGTACGGTGCTGACGTTCGTGCTCGACCGCGGTATGGAAGGCTTCGTCCAGTCAAAGCCGTTCCGCAAGATGGGCATTCACAGCTCGCGCACCGGGGAGCTGTTCTTCAACAACGTCCGGCTCGGCCGGGACCGGCTGCTGGGTGAGACCGAGGACAACTCCGCGGGTGACGGCCGCGCAAGCGCGCGGTCGAACTTCTCCGCCGAGCGGATCGGCGTCGCAGCGATGGCTTTCGGCGTCATCGAGGAGTGCCTGCGGCTGTGCGTGGACTACGCGAAGAGCCGCACATTGTGGGGCCAGGAGATCGCCGCGTTCCAGCTGATCCAACTCAAACTGGCCAACATGGAAGTCGCCCGAATGAACGTGCGCAACATGCTGTTCCGGGTCATCGAGGCGGCGCAGACCGGAGCGGAGATCTCGCTGCCCGAGGCGTCGGCGATCAAGTGGTACTGCTCGCAGGCGGCGACCGACGTCGCCATGGACGCCGTGCAGCTGTTCGGCGGCAACGGCTACATGACCGAGTACCGCGTCGAGCAGCTGGCCCGCGACGCCAAATCGCTGATGATCTACGCGGGAAGCAACGAGGTGCAGATCACCCACGTCGCCCGGGGTCTGCTGAGCGGCTAGCCTGGTTTGGTGGACTTCACCAACGACACCGCCCTGATCACCGGCGCCAGCGGCGGGATCGGTGAAGAGTTCGCCGTCCAACTCGCCGCGGGTGGCGCGAATCTCGTACTCGTCGCCCGGCGCGCAGAAAAGCTCGCCGAGTTACACGACACGCTGGTCGCCAAGCATCCCGGGATCACGGTCGACGTCATCGCCGAGGATCTCGCCGTGCCAGGTTCCGGGGCGGAACTGGAAGAGAAGGTACGAGGCCTTGGCCGCACCATCGATGTGCTGGTCAACAACGCGGGCGTCGGACTGCATTCGAAGTTCGTCGATCAGGCGCCCGAGCCCAACGCGGCACAGATCCAGTTGAACTGCGGCACCCTGGTCGATCTGACCGCGCGGTTCCTACCGGCGATGGTGCAGCGGGGACACGGAGTGGTGATCAACGTGGCATCGACCGCAGCTTTTCAGCCGACGCCCGGCATGGCGGTGTACGGCGCATCGAAGGCGTTCGTGCTGTCCTACACCGAGGCCCTGTGGCAGGAGTCCAGAGGAACCGGGGTGAAGGTGCTTGCGCTGTGCCCGGGCGCGACGGAAACGGAGTTCTTCGCGCGCACCGGTGAAGAGTTCCTGACCGATGGCAGGCAGACGGCTCAAGAAGTCGTGAACACCGCGCTTGGCGCGTTGGACAAATCGTCGCCCAGCGTTGTATCCGGCTGGAAGAACTCACTTCTGGCGGCCGGCTACCGTGTCACGCCGCGAAGGGTGATGCTCGCGGTGTCCGAGCGATTGCTCAAGTCGGCAAACTGACCGCGCCGTTCGCTCAGGCGGTCAGGCTCGCGTCTCCCCCGCCGCCCGTTGCCACCGCGGCGACGTCGTCGTGCAGTGCGCGCACCCGCGCAACGATCCGGTGTCTGGTCGCCCGCGACATCGTTCCAGGGCGGTAGTTGCCCCGGCGGATTCGAATCGCGCGACCGCGCACCGTCTCCCAGCGCAATGCGTCCGAAACGGCCTTCGACGGCCGCCCGATGGGCCGGAACCCGTGATAGGCCAACGCGTCGACCAGTTCCTCGACCGTCGCCGGTCCATGGTCGAACAGGTACGCGGTGAGCAGGTAACGAAGGTCCGTGCCGCTCACCGTCAGCAGTTGGCTCATCGTCAGACGATGACACGCCGGTCTGACATCGCGCGGTTGTCGCTCTGTTGTCGCTGAGGAGTCGCTGAGCGGGCGGCGACTGTGCGACGAACGTAACGCCGTGGCGGATTCTCGGCCGAATTCGCGCACTGGCGTCTACTTCGCGGGCAGCCCGTGCGCTCTGGTACAGGCAGATCGCCGCGGCCGCAGCGACGTTGAGGCTCTCGGCTCCGCCTGCCATCGGAATCCGAACGCGGTCGGTCGCCGCAGCCGCCAACTCGGCGGGCAGGCCGTGGGATTCGGGCCCGAACAGCCACGCCGTCGGCCCGGCCAGATCGGCGTCATCGAGGCTGGTGGCACCGTCGACGGTGGTGGCCAGAACCCGTAAACCCGCATCCGATAGCGCGGAAACCGCTCCCCCGGCATCGGTTTCGGACACCACGGGGATGGCGAAGATGCTGCCCGCCGATGCGCGCAGGCACTTCCCGTTGTAGGGGTCGACGCTGTGGCCTGCGAA
This sequence comes from uncultured Actinomycetota bacterium, assembly GCA_963829405.1. Classification (GTDB taxonomy): domain Bacteria; phylum Actinomycetota; class Actinomycetes; order Mycobacteriales; family Mycobacteriaceae; genus Mycobacterium. The sequence goes on from CAWHIZ010000016.1 coordinate 44,757, forward strand.
CACGACCGCGTCGGCGCCCATCGCGTCGGCGATCCGGATCAGCGTGCCCGCATTGCCGGGTTCCGAAATCTCGGCCGCCACGGCGATCAGCGTTGGCGAGCCTGCGAGCACATCGGAAAGGTTCGTCGACGGCACTTCGCACACCGCGACAAGTCCAACCGGTGTCACGGTGTCCGACAACGCCTTTGCCGCGCGTTCGGTGACGACGTGCACCGGCACGTCACCCAGCATCGACTCGAACCGGGTCAATGCGGCTTCGGTGACGAAGACCTCGATGACGAGCTCACGCCGCAACGCCGCCTCGACGAGGTTCGGCCCCTCGGCGAGGAAGCGCTCGGCACGGCGCCGTCCGACGTGGCGATGCAGCTTGATCGCTGCCGCCACCCGGTCGGAGCGCTCGGTGAGTGTCAGGCAGCCTCGCCGGACGGTGCGTTCACGTCCTCGGGCAGCGCGCCCTTGGCGACGTCCGACCAGCGCGGTGAACGCGGTCGGGTCGCTGACGGCGAGCTCGGCGAGGATCTTGCGATCCACCTCGACACCCGCGGCCTTGAGTCCCTGGATCAGCCGGTTGTAGGTGATGTCGTTGGCGCGGGCCGCGGCGTTGATCCTGGAGATCCACAGCTTGCGGAACTCGCCCTTGCGGGCACGCCGGTCACGGTACGCATAGTTCAGAGAGTGCAGCTGCTGCTCTTTGGCTTTGCGATACAGCCGGGACCGCTGACCGCGGTAGCCCTTGGAGGCCTTGAGTACTGTCCGCCGCTTCTTCTGGGCGTTGACTGCGCGCTTTACGCGTGCCATGGGGGTGTTCCTATTCTCGTTCGGTTAAAAGGTCGGTGCGCGCGGAAAACTAGCCGTTCAGCAGCTTGTTGACGCGCTTCTTGTCGGCGGCCGACACCTCGGTGCGCCCCTCGAGGCGTCGGGTGCGCTTGCTCGACTTGTACTCGAGCAGGTGCCTACGGTTGGCCTTCTCGCGGACGATCTTTCCGGTCCCGGTGCGCCGGAACCGCTTGGAAGTACCGCTGTGGGTCTTCGCCTTGGGCATGTGTCCTCAGTTCTATGTTGATTCGGTCGGTGTCGCCGCGGGCTCGGCTGCCTCGGTGGGCTCGGCGGGCTCGGCGGGTGCTGCACTGGCGCGCTGGGCGGCCGGTGCATCGGCGTCGTGCGCCGCCTTGGCGCGAGTCTTCGCGCCGCGGTGCGGTGCCAGCACCATCGTCATGTTGCGGCCGTCCTGCTTGGCTGACGTCTCGACGAAGCCGTAATCGGCGACGTCGGCGCCCAGCCGCTGCAGGAGTCGGAAGCCCAGTTCGGGCCTGGACTGCTCGCGACCGCGGAACATGATCGTCACCTTGACCTTGGACCCGGCCTCCAGGAAGCGGATTACGTGACCCTTTTTGGTCGCGTAGTCGTGCGGGTCGATCTTGGGACGCAGCTTCTGTTCCTTGACGACGGTCTGCTGCTGGTTCTTGCGAGACTCGCGTGCCTTCTGAGCCGCCTCGTACTTGTACTTGCCGTAGTCCATGATCTTGCAAACCGGCGGTTTTGCATCTGGAGCTACTTCGACAAGGTCGAGATCGGCGTCCACGGCGACGCGGAGGGCGTCTTCGATGCGCACGATGCCTACCTGCTCGCCACCTGGTCCAATCAGGCGGACTTCAGGTACTCGAATGCGCTCGTTGACACGGGTCTCAGTGCTGATGGGGCCTCCTATGTTGTCCTCATTTTTCGAGGAAACCCAGCTCCATCAGCAGAAAGGCCCTGCATACAGCAGGGCCCAAAGCCGACCAGGACAGACACCGCGTGCCTGTGACCGGACCACTTGCACCGTTATGGTCAGTGGTGGGAGTTGGGACTCCACTTGCTGTCCCTGACGTACGCCGGGACGGTCGCGCATGCCAGTCTAGCAGGCATGACCGAGGTTCCAGACATCCGTGAACTCGCCGAAATCCCGGCGGTTGAAGTCATCACACGGGCGGCGGTGATGCTGATGAGCGCCGCGGCGGAGAAACTCGGACTGTCGTCGGAGGATCCCGACGACAGCCCGCACCGGGATCTCGATGAGGCGCGACGATTGATCACCGCCCTTGCCGGTCTTGTGACGGCGTCGGCCGAATACCTCGGCCCGCACGCGGGGCCCGTCCGCGACGGGTTGAAGACCCTGCAGCTGGCATTCCGCGAGTCCAGCGCCGTCCCCGACGAACCCGGTCAGGGTCCGGGCGAGAAACACACCGGCCCCGTCTGGTAGCGGTCACAACCATTTCTGCGGCTGAGCGAATATCCTCGCGGCCTATGACCCTCACTAGCCCACCGCTGGTCCGACCCAAATCGCGATACTCCTGGGTGCCGGCGGCCGCAGGCTGGACGGTCGGCGTCATCGCGACCCTCTCGCTCCTCGCGAGCGTCTCGCCCGGCATCCGGTGGCTCATCAAGGAACCGCGCGAGTTCGTCAACGACTACATCTTCAACTTTCCCGACACCAGCTTCGCGTGGGCGTTCGTGCTGGCCCTGCTCGCCGCCGCACTGGCGGCCCGAAAGCGCCTCGCCTGGCTGATCCTCACCCTCTACATGGTCGCGTCGATCGTCTGGAACATCTACGACATCGTCGACGTCGGCGAGACCTGGATGCAGGAAACCGGCGAGATGATCGGTCTCGCTTTCCACATCGCCGCGGTCGCGTTCCTGGTACTGGCCCGCAAGGAGTTCTGGGCGAAGGTCCGCCGCGGGGCGCTGATCAAGGCGGCCGTCGCACTGGCGGCCGCGATGGCGATCGGAATCCTCGTCGGCTGGGGCCTGCTCGAACTGTTCCCCGGCACGCTGGAACGCGACTACCGGCTGGCGTACGCGGCGAACCGCGTTGTCGCCTTCGCAGGCGTCGACGCCAACGCGTTCGACGGACAGCACCCGCATGTCTTCGTCAACGCCATCCTCGGCCTGTTCGGCGCGCTGGCGCTGATGGTCGCCGCAATCGTGCTGTTCCGGTCGCAGCGCTCGGAGAACGCACTCACCGGCGAGGACGAGTCGGCCATCCGCGGCCTCTTGGAGCTGTACGGGAAGAACGACTCACTCGGCTACTTCGCCACCCGACGCGACAAGGCCGCGGTGTTCGCGCCGAACGGACGCGCGGCGATCACCTACCGCGTCGAGGTGGGCGTGTGCCTTGCCAGTGGTGACCCCGTCGGCGATCCGAAGTCGTGGCCGCAGGCGATCGAGGCGTGGCTGCGGCTGTGCCAGGAGTACGGCTGGGCACCGGGCGTGATGGGTGCCAGTTCGGCTGCGGCGCAGGCATTTCGCGAAGGGGGCCTCAACGCGCTGCAACTCGGCGACGAAGCGATCCTGTATCCCGACGGCTTCCGGCTCTCCGGTCCCGATATGCGCGCGGTCCGTCAGGCCGTGACGCGCGCACGTCGCGCCGGGCTCACCGTGCGGATGCGACGCCACCGCGACATCTCGACCGACGAGATGGCCACTGTCATCAAGCGGGCGGACTCCTGGCGCGACACCGATAGCGAGCGCGGCTTCTCGATGGCACTGGGTCGACTGGGCGATCCCGCCGACGGTGACTGCCTGCTCGTCGAAGCCATGCAGAACCACGAGACCGTCGTCGCAATGCTGTCGTTGGTGCCGTGGGGTACCAACGGGGTGTCGCTCGACTTGATGCGCCGGTCACCGAAATCACCCAACGGCACAATCGAATTCATGGTGACCGAGCTGCTGCAGCAGTCGGAGGGCATCGGCGTCAGCCGAGTGTCGCTGAACTTCGCGATGTTCCGGTCGGCATTCGAACAGGGCGCGCAACTCGGCGCGGGGCCTGTCGCCCGGTTGTGGCGCGGGCTGCTGGTGTTCTTCTCCCGCTGGTGGCAGCTGGAGACGCTGTACCGCTCGAACATGAAGTACAAGCCGGAGTGGGTGCCGCGCTATGCGTGCTACGAGGATGCTCGGCTGGTCCCCCGGGTCGGCGTCGCATCTGTGATCGCCGAAGGCTTTCTGGTGCTTCCGTTCTCGCGACGAAACGAGCAGCACACCGGGCAGCACATCGCCGCGCCAAAGGATCTGGTCGCCACCGGGCTACTGCATCACGACGGCAGCGCACCCGATCTGTCCGAGCTGCAGGCCGACCTGCCCGAGAACGGCGACGCGCCGCGGCTGCCCGAGCAGGTTCGCGTCAGGATGGCCAAACTCAAGGACCTGCAGGACAGCGGCGTGGACGCCTATCCCGTCGGGCAGGCACCCAGCCATACCGTCGCGCAGGCGATCGAGACCACCGACGGCACCGCCGTGACGGTGGCGGGGCGCGTGCTACGGATCCGCGACTACGGCGGTGTGCTGTTCGCGCAGCTGCGTGACTGGTCGGGTGAAGTCCAACTGCTGCTTGACAATTCCGAGTTGGACACCGGCAGCACGGCGGACTTCACCGGCGCGCTCGATCTCGGCGACCTCATCGAGGTGACCGGCGCGATGGGCAACAGCCGATCGGGGATCCGATCGCTGATCGTAGGCAGCTGGCGGCTGATCGGAAAATGCCTGCGCCCACTGCCTGACAAGTGGAAGGGGCTGACCGACCAGGAAGCGCGGGTACGCGCACGCTATGTCGACCTGGCCATCAACACCGAGGCCCGTGACCTCATCCGGGCCCGCAGCGGCGTACTCCACGCGATTCGCGAAACCCTGGTCGGCAAGGGGTTTTTGGAGGTCGAAACCCCGATCCTGCAGCAGATCCACGGTGGCGCAAACGCCCGCCCGTTCCTCACCCACATCAACGCCTACGATCTCGATCTCTACCTGCGCATCGCTCCCGAGCTGTACCTCAAGCGGTTGTGTGTGGGCGGTGTCGAGCGCGTCTTCGAACTGGGACGCGCATTCCGCAACGAAGGTGTCGACTTCAGCCACAACCCCGAATTCACCTTGCTGGAGGCATATCAGGCGCACGCCGACTACAACGTGTGGATCGACGGCTGCCGCGAACTGATCCAGAACGCGGCTCTCGCAGCCAACGGCGAACACGTGTTCCTGCGGCCCCGCGACGACGGAACGATGGAGAAGGTCGACATTTCCGGGCAGTGGTCGGTCAAGACGGTGCACGGCGCGGTGTCGGAAGCTCTCGGCGAGGAAATCGGACCCGAGACCGACCTGAACACGTTGCGCAGGCTGTGCGACACCGCCGAGATCCCCTACCTGACCCACTGGGACGAAGGCGCGATCGTGCTCGAGCTCTATGAGCATCTCGTTGAGGACCGCACCGAGGCGCCGACCTTCTACAAGGACTTCCCGACGTCGGTGTCGCCGCTGACCCGACCGCACCGCAGCATCCCCGGGATTGCCGAACGCTGGGATCTCGTCGCATGGGGCGTCGAGCTCGGTACCGCCTACAGCGAACTCACCGATCCCGTCGAACAGCGCAGACGGCTGGAGGAGCAGTCCCTACTGGCGTCCGGCGGCGATCCGGAGGCGATGGAGCTCGACGAGGACTTCCTGCAGGCGATGGAGTACGCGATGCCTCCGACGGGTGGACTCGGTATGGGCGTGGACCGGGTCGTCATGCTGATCACCGGGCGCAGCATCCGCGAGACGCTGCCGTTCCCGCTGGCCAAACCTCGCTAGCAGCTGACTCACAGCCACCCACAAGGTCCGCAGGCGACGATATTGCCGTGACGTTTCCCGACTCGTTGCGCCACCACCTCTCCCTGATGCACGGATGGCTCCCGGTCACCGTGCAGGTCATCGCGGCGGTGGCGCTCATCGCCGCCGTCAGCCGACGCAGCGGACGCTGGCAGCTGCGCTGGCTGCCGTGGGCGCTCATCGTCGGCTGCGCCCTCGCCGCGTCGGCCTACTGGTACGTCGCGTCCCAGGGGTTGTCCGATAACCCTGCGCCGAATGCGCTGTGGATCTGGATCGGCCTCACCGGTTTCGCGGCAGCCGTCCTCGTCTCGGGATGGCGGCGCGCTCGATGGTGGCGGCGTGGCGTCACCGTGATGGCACTGCCGCTGAGCCTGCTGTGCGCCGCGCTCGCCCTGAATCTGTGGGTCGGCTACTTCCCCACCGTGCAGATCGCATGGAATCAGCTGACCGCCGGGCCGCTGCCCGATCAGACCGACGAGGTCACCGTGATGGCCATGCAACATGAACGCAAGATTCCGTCGAAGGGCACCGTTGTTCCTGTCGACATCAGCGACGCGGCTTCGGGTTTCCGGCACCGAGGCGAGCTGGTCTATCTACCGCCGGCCTGGTACGCCACCAACCCGGCGCCGAAGCTGCCGACGCTGATGATGATCGGCGGTGAGTTCAACACGCCGGCCGACTGGGTGCGCACTGGCGGTGCGGTGAAGATGCTCGACGACTTCGCCGCGGCTCATCACGGCAATGCCCCCGTCGTCGTATTCGTCGATCCCGGCGGCGCGTTCAACAACGACACCGAGTGCGTCAACGGCAGCCGAGGCAACAGTGCCGATCACCTCACCAAAGATGTTGTCCCGTACATGATTTCGCACTACGGCGTCAGCCCCGACCGGGCCAAATGGGGCATCGTCGGATGGTCGATGGGCGGCACGTGCGCCGTCGACCTCGCAGTGATGCACCCGGACATGTTCAGCGCATTCGAGGACATCGCAGGCGATATCGGCCCGAACTCCGGCACCAAGGACCAGACCGTCGCGCGACTCTTCGGCGGAAACGCCGACGCGTGGGCGGCGTTCGACCCGACGACCGTCATCACCAAACACGGCCCCTACTCGGGGGTCTCCGGATGGTTCGACGTCAACGGCTCGACCGCGACGATCCAGCGCGCCAAGAACGACCAGGCCGGAGCCGCGAACTCGTTGTGCGCGTTGGGTGCCGCCAACGGAATCAACTGCGCGGTTGTCAGCCAGCCCGGTAAGCACGACTGGCCGTTCGCCTCGCACGCGTTCGCCGCTGCGCTGCCGTGGCTGGCCGGCCAGATCGGCACGCCCGATGTACCGCCGACCCCGCTGCCAACCGGGGCGCCGAGCCCGACGATTGAGCAGACCGCAGCGAGGTAGGCGGCGGAGTAGCGTTGCGTCATGCCCGACGAACCGAATCCCGAACCGGCCGCCGCCGACTCGGAACGACGCCGAGCCGCAGGAGATCGCTGCGGAGATCGTGGAGCCTGACACCGCCCCGCCGCCGCCCCCACCACCCGCTGAGGCGCCGACACCGGGTACACGCCCGGCGGTGTGCCGACCTTCGAGTCGGTGCGGGAGAAGATCGAGACGCGGTACGGCACCGCCATCGGCGCAACCGAACTCGCGGCGGAGACGCCGGAGGGGCGCTCAGTGGAAGAGCAGTACGAGGAGCGTCAGCGCGCGGCCGCCGAACGGCTCGAACAGATCCGCAAGTCGATGCACTCCGACGAAGACAAGCCCTAGTAATCCGATTCGGCTGCGAGGATTTCGGCGAGGAACGCGTCTCGGCAGGCGCCGCCAACCGTCTCCGAGCGAAATCTCGCACTCGGTCGCGTGTCTGGGTCGATTCGTCGACGTCGGCGCCGACTGTCACCGTTGCGGCCTGCCAATCCTGGTTCCAGGCGGCTGATTCCGTCACCGGTCGCTGCCGCTGCGTCGACCAGCGGGAAGCTCGCCCGCCCGCGACCGTCGAGGACACCCGCACCGCCGAAGTTCTCCCGAGCGCAGACGCACCGCGACACCCTCAGGTGAGCCTGGAGCCCAACAGCTCCACCGCGACAAGCACATTCGCGATCGATCCCGGCGCCTCGATGCGCCAGTCGACTGTGTCCTCCGCCGCGTCGAACAGTGCGGGCGGAACAGCCGCCCAGTTGAGCGAGCCGGTCCCCCTTGCGATCACGCCCGTAGCCGGCTCGACCCCGGTCAGCACCCGCCGCAAGCGCATAGTCGTCGCGCCGCGGCGCGGAGGCGGCAGGCTCGGCGAGGACGATCCCGACGTCGTCGGTCAGCTCACTCGCGGAGCGGACCAACTCCACGACACGCGGATCGCCGGCCCTGACAAGCTCGTTCAACGCGGCGGAATGCGCGGCGAGCAGCCCTGTCACGTCAGAGTCGAAGGTGTCGTCGGCGAAATAGTCCTGTGCGGCCGATGTCAGAAGCGCGATCTCGGCGTCGAGCACGGCACCGTCGAGGGCGGCGATGCCGTCGCGGTGGCTTGCGGGCCACCAGCGCCGCATCCAGTGTCCGAGTGCCAGCCGCCGCAACTGGTCGACCGATCCGGGCAGCATCCCGACGCCGTTCACGTCGATCGTCTGCGCATCTTCTGGCGGCCGTCCGTCGACCGCCTCGGCCACTGCGCGGTGGCCGGATTCGCCAAGCACCCGCCACAGCCAATCGGCGCGCGCCAGGTCGGTGAAGGTGATGGCCGCGGCGCCGGGCTCCTCGTCGATCGCCCACGACAGCACCGCACCGCTGACTTCCAGCACCGCCACCAGCGGAGTCGGCGCCACCAGCGGGCCGGTGCTCCACAGACCGGATTCGGCGATGAGTTTCATCCGGCCACCTGCAACATCGCCTTGATTCGCTGGCGGTGATCGAGGCTCACCGACCGCGCGACGCCCTCGAGCAACGACCGGACGTCGTCAACGTCGGTGCACGGCTCCTGCCAGACGTCGCGGCCGTGCAGCCGGGCCCACAGCCGACTCAGATACGGCCGCGCGAACGCGGAAAGGTCGTCGATCACCTGCTGCTGACGGGGATGAATCGGCCCGCCGTCCACCAGATACCGGCGTGCGTGCATCACGTAGGCCTCTTTGCGAAGCCGAGCCTGGATCTGAGAGGCCAGCTGATAACGCGGGACGACGTCGGTCAGCGGCGCGAGATCGACCGCGATCTCGATCCCCGCTATCAGCGTGGCCTGATTGTCCTCGGCCATCAGCCCCCATGGCGCACACGACCTGTCGACCTCTTCCGCGCACAGCAGCGGAACGTCGGGCAGTTCATCGCGATCGAGAGCGCGGCGAAGCGTGGCGCGCACGCGGTCGACAACCGAACGGCTCAGCGGTCGATCGTTGGCCGACCCGCCGAGAACCACCGGTGGTTGTTGCGGCTCAACGGAACTCAGGCCCAGCGCAACGATCGACCACGGTAGATCCGTCGCCGCATCACGCGCCTTCGCGCCGAGGTTGTACGGCGTGGCGTCGGCGATCAACGCCGACCAGACCCGTTGCCGCGCCACCGCGTTGCGGTGACCCTCTGCGGGCCCGAGCACGGTGGAAAGGCCCGAGAGGAACGGACCGGTGATCTCGCCGCCCGCCTGCACATCCGGCCAGCTGTGCCTGAGCTGTTCGGACAGTTTCGCGACGACCTGCTGGTCGGCGACGAACTGATTGAGGACCTCGATACCGGTGCGGTCCCGGTCGGCGTGAATGTCGCGAAGCACCGTCGCCGCTTCGTCGTCGTCGCCGGAGGGCGCGCCCTTGGTGACGGCGAGTTCGAAGCAGACGGGGAAATACAGCTCCTGCGCGTTGCCCGCGGTGATGCGAAGCCTGCGGCGCTCGCGCTTGAGCACCTCGAACCACGCCGCCGCGTCGCGCAGCGCGGGCCCGGTGCCGACGATCTGCTCGTGCATCGCCGATGCGACCGCGGCGTCCACGAACGGGGCTGAGTACTGCGTATTCGAGCGCAGTCGAAGCACAAGGGGGTCGATGATGCGCTTGACGGTCCTGCGTAACGGGCCTCCGTCGTCACCGCTGAGCACCTCGACACCAGGGCCGATCGCCCGCCATGCGCCGTCGATCACGGCTTGGCGCGGCCTCGCAACGGCGATCGCCGTGCCGGCTTTGGCCCCCGTGGTCATACCAAGAGGATAGGAGCGGGTGTGAATATCACCTAGCCGAAAAGTTGGGTTCGGTAGCCGTGGCGATGTCAGAACCTATACGCATGCCTGTTGCGTTGTTGCTCACGTTCCTTGCCGTTATCGGAGTCGGCATTTCAGCGACTCTCCTCCTTTCCCGCCCCAGCCAACCGCGCGAAACCGGACGTCTCACCCGATGTCGGTGTCGGCACCGTTTCGAAAATCACCGACGTGGTCACCATCGAGGTGGAGAGCGTGACCGGTCTCAGATTCACCGGTCGACTGCGCGATGATCCCATCACTTCCACTCTGCGTCCCGGTGCGGTTCTTCTTGTCGCATTCGATCCTGCTGCACGCGAACATCTTTCGTTGGCCGACGACATGCTCGCGGTCCGTGCCGCCTTCGACCAGATGCTCGTCGACAAGGGGCTGCTCACCGGCCACCAACTCGACCTGATCCGGCACGGAACGCGGTCCCATGGCGTCATCACCGGCATGCGCGCGACCGGTGAAACCCGGGAGGATTACCGGGAAGTCGAACTCGACGTGATGGTCAGCAGGCCCGGCGGCGGCCAGTTCGCGGTGCACGAGACTGCTTTGATACCGGCTTCGTCGATGGCGAAGGTGTCGCCCGGCAGCGTCATCGACACATACTTCCGGCTCGAAGACGAGACCGACATCGCCGTCTCGGTCCCGCCGGGCTGACGGTCACCGCGCCCCGTCGACGGCGAACGTGACCAGCGCGGCCCAGTACAGCGGGCTTGCGGTCAGATCGCCATCCCGCCATCGCCGCATCTGCTCGCGTTGCCAGCGGTTGACCGAACTCCCCGCGTCGGGGTCGTCATGGGCAGTGTCGACGGCCACGATCGCATCGGCCATCGGATCCGCAGTCGGGTCAACCGAACTCGAGACGAATTGCCGATAGCCGGCCGCGGTGGGGAGTGACCAGAGCGTTGCCGTCACGAGTTGGGCTCCGCACAGAATCAGCGCGGCCACCAGCCCCGTCGCCTCGTCGAACTGGTAGTCCCCGCCCGATGCGCACGCCAGAAGCGCGACGCGGGGAGGAAACGCCAGCTTGGCCGACATCAGGTCCGACGCACTCAACGGTCGCTCGTCCGCGAGATGTATCGCCGCGCGGTCGGCATGCCCCACATCGCCGTCGGCCGCCGTGGCGTGGCCGACATAGAGCAGCCTGCTCGGGGCGAGTGCGAGCTGACCCGCCAGCCAGGCGCGGCCCGCGTCGGTGCGCCTGAACAACTCGACCGCGGTTGCGGCACCGGGGAGTACGGACCTCCGCTGCATGAGATCGGCGAAATGGCGCGCCAACGGGGTTTCCGGCGATGGTCTGCCCAGAACCGACCCCAGCGGCGAGTCGGGTCGTTGGCCGGGCACCCGCGGATCGAGCACCAACAGAGGCGGCGCGGACTTCCTGGACTCCCAGTCGACGGGTATTCGCGATGCGTTCACGATGTTCGGCGGCGCCGCCATCAACACATCGACCATCTCGATGAGCCGAAAGCCGTCGTCGCCCGGCATCGCCAACGCGGACCACGGCACCCTGGCCAGCCGTGCGCTCGGCGAGATGAAGAGCGCTGCGCGAGGCGACGCCACGGTGTCGGTCAACAGCTGCCAGGCGGGTGCCGCGATCAGTTGAGAGCCGAGCTGGCGTGCGATCTCCAACTCTGCGACCTGCGACGCGAAAGGTCCTGCGGCGATGGCACGTTCGACGGCGTCGCGTTGGGTTTCGGTGCCGTGCGGGTCCGGTAGCGCCTGTGCGAGTGCCTCCAGCGCCGCGACAAGGGCCGGTTCTTCGACGACCCAGGTGACCGTGCGCGCCGGAGATCCGACGACGCGAAGGCTGGCGTAGGTGGCGACGCCGACATCGGCGAACCGCAGAACCAGGGTCGGCCGCTGCGGCCCGCTCACGGCCACGTCGACCAAGCGACCTCGTCGGAGGTGATGTCGCGGCCGTAGCGCTGCTGCGCCAATTCGCGATACCTGCTCAGAATCGGCGGCAAATCGGGATCCATCCGCAGGGGCGGCATCGGTCCGAGCCGGGTCAGCCCTCCGGTGAGCGATGCCGACGGTGATCCCGCGGCCACCAGCGCGTACTCGTCTTCGGCCTCGACGGGTACGGCTGCGGTGGCGGAGCCCATCCAGTCGTCGGCGACACTGTCACCCGGCTCGGTGCTGAATGCACCTCGCGCACAGTGATACTCGACAAGCTCGCTCAGCAGGTCGACGTTTCCCCATTCGTAGGCGACGGCGAACGCGCCCGCGAGTATTCGCGCCGACACCAGAGTGGCCCACCGCATTCGGGCGTCGGCGTCGACGATCGCGTGCCGAACCGAATCCACCGCGAGCGCTGCGGGCACCCTCAGCTCCGCAGCCTGCTCGAGCTTGCCCGCTGCGTTACCGGGATCCGCCAGCGCCTGCGCGCGCAGGATGCCGCCGATGTGGTCGTCGAGCCTGGCGTACTGCAGCCAGCTGTGGCGCGGCCACGAGTCGAGGAGTTCCCGTGCCTGCGCGGCCTTCTCCGTCGCCGCATCGAACTGGTTGTTCAGGATGTCGACCCAGCTGCGCTGCAGCAGGATGCGGTGGATGTGCAGCGGCTTCTCCACCTCACGCCAATGCCGCTCGGCATAGCCGAACCGTTCGTCGGCATCGTCGAGCTTGTCCAATGACATGGCGATCAGGCCAAGGTACAGCCAGCTCCTCGACACGTCGTGCGCGCGATTACCCTCGGCGATCGCGGGATACGCCTCGTGAACCAAGGTCTGGGTCTGCCAGACATCTCCCGACGCCCACGACGCCGTTCCGCGTTCGAGTTGGGTTCTTGCCTTCGCCAGTTCCCAGCCGCGCGCCTCGGCGCGGGCGCCCGCCCGTCGCAGCCATGGCTCCGCTTCCGACAGTTTCCCGGTCTCGATGCAGAATCTGCCGTACCCGGTGGCGCCCTGCACGAGCAGATGGTCGTCGGATTCGCGACCGTCGCCGGGCCGGTCGATCGCCTCGATCACCTTCTCCCACAGCGGAACCGATTGCACGTGCAGGTCGTCATCGCACAAGCGCGCCGGCACACATGATCTGCGCGTAGGTGATGAGGAACCGATGCTCGTCGGCCAGATCGGGAAATGCCGCACTCGGAGTCGTCGCCGCGCAGGACGAACAGCGCCAGTTCTGCGCCTTCGTGGTCGCCGTGGGCGACGGCCGCGAGCCCGGTTCGCAGGAACTGGGCCCGGCGCGTGTATCGGCACAGCATGCGGTCGATCTCGGCGTCCGACATCGTCACCCGCGCAGCGGCTTCGGGGTTCGTGCCCGCCCGGATCGACCGATATGATGGCCAGGGATTCGTCGATGCGGCGGATGCACTCCTCGGTGCCGTCGTAGGCGGTGCGGACGAGATAGAGCTCGCCGAGTAGGGCGAAGATCTCCATAAGGAGGTCGTCCCGCTCGCCGTCCTCGATCCCCTCGCCCAATGGGACCAACAGATCTTTCGCCGCCTCCTCTTTGGCGGCGAAGATCAAGCTGCGAGCCCGCTCGAGCTCGTCAGTGCTCATGCCTCGGTTCCCATGGAGCAATCCTAGGAAGCGGCGGGCGCGCAATGCACGCCCGCCGCTCGACTGAGTCGATTATTTGCAGCTCACCGTGACGGTGAACGGCTTGGTGACCATGCCGGCCATCGGGTTCTTCATGTCGGCGCCGGTGGCTTCACCCGTGATGGTGTAGGTGTCGCCATCGACCTTGACCTCGGCCGAACCGGACTTCATGCCGCCCATGTTGCTCACGGCGAGGGCGTTACCGTCGACCACCATGCCCAGCGACTCCACGGTCGGCGTAGCGGCGTCGGTCATCACAATGCCCAGGCCCTGCTGACCGCCGATCGCCCCGCTGGCGACGGTGATCTTGCCGCCCTGCTTGACGCAGGTCACGGAGTTCTTGTCGAGGCCGGCCAGCTCGCCGCCGTCGACCTTCACATCGGTGTTTCCGCTCGCACTGGCCTGTGTGTCACCGGCGGCCGCGGTCGGCTCCGATGCACCCTTGTCGTCCGAACAACCCACCAGCAGCGCAGCACCGGCGAGCAGTCCCAGCGCACCCGCGACAACTCGATTCATCGTCTCGATCCCTTCGTTCGTGCGTCGCCGTTTCGGCGGCGTCGTGATGAAGTCAAGACGGGCCGGATCGCTACCGATCCCAAACTTTGTCGGGCGCCCTGGGTACGGTTCGGGGGCGATGCGCTCTTTTTCTGCCGCCGAACGGCGGGCACGGTTGGCGCGGCGGCATTTTCTTGCTTCGCCTGCCACCTCGATGGACGACGTCGTCAGGGACCTGGTGGGTTTGCATGCCACCGACCCCGCGACCCCGTACCTGTCGCTGTGGGCCCGGCTACCCGGCTTCACCGTCACCGACCTCGACGCCACGCTCTACGAGCGGCGCAGCGTCGTCAAACACCTCGCGATGCGCCGCACGCTGTGGGTGATCGGCGCCGATTACCTGGCACAGGTACAGGCCGCTGCCAGCGACAGGGTCGCCGGTAACGAGCACCGAAAGCTGGTCGCCGATGTGCAGAAGGCCGGCCTGGACACCGACGGTGAGCGATGGCTGCACGAGCGCGGGTCAGGCGGTGTTGCGCCATCTCGCCGAGCACGGCCCGACGAGCGCCAGGCAATTGCGCGCGGCCCTGCCCGAACTGGCGGGCACATACGATCCGGCACCCGGAAAACGTTGGGGCGGAGACACTCCCCTTTCGCCTCGGGTGCTGACCGTGCTGTCCGTGCGTGGCGATATCGTCCGCGGCCCGAACGAAGGCACCTGGACGACATCGCGGCCCAGATGGGCCGCGACGGCGGACTGGCTGACTGACCGCGGTGATGCCTGCACACCGGAAGCGGCACGCGCACAACTGGTCTCGACCTGGTTGCGCACCTTCGGGCCTGCCACCGTGACCGATATCAAGTGGTGGTTCGGCAACACGTTGACGTGGGCGCGGCAGGCGCTCCGAGATATCGACGCGGTGGAGGTGGACCTGGAGGGGACGCCGGGTTTCGCCCTGCCGGACGATCTCGAGGTGGAGGCCGACCCCGATCCGTGGGGTGCGCTTCTGCCGGGCCTTGACCCGACCACCATGGGTTGGTTCGACCGCGGCTGGTATCTCGGCGAGCACCGCGGCCAGGTGTTCGACACGAACGGGAATGCGGGTCCGACGGTGTGGTGGAACGGACGGGTGGTCGGCGGCTGGATTCAGGACGCAGGCGGACGCGTCGAACTGAGGCTGCTCGAAGACGTCGGCCGCGGCGCCCGCACGGCACTGACGCGGCAGGCCAAGTCACTGACCGAGTGGCTGGACGGAGTGCGGATCAGCCCGCGGTTCCCGTCGCCGCTGTCACGCGCCGACAGATGACGGTGGCTCAGGGCGCACCGCGTGCGACCACGACGGGCATCGACGTCGCGGTTTTGGTCTGCAGGATCGTGTGGACCACCTCGACCAGATCCTCGACCGGCATCAGTTGGCCCGGCATGCAGCCGCGCGAAATCCACTGCGGGTAGAACTCGCCCGCGAGCTCGCGGTCCCAGCCGGTGCTGAATCCCGTCGCCGCTTCGCCGTCGCCGCCTGCGCATTCACCGACGATGAGGTTGGTGAACCCGATGCCGGGATGCTCGGCGCGCCACGCCTCGATGAGTCGCTCCAGCGCGGCCTTGCTGACGCCGTATGCGGCGAGCCCCGGCCACGGTGGACCGTAGGTGCCCGCGTCCGACGACAGATACACGACCTTGCCCGCCGACTCCGTCAGGAACGGAACGGCCGCTGCCGTTGCGATGGCGGCGCCGGTGACGTTGGTGGCGAAAACCCGGCCCCACGTTTCTGCGTCGGTGTCGACGAGGCGCATGACCGAACCGATCGCCGGGGTGTAGACGAGGTTGTCGATGCCGCCGAGACCGTCGGCCGCCGCGCTGATTGCCGCACGCACCGACGCCTCTTCGGTCACGTCGCATTCGATCGCGACCGCGTCCTGTCCGGCCTCCTTGGCGGCATTCTCGATCCGTTCACGCCTACGGGCGAGCAATGCCACCTGGTCGCCGCGCTCCGCCAGCCCTACTCCGATACAGCGCCCGAGCCCGCTCGATGCGCCGATCACCACCGTTTTCGCCATGATCTCCTCACCCGAGTCGCGCGGTAATGGCATTCTCAGATGCGGAGAATATAACTTACGCGCTGACCTTGCGGCGCCGCCGCGTCGGAGTGGCCTTGGCGGGCTGGACCTCGAGCACTTCGCCGAGGAATTTGCCGGTGTAGCTCTCGGTGACTGTCGCGACGTCCTCCGGCGAACCCTCTGCGACGACGGTCCCGCCTCCCGATCCCCCTTCGGGGCCGAGGTCGATGATCCAGTCGGACGTCTTGATGACGTCGAGGTTGTGCTCGATGACGATGACCGTGTTGCCCTTGTCGACGAGGCCGTTGAGCACGGTGAGCAACTTGCGGATGTCTTCGAAGTGCAGGCCGGTGGTCGGCTCGTCGAGGATGTAGACGGTCCGTCCCGTCGACCGCTTCTGCAGCTCCGCGGCAAGCTTGACCCGCTGTGCCTCTCCGCCGGACAGCGTCGGCGCAGGTTGGCCCAGCCGCACGTATCCGAGCCCGACGTCGACCAGCGTCTTCAGGTATCGATGAATAGAGCTGATCGGCGCGAAGAACTCGGCGGCATCCTCGATCGACATGTCGAGGACCTCGGAGACGGTCTTGCCCTTGTAATGCACCTCGAGGGTTTCCCTGTTGTACCTGGCTCCGTTGCAGACCTCGCAGGGCACATAGACGTCGGGCAGGAAGTTCATCTCGATCTTGATGGTGCCGTCGCCCGAGCAGGCTTCGCAGCGACCGCCCTTGACGTTGAACGAGAACCGGCCGGGCTGATACCCGCGCACCTTGGCCTCGGTGGTGGCGGCGAACAGCGAGCGGATCTTGTCGAACACACCCGTATAGGTCGCCGGGTTGGACCGCGGCGTGCGACCGATCGGCGACTGGTCCACCCGCACCAGCTTGTCCACGTGGTCGAGGCCGTTGACCCTGGTATGCCTGCCGGGAACCTGCCTTGCGCCGTTGAGCTTGTTGGCCAGCACAGCGGCCAGGATGTCGTTGACCAGTGTGGACTTCCCTGAGCCGGATACACCCGTGACCGAGGTCAGCACCCCGAGTGGGAACGACACGTCGATTTCGTGCAGGTTGTGTTCCCGAGCGCCGACCACCGTCAGCTGCCGCTTGCGGTCGATGGGCCGCCGGATAGCGGGAACCGCGATGCTCTCCCGGCCGGAAAGGTAAGCGCCGGTGAGGGATTCGCGGTTGGTGAGGAGCTCTTTGTAAGGGCCGCTGTGCACGATCCGTCCGCCGTGTTCCCCGGCCATCGGCCCGATGTCGACCACCCAGTCGGCATGCGCGATGGTGTCGAGATCGTGCTCGACGACGATCAAGGTGTTGCCGAGTTCCTTCAGCCGCAACAGCGTTTCGATCAATCGGCGGTTATCGCGCTGATGCAGGCCGATCGACGGCTCGTCGAGCACGTAGAGCACCCCGACCAGACCTGACCCGATCTGGGTGGCGAGCCGAATCCGTTGTGCCTCACCGCCGGACAGCGTCGCCGCCGCGCGCGACAGAGAGAGGTATTCCAGCCCGACGTCGAGCAGGAAGCCGAGCCGCGACTGGATCTCCTTGAGCACCTGGCCTGCGATCGCCGATTCGCGCGAGCCAAGCGTCAGCGAGTTGAGGAAATCCGACGCATCGGCGATCGACAGCTCCGCCACCTCGGCGATCGACTTCTTGCCGTGCTTGCCCGCCGACAGCGTGACGGCCAGGATCTCCGGCTTCAGCCGGGTGCCGTCGCACTCCGGGCACGGCACGTCGCGCATGAAGCCCTCGTAGCGCTCCTTCATCTGCTCGGAGTCGGTCTGCTCCATTCGCCGCTGCAGGAAGGCCATCACACCTTCGAAATCGGCGTAGTACGAACGGGTTCGGCCGTAGCGGTTCTTGTACCGCACGTGCACCTGTTCGTCGCAGCCCTCGAGAAGCGCCCTGCGAGCCTTGGCAGGCAACTTCTTCCACGGAGTGTCGACGTCGAAGCCGAGCTGAGCGCCGAGGCCGGCCATCATGCGGGTGAAGTACTCGGCCGTCTGGCCCATCGACCACGGCGCTATCGCACCCTCGGCCAGGGTGAGGTCCGGATCCGGGATGACAAGGTCGGGGTCGACCTCTTTGCGAATGCCGAGGCCCGAGCATTCCGGGCAGGCGCCGTACGGCGAGTTGAACGAAAACGACCGCGGTTCGAGGTCGTCGACGGCAAGCGGGTGGCCGTTCGGGCAGGCCAGCTTCTCGGAGAAGCGCTGCTCACGGTGCGGGTGGTCGTCGTCGCGGTCGACGAACTCCAGCACGAGGATGCCGTCGGCGAGTTTCAGCGCGGTCTCCACCGAGTCGGTCAGCCGCTGCTTGGCCGACGCCTTGACCGTCAGCCGGTCGACGACGACCTCGATGTCGTGCTTCTCCTGCTTCTTCAGCGTCGGCGGGTCGGTCAGCGGGTACACCACGCCGTCCACTCGCACCCTGCTGTAGCCCTGAGAATTCAGCTTGTCGAACAGGTCGACGAACTCGCCCTTGCGGGTCCGTACCACCGGGGCGAGCACCTGGAACCGCAGACCCTCGTCCATCGCCAACACCTGATCGACGATCTGTTGCGGGGTCTGTCGGGCGATGCGCTCACCGCACACCGGGCAGTGCGGCGTCCCGGCACGGGCGTACAGGAGCCGCAGATAGTCGTAGACCTCGGTGATCGTGCCGACCGTCGACCGCGGGTTGCGGTTGGTGGACTTCTGATCGATCGAGACGGCGGGCGACAAGCCCTCGATGAAATCGACATCGGGTTTGTCCATCTGCCCGAGGAACTGCCTGGCATACGCCGACAGCGATTCGACGTAGCGGCGCTGGCCCTCGGCGAAGATCGTGTCGAACGCCAGCGACGACTTACCCGAACCGGACAGGCCGGTGAAAACGATCAGCGCATCGCGGGGTAGATCGAGGTCGACGCTTCGCAGGTTGTGCTCCCGCGCACCCTTGACAATCAGGCGGTCAGACACCCGTATTTCCTCCCGAAGACATAGTTGATGCCCATGCTATGTGCCGCCACCGACATCCCCGGGCCAAGCCCTAGCCAAGGCCGATACCGTGAGCACCATGACTGTCGTCGACGAGAACTACACCGGCCATGTCGAGCCCCAGACCGCGGCTCGACGCAACCTTCCCGCCGCGTCGATCGTCAAGGTTTCGGTGGGCCCGATGGACAACAACGCGTACCTGGTCACGTGTTCCCAAACCGGCGAGACGCTACTCATCGACGCCGCCAACGATGCCGAGATCCTGCTCGAGCTGATCGACCGCTTCGCTCCGAAGCTGTCCCTGATCGTGACCAGCCACCAGCACCAGGATCACTGGCTGGCGCTGTCCGACGTGGCCTCCTCGACCGGTGCGCCGACCGCCGCCCACGAACTCGACGCAGAAGCCGCTGCCGGTCAAGCCGGACCGGATCCTGGCCAACGGCGACACGATCAAGATCGGCAAGCTGTCGTTCGACGTCATCCATCTGCAGGGACACACGCCGGGATCGGTCGCACTGGCACTCGACGGAGCCGACGACGTGACCCACCTGTTCACCGGCGACTGCCTGTTTCCCGGCGGCGTCGGCAAAACGTGGCAGGAGGGCGACTTCGAGAAGCTGCTCGGCGACGTCACGACCGGGTGTTCGACGTCTACGCCGACTCGACAGTCGTTTATCCGGGCCACGGCGACGACACCACCCTGGGCACCGAGCGACCACACCTCGCCGAATGGAAAGAGCGCGGTTGGTGATGGCCGACGACAAGACGGTCGCCGTCGTCACCGGGGCCAGCCGAGGCGCCGGACTCGGGATCGCCCACGCGCTCGGCAGCCACGGTTGCACCGTCTATGTCACCGGCCGCACCGAGAAGCCCGGCCAGTCTCCGCTGGCAGGCACGATCCACGAGACCGCCGAGTTGGTGACGGCCGCGGGCGGCGAAGGTATCGCGGTACGCCGTCGACCATGCCGACGACGAGCAGACCAAGGCGCTGTTCGACAGGGTGGCGCGCGAGCAGGGCCGGGTCGACATCCTGGTCAACAATGCCGCGGTCATCCGCGACGAGATGATGGCCCGAACACCGTTCTGGGAGAAGCCGACCAACGTCATCGACATCCTCGACGTCGGGCTTCGCAGCGGCTACGTCGCCACGGTCTACGCGGCGCCGCTGATGACGCCGCAGCGCCGCGGACTGGTCGTCTTCACCTCGGCCCCTGGTGCGGCGCACTACGTCTTCGGCCCGTCCTACGGCGTTCACAAGGCCGGAGTCGACAAGATGGCCGCCGACATGGCGGTCGACTTCAAGGAGTTCGGTATCGCGTCGGTGTCCGTCTGGATGGGCATCCTGCTGACCGAACGACTCAAGAACATCGTCGCGGGCGCCCCCGAGAAGTTCGGTTCGATGCTGGACATCGCCGAGACTCCGGAGTTGACGGGGCATCTGATCTGGGCGCTGTACAACGACCCGGATCTGATGGAGAAGAGCGGTCAGACGTGGATCGGCGCCGAACTGGCAGTCGAATACGGCATCACAGACGACGGGAATCGTCAGCCCCCGTCGTATCGCGACCTTCACGGTATCCACCCGCTCAGGCAGTTTCCGCGGGTCTTAAAGTGACTTCACAGGCAGTTGACAAGGAGAAGGAACATGAATCCCGAGCAGTTGGAGAAGGCGCACAGCGGCGCCGGCTTCATCGCGGCACTCGACCAGAGCGGCGGCAGCACCCCGAAGGCGCTGAAGCTGTACGGCATCGAAGAAGACGCCTACTCAGGCGACGAGCAGATGTTCGACCTGGTTCACGAGATGCGCACCCGCATCATCACCAGCCCCGCCTTCGAGGCCGGCCGGATCATGGGCGCGATCCTGTTCGAGATGACGATGGACCGCCAGATCGAGGGCCGTCCGTCCGCCGACTACCTGTGGAACGTCAAGGGAATCGTGCCGTTCCTCAAGATCGACAAGGGTCTGGCCGACGAGCAGGACGGCGCGCAGACGATGAAGCCGATGCCCGGCCTGGACGATCTGCTGGACCGTGCGGTCGCCAACGGTGTCTTCGGTACCAAGGAACGATCGGTCATCAAGCTGCCAGGAGCCGGCTTGGACGCGGTCGTCGCGCAACAGTTCGAGGTCGGTAAGCAGGTCCTCGCGAAGGGCCTCGTGCCGATCATCGAACCCGAGGTCGACATTCACAGCGCGAAGAAGGCCGAAGCCGAGGACCAGCTCAAGGCCGGCCTGCTCGACGGCCTGAACCAGTTGGGCGACGGCCAGAAGGTCATGCTGAAGCTGACGCTGCCCGACACCGACAACCTGTACCGGGAACTGGTCGAGCACCCCAACGTGGTTCGTGTGGTTGCGCTGTCGGGCGGCTACAGCCGCGACGAGGCGTGCGAGAAGCTCGCGCGCAACAACGGAGTCATCGCCAGCTTCTCGCGCGCGCTGACCGAGGGACTGACCGCGCAGCAGAGCGACGAGGAGTTCAACGCGACGCTGGACGCGGCGATCACAGAGATCGCCAAGGCCTCGGCGACGTAACCTGCGTCGGCGAACTTACGTCGTGGTGTGAACGATCAGCACGTCGGTCTGGGAGCGCCGTGCGACATTCGCAGGCACGGAACCGAGCAGACGGCCCGCGATGGTGCTCAGGCCGACGTTGCCGACGACGAGCAGATCCGCGTTGACTTCCACAGCCAGATCGACGAGCGCGTCCACCGGCGCACCGATGACGGCCTTCTCCTCGACATCGGTCGCCCCGGCGGCCTTCGCGCGCTCTTTCGCCTCACGCAGGATCGCGTAGATCGGGGCGTTGCCGGACATCTTGTAGCCCTCGTCCTTCAGGACGTCGGCGGCCCGCTGGTCTTCACTCTGCGGGAAGTAGGCGGTCGCCACGATCACCTTGGCGCCCGAGCCCGCGGCGATCTGACCGGCCTTGTCCACTGCACGCAACGACGAATCCGATCCGTCCGTGCCGACCACCACGGTCTGATAGCCGCTCATCAATACCCTCCCAGTGTCGTTTGCACTGCCAACGTTCGAACGACCCTAACCCGTTGTCCGGCAAACATGGGAGTCAATGGTCGGCGTGAATAGCCGTTGTCCTGGTCTTTTGCGCTCCTCGAGCGCTGTGAAGGTCACGCTCACCGCACAGACGTGACGGCGGCAACAGCGGAGTCGTCGAGGTACGGCATACACCGCGACGAGCAGGGTATTCAATGCTTATGGCCACCAAAGGTGCCGCGGAGTTCGTACCGGACACCGACGATCTGACTGTGCTGTCCGATGCGGCGCAGTCATGCAAGGGCTGTGACCTGTTTCGCGACGCCACCCAGGCTGTGTTCGGCGAGGGGTCACCGAATGCGAAAGTCGTGTTCGTCGGCGAACAGCCAGGTGACCAGGAGGACAAGGCGGGTCATCCGTTCGTGGGTCCGGCCGGGCGGCTACTGGACAAAGCGCTTGTCGCCGCGGGCATCGACCGCCAAAGCGTGTACGTGACCAACGCGGTGAAGCACTTCAAGTTCGAAGAGCGTGGTGTGCGGCGCATCCACAAGGCGCCGAGCCGGACCGAGGTGGTGTCGTGCCGGCCGTGGTTGCTGAACGAACTCGACGCGATACAGCCCGATGTCGTCGTGTTGCTCGGTGCGACAGCGGCGAAATCGTTGATGGGCAGCAGCTTTCGGCTCACTGCGCATCGCGGTGAGGTGCTGCGACTTCCTGCCGAGGGTAAGGAGATCGACCTCGACATCGACCCTCGGGTGGTCGCGACCGTGCACCCGTCGGCCATTCTGCGCGGACCGTCGGAGGACCGGGAGAAGGCGTTCGACGCGCTCGTCGCCGATCTACGCGTCGTCGCCGAACTCAAAACTAGAGCGAGTGACGGGATTCGAACCCGTGTACACGGCTTTGCAGGCCGCACGCCTAGCCGCCGATAGCACACGCGCAAAATCAGGCAGCACCGCATGGACCACGACGATGCCACTAGCGGCTGGCGCAGACCAGCGTTCCGCTCGCAATGATCGTTAGAGCGCCGCCAGCTCGTCAGTCGTGCTGTCGACTTCGTTCGGCGCCACCGGGACGCAGACGGTGATCTCGGTTCCCGGCGACGTGCCTCTGATATCGAACAACCCCTCCGCGGCCAGTACTTTCGTCCGAGTAGAGGCCATCCCGATGTGACCTTCTTCTAAACTCTTGGCGAGTCGAGCATCCGAAATGCCGACGCCGTCGTCGGCGATCCGGAGTGTCGCACGGTCACCTCCGAGTTCCAGATCCACCCAAACATTCTGCGCGCGGGCATGTTTGACCACGTTGGTCAGCGCCTCCCTCGCCGTGCCGTAGAGCACGTGGTCGACATCGGTGCGCAGGCCGTCGGGCCATGTTCTCGCGTCAACCTCCACGCTGAGCCCATCACGCGCGCCGATGCTGCTCGCCAGTGTCGCGAGTGCCGCCTTCAGGCCGGAGCGGGCAAGCACTTCTGGGTGCAGTTCACGAACCACGTCGCGCAGGAGACCCGAGCACTCGATCAGTGCTTCGTCGATTCTTTCGATGGCCTCGCCCGACCCGTCCCGCACGTACTCGATATCCTGCCGGGCGACCAGGACATATTGCAGCGCGCCGTCGTGGAGGCGTTCCGAAATAGCTTGTCGCTCGCGCGTTTCGAGCTCGAGAAGATCCTGCAACAGCTGCGTCCGCTGTCCCGCAAGGTCTGCGATCACCTCCACTCTGGACCGCTGAATGATCGACACGGCGACCGAGGCGCCTGCCACGGCGGCGAGCACCAACGTGGTGAGCAGAATCGACCCCCACGGCTGGTTGTACGCCGCCTTGGTGATCGTCGACGTGGCGAAGAACGCCGCGACGGTCGGAATCGCCATCGCTGCGCTGACCGTGGGGTCGAGTTGGGCTGCCGCTATCAGGGGAATGAGGAACAGGCCGATCTCCATGACGGCCGAGGTCCAGACTTCCGGTGACGTCATTCCTGTCAGCACAGACAGCCCGGTCAACACTGACGGCACGGAAAGCACGGCGACATCTGCAGCCAGCACGAGCAGTGTCACACGGGTTCGACCCACGGCGGCCGCCGGTGACCCAGTCCGGAGCGCCCACGCGCTCCAGCATCCGACGATCACGACATAGATTGCCAAGGTCGCCACGCATGTCCAGAAGTGTCGACTGGGCGGCTCGCCCAGCAAAGCTCCCGCCGCGAAGACGACAATGATGACGCGCAACCCGAACTGTACGACGGTGCCGAGATAAAGTTGTCGATCAGAATCGTTCACCTGAGACTCCTGTCCCTTTGGCGGTGGCAGCAGCATAATCCGGACACAGCTCAGCAAATCGAAGTTCGACATCGTCGAAATTCGTCCGCACTCGGCGGCGCGTCCCTGGCAGTTGCGGAACCACCGCCGCTAACTTTGTCCGCATGGATCTCTGGCTGGCAGCCGATCCGCCCTTCTTCGGCGGGCCCGGGCAGGGCGTCCGGCAGATCATCGAGCTGTTCGTCGCATTCGGGTTGACCGCGCTCATCGGGTTGGAGCGCGAACTTCAGGGCAAGAGTGCCGGAATCCGCACGCAGACCATCGTCGGCACCGCGGCGGCCCTCATCCTGCTGGTCAGCAAGTACGGATTCACCGATGTTCTTGTCGCGGGCACGGTCGAGGTTGATCCGTCCCGGGTGGCGGCCCAGATCGTCTCGGGCATCGGCTTTCTCGGCGCGGGCATCATCATTTTCCGTCGCGGGTCGGTGCACGGGCTGACCACAGCGGCCGCCATCTGGGAGTCGGCGGCGATCGGCATGGCCGCGGGCGCGGGCCTGTTGCTCCTCGCCTTCACGGTCACGGCGATGCACTTTCTCGTCGTCGTGGGATTCATGCCGCTGGCGCGACGCCTGAGCGCCCGGCTGAGCGGCTCGACCCGCCTGCACCTCACCTACATCGAGGGACGGGGTGTGATGAGCCAACTCCTGCAGGCGTGCGAGCGACGGCAGTGGCAGCTCACGGAGCTCGCCGCGGACCCGCAGGGTGAACCGCTCGGTGCCGCACCGGGTCAGGCGGGCGTGATGCTGACGTTGGCCGGCAACGGCATTTTGAACGCACCGACCGTGCTCGCGGGCATCGACGGGGTGACGTCGATCCGTCAGCTCGACGAGGACCCCGACTAGCGGTGCTGCCCGTAGCGCGGGCCGAAGGCGTTCATCGGGATCGCGCCTGCGTCGCGGACGGCGTCCCGAATCGCCTCCCCCAACGTGACAAGCTCCTGCACATCGTCGTCGGGCACCGTGCGCCATGGCGCGTAGGCGAGTTCGTCGGTCAGGTCTTCGACCTTGGTGCGCAGCTCGTTTCCTGCCGATGTCAGTGCTCCGGCGTCGTCGAGCAGATCGCGTGCGCGTAGCGCGGAAACCGTTTCATCCCACTGCTCCTGGCTCCATCCACGCAGCTTCCGCCCGAATTCCGGAGCGAAGCCGGTTCCCGTTGCCACATGGGTGATCAGTGCCTCGGCGCCACTGAGCCCGTGGCACACAAGGGCGGCGATGTGTCCGTCACCGCGGTACTCCCGCAGCAGTGTGATCGCGTGCCACAGCTGTCCGTGCGAGGTGTCCGGCCAGTCGAGTTCGGCGTGCCCGGCGTACAGCGGCCGGCCGTCAGCGTCGGGGATCGCCTCGGCGGTGCGCCGCACGAGCGCCACGGAGTGCGCGAACTCGGGTGATCGGATCCGCTCATCACCGAGGATCCTGCGAACCACCGCGTCGACGATCTCGTATCGCACCCGCGTCACATCGGTCGGCGACGCGATCTCCCAGGCGGCCGGAATCGACTTCGCGACCAGGTCCGGGTTGAAGTTATAGAACGTTGCCGCAACGACTTTCGCGCCGACCGATCCCATCGGCGCCGACCGGCTCGCGAAGTACTGCATCCGCTGGTTCTCGAGGCCGAGCTCGCTGAACTTGTCGTTCGACTCCGGCGCGAAGTAGATCGTCGAATGCAACTTGTCGAGGGCGCGGCTCAGTTGTCCGGCGGAGAAGGCGTCCATTGGTTCGACACTACGGCCGCGAGTTGCTGCTTCGCCCGTGTAACGGTGTGGGTGGGAATTTTTAGGAGTGAGATAGTGATGGTGGAGGTGGGTGTAGTGCTGGTGGGATGGATGGGGTTTGCGATGGAGTCAGTCAAGTTTGTCGGCCGTGTTGGCGGATTGGCAGTCGCCTTGGGCATCGGTGCGGCGATGGCCGGCGGAGGCGGCGTCGCATGGGCCGGCCCCACCGGATCCGACGGAGACGCCTCGCACGAGAGTGCGTCGGCCGCCGAAGGCGAACCGGATCCGGCCGGACAGCAGAACGGAGGTGCCGAATCGGGATCGAGCGGCCCGAAAAAGCCGCTGTCACGGATCGGCGACCAGGTGCGAAAAACCCTGGAGAGCAGCGCGAACAGCGTGATCACACGCGCGAACCGCGCAACCGAAGGGGTCTTCGGCAACCGGCCCGCTGCCGGCAACGCGATGGACGTAGACGAACGGGAGGTGCAAATAAGGATCAGGCGGACGCCACCGCCTGTAACGCCCGCCGCCGCGCCGGCGACCGGCACTGAGACCGGCCTGTTCGGAAGAGTCCGCTCCTCGATCGGAAACGTTGTCGATGTGAGACCGGCCCGAGGCAACGACACGAACGTCAACCTCGACAAGAAAAGGTCTGAACCGGTTTCGGACCTCCGCGAATGGACCTCGACGAAGCGAGCCGACACCGTCGCCGCGAACGTCAAGAACTCCACCACGACCGTGGCGACCCGCGGCGTCCCGTCTTTGCCCACGGTCACCGCCACGTACAAAACCGTTGCGGAGTCCGCAGTGAACACGGTCCCTGTCACGGCGGTTCTCGGGACGGTCACCCCGACGCCCGAACTGCGGGAGTCCGCGCCCCACCCCGCGATGACGCGGCTGTTGGCCGTGGTCGGCCTCGTGTCTTTGGCGGGCACCGGCCCGGCTGAGCCGGTCCAATCGCCGGCGATGTGGGCGCTGCTGGCCTTCGCCCGCCGTGAGATCGGCACCCCCGCTTCGACCGAACAGTCCGTGCTGTCGGTCGCCGACGCTTCCCGGGCGGCGGCGTTGATCGTGGATCCGAACGAACTGGCACCCCAACCCAGCGCGCCGGAAGTCGGTGTCACCAAGCCCGTGGGTTCAGTGACAGGGCCTGCTCAAACCGGGCAGTGGTACATCGGCGGCACCGACCTGGGCATCATGTGGGACGACGGCGCCGGGCACGTCCTGACGCTCTTCGGCGACACCTTCGACGATCAGGCGATGACCACGGGATGGCGGTTCAACACCCTGCTGCGCACTGTTGACAACGACCTGTCCGACGGCCTGCAGTTCGATGAAGCCGTCATCAGCCCGGGTGGCGTGTACGCCGACAACACCTGGTGGAGTCCAACGTCTCCCGGCCAACGGGTCGGCGCCGGTCAGGTGATCCGGGATCCCGGCTTCCTCGGACTGTTCGGCTCGACGACGACGATCATCCCCACCGCAGCCGTCGAGGTCGACGGTGTCCAGTACGCCAACGTGATGTCGGTGCGAACCTGGGACACCCCAGGACGCTGGACGACGAACTGGTCGGCCATCGCGTACTCGGAGGACGGTGGCAAGACCTGGACGGTCGACCCGGACACCGTGCGATCGTCGGGCTGGCTACGGTCCAGCACGCCGTATGTGCCCGGCAATCAGAACTTCCAGCAGGGCGCATTCGTGAAGGCGCCGGAAGCAGATCCCGAAACCGGCATCAACTACGTCTATTCATACGGAACCCCTTCCGGCCGCGGCGGTTCGGCCTACCTGGCTCGGGTCCCGGAAGGCCAGATCCGCGACCTCGACGCCTACGAGTACTGGGCAGGCGAGGACCGCGGCTGGGTAGTTAATGATCCGTCGGCCGCTGTGCCGGTGATCGGAGCGACCAACCAGTCCCCGCCGCCCAGCGGTTTCATTGGGTCGATCACCAAAGCCATCAACGACTTCCTCGGCGGCATTGTCGTCGGCGGTCTCGTCGGCGGAAACGTCAGCGAGATGTCTGTCCAGTACAACGAGTACCTGGACCAATACGTCGTGCTGTACACCGACGGCGGCAACAACGTGGTGATGCGAGTGTCGGATGCACCGCAGGGTGAGTGGTCGGATTCAACGGTGTTGGTGGCAAACAATCCGTTAGCGGGCGACACCGGCATGTACGCGCCGATGATTCATCCCTGGTCGGGGACGGAGAGACTCGGTTCGGACAACACGCACATCCTGTACTACAACGTGTCCTACTGGGATGAGTACAACGTGCGCATGATGCAGACCGACTTGTCGCCGATGGGGCCCGATACGGGGTCTGCCGGGACGATCACGGTTTAGGTGACGGAAAACTATCGGCCGCGCGACGCGCGATACGAAGCCGCCAACCCTCCTGCGGCCAGCACCGCGAAGACGGCGAACAACCACCGCGCGGCAACCGCATCGCCGCCATGGGTCATGTTGACGACGACACCGGCGAGGCCCGCGCCGAACGCACCGGAGATCAGCTGCACGGTGTTGATCGCGGCCGCGGCCGTGCCCGCCTCCACCGGATCCTCGACCGCTCCCATGATCCACGCCGACAGGTGCGGCCAGGCGATACCGACTCCGATTCCGGCGATGAACAGCGCCGACCGCCCACGCCACGACCAACGGCCACGTCAGATGGCGTACCGAGAGCCAGCGCGCCGAGCGCCAGACCGAGCGCCATGACCACGGGAGCGAGGGCGACAAGACGGACAATGGTGGTGGTCCGACTGGCGGATGCGCTCGCGATCTCCGAGACGTCCAGCCGACCGCAAGCACCGCGCCGAAGAATCCAGCCGCGGCGGGCACCATGCCCGCCAACTGCTGTGCGAACAGCGGCACGTACATGTCCACCATCGTCGCGGCCATCAGCAGCCCGATCGTGACGTACATCCACTTGAGTGGACCGGGCCGAATGCCGCGCGCGGCAACACCGTTGCCTCGGCGCGTCGGTCGACGACAAGGAACAGCACGACCAGCCCGGCGCCCGGCTGCGAGCAGGCCGACGGTGGCGACGGCGGCTCGCTGCACGCCCGCGACGCTGATCGCCAGCGCCGCGGCGCCGAGCAGCAGCAGCGACCACACCGGGATGCGAGGGATCGATCGGCGCCGCGATCACTCGGCTGCCGGGCAGGCAGCGCGAACGGGCACCAACACCGCCATGGCCGCGGTCAAGATGACCAGCGACCCGAAAGCCCAACGCCAGATACCGAATTGGGCGAACAGCCCGCCCATCGCCGGGCCGATGATCACGCTGACGCCCCACATCGCCGATACCAGTGCCGACGCCCTGGTCCACAGCCAGCTCGGCAGCGCGGAATTGATCACCGCGTAGCCGAGGCCTGCGAGCATTCCGCCTGCCGCGCCCTGGACGGTGCGGCCGACAAGCAGCAGTTCCATGGTCGGGGCGAGCGCGCACACCAAGGTGCCGACGCCGAAGATGGCAAGAGTCAACAGGTACGACGCCCGCGGCCCGAACCTGACGCAGCAGCGGGTTGACCGCGGCCGCGGCGACGACGGAGCCGACCAGGTACACCGCGATCACCCATGCGTAGAACCGTTGGCCACCGATATCGGCGACCGTGCTGGGCAGCAGGCTGATGGTGAGGAACTCGTTGGTCGCGTAGAGGCCGACGCCGCCGGCCAGCAGGGTTGCGGTGCCGATCCGCTCTCGGGCCGAGCAGGTCTCGCCAGCTGCCCGGTTTGATCGCGGCGGTTTCAGTCACGTCAGACACCGTATGACCTCAACCGCGGTTGAGATCAAGCCTGTACTTCAGACCGGCCGCGTCCATGCCGCGAAGTTCCTTCTTCAGATCGTGGATCTCGTCGCGGATCCGGGCCGCCAGCTCGAACTGGAGATCGCGCGCCGCGGCCATCATCTGCGCGGTCAGATCCTTGATGAGATCGGCGAGCTCGGCCCGCGGCATGTTCGAGGTGTCGCGGCCCTCGATGATCCCGGCGCTGACGGCCCTGCCCGGCTCGCCCTGGGCCCGACGGCCGCGCGACGCGTTTCGTCCCGACCCGCCGATCTCGACGTCGGTGTCGTCGGCCTCGCGGTAGACCTGGTCGAGGATGTCGGCGATCTTCTTGCGCAACGGCTGCGGATCGATGCCGCTGCTCCTCGTTGTAGGCGACCTGCTTGGCCCGCCGGCGATCGGTCTCGTCGATGGCCTGCTTCATCGAGTCGGTGATCTTGTCGGCGTACATGTGCACCTCGCCGGACACGTTGCGGGCCGCGCGGCCGATGGTCTGGATCAGGCTTCGCGGGCCGACCGCAGGAAGCCCTCCTTGTCCGCGTCCAGGATCGCCACCAGCGACACCTCGGGCAGGTCGAGGCCCTCGCGCAGCAGGTTGATGCCGACCAGCACGTCGTACTCGCCGAGCCGCAGCTGCCGCAGCAGCTCGACCCGGCGCAGCGTGTCGACCTCGGAGTGCAGGTAGCGCACCCGGATGCCCATCTCCAGCAGGTAGTCGGTGAGGTCCTCGGCCATCTTCTTGGTCAGCGTGGTGACCAGCACCCGCTCGTCGAGCTCGGTGCGCTTGCGGATCTCGCCGATCAGGTCGTCGATCTGGCCCTTGGTCGGCTTGACCACCACCTGTGGGTCGACGAGCCCGGTCGGACGGATGACCTGCTCGACGAACTCGCCGCCGGTCTGGCTGAGCTCGTACGGGCCCGGGCGTGGCCGACAGGTACACCGTCTGCCCGATCCGGTCGGCGAACTCCTCCCAGGTCAACGGCCGGTTGTCGACCGCCGACGGCAGCCGGAAGCCGAAGTCGACGAGGTTGCGCTTGCGGGACATGTCGCCCTCGTACATGCCGCCGATCTGCGGCACCGTCACGTGCGACTCGTCGATGACGAGCAGGAAGTCCTCCGGGAAGTAGTCCAGCAGCGTGGCGGGCGCCGAGCCGGCCGGCCGCGCGTCGATGTGCCGCGAGTAGTTCTCGATGCCCGAACAGAACCCGACCTGCCGCATCATCTCGACGTCGTAGTTGGTCCGCATCCGCAGCCGCTGCGCCTCAAGCAGCTTGCCCTGCCTCTCCAGTTCGGCCAGCCGCTCCTCGAGTTCCTGCTCGATGGTGGAGATCGCGTGCGCCATCCGCTCCGGCCCCGCCACGTAGTGGGTGGCCGGGAAGATCCGCAGCGAATCGACCTTGCGGACGACATCACCGGTCAGCGGGTGCAGGTAGTACAGCGCCTCGATCTCGTCGCCGAAGAACTCGATGCGCACCGCGAGTTCCTCGTAGGACGGGATGATCTCGACGGTGTCGCCGCGCACCCGGAACGAGCCACGGGTGAATGCCATGTCGTTGCGGGTGTACTGGACGTCGACGAGCAGCCGCAGCAGCGCGTCGCGCGGAACCTCGTGCCCGACCTGCAGCTCGACCGACCGGTCCAGATAGGACTGCGGCGTGCCGAGACCGTAGATGCACGACACCGACGCGACCACCACGACGTCGCGCCGCGACAGCAGGCTCGACGTCGCGGAGTGCCGCAGCCGCTCCACGTCGTCGTTGATCGAGCTGTCCTTCTCGATGTAGGTGTCGGTCTGCGCGATGTACGCCTCGGGCTGGTAGTAGTCGTAGTACGAGACGAAGTACTCGACAGCGTTGTTCGGCAACATCTCCCGCAGCTCATTGGCGAGCTGCGCGGCGAGTGTCTTGTTCGGCGCCATCACCAGCGTCGGCCGCTGCAGCTTCTCGATGAGCCACGCCGTCGTCGCCGACTTGCCGGTGCCGGTGGCGCCGAGCAGCACCACGTCGCGCTCCCCCGACCTGATCCGACGTTCCAGCTCCTCGATCGCGGCCGGCTGGTCCCCGGCCGGGTCGTACTCGCTGACCACCTCGAACTCGCCACCTGCGCGCACCATCGCCTCGACAGGCCGGTACTCAGAGTGCGCCAGCACGGGATGTTCGGTAGCGAAAGCCATGTTCACCAGGGTAGAACCACGCACCGACACGTTCGTTCTGTCTCGCCGAGCCTATGCTTGGCCTATCCACCCTCCGAAGCACGAGACATTCGACCTGGTCGCCCGCACCAACACCGATCCCAAGGGCATCGTGCGCGCGGTCGACGTGTACACGGTCAAACCGTGGGGCCTGTACATGGCCCGCCCGACCCCCGGCCGCGCCCAGTTCCACTACCTGGAGTCCTGGCTGCTGCCTGCGCTCGGACTGCGGGCCACGGTATTCCATTTCAACCCCGGCCACGAACGCGACCAGGACTTCTACCTCGACGTCGGCCGCTACACGCCGGGCCAGACGCTGGCATGCCGAGGACCACTACCTCGATCTCGTGGTGCGCACCGGGCAGAGCGTCGAGCTGACGACGTCGACGAGCTGCTGACCGCGGTCCGGCACGGCCTGCTGACCCCCGAAGACCGCCGAACAGGCGGTTCAGACGGCGGTGGCCGCGGTCGAAGGCCTGTCCCGGCACGACTATGACCTCGACCGTTGGCTGGCCGAGGCGGATATCGCCCTGACCTGGCGCGGGTCCGTTCCTGACCAGTACCGGAGTAACGGCTCGACGCGCCGCAGCGATGGTCTTCATGACGCCAAAGCGCAGGTCGACGCGGCCTCGCTACATCCGAGTTGTAAGGTTTTATCTCATGAGTGTCACCAAGCGCAGCGCCCTCGCGCTCGTGGCTGCGGCTGCTCTCGTGGTCGCCGCTCAGGTCGTCACGCCCTCGGCGCTCGCCGATCCTGATGCCGATTCCCAGAGCGACGTGGCGCCCGCTCCCGCTGACGGGTTGCAGCACAACGTCATCTACCGGGCACGTGCCGACGGCACGTCTCGCGGAGCGGTGGTCGCCTACAAGGCTGGACGACGCGAACGTCAACAGCGAGCAGCCGACAATGCTTCCCGGCCAGCACATTCGAGGTCAACACGGTCCTGTCCGACCCCAAGCTGGCAGGCATGACGGTCTCCATCGACTGGCCGTACGGATCGAATCTGCACTGCGAGATCCTGGTCGACGACCAAATCGTGGCGCAGGCCGACCAGTTCATCGCGCCGAGACTGTTCCGCGTCAAGGACGATCCGCTGTACGGCACGCTGCAGTGCGGCGCCCCGCTCGACAACCCGGCGCCGCGGCCGCCGGCGCCGGACCGGACACCGCCTGCGGAAGACGCTGCTCCCCCGGCCGCCTAGCGGCCTGTACTGGCGTCTACGGCCGCCACCCGTGGTGTCCGCCCATTCCTTGGCCCGCCGGTAGGCGTCGAGGAACCACGGCTCCTTCGCCTCGGCGTAGTCCGGCGTGCGGCGCAGCGCCTGCCGCTTGACCGCGAGATAGTCCGCGCTGCACACGGGATTGGCCTTCAGCCAGTCGACGAACAACAGCGCGAACTGCTGATTCGGCCATCCGTTCACCCGAATGTGGACATTGGCCGGACGCCCGGGATCTGCTGCGCCGTGAATTCGCTTGCGCCACTGCGACGGGTCGTCCGGCGTGCGGCAACGTCGCTGGTGATGTGCTTCGATTCGCGGGATAGCCGACCTCGGTGAGGGCACCGACGAGTTCGTCTGCGACGGCCAATGATTCGACGGTGACCTGAATGTCGATGACGTCCTTGGCGTCCATGCCCTCGACCGCCGTCGAGCCGATGTGGTCGACCCGCAACGCCCGGTGCCCGCACGCCATCGTGAGCCGGTTGACGATCCGTCGGGCATCGTCGGCCCAAGCGGGGTCGTAGGGCACCACAATCGGCGGAACGCGCACGGTCTCGCGGGTGCGAATGTTGTGCGCGAACGGCAGCACCCGCTGATACCAGATCTCGCGGGCACGTTCCACCAACTCACCCTGCGAGCCCGAGTTATCAAGCAGCACATCGGCGATCGCACGCCGCTGCTCCTCGGACGCCTGAGCGGCGATCCGCGCGCGGGCGTCCGTCTCGTCCATACCGCGCTTGATCAGCCGCTCGACCCTGGTCTCCTCGTCGGCGTGGACGACCACCACGAGCGGAAACATCGGCGCCAGCCCGGTCTCGACGAGCAGCGGGATGTCCTCGACCACCACCGCATCCTCGGAGACGGCGGCGATGACCTCCTCACGCCTGCGCGCCACCAGAGGGTGCACGATGCCGTTGAGGAGTTGGCGCTTTTCGTCGTCGACGAACGCCTTGGCCGCCAGGGCGGGCCGGTTCAATGCGCCGTCGGGGAGCAGGATGTCGTCGCCGAACGCGTCGACAAGGGACGCCAAACCCTCGGTTCCGGGTTCGACGACTTCCCTGGCGATCACGTCGCCGTCGACGATGATGCCGCCGCATTCGTCGAACGCGGCGGACACCGTCGATTTACCGGCGCCGATGCCGCCGGTCAGACCGATGCGCAATCATCCCGGTCGAACGCCGATCTAGGCGTTGCCGGCCCAGCTTCTCCCGCAGCGCGGCCAGCTGGGCGTCGCTGGCCAGCGATCCGCCTGCCGACTGCTCCTCGGCGCGCGGTGCACCGTTGGCAGAGGACGGGGGCGCTGCGGCTGCTTCTGCCTCGGCCGCGGCGAACTTCTCCATCTGCGCGGTGTGCATCTTGTGCCTGCGCTCGGCCTCGGCGTAGCGGGCCTCCCACTCGTCGCGCTGCTTCTCGAAGCCCTCGAGCCATTCGTTGGTCTCGGCGTCGAAGCCCTCGGGGAAGATGTAGTTGCCCTGCCTCGTCGTAGCTGTCGGCCATGCCGTACTTCGAGGGGTCGAACTCCTCGGTGTAGTCCTCGTTGGCCTGCTTGAGGCTCAGCGAGATGCGGCGACGCTCGAGGTCGATGTCGATGACCTTGACCATGGCGTCGTCGCCGACCGCGACCACCTGGTCGGGGACCTCGACGTGACGCTCAGCCAGCTCGGAGATGTGCACCAGACCCTCGATGCCCTCCTCGACACGGACGAACGCACCGAACGGCACCAGCTTGGTGACCTTGCCGGGCACGATCTGGCCGATCGCGTGCGTACGGGCGAAGTGACGCCACGGATCTTCCTGAGTGGCCTTGAGCGACAAGGAAACCCGCTCGCGGTCCATGTCGACGTCGAGCACCTCGACGGTGACCTCGTCGCCGACATTGACGACCTCGGACGGATGATCGATGTGCTTCCAGGACAGCTCCGAAACGTGCACGAGGCCGTCGACGCCGCCGAGGTCGACGAATGCGCCGAAGTTGACGATCGAGGACACCACGCCCTTGCGGACGGCGCCCTTGGTGAGCTGGTTGAGGAACTCGCTGCGCACCTCGGACTGGGTCTGCTCCAGCCAGGCGCGGCGGGAGAGCACCACGTTGTTGCGGTTCTTGTCGAGCTCGATGATCTTGGCTTCGATCTCCTTGCCGATGTACGGCTGCAGATCGCGGACACGACGCATCTCGACCAGCGATGCGGGCAGGAAGCCGCGCAGGCCGATGTCGAGGATCAGGCCGCCCTTGACGACCTCGATGACGGTGCCCTTGACGGCCTCGTCCTTCTCTTTGAGCTCTTCGATGGTGCCCCAGGCGCGCTCGTACTGCGCACGCTTCTTGGACAGGATCAGGCGGCCTTCCTTGTCCTCCTTGGTGAGGACCAGGGCTTCAACCTCATCGCCGACGGACACAACCTCATTGGGGTCGACGTCGTGCTTGATGGAGAGCTCTCGGGAAGGGATGACGCCTTCGGTCTTGTAACCGATGTCGAGCAGGACCTCGTCACGGTCAACCTTGACGATGGTTCCCTCGACGATGTCGCCATCGTTGAAGTATTTGATGGTTTTGTCGATGGCGGCGAGAAAGTCCTCGGCCGAGCCGATGTCGTTGACGGCTACTTGCGGCGAGGTGACGGAGGGACTTGGCATGTGGTGGGTTGCTCCGGACAGGTTGGGTCGTAGGGACGGTTTTTATTGGTTTCGACGCTGGCGCGCCGACATCGTGCTGCGCACCCGCAGCAGAGATCGCAAAACCACAGACGGGTACCAGAAGAGATTACTCGACTGTGTACATGCTGGACAAACCCGGTCCCGTGAGCAGGTCGATCATGATCAGCCGCGACTACACGATCTCGACTCGTGTCGCCCCAGTACTTGTCGCGCAGCACGCGCTTGTACAGCTTGCCGGTCGGCAGGCGGGGGAGTCGGCGGTCGAAGTCGACCGGTCGCGGGCACTTCTGCGGACAGATGCTCGCGGCAGAACGACGATCAGTTCGTCGCTCGAGCTCGGGTGCCGGCTCGAAGCCGGGCATCGGCTGCACCACGGCCTTCACCTCCTCGCCGAGATCGGCGTTCGGCACGCCGAAGACCGCCGCGTCGGCCACCTTGGGGTGCGTGACGAGCAGGTTCTCGGTCTCTTGCGGATAGATGTTGACGCCGCCGGAGATGATCATGAACGTCTTGCGATCGGTGAGGTACAGGTAGCCGTCGTCGTCGACGTAGCCGACATCGCCGACGGTGCTCATCGTGCCATCGGGCGACGCGGCCTCGGCGGCTCTTCTCGGGATCGTTGAAGTACTGGCACGGGTCGGGGTCGCCGAACCAGATGCGTGCCCGGCGTCGCCGAGCGGCACGGTCTGCATGTCGTCGTCCAGAGATGTGCAGCTCGCCCGAGCAGCACCTTGCCGACGGTGCCCGCGGTGCGCGAGCCACTCGTGCGAGTCGCACGCGGTGAAGCCCGATCGCCTCGGTCGCGCCGTAGTACTCGTGGACGATGGGGCCCCACCACTCGATCATCTGCTCCTTCACCGGCGACCGGGCACGGAGCGGCGGCGTGGATGATCGTCTCGAGCGACGACAGGTCGTACCGCGTCGCGCACCTCGGCGGGCAGCTTCAGCATGCGGCCGAACATCGTGGGCACCAGCTGGCTGTGGGTCACGTGGTAGCGCTCGACGAGCGCCAGGTACTGCTCGGGATCGAAGCGCTCCATGATGATCGCCGTGCCGCCCATGCGCAGCGTCAGGCCCACGGCGGCCTGAGGTGCCGAGTGGTACAGCGGTGCCGGCGACAGGTACACCATGTCCGTCGCGGTAGTGCCACAGCTTCGCGCAGGAAATGGAACAGCGGCAGCGGTTGGCCTGGCGGCTGGTCGGGCAGCTGGCGAACGATGCCCTTCGGCCGACCGGTGGTGCCCGACGAGTACAGCATCGCCGCGCCCAGCCGCTCGTCGTCGAGTGGCGTCGTCGGTGACAGCCGTCGACGGCCGTCGTCGACGTCGCGCACGTCAGCTCCGTCGCACCGGCCGCGTCGTCGACGATCAGCGCACAGCGCGACCTTCGGGCATTGCGCAGGGCGCTCGATGGCGACCGTCGCGCTTGGTCTCGCGAGCGTGATCAGCACCTTCGACTCGCTGTTGTCGACGATGTAGGCGAGCTCGTCGGCGGTCAGGTGCGAGTTGATGCACGTGTAGTACAGACCGGATGCGCTCGCCGGCGCCGCACGCTCTCGAGGTAGCGAGCGTTGTTCTCCATGAAGATCGAGTAGTGATCGAGCCGGTTCGAGCCCGGCGCCGCGCAGCAGGTGCGCCAAGCGATTGCACCGCTCGTCGTACTCGCGCGTAGGTGACCGCCTCGCCGGTGTCGGCCATGACGAAGCCGCTTGATCGGAAGTGTGAGAGAGTGATAAAAAGGGTATATGAAAGAAAGATAGAAAGGAAGTGAGAATGATGGCCGTGACTACGCGATCCCGTTGCCGGATTTCCCCGATGCTCACCGCTACCCTGCTCTGGTGACTTATGCCGGTCCGCCGCAACAGCCACTTCAATTCCTTCCGCCGTATCCGCCGATACAGAAGAAGGTGCGCAAGGTCGGAGCGCCGCTGGGTGTGCTCATCTTGCTGGGCACGATCGCCGGCCTGATCATCATCGCGCTTACGGCGTTCAACCCCGTCGGGACATCCATCGGCTTCGTGCTGTCCAGTATCGCGATGACCGTCGTCCTGCTGTCCTACCTGTGGCTGGACCGGTGGGAGCCGGAGCCGCCGCGGCTACTGATCCTGGCGTTCCTGTGGGGCGCGTCGGTCGCCGTCATCATCGCGTCGATACTGCAGCTGATCACCGAGGCGGCCATCAACCCCGGCGCGACCGAGGGGGCAAGCCCGATCACCATCGTGCTCGGTGCGCCGCTGACCGAAGAGGCGGCCAAGGGGCTCTTTCTCCTGCTCATGATGACCGGAAGACGCCGCAACGAGCTCAACTCTCTTACCGACTGCCTTGTCTACGCAGGCCTGGTCGGCGCGGGGTTCGCCTGGCTGGAGGACATCCTCTACATCGGTGGCGGGGAAACCGTCGGCGACTCGCTGGTCACTGCCGCGATGCGACTGATCATGGCCCCGTTCGCCCACTCGCTGTTCACCACGATGTTCGGTATCGGCGTCTGGTATGCGATGCAGAACCGCAACGCGCTGGCGAAAGTCGGCTTCATCCTGCTCGGCTACATCGGCGCGGTGATCATGCACGGCCTGTGGAACGGGTCGTCGCTGCTCGGGGTCGGGGCGTATTTCGGCGTGTACTTCCTCTGGATGGTGCCGATCTTCGCGTTGATGATCTGGCTCGGGGTGGCCAGCAGGCGCAAAGAGCAGCGGATCACCGCGGAGAAGCTGCCAGGGATGGTGGCGGCCGGCCTCGTGACGCCCAACGAGGCGACGTGGCTCGGTTCGCTCAAGAGCCGCAAGGCGGCGATCGGCGCGGCGAACCAGACGGGCGGCAAGCGCGGGGCGCGGACGGTCAAGACCTTCGCCCACCAGGTCGTCGAGCTGGCGTTCGTGCGGGACCGCATCGACCGCGGCTTCGGCGACGAGCGGGTGGACGCGCTGCTGACCGAGGAGACCTACGCGGTGTACGGGGCCCGCGCTGCCGCACCAGCCCTTCAGGGCCTCGCCGGCTTCCGGGTGTAATCGCCGATGCGCCACAGCAGCGCGGATAACGGCCACTGACCGCCCACTTCGCTATCGTGAGACCTGCCCCAGCAGGGAGGTGACGGTGGCAAGCATCAGAGAGGTGGCGGCTGCCGCCGGAGTGTCACCGACCACCGTGTCCCATGCGTTGAACAATCGGGGCCGCATCGCCGAGGAGACGCGGGTCAGGGTTCTGCAAGCTGCGCGCCAGTTGGGCTATCAAGCAAACGTTCATGCGCAACAGCTCGTGACGCGCCGAAGCCGGATCATCGCGATCCAGATGCCTGCTCTCGAAATATCGCGCGGACCCGCGTTGCCGGACTCGGCATACTTCCTCGATCTCATCAACGGAGCTGCCGCTGCCGCGGACAGCTCCGGGTACGCGCTGGTGATCACCCCGTCCGGGGGCAAGGCCAGTATTTTCGGCGGCTTTGCCATCGATGGTGCGATCATCGTGGATCCACAAGGCGACGAGCCGATCTTCGCCACCGGCGTGCCGGTGGTCACCGTCGGCATCGCGCTGTGCGAGACGCACGAAGTGCTTGCGGTCGACAACGACCATGCGACGGCGGCCCGCGTGGTCCTCGACCATTTCAAGAAGAACGGCCGTGTCCGCCCTGCGATGGTTGCCGACGACACGCGCCGGTCCTACGTCAACGACGTCATGTCCGGCTACCGCGACTGGGTGCGTGAACAAGGCGCCCAGGACATCACCCTCACCCTGGGATCCTTCGATCATCGCGCCGTCGATCAGGTCATCGCGAAGCTGCGCGAGGACCGCGCAGATGCCGTTTACACGAGTTCCGATGACTTGGCGCTGGCCCTGCTCGACGGGGCATCACGAGCCGGAATAGGCGTTCCAAGCGAGTTGGCGATCGCATCGGCGGTCGACTGCCGTTCGCTGACCTTGACGTCGCCTCAGATCTCCGCCACCAATCTGTTTCCGTTCCGCACGGGCGGGACGGCTGCTCAATTGTTGATGGACCGCCTCGAGAGCGGGTCAAAAGCCGACGACACCCGGATCATCCCGACGGAGTTCGTCGCACGCGCGTCCTCGGCCGCCACGAACCCCGCGGCACCCACTTTGGTGTGATGTTCTTGACAGCGTGATCAATATGTGACTAATGTCACTGCCGACCTAGCCAAAACCATTTGGCTGAGGTCACCGCCCTAACCGCCGATCAGTTTCACCCGCAAAACCGAAGAATCTGTACCGGCGTCGCGGTTGCCAAAACGTTTTAGCACGGAGGCGTATCGATGCGAGATGCGCGCAAGCGGGCCAACACGGCCGCGATCCAGGCGCTCCTCGCTTCCGATCCTGTGCTGATGGGCAGTCGAAAGCGCCGAGAGCGCCATGGGGCTTCCGAAAACGACCGTCCTCACCTCTGGTCCGGCGATGCCGTTCGACTCGTACACCGGTGGCCAACGCGCGGCGATCATCGGAGGCGCGCTATACGAAGGGCTGGCGGCCGACGAAGGTGCGGCTGTCGAATCCTTCGAGCGCGGAGACATCGCCGTGCGGGGGTGTCAGGAATTCGGTTGCGTCGGCTCGCTGGCCGGCGTCACCACGGCGTCGATGCCGGTCCTGGTGGTGGCAGACGATCGCAGCGGTGAACGCGCCTACTGCACCCTTTACGAAGGCGACAGCGCCGACCGCCTCAACTACGGCACATACACCGAAGCCACCAGGAAAAACCTGGAGGACTTGCGGCTGCGCATCGCACCTGCGCTGAACACGCTGATCAATTCCCAGACCGAAGCGGTGCGGCTCAAACCGATCATGTCCCGCGCATTGACGATGGGCGACGAACTGCACAGCCGCAACGCCGCCGCCACGCTGCTGTTGCTGCGGCGACTACTCGTCGGTGCCAAACAACTCGGCTCGGAACTGGAGGCCGTGCTCGATTCGCTCTGCGACGACTATTTCTTCCTGCGCCTTTCGATGGCCGCCAGCAAGGTCATGGCCAACGCGATGCGCGGCTACGAGGGTTCCAGCGTGGTCACCGCCATGGCATTCTCGTGTGCCGAATTCGGGATCCAGACATCCGGCACCGGCGACATATGGTTCACCGGTCCCCTACCCACCTTCGACGACTACCTGCTGGAGTCCGGACACGACGCCGACGAGATCGAGTTCATGGGCGGGGAAAGCACCATCACGGAGGTGGTCGGCCTCGGCGGCCTCGCGCAGGCGGCGGGCCTACCGTTGCATCGCTCGAGTGGCCGCGACGTCTCGACGATGATCGCGCGCACGACGGCGATGTACGAGATCACCGTCACCGAGAGCCCGGATTTCCTGATCCCTGTCCTGAACTATCGGGGTGCGCCTTTGGGATTGGACGTCGAGAGGATCGCGGCCAGAACCGATATCACGCCCTTCCTCGACATCGGTATTGCCGGCCGATCAGGACGACAGATCGGAGGTGGCGTCGCGAAAGCACCCCTCGTGCCTTTCAGCAAGGCATGGGATGCGCTGCACCCCAGGTAGTTCGGGTCCCGGAGCAGGGTCGACGTGCGAACGCGCGAGAGTCGATCCCACTCTGCATATTTCGCTTCATCGAAGGAATTACCAGTATGAAGAATGTGGCACCGCAGAACGAAGTCGATCAGGCTCCCCGCAAAAGTCGACGCCGTCGGCAAAGTGGAGAGCTACGGGATCGAGTACATCCCGGACGAGGACCGGCATTCCCGTCCCCGAAATCTGTTGTGGATCCTGTTCGGCGGAAGCATGACGTTCGGGATCATCGTGATCGGCTGGATACCCGTATCGCTCGGTCTCGGGTGGTGGGCATCGGCCAGCGCGATCGTCGTCGGCTCGGCGATAGGCGCGACCCTGATGGCCCCGATGACGTTGCTCGGGCTGAGAAGCGGCAGTAACAACCCTGTCGCCAGCGGCGCCCACTTCGGCGCGCTTGGCCGGATGATCGGCTCGGCGCTCGGAATCACCGCGGACATCGTTTTTGCCGCACTGTGCATCTGGGCGGCGGGAGAAGTACTGGCGCGCAGCGTAGTTCGGATCTTCGCCATCGAGAGCGAAACTGTGACCGTCGTTCTGCTGGTCGTGGCATACACCCTGGTAGCCGCTGTCATGACGGTCATCGCGGTGATGGGTCACGCCAACATGGTGTCGTTCACGAAATGGATGGTGCCGACTGCGGGCGCCATGATGCTCCTCTACGTGTTCGTCGCCGCTCCGAACTTCGACCCCGGGTATGCGGGTGGAGACTACGTGTTGGGAAGCTTCTGGCCGACATGGACTCCTGGGCATGCTCGCGTGCGCCGGAACCGTCAATTCGTACGGCCCCTACGCCGGCGACTGGACCCGCCACATCTCGACCAAGAAATATCCGCCTTCACACTCCGTGGCGGCGGCGTGGTTCGGTGGGTTCTTCGGCATGGGCGGCGCTTTTATGTTCGGTGCGTACACGGCCGTGACGTTCAAAGACCCGCTCAACTCGTATGCCACCGAGTTCGCGAACAACGTGCCGTTCTGGTTCCTGTTCTTCGCTCTGTACCTGGCGTTCATTCCCGGTACCGCCCAGGCAGTCATCAACATCTACAACATGGGGCTCGATTTCTCCTCGGTCGTGCCACGGCTGAGCCGGGTCAGAGCCACCATCTATCTGTCGATCGTGTCGACGTTGCTGGTGTTCGTTGGCGCCTTCTACCAAGAGCTTTCCGCGATCGTCAGCTCCTACCTCGCGATACTCATCGTGCTCGGGGCGCCGTGGAGCATCATCAATCTGATCGGCTACTTCAACAACCGCGGGTACTACGATTCCGATTCTCTGCAGGTGTACAACCGCGGCCAGATGGGCGGGCGGTACTGGTCTTCTGTCGGCCTCAATCACCGTGCGGTGATCGCGTGGCTGGCAGCCGTCGTCATCGGAATGTTCTTCATCAACACCGGCTGGTACGTGGGTCCAGGCGCAGAGCTGTTCAACGGCGCCGATATGGGCTTCATCGTCTCCACACTCGTCGGTGCCGTCGTCTACTTGGCATTCCTGAAATTGAATCCGGAGCCGGCATATATCTTCGGCCCCGAGGGTGCGCGCATCGCCAGTGCTCCGCCGTCACGCTACGGCGATTTCATGCCTATTCAGCCGATGGATCTGTCCAAAGTCCGGTGTCGATTTGGCTGATCCG
Organism: uncultured Actinomycetota bacterium; assembly: GCA_963829405.1. GTDB lineage: Bacteria > Actinomycetota > Actinomycetes > Mycobacteriales > Mycobacteriaceae > Mycobacterium. Next base: position 87,676 of record CAWHIZ010000016.1, read on the forward strand.
TACCGCACCTTCAGCTGAAAAATCCCTGGGACTCAAACAGAAAGAAGCACAACCACAATGGATACACTGCGCGCGGTCGACACCGCGTACTCGAAGCAGACCAGCGAATTGGCCGACGCAGGCGTGCGTTACGTCACGGCCGCGTGGATAGACATCCTCGGAAGGTCAAGGGGGAAGAGTCATCCCATCGCGCGCCTGCCCGAACTGCTGGCGGGCTTCGCCAGGTACACCCCAAGAGGCATCAACGGCATCGGGCAGATGGATCCGGTCGAGGAAGAGGTCACCGCCATACCTGATCTCGACACGCTGACGATCCTGCCGTGGGACAAGCGCTTCGCCTGGATGGCTTCAGATATGTGGTCCGACAAGGGTGAACCGTTCGCTTTGGACCCGAGATCGATTCTGAAAAGGCAGATCGCCCGCGCCGCGGAACAGGGCTACCGGTGCACGTTGGGTATCGAACCCGAGTTCTATCTCTATCGGCCCGAGAATCTCACGTCCGACAGCTTCGGCGATCTGACCTCGTCAGGGGCTGTCGAGCCGAGCCCCGCATACGACGTCGAGACGACGTATGACGTGTCGCAGTTCCTCGACGAGGTCATCACCATGATGAAGGAGATCGGCCTCGAGGCCTTTGCCATGGGCGCCGAAGGCGGTGTGAACCAGTTCGAGATCGATTTCTACTACCGGGATCTGCTTCAGATGGCTGACCGAGTCACGTTGTTCCGCCTGATGATTCACCAGGTGGCCAAGCAGCACGGGTTGGCCGTGACCTTCATGCCAAAACCTTTTGCCAATCTGTGGGGCTCCGGTGCGCATTTCAATATGGGGCTGTGCACCCTGGACGACGAAGAGGAAAGCGTCCTGCGGATCGGAGGATCGAGCGTCGGCGGAGAAGACGAGTGGTCCAAGGAATCGAAGTACTTCATCGGCGGACTGCTCAAGCACGCACGTGCGCTGACGGCCATCACCAATCCCCTCGTCAACTCCTACAAGCGGTTGACGCCAAGGCTTGTCGACGGTGCAGTGTCCTGGGCACCGATCAAAATCGCCTACGGGCCGAACAATCGGTCGTGCATGATCCGCGTTCCGGAGAACCGCCCGGCCATCGAGGTTCGAAATCCCGACGCTTCGGCGAACGTTTACCTGGCAGGAGCTTTCCTGTTGGCGGCCGGATTGGACGGTATTCGAACGAGATCGATCCCGGCCCGGAGATGATCGAGCTCGCATCCGAGCACGACGAGATCGAGCGGCTGCCGCGGACACTTCTCGAAGCGATCGAGGCCTTCGAAGAAGATGAACTGAGCCACGAGGTATTCGGCGAAGAGTTCATCCGGGAGTACGTCACCACGAAACATGAGGAATGGGAACAGGATCATCTGCCGGTGAGCGATGCCGAGAGGACCCGACACCTCCCCTACTACTAAAGGGCCCGGTGATCGCCGAGGACTCGCTGAAGGTACTCGTAGACCAGGTGAAGCCCTGGCTCGGCCTTGGCGAGGTGTCGACTTACCTGCCCGAGTTGAGCCGGGCCCGTAGCGACGAACTCGCTGTCGCAATCGATCTCGGTGGGCACGGCGTGATCACCGCTGGCGATCACGGCGCCAAGTTCACGCTGCAGAGCGTGGTCAAGGTCTTCACCCTGTTGTTGGCGTTGCACCACCACGGCAAGGAGTACGTGTTCGAGCGCGTCGGTTTCGATCAGGCGTCGGGCTCGTACAACTCGCTCGAGACGTTCACACGGGGCTCCGGGGTTCCCGTCAACCCGTTCGTCAACGCCGGCGCGCTCGTCATCGTGGACATGTTGCCAGGAGACAGTCCGGACAACCGTGCGGCGCACGTGCTCGAGTTCATCCGCGCGCTGGCCGGAAATCCGACGATCAGCGTGAGCCTTGACACTGCCCGATCCGAGTTGATGCTCGCCGATCAGAATCGAGCGCTCGGCTATCACCTGCGCAGCCACCACCTGATCGAAACCGGCATCGAGGACCTGCTGTGGGCGTATTGCCAGATGTGCGCCATCGAGGTGAATGTCGTCGATCTGGCGCATGCGAGCAGGATGCTCGCCGACCGTTCGGACATTCGCGTGATGGACGAAACGGTTAAGGGGTCGCATCTACGGTTGGTTCGACGCCTCATGTTGTCCACGGGTATGTACGAGGCCTCCGGCCACTATGCCTGCGACGTCGGAATCCCAGCGAAATGTGGTGTGTCCGGGGCGATGATGGGTGTGGTGTGTCATCAACAGGGCATCGGGATCTATGGTCCGGCCCTCGATAAATCCGCGAACAGCATCGGGGGCCTTCGGTTGATGCAGTTGTTGTCGGCGACGCTCGACATCGACTGAACGCGCCGCGATTCAGTGCGCAGCGGCGTCCCAGCTGCGGCCGTACCCGACTGAAACCTCCAGCGCGACATCCAACGGATAGGCATCGCCCATCTTGTCGCGCACCAACTTCTCGACCTGATCGCGTTCGCCCTTGGCGACCTCGATCAGCAATTCGTCGTGTACCTGCAGCAGCATTCGCGATTTCAGCCCGGCCTCCTTGAGCGCCTTGTCGACCTCGATCATCGCGACCTTGATGATGTCGGCCGCGCTGCCCTGGATCGGAGCGTTCAGAGCGGCCCTCTCGGCGGCCTCGCGGACGTTGCGGTTGCTGCTGTCCAACTCGGGCAGGTACCGGCGCCTGCCGAACACCGTCGACGTGTAGCCGTCCTTGCGCGCCTGGTCGACGACGTCCCGCAGGTAGTCCCGCACGCCACCGAACCGGTCGAAGTACTGCTCCATCTGAACCTTGGCCTCTTCGGTGGAGATCTTCAGTTGTGCGGCAAGGCCATACGCGCTCAAGCCGTAGGCCAGCCCGTAGCTCATCGCCTTCACTCGGCGCCTGAGCTCGGCGGTGACCTCGTCGATCGGAACCGAGAATGCACGCGAAGCGACGAACGAGTGCAGGTCCTCGCCGGTGCGGAACGCCTCGATGAGGCCCTCGTCCTTGGACAGGTGCGCCATGATGCGCATCTCGATCTGGCTGTAGTCGGCCGTCATCAGCTCGTCGAAACCCTCGCCGACGACGAACCCGTCGCGGATGCGGCGACCCGCGTCGGTGCGGATCGGGATGTTCTGCAGGTTCGGCTCGGTCGACGACAACCGGCCCGTCGCGGCGATGGTCTGATTGAAGGTGGTGTGGATCCGGCCGTCCGACCCGACCGAGTTGAGCAGACCGTCGACAGTCACCTTGAGGCGAGTGACGTCGCGGTGGGCCAGCAGGTGCTGAAGGAACGGGTGTCCGGTCTTCTCGAACAGTGACTGCAGCGCGTCTGCGTCGGTGGTGTAACCGGTCTTCGTTCGCTTGGTCTTCGGCATCTCGAGTTCGTCGAACAACACCACCTGCAACTGCTTGGGCGAGCCGAGATTGATCTGCTTACCGATCACTCCATAGGCCGCCTCGGCCGCGTCGCGGATCTGGTCTGCGAACTCGCTCTGCAACTCCGAAAGATGGGCCAGATCCACGGCGATGCCCGCGGTCTCCATTTCGGCCAGTACCCGTTGGACCGGCAGCTCCATGTCGCCGAGCAGCGAGGAGGACTCGATGCGGGCCAACTCGTCATCGAGGGCGTCGGCGAGATCCATCACTGCGCTGGCCCGCAGAATCGACGTCTGCACCGCCTGATCGTCGACTCCGTCACTGTCGTCGAGGAGTGAAAGCTGTTGCTGCTCAGGGTTGTCCGCACGAAGCTCGCGCTTCAGGTAGCGCAGCGACAGGTCGTCGAGTGCGAAACTGCGCTGACCGGGCCGGACCAGGTAGGCCGCGAGCGCGGTGTCCGATGTGATCCCGCGCAGCGTCCAGCCGCGCCCCTCCAGGTCGTGTATCGCGAGCTTCGCCTCGTGCAATGCCTTCGGCGCGTCGGCGTCGGACAACCAGGACGAGAGCGCGGCCTCATCGTCAGGGGTCAGAACGGAGGTGTCGAGGTAGCGGCCGTCGCCGTCGCCTGCCACGATCGCCAGCGCCGTCGCGTCGGCGTCGAACGCGAGGTGTGTCCCGATCACCGCCATGCCGGACCGCTTGCCCTTGGCGTGTTCGGAGAGCCAGTTGGCCAGTTCGCCTGCTTCGAGTGCGCCGCCGCGGACGTCGAAGCCCTGATCGACCTCGGGGTCTGTGGACGCCAGCGTGTCGAACAGCCGGTCCCGGAGCACACGGAACTCGAGGTCGTCGAAAAGCCGGTGGATCTGGTCGCGGTCCCATGGCTGCATGCGCAGCGTGTCGGGGGTCTGGGCCAGCGGCACGTCCTTGACCAGATCGGTGAGCTCGCGGTTGAGCACGACGTGCGACAGGTTGGCGCGCAGCGCATCGCCGACCTTGCCCTTCACGGTGTCCACCTGGTCGACGAGGGCCTGAAGCGAGCCGTACTCGGCGATCCACTTCGTCGCGGTCTTCTCCCCCACACCGGGTATGCCCGGCAGGTTGTCGCTTGGGTCACCGCGCAGCGCGGCGAAGTCCGGGTACTGCTGCGGGGTGAGGCCGTACTTCTCGACCACCGCATCGGGCGTGAACCGGGTCAGCTCGCTGACGCCTTTGCGGGGGTAGAGAACGGTGACGTCGGGACTGACCAGTTGCAGCGAGTCGCGGTCGCCGGTGACGACAAGGACCTGGTAGCCCTCGTCCTCGGCCTGCGTCGCCAGCGTGGCGATCACGTCGTCGGCCTCGAATCCGGCCTCGGCCAACACCGTGATGCCCAGTGCGCCAAGCACTTCCTTCGTGATGTCGATCTGACCGCGGAACTCGTCGGGCGTCGCCGACCGGCCCGCCTTGTACTCGGGGTACCTCTCCAGCCGGAACGTCTGGCGGGATACGTCGAACGCGGCAGCGATGTGGCTGGGCTGCTCGTCGCGCAGCAGGTTGATGAGCATCGCGGTGAACCCGTACACCGCGTTGGTGGTCAGCCCGCCCTGCGTCTTGAAGTTCTCCGCAGGCAGCGCGTAGAACGCCCGGAACGCCAGCGAATTGCCGTCCAGCAGCATCAATATCGGCTTTTCTGGCGCCTTCTCGGCCGTTGCGCTTGGGGTCACGGCCCTACTCTATGCACGCGCGCCGACACGCACGTGCTCGCGGGCAAGGTCGACGAGCGCTGCCGCGGCCGGACTGATCGGGGCGGCCGCCCGCCAAGCCAGGACCAGCCGTCCACGCAGCTCCGGCACGATGGAAATGCGATGAAGGGCCGGACGGGTACGAGCCACCGACTGCGGCACGATCGCGGGTCCCAGCCCACGCTCGGCGAGGTCGGCGAGTTCAAGCGGGGTGCTGGCCTCGAACGCGACCCGCAGCGGCACGTGCGCGGCGGCGCACGCCTCGTCGAGACGGCGACGGATGCCGGTGCCGACCGGCAGCGCGATCAACGGACGCGTGGCGAGCACCTTCAACGAAACCGACGATCGGCGACGCCAGGGGTCGTCCGCGGCGACCACCACCTCGAATGCCTCGTCGGTGGTGACCTCGACGGCCAGTCCGTCGGGCACCTCTTCGGAGCCGACGGACGCGATCGCCAGGTCGAGCCGGCCGGATTGCACGCCGTCGATCAGAGCGTCCGAGTCGTCGGTGCCCAGCGTGATCTCCACCGCGGGGTGAGCGGTGTTGAACGCGGCCAGCAGCGCGGCCATGTCGACGTTGTGGGCGGTGACCGTGCCGATCGTGACCGACCCGCGAACGAGTTCGGAGACGTCGTCGACGGCCGTGCGCACATCGCGCACCGCCCGCAACGCCTGCCTGGCGAACGGCAGGGCAGCCTCGCCCGCGGCGGTCAACCGCACCGTGCGGTGCGAGCGATCCAGCAGGGGCTGCCCGAGTTCCCTCTCCAGCCGGGCGATCTGCGCGCTCACCGCGGGTTGCGCGACATGGATGCGCTGCGCTGCGCGGGTGAAGTTCGCCTCCTCGGCCACCGCGACGAAATACTCCAGCTGACGTAACTCCATAACGTCAGCTTATAGTTTCGTTCAGATATGGGTATTGGACTTATAGCAGCGGCTCGGCCACCGTGGAGTCATGAGCAGGAAATCGATACTCATCGCAGGCGCAGGCATCGGCGGTTTGACTACCGCGCTCTGCCTGCGACGACGGGGCTTCGACGTCACGGTCGTCGAGCGGGCGCGCGAATTGAAGCCGCTCGGCGTCGGCATCAACCTGTTGCCGCACGCAGTGCGCGAACTCGACGGTCTCGGACTCGGCGGCGACCTGGCCGCCATATCTGTCGCTCCTTCGGTCATCGCCTTCTTCGACAACCGGGGCGGCGAACTCTTTCGCGAAGCGCGCGGCATCGAGGGTGGATACGAATATCCCCAGCTGTCGGTGCACCGCGGACAACTGCAGATGCTGCTGCTCGACGCGGTCGTCGAGCGCATCGGATCCGACACCGTCCGAACGGGCGCCGGCCTGACCGGTTTCGAACAGAACGGCGACACCGTCGTCGTTGACACCAAGGCCGGCCGGATGGGTGCCGACGCACTCGTCGGAGCCGATGGCATCAATTCAGCCGTGCGTGCCGCGCTTCATCCCGATGGTGACCCGCTGCTGTGGTCCGGAATCCAGATGTTCCGCGGCGCCGCGCGACAGAAGGCGTTTCTCGACGGCCGCACGATGGCGATCATCAAGGGAGACAACGGGATCGATCTCGTCGTCTACCCGATCGGCGGCGGCATGGTGAACTGGGTCATTCAGCGCCCCGACGCGGAGCCCGGCCCGCTGACCGGCGACGCAGGCTGGAACCGGCCCGCCGACGCAGGCGAGGTCGCCGCGCTGACCGAGGACTGGCGGCTGGACTGGCTCGACGTGTCGGGAATGGTCAACCGCACCGACGAGGTGCTCGCGTACCCGATGGTCGACAAGGACCCGTTGCCGCGTTGGGGCACGGGCCGGGTGACGCTGCTCGGCGATGCGGCCCACCCGATGTATCCCGTTGGGGCGAACGGGGGTTCACAAGCCATTCTCGACGCCCGTGTTCTCGCCGACGAACTCGCCGACGACTTCGACGGCGGGCTCCGCCGCTACGAGGACAAGCGTCGCAGGGACACCGCCGACGTCATCTCCGCCAACCGGGAGATGCACCGCACCGGCGCTAGCCGCAATCCGAACGAACTGGCAAGTGTCACCGAGAACTACCGCAACAAGACCCGCGCAGACAGGAGCCGAGCATGACCACCTACGTCTTGATTCCGGGCGCCTGCCACGGCGCATGGTGCTTCGACGATCTGACCGCCGCGTTGCGCACCAAAGGTCACCGGGTGCTGGGCTACACGCTCACCGGCGTCGCCGAACGTGCACACCTCGCGCACGCGGGCGTCAACCTCGAAACGCACATCACCGATGTGCTGGCCGCGTTGGAGGCGGAATCCGATGCCGACGACCTGGTGCTGGTCGGGCACAGCTACGGCGGAATGGTGATCACCGGAGTGGCCGACCGGATTCCCGAGAAGGTCGATGCTCTGGTGTATCTGGACGCACTCGTCCCTCGTGACGGCGAGTCGTGCTGGCATCTCGTCAACGACGAGGAGCGGGAGTGGTACCTCGGTGTCGACGAGACCGGTTACGGCGTGCCGCCGATGCCGTTCTTCGACCCGCGCGCAAGCGCCCATCCCCTGGCTTCGTTCATGCAGCGGATCACGTTGACCGGCGACGTGGACAGAGTCCGTCGCCGCGACTTCGTCTACGCCTTGAAGTGGCCGGGAGACTCCCCATTGCGGCCGTCGTACGAACGCGTCAAGGACGATCCCGACTGGAACGTCCACGAGCTCGACGGCGCCCACAATCTCATGCGCGACAACCCCGACGACCTCCTACGCATCCTGCTGGATGCCGGCGCCGGTCAGTAGCCGAGCAGCGTGCGGTTCTTGAGGAATCCCATGGTGATCTCCGTTCTTCTTGGTCCTGGACGCGGTGTCGGGACGCTGCTCCTGGGCAAGTGCACACGGGCCTGACCACTACCGATCCCAAGATCGAGAGGACGGCGAAACTGGAACACGTTTCAGTTTCGCGACGGGAATCGGTACGCTGACCGCGTGTCAGCTTCTACGCAACCTGCGATCGACGGCTGGTTCGCCACCGACGGATCGGGACTGCCCTATCTGCTGGGCGGTAAGTGCCATCAGTGCGGCACCTATGTCTTCCCGCCACGGTCGAACAACTGCCCCAACCCCGCCTGCGACAGCGACGACCTGGCCCAGGTACCGCTGTCACGCCGCGGCACGATCTGGAGCTACACCGAGAACCGGTATCCGCCGCCCGCGCCGTATCCCGCGCCGGATCCGTTCGAGCCGTTCGCGATTGCCGCGGTGCAGTTGGCCGACGAAGGTTTGATCGTGTTGGGCAAGGTCATCGAGGGCACGCTGGCCGCCGACCTGAAGGTCGGCATGGAGATGGAGCTGACGACGATGCCGCTGTTCGTCGACGACGACGGCGTCGAGCGGATCGTGCACGCATGGAAGATCGCGGAGGGTGGAACGGAATGAGTCCTGAACCGCTCTACATCCTCGGCGCGGGTATGCACCCGTGGGGCAAATGGGGCCGTGATTTCACCGAGTACGGCGTCGTCGCAGCACGCGCCGCGCTCGCCGAGGCGGGTCTGGACTGGCAACAGATCCAGCTGGTCGCGGGCGCCGACACCATCCGCAACGGCTATCCCGGGTTCATCGCCGGCTCGACATTCGCCCAGAAGCTCGGCTGGAACGGCGTCCCCGTCAGCTCCAGCTACGCCGCGTGCGCCAGTGGCTCTCAGGCGCTGCAGAGTGCCCGCGCGCAGATCCTCGCGGGCTTCTGCGACGTCGCCCTCGTCATCGGGGCCGACACCACGCCGAAGGGCGCGTTCGCGCCGGTCGGCGGTGAGCGCAGGAACGACCCGGACTGGCAGCGGTTCCACCTGATCGGTGCGATGAACCCGGTCTACTTCGCACTGCTGGCCCGAAGGCGGATGGACCTGTACGGCGCCACCTCCGAGGACTTCGCGGGGGTCAAGGTCAAGAACGCCAGGCACGGTCTGGAGAACCCGAACGCGCGGTACCGCAAGGAGAGCTCGGTCGAGGATGTCCTCGCAAGCCCGGTGGTGGCAGACCCGTTGCGGCAGTTGGACATCTGCGCGACATCCGACGGGGCGGCTGCGCTGATCGTGGCCAGCAAGTCGTTCGCGGAGAAGCACCTCGGGTCGGTCGACGGTGTGCCCTCGGTGCGCGCGGTCAGCACCGTCACGCCGCAGTATCCGCAGCATCTGCCCGAATTGCCGGACATTGCAACCGATTCCACGGCCGCGGTGGCCGCGCCCGAGCGCGTGTTCAAAGACCAGATTCTGGACGCGGCCTACGCCGAAGCAGGTATCGGACCGGAAGACGTCAGCCTCGCCGAGGTGTACGACCTCTCGACCGCGCTCGAGCTGGACTGGTACGAGCACCTCGGCCTGTGCAAGAAGGGTGAAGCCGAACAACTGCTGCGCAGCGGCGCGACGACGATCGGCGGCAAGGTGCCGGTCAACGCGTCGGGCGGGCTGGCCTGCTTCGGTGAAGCGATTCCGGCACAGGCCATCGCGCAGGTGTGCGAGCTGACCTGGCAGCTGAAGGGCCAGGCGACGGGGCGCCAGGTCGAGGGCGCGACAGTAGGCGTCACGGCCAATCAGGGGCTCTTCGGCCACGGTTCGTCGGTCATCGTCGCGCGCTAATCGAACGACCGCCAAACTGGGGGACCTCCCGCTTGCGGAGCGTGTCTGACGCCGACACTCCGCTGCTCCAACCGCACTTGGGGCGCTCGTGTACTCAGATCCGCGATCGGGCGTCGTCGAGCGCCGCTTCGATGTCTGCCCAGGTGCGCCGCACGATCTCGGCGACCGGAAGCAGCTCGGCGATCCGCGACGACACCTGCCCCGTATTGGCCACGCTGGCCTCCATATCGCCGTCGAAGTACAGGTCGGTGACCTTGCCGAGCAGTTCGACCTCGGGATCGTGCGCAGCAACGCGGGCAGCCAAGCCGGTACGGAGCACCCGCATCGTCGGATTGCCCGGAATGTCGAGCATCACTGTGCCCGCATCGTCGGCGGCGACGATTGCATCCTTGAAGTTGTTGTGCACCATAGACTCCCGGCTGGCCAGCATCCGAGTGCCCATCTGGACGCCTTCGGCGCCCAGCACGACGGCCGCCGCGGCGGACCGCGCATCGCACATGCCGCCTGCGGCGATGATCGGCAGATCGACGCGTGCGGCGACGAGCGGCAGCAGGACCATGGTCGACGCGCCGAGGGCTGACTTGAAGCCGCCGCCCTCCACTCCCTCGACGACGAGCGCATCGACGCCGGCATCGGCGGCCTTCACCGCCGCTCGAAGCGATCCGACGACGTGGACGACGACCATCCCCGCGTCATGCAGTCGTTCGGTGAACAACGCCGGATCGCCCGCCGAACTGAAGACGTGGCGAACGCCCGCCTCGGCAAGCACATCGACGATCGAGGGATCCTTCTTCCAGCCCTGGATCATCAGGTTGCCCGCGACGGGCTTGTCGGTGAGCTCGCGGACGCGCAGCAGGTCCGCCCGGCCCTCCGGCGTCAACGTCTCGATCATCCCAAGGCCGCCTGCTTCCGAGACCGCCGCCGCGAGCTCGGCCCGCGCGATATAGGTCATCGGCGCCTGGACGACCGGATAGTCGACGCCCAGCAGTGACTGAATGCGGTTGGCCACCAGCAGAATTAAGCGACGCCGAGATAGGCGGCGCGAATGCTGTCGTCCTCCAACAGCTCTCGCGCCTTGCCCTCACGGGTTATATCGCCCGTCTCCAGGATGTACGCCCGGTCAGACCGCGTCAGGGCCTGCTGCGCGTTCTGCTCAACGAGCAGAACCGTGGTGCCCTGAGAGTTGATGTCGGCGATGATCTTGAAGATCTGCGATATCACCATGGGCGCCAACCCCATCGACGGCTCGTCGAGGAGCAGCACCCTCGGACGGGCCATCAGAGAACGGCCGATCGCCAGCATCTGCTGCTCACCACCGGACAGCGTTCCGCCCACCTGATTCCTGCGTTCGGCCAGCCGCGGGAACGTCTCCAGCACCCAGTCGAGGCGTTCCTTGTGTTCGGCCTTCGACGCGAACTTGCGGCCGTAGCAACCCATCTCCAGGTTCTCGACGACCGTCATGCCAGGGAACACGCCTCGGCCCTCCGGTGCCTGGATCAAGCCGTCTGTCACCCGCCGGTGCGCCTTGACCCTGCTGATGTCGTTGCCCTCGAACCACACCGAGCCCGACGTCAGCGGCCGCAGGCCCGAGATCGCCCGCATGATCGTGGTCTTGCCCGCGCCGTTGGAACCCAGCAGGGTGACCAGTTCGCCTTCCCGCACCACCAGAGAAACGCCGTGCAGGGCCTGGATCCGGCCGTAGTGCACGACGATGTCGCGGGCCTCGAGCAGGACCGGCCGTTCGTCGGCGTCAGGTGAGTTCGTCATCGGGCACTCCCAGGTAGGCGGCGATGACCTTCGGGTCTTCGCGGATCTCGGCGGGCAGGCCGTCGGCGATCTTGCGGCCGAACTCCAGCACCACGATTCGGTCGGTCACGCCCATCACCAGTCGCATGTCGTGTTCGATGAGCAGCACCGTGTAGCCGTCGTCGCGGATCTTCTGGATCAGCTCGATCAACGCGGCCTTCTCGCTGGGATTGAATCCCGCGGCAGGCTCGTCGAGGCACAGCAGCTTCGGCTCGGTGGCCAGCGCGCGGGCGATCTCGAGGCGCCGCTGGTCACCGTAGGGCAGGTTCCTCGCCTTCTCCTCGCCGCGGTGCGCGATGCCGACGAAGTGCAGCAGCGCCGCGGAGCGCTCGATCGCCGATTTCTCCTCCCGGCGATGCCGCGGGGTGCGCACGAGCGCACCCGGTACCGATGTGTGGTGACGGGCGTCGGTGCCGACCATCACGTTCTCCAACGCGGTCATCTCGCCGAACAGCCGGATGTTCTGGAAGGTGCGGGCGATGCCCTTGCGGGTGATCTGGTGCCGCTTGATGCGGCCAAGTGGCGCGCCGTCGAAGATCACCTGCCCTGAGGTGGGCCGGTAGACACCGGTGATCGCATTGAAGCAGGTGGTCTTGCCCGCGCCGTTGGGTCCGATCATGCCGAGGATCTCGCCGCGGCGGATGTCGAACGTGACCGAGTCCAGCGCGGTCAGGCCGCCGAACTTGACCGTCAACTCCTTTGTCTGCAAAAGAGTTTCGCCCTCGGCGGCCTGAATCTCGCGGTGCACACTGGCGAGTTCTTCGACGGATTCGTCGGTGCCGGGCAATGGGGTGCTCATGCGGCCGGCTCCTTCTCCGCAGGTTTGGCCCGCAGCAGGTCGCGCGCGGCTCTGCCGTAGGTCAGCAGCTGCTGACGGGCCGGGAACAGTCCTTCGGGCCGGAAGATCATCAGCACCACGAGCGCAGCCCGAAGAACAGGTATTTCAAGTCGCCCATGTTGATGCCGAGGAACTCGACACCCAGAAGGCGATTGGGCAGATACACGATGATGAACGCGCCGAAGATCACCCCGAGCTTGTTGCCCTGCCCGCCGAGCACCACCGCGCACAGGAACAGCATCGAGTTGATGATGTTGAACGTCGGCGGCGCGACGTACTGCACCTGGCCCGCGTACAGCGCACCGGAAAGTCCGCCGATGGCCGCGCCGATCACGAACGCCCACAGTTTGAATCGGAAGGTGTTGACGCCCATCACTTCTGCGGCGTCCTCGTCTTCCCGGACGGCGATCCAGGCGCGGCCGACCCGGCTGCGCTCCAGGTTGCCGACGAGCAACAGGATGGCGACGATGAGGATCAGCCCGAGCCAGAACCACCACGTGCCGTAGTTCGCTTCGCCGGTGGAATTCGCACTGGAGAAGACCCCTTCAGGCAACTTCTCGCTCTCCGCAAGGCGCGGGAACGCAACCTCGTTGAGGCCGCGCGGGCCGCCGGTGGTGTCGGCCAGGTTGTCGGCCATCAACCGGATGATCTCGCCGAACCCAAGGGTGACGATCGCCAGATAGTCTCCGCGCAGACGAAGTGTCGGGAAGCCGAGGATCAGGCCGGCGAGCGCGGTGACGGCCATCGCCAGCGGCACACAGGACAGCCACGCCCATGGCGTGCTGAAAAAGCCCTCGGGTCCGACCATGTTCCACGGGCTGTCGGGACTGGTGAGCAGAGCGACCGTGTAGGCGCCGACGGCATAGAAGCCGACGTAACCGAGGTCGAGCAGACCGGCCTGGCCCACCACGACATTGAGGCCGATCGCGATGATCGCCACCATGGCGAACTGCGCCATGGTGCCGCCGAAGCTGATGCCTGGGGTGTCCAGGAACGGCGGTGTGTACAGCGGCAGCAGCGCGACGGCGCCGAAGAGCAGCACGCCGAAGCCCCACTTTTGCGAGCGTGGCCAGGCCGTCCCACCAAGTGCGCAGACCATCGCCCGGTGCAAGTAGCGTTTTGCGTCCGCGCGATACGCATTGTCTGCGATCTCTGATCGCTCATGCGCGTGCCTTCCCGAGGCTCTCACCCAGTATCCCGGTGGGCCGGATCAGCAGCACCAGAACGAGAAGCACGAACGCGATCACGTCGCGCCACTGGGTACCGAACACGGCCTGCCCGTAGTTCTCCATGATGCCAAGGAGCAGACCGCCGAGCAGTGCGCCGCGCAGATTGCCGATGCCGCCGAGCACGGCGGCCGAGAAAGCCTTGATACCCAAGAGGAATCCGCCGGAATAGATGATTCCCTGCGGCACCTTCAGCGTGTACAGCAACGCCGCGGCACCCGCCAGCAGGCCGCCGATCAAGAACGTGGTCATGATGATGCGTTCGCGCGAGACACCCATCAACGTCGCGGTGGTCGGGTCCTGCGCGACGGCCCGGATGCCTCGGCCGAACTTCGTCCGGTTGATCGCGATATCGGTCAGCAGCGCGAGGACCAACGCCGCCACGATGATCACGATCGTGACGTTGGAGACCGAGGCGCCGAAGATGGTGAACTGCGTCTTCGGCTGCACCAGGATGATCGGCTGCTGCGCGTTGCTGCCGCCATATCCCTTGAGCAGCTTGGGCAGAACGAAGTGGACGAACTCCTGCAGCACGAACGACATGCCGATCGCGGTGATCAGGAAGGTCAGCGACCGCGCGCCCCGTTTTCGGAGCGGTCTGATACGCGACGAACTCCAGTCCGACGGCGGCCGAACCGGAGACCAGCATCGCGAACAGCATCGCAATGCCGAGGTACATCGATCGTCAGCAGAAAGCCCTTGTTGTACGCGTTACCGCTCGGCGTGAAGCCCATGATGACGTCGAGCGCGAAGTAGGCGCCGAACATGCCGAGCATGAAGATCTCGGAGTGGGCGAAGTTGATCAGCCGAAGCACACCGAACACCAGGGTGTAGCCGACGGCAACCAGCGCGTAGATCGCCCCCCACGACAGGCCGTCAATCGTCAACTGCCAGAAGCCGCTTCGCAGATTCTCCAGGTTGAAATTGATGTCCGCGGCCAGGCACGCGTACTCGTTGATGCAGTCAGGGGGGATGAAGGTCATCCGGCGCCGGGCTCCTCGCGCAGGTTATCTGAAGCGAAAGCGCGTCCGAGCTCATCAGTCTCGGACGCGCTTCGCCGCAGGATTACTGGACCTTGAAGATCCAGATCAAATTGGTGGTGAGCTCACCGGTGGGGGTCCACTGGTAATTGCGCGCCACGCCTTGACCGTTGTAGTTCTTCACGAAGTCGAGCAACGCAGGCCGCGTGATGGCGCCCGAGTCGATGCCCTTCACCAGGATGGTGCCGAGGTCATAGCCCTCGGCACTGTAGGTGCCCGCCTCGGCGTTGAACTTCTTCTGGTACTCCTCCGCGAACGGACCGGTTGCCGGACCGCACGGGCAGGACAGGATCGCGCCCTTGGCCGCTTCACCCGCCTGGCTGACGAACTGCGGATCCTTCGTGCCGTCGGCGCTGACGAACGTGCCCTCGAAGCCGCCGTCCTTGAGCTGCTGGACCAGCGGAGCCGCCTCCGAGTAGTACCCGCCGTAGAACACGGCATTCGGGTTGACGCCCTTGACCTGGGTCACCGCGGCGGAGAAGTCCTTGTCGCCCTTCTTCACCGAGATGTTGCAGCCCGAATCGGCCGCAGGGCCGAGCGTGTCGCGCACCGCGGTCGCCAGACCGAGGCCGTAGTCGGTGCTGTCGTCGATGACGCAGACCTTCTCGTACTTCAGCCCGGTCTTCAGGTAGTTCGCGACCGACGGACCCTGAACGGCGTCGTTGGCCAGACCGCGGAAGAACGTCTTCCACCCGTTCTCGCTGAGTGTCGGGTTGGTCGCCGATGCTGTCACGGCGACAAGGCCGGCCTGGTCGAAGACACCGCCAGTGGCCTTCGTCTCACCCGAGAACGCCGGGCCGACAAGGCCGATCGTGTACTGGTCGTCGACGATCTGCGGGGCGATCGCGGTCGCCTTCTGCGGATCGCCCTCGGTGTCGAACGGCTTCAGCTGAATCTGGCAGCCCTGATTGGCGGCGTTGTGCTTGTCGATCGCCAACTGCACGCCGTTCTTGATGTTGATGCCCAATGCCGCGTCGGGGCCGTTGAGCGCACCCGCCATGGCGATCGACACCGGTGGGCAGTTGGCCTTGCCGTCGCCGGCAGGATCGGCAGGCGCAGCACCCTCCGACGCCTTGACCTCGCCACCCTTATCGTCGATCTGCACCTGCTCGACGATCTTCAGGTCTGTCTGCGATGCCTCCTCTTCAGGCTTGGACTGCTGACAAGCAGCCATGCTTAGCACCACAAGTCCTGCGCTACCGAGCGCCACTGCGCTCCGTGCCACGCGACCGCGCACGTTCCACCTCCGACTCGATGTTTCATCGGCATCGACGATCCCGGCTTCTCTGGGCCAGGGCGCTGACGCTTCGGGGTAGAACATAGCCAACACATGGCCGTGGTGCGCGTTTTCGGTGTATTGGTGCCCTACGGCGCGGCGTCCTCGGGCTCGTCGAGGGTTTCCAGCACGACCTCGGCAACCCGCCTCATCGTCGTCCGGCGATCCATCGCCGCCCGCTGAATCCACTTGAAGGCCTCGGGTTCAGACATCTGATGCTTGGTCTGGAGCAAACCCTTCGCCCGCTCGACGAGCTTGCGCGTCTCGAGCCGGTCCGACAGCGTGGCGACTTCCTGTTCCAGCGCGCTTATCTCGCCGAACCGACTCACCGCGAGCTCGATCGCGGGTATCAGGTCGCTGATGGAGAACGGCTTGACGAGGTAGGCCATGGCGCCGGCGTCACGGGCGCGCTCGACCAGCTCGCGCTGGCTGAACGCGGTCAACACCACGATCGGGGCGATGCGCTTGGCTGCGATCTCGGCTGCCGCGTCGATACCGTCGCGACGCGGCATCTTGACGTCCATGATCACCAGGTCGGGGTTGAGGCTTTCGGCCAGTTCAACGGCTTCCTGCCCGTCGCCTGCCTCACCGACGACTTCGTAGCCCTCCTCGCGCAGCATCTCGGCCAGGTCCAGCCGAATGAGGGCTTCGTCCTCTGCGATGAGAACGCGGTGCGGCTTGGCATCCGGATTGGCATCGTCAGTCGTTGCGCCGGTCATGGGTGCCATTGTGGCGGTCGTGGGCGCAGACAGCGACTTCGGGGGATCCTCTATGGTGGAAAGCCGACTGCGTCGCCGGCCCTCGTATCCCAATTGGCAGAGGAAACGGATTCAAAACCCGTCCAGTGTGAGTTCGAATCTCACCGAGGGCACTGTCTATGCCTCGGCTGCTACATCAGAATTCTGGTCGGCACCGGCGCCAGCAACGCCATTTGAACAGCCTTGGCCTGCCGGTAGCCCGCGAAGGCGCCGAGGATCGTGAACCCGGCGATACCCGCCACACCCGGTAACGCCGCGGCCAACATGTCGCTCGTCGTCGCCGCTCTGAGGTACTCCGCATAACCGACGCGGAAGGAGTCAGGAATCTTCGTCGGAGGCGAGAAGCTATGGGCCGGTCCGATCCGGCCGGTCGGACCCGGCTGGTTCGTCGTCGTGACCGGCAGTCCCAGCGGCGCAGGCACGTCTAGGGCGGGCGCGGCAGGCGGCATCACCGAAAGCGGGACGGTCACCGGAACCGGTGCGGGCGCGGCCGGTGGCGGCGCTTGGGGCACGGATTCGATGTAACGGGATCCAAGCGCCACTGCGGCGGGCTGCTCCGAGGGGGCAATGAAAGCCGCAGGAACAGCGCTCGAATCCGGTTGAGCTGTTGACGGTTTCGTCCGGATGACCACGCTTCGCGCGCTTGGCGCTGTCGAGACGGCGTTGAGCACGCGCCGCCGCTCCGCCGCTCCCCGACTTGCTGGAGTTGCCGCCGATCACATCGATACCGAGTACATCGACTCCGTCACCGCCGCCGCCTATACCGAGCAGGCCGGCCTCGGCGACCGCCGCACCGAGGCTCAACGGTCCGGCAACAAAGGCACCACATGCGATCGCGCATCCGATCGCGCTTCGCATCAACGAACCATCCATGCGTCGTCGTCCTCGTTTAGAGTCCCACCCCACCAATCAGTGAAAACGGTATACCCACTGTTCGGCGCACTCACACACGCCTAGAGCAGGAAACTGGTCGGTGCGGGAGCCAGGAGCGCCCGCTGCAGCGCCTTGGCCTGGCGATAGCCCGCGTAGGCGCCGACGAGGGTGAATCCCGTGATGCCCGCCACGCCCGGCAGTGCCGCGACGAAAAGGTCGCCGGTGTCGGCCGACCTGAGGTACTCCGCATACCCGACCCGGTAGGAGTCGGGGACTGCGCGGGGCACCTGAATTGCCCGGCGCCAGTGGGCTTTTCGGCTGGGGTGCCGTCGGTGACGGGGCAAGCGGGCCCGCGGGTCGTTGGCTGGCCTCAGGCTCAACGGAATCCGAGGGCGGTGCCGCCAACGCCACCACAGAGGGCGACTGCGGCGAAGGCGGCAAATACGCAGGAATAGAGCCTGCCGCCTGGGGCGACCTGCGGATGACGACGCTGCGGGTGACGGGAGCAGACGACACACGCGGCAGATTCGTGGCCCGACCTGCGGTGTTGACACCTGGGACGCCACCACCACCGCCGGCGGTCTGGGCGGTGACGACGCTTTCCGGAGCGCTTGCGATCGAGCGCATCGCCGTGCTCTCGGGGACGCTGTCGTTCTCTGGCGCGCTGCCGATCTTGGCAGTCGGCGCCTCGGCTGCCGCCAACCCGGCCGCGGATCGGGTCGACTGCGCGCTGACCTCGGAACCCGGCCGCGGGTGGTGCATATCGGATTTGTCCTCGTCGCCGAAGAAGTCGATCCCGAAGAGCCCGGCATGTGCGGGGGCGGCGGCGAGCAAACCCGGTCCGATGACCATCGTGCACGAGGCGAAGGCGCAGCCGATGGCCGCGCTTCGAAACCTCCACCCGTCCAAGCTTCGCCCCCCACGGTCAGCCAACGGCAGGGTTCGACTTTACAACGCGACCCTAAATTGTCGCATCCGTCACAGGCTCGGGTGCGGTGCTCTCGCCGCGGCTCCTTCGGTCCCATTCCGCCATCACGTCGCTTGCGGTCGGCTTGGTGAGCAAGCTGCCGATGATGAACACCACCAGTCCGGAGGCCAGCCCGTAATAGATCGGCTCGTTGGCGAAGATGTCACCGACGATGATCATCGTCGCGAGGGTCACGACGGTGCCGACGGCCATCGCCGCCACCGCCCCGACGTTCGTGCCGCGCCGCCAGAGCAGGCCGCCGAGAATCGGCACCAGCAGTCCGCCGACAAGGATGTCGTAGGCAACCGTCAACGCGGCGACAACATCCTGCAGTATGCACGCGATGACGATCATCAGAACCCCGAAGCCGGCCACGTAAATTCGGTTGCTTCGCAGGTGGTCGTCCTCGCTGCCCGCTTCGATATCGCGGTTGCGCAGCCTGGCGACGATGTCCTGGCTGAACACGGTCGCGGTGGCGATCAGCGCGCCGCTCGAGGTGGACATCACGGCAGCCAGCGCCGCGGCCAGCACAAGGCCCGCCAGGATCGGCGGCAACTGCATCTCGACGAACTCCGCGAACGCGTCGTCGCGTGACTCCAGCGCGGGCAGCAGCACCTTGGCCGCCATCCCGATCACCGCACCGGCCACCGCGTACGCCAGGCAGTAGACGCCCGCCGCGGTGCCGGCCCAGCGGGCCACCCCTGGGCTGCGCGCCGTGAACACCCGCTGCCAGATGTCCTGGCCGATGAGCAGACCGAAGGTGTAGATGACGAAGTACGTGAGGATGGTGTCGCCCCCGATGGCGGTGAACGACGTCGCGTCGGCGGGCAGCTTCTCGGCCAGCCCGCTGATGCCGCCGGTCTTGTACAGCGCCACCGGCAGCAGGATGAAGAAGATGCCGATCGTCTTGACCAGGAACTGCACGAAGTCGGTCAAAGTGATCGACCACATGCCGCCGAGAACGGAGTAGATGACCACGACGCTCCCGCCGAGGATGATCGCGAACACCCTTCCGATATCGAACAGCGCACCGAAGATGGTCGCGTACGCGATCGTCGAGGTGACCGACAGCATGAGCGTGTATCCGAACATGACGATACCGGACAGGACGGAAGATCCTGGCCCGTAACGTAATTCGAGCATCTGGCTGACGGTGTAGACGCCCAGCCGCTGAATACGCCCCGCGAACAGCAGGCTCAGCAGGAGAATGCCCACACCGATCGCGAACACCAGCCACATACCTGAGATCCCGTACTCGTAGCCAAGGCCGACGCCGCCGATGGTGGATGCACCGCCGAGCACGATGGCGGCCATCGTGCCGGAGTACAGCATCGGACCGAGCCTTCGGCCTGCGACAAGGAAGTCGGATTGCGTTGTGGCCCTGCGTTTACCCCAGAACCCGAACGCGATCATGCCCGCGAGATAGATGACGACGACGGCGATATCCATGGTGAAATCCTTTCAGCGGATGTCGAAGTGAATGAGAGTCGGGCCGTCGGCGCCCAGCGCGGCACCGACGAGTTCGGGCAGATCGGCGATCGATGTGGTGCGGACGCCGTTGGCGCCCATCGCGACGGCGAGCGGTGCGAGGTCGGGCGTGCGCAGCCTGACGCCGATAGGCGGAATGCCGCGTGCCGCCTCCTGATCCTGGATCTCTCGGTAGCCGCCACTGTCCACGACGATCACCGGTACCGAAAGTCTCTGCTCTACAAGCGTTGTCAGTTCCTGGACGGAGAACATCAGGGCGCCGTCACCGAGCAGGACGGCGGCGGGTGCGCCGGGTCGCCCGATAGCCGCGCCGAGCCCGGCGGGCAGTCCGTAGCCAAGGGTGGCGAAGCCCGGCGAGTAGCAGAACCGCCGCGGCGCAGGAACATCGAAGTAATGCACCGAGCCGAAGTAGGTGACCTGAGAGCTGTCTCCTGCCAGCGCAGCCTCTGCGGGCAGGGCGGCGCGGACCGCGGCGTTGATCTCCGCGTACAGGCCCGCATCGCCTGCTGATTCGCCCATGCAGGCCGCTCGCAGCTCCGCCGCACGCTGTTCTCCCCCGCCGGTTTTCGTGGGCAGCGCTTCGAGCAGCGCGGACACGGTGGCGGCCGAATCGCCGAGAAGGGCATGGTCGGCCGGGCAGTTCTTGTTCAGCTGGGCGCTTTCGATGTCGCAGCGGATGACCGTGCGGCCGCGGATCTGGCCCCCCCAGAGGTCGGAGTCGCCGAGTTCGGTGCCGACAACCAGCAGCGCGTCGCTGTCCGCTGCGGCGTTCTGCAGCGCCCGCAGCCGTATCGATGCACCGACCGACAGCGGGTGCGCCTCATCGAGGGTGCCCTTGCCGTTGACCGTGGTGGCCACCGGCGCACCGAGTGCCTCGGCGAGGGCGGTCAACTCGGTCTGCGCGTCGACGGCGCCACCACCGGCAATGATGAGCGGCCGGTCGGCACCTGCGAGAAGTTCGGCCGCGCGGCGAACAACGTCGCGGTCTGCGACCGGCGGCGCGGTGGCCGCGTCGATCCGCGGTTCACCGGTCCATGACTGCTCGAGCACGTCGACCGGGATCTCGATGTGTACCGGCCGCGGGCGTCGTCCGGTGAACCCGCCGAAGGCCTCGGCCACCGCCGACGCGGCTTCATCCGCGCTGCCGACCCGGCGGCTCCATGCGACGAGCTGATCCATTGCGCCGCTGACGTTCTTGGCTTCGTGCAGCTGACCCAGGTCGAGGCCCTCCGCGCCGGTGGGCATACCCGAAGACACCAGCAGCACAGGTTGGGATTCGGCGTACGCGGTGGCCGCCGCCGTCATCGCGTTGGTCAGGCCGGGCCCGCTCGTGGTGACCACCACCCCTGGGCGTCCGCTGACCCTGGCGTACGCCTCTGCCGCATAGCCTGCACCCTGTTCGTGGCGCGGCGTGATGGCGCGGATCCCGTTGGCGTCGAAGTGCCGGTACAGCTCGAGATTGTGAGTGCCCGGAATGCCGAACAGGGTGTCGACACCGTGTGCGGCAAGGGTTTCCACGACGGCCGCGCCACCGTTGCGGTGATCGGTCATGCGCTCGCCGCCAACACCGACAGAAGTTCGTACGCGACGTGCGCGGCCGCGATCCCGGTGATCTCGGCGTGGTCGTAGGCAGGTGCGACCTCGACGATGTCGGCCCCGACCACGTTGACACCCACCAGGTTTCGCAGGCAGTGCAGCAACTCGCGGCTGGTCATACCGCCCGCCTCCGGCGTACCGGTGCCTGGCGCATGCGCAGGGTCGAGCACGTCGATGTCGATCGAGACGTATACCGGCGCCTCACCGAGTCGTGCGCGCATCCGTTCGATGACCGTTGCCAGCCCGTCGATCTGGAAGTCGTCGGAGCCGATCACCTGGAAGCCGAGCACCCGGTCGTCGGACAGGTCACTCGGTGCGTACAGCGGACCTCGGATACCGACGTGCAGGCAGTGCTCGGGGTCGAGCAACCCTTCTTCGCTGGCCCGGCGGAACGGAGTGCCGTGGGTGAACGGAGCGCCGAAATAGGTGTCCCAGGTGTCCAGATGAGCGTCGAAGTGCAGCACCGAGATCGGGCCGTGGTCGCGGTGCAGCGAGCGCAGCAGCGGTAAGCGCGATGGTGTGGTCGCCGCCAAGCGTGACCAATTTGGTGCCGCCGTCGCGCAATTCGTCGGAGGCGCGCTCGATCGTGGTGATGGCCTCCGCGATGTCGAACGGGTTCACGGCGATATCGCCTGCGTCGGCGACCTGGTGCACCGCGAAGGGTTCGACGTCGAGGCGCGGGTGGTAGGTGCGCAGCAGCTTGGACGCCGCGCGGATGTGCCCAGGGCCGAAGCGTGCGCCCGGGCGGTACGAGACGCCGGAGTCGAACGGGATGCCGACCACCGCGACGTCCGTATGGGTCACCTGGTCGGTGCGGGGTAGGCGCGCGAACGTCGGCGGGCCCGCGTAGCGCGGCACCTTGGTGGCATCGACGGGACCGATCGGCTCTTGTGACGAGGTCATGATCAACAGGCTTCCTGAGATGGCCGTCACACCGATATCGACAAAAAGTAGAATTTGGCCGCCTCGCTGTTCGACGATATGTCCATGCTGACCGTCGCGGAGCTACTCGACGATCCCGCCCTCGGACTCGAGCTCGTCGCGGGCGCCCAGTCAGAAGGCAGAGAGATCGAGGCGGCCGCGGTCTCCGAGCTGTCCCGTCCCGGCCCCTGGCTGCAGGGCGGTGAGCTGCTGCTGACCATCGGGCTGCTGCTCCCCGACAGCGCCGCAGGCTGTCGCACCTACGTGAACGGAGCTTCACCGCGCAGGAGTGCGGGCGGTCGGGTTGGGCCTCGGCGCCGAACTGCCTCATCAGTCCGCGCCGAAGCGGCTCGTCGCCGCCGCCGACGCCGTCGGGATGCCACTGCTGACCGTCCCCGACGGGGTGCCGTTCATCGCGGTGACCAAGGCGGTGTTCGCGTTTCGCGCGCGCGCCGAACGCCGGACACTCGAGCGCACACTCCAGACCCAGCGTGCACTCACCGCCGCCGCGGTCAGTCCGGGCGGGCTGATGGGCATCCTCGATGCGCACCGCGAAGCAACGGGCCGCGCCGGTGTCGTCGTCGACCAGCTCGGCCGGATCCTGGCGCAGACCGATCCCGACGGCGGCCGGCTGGTCGAACGGATGGCGGGAGCTCTGGCGTCTGTCAAGGATCACGGATTGGCGGCCGCGGCCGTCGACATCGGCGAGGGCCGTCGCCGCGAGTTGCACGCGCTGGGCGCCCAGCGACTTCGGGCCTGGCTGCTGATCGACGGAGCGGCGGAATTGCCTGCCGCCGAACAGATCACCGGCGATCTGGTGTCGCTGCTGTCTCTGGAGCTGGAACGGCGGCACGGGCTCAACAGCGCCCAGCGGCGTGAGCGGGCGCAGGTGCTCGACCGGCTGGCAAGGGGCACGGTGGACGATACGGTCGCGGCTCGCTGGCTCGCGTCACTCGGCCTCAAGGACGCCGACCAGCAGGCCGCCGCGATATCGGCCCCCGACGACGCCGAAGACCTCGCCGCCGATCTGCTGACCACCCTTCGCGACGCACTGGTCCGGGTCGTCGGCAACGTCGTCGAGGTCACCGTGCCGCTGGCCACCGATCTACCCACCGCGCTGGCGACGCTCGCGCCAGGCAGACCCGCAGGGATCGGCATCGGCGTGCGTCCGGGAGCCGTGGCGGTATCGCTACGGCAAGCCCGCTCGGCGTTGCCCGCGAGCCGCGTCCAGGGCAGGCATCTGCGGGCGGAGGAAATCGCCAGCAGCCGGATGTTGCTCAACGCCGTCGGCCCGGATTCGCTTCAGGCCTACACCGACGCGGTGCTCGGCCCGCTCGACGCCACCGACCGGGCCCCCGAGCTGCTGAGGGGGCTGACCGCGTTTCTCGAGCACAACGGACACTGGGCGGCCGCCGCAAGCGCGCTTCGCGTGCACAGACACACGATGCGCAACCGGATCGAGACCGTCGAACGGCTGACTGGAAGGCAGATGGATTCGGCGCAGGACCGCCACGAACTGTGGCTCGCTCTTCGCGCCCGTGACATCGCAGGCCTGTCGTCCGACCCCGCGAAGTAGGCTTTTGCCATGACGCGCAGGGCGCGATCGGTATGTATGCCCGAGCTGGCACTCAAGAGCGTGGTGCCTGCCCGGACTCAGCACTACGCCGACAGCGTGTCCAGCCGCTTCCGGGTCCTCAAGATCGCGGCGTACATCGCGGCGACCATCAGCACCCTGTTCGGAGTCTTCCAGTTGCTGCTCGGCGGCCCGGTGTGGTGGGTCGGACTGCTCAACCTGTTTTTCGCGGCGATCTTCGTTGCGGTACCTCTGCTGTACCGGTTCGGCGAGTTGATCGCACCGTTGACGTTCTTCCTCTTCGCATACGTGTCGGTCGGGTTCATCTGCTACACGATGGGGACCGGATCGGGCCTGCAGTTCTACTTCCTCGTTTCGGCAACGCTCGTGGTGCTCGTGTTCGGGATCGAGCGCATCGTGCTGGCGTCGGCGATCGTCGCGTTCGGCGTGGCAGGCACCATCGCCCTCGAACTTCTCGTGCCCAACGACAGAGGTCTCGGCCCGCCATGGATGCTCACCGTCGGCTTCGTCAGCTCCGTCGTCGGATCCACGGTCATCGTGATGGCGACGATCTGGTACGCGATGCGTGAAATCGACCGCGCCGAAAAGGCAATGGAGGCCGAGTATCAACGGTCCGAGTCGCTGCTGGCCAACATCCTGCCCGCCTCGATCGCGGCCCGGCTCAAGGATCCGACGCGAAACATCATCGCCGACAAGTACGACGACGCCTCGATCCTGTTCGCCGACATCGCCGGATACACGAAGCGCGCCAGCGATACGTCACCCACCGAGTTGGTCCAGTTCCTGGACACGCTCTACACCGACCTGGACGCCCTCGTCGACAAGCACGGCCTGGAGAAGATCAAGACAAGCGGTGACTCGTACATGGTGGTCAGCGGTGTGCCCAAGCCGCGACACGATCACGTCCAGGCCATCGCCTGCCTGGCGTTGGACATGGCCGATGCGGTCGCCGACCTAAAGGATCCGCAGGGCCGGGCGGTGCCGCTGCGCATCGGAATGGCGTCGGGCCCCGTTGTGGCAGGTGTCGTCGGAGCTCGCAAGTTCTTCTACGACGTCTGGGGCGATGCCGTCAACGTTGCATCGCGCATGGAGTCGACAGACGTCGAGGGCCGAATTCAGGTGCCGCAGAGGATATATGAGAGCTTGAAGGACGACTACGTGCTCGAAGAGCGTGGCGTGGTCGACGTCAAGGGCAAGGGGCCGATGCACACCTGGTACCTGGTCGGCAGGCGCAACGGCGACACGCCGCGCGACACAGATACCGGGCTGGAATCCGTCAGCCGGTCGACAGCTCAGTCGGTTTGAGCCGCTGAGCAATCGCGCCGAGCCGCCACAGCGTCTCGCGGTTGCGCGGCCACGCGGCGAGGTCGGCCAGTTTGCTCGGCACATAGCGCGCCCGGCCCGCTGACCGGGTACTCCTCCATCGTCGACGCGGCACCCGTCGGGAATGTCGCTGAGCCGCAGAATAACTCGGGCGCCACCGAACTGGCCCCCTTTCGCGTGCAGCACCAGCTTCTCCAGC
The DNA here is from genome assembly GCA_963829405.1 of uncultured Actinomycetota bacterium. Classification (GTDB taxonomy): domain Bacteria; phylum Actinomycetota; class Actinomycetes; order Mycobacteriales; family Mycobacteriaceae; genus Mycobacterium. The sequence continues at coordinate 113,274 of CAWHIZ010000016.1, forward strand.
GGCACGCTCTTCTCGACCACGGTCTCGTCATCGATCGTCAGCGGCCAGACCCCGATCGAGTGGCGGATCGTCGAGCCGACCGCGGGCCAGTTCGGGTCCACCGCCCGCATCCGGCTGTTGCCGACCACCCACTGGGAATATGTCCATCCGTCGGCCATCACGTCCCACACCTGCCGCCGCGACGCACGGATATCTCGTGTCACTGTCACGCGCGTGGTGTACCCGGTCAGCTCGAGACCACGCCTAAACCTTGCGGTTCTCCGACTTGATCAGCCAGGCGAGCTTCTCGAGCCCGTCGATGAGCTGATGCAGGATGTCGGCCGTGCTGGGATCCTCGGCGTCGACCTCGTCGTGCACCGCGCGCAGTGTGTCGACGGCGGCATAGGTCCGCGCGGTGATCAGGTCGACGACCTCGGCGGTGCCGTGCTCGTAGGCCGGGAACTGCGGCAGCGAGGTGCCTGCGGTCACGGTGTCGGAACGCCCGTCCGGGATGACGTCAAGCGCGCGCATCCGCTCGGCGACGGTGTCACTGGCCTCACGGGCGAAGTCGACGAGCTCGTCGAGTTGCAGATGGAGGTCGCGGAAGTTGGTGCCGACGACGTTCCAGTGCGCCTGCTTACCCTGCAGATGAAGTTCGATCAGATCCACGAGGACGCGCTGCAGGTTGTCGCTGAGCTGGGTGGACGCTTGAAAGTTCTGGATTTCGGCTTCGGTTCGACGTGTGCTCATGAACAGTCCAACGTGCCATATTCTTGAATCACTCCAAATTAGACTGTGAGTGGGGTCACACTTCCTGCTGATCCTGCTGGGCCAGCAGCCTGGCGTAGCCGGCCCCCATGCCGAGCAGCACCAGCCCGACGACGATGAACACCGCGACGCGGAACATTCCGTCCAGGGTGCCGAGGTCGAACAGGAACAGCTTGGCCATCGAACCCGCGACCAACGCCAGCCCACCGGCGATCGGCAGCGACCGGTCGTCGCGGGTCCGCCGTGCCGCGTATACGAAGAGGGCGGCGGCCATCGCGATCCAGCAGATCGTCGCGGCCATGTGGCCGGCGAAGAACCCGCCGCTTTCCCCACCCGCCATGACGCCCGCGGTCACGGTGAACACGGTCACCGAGTAGACGACGACCACCGCAAGGCATGCCAGCAGGACGCGAACCGCATCGGTGTCGAGCACAGAACGCCCGATCCAGGACCAGATGATCGCGAGCATCGCGGCGATCAGCAGGATGCTGGAGACCAGAATGGCGACCGAGTCCGGTGTCGACAGCAGCGTGGCGCGGACCAGCGAGGTAGGCGGCGCGTAGCTGAGGTAGAGCAGCCCGCCGATGACACCGAATCCGATCGCCACGAGGCGCGCGATCGCGTCGCGACGACCCGCGACGGCGATCACCACGGTCATCGCCAACAGCACGGGCGCGGCGATCTCGCCGTCGAACGCGACAGTCACCGCAATCAGGGCCGACACCGCCGAGGTGGCCGACCAGATCTGCCTGACGACCTTCGTGACCCCGGGAAGCCGGTCGCCGACGAGCACGACCGCCAGCAGCGCCGCGGCCAATCCGGCGGCCATCAATGCGGCAACGGCAGGCGCAAGGGCGACCGACGTGCACAACACCGGGAAACACCCCGGCGATCGTCAACAGCGCCATCGCCACCCGGTTCCGCGTCGACGGCAGCAGGACGAGTGCGCCGACGATGGCGAGCGCCGCCGCGATCGCGCAGCCACCTGCCAGCCAGGCGGCGTTGCCGTCGCCGATGTGGGCCGCGACCAACGCGATCAACAGCGGGAAGGTCGGTGCGGTGATGCGGGCGGCGTGCAGCCAGACCCAGTCCTTGCCGAGCTGAACCAGCAGCGATGCGGCGGAGATCGCGAGCATGAACGCGATCAGCAGCATCGTGATGCCGTCGGTGACGATCGGCGCAAGCACGATCAGCGGGACCAGCACGAGGAGGCCGAGGTGCTGGGAGTCCCAGCGGCGCGCCAGCATGAGGCCGCCGCCACCGATCACGGCGGCGATCACCAGGCCGACGGGTGCGGGCACCCAGCCGTAGATCGTCGTGACGGCGATGACGTCCATGTAGGCCGCGGCGATGCCGGTGGCGGCCAGCGCGATGGCGCCGACCCGTCCGCCGGGGCGAGCGTTCAGCCGGGTCCCGACGACGACGAGCGCGCCTGCGAGCAACGCCCCTGCGCCGACACGGATTTCGGGACGGAGAATGCCCGCCTGCGCGGCGAGCACGAGCAGCAGCACGACTCCGATGAGCGTGACCGCAACACCGGCGACTGCGAGAACCTTGCCGATCCAGCTTGCGTCGCGCGGGGGTCGGGGCGCTTTCGGCGCCGATGGCGGTGGGGAGTACCGCGGCGGCGGGGCGACAGGCGGTGGAGCAGGCCATTGCGGAGGTGGCGGCGCATATACCGCGGCGGGCGGAATGTAGGGCTGCGGGACGGGCATCGGTTGCGGCACCGGATAGGCGGCGGGCTGCGGCATCTGCTGCGGGGGGCGTTCGGCGAGGATGCGATCCAGTTCGGTCAGGCCGGCCGAAACCTTGGCGAACTGCTCGGACATCGCGGCGAAATCGGCCGAGAGCCGGGAAACGACGGCGTGCTGCGGTGCGGTCATGCCGTCATCGTCGCAATATGCGGTCAGTCAGCGGATGAGTAGGACTACCCGAATCCGCGGTTCAGGACTCCTCGTCCAGGCCGTGTTCGATGGCGTAACGGGCCAATTCGACGCGGTTGGCGACCTGAAGCTTGCGGAACGTCGCCTGTACGTGGTTCTCGACTGTGCGGTGGCTCAGCGACAGTCGCGCGGCGATCTGCTTGGCGGTCAGCCCCTTGGCGACATGGCGAAGGATCTCGGTTTCCCGCTCGGTCAGGCTCGGCGCCGAACTCGATTCCGGTCCCTGCGCGATGCGCCGGTACTCCCCCAGCACCAAACCCGCCAGGCCCGGCGTGAACACCGCACGTCCCTCGGCGGTGGCCCGCACGGCGTCGCCGAGTTCGGACTTCGACGCGCTCTTCACCAGATACCCGGTGGCGCCGGCCTTCACAGCCTCCAGCACGTCGTCGCGCTCATCGGAGGCGGACAGCACAAGGATCTTCGACGACGGCGACACCGTCAGCACCTCGGCGGTCGCCTGCGCCCCGTCGCCGTCGGGCAGTCGCATGTCCATCACCACGACGTTCGGCTGGACCACCCCGGCCCGCCTGCGAGCCGATGCCACCCCGTCCGCGGTGGCCACCACGTTGAAACCGTCGTCGGCGAGGTCGCGGGCGACCGCGTCGCGCCAGATCGGATGGTCGTCGACCACCATCACCGTCGGGGTATCGTCAGTTCCCATTCCGTCCCGCATCCCGGACCGGTGTTCAGCTTCGCGCTACCACCGAGCCAATTCATCCGCCCCACAATCGATTTGGCGATCCCAAGTCGACCCTCGCCGACGGCTTGTTCCAGTCGGCCGTCCTCGATCCCTACTCCGTCGTCGCGGATACTCACCGTGACCGTCTGCCCGAGATCCTCCAACAGCACGTAGACCCTCGCGTCGGGTCCCGCGTGCGCGACGGCGTTGTCGAGCGCATTGCCCGCCGCAGCGGACAGTTCCTCGGCGACGGCCGCGTCAAGGAGAACCGGTTCGGCGGGCACACTCACCGAAACGCGGTCGGATGCCCGCTGTCGCAGCAACGCGCCGATGTCGGTCAACTCGCCGAGCCGCGGCTCAACGTCGCCGGAGCTGACCAGGCGCCGCAACGCACGCTCCTGTTCGCCGGCCAGTTCAGCGAGTTCCGCTGTCTCACCGCCGATCTCGCGACCTCGGCGGGAAACGAGCGCGAGCACCTGGATGGCGCCGTCGTGCACCTGCCTGGACAGCCGTTCCCTCTCCTCGGTCCTCGCTGCCAGCCGGGCGGCCCGCTCGAGGTCGGTGTGGGCGCGGCGCGCGGTCTGTGCGGCCATGCCGACTCCGAGCCCCACAGCCAGCTCGATGACCACCGTCGCGTTACGGCCGAGGTCGTAGTTCAGCACACCCTTCGCCAGGGTGCTGGCCGCGACGATCACCACGCCGCTGAGCATTCCGTAGATCGGTCCGAGCAGGATGGCCGCGGATATCGTCGCGTTGGTCGCCCACAACGTCGTCGGCCAGGACTGGTTGTCCAGCGCCCACTGCTCGGAGGCGACGAACTCGGTGGACAGCATCAACGCGACCACGACGACGAGTTCGGCCAGCACCCAGGTGAGGCGACGACCGAAGCCTTCGAGATAGGCGAACGCACACGCGCCACTCCACGCGATCAGCACCGCGAACAGCAGCCACCCGATCGCAGGATGGTCGAGGTCATCGTTGACCGCGATCTGAAAGCCGAGCGCGTAAAGGCAACTGAGCAAACGGAATACCTGCGCCGCGCGCCACAGCGGGGTGGCCGGATCCGGTGCGTTTACCGGCAAGGCCACTAGAGCACCTTGGACAGAAACGCCTTCGTGCGTTCGTGCTGCGGGTTGGCGAGCACATCGCGTGGCGGTCCGCTCTCCACGACGACGCCGCCGTCCATGAAGACGAGTTGATTCGCGACCTCGCGCGCGAAGCCCATCTCGTGCGTGACGACCACCATCGTCATGCCCTCGGAGGCAAGCTTCTTCATCACCGCCAGCACCTCGCCGACCAACTCGGGATCGAGTGCCGAGGTGGGTTCGTCGAACAGCATCAGTTTCGGGTTCATCGCAAGCGCGCGGGCGATGGCCACTCGCTGCTGCTGGCCGCCGGAGAGCTGCGCCGGATAGGCTTCCGCCTTGTCCGACAGCCCGACCTGTTCCAGCAGGTCCTTGGCCCGCGCCAGTGCGGCGTCCTTCTTCTCGCCCTTGACGCGAATCGGAGCCTCGACGATGTTCCCCAGTGCCGTGCGATGCGGGAACAGGTTGAAATGCTGGAACACCATGCCGATTTCGCGGCGCTGCTTGGCGGCGACGCGGGGCGATATCTCGTGCAGCTTGGTCCCGGCTTCGCGGTAGCCGATCAAGTCGCCGTCGACATACAACCGGCCCGCGTTGACCTGCTCCAGGTGATTGATGCACCGGAGGAACGTCGACTTGCCCGAGCCGGACGGCCCGACCATGCACAACACCTCGCCCTTGCCGACCTCGAGCGTGATGCCCTTCAAAACGTGCAGCGCCCCAAAGCTTTTACAGACTTCCTCGGCTTTCACCATCGGTGTCATACAGTCACATCCCCGGGTTATTGATCTGCGCCTTGGCCAGCGCCTCGAGTTGCCGATTGGTCAGCTTGCGCGACGCACCGCGGGCGAAGTAGCGCTCCAGGTAATACTGGCCGACCATCAGGATGCTGGTGACCACCAGATACCAGAACGCGGCGACGAGCAGCAGCGGAACCGGCTCGAATTCGCGGGCGGCGATCTCGCGGGACGTGATGCCGTACAGGTCGAGTGCGAACGGCACCGCGGTGACCAGCGAGGTGGTCTTCAGCATGCTGATGACCTCGTTACCGGTCGGCGGGATGATGACCCGCATCGCCTGCGGAAGCACGGTGCGGCGCATCGCCATTCCCCACGACATGCCGAGCGCCGTCGACGCCTCCAGCTGACCTTCCGGCACGGAACTGATTCCGGCGCGGATGATTTCGGCCATATAGGCGGCCTCATTGAGCGCCAGCCCGAGAATCGCCAACAGGAACGGAATGGACAGCGCCTGCAGGTTCACCGCCAAGAGCGACGGCCCGAACGGCACGCCGAGCTGAATGTTCGCGTAGATCGTCGGGATCAAGCCCCAGAACACCAGCTGCACGTACACCGGCGTTCCGCGGAAGATCCACAGGTACACCCATGACACCGCCTTGAACACCGGATTGGGTGACAGCCGCATCACGGCCAGGATCACACCGAGCACGATCGCCAGCACCATCGAGTAAATGGTCAGCTGCAAGGTGTTGACAAGGCCGACGCTGAGCACGCGTTCGTTGAATACGTACTCGGCGAAGACGTGCCATCGGTAGGCCTCGTTGGTGGCTACTCCGTAGAGGAACAGCGCCGCGAGCACGACGATGACGACAGCCGCCACCCACCGCCATGGATGACGCAGCGGTACGGCGTCGATCGCGGCTGGTGAGGTGGCTGGCGGCGTGTCGACATCAGTCATGGTGAGATCCCGTGCCTAGTTGATCGCGCCGTTGATGACCGGCTTGTCGATCATCCCGGACTCGACACCCCAGTTGGTGGCGATCTCCTTGTATTTTCCGTTCTCGATCAGGTGCTCGAGCGCCTGCTTGAGCGACTGCGCGAGCGGTGAATCCTTCTTCACCGGCCAGCCGTAGGGTGCGGCGTCGGCGATCTCGCCCGCGGCCTCCAGCTTCCCGTTGCTCTGCTTGATCGCGTACGCGGTCACCGGTGAATCAGCCGACATCGCGTCGGCCTGGCCGAGCACGACGGCGTTGGTGGCCGCGTCCTGACCGTCGAACTTGATGATGTCGATCGCCGGCTTGCCCGCATCCGTGCACGCCTTGCTCTTGGCGGGCAGTTCCTCGGTCTCCTCGGTCGTGGTGGCCTGCACCGCGACCTTCTTGCCGCACGCGTTGTTCGGATCGATCGGCTCCCCCGGGCGCTGCGCCCAGAGAATGCCCGCCGAGAAGTAGGTGACGAAGTCGACCGTCTGCTCGCGCTCCTTGGTGTCGGTGAACGACGACATGCCGATGTTGAAGGTGTCACCCTGGATCGACGGGATGATCTTCGCGAAATCCGCTTCGCGATACTCCGGCGTGAGGCCGAGCGTGGCCGCAACGGCATTCACCAGATCAACGTCGAAGCCGACGATCTTGCCGCTCGGGTCCTTGAACTCGTTTGGCGCATACGGAATGTTGACGCCGACGATCAGCTTGCCCGACGACTTGATCGCCTCGGGCACGGTGTTCGCGATCTCATCGACCTTCTCGCTCGCGCCCGAGGCCGCGCTCGTTGATTCGCTCGACCCGGAATCACTTCCAGCCGAACAGCCTGAAACGGCGAGGGTGGCTGTTGCAGCTAATACCGCTGCCATGCGCCACATGTTTCCTCGACGGATTTCCCATCCACCTAGCACGGTTGTCTCTACTTTCTGCCTTGGGCGGTTAACGTACGGAAGGTTAGTGGCGACGACCGCATTGCGCCGCGCTTCGGCTTATTGTGCTGCCGGGCCGAATTTCCCGCGCGTTGCTTGCAAACTCTTATCTGCGCCGTAAGCGCTGTGAAACACTTCGATCATGACTACCGAAGCTCCCCCGGCCCTGTTGCCACACCTGTGGAAGTCGGCGCTGCTGTCCGGACTCCTCGCAGTAATCCTCGGCATCGTCGTGCTTGCGTGGCCGGGGATCTCGATCTTGGTCGCCGCCATCGTCTTCGGCGCGTATCTGCTGGTGACCGGCATCTCGCAGGTCGTCATGGCCTTCAGCCTCCACGTCACAGCGGGCGGAAGGGTGCTGCTGTTCATCAGCGGCGCCGCTGCGCTCATCCTCGCGGTTCTGGCGTTTCGCCATTTCGGTGAGGGCTACGCGGTTTTGCTGCTGGCCATCTGGATCGGCGTCGGGTTCGTCTTCCGCGGCGTCGCGACGACGGTGGCTGCCATCAGCGATCCCACCCTGCCCGCCAGAGGGTGGAACATCTTCATCGGTGTCATCAGCCTCGTCGCCGGCGTCGTCGTGATGGCCTCGCCGTTCGAATCGATCGTCACCCTCGCCATCGTGGTCGGCGTCTGGTTGATCGTCCTCGGGGTGTTCGAGGTCGTGTCGGCGTTCGGCATGCGCAAGGCCGCCACATCGCGGCCACACACCGTCGGCGCCTGCGGAACCCTCGGCGCCTGCCGAGTCGCCTGCATCATGACCGACCCGCAGCCGCCCCAATACCCCCAGTACCCGCAGTACCCGCCGCCGCCTGGCGGCGCCTACCCGGGCAGCTATCCGCCGCCTCCACCCCAGCCCTATCACGGGGTACGCGCCGCCGCCCCAAGCGCCGAAGAACGGCTTGGGCATCGCCGCGCTTGTGGTCGCGATCATCGCGCTCATCTCCGTCGTCGGCGGCGTGGTGCTCGGCATCGTCGCGGTGATTCTCGGCTTCCTCGGCTGGCAGAAAGCCAGGCGCGGAGAGGCCACCAACGGCGGCATCGCGATCGCGGGCATCGTTCTCGGCATCCTCAGCATCATCGAGGCGATCGTCGTCATCGTCTTGTCCGTCTGGGCTTTCAACGAGGTGGGCGGCACCGACTACATGGACTGTCTGTCCAAGGCCGGGTCCGACCAGGAAGCCGTTCAGCAGTGTGTCGATCAGTTCCAGAAGAAGGTCGAGGACCAGTTCAGCGTCACGCTCACGACGCCTGCGCGACCGACCTCCTAGTCAGATGCCGCCTCCGCGGCATGAACTCGAGTGACAGCAGCACGATCAGCAGCGGCACCACCTGGGTGAGCGTCGCCATCACATACCGCCGATCGCCAAGCGCATGGAATTTCCGTAGGTAGCGGTACAGGGACTCGAGCGCTATCAACGGGTCGCCGAGGTGGACCGCGGTGAACACAAGGCTGCCGGCCAGGTTGCGGTTCTCGTCGGTGAAGATCTCCGGAAAGGCCGCGAACGCCAGCGACAGCCGTTGCGCCCCTTGATCTCTCGCGATGGAAATCATGTCGACGGACAGTCGCTCATCGATGCCGTTGGGCGCGCCGCGCCGACGCCACGGCACATCAAGGGTCATCTCTGTGCCTGCGCCCGCGGTGGCGTACCGGTGAAACCCCTGTACGCGGCCTGACTCGTCGCGGGCGATGATCAGCGTGACACCCGGATACCGGCCCTCAAGCGTGCGGTCGAGGGACATCGAGAATCCGCGCTCCGTGCGCGATCCGCTCGGTGACGCGAGGACCACCTCTGTCAGTTCGGCCAGCAGAACGTCGTTGAGGCCTTGCTCGTCAACGACTTCGGTGGTGACGCCGAAGTTTCTGGTGCGCTGGACGGCCTGGCGGAGGTTGCGGTACTTCCGTCCGGCCATGTCGAAGGTCGCGACGTCGACGACGACATCGCGGCCGATCGGCACCGCGGTCAGCTTCCGGCCGAGCACGGCTGCGTTCGACCACAGGCTCAGACGCCGTTCACTGCAGCCGAGCACGGCGATGCGCCAGCCTCGCATGTGGCAACTGGCGGCGAACTCCGCGACCAGCGCGGCGAACCGGGCCTCGTCACCGATCGGGTCGCCGCTGACAACCGCGAACCCCAGCCGGGTGCGGTAGGCAATCGCCGCGGTGCCGTCGGCGCTGAAGTGGTAGCACTTCGACGCATGCATCGCGAACGGCGCGAGCGGGTCACCCTTCGTCGCGTTCACCAACCCGAATATCCGCGGCAGATCGGCGGGATTCGGGCGCGCCGACGTCGGCCACATCAGCATCACCGCCGAGGCGACCAGCACCAGGTTGCCGAGCAAATCGAAGGCCAGGAAAACGGCGGCGAGCCCGACAGTGCACATCAGCATCGCCGCGGTGGCGTGCCATGCGGTCACCGGCCTGCCGAGGAAGATGCCGCGCGCGATCACCGCAACGGCCGCGAGGATGGTCAACGACCAGGCGAAATCCTTGTGCAGGAGGAACAGCCAGCCGGACAGGCTGAGCACCGCGAGCGCGCTGATCCAGCGAGCGGCAGATGAATCGACGTGTACGACGACCCGCTCGCGGGCCCGGAACCCCGTTGCTACCTTCATCGCTTTGCTTCCGGAAAGTACTTGATGATGCCTTCCTGAACCACGGTAGCCACCATCAGGCCGGATTGGTCGAAAAAATGCCCGGTTCCCAGACCGCGTGAGTCCGCCGCGACCGGGGATGACGTCGAGTACAGCACCCATTCGTCGAACCGGATCGGACGGTGAAACCACACCGAGTGGTTGACCGTTGCCGCGAAGATGCGGTCGTACCCCCACGACAGGCCATGGGTGGTGATGATCGAGTCGAGCACCGTGGTGTCAGAGGCGTACACCAGTGCCGCGTTGTGCAACACCGGGTCATCGGGCATCGGCCCGTCGGCCTTGAGCCACACGCGGTTGTGGTCGAGCCGCTCACCCTTGTCGCGCATCACCCACGCCGGGTCGTTGGTGTATCGCCATTCGATCGGTCTGAGCGCCTCGACGAACTGCGGCACCGTCTTCTCGTAGCCGACGAGAAGGTCGTCGATCTTGCGCAACGACAACGGCTCTGGCACATAGGGCATGCCGATGGCGTGTTCGAGCCCGCGTCCGCCGTCGACGAACGACACCATCGCCGTGGTCAACATCGCGTCGCCCTGCATGACGTCGACGCGGCGGTTGGCGAAACGGCGTTCGTCGCGCAGCCGGACGACATGGAACTCGAGATCCTTGGTGGGGTCGCCGCCCGCGATGAAGTGCGCTGAGATCGCTCCGGGAGGAAGCTCGTGGGGCAGGCTTCGGCTGGCCGCCACGAGCGCCTGCGCCATCATCTGGCCGCCGAATGTGCGCGGCGGGTTCTTGCTGGGGTGCTTGCCGACGAATGTGTCGTCGTCGACCCGCTTGAGGTGGAGTACCGCCAGTAGCTCTTCGAAATCGCGAAGCGGCACTGCGGCTCCCCCTGCTTACCTAGACGTCGTCCTCCCCGATCCGGTGCACGTGGATCAGGTTGGTCGAGCCTACTGTGCCCGGTGGCGCGCCAGCGATGATGACCACGAGGTCGCCGCGCTTGTATCGGCCGAGCTCGAGCAGCGATTTGTCGACCTGGCGGATCATTCCGTCGGTGGTCTGAATGTGCGGCACGATGAACGTCTCGGTGCCCCAACTCAGCGCCAACTGGCTGCGCACCTCCGGCAGCGAGGTGAACGCCAGCAGTGGCAGCGGGGTGTGCAGCCGCGCCAGCCTGCGCACCGTGTCGCCCGATTGCGTGTACGCGACGAGCGCCTTTGCGTCCAGCCTCTCGCCGATGTCGCGGGCGGCATAGGAGATGACACCGCGCTTGGTCCTCGGCACGTGCGTCAGCGGCGGCACCACCACCGAGTTCTGCTCGACCGCCGAAATGATGCGGGCCATGGTCTTGACCGTCTCGAGCGGATACTTGCCGACAGACGTCTCGCCGGACAGCATCACCGCGTCCGCACCGTCGAGCACCGCGTTGGCGACGTCGGATGCCTCGGCACGCGTCGGCCGGGAATGCTCGATCATCGACTCCAGCATCTGGGTGGCCACGATGACGGGTTTGGCGTTCTCCCTTGCCATCTGGATGGCACGCTTCTGCACGAGCGGCACTTCTTCCAAGGGCAGCTCGACGCCGAGATCACCGCGGGCAACCATGACTGCGTCGAACGCCAGCACGATGGCTTCGAGGTTGTCGACGGCCTCGGGCTTCTCCAGCTTGGCGATCAGGGGTACCCGGCGGCCGACGCGGTCCATCACCTCGTGCACCAGTTCGGCGTCGGCAGGCGAGCGCACGAAGGACAGCGCGACGAGATCGACGCCGAGCCGAAGCGCGAACTCGAGGTCTTCGATGTCCTTCTCCGACAGCGCGGGCACCGACACGTTCATGCCCGGCATCGAGAGGCCCTTGTTGTTACTGACGGGCCCGCCCTCGGTCACCGAGCAGACCACGTCATTGCCGTCGACGTGCTCGACGACCAGACCGACGTTTCCGTCGTCGACAAGGAGCCGGTCCCCCGGCGTCGCGTCCTTGGCGAGCTCTTTGTAGGTGGTCGACACCCTGTCGTGGGTGCCCTCGCAGTCGTCGACGGTGATTCGGACCGTTTCGCCGTTGGCCCAATAGGTGGGCCCCGCGGCGAACCGTCCGAGACGGATCTTGGGACCCTGCAGGTCGGCGAGGATGCCGACCGCACGGCCGGTGGTGTCCGATGCCGCGCGCACCCGCTTGTAGTGGGACTCGTGGTCGGCGTACTCACCATGGCTGAAGTTGAGCCGCGCGACATCCATGCCGGCCTCGACGAGCGCCCTGACCACGTGGTCCTCACTCGTAGCCGGACCAAGGGTGCAGACGATCTTTCCGCGTCTAGTCACGACTTCTGAGCATAGTCCCGATCCGCGTCCATCACGCGACGGCCAAGGGCAGCGCACCGGGCAGCACGGGTGCCGGCAGGTCGGATTCGCCCATCAAAAACACGTCGACCGCGTGCGCTGCGCTTCGCCCCTCGGCGATCGCCCAGACGATGAGTGACGCCCCACGGTGGGCATCGCCACAGACGAACACCCCCGGCGCCGCCGTCTGCCAGTCCGAACCGCACGACAACGAACCCCGGCCGTTGCGCTCGAGTCCGAGCCCGTCCAGAAGCGCCATGTGTTCGACGCCGTCGAACCCGATCGCGAGCAGCGCGAGGTCACAGGGAATCTCCAGCGATTCGCCCACCGGGGTGATGCGCCGCCTGCCGTCGGCGTCGCGGGTGACGCGCACTTCGGCGATCTCCATCGCGCGCAGGCGTCCGTCGTCGTCGCCGACGAACCGCTGCACCGCCACTTCGTAGCGGCGCGCACCGCCCTCGGCATGCGCAGGCGACGTGCGCAACACCAGCGGCCACGTCGGCCACGGCGTGCGCGACTCGTCGCGGTATCCCGGCGGCTCGGGGTTGTAGTCGAGTTGCGTGACGGACACGGCACCCTGACGGTGCGCGGTACCGAGGCAGTCGGCGCCGGTGTCGCCGCCACCGATGATGACGACGTGCCTGCCCTCGGCCGAAAGCGGCGACGGGCCATCGCCCTCGCATTCCCTGTTGGCTGGCACGAGATGTTCCATCGCAAGGTGCACACCGTCGAGGTGGCGGCCCTCCACATCGCTGTCCCTGCCACGCAACGCCCCGACCGCAAGCACCACGGCGTCGTGCCTCTCCCGAAGCTGTTCGACCGAAAGGTCGACGCCGACTTCACATTCGGTGACGAAACGTGTTCCTTCCGCGCGCATTTGGGCCAACCGCTGGTTCACCATCGCCTTTTCCAGCTTGTACTCGGGGATCCCGTAGCGCATGAGGCCGCCAAGGCGGTCATCACGCTCGTACACCGTGACGTGATGTCCGGCGCGGGTGAGTTGTTGCGCGGCGGCCAGGCCTGCGGGCCCCGAGCCCGACTACGGCGACGCTCTTGCCCGTCGAGATGGCCGCGGGCTGCGGTTCGATGCTTCCGGTCATCCACGCGTGATCGGCGATGGTCTGTTCGATGCGCTTGATGGTGACGCTGCCGCCGGTCTGCCTCGTCGTCTATCGACAACACACACGCGGATTCGCACGGTGCGGGGCACAGACGGCCGGTGAACTCGGGGAAGTTGTTGGTGGCGTGCAGCCGATCGCTTGCGGCGTCCCACCGGCCACGCCGCACCAGGTCATTCCACTCCGGGATCAGATTGCCGAGCGGACAGCCGGCAGTTCCCGAGTGGCAGAACGGGATTCCACAGTCCATGCACCGACGGGCCTGCTGGGACACTTCGAAGGACCGCTCCTGCGGATCCTGCCGTTCGTAGACCTCACGCCAGTCGCCGACCCGCTCGTCGACGGGTCGCTTGGCCGCCTCGACCTTGGCCACTTCGAGGAATCCATGTGGATCAGCCACGGCTCGCCTCCATGATCGCGGTGTCGACGTCGCGCCCCTCTGCCCTGGCCATCCTGGTTGCGGTCAGGACGCGCTGGTAGTCGGTCGGCATGATCTTGGTGAATTGCGCACTGCGCCTTGGCCAGTCAGAGAGCAACGACGCCGCCACGGTGCTACCGGTACATCGGGCGTGCCGCGCCACCACATCGTGCAGCCAGGCGAAGTCCTCGGGGTCGAGTCGTTGAAGCTCGACCATCTCGGTGTTCACCATCGCCGGGTCGAGCCCGAGTACGTAGGCGATGCCGCCGGACATGCCCGCCGCCATGTTCCTGCCGGTCTTCCCGAGCACGACGACCCGGCCGCCCGTCATGTACTCGCAGGCATGGTCGCCGACGCCCTCGGTGACCGCGATGGCACCGGAGTTCCTGGCACAGAACCGCTCGCCGACCCGCCCGCGCAGGAACACCTCGCCGGAGGTGGCGCCGTACAGCAGCGTGTTGCCTGCGATCACATGGTCTTCGGGCAGGAACAACACATCGTCAGGAGGTCTGACGATGACGCGTCCACCCGAAAGTCCCTTCCCCACATAGTCGTTGGCGTCTCCGATCAGCTCGAGGGTGATCCCCGGCGGCAGGAAGGCGCCGAGGGACTGCCCGGCCGAACCGGTGAGCGTGATGTGGATGGTGTCGTCCGGCATACCCTGCGCCCCGTACCTGCGGGTGACCTCCGCGCCGAGCATCGTGCCCACCGTGCGGTTGACGTTGCGCACCGGCAGCTCCAGTCGCACCGGATGGGCGTCCTCGAGCGCGCCCTCGGCCAGTTGGATCAGCATCTGGTCAAGAGCCTTGTCGAGCGCGTGGTCCTGGTCACGGATCCGCCTGCGGACGGATTGTTCGGGATCGTGGACGTTGGCGGTCTCGGCGAAGATCGGGGTCAGGTCGAGACCCTGTGCCTTCCAATGGGCGATACCGTGGGCGGTGTCGAGCATCTCGACGTGGCCGACCGCCTCGTCGATGCTGCGGAATCCCAACTCGGCGAGGTAGCGACGGATGTCGTCGGCCACGAAACGGAAGAAGTTCTCCACGAACTCGGGCTTGCCGTTGAACCGTGAACGCAATTCGGGGTTCTGGGTGGCGACCCCGACCGGGCAGGTATCGAGATGGCAGACCCGCATCATGATGCAACCGGACACCACAAGCGGAGCGGTGGCGAAGCCGAACTCCTCGGCGCCGAGCAGCATCGCCACGACCACATCGCGGGCCGTACGCATTCCGCCGTCGCACTGGACGGTGATCCGGTCGCGCAGCCCGTTGAGCATCAGGGTCTGCTGGGTGTCGGCCAAACCGATCTCCCACGGCGCGCCGGCATGTTTGAGCGATGTCAGCGGTGCGGCGCCGGTGCCGCCGTCGTACCCGGAGATCAGCACGACGTCCGCGTGCGCCTTGGATACCCCTGCGGCCACCGTTCCGACCCCGACCGAGCTGACCAGCTTGACGTGTATGCGCGCATCGGAGTTGGCGTTCTTCAAGTCGTGGATCAGCTGCGCCAGATCCTCGATCGAGTAGATGTCGTGGTGTGGCGGAGGCGAGATCAGCCCTACCCCTGGCGTCGAATGGCGGGTTTTCGCGATGTTCGGGTAGACCTTGTAGCCCGGCAGCTGCCCGCCCTCACCGGGTTTGGCGCCCTGAGCCATCTTGATCTGGATATCCGATGCGTTCACCAGGTAGTCGCTGGTGACTCCGAATCGGCCGGAAGCGACCTGTTTGACGGCGCTGCGCCTGCGCGGGTCGTAGAGCCGGTCGACGTCTTCGCCGCCCTCGCCGGAGTTCGACCGGCCGCCGAGATTGTTCATGGCGATCGCCATGGTCTCGTGCGCCTCTGCCGAGATGGAGCCGTAACTCATTGCGCCGGTGTTGAACCGGGTGACGATCGAATCGACGGACTCGACCTCCTCGAGCGGGACCGGCGGGCGTAGGCCGGTGTTCAACTGGAACAGTCCGCGCAACGTGCCGCCTTCGCGGGACAGCCGGTCGACCTCCTCGGAGTACTGCTGCGAAGACGTCGTATCGCCCGGTACGGGTCGAATGCTGCAGAAGGAAGACAACTTCGGGCGTGAACAGGTGAAGCTCGCCCTCCCGTCGGAACGCGTACTCACCGCCGACATCGAGCCTGCGGTGCACCCGTTCGGTCGGATTCTCCGGGTAGGCGCGGCGGTGTCGTTGTTTGACCTCCTCGGCGATCACCTCGAGCCCGACTCCCCCGAGCTGGCTCGGTGTGCCCGCGAAGTACTCGTTGACCACGCCACGGTCCAGCCCGATCGCCTCGAACGCCTGCGCCGCGGTGTAGGACGCGACAGTCGAGATGCCCATCTTGCTCATCACCTTCATCACGCCCTTGCCGAGCGCCTTGAGGTAGTTGCGCACTGCGGCGCCCGCCTCGATGCCGGTGAGCTCACCCTCGCGGACCAGATCCTCGATGGACTCGAATGCCAGGTACGGGTTGACCGCGGCGGCGCCGAATCCGATCAGCATCGCGATGTGGTGCACCTCGCGGGCGTCTCCGCTTTCGACCACCAGTGCAACGGTGGTGCGTTGCTTGGTGCGCACCAGGTGGTGGTGCACTGCGGACACCGCGAGCAGGGACGGGATCGGCGCGCGGGTATGGTCGGAATCCCGGTCGGAGATGACAAGTGTGCGAGCGCCTTTGGCGATCGCCTCACAGGCCTGGATGCGGAGGTCTTCGATGGCGTCGGCCAGGCCCTCGCCGCCACGCTCGACGTCGTACAGACCGCGCAACACCACGGTTCGTAGCCCGGGCTGCTCACCGTCGTCGTTGATGTGGACGATCTTGTTCAGCTCGTCGTTGTCGAGCACCGGCCACGACAGCTTGATCTGACGGCAGGATGCCGCCGACGGCTCGAGCAGGTTCTGTTCCGGCCCCATGACGCGCGCCATCGAGGTGACCACCGCTTCCCGGATCGCGTCAAGCGGCGGGTTGGTCACCTGTGCGAACAACTCGACGAAGTAGTCGTAGAGCAGCCTTGCCCGCTGAGACAGCACCGCGGTCGGGGTGTCGGTGCCCATCGAGCCGAGCGGTTCGGTTCCCGAGGACGCCATGGGCGTCAACAGGATTCGCAGATCCTCCTCGGTGTAGCCGAACGCGACCTGCCTGCGAACGACGGACTCGTGGTTGGGTTGGGCGCGAACGCGATCGGGCAGCGTCATCAGGTCGAGCAGACCCGCGTGCAACCACTCGCCGTACGGGTGCGCGCCAGCCAGTTCGGCTTTGATCTCGTCGTCACCGACGATGCGTCCGGCGGCGGTGTCGATCAGGAACATCTTGCCCGGCTCGAGGCGACCCTTCGCGACGATCTGCGCCGACGGCACGTCGAGCACGCCGCTTTCACTGGCGAGGATGACCCGGTCGTCGATGGTCCGCCACCACCGGCCGGGCCGTAATCCGTTGCGGTCCAGCACCGCCCCGACGACGGTGCCATCGGTGAAGGTGACACACGCCGGCCCGTCCCACGGTTCCATCAGCGACGCGTGGAACTGCCAGAAGTCCCGAAGCGGCTGGGCGAGAGACGCGTTGTTCTCCCACGCCTCGGGGATCATCATCAACACGGAATGCGGCAGGCTGCGACCGCCGAGATGGAGCAGCTCGAGAACCTCGTCGAAGGAGGCGGAATCCGATGCCTCCGGCGGGCAGATCGGCGAGAGCCGAGCGAGGTCGCCGCGGATCTCGGTGCTCGCAAGCATCGCTTCGCGCGCGTGCATACGGTTGCGGTTGCCGCGCACGGTGTTGATCTCGCCGTTGTGGGCGACGAAGCGGAACGGGTGGGCAAGCGGCCAGGACGGAAACGTGTTGGTGGAGAACCGACTGTGCACGATCGCGATCGCGCTGATACAGCGTTCGTCCCGGAGGTCCGGAAAGTACTGCGGCAGCTGCACCGTCGTCAGCATGCCCTTGTAGGCGATCGTCCGGCTGGACAGCGACGGAAAGTAGACGTTGCCCGCCTCGGCCCTCTTGCGCAGCGGGTAGACCCGGCGGTCGAGGTCGATTCCGCCGACACGATCGGGTGCCGCGACGAACAGCTGTGCCATGTACGGCATGCAGCCGAGCGCGGTGGCACCGAGATCGGCACCCGTCGGGTCGACCGGAACCTCACGCCAGCCGAGCACCTGCAGACCTTCCTCGTCCGCGATCGCCCGTATCTGCTCGCATGCGGCAGACCGTTCGGCCATATCCACAGGCAGAAAGCAGATTCCGGCGGCGAACGAATTGCAGCCGTCGGCGGTCGGCGCAGGTAGGTCGAAGTCGACCACATCGCGGAAGAGCTCGACGGGCAGCTGGATGAGAATGCCCGCGCCGTCACCGCTGTTGATTTCTGCGCCCGCGGCGCCGCGGTGATCGAGATGCTCCAGCGCGACGAGGCCGTCGGTGACGATCGAGTGCGATCGTCTGCCCTGGATATCGGTGATCATGGCGACGCCGCAGGAGTCGGTCTCGCGCTGCGGGTCGTACAACCCCTGCGCATGCGGCAGTGCCGAGAACAGCATTGGGATTTACCTCCGCAGTCTGGCGAATTCTTCGTCCGGGACTGCAGCGGCCCGAGATCAAAATTGTATCAGCGCAGCTCGGCGGCTACCCGTCGAGAATCGTGGGGACCAGCGGGAACCCCGGCATGTTCCGCACCACCGTCCACGTGACCGCGAGAACGGCGATGACGGCGATCGCGGGCATCGAGAAGATCGGTCGTCCCGCGCGCCACCGCACCACGACCCATGCCAACAACGCGGGCAGACCCACGAGCAGAAAGATGTTGTCGACAGCCGCGGCGGCCAGGTCGCCGTGCAACAGGTCGTGTGTCATCCGGAGGCCACCGCACGCCGGACAGTTCCAGCCGGTCAGAAGCTTGAACGGGCATGCAGGAAAAGCGAAGTCGGGCCTGTGCGGGTCGCCGAGGCCGATGTAGGCCAGGGTTCCGCCGAGCACCGCGCCGGTACCGAGCACGCCGTAGAGCCGTGCCCGCCCGCTGACCGTGGCGCTAGGTCCCCTCACGAAGGGGACGCCCCTCCGGATCGCGAACCTTGTCGGTGAAGATCAGCACGGCGTCGATGATGCCCCACACCACCGCACCGATACCGCACGTGACAAGGCCGACGACCAGCTGCGCGATACCGAGGCCGGTGTAGCCGAGGTAAATGCGCCCGATGCCGACGAGGCCGAAGAGCCCGATGAGCTGGAGCAGGCCCGCCACCATCTTGGACTTTTCGGACAGCGGTTCGCCGGTCAGCGGATGGCGTCCGTACGGCGCCGAGGGATCCATGTACGCCTGCGGATACTGGCCATACTGGCCCGGCGGTGGATAGCCGGGCTGCTGGGGCGCATAACCGGGAGGTGGCGGCTGGTATTGCGGTTGATGAGGGGGCGGAGGTCCCTCGGTGCCACCAAAGTGCGGCTCAGTCATGGCACCCAGCATGCCAGAAACCCGACTCTTGCCAGATGGATTGCCGTGCCACCAGCGGACCTATGGCCGCCCGCTCAGTCGATGTGCATCGGTGGATCGGAGAAGGCGAGATCGCGCGCGGGCTGGTCAGAACCCATCACATCGCAATGCTTGACGGGCACCAGGTGCGAACTGAGGCCGCTGGGAACCCATTCGGCCACCCCCACACAACGTTGCCAGGTGCCGTCAGGCTGCACGGGTCCGTCGCACTTGCTGAGCACGGGCCCTCCGTAGAGGCAGCCTGCGGCGGCCTGCGGCGCGACGGCGATCAGCCCCGCGGCCATCAACAGGGCGGCCGACCCTCCGACGATGCAGCGCCTCATGTTTGCCTCCCGTCGCAGCCAGCAACCAATGACGCTACCGCTTGGAGCTGCGCTACTTCGGCTCTTCGCCTTCTTCCGAGGTTTCCTCGGTATCTTGCTCGCCTTGCTCGTCAGCGACTTCGTCTGCGGCTTCGGCCGCTTCCTCGGCGCCTTCGACCGCGGCCTCGTGCACCTCCGCTGCGGCCTCTTCGGCCTCGGCTACTTCGTCGCCCTCGACCGAGCCGACACCGCCGACCTCCGCCTGCGGCTCCTCGGCTTCCTCAGATGCGGCGTCCGCTTCGGCTTCCGTCTCTTCGGCGTCGCTTTCGGGCTCTTCGTCGGCAACCTCGGGCTCTTCGTCGACAACCTCGGGCTCTTCGTCGGCAACCTCGTCGGCGGCCGCGGCTGCTTCCTCCGCGCCCTCGACGGCGGCCTCGTGCACCTCCGGCGCGGCCTCCTCCGCCTCTGCCACCTCGTCGCCCTCGACCGCACCGACACCACCGATCGCCTCTGTCGGTTCGGATTCCTCGCCGGCCTCGGCGAATGCCTCGGCTTCCGCGATCACACCCGCAGGCGCCTCGGAGACGTCCTCGGCGAGTTGCTCGCTTTCGGCGACTGCCTCGACTTCGGACTTCTCGTCACCGTCGGATTCAGCTATCTCCGCGCCGCCGGATTCGAGTATTTCCGTCGCGTCTTCGTCATCGTGCTCGCCCGCTGCCTTCGCCGCCGCGACGACGCCGGTGGTGGCCGCAACCGCGACCAGTTCTTTCTCGATCTTCTCGGTGGGCGAATCCTCGGTGCCCTCGTCGTCCTCGGCGTATCCGACGAGCTCCGATGGATCCTCACGGCCCTTTGGCGCCACCATGATGTAGACGACGGCACCGATGAACACGAACACCGACACGAACGAGTTGATCCGGATGCCCGCGATGTGGGTCGCCATGTCGCTGCGCATCAGCTCGATCCAGAACCGGCCGAAGCAGTATGCGGCCACATACAGCGCGAAAAGCCGGCCGTGGCCGATCCGGAAGCGTCGGTCCACCCAGATCAGCAGAACGAAAACCAAGAGGTTCCACAGCAACTCGTACAAGAAGGTCGGATGGACGATCTCGATCAGCTGACCGGTCGACACCCCGTTCAGAGAGTCGAGTGCGCCGTTGGAATCGCGGCGCTCGAAGATCTCCAGGCCCCACGGCAAGGACGTCGTCCTGCCGTACAGCTCCTGGTTGAAGTAGTTCCCGATCCGGCCGATGGCCTGTGCCAGCACGATGCCGGGCGCAATCGCGTCACCGAACGCCGGCAACGGAATTCCCTTACGCCGGCATCCGATCCACGCCCCGACCCCACCGAGCGCAACCGCACCCCAGATGCCAAGGCCACCCTCTTGGATCTTGAACGCTGCGACAAGGCCCGCGCCGCCGGGTCCGAAGTACGTCGACCAGTCGGTGAGGACGTGGTAGAGCCTGCCACCGATCAGGCCGAAGATGATGGCCCACAGCGCGATATCGAAGATCACTCCGGGCTCGCCACCGCGATTCGCCCATCGCTTGTTGCCGATGAACAAGGCGGCGATGACACCGATGAGGATGAACATCGCGTACGCCCGAAGCGGGATCGGCCCCAGATGCCACACGCCCTGCGCCGGGCTTGGAAAAGAGGCAAGTATTGTCGTCGTCACGCCGAAATCCTTTGCCGCACACCGTCGGCCAATTCTGCGGTCAGCGCGCGAACGGCCGGCAGGCCCTCCGTCAGCGCCGACACCAGGGCCGAACCAACAATGACACCGTCGGCGTATGCACCGATCTGGGCGGCCTGCTCACGCGACCTGACCCCCAGCCCGACGCCGACGGGAATATCCGAAACCGCTTTCACTCGTCGCACCAGCTCCGGTGCCGCCGTGGAAACCGCATCCCGCGCTCCCGTGACCCCCATCGTCGAAGCCGCGTAGACGAATCCGCGCGACGCGTTGGCCGTCGCGGCCAGACGCTCGGGCGTCGACGAAGGCGCCACAAGGAAGATGCGGTCAAGACCGTACGTATCCGATACCGCCAGCCATTCCTCGGCCTCGTCCGGAATCAGGTCAGGCGTGATCATCCCGAGCCCGCCTGCCGCGGCCAAATCACGGGCGAAAGCGTCCACCCCGTAGTGCAATACGAGGTTCCAGTAGGTCATCACGACCGCACGCCCACCGGCCTTGCTGATCGCCTCGACGGCCGTCAATGAGTCGCGCACCCTTACACCGCCGCGCAGTGCGGCCTCCGTGGCAGTCGCGATGGTCGGGCCGTCCATGCCCGGATCGGAATACGGCATACCGACTTCGATGATGTCGCAACCGGATTCGACAAGTGCCGTCATCGCCGAGATCGAGGTTGGCACGTCGGGGTAGCCGGTTGGCAGATATCCGATGAGCGCCGACCGGTTCTCCTGCTTACACGCCTCGAACGTGCTGGATAGTCCACCCGTCATCAGCCGGCCGTCCCCTTGCCGTCGAGCAGGTCGAACCATTTGGCCGCCGTCTCCACGTCCTTGTCGCCACGGCCCGACAAGTTCACCAGGATGATCGCGTTCGGCCCGAGTTCCTTGCCCAGCTTCAACGCACCGGCGACGGCGTGCGCGGACTCGATGGCCGGGATGATGCCTTCCGTCCTGCACAGCAGGCCGAACGCATCCATCGCCTCGGTATCGGTGATCGGCCGGTACTCGGCACGTCCGATGTCCTTGAGAAACGCGTGCTCGGGTCCGACGCCGGGATAGTCCAAACCCGCCGAGATCGAGTGCGACTCGATCGTCTGTCCGTCCTCGTCCTGCAGCAGGTACGAGAACGAGCCCTGGAACGCGCCGGGAGATCCGCCCGTGAAGGTGGCTGCGTGGCGGCCGGTTTCGACGCCGTCGCCCGCCGCCTCGAAGCCGACCAACTTCACGTCGGGATCATCGATGAACGCGTGGAAGACGCCGATGGCGTTGGATCCGCCGCCGACGCATGCGGTCACCGCATCCGGCAGTCGACCCGCCTGGTCCTGAATCTGCACGCGCGCCTCGAGGCCGATCACCCGCTGGAAATCACGGACCATCAGCGGGAAAGGATGCGGACCCGCCGCCGTGCCGAAGCAGTAGTACGTGTCGTCGGCGTTGGTCACCCAGTCGCGGAACGCCTCGTTGATCGCATCCTTGAGCGTCTTCGAACCGGACTCCACCGACACCACTTCCGCGCCGAGCAGCCGCATCCGGGCCACGTTCAACGCCTGTCGGGCGGTGTCCACGGCGCCCATGTAGATCACGCAGTCCAGACCCAAGAGCGCACACGCCGTCGCGGTCGCCACTCCGTGCTGACCTGCTCCGGTCTCGGCGATGACGCGGTTCTTGCCCATCTGGCGGGCCAGCAGAGCCTGACCCAGCACATTGTTGATCTTGTGAGATCCGGTGTGGTTCAGGTCTTCTCGCTTGAGGAAGATACGCGCGCCACCGGCATGCTCACGCAGGCGTGCCGCTTCATACAGCGGTGACGGCCGGCCGCTGTAGTGCCGCTGCAACCGGTCCAACTCGTCGAGGAACTCCTGGTCGCCGCGCGCCTTCTCATAGGACGCGGTGACTTCCTCGATCACGGCCATCAGCGCCTCGGGAATCAATCGTCCGCCGTAGGCACCGAAATGGCCCCTGGCGTCGGGATCGTGGACGGTCGGCTCTGCGACCGCCGCACTGGAACGCGGCAACTCTGGGCCGGCGAGATCGGCCACGTGTCAGCGCGACGGTTTCGGGCAGGACGGATGCGTACCTGCGGTGACCAGATCGGCGACGGCACTGCGCGGATCACCGCTGGTGACCAGGCCCTCGCCGACGAGGACCGCATCGGCACCCGCACCCGCGTACGCGAGCAGGTCGGCCGGTCCGCGCACACCCGATTCGGCGATGCGGATGATGTCGGACGGCAGCCCAGGTGCGATGCGCGCGAAGCAATCCCGATCCACGTTGAGCGTTTTGAGGTCGCGAGCATTGACGCCGATGATCTTGGCTCCGGCCTGCAGCGCGCGGTCGGCCTCGGATTCGGTGTGCACCTCGACCAACGCCGTCATCCCAAGGGATTCGGTGCGATCCAGCATCGACACCAGCGCGGACTGTTCGAGCGCAGCGACGATGAGCAGAAGCATGTCCGCCCCGTGCGCGCGTGCCTCGTGAATCTGGTACGGCCCGACGATGAAGTCCTTGCGCAACACCGGAATCGAAACCGCGGCGCGTACGGCGTCGAGGTCGTCGAGCGACCCGTTGAACCGCCGTTGCTCGGTCAGCACGCTGATGATGCGGGCGCCGCCGTCCTCATATGCGCCAGCGAGTTTCGCCGGATCGGAGATCGTCGCAAGCGCTCCTCGCGACGGGCTGGCGCGCTTCACCTCGGCGATCACACCGATGCCGGGTTCCCGCAGCGCCGCCATCACGTTCAACGGTGAAGGCGCCGCCTTGGCGGCCGCCTTGACTTCGTCGAAGCTCACGACGGCCTCGCGTGCGGCGGCGTCGGCGCGGACTCCCTCGATGATGGAGTCGAGCACGGTGGCCGAACTCATAAGCCGTGAACCCCCTCCGCGTTCGCGCCTGCTTGCTGCCGCATGATCTTCATCGAAGGGTAGCCGCACCGAACACACCATCTGTCACCGACCCTCGCTGTCCGGTTTGGTGGGATCACGGCCTTCATCGAGCGCGTCCCACATCATCCGCTCGGACATGTCGTCGCCTGCAGAAGCACGTCTGCGCGCTGCCTCCCGCCGCCGCGCCGGAGCGTCGTATTTCTCGTCGTCCGACGCGACTTTCACCGGTGCGCGCATGAGCAACACCGCACCGGCAAGCGTCAGCACCGCGGCGACCAAAGTCACCACCGCGCCCCAGTAGTGCCGCTGTGTGCTCAACAGGTCCGCCACCGGCACCTCGGCGAGGTTGGCGGCGCGCACAGCCACATCGGGGACGACCCACAGGCTGATCGCCAGATAGGCCATCACGGCGCTGGTTCCGCCTGCGATCAGCGCCAGCAGTCGCAACTGCCACCGCGGTCCGATCGTCGACTTGAGCACGCCCGCAAGCAGGATCAGTGCGAGCGGCACAAGGGCCGTCGACCATGCCCCGCCGTTCAGCGTCGCGGTCTCGGGCTGGCCGAGCCCGTCGAACGAGCTCACCTCGACCCACGTCATCCGCGATGCCACCCACAGCGCGCCCGCCGCCAGCACCAGCAACAGCTGTCCGACGTGCTTCATGGCTCGGTCAGCGTCTCTGCCGCGGCGATGGCGTTCAACACCGCTTTGGCCTTGTTCGCGGCCTCGTTGTACTCGTACGGGCCGTTGGAATCCGCCACCACACCGCCACCGGCCTGCACGTATGCCGTGCCTTCGCGCATCAGTGCGGTGCGGATCGCGATCGCGAAGTCGGCGTCGCCCGCGAAGTCCAGGTAGCCGAGAACCCCTCCGTAGAGGCCTCGACGGGTCTGCTCGACCTCTTCGATCAGCTCCATCGCACGAACCTTCGGGGCGCCGGTGAGCGTGCCCGCCGGGAAGCATGCGGTGACGGCATCGAGCGCCGTCTTGCCGTCGGCCAGCTGACCCGTCACCGTCGACACCAGGTGCATGACGTGGCTGTAGCGCTCGATATGGCTGTAGTCCTCGACCCGCACCGTCCCCGGCACGCAGACCCGGCCGAGATCGTTTCGGCCGAGGTCGACCAGCATCAGGTGCTCGGCGCGTTCCTTCTCGTCGGACTGCAGCTCCTTTTCCAGCAGCAGGTCTTCCTCCTCGTTGGCGCCGCGCCACCGCGTTCCGGCGATGGGATGCGTGGTCGCGCGCCCGTCCTTGACTGTCACCAGCGCTTCGGGACTCGACCCGACGATCGAAAAGTCCAGTCCGCCTTTGGCATCGGGCACGTTGAGCAGATACATGTACGGACTTGGATTGGTCACCCGCAGCATCCGGTACACGTCGAGTGGATTGGCGACCGTGTCCATCTCGAACCGCTGCGACGGCACCACCTGGAACGCCTCACCGGCTTCGATATCGCCGACGAGCTTCTCCACGATGGCGCCGTACTCCTCGACCGAACGCTGCTTTCGGCTGCGCGGTTCGGGCCTGCCGAACGTGGCCACCGTCGACGACAGGTTCGCACCGAGCGCCTCGGTCATCACGTCCAGTCGCGCGACGGCGTCTTCATAGGCCCAGTCGACCCGTTCGTCGGTGCCGTTCCAGTTCACCGCATTCGCGATCAGCGTGATCGTGCCCTCGTGGTGGTCGACGGCGGCGATGTCGGTCGCAAGAAGAAGAAGGATGTCCGGCAGGTTCAAATCGTCGACGGCCAACTCGGGCAGCCGTTCCAGCCTGCGCACGAGGTCGTAGGCGAAGAACCCGACCAGCCCGCCGGAGAGCGGCGGCAGCCCCGGCACAGGCTCGGTCTCCAGCAGCGCAAGCGTGCTGTGCAACGCCTCGATCGGGTCGCCACCGCTCGGGGCGTCCCTGGGGGTGACGCCGAGCCACGCCGCCTCACCGTCACGGACCGTGAACGCCGAAGGGGCCCCCGCGCCGATGAACGACCACCGCGACCAGGACCGCCCGTTCTCCGCCGATTCCAGCAAGAACGTGCCAGGACGGTTGGCGGCCAGCTTGCGGTAGGCCGACAGCGGCGTCTCACTGTCGGCCAGCACCTTGCGGGTCACCGGTACGACCCGGTGCCCGGCGGCCAACGCTCCGAAGTCCTCGCGCGAGGTGGTGACGGCGAGGCTGGCGGTGGTTTGCACGCGGTAATCCTCCCAGCCGGTATAGCTGGAGCGGAAATCACCCAGGCGTAGCCTCACACTCATGAAACGTGGTGACCGGGTCTCGGAGTTCGAACTTCCGGACCAAACGGGTGCTGTGCGAAGCCTCACATCGTTGCTCGCCGACGGGCCGATCGTGTTGTTCTTCTACCCCGCGGCGATGACGCCTGGTTGCACGAAGGAAGCCTGCCACTTCCGTGACCTGGCGAGCGAGTTCGCCTCGGTCGGCGCATCGCGGGTCGGCATCAGCACCGATCCGGTCGCCAAACAGGCCAAGTTCTCCGACACCCAGCGTTTCGACTACCCGCTGCTTTCGGACGGCGACGGCAAGGTCGCCGAGCAGTTCGGCGTCAAGCGCGGACTGCTTGGCAAGTTGATGCCGGTCAAGCGCACGACATTCGTCATCGACGCCGACGGGACCGTGCTCGACGTGATCGCCAGTGAGTTCAGCATGGAGACGCACGCCGACAAGGCGTTGGAGGTGCTTCGGCAGCGGCAGTCGGCGTGACAGAGGTTCTCGCGCTGCGGGATGTGACGTTTCGCCGCAACGGCAAGCAGATCATCGACGGCATCTCGCTCACCGTGAACGCCGGCGAGCACTGGGCCCTGCTCGGGCCGAACGGCGCGGGCAAGTCGACGCTGCTGGGATTCTGTGCGGCGGTGACGTTTCCGACTTCTGGCACGGTGCACATCCTCGGCGAGCAGATGGGCCGCGTCGACCTCGCGCGGCTGCGCCGGTTCATCGGTCACGTGAATCCCCGCCACCAGCTTCAATATTCACTGACCGTGCGCGAGGTGGTGCTGACAGGTATCACCGCCACCATCGACACGCCGATGCGGTGGACACCGAGCGCCGACGAGCTCGCACGTGCCGACGCGATGATCGCCGCCGTCGGCCTGACGCATAAGGCCGACGATGTCTGGCCGACGCTGTCGCACGGGGAACGCGGTCGCACACTCATTGCGCGCGCACTGATCTCCGAACCGCGCCTGCTGCTGCTCGACGAGCCGACCACCGGGCTCGACGTGGCGGCGCGCGAGCAGCTGCTCGAGACCATCGACTCGCTCGACGAGACGCATCCGCAGGTCGCGTCGATCCTCGTCACGCACCACCTCGAAGAGCTCCCGACCACGACGACACACGCGCTGCTGATCGCCGAGGGACGAACGGTCGCAACAGGTACGGCCCGCGAGACGGTGACGACCGATAACGTCAGCGCCGCCTTCGCACATCCCGTTGTCGTCGGCTACGACGAAGGCCGATGGACCGCACGCGCCAAGGCCACCCGCATCATGGAGCCGTAGGCCTCACCTGAGCACACGGGGCCGGTCGCCAAGGGCGACCGGCCGCCGTTGCAGCACAGCGTATTACGGCTGCTTCTGACCGGGGATGCCCTCGTAGGCGATGTCGCCCGACTTGAGGTTCTGCGTGGTCAGCTCCGACAGCCCGTCGAGGAACTTCTGCCTCTCGGTCACCACATGTTCGATCGCAACGTCCACGTTCGCCTTCGTGATCGCGGGCATGATGTACACCGGCTTCGTGTCCACGTCCTCCTTCTTGGCCAGCGCGTTGGCTACGGCCAGCCCTGACGACAGTTCGACGGTGCCGTTCTGCAGCGACGTGCCGATGAACTCGCCGCTCTTGACGGCATTGAGGCCGTCCTCGATGCCGTCGATGCCGACGACCGGGACGCCGGAACGGCCCGACTCCTTGAGCGCCTGCAACGCACCAAGCCCCATATCGTCGTTCTCGGCGACGACGGCGGTGATCTGCGGCCCGAAGCCTGAGATCCAGTTCTTCATCTTGTTGACGGCCTCATCGCGCTTCCAGTTCGCGGTGTCCATGGCCAACACTTTGATGTCCGGATACTTGGCAAGCACCTGCTTGATGCCCTTCGTCCGGTCGATCTCGCCGGATTGGCCGAGCGGACCCTGCAGGACGACGATGTTGCCCTTGCCGCCAATGTGGTCGGCCATCATCTGCATCTCCTGCGCGCCTGCTGCAACATCGTCGGGTTGCACGCTCGCGGCGACGTCGGGGTTGTTCAACGCGGCGTTGACCGCGACCAGCGGGATCCCCTTGCTCTTCGCCGTGGCGACCTGCGGGCCGAGCGAATCCGCTTGGATGGGAACGACGATGATGGCGTCGACACCCTGGTTGACCATCGAGTCGACCTGGTTCGCTTGCGTCGAGACGTCGAGATTCGCGGAGTTCCATACCAATTCGATGTTGTTCGCCTTCGCGTAGGCCTCCATGCCTTCCTTGCCTGCGGTGATGAACGAGCTCATGTCATACACCGACACCCCGATGCGGGTGGTGTCCTTGTTGGCCTCGGTATCACCCGCGCCACACCCGGTCAGGCTGAGCACACCGACCGAAGCCACGGCCGCGATCTTGGTAATCAGTCTCATCGATTCCTCTTCTTCCTTGCAGTTCCGACTGTGAAATTTCTGCGGCCCTCGGCTATCGCGATGTAGTCAGATGCGCCTCCTGGAGGACCAGACGTCGACCGCCACCGCGGCGACGATCAACACGCCCTTGATGACGTCTTGCCAATAGGCGGGGACGACCAGGATGTCGAGACCGTTGTTGAGCGTCATGATCATGAACAGGCCGAGTGTGGTGCCCCAGATGCTGCCCCGGCCACCCATGAGGCTCGCGCCGCCGATCACGACGGCGGCGATCGCGTCGAGTTCGTAGCCCTGCCCGAGGTTCGGCGGACCGGAGATGACGCGCGACGCGAGCATCACGCCGGAGAGGCCCGCGAGCAGACCGGAGAACGCGTAGACGCTGAACAGCACGTTCTTGGCGTTGATACCGGCGATCTCGGCGGCATTGCGGTTACCGCCGACGGCGTATACGCGCATGCCGTACGAGGTCCGCTTCATGATGACCGCGAGCGCAACGATGCCGACGATCATCAGCAGCACGGGGATCTGCAGGCCGAGGATCTTGGTGTTGGCGATCGACCCGAATTCCGCGGGCAGACCGTTGATCGGGGCGCCGCCGCCGATGACGTACGCCACGCCGGAACCTGCGGTCAACGTACCCAGCGTGGCGATGAACGGTGGCACGTTGATGCGCGACACCAGGATTCCGTTGACGCAGCCGACTGCGAACCCGACCACCATCGCGACGAGGACGGTCATCCATACCTGACCGGGGTTGGCCTTTGCCGTCGCCGCACCCGCCATCGCCGAGACGGCGATCACGCTGCCGACCGACAGGTCGATGCCGCCGGTGAGAATGACCAGGGTCTGTCCGAGCGCGATGAGCGCGAACGGCGCCGCGGCCACCAGGATGGTGACGAGGTTGTCCGGGGTGGCGAATCGCGCGCTGCGGTAACTGAAGTAGGCGATCACCAACAGCACCACGATGACCATCGAATAGCGCAGAAGGATTCCCGAGAACCACTGCCGCGAGAACAGTTTCACCGGTTCGCCGGTGATCGGTGACGCCACGATCGGAGCGGCGGACCTACCTGCCGACTCAGCGCCTGTTTCGACAGGGGTTGTCATGATGCCTTCTCCTGATCGGTGGACGTGGGTTTCGATTCGAGCGCGGTGGCCAGCCGGAAGACCGACTCCTGAACCTCGGGATGGTCGAGCGCGTCGCGGTCGAGTTCGCCGACCAGCGCGCCGCCGCGCATCACGAACGCCCGGTGGGACAACCCGACGATCTCGGGCATGTCCGAGGAGGCCATCACGCACCGCCATGCCCTGGGCGGCGAATTCCGTGACGATGCGGTAGATCTCGCTGCGCGCCCCCACATCGACGCCGCGGGTGGGTTCGTCGAGGAGGAGCACATTGACGTCGCCGGTGAGCCAGCGGGCCAGCACGACCTTCTGCTGGTTACCGCCGGACAGCGTGCCGACTTCCTGGCTCATCCCATTGCTGCGCAGCTGAACCGACGACATCACGTCGGACACCGCCTTGTTGCGCGCTTTGGCGCGCAGCCAGCCGGCGATCGAGAACGACGACAGTCGCGGTAGCGTCCCGTTGTCGAGCACGCTCATCGACAGCACGACACCTGAGCGCTTTCGGTCCTCCGGCACCATGGCCATCCCTGCGGTGATGGCGGCGGCGGGCTGGTTGCGCTTGACGTGCTTGCCCCGCACCACGACGTCACCTCCGCTCGTGTGCCTCGCGCCGAAGATGGCCTCGAGCAGTTCGGTGCGACCCGCCCCGACGAGGCCTGCGAGGCCGACGATCTCACCGGCCCGCACCGTGAAGGACACCGGTTCGGTGGCGCCATCGACCGCAAGACCCTTGACGTCCAACACCGTGTCCTCGCCGGGCTCGGGGCGGTCGGGGAAAAGCGTTTCGAGTTCGCGGCCGATCATCGCGGTCACGATGTCGTCGTCGGAGACGTCGGCGATACCCTCATCGAGGATCAGGCCGCCGTCACGCAACACCACGACGCGGTCGGCGATGGCGCGGATCTCGGCCATCTTGTGCGTGGTGTACACCATCGCAACGCCGTGCTCGCGCAGCTGGCGCACGATCTTGTAGAGGCCTTCCACCTCGCGCTCGGAGATCGCCGACGTCGGCTCGTCGAGCATCACCACCTGCGCGCCGGTGCGGGCGGCCTTGACGATCTCCACGATCTGGCGCAAACCGACCGGGAGACTGCCCATCCGCGCCGACGGATTGATGTCGACGCCGAAGACGGCCAGCGCGTCGCGCGCCTCGTCGATCATCGCGCGCCGGTTCAGGAACGGCCCGACTTTGATCTCCCTGCCGACGAACAGGTTCTCGTAGACCGTCATGTCCTCGATGGACGCCAGCTCCTGCGGGACGATCGCCACACCGTGCTTGACAGCGTCCTTGGTGTTGCCCGATGCCAGAGTCGTGCCGCCGACCGCGACCTCGCCACGGTCGGCGGTGTACTGCCCGCTGATGATCTTCATCAGCGTGGACTTGCCTGCTCCGTTCTCACCGGCGAGCGCCGTGACGGTGCCGGGCTGCAGGTCGAGCGAGATGCCCTTGAGCACCGGCACGCCGCCGAAGCTCTTGTGCACGTCGGCGCATTTCAGTAGCGCGGAGTCGCCGGCGCTCACGACGGCACCACGATCGACTTGAGGCTGGTCGGGTCGGTGTCGCTGTCGAGCGCCTCGCCGGACGTGCTCGAGGTCGTAGCGACCGGTCACCATGCCGTCGAGGTCCACGGCACCGGTCGACGCGAGATGGATTGCGGCGGGCCAGGTGTCGGTGTAGCGGAACACGCCGGTCACGTTGATCTCGTGGTTGGCGATGTGGCTGACGGGCAGGGCGTACTCGTCGGCGCCCATCCCGACCAGGACGACGTGGCCCGCGGGTCCCACTGCCTTGATACCGCTGACCACCGCGGCGGACACCCCGGTGGCGTCGACGAACGCGTCGACCGGTTCGATCGCGCTCACGTCGACGGCAGCGGGGTCGAGGACTTCGGTGGCGCCGAACTGCAGTGCCTTCTCGCGACGCGACGGCACGAGATCCGTGACCACGATTCGCGCCGCGCCGAACGCGCGGGCGGTCTGGGCGCAGATCACGCCGATCGGTCCCGCGCCCGCAATCAGGATCGACGTACCGGGCGCCACGTGCGCCTTGCGCATGGTGGTGATCGCCACCGACAGCGGTTCCAGCAGCGCGGCGGCGTCATCCGACATCGAGTCGGGCACTCGATGCGCCATGTCGTCATCGATCAGCACATACCGGCAGAACGCTCCGTCGATCGGGGGTGTGGCATAGAACTCCATGTCCGGGCAGAGGTTGTATCGCCCTGCCTTGCACTGCGGGCACCGGCGGCATGGGTGTTGCGGCTCGACAGCCACTCGCTCGCCAACCCGTTGGGGATTCACGCCTGCGCCGACGACGGCGATCCTGCCGGACAGTTCGTGGCCGAGGATCATCGGCGCATCGACGACGAAATCCCCGATGCGACCGTGCCTGTAGTAGTGGACGTCCGATCCGCACACTCCGACGGCAGCGACCTCGACGAGCACTTGGTGTTCGCCGGGGGCCGGCACCGGCCGTTCCTGGATCTGCAGGGTCCCGACGCCGGTCATCACACTGGCCCGCATCGTGGCTGGGTTCGCCGTGGTCACATCGCTTTCCTCTCGGTGAGGTCCTGGATCGACCGGACACGCCCGAACTCGTCGTCCGGTCCGTTCAACGGCCGCCTCCCACGTCGCGGTGTTACCCGCGCTCGTTTGTGATACACGCCGCTCATCTGATTGCTTGTGATGTGGATCATCATCTACGCTCTGCTCACATGTCAAGCAACTGTGCTCATATGAGCATGGGTTGGTTTGACTGTGGAGGGAGGGCGCCGTGGGACCCGATGAGCTGTTCCTGCGCGCCGTCATCGCCAGGCGCTATTACCTCGAAGGACGCACCAGGGTCGAGATCGCGGATGAGTTCGGACTGTCGCGGTTCAAGGTGGCCCGCATGCTCGAGGAAGCTCTCGAATCCGGCATGGTGGAGATCACGATCCACGACCCCGGCTCGATCGACGTCGGACTGTCGACGGACCTGCAGCGCAAGTACTCGCTGCAGCACGCATACGCCGTCGCCGCGGAATCCAAGAACACCGACGATCGTGTCGAAGCCGTCGCGAAGGCGATGGCCGAGCTACTCCAGTCGATCCTGCGCGACGACGATGTCATCGGCGTCGACTGCGGCCGCACCATGACGCGAATTGCGCCGTACCTGACCGCACTTCCGAAGTGCGACGTCGTGCAGCTGACCGGACTGGCCGGGGGACTCTCGTCCAACGGCGCAGATCTGACCCGGCGTATCAGCGAGGTGACCGGCGGCCAGTCGTGGCCGCTTTACGCGCCGTACGTCGTCTCCGATGCGCGCACCGCGAGCAGCCTGGCGAGCACTCCGCAGATCAAGGCCGCCTTCGCGAACCACTCCCGGGTCACCTGCGCGCTGGTGTCCGTCGGCGGATGGACCCCCGAAGCGTCGCAGGTGTACACCTCGGTGTCCGAGGACGAGGCGACGACGCTGTACCGCGCGGGCGTCCGTGCCGAAACGTGCGGTCTGCTGATGGATGCGAACGGCCAGCGGGTGGCCGGCCTCGACGAACGCCGAATGGGCATCACCGAGGCCGAATTACGCGCCATCCCCACCGTTATCGCCATCTGCGCGGGCGCGGCCAAGATCGAGGCGACCAAGGCCGTTCTTCGATCCGGGCTGATTTCGGGCCTCGTCACCGACACCGAGATCGCGGCCGCGGTGCTCTAGTGACCCGCACCCGAACGACAAGGAGACAGCTGACATGACAAACAGCACCGAACCCGTTGTGGATCTGAACTTTCCACTGCAGGACAAGGTCGCCTTGGTCACCGGCGGCGGCTCGGGCATCGGCGCCGCCATCGCCTCCGCGCTCGCGGCCAAGGGTTCGCGAGTGGCGGTCGTCGACCTCAACGCGGACGCCGCGTCGGAGCAGGCCGCGAATATAGGCGGTGAGAGCCGCGGATTCCGTTGCGACGTATCGGATCCCGCGTCCGTAACGGCGACGGTCGATGCCGTCGCCGACGCCTTCGGTCGGATCGACATCCTCGTCAACAGCGCGGGGATTGTCATGCTTGCGCCCGCAGAAGAACTGTCCGTCGAAGCATGGGACAAGACGATCGACATCAACCTGAAGGGCACTTTCCTGGTCTGCCAGGCGGTAGGTCGGCACATGCTCGCTGCCGGTGGCGGCGCCATCGTCAACATGGCCTCGCAGGCCGCTACCGTCGCCTTGGATCAGCACGTCGCGTACTGCGCGTCCAAGTTCGGTGTGGTCGGCGTGTCGAAGGTGCTGGCCGCCGAGTGGGGCGGACGCGGGGTTCGGGTCAACACGATCTCACCGACCGTCGTCCTCACCGAACTCGGGCGCAAGGCGTGGGACGGGCCGCGCGGTGACGCGCTCAAGGAGCTCATCCCGATGGGCCGGTTCGCGTACCCGAACGAAATCGCTGCCGCCGCAGTGTTTCTCGCTAGTGATGCGGCAGGCATGATCACCGGCGCCGATCTTCTGATCGACGGAGGCTACACGATCAAATGACGTCCGACGCCGCGTCGAGGTGGCATCGGAGGAAGTCGACCATGCTGGCGTGAAAGCTCTGCATTGACGACGCTTTCTGCAACGATGCCGTCGGCTCCGTGATACATGCCGGGAACGGTGACGAGTTCACACGGGACACCCGCCGCCCTCAACCGCTCGGCGTAGGCGACGTCCTCGTCATGGAAGACGTCCAGTTCGCCGACCCCGATCCACGCAGGCGGCAACCCGGTGAGATCGGCGCGCCTGGAAGCGGCCGCATAGTCAGGTGCGTCCGAGGATCGCGGCTCTCGACCGAGATAGGCGGTCCACGCCCACTTGTTGGATGATCGCCGACCACGTCAGCTCGCCCTTGCCGATGAGGTCGTCTCGGAGCGCGGTCCGATCATCGATCATCGGATAGACGAGACCCTGGACTCGCAGCCGAATTCCCCTCATCGAGAGCACGCTGAGCCACGGCAGCAGCCAGCCCGCCGCCCGCGCTCGCTCCGCACACGGCGATGCGGTCGGTGTCGATGCCGAGCTCGGCGGCGTGTCTCCACCATCCACTGCAAGGTGGCCATGCAGTCGTCAAGCCCTGCGGGAAACGGGTTTTCGGGGGCGAGGCGGTAGTTCGGCGAGACCGCGACCGATCCCGAGCGCAGCGACAGAGGCGTCCTGCCCAGGCGCCTCGAAGCGCGCTAGTCCCGGCGACCAGTCCGCCGCCGTGCAGCCACAGCACCCCCGGGCCGGGGCCAGATGCTCGCTGGGCGTCAGCACAAGAACATCGACCTGCGTCGTCCAGATCCGATGCTCGGTCAGCGTGATTCCGGGCCCGGGATCGGACTCACGGCCCATCGACGAAGCGAACGATCGGCAACGTCAGCCAGTTGAACGGAATGGATGTGGTCGCCAGTACAGCGGCGATGCCGCAGCTCGGCGCCACCGCAGACATCGACTTTCGCAGTCCGGCATAGCGATGGACACCGAGGCGGCAAACCCCGCGGCGGCTGAGCGCAATCGCCTTCCGCATCTAGCTCTCCGGTCCGAGCAGCAGGTCGGCGTCGAAGCAGGTGTGGTCGCCGGTATGGCAGGCCGCGCCGACCTGGTCGACCTCGAGGAGCACGGTGTCGCCGTCGCAGTCCAGCCGCACCGAGTGCACGTGCTGCGTGTGGCCGGACGTTTCGCCCTTCACCCACTGCTGCCCGCGCGAGCGCGAGAAGTACGTGGCCTTGCGGGTTTCCAGGGTGCGCGCCAGCGCGGCATCGTCCATCCACGCGACCATGAGCACCTGACCGGTGCCGCGCTCCTGCGCCACCGCGACGAACAACCCGTTGGCGTCGCGCTTGAGCCGCGACGCGATGCTCGCATCCAAGGCGCTCATCGGACCACGATCCCTTCTGCCGCCATCGCCGCCTTCACCTCGCCGATGGTCAACTCCCGGAAATGGAACACGCTGGCGGCCAGTACGGCGTCGGCCCCTGCAACAACCGCGGGCGCGAAATGTTCCTTGGCGCCTGCTCCGCCGCTGGCGATCACCGGGATGTTGACCGCGCCGCGGACCGCGCGCAACATTCTGAGGTCGAATCCGGTTTTGGTGCCGTCGGCATCCATCGAGTTGAGCAGGATTTCGCCGACCCCGAGCTCGGCGCCGCGGGTTGCCCACTCGATCGCGTCCAAGCCGGTGCCGCGGCGTCCACCGTGGGTGGTGACCTCCCAACCCGACGGTGTCGGCGCCGAACCTTCCGGCACGGTTCGCGCGTCGACCGACAACACGATGCACTGCGACCCGAACCTGCGGGACAATTCGGCCAGCAGCTCGGGGCGCGCGATCGCCGCGGTGTTGACGGCGACCTTGTCTGCGCCGGCCCGCAGCAGCACGTCGACGTCTTCCACCGAACGGACGCCGCCGCCCACCGTCAGCGGGATGAAGACCTGGTCGGCGGTCCGCTTGACGACTTCGAGCATGGTGGCGCGACCGGACGAACTCGCCGTCACGTCCAGGAACGTCAGCTCGTCGGCGCCCTCACGGTCGTAGGCGGCCGCGAGCTCCACGGGATCCCCCGCATCACGCAGGTTCTCGAAGTTGACCCCCTTGACGACTCGGCCGTCGTCGACGTCGAGGCACGGAATGATGCGGACCGCAAGGTCTTTCGGGTTCATCGGTAATCGTCCGGATCGCCTGCCGACAACACCAGGTCGAGCAGCTCGCCGTGCACCCCCGGCGCGCCCGCCAATGCCGATTTGGATTCGATCGTCCAGTCATCGCCTGCCAAGTCGGTGACCGTCCCTCCCGCGGCTCTCACCAGCGCCACACCCGCCGCGTGATCCCAGACATGACCGCCGAAGGTGATGGCGCCGCCGAGGATCCCTGCGGCGGTGTAGGCCAGGTCGAGGCCGATCGCGCCGTGCATACGCATCCGCGAGCACCGACGGCTGAGCTGCTCCACGATTGCGAGGCGGTACCGGCCGGGAAAGCGGCCCCGCGAGTCGACGTCGAAGGTACCCGTCCCGATCAGACTCTCGCGCGACGTTGGCCCGCTCCAACGGAGGCTGCGGAACACCGTTGGCGTACAGCGGTTTTCCGATTACCGCGGTGAATCTCTGGTCGGTGAACGGCAACCATGTCAGACCGGCGACCGGCTCACCGGCGCGCACAAGGCCGAGCAGGATCCCTGCCGTCGGCAGACCCGCCGCGTAGTTGAACGTGCCGTCGATCGGATCGAGCACCCACACCAGAGGAGAGTCCACTTTCGCGCCGCCGTACTCCTCACCGTGCACCTCGATGCCGGTGCTCGACCGCAGCGCCTCGACGACCTGACGTTCGATGGCCAGATCGACTTCCGTCGCGAAGTCGTTTCCCTTCTTCTTGACCGCCGAGTCTGCGCCGAGGCCGGAAACGAACGGTTTCACCGCCTCGTCGAGAATCGCAGCGGCCTGCGAGACCAGAGCGTCGAGATCGGCCTCGTCGAGCGCCATCGCCGACTACTCCCCTACCGCGGCCAGCGCCTGCGGCAGCGTGAAACGCCCGGCGTAGAGAGCTTTTCCGATGATCGCGCCTTCCACGCCGCTGCCGGTGAGGGTCGCGATCGCGCGCAGATCGTCGAGGCTGGACACGCCACCCGATGCGATCACCGGCGCGTCGGTGCGTGCAGCGACGCCGGAGAGCAGGTCGAGGTTGGGCCCCTGCAAGTGTGCCGTCCTTGGTGACATCGGTGACGACGAATCGCGAACAGCCCTCACCGACAAGGCGTTCCAGGACCGGCCACAGATCTCCCCCGTCGGTCTCCCAGCCACGACCTCGCAGGCGATGCGCTCCGTCGACGATCTTGACGTCGAGTCCGACCGCCACCTTCTCGCCGTGCTCGGCGATTGCCCGCGCACACCACTGCGGGTTCTCGAGCGCTGCGGTGCCGAGGTTGACCCTGGCGCAGCCCGTGGCGAGCGCTGCCTCAAGCGACTCTTCGTCGCGGATACCGCCGGACAGTTCGACGGCGACGTCCAGCTTGCCGACGACCTCGGCGAGCAGCTCACGGTTCGCTGCCGCGGCCGAATGCGGCGTCGAGGTCCACGAGATGGATCCACTCGGCGCCGTCGCGCTGCCAGGTCATCGCGGCGTCCAAGGCGGACCCGTAGTCGGTTTCGCTGCCTGCCTGTCCCTGGACAAGCCGCACGGCCTTGCCGTCGACGACGTCGACGGCGGGCAAAAGAATCAATGGCACGGCCGACAACCTAGCGTCCTCACAGGTCCGATACCCAATTGTCCAGCAACGTCGCACCTGCGTCGCCGCTCTTCTCCGGATGGAACTGCGTTGCCGACAACGCTCCGTCCTCGACAGCGGCGAGAAACGGCACGGTGTGCGTTGCCCAGGTCAGCCGCGCGTCGGCGTCGCCTTCCCACACCTGTGCGGCGTAGGAGTGCACGAAATAGAACCGCGTCGAGGGGTCCAACCCCTTGAACAACGCGCTTCCCGGTGCGGCGTCGACCACGTTCCAGCCCATATGAGGGATGACCGGTGCATCCAGCCGCACGACGGCGCCCGGCCACTGGCCACAGCCCTCGGATTCGACACCGAACTCGACACCCCGAGCGAACAGGATCTGCATCCCGACGCACACCCCGAGCACAGGGCGGCCCGCGGCGACCCGCTCGGCGATGATCTTGTCGCCGCCGATGTCGCGCAGTCCGGCCATACAGGCCTCGTACGCACCGACACCCGGTACCACCAACCCGTCGGCGCGCGCGGCCGCACCGGCGTCGGACGTCACCTCGACGTCGGCACCCACCCGCTCCAGCGCGCGCTGCGCCGACCGCAGATTCCCGGAGCCGTAGTCGAGTACGACGACGGACTTCGTTGTCACAGGCTGCCTTTGGTGGACGGCACACCCGTCACCCGTGGGTCGAACTCGACCGCTTGGCGCAACGCCCGTGCGACGGCCTTGTACTGCGCCTCGGTGATGTGATGGGGGTCGCGTCCGTACAGCGTGCGCACGTGCAGCGCGATGCGCGCGTTGGCCGCGATGGTTTCGAACACGTGCCGGTTGATCACCGTGTGGTACGGGACCTCGGAGCCTGCGATCGTGCTGTGCAGCATGTGTTCCGGCTCGCCGCTGTGTACGCAGTAGGGTCGCCCCGACACGTCGACGGCGGCGTGTGCGAGCGTCTCGTCCATCGGGATGAAGGCGTCGCCGAACCGGCGGATGCCGGTCTTGTCGCCGAGCGCTTCCCGCAGCGCCTGACCGAACACGATCGCGGTGTCCTCGATCGTGTGGTGCCCTTCGATCTCGACGTCGCCCTTGGCCCGGACGGTGAGGTCGAAGCTCGCGTGGCTGCCAAGCGCGTTCAGCATGTGGTCGTAGAACGGAACGCCGGTGGAGATGTCGACGACTCCAGAACCGTCGAGGTCGAGCTCGACGACGATGTCGGATTCCTTGGTCTTGCGTTCGACCCTGGCGCGACGATTGGTGGTCACTGTGCTCCTATTCGTGCGCTGGCTTCCAGCAGCGCGTCGTTTTCGTCGGCAAGGCCGATGGTGGCGCGCAGATATCCGGGGATACCGACGTCGCGGATGAGGATGTCCTTGTCGAGATAGGCCTGCCAGGTCGCGGGTGCGTCGGCGAACTCGCCGAACATGATGAAGTTCGCGTCGCTGGCGATCACGCGAAAGCCCATGCCGGTCAACGCATCAGTCACGCGGTTGCGTTCGGCGATCAGCGTCGCGACGCTGCCAAGGGTGTCGTCGGCGTGCCGCAGCGCGGCGCGGGCCGCGGCCTGGGTGACCGACGACAGGTGATAAGGCAGCCGGACAAGCAGCATGGCGTCGATGACGGCGGGTGCGGCGATCAGATATCCGAGCCTGCCCCCTGCGAACGCGAACGCCTTGCTCATCGTGCGGGTCACGACCAGCTTCGTCGGGAACTCGCCGATGAGATTCACGGCGCTCGGCTGCGACGAGAACTCGCCGTAGGCCTCGTCGAGAATCAGCACACCGGTGGTCATCGCTTCCAGCAGCCGGCGAAGTTCGTCGAGCGAAACACTTTGACCCGACGGATTGTTCGGGCTCGCGACGAACACGATGTCCGGATTGCGTTCCTTGATGGCGTGCACCGCCACCTCGGCATCGAGGCTGAAGTCATCGGCACGGTTGGCGACGAGCCACTCCGTCTGCGTGCCGTCCGAGATGATCGGGTGCATCGAATACGAAGGAACGAAGCCGATCGCGCTGCGGCCAGGGCCACCGAACGCCTGCAGCAGCTGCTGCAGGATCTCGTTGGATCCGTTGGCGGCCCACAGATTCTCGACACCGAGTTCGACACCGGTCTGCGCTGACAGATAGCTCGCCAGATCGGTGCGCAGTGCCACCGCATCGCGGTCGGGATAGCGGTGCAGGTCGCCTGCGACAGCGCGCACGGAACTCGTGACGTCGTCGATGAGCGCCTGCGTCGGAGGATGCGGGTTCTCGTTGGTGTTCAGCCGCACCGGAACCGCGAGTTGCGGTGCGCCGTAGGGCGATTTACCACGCAGGTCCTCGCGCAGCGGCAGATCCGCCAGCGTGACCTTGTCACCGAGTGTCACGTCTCGAACCTCCGGCGCACCGCCTCGCCGTGCGAGGGCAGGTTCTCGGCCTCGGCGAGCGTGATCACGTAACCGGAGACGTCCTTGAGCGCCGCCTCGTCGTAGTCGACGACGTGAATGCCACGCAGGAATGTCTGCACAGACAGGCCGCTGGAGTGCCGCGCACAACCTGCAGTGGGCAGCACGTGGTTGGAGCCCGCGCAATAGTCACCGAGGCTCACCGGCGAATAGGCACCGACGAAGATCGCTCCCGCAGAGCGGATTCGGCTCGCCACCTCGCGTGCTTCGGAAGTCTGGATTTCGAGGTGCTCGGCGGCGTAGGCGTTGACGGTCTTGATGCCCGCGTCGACGTCGTCGACGAGCACGATCGCCGACTGCCGTCCCGTCAGCGCCGCGGTCACCCGTTCGCGGTGCACGGTGGTTTCCAGCTGGACGGCGAGTTCGCGATCGGTGGCATCGGCGAGCTCGGCGCTCGGCGTGACCAGCACGCTGGCCGCCATCTCGTCGTGCTCGGCCTGGCTGATCAGGTCGGCGGCGACGTGCACCGGGTCTGCGGTGTGGTCGGCGAGGATCGCGATCTCGGTCGGCCCGGCTTCGGCGTCGATGCCGATCGCAGAACGGCAGATCCGCTTCGCGGCGGTGACGTAGATGTTGCCCGGTCCGGTGACCATGTCGACCGGCGCCAACTCAGCCCCGTCGGTGTCGGTACCGCCGTACGCCAGCAGCGCGACGGCCTGTGCGCCGCCGACGGCCCACACCTCATCGACGCCGAGCATGCGGGCGGCGGCCAGGATGGTCGGGTGCGGCAGGCCGCCGAACTCGGCCTGCGGCGGGCTCGTGATGACCAGCGAGTCCACCCCCGCGGTCTGGGCGGGCACGACGTTCATCACGACGCTTGACGGGTAGACGGCATTGCCGCCGGGCACATACAGACCGACGCGCTCGACCGGGACCCAGCGTTCGGTGACCGTGGCGCCAGGTGCGAGCGTGGTCGTGGTGTCGGTGCGGCGCTGGTCGGCGTGCACGATGCGGGTGCGGTCGATCGCCACCTCGAGCGCGGTGCGGACGTCCTGCGGCAGCGAATCGAGCGCATTCTGCAGCTCAGCGGCCGGAACCCGGACCGTGGCGGGGCGCACGCCGTCGAACGACTCCCCGAACTCCAGGGCGGCATCGGCGCCGCGAGCCGCGACCGCATCGACGATCGGCCGGACCTTCGGCAGCACCGCGTCGACGTCCACGCCACCCCGCGGCAGCGCCGCGCGCAGCCGTGCCGCCGACAGATCGGCGCCGCGCAGGTCGATGCGTGCCATGTTCATGCGCCCATTGTCCCAGAACAGGCCAAATCGATATCGCCGCGGCGGGTGGCGCCGCGCCGCAGGTCAGACGCGGGGGCTCACTTGCACAACTCGGTGATCTTGGCGTTGGCCTCGTCGGCTTCCTTCAACCGCGCGGCCTGACCCGGGTCGGAGTTCGGGATCCCCGATGTCGACCTGGCGCCGATATCCATCAGATTGTTGGCGAACTTGCGCACGGCGTCTGCCAATTCGGTAGGCGTCCCCGGCTGGAGCCGCGCAAGGAGGTACTGCCCACCGTCATACAGGGCCAGGCGGGCATTCGCGGCGACCGCCATCGAGCCGGTGACGTCCTCCGCGACCGCCCGGGAGGCTGCAGGTTCGTGTTGATCTGCACACCGTTGCGGATGACGTTGAACGACTCGCAGATGCTGCCCTTCGGGTCGTCGCTGGCGGTGCCGGTGAAGACCTGGCCCTGGTCGTCGGAGGCCGCTGGCCCCTTGAACAGCGCCCACGCGGCAAGGCCGGCGGCGATGAGCGCCACGACCAGCGCGACGACGGAAAGTGTGGAAAACCTGGAAGAAGACCCCGTTGACTCAGACATGCGCGTGATCGTAACGGCGATCGGGTCCGCGCCAGCGAACTTTGCTCCCGACTCGCCGTTATTCTTCGACGCCGCCGTCCTGGCACACGTGCCTTGCGTATCGTCTGAGTTCATGTCCGCAAAGGATCACCCCAACAACGCGCCCGGCGTACCGATGGTCTATCCGCCTGCGTTCGAGCGCCTGCAAATCAAGTACATGAATCCGCTGGTGAAGCGCATCGCTCGGGTCATGCCGGGGGTCGCGAAAATCACCCACCGCGGCCGCAGATCCGGCAAAACCTACGAGACGGTGGTGACCCCGTTCCGGAAGGGAAACACCATGGCCATCGTGCTGGGACACGGCAAGACCGACTGGGTGAAGAACGTCCTTGCCGCAAACGAGGCCGACGTGGTCTTCGGGTCGCGCACCGTGCACATCGTCAACCCGCGGATCGTGCCCGCCGGTGGAGACGCCGACGGTCTGCCGTTCATGGCCCGGATTCAGGCACGAAAAATGGGAGTGCTCGTCGCCGACATCGCGTGACACACTCATCCGGTGGCAACCGAAGTCTGGCTGACGTTCGTCGGTGCGGCGATCGCTATCGCCGTCTCCCCCGGCGCAGGCGCGATCCAGTCGATGGCCACCGGCCTGACACACGGTGTGCGGCGCGGATACTGGAGCATCCTGGGCCTCGAGATCGGCCTGATGTTGCAGCTCGCGCTGGTGGCCGCCGGCCTCGGCGCGGTCGTCACGAACTCCATCCTGGCCTTCAACGTGATCAAGTGGATCGGCGTTGCTTACCTGGTGTACCTGGCCGTGCGGCAATGGCGCACGGCCACAGTCGATTTGCGTGAGCAGGTCGGCAAGGCAACCGACGGCGGCCAGACTGTCTCTCGTCGTGCGCGGATTTCTTGTCAACGCCACCAATCCCAAAGGCCTGGTGTTCTTCCTCGCTGTCCTGCCGCAGTTCGTCGTGCCGACCGCACCTCTGCTGCCGCAATACATGGCGATCGGAGCGACGATGGTCGCCGTCGACCTGGTGGTGATGGGCCTTTACACGGCCATGTCGGTGCGGCTACTGAACTGGATGCACACGCCGCGCAAACAAACCATCGTCAACCGGGTTTTCTCCGGGCTGTTCGC
The DNA here is from genome assembly GCA_963829405.1 of uncultured Actinomycetota bacterium. Taxonomy (GTDB): domain Bacteria; phylum Actinomycetota; class Actinomycetes; order Mycobacteriales; family Mycobacteriaceae; genus Mycobacterium. The sequence continues at coordinate 156,511 of CAWHIZ010000016.1, forward strand.
CGCGGCTGCCGTGGTGCTGTCGCTGGTGCGGCGCGGACCTGCTACCGCGTAAAGATCGTCTTTCCGGTCATCGTCGGCCACACCGAAGGCGCCTCGTCCCATGGCGTTACCCGGTCGACCGCGGGCGACAGATCGCAGGCCTGCCTCGAGCAATTCGAGAATCTCGGGGATCACCGCTCGCGCGTTGACCCGCCCGGTGACGAAGCGGACACCACGGGTGTACATGGGCAGCAGCGGCAGCTCCACCCCCTCGCTGAAATAGATGCCCGTGTCGGTGCAGACTCCGTCGGGCCACGTCGCGCGCAGCGTGGCGGCGAGCACCGACGGATTCATCGAGGTGTGGACGGTCACCGGATACGGCTCCCACGACTTGTCCGGTTTGGGCCTGTCATGCACGCGGGCGCCGAGCTTCTCGGCCATGGCGAGCCGTTGTTCGTCGGTGTCGACGTAGTCGACCTGGGCGCCGTACGCCACGCCGAATGCCGCGGCGTACAGGCCGATCGACAACCGTCCGACCACGAGGACGCGGCGATCGACCTCGTCGAGTTCGGCCAGCTCGGTTCGGTACGGGCCGACGCCGCGCCACCCGTCGGGGATGTTGTCCGACAGCGACGCGATCGACACCGGGTCGATCGTCGGCGGGAACCGACAGCAGCATCGCGTCGGCGAACGGCACGAGCACGAGGTCTGACATGAACCCGCCGCCGTCCAGGCCGGCCAGCGGCGCCATCCCGTACATCGCCATCAGCGGAAGCGACGCGCAGGACCCCGTCACGCCGCGGCGACAGGCATTGCATTCTCCGCAGTTGATCTGAAAGGGCACGACGACGCGGTCACCGACGCGAACCGTCGTGACGTCGTCGCCGACTCGCGACGACCTCGGCGATGCCCTCGTGACCGACCGCGTGGCCCGGCGGCATCGGCAGAACGCCCTGGGCGACACCGACATCCAGATCGCAGCAGGCCACCGCCAGCGGACGCACGATCGCCTGCCTGCCGTCGGAGATATCCGGCTCTGCGGCGTCCCGCCACTCGTATCGCCCGACTTCGGAGAACACCAGCTGTTGCATCCCGAATCCTTCTTTAGTGGTCTTTCAAGTATTCTTGAGCGACCGTTCTAGTATTGTCAAGGGATGCCCCGCCCCGACCGAAGCCGCGCCGCGCTGATCGACACCGCGGCCCTGCTGTTTCGCAGGCAGGGTTATGCGGCAACCGGCGTGAACCAGATCCTGGAGACCGCCGACGTCAAGGCCGGTTCGCTGTATCACCACTTCCCGGACGGAAAGCAGCAGCTCGCGGCCGCTGTCGTCGAATCGGCGGGCGGCGAGATCGAACGTCTGCTGCGTCGCTTCCTCGACAGTGACTCACCGGTGGCCGACATCGTCGACGGCTGGATCGACCTTCTCATCGTGGCGCTCGCCTCCGATGGCCGCGATGGCTGCCCGATCGAGCCGATCGCCACCGAGTCGGTCAATGCCAGCTCGCAGGTGCGCGACGCCTCCGCCCGGGCATTCGCCGGCTGGAGCGCCGCGGTCGCCGAGCGGCTCCGCGCCGACGGTTGGTCGGGCGGTGACGCCGACCAGACGGCGCTCGCGGTCATCGCGCTGATCGAAGGTGCGCTGATCCTGTCCCGCATCGCGGGCGACGACGCTGCGTTGAATTCCGCGAAGGTGGCGGCGCGTTCGCTGCTCGCGCGCTAGAGGTCCAGGCCGATATCCAGGACCCGAACCGAGTGGGTGAGCGCGCCGACGGCCAGGAAGTCGACGCCGGTGCCCGCGTATTCGGCGGCGGTGTCCAGCGACAGCCCGCCAGAGGACTCGAGCTTCGTCTGCGGCGCGCGGGCGTCGCGGCGTTGCGCCGCGATCTGCGTCTGCCACACCGGGAAGTTGTCCAGCAGAACGAGTTCCACATCCTCGGCGAGCACATCGTCGAGCTGTTCGAGCGAGTCGACCTCGACCTCACACTCGATATCCGGAGCGACTTCGCGAACCGCCCGCAACGCAGCCACCACCGAACCCGCGGCGGCGACGTGGTTGTCCTTGATCAGCGCCGCATCGCCGAGCCCCATCCGATGGTTGACGCCGCCACCGACCCGCACCGCGTATTTCTGCAGGGCGCGCAACCCCGGCAGCGTCTTGCGGGTGTCGCGGATCTTCGCTTTGGTGCCCTCGACCGCGTCGACCCACGCCGCGGTGGCGGTTGCGATGCCGGACAGATGGCAGACCAGGTTCAGCATGGTCCGCTCGGCGGTCAATAGTCCCTGCGTCTTCGCCTCGACGACCAGCACGACACCCCCCGCATCGAGGCGCGCGCCGTCATCGACGCGTTCCTTGAGGCGGTAGCCGTCGGGGCCGAGCACCTCGTCGAGGACAAGCAGCGCGACATCGACCCCCGCGATCACGCCTGGTTCTCGGGTCACCATCGACGCCGTCGTCGTGGCGTCGACGGGCACCGTGGCCAGCGTCGTGACGTCGGGGCCGTAGCGCAGGTCTTCCTCGAGTGCGCGTGCGATCACCCTGCGAGCTTCGGTCAGCTCGTCGGCGTTGAGTTCCATCAGCAGCAGGCCGCCGCGATCACCTGGCTGTGCGCCAACGCGGCGTCGGTGTCAGGGAAATCGGACCGGTGATGGCAGCCCCGTGATTCGTTGCGCGCCAGTGCGGCGCCCGCGACCGCGCGGGCAGTGGTTGTCAGCGCGACGTCCTCGAAGCTGGTACGGCAGTCAAGGTCTCGCGGATCGGCTGCTTCGAGCTCACGCGTCAGCTGCTGCAGGCCGTCGGCATCGCGGACCACCGACGCGTACCGCGACATCGCCCGCTGCAACTTTCTGCGCGGCAATGCGACCCGCGTCTCGACCTCGGTGAGCTGTGCGTCAACGGCTTCGGCGTCGACGGCGTGCTGTGCCGCCGCCTGGCCGGCTCGTCCACCCACCACGAGGCCTTCGAGAAGGCTGTTGGATGCCAACCGGTTCGCGCCGTGCATGCCGGTGCGGGCGACCTCGCCCGCGGCGAACAATCCCGCAAGATCGGTGCGGCCATGCACGTCGGTGACCACGCCGCCGCAGCTGTAGTGCGCGCCGGGAACCACCGGAATCGGTTGCCGCGTCGGGTCGATGCCTGCCGCAAGGCAGGCCGCCGTCACCGTCGGGAACCGCCTGTCGAAATCGGCGATCTCGCGAGCGTCCAGGTACGCACAGGGGTCACCGGTCTCACGCAACCGGGCGTCGATGGCACCCGCGACGACATCGCGAGGGGCGAGATCGCCCATCGGGTGAACACCTGCGGTGATCGAATTGCCCTGTCGATCAAGCAGAATCCCGCCCTCGCCGCGGACCGCCTCGGTGATCAACGGGCGACGTCCGCCCGCATTGCCGTCGAACAGCATGGTCGGGTGGAACTGGATGAATTCGATATCGCTGATAGGCACACCCGCCCACAGCGCCAGCGCGACGCCGTCGCCGGTGGAACCCTCGGGATTCGTCGTCGCCGAGAAGAGGTGACCGAGACCGCCCGTCGCGAGGATCACCGACGGTGCGTGCACGATGCCGGGCCCGTCCTCGTTGAGGACATGTACACCGGTCACCGCGCCGTCGAGGTGCAGAACCTCGAGCGCGACGTGGTTGCGACGGATGTCGAGGGTGGCCGCGGCGTTGTCGAGCGCACGCTGCACCTCGGCTCCGGTCGCGTCGCCGCCGGAATGGATGATTCGCCTTCGCGAATGCCCGCCCTCACGCGTCAAGGACCAGCGGCCGGGTTCGGCCTCGTCGAAACGCGCTCCGTCGTCGACCAATTCGCGGACTGCCCGGTATCCGTCGGACACGATCGACCGGACGGCATCCGGGTCACACAATCCGGCTCCTGCGGCGATCGTGTCGGCGACGTGGGCGTCGATCGAGTCGTCGGTGTCGGGCAGCACAACTGCGATGCCGCCTTGCGCGTAGAACGTCGCCGTGTCGGCCGCCTTGCTCAGCACGACGACGTTGCGACCGCGCCGATGAGCGGCGAGGGCCGCGACCAGACCGGCCACCCCGGTGCCGACCACCACCACGTCGGCCCGCTGATGCCACATCATTCACCGCCGCCCGGCGTGCCGATCTCGATCATTCGCCGCACGCTGGCCCGTGCGCGCGACGGCGATGTCCTTGTCGACGTCGACCTCGTCGGCGCCCTCGATGAGGCAGCGCAGCAGTGCAGCAGGAGTGATCATCTTCATGTACTTGCACGAAGCGCGGTCGTTGACGGCGCGGAAGTCGACTTCGGGTGCGGCCCGCCGCAATTGGTGCAGCATGCCGACCTCGGTGGCGACCAGCACCTGGCGGGCGCGGGTCTCGCGGGCAGCGTCGAGCATCCCGCCCGTGGACAGGATCTTCACCCGGTCTTCCGGGAAGGCGCCCTCGCCTGCCAGATACAGAGCCGATGTCGCGCAGCCGCATTCGGGATGCACATAGAGTTCGGCGTCCGGGTGCGCGAGCGCCTTCTCGGCCAGCTCGTCGCCGTTGATCCCGGCGTGCACGTGGCATTCACCGGCCCAGATGTGCAGGTTCTCGCGGCCGGTGATCCGCCGCACGTGCGCGCCGAGGAACTGATCCGGGCAGAACAGCACATCGCGGTCTTCGGGAATCGAGGCCACCACCTCGACGGCATTGGACGACGTGCAGCAGATGTCGGTCTCCGCCTTCACGGCCGCGGTGGTGTTCACGTAGGACACCACCACCGCGCCGGGATATTCGGCCTTCCACGCGCGCAGGTCGTCGGCGGTGATCGAGTCGGCAAGCGAGCAGCCCGCACGCTGATCGGGGATCAGCACCGTCTTCTCCGGAGACAGGATCTTGGCGGTCTCGGCCATGAAGTGCACACCGCAGAAGACGATGGTGCCCTCGGACACCTCGGCGGCGATCCGCGACAGCGCCAGCGAGTCGCCGACGTGGTCGGCGACATCCTGGATGGCGGGCAATTGGTAGTTGTGCGCCAGCAGCGTCGCGCCACGCAGATCGGCGAGCCGCCGGACCTCGGCGGCCCACTCCTCGTCGCCGTCGACGCCGGAATAGCCGTTCGGACCGTTGACGATCCGTTCGTCCAACACCGTCATGGCCGCCTCCTCGCGATCCACAGGTTTTCGACTTATAATCGAAAACATGGCTAATGGTAGCACTGCACACGAGGTGCTCGCCGTCGTCTTTCAAGTTCGGCAGCTGAGCACCAGAGATCCGCAGCTCAGCGTGCTGCTGTGGCAACGCGCGAAGGAACCGCAGCGTGGTGCGTGGTCGCTGCCCGGCGGCACGCTGCGTCAGGACGAGGACATGATCAGTTCAGTTCGGCGACAACTCGCCGAAAAGGTCGACCTGCGTGAATTGGCTCACCTCGAACAACTGGCTGTGTTCTCGGACCCACACAGGGTTCCCGGCGCGCGCACGATCGCGTCGACGTTTCTTGGCCTTGTGCCCTCCCCCGCCACCCCGGAGCTCCCGCCCGACACTCGCTGGCATCCGGTGAACGCGCTGCCGCCGATGGCGTTCGACCACGGGACCATGGTCGAGCACGCACGCACCCGTCTCGTCGCGAAGATGTCGTACACGAATATCGGCTTCGCCTTGGCCCCAAGGGAATTCGCTCTCTCGACGTTGCGCGACATCTACGGTGCCGCACTCGGCTATCAAGTGGACGCAACCAATCTGCAGCGGGTGCTCGGGCGTCGCGGCGTCATCACACCGACCGGCACGACCGCGCGCTCGGGCCGAAGCGGTGGACGGCCCGCAGCCCTTTACCGCTTCACCGAGTCCGCATACCGGGTCACCGACGAGTTCGCCGCACTTACGGCCGCCAGGGCGAAGGCGGAATTAGGTTCTTAGAGCTCTCTTAAGCGATACTGGCCCGATGGACTTGGGCAATGTCGCGCCGGCCGCCGGTGCCGAGTGGATCGGCTCCGTACCGCATCAGGCGATCGAGCGGGGCGTCCGTCCAGTGCTGCCCAAGCACGACCCGTTCTACGACCCCCCGCAGGGCTTTCAGCACGCCGCACCGGGCACCGTTCTGCGCAGCCGTGACGTCGAGGTGGCCTTTCTCGGGCTGATCCCGCAGAAGTTCACCGCCACCCAGCTGCTTTATCGGACCACCGATATGCACGGCGAGCCCGAGGCGACCGTGACCACGGTGATCGCGCCCGCCGAGCGCGGACCCGAGCGCGCCTGCCCGGTGGTGTCCTACCAGTGCGCGATCGACGCCGTCACATCGCGCTGCTTCCCGTCGTACGCGCTGCGGCGGCGGTCGCTGGCGCCAGGCGCTCTCGCGCAGTTCGAGTTCTTTCTCATCGCCGCCGCCCTTGCCGAGGGCTGGGCGGTTTCGGTGCCCGACCACGAAGGGCGCGCCGGAGCGTGGGGCACCCCGTACGAGCCGGGCTACCGGATACTCGACGGCCTGCGCGCCGCGCTCGGCACCGAGAGCCTCGGCCTGTCATCGACGGCGCCGATCGGTTTGTGGGGCTACTCCGGCGGCGGCCTCGCCACTGCGTGGGGTGCCGAGATGGCCGGCTCCTATGCACCGGAGCTGAACATCGTCGGCGCGGTGCTCGGATCGCCGGTCGCCGATCTCGGCCACGCGTTCCGCCGTCTCAACGGTGGCGTGTTCTCCGGGCTGCCCGCGATGGTGGTGGCCGCGCTGACGCACGCCTATCCCGATCTCGACCGCGTCATCTCCGAGCACGCGACCGACACCGGGAAAGCGATGCTGCTGCGCGCAGAGAAGATGACGACCGCGCACGCCATACTCCGGTTGGTCGGCATGGACATGGGCAAGCTGGTCGACCAGCCGCTCGAGCAGATCCTCGACATGCCCGAGCTGCAGAACGTCTTCGACAGCATCAAGCTCGGCACGACGGTGCCGACGCCGCCGGTGCTGATCGTGCAGGCGGTGCACGACCCGATCGTCGCGGTCGAGGACATCGACGAGCTGGCCGACACCTACGAGTCGGGCGGCGCTTCCGTCACCTACCACCGGGACCTGTTCAGCGAGCACCTCTCGCTGCATCCGTTGTCTGCCCCGATGGCCTTGCGCTGGCTGACCGACCGGTTCGCAGGAAAGCCACTGAGCGAGAACATCGTTCGGACAAAGTGGCCGACGATGCTCAACCCGATGACTTACGTCGGAATGGCCAGGCTGGTGCGGATCGCGGCGAAGGTCGTCACGGGGCGGACGGTAGAACGCCGTCCACTGTGACCGGCGGCGGTAGCACCGGTTCCTCCGGAGGCCAGCCGCCGAGATCATCGCGTGCCGACGACACCGCGATCAGCGAGTAGACCAACGCCGCCATCGCCGCGGGAAACAGAACCGTCGCCGCGATCAGCCAGCCGGAGTGCGAGAAGAACACCGGCGGGGCTTCGGTCACGTAGATCACTCGGTGCTCGGGCGATATCGGCGCGCCCGCGATATCGATGATGTCGTAGCGCGCCCGCACGATCAGCGCACCGACACCCGCGGCCGCACCGGCCGCAGCCGCGGAACCGATCGCCAGAGCGGTGCACAACAACGGACCGCGATGGGGCCGCCACTGCCACACCAACACCGCGATCACCACGGCCAGCGCCACGACAAGGCCGACGAGCAGGAAAGCCGCGTTGAACAAGTTGTCGGACTCGGCGCCAAGGGCGGCGTGCACCCGATTGCCGCTCTTGGTCAGTGCGATGACGCCGTGAATCGGCGGTGCGATCCAGGCCCAGAGCGCACCGAGCGCGGCACCTGCGAGAGCTAGGCCGACGAAAACTGTCACCGCCGCGCGCGCGTGCGAAATCCGCGGTGGTGCAACCTCATTCATCGCTGGTCAAGATCCTTGCTGTCCTGTGTGCCGTGCCGGGAGCACCTGGCCGACCACCCGTCGGGCCGCACCTGCACCACCATCCGCCTGCCACAATCCGCGCAGAACCGTGGCGGTTCGAGCCCGAGTTGGGCCGCAGTCGGCACGGCGCCGCCCGCGGGCTCGCCAGTGTAGACGTTGAACTTGGCGGTCCCCATCTTCAGCTGCCACGACTAGATGGTGGCGTTGAGCGCCTTGATCGGCATCTGCAGATCATCGAGCAGTTCGAGGTCCGCCTCGGCGGGCCTGCCGAGCGTCGTCAGGTAGTTGCCGACGATGACGGCGTTGATACCGCCGAGGATGCCCTGCTTGGCGCCGAGATCGCCAAGCGTGATCTCGCGTCCGCCTGCGAACCGCAGCATCGTGCGCGGCAGCGCCAGCCGGAACGCCGCGACCGCCTTGAGTGCCTCCGCGGCAGGCAACACGTCCAGATCGCCGAACGGTGTGCCGGGGCGCGGGTTGAGGAAGTTCAGCGGAACCTCGTGGGGATCGAGCTCGGCCAGGTTGGCCGCGAACTCGGCGCGCTGCTCGAGGGTCTCACCCATGCCGAGGATGCCGCCGCAGCAGACCTCCATGCCCGCTTCGCGGACCATCGACAGCGTGTCCCAGCGCTCGTCCCAGGTGTGAGTGGTCACCACCTCGGGGAAGAAGGACTTGGCCGTCTCGAGATTGTGGTTGTAGCGGTGCACGCCCATATCGGAGAGCCGCTCGACCTGTTCTGCCGTCAGCATGCCGAGCGAGCAGGCGATCTGGATGTCGACCTCGTTGCGGATCGCCTCGATGCCCGCGGCGACCTGAGCCAGCAGCCGCTCGTCGGGGCCGCGCACGGCTGCCACGATGCAGAACTCGGTCGCGCCGGACTTCGCGGTCTGCTTGGCGGCTTCGACCAGGCTTGGAATATCGAGCCAGGCGCTGCGTACCGGCGAGGCGAAAAGACCCGACTGGGAACAGAAATGACAATCCTCGGGGCAGCCACCGGTCTTGAGGCTGATGATGCCCTCGACCTCCACCTCGGGGCCGCACCAGCGCATCCGTACGTCATGGGCCAGCGCGAGCAGCTCATCGAGCCGGTCGTCGGGCAGCTGCAGGACGGTCAGCACCTGGTCCTGCGTCAGGCCCTCACCTCGTTCGAGCACCTGCTCGCGGGCCTCGGTCAGGATGTCGGTCAAACGCTTACTCCTAGCTCAAACGTGAACACTCGGCGGTGCCGAGAATTGAACAGCGTTCAGGTTATGGTAGCCGGGTGCAGCTGCACAAACGCGACGTGGTCGAGGCGGCGACGGCGATCCTGGACAACTACGGGATCGCCGACCTGACGATGCGCAGGCTGGGTCGCGAGCTGAACGTCTCCCCCGGCGCTCTGTACTGGCATTTCGCCAACAAGCAGCAGCTTCTCGGGGCGATCGCCGACCGGATCCTCGAGCCCGCAGGCGACGTGCACGGCGACTGGCGCGACCGGGTCACGGGGATCTGCGGCGGCCTGCGGGATGCCCTGCTGTCGCACACCGACGGCGCTGAGCTGGTCTCCGCCAGCTTCGCCGCAGGTCAATCCGAGGCGATGACGCGGATCGTGGCCCGTCTCGGCGAGGCCGCCGCCGACGCCGGCGTAACGGGCGCGCACGCCGATCTGGCCGCCCGCACCGTCGTCTACTACGTGCTGGGCTTCACCGCCGACGAACAGTCGCGGCTGCAGTGGGACGCCGCCGGAGCCGAACTGCCCGACGAGCAGTCGGTGCTCACCGACGATTCCGGCGAACGATTCGGCTTCGGGCTCGCGCTTCTCGTCGACGGAATCGCCGCACGACGGTCCGTTGTCGGAGCAGCCGACTAACGTCACGGCCATGAACACCGTCGCAGATGTGCGGCGCATCACCTCGCCGCTGCCGAGGTCGTATGAGGTGGTGGTCCGCGACCGGATCAAGTTCCGCATCGGGCAGATCGTTTACCTGGCCTTCTCGCGTGACGAGTCGGTGATGGGGTTCGCATTCCCCAAGGAGGAGCGCGCAGGCCTCGTCGCCTCGGAGCCCGACAAATTCAGCCTGCCCAGCCAGTCCGACATGCGATACAACTGGGTTCACGTGCGGCTCGACGCGATCGACGAGGTCGAGCTGCGCGAGATCGTCGTCGAGGCGTGGCGGATGTGCGTGCCGAAAAGCGTTGCCGCGACGGTGCCTTAGCGCGTGATCGGGTGCTCCACGCGGTTGTTGCCGTCCCAATGCCGCAGCGCCACGGCGGTTCCCCGCCGGTCACGCGATATCCGGCGCGGCGACAGCGCCTCGGCCAGCTTGTCCGGCGCAACCCTGCGAGCCAGCGTGACGTGCGGCGTCCAGTGCCCCGGATCGGCATGGGGCAGCGGACCCGATGACATATGCGGCAGGCACACCTCGTGCACTGCGGTCTGAAGCGCCAGCAGTTCTGCGGACGGGATCATCAGCCGCACGAGCGTGAACGGCCCGCTTCCGAACAACATCGGCGCCCCGATCGTGCACGGCAACGGCAGCGTCCCCAGCAGCGGGCGCAGTGCATCGTTCACCGCGTCGTCCATGTGGTCTGCCACCGACAGCGTGACGTGTGGCCGATTGCTCGGCGACGTCGAGGCCGCGAGGCTGCGCACGCCCGCCTCGGTCAGGTCATCCCAGATGCGCCTCATCGCGGCATCGGTCTCGTCGTCGAAGAGCAATTCGACGGAGTGCACCATCTCAGCCCACCAGGTTCCCGACCCACCGCGGGTCGAACGCCGCAGAGCTCATCGACTCGAACTCGGCCGGCGTGAAAGCGCCTGCACCATCCGGTAATACGGCCCGCAGCGGCGCCATCGTCGACAGCACCTCACGGTTGCCGGTTTCGACGACAGCGGAATCGCCGGGCCACGAGCCGATCACCAGGCCTGCGCACCACACGTTGTGGGAGGCAAGCGCTTCCAGCGTCAACGCGACATGGTTCAGCGTGCCCAACCCGGCCCTGGCGACGACGAGCACAGATGCGGCGAGGTCGACCGCAAGGTCACGCAGCGTCGTTCCGCCGTCTCCGATCTCGACCAGAAGTCCCCCTGCGCCTTCGACCAGCGTCAGTCGCCCCTTCCGGTCCACGCGGCCGACCATCGCTTCCAGCTGACCGCGGGTCGGCAAGCTCATTCCGGCCCGGGCGGCGGCGGCCGCGGGCGCCAACGCCTCGGGAAGGCTTGCCAGCCCGTGCAATTCGGTGACGCCTGACAGCCTGCCGATGTCGGCGAGGTCGTCGTCGCCGTCAGCGGAGCCCGATTGCACCGGCTTGCATACGGCGACGTCGATCCCGGCCAGCCGCGCATGACAGGCCAGGGCCGCAGTGGCCACCGTCTTACCGACGCCGGTGTCGGTGCCGGTGACGACGAGAACGCTCAAGCCGTCGACAACACTTCCGTGAGCACGGTGCGCGCCAACGTCATCTCGTCCTCGGACAGCGATGCCCGCGCCGTGAGCCGAAGCCGCGATGTGCCCGTCGGCACCGTCGGCGGGCGGAAGCACCCCACCCGCACGCCGCGGTCGAGGCACGCGGTCGCCGCGGCCAGCGCCACCTCCGGCTCGCCCAGGATCACCGAAACCACGGCGGATTCCGGTGGATCGGGGACGTCGCACACCTGCGCCAGTTCGGCGGCGTACCGCAGCACATCCTGCGCGCGCCACGGTTCGGCCACCAGGACCCGCAGCGCCGCCCACGCCGCGCCGACGGCGGCAGGAGCGAGCCCGGTGTCGAAGATGAACGGCCGTGCGGCGTCGATCAGATGGTCGCGGACCGCGGCGGGACCGAGCACCGCCCCGCCCTGGCTACCAAGGGCCTTGGACATGGTCATGGTCATCACGACATCCGGTGCGCCTGCCAGGCCGACCTCCTCCAGCAGCCCGCGTCCGCCCGTACCCCGCACACCGAGACCGTGCGCTTCGTCGACGATCAGAAGCGCCCCGTGGCGCCTGCAGACGTCGTGCAGGCGGCGCAGTGGGGCGAGATCGCCGTCCGCGCTGAAGACCGAGTCGGTGATGACCACTGCGCGGTCCTCGTCGCGGGCCGACAACGCCGTCTCGACCGCCGCAACATCGCGATGCGGCGTGACCGCAACGCGTGCCTTCGACAACCGACAGGCATCGACGAGGGACGCATGGGTGAGCGCATCGGAGACCAGCAGCGAACCGGGACCGGAGAGCGCGACGACGGCGCCGAGGTTGGCGGTGTAGCCCGACGAGAACACCAGCGCCGACTCGGCGCCGACGAAGTCGGCCAGCGCGGCCTCGAAGCCCTCATGCAGTTCGGTGTTGCCGGTGACGAGCCGGGACCCGGACGAGCCTGCGCCCCAGGTACGCAATGCGGCGACGCCGCCGTCGATGACGTCGGGATGCTGGGAAAGGCCGAGGTAGTCGTTGGACGCCAGGTCGAGTTCGGCGCCGACCGGCGGCCGCGCGCGCAGCGAGCGGCGCAAGCCGGCAGCTCTGCGCTGCCGCTCGACGTCGTCGAGCCAGGCCAGAGGGGAAACCTCTACCCGCGTCACGATGCTCCCTCGAGGCGGTGCCGACAATTGAACACCGTTCAGGTTAGTGCACGGGCCACGCCGACCATCGCCGAGGTGATCTGCCCGATCTCCGTGGGAGTGCAGATGTAGGGCGGCATGGCGTAGATCAGGTTGCGAAACGGGCGCAGCCAGATGCCGTGCTCCAGCGCCGCCGCCGTCGCCGTCGGCATGTCGACCGGATCCGTCATCTCGATGACACCGATGGCGCCGAGCACCCGGACGTCGGCGACGCCGGACAGCGACCGCGCAGGCTCGAGGCCGTCGCGCAGACCGGTCTCGATCTCCAGAACCCGTGCGCGCCAATCCTGACCGAGCAGCAGTTCAACGGATGCCACCGCCACCGAGCACGCGAGGGCGTTGGCCATGAAGGTCGGACCGTGCATCAGCGCGCCGGGCTCGTGGCCGCTGATCGTGTTCGCGATGTCGCTGGTGCACATGGTGGCGGCCAGGGTGATGTATCCACCGGTGAGCGCTTTGCCGACGCACATGATGTCCGGGCTCACACCCGCGTGCTCTGCGGCGAACAACTCGCCGGTACGCCCGAAGCCGGTGGCGATCTCATCGAAGATCAGCAGGACGTCGTGCCGGTCGCAGATGTCGCGCAGATCGGTGAGGTATCGCGGGTCATGGAACCGCATGCCGCCCGCGCCCTGTACGACGGGCTCCACGATGACCGCGGCGAGTTCGTCGGCGTGCTGCGCCAACTGCTTTTCGAAGTCGGCGATGTAGGCGGCGTCGTAGTCGCCAGGCACTTGGGGTGCGAACACCTGAGTCGCCAGGATGTCGGTCCACAGCGAGTGCATCCCGCCGTCCGGGTCGCAGACGCTCATCGGCGTGAACGTGTCGCCGTGATAGCCACCCCGCCACGTCATCAACCGGTGCTTGGTCGGGCGGCCGAGGCTGCGCTGGTACTGCAGCGCCATCTTCACAGCCACCTCTACGGACACCGACCCGGAGTCGCTGAAAAAGACGGTGTCCAGCCCGTCAGGAGTGATGTCGACGAGCAGTTGTGCCAAGCCGGGCGGCGGGCTCGTGGGTGAGGCCCCCGAACATGACGTGGTTCATCCTGGCCAGCTGAGAGGCGATCGCGTAGTCGAGGGAGGGATGCCCGTGGCCGTGGATCGCGGTCCACCACGAGCTCATCGCGTCGAGCACCTCGACACGCTTGCCGTCGTTGATCAGGGTCAACCACGCGCCACTGGCACCTACCGCGACGACGGGTGGCATCGTCTGAGGGCCGATCGCGCTGTAGGGATGCCAGATATGGGCGGCGTCGACGGCGCTGATCTCAGCGGGGTTCAACGCGGGCATGAAGAACGAGCCTAACGGCGGGCCGCGCGACATGAGACGCACAGCGATCTTAGGTAGATTATCCCGCGACCATGTTGACCATCGCCCCTGCCCGGCCGGCGGCGGTTACCGCGGACGCGCCCAAGAGCGGCGCTTCGGCGGCCGACCGCAAGTCCAGCTTCTACCGCCACGATCTCGACGGCCTTCGCGGAATCGCGATCGCCCTCGTGGCGGTCTTCCACGTCTGGTTCGGGCGGGTTTCCGGTGGCGTCGACGTCTTCCTCGCCCTCTCCGGGTTCTTCTTCGGTGGACGCCTGCTGCGCGCCGCGCTGACGCCGGGCGCATCGCTGTCCCCGGTTCCCGAGGTCACCCGGCTGGTGCGCCGGCTGTTGCCCGCGCTCGTCGTGGTGCTGGCCGCAGCGGCGGTGCTGACAATCCTGATTCAGCCGGAAACCCGCTGGAAGACATTCGCCGACCAAAGCCTGGCAAGCCTCGGGTACTACCAGAACTGGGAACTGGCCAACACCGCGGCGGATTATCTGCGCGCAGGCGAAGCGGTCAGCCCGCTGCAGCACATCTGGTCGATGTCGGTCCAAGGTCAGTTCTACATCTCGTTTCTCGCGCTGATCTTCCTGTTCGCGCATCGCATTCCGCCGAGCTTCTCGGCAGGCATATGCGGGCCGCACTCGTCGTGCTGCTGACCGCGCTGACCATCGCGTCGTTCGTCTACGCGATCTTCGCCCACAACGCCGATCAGGCAACCGCGTACTACAACAGCTTCGCGCGCGGATGGGAGCTGCTGCTCGGCGCGCTCGTGGGCGCGCTCGTCGGATACATCCGCTGGCCGATGTGGCTGCGCACGGCGGTGGCGGTGGTGGCCCTCGCCGCGGTCCTGTCCTGCGGTGCGCTGATCAACGGAGTCAAGGAGTTCCCTGGGCCATGGGCGCTGGTGCCCGTCGGCGCCACGATGCTGTTCATCCTGACCGGCGCCAACCGGCTCGCCGACCCGCACACCGGCGGCAAACTGCCGTTACCCAACCGACTGCTTGCGACGAAGCCGTTCGTGTGGCTCGGATCGATCGCGTACTCGCTGTACCTCTGGCACTGGCCGCTGCTGATCTTCTGGCTGGTCTACGCCGATCGGGAGCACGCCAGCTTCCTCGACGGGGCAGGTGTGCTGCTGGTGTCGGTACTGCTCGCGTATCTGACCACCAAATACGTCGAGAACCCGCTGCGTTACCGCTCTGCGGGCGCCGAGGCCCCTTCCGGCAAGGCTCCGTTGCGCCGCCGACTACGCAGGCCGACGATGGTGCTCGGCTCGATCGTGGCGGCACTCGGTGTGGCACTGACGGTTACGTCGTTCAGCTGGCGCGAGCACATCCTCGTGCAGCGCACCAGCGCCGAGCAGTTGGGCACCCTCGAGTCTCTCGACTACCCCGGCGCGCACGCACTTCTCGACAACGCCAAGGTGCCGGATGTGCCGATGCGCCCGACGGTGCTCGAAGCACAGGAGGATCTGCCCGAGACCACCGAGGACGGCTGCATCAGCACCTTCGACAACGTCGACGTGATCAGTTGCACATACGGCGACAAGTCGGCGTCGCACACCATCGCGCTTGCGGGCGGATCACACGCCGAGCACTGGATCACCGCGCTCGACCTGTTGGGCAAGCTGCACCACTTCAAGGTGACCACCTACCTGAAGATGGGCTGCCCGTTGACCACCGAAGAGGTCCCCCTGGTGATGGGCGACAACCGGCCCTACCCGAAATGCCACACGTGGAACGAAGCGGTGATGAAGCAGATCATCGCCGATCGCCCCGACTACGTGTTCACCACCGCGACCCGGCCGTGGAACATCAAACCCGGCGACGTGATGCCGGGCACCTACGTCGGAATCTGGGAAGAGCTGTCGGACAACAACATCCCGATCCTGGCGATGCGGGACACGCCGTGGCTGCTACGCGGGAGCAAGCCGTTCTTCCCCGCGGACTGTATCGCCGACGGCGGCAACGGCATTTCGTGTGGGATCAGGCGCGCCGACGTACTGACCAGGACCAACCCGACGCTGCCGTGGGTCAACCGGTTCCCGTTGATGAAACCGCTCGACATGAGCGACGCGATCTGCCGCAAAGACGTGTGCCGTGCGATCGAGGGAAACGTGCTGATCTACCACGATTCACACCACATCTCGAAGACCTATATGCGCACGATGGCCGATGAGCTCGGGCGCCAGATCGGGACAGCCACCCACTGGTGGTGACCGCCGCGCATCCGGCCGCGGCCGCCGATAGGGTCGACTGATGTCCTCGACGACGGTGTGGCCCGGTACTCCGTATCCGCTCGGCGCCACCTACGACGGCGCGGGGACGAATTTCTCGCTGTTCTCCGAGGTCGCCGAGAAGGTCGAGCTGTGCCTGATCGCCAAGGACGGCACCGAGGAACGGATCAACCTCGACGAGGTGGACGGCTACGTGTGGCACGCCTACCTGCCGACGGTGACCCCGGGACAGCGATACGGCTTCCGGGTCCACGGCCCGTGGGATCCGGCGGCGGGCCACCGATGCGACGCCAGCAAGCTGCTGCTCGACCCGTACGGGAAGTCGTTCCACGGCGACTTCGACTTCACCCAGGCGCTGTACTCCTATGACCTGGAGGCCGCCAAGGTCGATCCCGCCGACACCGCGAACCCGCCGCGGATCGATTCGCTCGGCCACACCATGACCAGCGTCGTCATCAACCCGTACTTCGACTGGGCGTCCGATCGCGCACCGCGCACGCCCTACCACGAGACCGTCATCTACGAGGCGCACGTCAAGGGGCTCACCCAGACCCATCCGGCCATCCCCGAGGAACAGCGCGGCACCTACGCGGGCCTCGCGCACCCCGCCGTCATCGACCATCTGAAGTCGCTCAATGTCACCGCGATCGAGCTGATGCCGGTACACCAGTTCCTGCACGACCACCGGCTGCTCGATCTCGGGCTGCGAAACTACTGGGGCTACAACACTTTCGGATTCCTCGCGCCTCACTACCAATACTCGTCGGTCAGGCACGCGGGCGGCGCCGTCGCCGAGTTCAAGACCATGGTCCGAACCTTCCACGACGCCGGTATCGAGGTGATCCTCGACGTGGTCTACAACCACACCGCCGAGGGGAACCACCTCGGGCCGACGATCAACTTCCGCGGCATCGACAACGCGGCCTACTACCGGCTTCTGGACGGAGATCTGAAGTTCTACAAGGACTTCACCGGCACCGGCAACAGCCTCAACCCGCGGCACCCGCACACCCTGCAGCTGATCATGGACTCGCTGCGGTACTGGGTGCTCGACATGCACGTCGACGGCTTCCGGTTCGACCTCGCATCCTCGCTGGCCCGCGAGTTCTATGACGTCGACAGGCTGAGCGCGTTCTTCGACCTGGTGCAGCAGGATCCGGTCGTCAGCCAGGTGAAGCTGATCGCCGAGCCGTGGGACGTCGGCGAGGGCGGCTATCAGGTGGGCAATTTCCCAGGTTTGTGGACAGAGTGGAACGGGAAATATCGCGACACTGTGCGTGACTACTGGCGGGGAGAACCCGCGACCCTTGGCGAATTCGCCTCCCGGCTCACCGGCTCGTCGGACCTCTACGAGGCCACCGGCCGCAGGCCCAGTGCCAGCATCAACTTCGTCACCTGCCATGACGGCTTCACGATGAACGACCTGGTGTCCTACAACGAGAAACACAACGAGGCCAACGGCGAGGACAACCGCGACGGCGAAAGCCACAACCGGTCGTGGAACTGCGGTGTCGAAGGCCCCACCGACGATCCGGACATCCTGGCGCTGCGCGCCAAGCAGATGCGCAACATCATCGGCACGCTGATGTTGTCCCAAGGCACCCCGATGCTCTCGCACGGCGACGAGATCGGACGAACCCAGCAGGGCAACAACAACGTCTACTGCCAGGACTCCGAGATCGAGCTGGATGGACTGGTCGATGTGCGAGACCAACGCCGACCAGTTGGCGTTCACCCGCACGGTGACAGCGCTGCGCAGGAAGCACCCCGTGTTCCGTCGCCGCCGGTTCTTCGAGGGCAAGCCGATCCGCACCGGCGACCAGGCTCGCGACATCGCCTGGTTGACGCCTGCGGGCATCGAGATGACGCCGGAGGACTGGGGTTCCGGCCTGGACATGTGCGTGGCGGTGTTCCTCAACGGCGAGGCCATTCCGACCCCCAATGAGCGCGGCGAGCGAGTCGTCGACGATTCGTTCCTGCTGTGCTTCAACGCACACGACCAGGAGCAGGATTTCGTTGCCCCGCAAGGCGATTACGCCAAGGAGTGGACCGCTGACCTGGACACCGCCGACCCGAAGGGTGAAACGGACTTCGTGGTAGCGGCAGGCGAGAAGATCTCGCTGCAACCCCGGTCGCTTCTTGTGCTGCGTAAGACCGCCTGACACATGCCTTTTCCCGTTCTGTCGACGTATCGACTCCAGATGCGCGGCGACGCCTTCACCTTCGCCGACGCCGAGGCGCTGCTGCCCTACCTCGACGATCTGGGTGTCTCACACCTGTACCTGTCCCCCATCCTGACCGCGACGACCGGGTCGACACACGGGTACGACGTCACCGATCCAACCTCGGTCTCGGCGGAACTGGGCGGCGCCGAAGGGCTGGCGAGCTTGTCGACGGCCGCGCGGTCACGCGGGATGGGTGTGATCGTCGACATCGTGCCCAATCACGTCGGCGTCGACGATCCCCGGCAGAACGCGTGGTGGTGGGACGTCCTGAAGCACGGCAGAGACTCGGCGTACTCGTCGTACTTCGACATCGACTGGACGCTGGCCGACGGCCGAATCGTGTTGCCGGTGTTGGGTTCCGACGACGACGTCGACGATCTCGTCGTCGACGGAGACGTTCTGCGGCTCGGCGACCTCGCGTATCCCGTTGCGCCGGGAACGGGTTCGGGCACCGGCCGCGAGGTCCACGACCGCCAGCACTACACGTTGATCGGGTGGCGCCACGGGGTATGCGGTTACCGGCGGTTCTTCTCGATCACCTCGCTGGCCGGGCTGCGCCAGGAGGACCGCGCGGTCTTCGACGCAAGCCACGTCGAGGTGAAGCGGTGGTTCGACGAAGGACTGGTCGACGGGGTCCGCATCGACCATCCGGACGGCCTTGC
The DNA here is from genome assembly GCA_963829405.1 of uncultured Actinomycetota bacterium. Lineage (GTDB taxonomy): Bacteria > Actinomycetota > Actinomycetes > Mycobacteriales > Mycobacteriaceae > Mycobacterium. The sequence continues at coordinate 175,351 of CAWHIZ010000016.1, forward strand.
CGACCCGGCCGGTTACCTGACCTGGCTGCGGGAGATCACCGGGCCGCAGGCATGGATCGTCATCGAGAAGATCCTCGCGGTCGACGAGCCGCTCGACCTGAGCCTGCCCGTGGCGGGCACGACCGGATACGACGCACTGCGCGAGATCGGTGGACTGTTCGTCGATCCCGCGGGCGAGGGACCGCTCACCGCCCTGGTCGACTCCACCGGCGCTCATTACGACGAGATGCCGCGACTGGCCCGCACGCTGAAGGTCGGCGCGGTCACCGACACCCTTCACAGCGAGCGGGACCGGCTGTGCCGCGCCATCACCGCCGCCACCGACCACGCGCACCCGCAGCTGGGCGAGGCGGTCGCCGAGCTGTTGAGCCACATCGGCGTATACCGCTCCGACTACCTGAGCCTGGCCTCGGTGCTTTCCATCGCGCTGGCCGAAACCGCTGTCGCGCGACCGGATCTGGCCGAACCGCTGGCGGTCGTGTCGGTGGCCGTCGGAGCCGGCGGCGAGGCCGCCGTGCGCCTGCAGCAGCTGTGCGGGGCGGCGACGGCCAAGTCGATGGAGGACTGCCTGTTCTACCGCGACCCGCGGCTGGTGTCGCTGAACGAGGTCGGCGGTGAACCCGACCGCTTCGGGGTGAGCCTCGCCGAGTTCCATCAGCGGGCCGCCGTCCGCGCCGCGCTGTGGCCGAACGCGATGACGGCGTTGAGCACGCACGACACCAAACGTGGCGAGGATGTGCGGGCGAGGATCGGCGTGCTTTCACAGGTGCCTTCGCTGTGGGCGGAGTTCGTCAGGCGCATGGGAGCGACGCGCTCCCGTCTCCGGACCCGATGACCGGACTGTTCCTGTGGCAGAACATCTTCGGCGTCTGGCCGGTCGACGGCGCGGTGACCGACGACCTGCGGGCACGCCTGCATGCCTACGCCGAGAAGGCGATCAGGGAGGCAGGCGGTCCACACCACGTGGAACGACCCGGACGCCGCGTTCGAAGACGGGGTGCACGCCTGGATCGACGCCATCATCGACGGTCCGATCGCAACGGAGCTGACGACGACAGTGGCACGCCTCGACGAGTACGCCCGCAGCGACAGCCTGGGCCAGAAGCTGATCCAGCTGACCGCACCCGGCGTGCCCGACGTCTACCAGGGCACCGAACTGTGGGACGACAGCCTTGTCGACCCCGACAACCGCAGACCGGTCGACTTCACCGTGCGACGCGACGCGCTGGCGGCTCGAGCGACGACAAGATCCGGGTGGTGACGGCGGCGTTGCGGCTGCGCCGCGACAAGCCGGATGCCTTCCTCGCAGGCGACTACCGCCCCCTGCTCGCCGAGGGTCCGGCGGCCGCACACCTGGCGGCCTTCGTGCGCGGGTCCGATGTGGTGACCGCCGTGACCCGGCATTCGGTGCTACTCGCCGAAACAGGTTGGGGCGAAACGCAGCTGACGCTTCCGGCAGGAACATGGCAGGACCGCATCGGCGGGCGCCGGTTCGGCGGGAGCGTATCCCCCGCGGATCTGTTCGCGGAACTGCCCGTCGCGCTGCTGGAGCGGATCGATGACTGAGTTCGCGGTCTGGGCGCCGCTGCCCCAGCGGGTGCAACTCGACGTCGACGGCACCGTGCATCCGATGAAACGCTCCGACGACGAGTGGTGGCGCGCGGACGTCGATACCCGGCCCGACGCCAGGTACGGGTTCGTTCTCGACGACGACCCCAAGGTGTTCCCTGACCCAAGGTCGCCGCGGCAGCCCGACGGTGTGCACGAGCGCTCACAGCTGTGGCAGCCGGCGTCCGAGGCGTGGACCGACGCCGACTGGAAGGGCCGGTCCGTCGAGGGCGCGGCGATCTACGAACTGCATATCGGCACCTTCACGCAGGAAGGCACCTTCGACTCGGCCATCGAAAAGCTGGACTATCTGGTCGATCTCGGGATCGACTTCGTCGAGCTGATGCCGGTCAACGCGTTCGGCGGCACGCACGGCTGGGGCTACGACGGTGTGCTCTGGTACGCCGTGCACGAGCCGTACGGCGGTCCCGACGGTCTGGTCCGGCTCATCGACGCCTGCCACAGCCGCGGCCTCGGAGTGTTGATCGATGCGGTGTTCAACCACCTCGGGCCGTCGGGCAACTACCTGACGAAGTACGGGCCCTACCTTTCGACGGGAAGCAACCCGTGGGGTGAGTCGATCAACATCGCCGACGCCGACGGCGACGAGGTGCGTCGCTACATCATCGACTGTGCGCTGCGCTGGATGCGCGACTTTCACGCCGACGGGCTACGCCTCGATGCCGTGCACGCGTTGGTCGACACCACCGCGTTCCACATACTCGAAGAACTGGCCACCGAGACCGACGCGCTGGCAGCCGAATTGGGCAGGCCGCTTTCGCTGATAGCCGAAAGCGACAAGAACGACCCGCGTCTGATCACGCCCCGCGACCGCGGCGGATACGGGATGACCGCTCAGTGGGACGACGACATCCATCATGCGATCCACGCCGCCGTTTCCGGCGAACGGCAGGGCTACTACGGCGATTTCGGGTCGCTCGAGACGCTGGCCCAGACACTCAAGCACGGCTATTTCCATGCGGGCACCTACTCGTCGTTCCGGCATCGGCGACACGGGCGACCGCTCGACACCGCCACGATCCCCGCGACCCGCCTTCTGGCCTACACGTTGACGCACGACCAGGTGGGCAACCGGGCCGTCGGTGACCGGCCGTCGCAGAACCTGACCTCGGGCCAACAGGCGGTGAAGGCGGCGCTGGCACTCGGGTCGCCCTATACGGCAATGCTTTTCATGGGTGAAGAGTGGGGCTCGTCAAGCCCGTTCCAGTTCTTCAGCAGCCATCCCGAACCGGAGTTGGCGCGGGCGACGGCGGAAGGGCGTAAGCGGGAGTTCGCCGAACACGGTTGGGACGCCGACGAAATCCCTGATCCACAGGATCCGGAGACGTTTCTGCGGTCGAAGCTGAACTGGGACGAGATCGACGAGGGCGACCACGCTCGACTGCGTCGCGTCTACCGCGACCTTCTTGCGCTGCGGCGCCGACGAACCGGATATGGCGGACCCGTGGTTGGACGACCTGAAGAGTCGACTTCGACGAGGAGCAGCGCTGGATCGTCATGCACCGCGGTTCACTCGCGATCGCGTGCAATCTGAGCGCCGATGAGGTCACCGTGCCGGTGACCGGTGAGGTCGTTCTGGCGTGGGGTGAGCCGTCTGTCGATGCCGGCGGCACCCGACTGGCCGGGCATTCGTTCGCGGTACTGCGCGCGACCGCTCAGAGCAGGTAGCGGTACGCGGGCGAGCCGGGCTCGAGCTGTTCGACGTGGATGTCGGACGCCTTCATCCGCTCGAGCAGACCGTCGAAGTCGGCGGCCGACCCGAGCTCGACACCGACAAGGGCCTCGCCGGTGTCCCGGTTGTTGCGCTTGACGTACTCGAAGAGCGTGATGTCGTCGTTGGGGCCGAGCACGGTGTCGAGGAACCGCCGCAGCGCGCCGGGCTCCTGCGGGAAGTCGACGAGGAAGTAGTGCTTGAGCCCGAGGTGCACCAGCGACCGCTCGAGGATCTCGCCGTACCGCGACACGTCGTTGTTTCCGCCCGAGATCAGGCACACCACAGTCGATCCCGGCGTGATGTCGGCCTCCAACAGCGCGGCCACCGACAGCGCACCCGCGGGCTCGGCGATGATGCCCTCGTTCTGGTACAGGTCGAGCATGGCCGTGCAGACCGCGCCCTCGTCCACTGCTGTCAGCGACACCATGTCGCCCGCGGCGGCGAGCGTCGCATAGGTCAGCGTGCCCGCTCGATTGACCGCGGCGCCGTCGACGAACTGGTCGACGTGCTCCAGCGTGACGGGGTGTCCCTCGGCGAGGGCGGCGATCATCGCCGCCGCTCCCGCCGGTTCGACACCCAGAATCGCTGCGCCGCTGGTTCGTTCGGCGAGGTACGTCGTGATACCCGAGATGCAGCCGCCCCCGCCGACCGGCACGATCACCAGGTCCGGCTCGCCGTCGAGCTGGTCGAGCAGTTCGACGGCGATGGTCCCCTGCCCGGCGATCGTGCGCGGGTCGTCGTACGGGGGCACCAGGGTGGCGCCTGTGCGCGCCACGTCGTCCAGTGCGGCGGCCGCCGCCTCGTCGTAGGTCTTGCCGACGGCGATCAACTCGATGGACTCGCGGCCGTGGTAGCGGATGCGGTCGCGCTTCTGTTTCGGCGTCTTGGCGGGCACGTAGACCCGGCCGCGGATGCCCATGGACCGGCACGCCATCGCGAAGCCCTGCGCGTGATTACCCGCCGACGAGCACACCACCCCTGCGGCGATCTCATCGCTCGACAGCTGCCTCAGCAGGTTGGTGGCGCCGCGCAGCTTGTAGGAGCGCACCAGCTTGAAGGTCTTCGCGCTTGAGGTACACCATCGCGCCGACGGCCTCGGACAACCGTTCGCTGAACTGCAATGGGGTGCGCGTGACCACGTCGGAAATTCGCTGAGCGGCCGCATCGATGTCGGCCGCGGAAACCGGCGGCGACGTACGAGAGGTCTGACTCAGTTCAGCGGACACCGATCAATGGTGACATCTCGGCGTTTCCCAGCCAAAACGGGTTTTTCAGCTGACCGGCGTCAGCACGAAAACCGGGATCTGCCGGTCGGTCTTCTTCTGGTACTCGGCGTAGTCCGGCCAGGCCTCGACCGCCCGCTCCCACCAGGCCGCTTTCTCGTCACCGAAGACCTCGCGCGAGTCATAGTCACGCGTGGTTGGCCCGTCCTGCAGTTCGACGCGCGGGGTCTTCTTGATGTTGTAGTACCAGACCGGGTGCTTCGGAGCCCCGCCCAGCGATGCCACCACGGCGTACTCACCGTCGTGCTCGACCCGCATCAACGGGGTCTTGCGGATCTTGCCGCTCTTGGCCCCGACCGTGGTCAGCAGGATGACCGGTTTGCCCTTCAGCTCGGTGCCCGCTGTGCCGCCGGACTCCATGTACGTCTCGGCGTTTTCGCGGGCCCAATCGGACGTGCTGGGTTCGTATTCTCCGGAAAGTGGCATGCCGACAGCTTAGGCCGACTAGGAAAACACGTCTGCCCTGATCCAGGGTTTCGGTTGCCCGAAACTCTCCTTACGAGCTATCGTGAAACGAGTGACGGTGCGCGACGAAGTGCTGATTGCCGGGGTGCCCTGGCCGATGTACAAGCTGGCTGCGCTGCTGGTCGGCGTGGTCGTGCTGGTCGCGGTCGCCGCTCATCACCGCCAGCGCCGCGCCCGCCGTGCTCACCGCAGCCGCCTCGGCCACCGCCGTAGGGCTCGGCCTTCGCGTCGCCGCCTCGCGCCGCTAGCCCTCCGCCAGCGCTCGCAACCGGTCCAGGTCCGCGGCCACCGTCGCCGCGTCACTATCGAACTCTTCGTCGGTCATGCCCGCGCGCTGTCGCACCGTGAACACCACCTCGCAGCCCGGCTGATTCTCCCCCGCCGGGACTACCCGCAACGGGTTGTACACCGCTTCACCCGACGGCATTCTCACGACGTGGTCGAGCACCCCGAACTCGTTGGTCGGCGCGAACTCGATGACCACTTCGCCCATCGGCGAATCGGCGACCCAGCCGTCGGCCGTCTGCCGCAGCGCGCCGTCCGCGAGCCCTGACGCCCACCGCGGCAGCTGTTCCGGATCGGCGGCGATGGCATAGACGACCTCGGGCGCGGCATCGACCCAAACGCTGATATGCCGGGAGTTCACTGCGCCGCGCTCGCTGCCGACTTCGGCTCATGCACCGCTTCGGCGATATCGGAGGCGTACAGCTCGTCGATCTCGTCGCCGTACTTCTGGTGAATCGGCTTGCGCTTGAGCTTCATGGTCAGGGTGATCTCATCGCCGCCGGGCTCCCAGAACGTCGGCAGCACCCGAAAACGCTTGATCTGCTCGACCTTCGCCAGTTTCGCGTTGCCATCGGCGATCCCTGCCGCGATCTCGGAGATCACGTCGGGGTGCGCCGCGAGCGCATCCGGCGATGAGTCGGCCATCCCCCGCTGCGCGGCGTACGGCTCGGCGGATTCGGCATCGAGGACGATCAACGCGGTGTTGTACGGGCGCGCATCACCGATCGCGAGAATCACGCCGATCAGTGGGCAGGCAGCCTTGATGGTGTTCTCGATGTTCGCAGGCGACATGTTCTTGCCTGCCGCGTTGATGATCAGCTCCTTCTTGCGGTCGACGATCTTCAGGTAGCCGTCCTCGTCGACCTCCATCACGTCTCCGGTGTGCAACCAGCCCTCGTCGTCGACGGCCTCCGCGGTCTTCTTGGGCTCCTTGCGGTAGCCCTTCATCACGAGCGGGCCGCGAACGAGGAACTCACCGTCCTCGGCGACCCGGCCCTCCATGCCCGGAACAAGCTTGCCGACCGTGCCCAGCTTGGTTTCGGAAGGATGCGCGACCGTCGCAATGCAGCTCAGCTCCGACATCCCCCAGACCTCGGCGATCGGAATTCCCAGGCCGAGGAAAAACGCGAGAGTCTCCTTCGGGATGGGCGCGGCGCCTGACACCGCCCACTTCAGCTCGTCGAGGCCGAGCTTCGCCCGCAGCTTCGACAGCACCAGCTCGTCGGCCTGCGCCCACTCGGCCGCGACATCGTCGGGCACCGGGTTCCCTTCCACCAGGGCCTCGGCCTTCTTGGCGGCCACGCCCAGCCCCCACTGCAGGCCCATCCGCTTAGTCTCGTCCTGTTCGTTGGCGGCCGCGAATTCGATTGCGGCCTTGAACTTTTCCCACACCCGCGGCACAGCTCCCCATGTGGTGGGCCGCACGTCGGCGAGCGCTCCCGCAATTGCTCTCGCGTCGGACACCGTGGTGACCTGCGTGCCGAAGACCTCTTGGACATACAGTGCGCCCATCCGGTCGGCGATGTGTGCCGTCGGCAGGAACGATGTGGTCCGATCGCCGAACTGCAACACCGAGCACCTCGTCGATGGCGAATGCCTGGAACAGCAGGTTGGCGTGGGTCATCTCGACACCCTTGGGATTGCCTGTGGTACCCGACGTGTAGATCAGCGTGGCCACATCGTCGGATTGCACTGCCCGCCATGACGCCTCGAAGTCGAAGTCGTCGTCTCCTGCGGCAATGAGGTCGTCGACCGTCATGGTGCCCTCGGGCGAGCCGTCGAGGCAGACGATGTGGCCGATGTCGGCGCCGCTGGCGCGGATCCGCTCGACATACTGTGCCTCGCACATGATCACCTTGGTGTCGGCGTTGTCGAACAGGTACACCAACTGCTCGGCGGGCAGGGTGTTGTAGACCGAGAACGAGATGGCGCCGACGTGTTGGGCGCCGACCTCGAGCGGATAGAACTCCGGGCGGTTGGCCATCATCAACGACACGGTGTCGCCGCGCTTGACGCCGAGACCGGCCAGGCCGGCCGCGACCTGGCGCACCTGTTCGGCGTACTCGCGCCAGGTCAGGGATTGCGTGCCGCCCGGTGTGCGCAGCGCGACGGCGTCCGGGTCGACGGCGGCGGTGCGCTGGAAGGCTTCACAGAGTGTGGCTGGCCGATCGGATGTGCTCATGATTCACAACCTAGGCAATCACACTGTGCAGATGGACGGTTCACCGGAATCTGACCTGCCTCGGGAGCGGCTGATCCGCTTCGCGCAGGAACTCACGGCCGACGCCGAGAAGCGGGTGCCCGGCTGGGTGCGGCACGGCGACCCGGAGAGCGCGATACCTGTGCGCATAGCGGTACTCGCCGTGATGGCACAGCAGATCGCCATCCCGAGGGGCTACACCGTGGTGCCGCGGTGGCCGCTGCTGGTTCTCGAAGCCCTCCTGATGGTCGCGCTACTGGCGATAAACCCGCGCGTCATGTCGCGCCGAACGCGTTTCGGCAGGTACGCCACCTGGGTGCTGCTGGCCGCGATCACCATCGACAACACCGGGTCGGCGATCCTGCTGGATGTGCGCATCATCACCGGCGAGGTCAGCAACAACGCGGCCGTTCTGCTCGGCAGCGGTGCGGCGATCTTCGTCACGAACATCATCGTGTTCGGCATCTGGTACTGGGAGCTCGACCGTGGCGGGCCCTTCGCAAGGCACGTCGGCGAGCGACCATACCCGGACTTCCTGTTTCCGCAGATGACGACTCCCCATGTGTCCAAGCCGGATTGGCGCCCGACGTTCGTCGATTACCTTTACGTCAGCGTCACCAACGTGATGGCGTTCTCCCCGACCGACACGATGCCGCTCGCACGCTGGGCCAAGGCGCTGATGACCATCCAGGCGATGGTCGCGCTGTCCACCGCGGCGCTCGTAATCTCAAGGGCGGTGAACGTTTTGGGCTGAGTGTTCAGCCCGAAAAGAGGAGTAGTTTCGCATTCATGGGGATTACGACAACCGATTTGTCACCGATCGAGCAGACCGCGTTTCTCACCGAATATGCGAGAGCGCTGGACAGCCGGTGGCCGAGACCGATCCTGGGTGACACGCTGGCCAACGAGGTGGTCGGAAAGATCGACTACGACTTCACGGGCCTTGGTGTACAGACCAGCGTCGTGTGCCAGACGGCGTTGCGCGCCAAGATGCTCGACGACCGGGTGCGCGCGTTCGTCGGCAGACATCCCGATGCCGTCGTCGTCGACCTCGGCGCCGGTCTCGACAGCGGCTATTACCGCGTCGCACCACCCCCGACGGTGGACTGGTACAGCGTCGACCTTCCCGGTATCACCGCCGTCCGCGGCGAGGCGCTTCCCGCGGCATCGCAATCGCATTCGGTCGCCGCCTCGTTGGCGGACAGCGAGTGGACGGATGCGATCCCGGCCGACCGCCCGACGATCTTGGTCGCCGACGGGCTTTTCGCATTCCTCACCGAGCGCGTGATCGTCGGGATCTTCCGACACATCACAGACCACTTCCGGTCCGGCGAGCTGGCCTTCAACGACTACGGCCGCATCGGTTGGGTCAGCCGTCAGGCGGTCAAGCTCTACCCGCAGAAGATGTTCAAAGACGTCGGCAGCCAGTTCGAGTACCCGGGCTTCAAGGACCCCCACCACCCGCAGACCTGGAATCCGCGGATGCGACTGGTCGAGGAGGCCAGCCTGGTCGACGCCCCCGAGGTGGACCTGTTTCCCGGCTGGATACGGATCGCGACCAAACTGTCCGGCCGCAGCAAGACGGGACGGCGCAAGGCGCGCATCCTGCGCTACGCGTTCTGATTCGGCTCTAGTCGGCCTGGAAAAGCCCGTTGAGCTCGTCGAAGCTCGCCGCAGCCGCAAGCCCGGCGAAGTCACCGTCGTCGGCGATGCTGCGGGCGGCCGCCAGGAACGCGCCCCACGCGACCCGCGAAAGGGCCGACCCCACGCTGATCCGCCGCACGCCGAGATCGGCCAGCTCCGACATCGACAATCCGGCGTCCGACGACTTGAGCACGTTGACCGGATACGGCCGAACCGCATCCACCAGCGCGGCGATGTCGTCGCTGCTCGCGATGCCAGGTGCGAACAGCACGTCGGCTCCCGCTTCGGCGAAGGCCTGCAACCGTTCGATGGCCTCTGCCAGCGGATCGGCGTGCCCGTACAGGAAGCACTCGGCACGCGCCGTCAGCAGAACACCGCGGCCGGAATCATCGATCGCCGAGCGGGCCACGCGGATGCGCTCGACAGCCTGATCGATCGGCAACACCGGATCGTCGCCGTCGCCCATGACATCCTCGATCGACAGGCCCGCGACGCCGGTCGCAACGCAGCGAGTGACGTTCTCGGCCAACTGATCCAGGTCTTCCGCATAGCCTGACTGGAAGTCGGCGTTCACCGGCAGATCGACGGCGTCGGCGATCTCGGCGATGTTGTGCAGCACCTCGTCCACCGTGAACGCCGTCGGTGAATCGGGCAGTCCGCGCGCGAACGCGAAGCCTGCGCTGGTCGTCGCCAGCGCTCGAAAACCGCAGGCCGCCAACGCGATCGCGGTGCCGCGATCCCAAGGGTTCGGTATCACGAAGCAGCCGCCGTCGTGAAGTCGGCGAAACTCGGCGCAGGCGTCGGCCGCGGTCATCAACCCAGGCAGCCGGGCCCGAGCAGCGCCTTCAGATCGCCCATCAGGGCCGACGACGGCGTAACCCGCAGCGACTGATCCAGTTCAAGCGTCGTGATGCGCTCGCCGCTGATCAGCCGAAGATGCACCTGCGAGGTCCCCGGGTGACGCGCGAGCACCTGCTTGAGGGCGTTGACCTTGTCGGTGGTGCACTGCCGCGTCGGCAGGCTCACGGCCAGCGGCCTGTCCATCGGCGGCATTCGAGAAGTCCGGCACCACAAGGTCGTTGGCGATCAAGCAGATTCGATCGTCCTGGATTCTGACCTTGGCGCTCACGATCACTACGGCGTCGTCGACGACTTCGGCGCCGTAACTCGAGTACGTGTGCGGGAAGAACATCACCTCGACGCCGCCGGTCAGATCCTCCAATTGAGCTGATGCCCAGGGCATCCCGTTCTTGTTGACGCGACGGTTCACCCCGGTCAGGATTCCGCCGACCCGCACCTGGGCGTCGTTGGGGACGTCGCCGGCGAGGATTGCGGGGATCTGGGTGTCCACCTGGGTGGTCAGCAGATGGGCCACGCCGTTGAGAGGATGGCCGGACACGTACAGGCCCAGCATCTCCCGCTCCAGCGCAAGCTTGTGCTTGTCCTCCCACTCCTCGTCGGGCACCTTGATGGTGAACACCGCATCGGTGGCGGTGTCGGCCCCGCCGAAGAGGTCGAACTGGCCCATCGCCTCGGCCTTCTTCGTCCCGAGCACCGATTCGACGGCGTCGGTGTGCACCAGGAACAGGCCCTTGCGCGGATGCCCGAGCGAGTCGAACCCGCCCGCTTTGATCAGCGACTCGGTGACCTTCTTGTTGCACGGGCCGATGTCGATCTTGTTCAGATAGTCGGAGAAGTCGATGAACTTCCCCTTCGCCGTGCGCGAATTGATCATCGACGCAACGACGTTCGCGCCGACATTGCGCACGGCGCCGAGCCCGTAGCGGATGTCCTCGCCCACCGACGCGAAGTTCAGGCTGGACTCGTTGACGTCGGGCGGCAGCACCGTGATGCCCAGCCTGCGGCAGTCGGCCAGGTAGACAGCGGCCTTGTCCTTGTCATCGCCGACCGATGTCAGCAGACCCGCCATGTACTCGGCCGGATAGTTCGCCTTCAGATAGGCGGTCCAATAGGACACCAGCCCGTAGCCCGCGGCGTGCGACTTGTTGAACGCGTAGTCGGCGAACGGAAGCACGGTGTCCCACAGCGCCTTGATGGCCGCGGCCGAGAACCCGTTGGTCTTCATGCCCTCCGAGAAGCCCTCGTACTCCTTGTCGAGGACCTCTCGCTTCTTCTTGCCCATGGCCTTTCGCAGAATGTCTGCTCGGGCGAGCGAGTAGCCTGCCACCTTCTGCGCGATGCGCATGATCTGCTCTTGGTAGACGATCAGGCCGTACGTCTCGGACAGGATCTCCGCGAGCGGTTCGGCAAGCTCCGGATGGATGGGCCGGATGGCCTGCCTGCCGTTCTTGCGGTCGGCGTAGTCGTTGTGGGCGTTCATGCCCATGGGGCCAGGCCGGTAGAGCGCGATGACGGCGACGACATCCTGAAACCCGGTGGGCTGCATGCGGCGCAGCAGGTCGCGCATCGGGCCGCCGTCGAGCTGGAACACGCCGAGAGTGTCTCCGCGCCCGAGCAATTCGTAGGCGCGTTCGTCGTCGAGCGGCAGTGACTCCAGGTCGAGCTCGATACCCCTGTTGCTCTGGATGTTCTCCAGCGCGTCGCCGATGATCGTCAGGTTCCGCAGGCCGAGGAAGTCCATCTTCAACAGGCCGATGGCCTCGCACGACGGATAGTCCCAGCCGGTGATGATGGCGCCGTCCTGCGGCCGCTTCCACAGCGGGATCGCCTCGGTCAGCGGCTCGGAGCTCATGATCACCGCGCACGCGTGCACGCCTGCGTTGCGGATCAGCCCCTCGAGGCCGCGAGCCGTCTCGTAGATGGTGCGAACGTCGGGATCGGTGTCGATCAGGCCGCGGATCTCGGCGGCTTCCTTGTAGCGCCCGTGGGTCGGGTCGGTGATTCCCGAAAGCGGAATGTCCTTGGCCATGACCGGCGGTGGCAGCGCCTTTGTGATGCGGTCGGCGATCGCGAAGCCGGGCTGGCCGTAGTGAATCCGGGCCGAATCCTTCAGCGCCGCCTTCGTTTTGATGGTGCCGAAGGTGATGACCTGGGCGACGCGGTCATGACCCCACTTGTCCGCGGCATAACGCACCATCTCGCCGCGACGGCGGTCGTCGAAGTCGATGTCGATATCGGGCATCGATGCGCGTTCCGGGTTGAGGAACCGCTCGAACAGCAGCCCGTGCTCGATCGGGTCGATGTCGGTGATGCGCAACGAGTAGGCGACAAGCGAGCCCGCGGCCGACCCGCGGCCCGGTCCCACCCGGATGTCCACCGACCGCGCGTAGCCGACGAGGTCCGCGACGATGAGGAAGTACGACGGATAGCCCTTGGCGCAGATGACTTCGATCTCGTAGGCGGCCCGCTCGACGTACGCGGACGGCACCCCGGCCGGGAATCGCTTGGCCAGACCGGCATCGACCTCGTGACGCAGCCAGGACGCCTGGTCGTGGCCTTCGGGAACGGGGAACACCGGCATGCGGTCGCGGGTCTCCCACACCTCCGTGTAGGGCTGCACGCGTTCGGCGATGAGCAGCGTCGAGTCGCACGCGCCGGGGAGCTCGTCGTCCCACAGCGACCGCATCTCGGCGGCGGACTTCAGGTAGTAGCCGTCGCCGTCGAACTTGAACCGGTTGGGGTCCGACAGCGTCTTGCCCGTCTGCACGCACAGCAGCGCCTCGTGGTTGTGTGCGGCGTCGCGGGTGACGTAGTGGCAGTCGTTGGTGGCAAGCGCCGGTATGTCGAGCTTGCGGCCGATCTCCAGCAACCCCTCGCGGACCCGGCGCTCGATCGAGAGGCCGTGGTCCATCAACTCGAGGAAGTAGTTGTCCGCGCCGAAGATCTCCCGCCATTTCGCCGCGGATTCCAGCGCCTCGCGGTCATGGCCGAGGCGCAGCCGGGTCTGCACCTCTCCCGAGGGGCAGCCGGTGGTGGCGATGATGCCCGCGGCGTTCTCCGCGACGATCTCGGCGTCCATTCGCGACCACTTGCCGAGCTGGCCCTCGAAGGACGCCAGCGACGACAGCCGAAACAGGTTGCGCACGCCCGTCGCGTTCTCCGCGACCATCGTCATGTGGGTGTAGGAACCGCTGCCCGAGACGTCATCGGCCTTCTGGCCCGGGTCGCCCCACAGGATGCGCTTGGTGTCGAAGCGGGATCCCGGCGCGACGTAGGCCTCGACGCCGATGATCGGCTTGATCCCGGCCTCGGTGGCCAAGTTGTAGAACTCGCTGGCGCCGAACATGTTTCCGTGGTCGGTCATGCCGATCGCCGGCATCTCCAGCCGCTGGGCCTCGGCCAGCATGGGAGCGATCTTCGCGGCACCGTCCAGCATCGAATACTCGGTGTGATTATGGAGGTGCACGAAGGACGAGGAGTTCATAGGGACGCCAGTGTATGACCGCCCCCCGACGAGTTCGGGCGTGTCGCGGTGCGTGTCTTACCGCGATAGCGAAGTTAACTGTTCACGCAGGTAATCGGCGACGTCCTTGTCGGTCGTCAGCTCGATGGCGGTGCGATACGCCTTCGCTGCCGCCTGCTCACGGCCTGCCGCCGCCAGCAGGTGTGCGCGCGTGCTCCATGCGGGTTGGAAGCGCTCCGCAGCGGGGTCGTCGATGGAGTCCAGCGCCCGCAGGCCGGCGTCCGGCCCGTCGATCTCACCGTCGACAGCGGCCACCGCCACTGCCGCGCCGAGCGAAGGCGCGACCCGCAGCAGGGCGCGGTACAGCTTGCGCAGCGCACCGAAATCGACGGGTCGCACGCAGTGAGCCGACTGGATCGCGGCCTCATATTGGAACCGGCCAGGTCGGCCCGAACGATGCGCTCGCCGCAGGAAGTCCTCGCCGCGGGCGATCAGCGCGCCATCCCACCGCGTGGAGTCCTGCTCGTCGAGCGGGACGAACCGGCCATCGACGCGGCGCGCGGTCCGACGGGCCTCCGAAAGACACACCAATGCCGCCAACCCGAGCACTTCAGGCTCGTCGGGCACCAGTTCGGCAAGTACCAGCGCCAGATGCAACGCCTCGGCCGAAAGCGTCTCGATCGGTGCCGCCTGCGGCGTCAGCAGCCAGTCGATCGCATACGCGCCGTAGACCGCCTCGAGTACCGCGGGTAATCGCGCGGCAAGGTCGTCGCGTTCGGGTGCCGCGAATCCGATGCCTGCGTCGCGAATGCGTTTCTTGGCACGCACCAGCCGTTGCGCCATCGCGGCAGGTTCGATCGCGAAGGCCTCGGCGATCGCCGTCGCCTCGACGCCGAGCACCGTCTGGAGCATGAGCGGCGTGCGGATATTCGGCGCGATCGCGGGATGAGCGCAGACAAGCATCAGCTCGAGCCTGCGGTCGGGTATGGCGGGCATGTCGTCGACTTCGGTTGGGCTGTCGATGGGTTTCGTCCAACGGGTCGGCTCATTCGGTACGCGTGGGACTTCCACAGGTCGCGCATCCGGTTGCGCGCGACGGTGAGCAGCCACGCCTCCGGGTTGGCAGGGACTCCGTCCTGCGGCCACCGCGTAAGCGCTCGTTCCAGCGAGTCGGCCAAGCGCATCCTCGGCAGCGGCGATGTCACGGGTGGGTGCCGCGAGCAGCGCGAGCAGCCGACCGTAGGAGTCGTGAACCAGGTCGGCTACCCGCTGCTGGACGGTTACGGGTTGTACCACCCGCGGTCGGCGGCGTATGTCCGCGCCACCGGGCGGATCTCGATCGAGCCCCAGCCGTTGGCGGGATTGCGTTGCGCCCACTTGATCGCCTCATCGAGGTTGTCGACCTCGATGACGAAGATGCCGCCGAGCTTCTCCTTGGTGTCGGCGAACGGGCCGTCCTGGATCTCCGCAGTGCCGTTGCGGCCCGTCACCGTGGTCGTCGAGACGACGGAGTCGAGCACCTCGGTGCCGATCAGCACCCCGGCCGCCGAGAGGTCGTCGGCGTACGCCTGGAAAGCGGCCATGGCAGGCGCCATGTCCTCCTCGGTCAGGCCGACTTCGCCGCCCTCCTGGTAGTGCATCAACAGGCAGTAGCGCATGTTGTCCTCCTCTACGTTCTCTACGTTGATTGTGACCTTGTCATCGTCATGACGATTCGGTCGCGACCGAATCGACAGTTGGCGACCGAGCGGTCCACGCAAGACATCCAGAGCGCTCATCTTCAATCTCCTTGCCGACAGTCACCACCCGTGTTGGGCGGTGCTCACCGACTAGGAGGAGCGGGGGTCGGGCAATCGCACACTTTCTTCGACAGTTCGCAGCGCTTGTTGCGAATTGCGCCGCGCCCGCAACAGCGCATCGGCGGTGAAGACCACCAGAGCGAGCCAGATCAGCGCGAAGCCGAGCCATCTGCCGAGCGGCATCGGTTCGTGCCCGATCAACACTCCCCACACCATCTGCAGTGCGGGGTTGAGATAGAACAGCAGGCCGAGGGTGACCAACGGCAGCCGTTGTGAGGCCGCGGCGAAAAGCAGCAGCGGGATCGCGGTCACCGGACCCGCCAGCATCAGCAGCGCGGCGTGACCCGCCCCGTAGTTGACGAAATGGGCCTGATGGGACACCTCGAGCCAGATCATGAAGCCGACGGCGACGGGCAGCGCCCACAGCGTCTCCACCATGACGCTCACCCGTGGATCGGCGTCGACCACCTTCTTGATCACGCCGTAGAAACTGAACGAGAGGGCAAGGATCAGCGCCACGTAGGGCACGTCGCCGACTTCGGCGGTCAGGATCACGACGGACACCACGGCCAGGACGAGCGCAAGGAGCTGCCAGCCGGTTGAGCCGCTCGCGGAAGATCACCACTCCGAGGGCGACGGTGACGAGTGGGTTGACGAAATAGCCGAGCGCGGCGTCGACGACGTGGCCGTGCGTGACCGCCCAGATATAGGTGCCCCAGTTGAGCGCGATGAACGCCGACGCGGCAAGCAGTTGGAGCCATGATCGTGCGCTGAGCCTGCGCAGGTCACCGAGCCGGCCCACCACGGCGAGCAGTACGAGAAGGAACACCGCGCTCCACACGAAGCGGTGGGCCAGTATCTCCGGCGCGGTGGCGGGCAGCAGGAGCAGGAAGAATCCCGGGCACAGTCCCCACCAGATGTAGGCGCCCGCCCCGAACAGCAACCCCGAACGGCGCCGCTCGTCGCTCACTATCCCCCGCCCGCGTGGTCGCGCAGGACGTCGAGTGCGTGCTGCAGGTCGGCGGGGTACGGGCTGCTGATCTCGACTCGACGGCCGTCGGCGGGATGCGCGAACGCGAGCGACCTCGCGTGCAGCCATTGCCGCTCCAGCCCGAGCTTTTTCGCGAGTGTCGGGATCGGCGCCGTAGGTGAGGTCACCCGCGCACGGATGGTGCAGGGCGGCGAAGTGAACCCGGATCTGGTGCGTGCGACCGGTCTCCAGTTCGATGTCGAGCAGGCTGGCGGCCTGATGAGCTTCCAGCGTGTCGTAGTGGGTGACGCTTTGCCTGCCGCCCTGCATGACCGCGAACTTCCAGTCATTGCTCCGATGTCGACCGATCGGTGCGTCGATCGTTCCGCTGGAAGGATCCGGATGCCCTTGCACCAGTGCGTGATAGCGCTTTTCGACGGTGCGCTGCTTGAAAGCCCGCTTCATCACGGTGTAGGCGCGCTCGGAGAGGGCCACGACCATCACACCCGATGTGCCGACGTCGAGGCGGTGCACGATGCCTTGCCGCTCGTGAATGCCCGACGTGGAGATTCGGAATCCCGCACCGGCAAGGCCGCCGAGCACCGTCGGTCCGTGCCAGCCGACAGTGGCGTGGGCCGCCACCCCGGCCGGTTTGTCGACCGCGACGATGTCGTCGTCGGAGTAGAGAATGGTCATGCCCTCGATTTCGACGGCCGTATTCTCCGGCGCCGCAGGCGCTTCGGGCAGTCGCACCTCCAGCCATGCGCCCGATGTCAGCCGGTCGGACTTACCCACCGGTGCGCCGTCAAGGTCGACGCCGCCGTCTTCGGCCAGCGCAGCGGCCGCGGTGCGGGACAGTCCGAGCAGCCGCGCCAGCCCGGCGTCGACGCGCATGCCCGCCAATCCCTCCGGCACGGGCATTGAGCGGGTGTCCATCAGGAGGGTTCGGCCTCACGGGTGCCGACGGTGTCGGATTCCGGTTCGTCGCCCGGCCGTCGCCGGCCCACGGTGTCGAAGTCGAACCCGAACAGGGACAGCACAACGAGCAGGATCGCCCCGCCCACCACCGACGGGTCGGCGACGTTGAACACCGGCCACCATCCGATGGACAGGAAGTCGACGACGTGGCCCCGCAACGGTCCCGGCGACCGGAAGAACCGGTCCACCAGGTTGCCCATCGCACCGCCGAGGATCATCCCGAGGCCGATGGCCCACCACGGCGACACCAGCCGCCTGCCCATCCAGATGATGCCGACGACGACGCAGCTGGCGACCAGCGTGAGCACCCACGTGTATCCGGTGGCCATCGAGAACGCGGCGCCGGAATTGCGGACGAGCGTCCAGGTCACCGTGTCGCCGATGATCGAGACCGGCTGACCAGGGGTTAGCAGCCTGACGGCGAGCACTTTCGTGACGATGTCGAGCGCAAGGATGACGGCGGCCACCGTCACAAGGAGCCGGATTCGGCGGCGAGGCTTCTCTTCGACTTCGACGGCCGATTCATCAGTCACTCCCCCATCATTCCAAAGCATGATTTTGCAATGATGAGTGCGTGAGCCGCCTCGTAGTCATCGCCACCGGCGGCACGATCGCCAGCAACACCGATGCCGAGGGCGTCAGGCGGCCTGCGACCAGCGGCGCAACGCTGGTTTCCGGGCTCGACGTCGAGGTCGTAGACCTGATGTCGGTGGACAGTTCGCAGCTGACACCCGCCGACTGGGACGCCATGCGGACAGCAGCCGCCGCGCTGGCACGGCATGCGGACGTCGACGGTGTGGTCATCACGCACGGCACCGACACGATGGAGGAGTCGGCGCTGTGGCTCGAACTGACCTATGACGGCGCCGTGCCCGTGGTGATCACCGGCGCACTGCACAGCTCGGATGCCCCGGACGCCGACGGGCCTGCCAACCTTCGCGACGCGTTGGCCGTGGCCGGGAGCAGTCAGGCTCGGGGTCTCGGTGTGCTTGTCACGCTCGCCGGAACGGTGTGGCAGCCCCTTGGCCTGCAGAAGGTCGCGACCGTCGATCTCGCCGGCTTCGCGGGCACCGCGGTCGGCACGGTCGCGGATGGACGGTTCACGCCGACCGCGGACAAGGAGCGGCCGTTCCTCGGCGAGCTGGCGAGCGCGAACGCACCGCGGGTGGACACGCTCGCGGTGTACCCGGGGGCCGACGCGGTGGCGATGGATGCCTGCGTCGCGGCGGGCGCCAGGGGAATCGTGCTGGAAGCGCTCGGCGCGGGCAATGCGGGCGCTGCGGTGATAGCCGCGGTGCGGCGGCATTGTGCCGCAGGGGTGGCGGTGGCGGTGTCGACGCGGGTGCCCGGAGCGAAGGTCGGCCCTGGCTACGGGCCGGGACGCGAGCTGGTCGATGCGGGCGCCGTGATGGTGCCGCGCCTGCGCGCCCCGCAGGCCAGGGTGCTACTGATCGCCGCCCTGGCGAGCGGCTCGTCCGTCGACGACGTCATCGCCCGCTGGGGCTGAGCCTGCGGCAAGTGCGTCGATGTAGTCGGGCCAGTCCAGGCTGTCGACGGGGTTGGCCCGTTGGATGTCGGGGTTGTCGTCACCGAACGTCCGGACAGGTCCCCTTCCGGTGCCGCGGGTCTCGAAGCGCACGGTCATCACGCCGTGGCCTGCGCCCTGTAACCAGCCGTGGCCGTATTCGGTGTGCACGACATCGTCGCCGATCCGCCAGGCGGGAGCGCGCTCCGCGGCTTGGCTGACCGTCTGCGGCAGCCCGGTGTCGGACACCTCTTCGGCCATCAGCTCCAGATCGGGGAACAGCGACTCCTGCCGTACCTCCGACAGACCCGAGAAGCCAACGCCGACAAGGCGAATGGGGCCGACCTCGAGTGGGTCGAGCAGCAACCTGCGTGCCATCGCGATCAGCGTCGCGGCGTCCGTCGTCGCATACGGCAGTGTCGCCGAGCGGGTCAGGATGCCCATATCCGACTTCTTCAGCTTGACGGTGACGGTGCGCGCACCACGGCCGTCCTTCTCGAGCCGGGTATGCGCATGGTCGCCGATCGAGCCGACCGCCTCCCGCAACTGGTCGAGCGCGATGAGGTCTTCTGGGAAGGTCGATTCGGCGCTGATCTGCTTGGCGGGCCCGTTCTCGGTGACGGGGCGGTCGTCGATACCCCGTGCCAGCTGATGCAGTGCGGGCCCGATGGTGCCGCCGAGGATGTTGGCCGCTTCGGCGTCCGACAGCGCGGCAAGGGCGCCGACGGTGTCGATGCCGAGCCGGTGCAGTTTCTCCTCGGCGACCGGGCCGATCCCCCACAGCCGCCGAACGGGCAGACCGTCCAGCAGCACGCGTTCCTCGTCGCGGCGCACCACCCGGATGCCGTCGGGTTTGGCCAGACCTGAAGCGATCTTGGCGATCTGCTTGCCGGACCCGGCGCCGACGGATGCGACGAGCCCGGTCACCTCGCGGATCTCGGCACGCAGCCCCTCGCAGAAGGCTTCCACGTCCTCGGCGGTCGCCCCCTCGAGTTCGACGGGTTCACCGAAGGCCTCGTCGAAGGACAACTGTTCGAGGATCGGGACAGCCGCGCGGACCGTGTCGAGCACGCGGCGGCTGGCAACGCCGTAGACAACGCCGCGCGGCGGAAGCACGACGCACGCGGCGCCGACAAGCCTGCGGGCCTGGTGCATCGGCATCGCCGACCTGGCGCCGTAAACGCGGGATTCGTAGCTGGCACCTGCGACCACACCGCGTCCACCCAGCCCGCCGACGAGCACCGGCCGGCCTCGCAGTGTCGGCCTGGTCAGCTGCTCGACGGACGCGAAGAACGCGTCCATGTCGAGGTGCAGCACCCATCGCGTAGCCACACCTGCCGATGCTAGGACGCTAGCCTGGCGACCATGACGCAACAGGCCGGTGCCGATATCGGCACCTTCGTGGCGTGGGTCGACCATTTCGAACAGAACAAGGCGGTGCACGCCGAGGTGGACGCGGCCATCGCCTTCGACGGCCAGTGCGATATCCCCGATTCGGTGCGGCCGCCGCTGATCGAATCGATCCGGCGGTTCCAGCTCGGCGAGAGCGGCGACGGAGAGCAGCTGCTGGGCAAGGCGGCGCGAGCGGGTGATCCCGATTACCTGCGGGCCGCCCAGCTATTCGTGGCCGAAGAGCAGCAGCACGCCGCGCTGCTCATGCGCCTTCTCGGTTACCTCGGCGGCCAACCGATGCAAACGCACTGGTCGGACGCGGTGTTCGTGCGGTTGCGCAGGCTGATGGGTCTGCGGACCGAGTTGATGGTGTTGACCGTCGCCGAAGTCGTCGCGCTTTCGTACTACGGCGGGCTGGCCAAATTGGGCCCCGATGCGGTCGTGCGGGCGGTCGCCGACCGGATCGTCGCCGACGAACACCCTCATGTCCGGTTCCAGGTGGATCGGCTCCGCGCCGGCTTCGCCCAGTCGCGCGGCGGCGCGAGGGCATTGGCGTTCGCGTTCTGGTGGCTTACCGCGATCGGCGCCACCGTCGTGGTGTCGTTCGACCACGGCCCGCTTCTCGACGCGATCGGTTACCGGCGCACGCGCTTCATCCGTGACGTTCTGGCCGACTTCGCGAAGGTCGTCGCGGCCGTGCTGCGCCGCTAGACCTTGGCGATCGCCACCTGCACGCCGTCGCCGATCTCACTGGCGCCCGCGGGATCGCCGAACTCGAACGTGGTGGCCAATATCTCCCGCGCGATCATCTCGGCGTGTGTGCGCGCCCAGTCCGCGCGCTCTGCCGGAACCGCCATCACCACCGAAATGCGGTCGGACACATCAAGACCCGTCGTCCTGCGCAGTTCCTGCAACTCACGGATGCGGTCTTTGGCCCAGCCCTCGGCTTCCAGTTCCTGCGTGACCGTCCCGTCGAGCACCACGAGGCCCGAACCCTCCGGTAGTGCGGCGGTGAACTCCGGATCGGCGGCGACAAGCCTCGAACTGAACTCGGCGGGCAGCAGCACGGCGGGGCCCGCCGTCAGCGTGCCGTCTGGGTTGAGGACACCCTCGCCCGCCTTCACCGCCTTGATCGCTGCCTGCACGTCCTTGCCGATCCGCGGACCCGCCTCGCGGGCGTTGACGGTCAGCTCGAAGCGTCCGTAGCGGGCGATGTCGTCGGTGAGCTCGACTTCCTTGACATTCAGTTCGTCGGCGAGCAGATCCCGGAAAGGGTCTAGCCGTTGCGGGTTCTCCACCGCGACAGTGAGTTTGGGCAGCGGCAACCGGACCCGCAGCTTCTTCGCCTTACGCAGTGACGACGCAGCCGATGCCACTTCGCGCACCTGGTCCATGGTCGCGACCAGATCGGCGTCGTGCGGCAGTTCGCCTGCCTGGGGCCAGTCGGCGAGATGCACCGACCGCTCGCCGGTGACGCCACGCCAGATCACCTCGGTGGTGAGCGGAAGCAGCGGGGCAGCCAGTCTGCCCACGACTTCCAACACGGTGTGCAGGGTGTCGATGGCGTCGGGGTCCTCTTCCCAGAACCGCGAACGGGACCGTCGCACATACCAGTTGGTCAGCGCCTCGGTGAACTGCCGCAGCTCGTCGCATGCACCGGATATGTCGCATACGTCCATCTGCGCGGTCAGGTCGTCGCGCAGCCGGGCGAGCTTGGCAAGGATGTAGCGATCGAGCACGTGGGTCGAATCCGTGCGCCAGGTGCCCCTCTTCGGCGCATACAGCGCCAGGAACGTGTAGGCGTTCCAGATCGGCAGCTGCACCTGCCGGACACCCTCGCGGATGCCTTGTTCGGTGACGATCAGGTTGCCACCGCGCAGGATCGGCGACGCCATCAGGAACCAGCGCATCGCGTCGGAGCCGTCGCGGTCGAAGACCTCGGTGACGTCAGGATAGTTGCGAAGCGACTTGCTCATCTTCTGGCCGTCGTTACCCAGCACGATGCCGTGTGACACACAGGTTTTGAACGCCGGGCGGTCGAACAGCGCGGTCGCCAGCACGTGCATCATGTAGAACCAGCCGCGGGTCTGGCCGATGTACTCCACGATGAAGTCCGCCGGAAAGTGCGACTCGAACCAGTCGGCGTTCTCGAAGGGATAGTGCACCTGGGCATACGGCATGGACCCGGAGTCGAACCAGACGTCGAACACGTCGGGAATGCGTCGCATCGTCGACGTGCCGGTCGGGTCATCGGGGTTGGGTCGCGTCAACTCGTCGATATAGGGCCGATGCAAGTTGTCCGGCCGCACCCCGAAATCACGCTCGAGTTCGTCGAGGCTGCCGTATACATCGATACGCGGGTAGGACGGATCGTCGGACGTCCAGACCGGGATCGGACTGCCCCAGTAGCGATTTCGGGAGATCGACCAGTCGCGGGCATTGGACAGCCACTTGCCGAACTGTCCGTCCTTGACGTGCTCGGGATACCACGTGATCTCCTGGTTCAGCTCGACCATCCGGTCGCGGAACTCGGTGACCTTGACGAACCACGACGAAACCGCCCGATAGATCAGCGGGTTCCTGCACCGCCAGCAGTGCGGGTAGGAGTGTTCGTAGGTTTCGTGCCGCACGAGCACGGGGGCGTTCTGCGCCGCGGGGCCGCTCTGGTTCTTCAGGTCGCGGATGATCTGCGGATTGGCCTCGAACACGTGCTGGCCGACGTAGTCGGGCACCGTCGCGTCGAATCGGCCTCGTGCATCGACCGGGGTGACGGCGACGATGCCTGCGGGCGTTGTGACGCCCATGTCCTCCTCGCCGTATGCGGGCGCCATGTGGACGAGACCGGTGCCGTCCTCGGTGGTGACGTGGCCGCCTGGCAACACCTGGAAACTGTTGGCCGCGTCCATGAAGTACGGGAACGGCGGCAGGTAACGCGTGCCGAGCAGATCCCCTCCGGTATAGGCGCCGAGGATCTCGGGCTCTTCACCGAGTTCGCGCGCGTAGGCGGCAAGCCGCGCCTTGGCGAGGACATAGCGCCGGTCTCCCCCCGCGGCCACGAGCACGTACTCGACGTCGGGGTTGACCGCGACCGCCTGGTTGGACGGCAGCGTCCACGGGGTCGTCGTCCACACCAGGAGGTACGCATCCGTCAGTGGACCCTCGGTGATCCGCAAGCCGACCGTGATGGCCGGGTCCTGGCGGCTCTGATAGACGTCGTCGTCCATCCGTAGTTCGTGGCTGGACAGCGGGGTCTCGTCGTTCCAGCAGTACGGCAACACCCGGTAGCCCTCGTAGGCAAGTCCCTTGTCCCACAACTGCTTGAACGCCCAGATCACCGACTCCATGAACGTCAGATCGAGGGTCTTGTAGTCGTTGTCGAAGTCCACCCAACGCGCTTGGCGCGTCACGTAGGCGCGCCACTCCTCGGTGTACTTGAGCACCGAAGCTCGACACGCATCGTTGAACGCCCCGATGCCCATCGCCTCGATCTGCGCCTTGTCGGTGATGTCGAGTTGCCGCTGCACCTCCAGTTCGGCGGGCAGGCCGTGGGTGTCCCAGCCGAAGCGGCGGTCCACCTTGTAGCCGCGCATGGTGCGATATCGCGGCACGATGTCTTTGACGTAGCCGGTCAGCAGGTGGCCGTAGTGCGGAAGGCCGTTGGCGAACGGCGGGCCGTCATAGAACACGAATTCCGGCGCACCGTCACGGCGCGAGACGCTGGCGCGGAAGGTGTCGTCGTCGTCCCAGTATTTCAGGACGTCGGATTCGATCGAAGGGAAGTTCGGCGCGCCTGCTGCCGGCTTCGGATAGGTGGTCACGGTCGGGCGTCTCCATGCCAAGTGTCGTTCATGGCACGGGGACGACGACGCGCCGGTGCGCGAACGCCGCGGTACCACCCCGCTTGCGCACATGGGTGCGCCGCTCGAATTACGGCTGTGACGGGCCTACCCGTTCGGGTCTACTTGGCCAGGCGCTTGGGCCCTGGCTGTTCTTCCGAAGGCTCCCCGGTGATGGCCGGATCGGCGCCAATGCGTCAGATTCTAGCGACTCAGTGACCGACGGCCATCGGGGTGTGCGCCTGCGGCATGGCCTCCGACGTCAGCTCGATCAGCGCGAGCGGCAGTTGCTCCGTGAGCTCCTCGACGGTGTAGGCGTCGAAGCTGCGCGTGTCGTACCACCAGTCGAGCTGCACAAGGCCGTCGGCGCGGTACGCACGAAGCTCGAGTGCGTGCCGCAGCCCCGGCTCGGTGCCGAGGTAGGAGAAGAAGATCTCCGCAGGCGGCGCGGCGGCGATCTTCGGGGCGCTCGAGCCCGCGGAAAGGCTGCGATGCACGGAGCCCAGCGCCTCGGTGGCGGTCGCCAGGCCCGCGGACGTGCACGACAGCGGAACCGACCCACTGTGGCCGGCAACGTCGACGAGCACGACGCCCTCGCCGATCGTCCTGGCGATCGCGAGGCCGAGCGCGGCGAGCAGAATCTCCTCGCCCGCAACGCCGAGATACCACTGCGCACCGTCGAGCTCGCCGGTCAGCGTGCTGTCCAGAGGCGCGGAGACCATCCGGAGATCGGCGGTTTCCGGAGCGTCGACGGTCTCGTGGTCGGTGATGCGGAGGGGGCTGCTGGCAAACTGTGCAATCAACATGGAGCTAACAGTAGCTGCGATGTCCCAGAAATGGGAGACCTCTCCCAAAAGTGTGACACCTGCGTCAATTACAGCAATGGCTTCCGGCTCTCGATTCGTACTGCCCATTTGCGGGAGAACACGTTACAGTTATGCGGTGCCACGTACAGATGAGAACGGCCGACAGCTAAAAGCCCTGCTCGACTACCTTCTCGACGGCGAGGTCGACGCGAAGAACGTGTACGACGCGCTCGGCGTGTCTAGCAGCACGTACTACCGGCGCATCAAGGAAGCGGGCTATCCCGACGCTGAGGAACTGCGCCGGGTGGCTGACCGCTTCGGTCTCAGCTACCCCGATCTCCAGGTGCGGTTCGGGTTGATGAGCCATGAAGAGGTGCAAAGCTACTTCGAGTCCTCGGGCGTGGCACTGGCAACTGTAGAAACACGAAGAGTCCGTCCGACGAAGCTGTCGGAAATGCAGCCGCGCCAGGACGCACCTCCGTTATAGAATTTGCTGGTACTCATACAGCGCAAAGGCAATACGGATGGCCATCGCAACACTTCTCGTGATCACGATCACGTGCATCGGCTGGAGCCTGTGGATTCGGCGTGTCACGTGGACGTGTCGATGGGAAGTCGCCGCAACCCTCAACATCGCCCTTCAGGGGCTTGCCGTACTTCTGATGTCTCCGTGGGCTTCCGAGACCGTCGGGCACTGGCTGCACGCCCTCACCGGCAAGTGGAACCTCGAGGATTACCTGGCACACGACGCGTACATCGTCGCGGCGTCCGCGATCGTCTACAACACGCTCGGCAGGCTCGCCGACGACGACATCATGCAGCGCTCGTTCAAGAATTACATCGAACGGCCCGCCACCCTGTGCATCCCGCTGCTGCTCGTGACCTTCTCGATCGGTAACGGCGCGCGGATCTATGCACCGGACTTCTTCACGGTGCAAACCGACTTCTGGCTGGCGGTCTACTGGCTGCTGCTCTGCGGAACCCTCATCTACCTACTTGGCTACGGCATCCGGGCCACCCTCGTGTTGCGCAAGGACCCGCGCTCGCGGACCATCGCCAACTTCTATCTGGCCGCTTCGATATGCGGCATCCTCGCGTGCGTCGTGCGCATCACGACCGCCTTCGTGCCCGCACTGCAAACAGCGGCGGGCAGCACCCTGCTGGTATGGCTGTTCGCCTGCATGTGCGGTGCGGGCTTCGCGCTGGCGTCGGCGCACTCGTGGCGCATCAAGACGAAGTGGTTCACCAAGGTCTGACCCCGTCGGTCGGGTTATCGTTGCCTCGCCGTCGAATCGGGGAGGAACGCGATGACAGAGCTAGAGGCACAGCCGCGCAAGACCGCGAGGCGCCACCGCGTCGTCATCATCGGATCCGGCTTCGGCGGCCTCGAGTCGGCCAAACGCCTCAAACGCGCCGACGTCGACATCACCCTGATCTCCAAGACCACCAGCCACCTGTTCCAGCCGCTGCTGTACCAGGTGGCGACGGGCATCCTTTCCGAAGGTGAGATCGCGCCGACCACCCGTCTGGTGCTGCGCAACCAGAAGAACGTCCAGGTTCTTCTCGGCGAGATCGAGGCGATCGATCTGACGGCCAAGACAGTGACCTCGAAGCTGATGACGATGGAAACGGTCATCGAATTCGACAGCCTGATCGTCGCCGCGGGAGCACAGCAGTCCTACTTCGGCAACGACCAGTTCTCGACGTACGCGCCGGGAATGAAGACCATCGACGACGCACTCGAACTCCGTGGCCGCATCCTCGGCGCGTTCGAAGCCGCCGAGGTCTGCACCGACCACGCCGAGCGGGAACGCCGGCTGACGTTCGTCGTCGTCGGGGGCGGTCCGACGGGTGTCGAACTCGCGGGCCAGATCGCCGAACTGGCCGAGCGCACACTCGCAGGGGCGTTTCGCACGATCAAGCCGAACGAATGCCGGGTCGTCCTCGTCGAAGGCGCTGATGCGCTGATGCCGCCGATGGGCCCGAAGCTCGGTGCACAGGCGCAGCGTCGGCTGGAGAAGATGGGCGTCGAGATCCAGCTCAACTCGTTGGTTACCGACGTCGACTACCTGGGCGTCACCGTGAAGTGCAAGGACGGCACCGGGCAGCGGATCGACTGCGCGTGCAAGGTCTGGTCGGCAGGCGTGCAGGCGAGCCCGCTTGGCAAGATGATCGCCGAGCAGTCCGACGGCACCGAAACCGACCGCGCGGGCCGGGTGATCGTGGAACCCGACCTCAGCATCAAGGGGCATCCGCACGTCTTCGTCGTCGGCGATCTGATGTCCGTCCCCGGTGTGCCTGGCATGGCCCAGGGTGCGCTGCAGGGCGCGAAATACGCGACCAAGCTGATCAAGAACGAGCTGGCGGGCCGAGACGATCCCGCCGCCCGAACACCGTTCAAATACTTCGACAAGGGCAGCATGGCGACGATCTCGCGGTTCAGCGCGGTCGCCAAGATAGGCAAGCTGGAGTTCGGCGGTTTCATCGCGTGGCTGGCGTGGCTGGTCCTGCACCTGGTCTACCTCGTCGGCTTCAAGAACCGCTTCACCACGCTCATCACCTGGTTCATCACGTTCCTCAGCCACAGCCGCGGTCAGATGGCCATCACGAGCCAGATGATCTACGCCAGGCTGGCGATGGACATGCTGTCGAGCCAGCAGAACCAAGCCATCCGGCAGTCACCCCTGGCCGCCGTCGCCGAGGCAGAGAAACTCGAACGGGAAAGAGGCGCGTCGTGAGCGATCACACCTATCGAATCATCGAGATCGCCGGAAGCTCGCCCGACAGCATCGACGCCGCCATCAAGAACGCGATTTCCCGTGCGTCCGAGACGATTCGGGGGCTCGACTGGTTCGAGGTGACGTCAGTGCGCGGTCATCTGTCCGACGGCGAGGTCGGACACTTCCAGGTGAGCTTGAAGGTCGGTTTCCGGATGGAAGACGCGTAGGCCGCTACAGGGCGACGGGCCGCTGCTCTGCGAACGTACGGCGCGCCGAAGGCGGGCACCGGCCGGTATCCCCTCTTGCGTGCTGCCGTCGCTCCCCGGCGGATCAGCGCCGCTGTCGTGACGAAGCCCGCCTGATCGGCTATCACGAACGGGGTCAGCAGCCGGTTGTGCACGTAACCGAACGACATCCCGGTGCTCGGGTCGGCCCACCCGAGCGATCCGCCGAGACCCGCGTGTCCGAACCCCGGCATCAGACCGCCGAGCGGAATGGAGTGGTAGCCGAGGTGAAATGCCATGGGGAACACAATGTTTCGGTCCGGCCGCAGGTTCGGCCTACCGATCAGGCCCGCGGTCAGCTCCGGCGAAAGGAACTGCGTGCCGTCGACCCTTCCTCCACATGCCAGCGGGGCGTACATCTTGGCAAGGCCACGCGCGGTGGCCGTGCCGTTGGCGGCGGGGATCTCGGCGTCGAGGAACGGGATATCGCCCTGCACCACCGAGAACATCTCCGGGAAGTACAGCGCGCCGAGGCCGCCTGACCACTGCAGCGCGGCGAGCTTCGGCACGATGGTGCCCAGCACCGCGTTCTTGACGGCGCCCTGCGGGATGATGATCTGCGACGGCTTGGTCGGCGAATCGACGGGCGGGCGGCCCAGGTGCAGGCCGTCGATGCCGAGCGGCTCGGCCAGCTCGTCGCGAATCAGCTGACGCATCCCCTTACCGGTGACCGACCGCGCCAGGCCCGACATCAGCCACCCGTAGGTCAGCGCGTGGTAGGCGCCCTTGCCGTACAGGACCTTGTTCACCGGAGCCGCGGCGAGCCGCTCCTCCATCGTGAGGTGGTCCATCAGGTCGGCCATGCTGGCGCCGTTGAGCTGGGACAGCCCGGCGCGATGCCGCATCACCTCTTTGACGGTGATGGTCGCTTTACCGTTGGCGCCGAACTCGTGCCAGTACTCGGCGACCGGGGCGTCGTAGTCGATCAGCCCGCGGTCCGCGAGCCGATGGATGACGGTCGACGCCATGCCCTTGGTGGCCGAGAAGACCATCGCGCCGGTGTCGGCGGACCAGTGCGTGCTGCCTGCGCGGTCGGACCAGCCCGTCCAGACGTCGACGACGGGCTCACCGTCGAGATAGACCGAAAGCGCCCCTCCGCCGTACTTGGGACCGGGAAACATCGTGCTGAAGGCCCGTACCGCACAGGCGAAATGCGGATCGGCCGCGCCTTGGACGCCATGTGGAAGCGCCGCGCTGCGCTCCACCCTGTCAGAGTGCTTCACAATGCATCTAATTTACCTGGAACCCCGGCAAATAAACCGGCAGTTACCAATCCGTTAACGCATTGCACGTCAGCTATGCCAAGGCTCCACCGGACAGCAACAATCGCGGTCGATTCAATCGTTCGGGTTGTTGGGGTCGGTCGTGTCGAAGACCTCTTGGCCGTCGTCGCGCCCGTCGCCGTCGGAGTCCGCCTTTTTCGGGTTCGTGCCGTAAACATTGGTCTCGTCGTCGTCGAACAGCCCGTCCTGGTCGGTGTCCGCGCGATTCTGCCCCTGCCCTTCCGGGGCCTGGTCGTTCGTCGCACCCGGATGCGAAGCACTGTCGAGGGGTTTGGTGCCCGCATCGACCTCTTGTTTGTCGGTGGAGCCGTCTTGATCGGTGTCGCCGAGGTAGAGCATCGTGTGCCACGTGAAGTACTCGTCGGTATCGGAGAGTCCGTCACCGTCGGTGTCCGTGCTTGTCGGATTCGACTTCTCGTTGTTGACCTCGTTGCCGTCGTTGATGCGGTCACCGTCGGTGTCGCGGTTTTCCGGGTCGGAGTGGTAGACGGTGATCTCGTCCCCATCGGACACCCCGTCGGCATCCAAGTCGCCAGGAAGGGGTGGCAGCGCGCTCGCCGGTACCGGGGTCAGCAGCATGCCGGCGACCGCCAGCCCGGCGAACAGCGGTTTCATAGAATATCGAGTCATCCGTCGACGCTAGCCACGGCGGAGCCGCTTCTGAATATCGGGTGTTTCCCTACTCTTTGGATTCATCCGCCGCGTCGAGGATCTGCTGTGCCGCGAGCGTCGGTGTCAGCTCACCGTCGCGGACCTGCCGTTCCACTTCAGCGCGGACCTTGCGGACGCCAGGATTGTTGAGCACCCGGTCGAGCACGGTGTCGCGAACCATCGACCACGCCCAGTCCACCTGCTGGGAGTTGCGGCGGGCCTCGAACTCCCCCGCGTCGGTGAGCACCCGTCGGTGCTCGAGCACGGTGTCCCACAGCTCGGTCAGGCCCGTACCGTCCAAGGCGCTCATCGTCAGAACAGGCGGGCGCCAGAGCGTTTCGCGGGGGTAGATCAGTCGGATCGCGCCCGACAACTCGCGAGCCGCCGCCTTCGCGTCGGTGGCGTGCTTCCCGTCGGCTTTGTTCACCACGACGATGTCAGCAAGCTCGAGCACGCCCTTTTTTATGCCCTGCAGCTGGTCGCCGGTGCGCGCGAGGGTGAGGAACACGAACGTGTCCACCATGTTGGCGACGGCCACCTCGGACTGACCGACCCCGACCGTCTCCACGAGGACGATGTCGAAGCCTGCCGCCTCGAGCAGCACGATGGTCTCCCGGGTGGCCCTGGCGACGCCGCCGAGGGTGCCCGACGTCGGTGAGGGCCGGATATAGGCGTCCGGGTGCACGGCGAGCTTCTGCATCCGGGTCTTGTCGCCGAGAATCGAGCCGCCCGTGCGCGTCGACGAGGGATCGACGGCCAGCACCGCGACGCGGTGACCCTGCTCGATCAGGTGCATGCCGAGCGCCTCGATCGCCGTCGACTTCCCGACGCCGGGCACGCCGGTGATGCCGACGTGCATGGCGCTGCCCGCTTCTGGCATCAGCGCCATCAACAGCTGCTGGGCCTGTTCGCGGTGGTCGGGGCGGGTCGACTCCACGAGGGTGATGGCCCTCGGCAACGCCGAGCGATCGCCGCCGCGGACGGCCGCAGCCAAGTCGTCGATGGAGTCGGCCATTTAGTCGAGTGTGTAGCCCGACCGCTCGGCCAGCTTCTGCAGCAGGCCGATCGCGGCGTCGGCGATCACCGTGCCCGGCGGGAAGATCGCCGTGGCGCCGGCGTCGTACAGCTCGTCGAAGTCACCGGGCGGGATGACGCCGCCGACGACGATCATGATGTCGGACCTGCCGACCTCGGCCAGCGCGTCGCGCAGCGCGGGCACCAGGGTCAGATGCCCGGCGGCCAGCGACGAGACGCCGACGACGTGCACGTCGTTGTCGGCGGCCTGACGCGCCACTTCCTCCGGTGTGGAGAACAACGAGCCGACGTCGACGTCGAAGCCGATGTCGGCGAACGCGGTGGCAATCACCTTCTGGCCGCGGTCGTGGCCGTCCTGGCCCATCTTGGCAATCAGAATGCGCGGCCTGCGGCCGTCTGCTTCGGCGAACTTCTCGACTAGCTCGGTGGCGGATGCGATATTGCTGGCCTTTCCGACTTCGTCCCGGTAGACGCCGGAAATGGTACGGATCTCGGCGACGTGGCGCCCGTAGACCTTCTCGAGCGCATCGGAGATCTCGCCGACGGTGGCCTTCGCCCGCGCGGCGTTGATGGCGAGCTCCAGCAGATTGCCTTCGCCTTCGGCCGCCTTGGTGAGCTCGCTCGAGCGCGGCATCCACCGCCGCGGCGTCCCGCTCGGCGCGAAGCTTCTCCAGCTTGGCGATCTGTTCGGCGCGCACGCGGCTGTTCTCGACCTTGAGGACCTCGATCTCCTGGTCCTCGTCGACCTGGTACTTGTTGATGCCGATCACCGGCTGCTGACCGGAGTCGATGCGGGCCTGGGTGCGCGCCGCGGCCTCCTCGATGCGCAGTTTCGGGATGCCGTCGTCAATGGCCGCAGCCATGCCGCCGTGCTCGTTCACCTCGTCGATGTGGGCGCGAACCCTCTCGGCGAGCTGGTGGGTGAGCCACTCCACGTAATACGAGCCGCCCCACGGGTCGATCGGCCGTGTGGTGCCCGACTCCTGCTGCAGCAGAAGCTGCGTGTTGCGCGCGATCCTCGCGGAGAAGTCGGTGGGCAGCGCGAGCGCCTCGTCGAGGGCGTTGGTGTGCAGCGACTGCGTGTGCCCCTGGGTGGCCGCCATCGCCTCGATGCACGTGCGGGCGACGTTGTTGAACGGGTCCTGCGCCGTCAGCGACCAACCCGACGTCTGCGAATGCGTGCGCAGCGAAAGCGATTTCGCGTTCTGCGGATCGAACTCGGCGACCAGCTCGCTCCACAGCAGCCGGCCTGCGCGCAGCTTGGCGACCTCCATGAAGAAGTTCATCCCGATGCCCCAGAAGAACGAGAGCCGCGGGGCGAACTTGTCGATGGACAACCCCGCGTCCAGACCCGCCTTGATGTACTCCACACCATCGGCCAGCGTGTAGGCCAACTCCAAATCCGCTGTCGCACCGGCCTCTTGGATGTGATAGCCGGAGATCGAGATCGAGTTGAACTTCGGCATTCTGGTGCTCGTGAAGCCGAAGATGTCGGAGATGATCCGCATCGACGGCTTGGGCGGATAGATGTAGGTGTTGCGGACCATGAACTCTTTGAGGATGTCGTTCTGGATCGTCCCCGCGAGCTTCTCCGGCGGCACACCCTGTTCCTCGGCGGCAACCACATACAGCGCGAGTACCGGCAGCACCGCGCCGTTCATCGTCATCGAGACAGACACCGTCGACAGATCGATACCATCGAACAGCTGCCGCATGTCCAGGATGGAATCGATTGCCACACCGGCCATTCCGACGTCGCCCGCGACGCGGGGATGGTCGGAGTCGTACCCGCGGTGAGTCGCGAGGTCGAACGCGACCGACAGCCCCTTCTGCCCGGCGGCGAGGTTCCGGCGATAGAACGCATTGGATTCGGCTGCCGTGGAGAACCCGGCGTACTGCCGGATCGTCCACGGCTGGTTGACGTACATCGTCGGATACGGCCCGCGCAGGTACGGGGGCTCGCCGGGGAACGAGTCCAACGGATAACCGGAGTCGACGACCGCGTCCCGGTCGGCGGCGATGAACACCGGCTTGACGTCGATGCTTTCCGGCGTCGACCACGTCAACTGCTCGGGTGTGTACCCGTGTGCCGCACCGGCGGCTTCGACGTTGGCGGTCACGGAGTCGGCGGTGGCGGGCTCGGGTGGTGCGCTCGCCGCGCAGAGGCACGTCGGCGAAGCTGCCGATACCGGTTGTGGCCGGAGCCGCGCCGGCGGCGACATCATGCACAGTCATCTCGTCATGCCCCCAATCGGGTGAGCAGGTCCGACAGCGCGCCGACCGCGTCGATCTTGGCGGTCAGGTAGTCGTCGGGTTTGTGATCGGCCTCGGCAACCGATTTCTCGGGTCCGGCCAGCAGTACCCGCGAGACACCCGCCTTGCGGGCGGCCTCGACGACGTCCCCCGCTTCGGTGGCGTACCGGGCGTCGGTTCCGCAGATCACCACGATCGGGGCACCGTCGGCGGCCGAGACCGCGTCGGCCACACCGGCGGCCTCCACGGTGCCCGGGTTGACCGCCTCGATGCCGCCCGACGCCAGCAGGTTCGCGGCGAACGTCGTGCGGATGTTGTGCTCGGCGAGCGGGCCGAGCGGCAGCAACAGAATCTTCGGCCGCGTGCCCGCCTTGTCGAGGAAGATGTCCGACCGGTCCCGCAGAACCTCGAATCCGGCGCCGTACCGCGCGATCACGCTCGACGAATCGTGTTGTGGCAGCGGCGGTTCACCGAGGTTCGGGTATTCGTTGACCCCGGTGAGCGCAGTCCGGCGATGGGCGATGTCGTCGCTGCGCCGGTCACGCACCTCGGCGATCGCCGCGGCGACGAAGTCACGGGCTTCGACGAAGCCGCCGTTCGCCTCGATCTGTTGGAAGTTCGCCCACGCCGCCTCGGCGAGCTGCTCGGTGAGGTCCTCGACGAACCATGAGCCGCCTGCGGGGTCGAGAACCTGACCGAGATAGGACTCCTCCAGCAACAGCAGCTGCGTGTTGCGGGCGATTCGGCGGCGCGAAACTCGCTGCGGTGCCGGGTAGTCCGCCGGGGATCGCGGCGTCGAACGGCGCCACCAACACGGTGTCCGCACCGCCCACACCCGCGCCGAACGCCGCGACGGTGGTGCGCAGCATGTTCACCCACGGGTCGCGCTGCGCCATCATCGGCATCGACGTCACCGCATGGACGCGGGCCGCACCGGCGTCCGGTTCGCCGACGACCTCGGCAACCCGTGCCCACAGGCGCCTGGCCACGCGGAACTTGGCGATGGTCATGAACTGGTCGTCGTCGGCGGCCAGCCGGAAGCTGATCTGCCGCAACGAGTCCGAGACGCTCAACCCGGCGTCGCCGAGCCTGCGCAGATACGCGACACCCGCGGCGACGGCGCCAGCCAGCTCCCAGGATGCGTTGGCACCGAGATCGTGGAACGCGGGTCCGTCGACTGTGATCGTCCGAACACCCCCTGCGTACTCGGTGACCTTCGCGGCGGTCGCGACGACATCGGCGATGTCGGCGGCAGGGCGCCCGCTCAACGGCTCGGTGAGCGGATCGGCACCGAGGTCGATCGAGAGCCTGCCGCGCTGCTCGTCGTCCATATCGGTCAGCTGCGGAAGCAGCGCGTCGGAGGCGGCAACGAGGTCCGCTCCCGCGTCGAGGACGACAGGCACGAGATCGAGGAACACGCCCTCGAGCAGTCGGTCCAGGTCGGCCGCCGCGACGCCGTCGGGCGCACCGACCCGCAGCACCAGTGCGCTGACGCCCTCCGTCAGCGCAACCAGGACGGCGCCGTTGCCGTCGGTGACGGCCTTCTGGCCCGGCACGGGGAACGCCTCGGCGACCTTCCAGCCCGACTTGACGTCGCGCAGCGCATCGCCGCCGCGGACGAACGGCCATTCGCCAGGCAGCGGCGGCTCCGGCAGGGCGTCGAGGCTGGTGTACAGCGCCCGGATCGGGAAACCCTCATACGTCGGCGAATCCAGCAGGCTCTCGGGCTCGGGCGGCAGGTCGGCCGGATCACGCCGCGTCGACTTCGCCAACACACCCGCGACCGCCGAGCGCCATCGCTGTTGAGATTCCCGCAACCCGGATTCCTGCACGTCTATGAGGCTAAATGATCACCGTTGCACCAGCGTGCGCCGGGCGGCAGACTCGCGAGCCGCATGAGACGAGTTATCTCTCGGCGGCCCGTAGTCTTGGTAGGCGTGAAGTCCGTCGTCAGCACCCTCGCCGCGGTGCGAACCGCGGTGATTTCGACGGCGAAGCAGGTCCCCCGACGCCAGATGGCCGCCATCGCGGCGACGATTGTGATTCTCGTCGCAATCCTGTTGCTGGTGCCGCGACCGGGAGCGGTCCAGCTGAGGGACTGGGCGACATCGGTCGGCCCGTGGTTCCCGCTGGCATTCCTGGCGGCGCACATCGTGATCACCGTCTTCCCGTTCCCGCGGACCGCGTTCACCCTGGCGTCCGGACTGTTGTTCGGGCCGTGGCTCGGGATCTCGATCGCGGTCGTCGCGAGCACCGTCAGCGCGCTTCTCGCTCTGCTGTTGGTCCGCGCCGCGGGCTGGCGGCTCGACCGCCTCGTGCCCCATCCCCGGATCAAGACGCTCGACGCCCGCCTCCGTCAGCGCGGCTGGCCGACGGTGATGTCGATGCGGTTGATCCCGGCCGTGCCGTTCTCGGTACTCAACTACGCGGCGGGCGCATCGGCCGTGCGGGTGCTGCCGTACACGTGGGCGACCCTGGCGGGCTTGTTGCCCGGCACCGCAGCGGTGGTCATCCTCGGCGATGCGCTCACCAACCACATCAGCCCGATGCTGATCCTGGTGTCGCTGTTCACCGCGAGTCTCGGTGTGGCAGGCCTGATCTACGAGATCCGCACGTACCCCCAGCACCACCCGGCGGACGCCGGCGACGCGGCTACCCGCTGTGCCGACCCGGCGACTGCGGCGGACCGTCCTGCCGCTGCTGTGACAGCGGCGGGTACTGCATCGGCGGCAGCGGATCCTCCTGCGTCTTAGTTTCCGAGGCTTCAAGCAAACCCGGAACCGGCTTGCGTGCGTCCGCCTCGGCCTTGGCGACGGCCTGAGCGATCGCGGGATCGGTCGTGGTGTTGAACCACTCGGCCACCTCGGCTGAGTCGTCCTCGGGCTTGGGCAGGTTCTCCTCCACCGGCGACGGTGTGTACCGGAAGACACCGTCCTCGCCTGGCGCGCCCAGCATCCTGGTGAAGCCCTCCAGCGCGGACCCGAAGTCGCTCGGCACCAGCCAGACCTTGTTCGCCTCGCCCTTGGCCATCTGCGGCAAGGTCTGCAGATACTGGTACGCCAGCATCTCGGGCGTCGGCCTGCCCGCCTTGATCGCCGCGAACGTCTTCTCGATCGCCTTGGCCTGGCCCTGCGCCTGCAGGTAGGACGCCGCGCGCTCACCCTGGGCCCGCAGCATGCGGGACTGCCGGTCGGCCTCGGCGGCCAGGATCGCGGCCTGCTTGGCGCCCTCGGCGGACAGGATCTGCGCCTGCTTCTGGCCCTCGGCCTGCTTGATCGCCGCCTCCCGGCTGCCCTCGGCGGTCAGGATCATGGCCCGCTTCTCGCGGTCGGCCCTCATCTGCTTCTCCATGGAGTCCTGGATCGACGGCGGCGGGTCGATGCTGCGCAGCTCGACTCGCGCCACCCGCAGCCCCCAGCGACCGGTCGCCTCGTCGAGCACGCCGCGCAGCTGCCCGTTGATCTTGTCGCGGGACGTCAGCGTCTGCTCCAGCGTCATGCCGCCGACGACGTTTCGCAGCGTGGTGGTGGTCAGCTGCTCGACGCCGACGATGTAGTTGCTGATCTGGTACACCGCGGCCTGCGGGTTGGTGACCTGGAAGTAGACGACGGTGTCGATGTTGACCGTCAGGTTGTCCTCGGTGATCACCGGCTGCGGCGGGAACGAAACGACGCGCTCGCGCAGGTCGACGCGCGCACGGATCTTGTCGATGAACGGCACGAGCAGCGTCAGCTGCCCCGAAACGGTCTTGGTGTAGCGGCCCAGTCGTTCGATCACCGCGGCCTCGGCCTGCGGGATGATCGCGATCGACTTGGCGACGATGATGGCCGCGAACAAGACCAGCACGCCGACGAGGATCAGGCCTGCGATGGCACCGTCCATGGGGTTCCTTCCGTAGTGTCCAGGCTTCTCTAGACGACTTTTTGAACGACCGCGGTGGCACCGTCGATATGCACGACGGTGACGTGCTCGCCCGGTTCGTAGACATCGTCCTCGTTCAACGGCCGAGCCGTCCAGACCTCACCGTCGAGTTTCACCTGACCTTCGTGGCGACCCACCCGGTCGAGCACCAGCGCGCTCTTGCCCTCCAGCTCCTTCGGGCGGTCCGGCAGCCCGGTGCCTTCGGTGAAGCGCCGCTTCAGCGCGGGCCGCACCACCACCAGCAGCAGCAACGACACGACCGCGAAAACGACTGCCGTCGATCACGTAGTTGTCGAAGATCAGGTTCGACCCGACCGCGGCCAGCGCACCACCGCTGAGCATCAGCAGGAAGAGGTCGCCGGTCAGCGCCTCCGCGCCTGCCAGGCCCAGAGCCGCGATTAGCCAGATCAACCAAACAGGCATGCCGAGAGCCTAGCGCGTGATCCGCTCAACCAGCGGCGAACTATTACACTGCGAGCATCATGTGGTGCCCTAGTGTCTCGCTCTCGGTGTGGGCCAATGCCTGGCTCGCGGGTGCCGCCGCGCCCGACGACGTCCTCGATGCGTTATCGCAGTGGGCGCCAAGACATTCGGTCACCGCCTACGACTCCGTCGCGGCAGGCAGCACGGGCCTGCCCTGGCCCGATATGAACCACTCGGGAACCATGTCGCTGCTTCAGACGCTGCGGACCGCGGCGGGCATCCCCGTCGGCGCCCCCGCGTTCTCCGTCGTGCTTCCGGTACCCGGCGATGTTCGCGGGCTGCCCGCGGGAACACAGTTCCAACGCGACGCGGTGACTGTCGGCGAGGCCATCGTCATCGACGGCGGTCCGGCATCGTCCACGGCGGTCGGTCTGGTGCCCGACTTCGAATACGACGACGCAGACGCCTACGACGACTCCGACGGCGCCGAACCGTCGGGCCTGGGCTGGACGGTGTACTCGATGCCTGCCGCGCCGGTCCCCGAGCAGATCGATCTCGGCGAGGCGGAGTTCGCGCTGCGCTCGGCGGTTCGGTCCGCGGCCGATGCGCTCGGCGCCATTCGCGCCGAGGCGGGCGGCCTTGACGTCGCCGATCCGCGCAAGCTGGTCGAGCAGGTGATGGAGTCCTCGGGTCAGCACCGCGCGCCCGACCACGCGCCGTCCCGCGCGTTGCGGGTGCTCGAGAACGCCGCCCATATCGACGCCATCGTCACGGTCAGCTCGGGGCTGATGCCGATCGGCCTGCAGAGCTCATCGGAGGCCCAGATCGCCAACGAGGCGCTGCGACCGCTTTCGGCGGTGGTTCGTTCGGCCCGGCTCGCCGCGGTGAGCGCGATCCTCCACTCGGCCTGGCGCTAGGGCACCACGCACTGGGGCGTGCACACCGCCCCGTTGATCGAATAGCCCTGCAGCGGAGGGGCCTCGAGACCCGGTGGGCTCTCGGACCGGATCGGTTCGCGACCGTCGCGCAGCTCGTTGATCAGATCCACCGCCAGCCGCGCGAAGCGGCGGTCGGCGTTGGGCGTTGCCGCCCTTGCGAACGCGATGCCGCGTTCGGCAGCCTGCTCGCGCAGCTCGTTGTCCAGATCCCACACCACCTCGATGTGGTCGGCGACGAAACCGATCGGGCAGACGATGACGGCCTTGGTGCCCGCATCCGCGAGCGCCGAAAGATGTTCCCCCACATCCGGCTCCAGCCAGGGCACCTGCGGCGGCCCGGATCGCGACTGCCATACCTGGTCGTAGTCGTCGTATCCGGCCTTGGTCGCGACCACCCTGGATGCGTAGGCGACCTGGCGGGCGTAAAGGTCTGCACCGCAGCGGGATGCGGCGGCCACCGGGATGGAGTGCGCGGTGAAAACCAGACGCGCCTCGGCGCGGAGTTCCGCGGGCAGGGTTGCGGCCGCATCGGCGACCGACTCGGCGAACATCTCGACGAACAGCGGGTGGTCGTAGTACTGCCGCAGCTTGACCAGCTCGGGTGCGCGATCACCGGCCGCGTCGCGGCCGCGGGCGATGTCCTCGACGTACTGCGTGCAACTGGAGTAGCCGCCCCACGCCGATGTGGTGAACACCGCCGCGCGACGAATACCGTTGTCGCGCATGGCCGCGACGGTGTCCTCGACGTACGGCTCCCAGTTGCGGTTGCCGAAGTACACCGGCAGATTCATGCCGGCGTCGGCCAGTTCGGCCTCCAACTGCTCGATCAGCGCGCGATTGATGCCGTTGATCGGCGACACCCCGCCGAAGTGCAGATAATGCTCGGCGACCGAGGCGAGCCGCTCGCGCGGGATGCCCCTGCCACGAGTGACGTTCTCCAGGAACGGCATCACCTGCTCGGGCGCCTCCGGTCCGCCGAAGGACAGCAGCAGGACGCCATCGAAATCCATCTAGAGCAACTGGGTGTGCGCGCCGCCGTCGGCGTAGACGATCGTTCCGGTGGTGGCGGGCATCCAGTCGGACAGCAGCGCGCACACCGTCTTGGCGACAGGAGTCGGGTCCTTCATGTTCCAGCCGACCGGCGCACGCTGATCCCAGCCCTCCTCGAGGAGCTGCATCTGGGCGCCTGCTTCCTCGCCAAGCGCGCCGCCGACGATGGCGCTCATCGCGAGCGTCCGGATCGGTCCCGCGGCAACGAGATTGGAGCGCACGCCGAACGGACCGGCCTCACGCGCGACGAACCGGTTGACCGACTCGAGTGCGCTCTTGGCGACGGTCATCCAGTTGTAGGCGGGCATCGCCCTTGTCGGGTCGAAATCCATCCCGACGATCGAGCCGCCCTCGTTCAGGACCGGCAGCGTGGCCTTCGCCAGCGACGCATACGAGAAGGCGGAGATGTGAATGCCCTTCGCGACGTCCTCGTACGGCGCGTCGAAGAAGGGGTTGACGCCCATGCCGGTCTGCGGCATGAAGCCGATCGAGTGCACGACACCGTCGAGCTTGTTGCCCTCGCCGATCACCTCGGTGATGCGGTCGGCAAGGGAGTCAAGGTGCTCCTGGTTCTGCACGTCGAGCTCGAGCAGCGGCGCCTTCTCCGGCAGCCGGTCGGCGATGCGCTGGATGAGCTTCATCCGGTCGAAGCCGGTGAGCACCAGCTCCGCACCCGCCTCCTGCGCGACCTTGGCGATGTGAAATGCGATCGACGAGTCCGTGATGATGCCGGTGACGAGGATCCGCTTGCCCTCGAGAATGCCTGCCATATCCAAATCCTTTCTAGTGGCCCATGCCCATGCCGCCGTCGACAGGGATGACCGCGCCTGCGATGTAGCTGGCATCCTCGGACGCCAGGAAGCTGACCGCCCCTGCGACCTCCTCGGCGGTGCCGACCCGCTTCGCCGGGATGAACCCGAGCGCGCCCTCCTGGATCCGCTCGTCGAGCGCGCGGGTCATCTCGGTGTCGATGTAGCCCGGTGCCACCACATTGGCGGTGACGCCTGCCTTCGACAGCTCTCTGGAGATCGAGCGGGCCATGCCGATCAGACCGGCCTTGGCCGCCGCGTAGTTGGCCTGGTTGCCGATGCCCCACATGCCGGACACCGAGCCGATGTAGATGATCCGGCCGAACCGCTTGCGCTGCATGCTGCGCGAGGCCCGCTGGGTCACCCGGAACGCCCCTGTGAGGTTGGCGTTGATGACGTTCTGGAACCTCTCCTCGGTCATCCGCATGAGGAACGCGTCCTGGGAGATTCCGGCATTGGACACCAGCACCTCGACCGGGCCCTGGTGCTCCTCGACTTCGGTGAACGCGCGGTCGACGGCGTCGTTGTCGGTGACGTCGCACTCGACGCCGTACAGCCCGTCGGGAGCGCCCGATCCGCGGTGGGTGACCGCCACCTTGTGGCCGTCGGCGGCGAGCCGCTGCGCGATGGCGAGGCCGATGCCCCGGTTTCCGCCGGTCACCAGGACCGAGCGGGAGACGAAAGGCGGACGACCTCCGCTCTTTTGGTCGGCGGTATCCGCCGCGCCAGTCTGGGTCATGCCCGCCAACTTAACGTGTGTCGACCATTGGCAAGAAATCGCTTAGTTGGGCAGTCGCCGGTTCACCAACAACGCCGACACCGCGGCCAGCGCCAGCACAAGAGCACCGAGGCGGAGCCAGCCCTCGCTGGCGTCTCCCTTGCGCGTCTCGTAGCCGATCTGCTCCTGGAGGTTGGTGAACACCTCCTTGAGTTGCTCGAGGCTCGATGCGCTGTAGTCCTGTCCGCCGGACAGCTGGGCGATCTTCTTGAGCATCTCGTCGTCGACGGGCACCGGCGTCTGCTGGCCGTCCATGTCGACGGTGCCGTAGGGGGTGCCGAACGACACCGTCGAGATCGGCACGCCCTGGTCCTTGGCGGTGCGCGCGGCGGTGTATGCGCCCTTGGGGTTGTCCGGGTTGGACGGCACGGTCTCCTTGCCGTCGGACATCAGCACGATGCGGGCGGGCGGCGGTTCGTCGCCGCCACCGATCACCGCGCCGACGGTGGAGATGGCCTGCAATGCGGTGAAGATGGCCTCGCCGGTCGCGGTCCGGTCGGCCACCTGCAGCTTGTCGATCGCATTCTTGGATGCGTCGCGGTTGGTGGTCGGCGAAACCAGCACCGTGGCGTTTCCGGCGTAGGAGATCAGCCCGAGATTGACTCCCGGCGTCATCTGGTCGACGAACTGCTTGGCCGCCTCCTGCGTCGCCTCCAGCCTGTTGGGCGGCACATCGGTGGCGCGCATCGACTGCGACACGTCGATCACCAACATCACCACGGCGCGGTTGCGCGGGATCCGCACATCGTGCGTCGGGCCTGCCATCGCAATGGTGAGCATCACCAGCGACAGCATCAGCAGGATCGTCGCCAGGTGTCGCCACCGCGACGGCCTCTTGGGCGCAACACTTTCCAGTAACTCCGTGTTGGCGAACTGCAGCATCCGCTTGCGTCGGGCCGCCTGCGTGGCGATGTAAAGCCCTATCAGCCCGAGCACGATCAATCCGAACAGGAAGTACCACGGGTGGTCGAAACCCGTCAGTGTCATCGATCCGAGCACTGGTAACGTCATGTGCTGCTTGCCATTTCCGTTGCTAGTTGGGTAGCCGGCGGTTGAGCACCATGGCCCCAAGCGCCGCGAGTGCAAGGACTAGTGCGCCGAGCCTCAGCCAGCCCGCGCTGGCGTCACCCTTGATCGTCTCGTAGCCGATCTGCTGCTGAAGGTTCGAGTAGACCTCGCGCAGCTGGTCCAGGCTGGACGCGGTGTAGGCCTCGCCCCCTGACAACTCGGCGATCTTGCGCAACATGTCGTCGTCGACCGGCACCGGCTGGCGCTGGTCGTTGATCTCGACGTAGCCGTACGGCGTGCCGAACGAGATCGTCGATATCGGCACACCCTGGTCCTTCGCGGTGCGGGCGGCGGTGAACGCGCCCTTCGGGTTGTCCGGATTCGACGGCACCGTCTCCTTGCCGTCGGAGAACAACACGACGCGAGCAGGCGGCGGCTCGTCGCCGCCACCGATCACCGCGCCGACAGTGGCGATGGCCTGCAGCGCGGTGAAGATGCCCTCACCGGTGGCGGTGCGGTCGGCCAATTGCAGCTTGTCGATCGCGGCCTTGGTCGCTTCTCGGTTGGTCGTCGGCGACACCAGCACGGTGGCCGTTCCCGCGTACGAGATCAGCCCGAGGTTGATGCCGGGGGTGAGCT
This sequence comes from uncultured Actinomycetota bacterium, assembly GCA_963829405.1. Taxonomy (GTDB): domain Bacteria; phylum Actinomycetota; class Actinomycetes; order Mycobacteriales; family Mycobacteriaceae; genus Mycobacterium. The sequence continues at coordinate 217,993 of CAWHIZ010000016.1, forward strand.
CGTCGGCGAACTGCTTGGACGCCTCCTGTGCGGCCGCAAGCCGGTTCGGCGATACGTCGGTGGCCCGCATCGACTGCGACACGTCGATCACCAGCATCACCACGGCGCGGTTACGCGGGATCCGCACGTCGTTCGTCGGCCCGGCCATCGCGACGGTCAGCATCACCAGCGAGAGCACGAGCAGGATCGCGGGCAGGTGACGCCAGCGGTTAGAGCTTTTGGGCGCAACGCTTTGCAGCAGGTCCATGTTCGCGAAGCGCAGCATTCGTCGTTGACGCGCCACCTGAACGAGGACGTACAGCGCAACGATTGCGAGCACTACGAGCAGAAACAGGAAGAACCATGCGTGTTCGAAGCCCGAAAGCGTCATCGGGCCGAGCAACGGTAATGTCATGTGCCAATTGTCATTTCGTTGGACTACGCGCGGCCGGCCAACGCCCCTCGGCGCCGTTGGGCGACGAACCGGACGACGTCGGCGATCCAGTCGCGGTCGGTGCGCAGGGTCAACAGCGGCGCATCGCAGCGACGCAGGGTCCGCGCCACCTCTTCGCGGTGCGCGCCTGCGGCCCTCTCGAAGTCGGACCGCAATTGTTCGTCGATGGTGAACTCACGGGTGACACCGGATTCGGTGTCCTGCAGGATGACGTCGCCGATCGGCGGCAGTTCGACGTCGCGCGGATCGATGACCTCGATGCCGAGCACCTCGTGGCGTCCCGCGATCGCGCGCATCGGCCGCATCCAGTTGATCGGTCCGAGGAAGTCGCTGATGATCACCGCCATCCCGCGGCGCCGCTCCGGCCTGCGCAGCGCGTCGATCGCCTCCGCCAGATTCCCCCGCACGCCCGTCGGCGCCTTCGGCATGGTGGCGATCGTGCGCAGCATCTCCTGCTCGTGCATCCGGCCCGACAGCGCAGGCACCCGTCGCACGGTGTCGCCGTTGGCGATGATCGCGCCGATCCGGTTGCCGCCACCGCTGTTGAGGAAGGTGATCGCGGCCGCCGCGGCCACCGCGAGGTCGCGCTTCTCGCAGCCGGTCGTGCCGAAGTCCAGGCTGGCCGACATGTCGACGACCAACCAGGTTTCCAGTTCGCGGTCGGCGATCATCTGGCGCACGTGTGGATGGGTGGTGCGCGCGGTCACCGACCAATCCATCCGGCGCACATCGTCACCGGGCTGATAGGGCCGCGACTCCCCCGGCTCGGAGCCAGGGCCGGGAAGAAGCCCGAGATGGTCGCCGTGCAGCACGCCGTCGAGCTTGCGCCGCACGGTCAGCTCGAGCTTGCGCAACGCTGCCGTAAGCGCGGGGTCACGGATCTCCCCGCGCTTCAGCGACGGCAGATCGACGTTGCGTCCTGAGGTGGTCACCGACCGCTGGCCGCTGCCGCCGCGGCGGGTACGACGGGCGGCACCGAATGACCTTGCTGCGGAATGGCATTCACCTGCGGCAGGCCGACAGTCTGCAGGATCCGGTTGATCACGGTCTCAGCGGAGATCTCATCGGCGAGCGCATCGTAGGTGAGAACCAGGCGATGCCGCAGCACGTCGGGAATCACCTCGACGACGTCCTGCGGGACGACGTAGTCACGACCGCGAACAAGAGCAAGTGCCCTCGACGCGGCGATGATGCCGAGTGAGGCGCGCGGTGACGCGCCGTAGGCGATCCACGCCTTGGCGTCGGGCATGCCGAACTTCTCCGGTGTACGCGTCGCGGTGACGACCCGGACCACGTAATCGACGAGTGCGTGGTGCACGAAGGTATTGGCGGCCGCATCCTGCAGACGTAACAGGTCGCCCGGCGCGAGCACCTGCTTGGGCTCCGGCGGCTTGACGCCCATCCGGTAGATGATCTCGCGCTCTTCCTCAGGCGTCGGGTAGTCGATGTTGAGCTTGAACAGGAAGCGGTCGCGCTGGGCCTCGGGAAGGGCGTATACGCCTTCCTGCTCGATCGGGTTCTGCGTGGCCATCACCAGGAACGGCGCGGGCAGCGGGAACGTCTTGCCGCCGATCGAGATCTTCCGCTCGGCCATCACCTCGAGCAACGCCGACTGAACCTTCGCCGGGGCGCGGTTGATCTCGTCGGCGAGCAGGAAGTTGACCACGACGGGGCCGAGCTCGATGTCGAACTCCTCCTTGCCCTGCCGATAGATCCGTGGTTCCGACGATGTCGGTCGGAACAAGGTCCGGCGTGAACTGGATGCGGGCGAACGTGCCGCCGACCACCTTGGCGAAGGTCTCCACCGCCAGTGTCTTCGCGACGCCGGGGACACCTTCGAGCAGTACGTGTCCCTTGGCGAGCAGGCCGACCAGCATCCGCTCGACGAGCAGGTCCTGGCCCACGATGATGCGCTTGACCTCGAAGATCGCGCGTTCCAGGGTTTGCACCTCGTTCTGCAGGCCGCCGGAGTTCGCGGGAGGCGGAGCAGCGTGAGTATTAGGGGGGTAACCCTGCGCCGGGCCTTGCGGCCCACCTGCTGACGTCATCGACGATCCTCTTACGTTGTAGGTCATAGACGCAGGTCGTGCGTCACGGGCGGGGTGCCCGCAGTCAACTATTCCAGGCACTACGAGATCCGTCGACGTTGCCCGGGACTGCTCAGCGTCCGCTCAGCCCGCGCTCAGGATTCGATCATGCGTGCCAGATACGGCTGCAGGCCCTGCCCTTCGTAGCGGGCTCACCGTAACCTTCTCGGCGCTGCCGGACGCTTCCAGCATCTGGTTGTTGCCGAGGTAGATCGCGACGTGCTGGCTGCCACCGGGCCCCCAGAACAACAGGTCGCCGCGTTTGGCCTGCGACTGCGGCACCTTGCGGCCGGTGTTGTACTGGTCCCCCGAATACTTGGGAATCAGCACGCCGACGCCTGCGAACGCGAACCGGGTGAAACCGGAGCAGTCGTAACCGACGATGCCCTCATCGCCGTCGACGCCCCTGCTCGGGCCGCTGGGCGTGCCGCCTCCCCATGAATACGGCACGCCCATCTGCGAGGCCCCGCGGCGGATCACGTACTCGATCGCCTGGGGTCCGCGGACCCGACCAACGCCGACGCTTCCAGTGCTTGCGCCGCCGCCGCTACTTCCGCCAAGACCGATGGTCTGCAGAAACTTCTGTCCCAGACTCTGGGTGGTCTGCATCGCCATCTGAGTGGCCTCGAACGAGGCGTTGGCGATTGCGACCGGATCACCGGGAGCGCCTGCGCTGAGCAACTTGGGCAGCGTCGGGTCCCATTGGCCGTCGTCGGGTGCGGCCGTCGCAGGGACGGCGAGCCCGATCGTCATAGCCAGCGCCGCAAGGACACCGACGATGACCTTGGTGCAGCGGGAAGCGTTGTGGCGCAGGAATTTCAAGAGAATCACTCGCATCAGTATTCGATGTACCGGATGACGTAGGGGGTCATGCCGCTTGTCCGCACGGGCGAAACCTTCACGTGAGAACCGGTGAAGGGCGCCTCCAGCATCTGGCCGTTGCCGAGGTAGAGCGTCACGTGCTGGCTGCCGCCAGGCCCGTAGAAGATGACGTCGCCGCGGCGCATCTGCGATGACGGGATCTTGCGGCCGAGGTCGTACTGCGATCCCGAGTAGTGCGGAAGCTTGATGCCGACGCCTGCGAAGCCGTACAGGATCAGGCCCGAGCAGTCGAATCCGACTGTGTTGGAACCGGAATCGATACCGGTACTCGGGCCTGCCGCGTTGCCGCCACCCCACGAGTAGGGCACTCCCATCTGGGAGCCTGCCCGCTGGATGACGTACTCGGAGGCCTGCCGACCGTAGACGCGGGGAATCGCACCGTTGGTGTAGCCGCTCGGGGTCGGCAGAATTCCCATCTTGCGCAGGAAGTTTCGGCCCATGTCGGAGGTGTACTGCGCCGAGGTCGACGAGATGCCGAGCACCGAGTTGATGATCGCGATCGGATCGCCGCTGACGAATGCGCTCGGGATCGCGGGCAGCGTCGGATCCCACAGGCTCTGGTCCCAGTTACCCCTTGCAGGTGTTGGCGTCCCTGGCGCGCGGTCCCAGTCGGTGGTCGGGTTCGCCATCGGCGCAGCGGGTTTCGGTCTGACCTGCTGCAGGTGCCGACCACTCGCGGGCTTGCGCGAGCTTGGCCTGCGCGGCGTTGCGCTCGGCCGTCAGCTGGTTCAGCTGACCCTGCTGGTCGGCGAATGTCTGCTGGGCCGACTTGAGCGCCGACACCGCGGCGTCCTGGCTGGTCTGCGCGTCGACTGTGGCCTGATCGGCGTTCTGCTTCGCGAGCCGGGCAGCGGACTCCCTGTTGACCTGCTCGGTCCTTGCCCGTTGCAGATCGGTGACGACCTGCTGTGCGCTGGTGGCGAGAGTCTGTCCGGCCGAAGCGGTGTCGATCATGTCGGCGGGATCGGCCGCCGTCAGGTATGAACTCGAGGGCCCGTTGACGTAGGTCGACGCCGCGAAGGTGTCGAACTTCTGTTGCGCGGACGTGATCGCGGCCGTCGAGTCGTCGACGGCTCTCCTGCTGGCGTCCACATCCTGTTGCGCGGTCGCGGCGTTGTCGCGCGCGGTCTGTACGTCGACGATGGCCTTGTTGACGCCCTCCTGCTGGGCCTGCACGGCGGCACCGAGGTCCTGCAGTTTCTGGTTGATGTTCGCGATCGCGGCGACCAGCGAACCGACCGAATCCCCGCCGGCGGGCTCGGCGACGGCCACTGTTGCGCTGGAAAGGGCGATTGCCAGCCCGATGCCGAGTGAGGCGAGCGCCCGAGGGGTGCGTCTCATTCGACTTGAGTCTCCTCGCAGAAGTCACACAAACAACAATGACACCAGTGGGTACTTCTGCACCGTACGTCACAACTGACGCTAAAGAAACTCTAGTCACAAACTACATATCTGTAATTAGAACGAGTGTGACCGAATGGTGATATTCGAATTCGGCAGTGGTCCTGCCAGGCCTTATTCAGCCGTTTCGGGTTCGATTTCGGCGGTCGCGCGTTTGCTCCGAACCTGCAGAATTCGCGTTGCGACCGCGGCACCCAATACCAGGAGCGTGAGCACCACAGAAAATGAAGTCCACGGAAAGTGCGGGGTCGTCAGTTCGCTGACGAAATTCTTCGCGGACACGACGGGGTCGCCGTTCTTGGCGATGTCCTGACCGGCTTCCAGGGCCACCCGGTCGTAGTCGGTGCTGTAGGTCCCCGCCCACCCCGGACTCAACGCGAGCACCGTCGAACCCGGGTGCGCCTGCCCGACCTCGGTGGCGATATCGCGCAGCGGGGTGTCGATCGGCGGGTTGGACGAGATCACCACGATCTTGAGGTCGATGCCCTGCTGGCGCGCGTCGGAGACGACCTGCCGTAGTTCCGGCACGAGCTTGGCATCGGCCTGCGGCACGCTGACGCCATCGTCGCCGACGTCGGCGAGCACCTGGTTCATATCGACGTCGGGTGGGATATACGACGGGAGGAACGGGATCACGTGCGGGCCGGCCACACGAGAACCGTACGTGATACCGCCCCAAACAGGTGGCAGCCCGCACCCATCAGGACGAGACTGAAACCTGCGAGGCTTGCTTTACAGGACAAGCGTACTGTTAGATTGGACGAGCCGCCGACCAGCCCGTCGCGGCGACTACTTAGCCGGGAGTTGATGTGAGCAGCAAGGATTCGTTTGGAGCCCGCGACACCCTCGAGGTCGGGGACAAGAGCTACGAGATATACCGCCTGGATGCGGTGAAGGGTACGGAGAAACTCCCCTACAGCCTCAAGGTGCTCGCCGAGAACCTGCTGCGGACTGAGGACGGCACCAACATCACCAAGGATCACATCGAGGCGATCGCGAACTGGGATCCGGACGCCGATCCCAGCGTGGAGATTCAGTTCACCCCCGCCCGCGTGATCATGCAGGACTTCACCGGGGTGCCCTGCATCGTCGACCTGGCCACCATGCGCGAGGCCGTCGGCGACCTGGGCGGCGACCCGGAAAAAGTCAACCCGCTGGCACCCGCCGACCTGGTGATCGACCACTCCGTTATCGCCGACCTGTTCGGAACCGCGAACGCGTTCGAGCGCAACGTCGAGATCGAATACGAGCGCAACGGCGAGCGCTACCAGTTCCTGCGCTGGGGTCAGGGCGCCTTCAACGACTTCAAGGTGGTGCCGCCGGGCACCGGCATCGTGCACCAGGTCAACATCGAATACCTGGCGAGCGTCGTGATGGAGCGAAACGGCGTCGCCTACCCGGACACCTGCGTTGGCACCGACAGCCACACCACGATGGAGAACGGCCTCGGCGTGCTCGGCTGGGGCGTCGGCGGCATCGAGGCAGAGGCGGCCATGCTCGGCCAGCCGGTGTCGATGCTCATCCCACGTGTCGTCGGCTTCAAGCTGACCGGCGAGCGGCCTGCCGGGGTCACGGCCACCGACGTGGTGCTCACCGTCACCGAGATGCTGCGCAAGCACGGTGTGGTCGGCAAGTTCGTCGAGTTCTACGGCGAAGGCGTGGCCGAAGTGCCGCTTGCCAACCGCGCGACGCTGGGCAACATGAGCCCCGAGTTCGGCTCCACCGCTGCGACTTTCCCGATCGATGACGTGACGATCGACTACCTCAGGCTGACCGGCCGCAGCAAGGAGCAGTTGGCGCTGGTCGAGGCATACGCCAAAGAGCAGGGCATGTGGCACGACCCCGAGCGCGAGCCGAAATACTCCGAGTACATCGAGCTCGACCTCGGCGACGTCGTCGCATCGATTGCCGGGCCCAAGCGTCCACAGGACCGCATCGCGCTGACCGACGCAAAGACCGCGTTCCGCAAGGACATTCACAACTACGTCGAGGAGAACCTGCCTGCCGAGCACACCAAACTCGACGAAGCGGTCGAAGAGTCGTTCCCTGCCAGCGATCCCGCAGTGCTGTCGTTCGACGACAGCGACACCCCTGTGCCCTCGGCGGCTGTCAACTCGAACGGCAGGCCGAGCAATCCGGTGGACGTCAAGTGCGAGGGCCGCGGCGAGTTCGTCCTCGACCACGGCGCGGTGGTGATCGCGGCGATCACGTCGTGCACCAACACGTCGAACCCCGAGGTGATGATCGGCGCCGCTCTGCTGGCCCGCAACGCCGTCGAGAAGGGCCTGACGTCCAAGCCGTGGGTGAAGACCACGATGGCGCCCGGCTCGCAGGTCGTCACCGACTACTACGAGAAGGCCGCGCTGTGGCCATATCTGGAGAAGCTGGGCTTCTATCTCGTCGGCTACGGCTGCACCACGTGCATCGGCAACTCCGGCCCGCTGCCGGAGGAGATCAGCAAGGCCATCAACGATTGCGATCTGTCGGTCGCTGCGGTGTTGTCCGGTAACCGCAACTTCGAGGGCCGGATCAACCCCGACGTGAAGATGAACTATCTCGCGTCGCCACCGCTGGTGATCGCCTACGCGCTCGCAGGCACCATGGACTTCGACTTCGAGTCGGACCCGTTGGGCAAGGATGAGAGCGGCAACGACGTATTCCTCGCCGACATCTGGCCGTCGCAGAAGGACATCAGCGACACCATCGCCTCGGCGATCAACACGGAGATGTTCGTCAAGAACTACGCCGATGTGTTCAAGGGCGACGAGCGGTGGCGCAACCTGCCGACGCCGAGCGGCAACACCTTCGAGTGGGCGGATGACTCGACGTATGTCCGCAAGCCCCCGTACTTCGACGGTATGCCCGCCGAGCCAGAAGCGGTGACCGACATCAGCGGTGCCAGAGTGCTTGCGCTGCTGGGTGATTCGGTGACCACCGATCACATCTCGCCCGCAGGCAACATCAAGGCGGGCACGCCTGCTGCGCAGTACCTCGACGAGCACGGCGTGGACAAGAAGGACTACAACTCCTACGGCTCGCGGCGCGGTAACCACGAGGTGATGATCCGCGGCACCTTCGCCAATATCCGGCTGCGCAACCAGCTCCTCGACGATGTGTCCGGCGGCTACACCCGGGACTTCACCAACGATGGCGAGCAGGCGTTCATCTACGACGCCGCGCAGAACTACGCGGAGGCCGACATCCCGCTGGTCGTGCTCGGCGGCAAGGAGTACGGGTCGGGCTCGTCGCGCGACTGGGCGGCCAAGGGCACCAGCCTGCTCGGCGTCCGAGCGGTCATCACCGAGTCGTTCGAGCGCATCCACCGCTCCAACCTGATCGGCATGGGGGTCATCCCGCTGCAGTTCCCCGAGGGCGAATCGGCCGCGTCGCTGAAGCTGGACGGCACCGAGACCTTCGACATCACCGGCATCGAGGCGCTCAACGACGGCAAGACGCCGAAGACCGTGCATGTCAAGGCCACCAAGGAAGACGGCAAGGCCGTGGAGTTCGACGCCGTTGTCCGCATCGACACGCCGGGAGAGGCGGACTACTACCGCAACGGCGGCATCCTGCAGTACGTGCTGCGCAATATGTTGAAGACATAGGTTCGACAGTTGCCCCGGGTAACCGACGACCATCTGGCGGCCCGTCGCCGTCAGATCCTGGACGGTGCCAGGCGGTGCTTTGCCGAGTACGGCTACGACAAGGCCACCGTGCGGCGGCTCGAACACACCATCGGGCTGTCGCGCGGTGCGATCTTCCACCACTTCAAGGACAAGGACACGCTGTTCTTCGAGCTGGCCCACGAGGACGCCGAGCGGATGGCCGACGTCGCGTCACGCGAAGGCCTGATCCAGGTCATGCGCGACATGCTCGCGGCACCCGAACAGTTCGACTGGTTGGCCACCCGCCTGGAGATCGCGCGCAAACTCCGAAACGACCCGGCGTTCAACAAGGGATGGTCGGAACGGTCCGCTGACCTGTCCGAGGCGACGACCGAGCGGTTGCGGCGACAGAAGCTCGCCGGACGGCTACGCGACGACGTGCCGAGCGGCGTGCTGCACACCTATTTGGACCTGGTGCTCGATGGCCTTGTCGCGCGGCTGGCGTCGGGAGATGACCCCGAAAAGCTCAGCGCCGTACTCGACCTCGTCGAAACGTCGGTGCGCCAGCAGTAACTAGTGGCGGGTTCGGTGATTCGGCCCGCCGCGGCTGCGCATGGTGGTGCCGGACTCGCGCAGCATGCTGTGAATCGAGCCATACGATCGACCGGTTGTCGCAACCAGCGAGCGGATGCTCGCGCCTCCCTCGTATGCGCTTCTCAGGTCCTGCAACACCTGATCGCGAGATTTATTCAGTTTCCTCATCGACACCTCCCCACTGTGATGCCACCGACGAATACCCAGGGTAAAAGCCGCCTAACCAAACGACTTCCGGATTCGAGCAAACGTCGCGCCGAGAGCGCGTCAGGCCAATTCGATGAGCTCGGCGTAATCCGCCGACCAGAAGTCCTCGGTGCCGTCGGGCAGCAGCACCACGCGCTGCGGGTCGAGGGCCTCGGCCGCACCGGGATCGTGGGTGACGAGCACCACCGCTCCGCGGTAGCTGCGCAACGCGTCGAGCACCTGCTCGCGCGACGCCGGATCGAGGTTGTTGGTGGGCTCGTCGAGCAGAAGGACGTTTGCCGTCGACGCGACGAGACCGGCGAGTGCGAGACGGGTCTTCTCACCGCCGGACAGCGTGCCCGCCGGCTGGTCGAGCTGCGGACCGCTGAACATGAACGCGCCGAGCAGTCCCCGCAGCTCCTGCTCCCCCGTATCGGGCGCGGCGTGGCGGATGTTCTCCCACACCGTCGCGAGATCGTCGAGGGTGTCGTGCTCCTGCGCGAAGTATCCGATCTTGAGGCCGTGGCCCGGCTCCAGCCCTCCGGCGTCGGGTGTCTCGACACCGGCGAGCAGGCGCAGCAGCGTGGTCTTGCCCGCACCGTTGAGGCCGAGCACCACGACGCGCGATCCGCGGTCGATCGCCAGGTCGACGCCTGCGAAGACCTCCAGCGAGCCGTACATCTTCGTCAGGTCCTTGGCGACAAGCGGGGTGCGGCCGCACGATGCCGGGCTCGGGAACTTGATCCGGGCCACCTTGTCGGCAACCCGCTCCTCGTCGAGGGATGCCATCATCCGGTCGGCCCTGCGCAACATATTCTGTGCGGCAACGGCTTTGGTCGCTTTCGCACCCATCTTGGCGGCCTGGGTGCGCAGTGCTGACGCCTTGCGTTCGGCATTGGCGCGCTCGCGGCGGCGCCGCTGTTCGTCGGTGGCGCGTGCGTCGAGGTACTTCTGCCACGTCATGTTGTAGACGTCGGCCTCACTGCGCACGGCATCGAGGAACCACACCCGGTTGACGACGTCGGCGAGCAGGTCGACGTTGTGGCTGATCACCACGAGTCCACCGGTATGTGCCCTGAGGAACTCGCGAAGCCAGCCGAGCGAGTCGGCGTCGAGGTGGTTGGTGGGTTCGTCGAGAAGCAGCGTCGTCGACGACCCCGATCCGGTGTCGGATGCGGCGAACAGGATGCGGGATAGCTCGACGCGACGGCGCTGACCGCCGGATAGGGTGCGCAGCGACTGGGTGAGGACGCGGTCTGGCAGGCCGAGACTCGCGCAGATGCGACCCGCCTCGCTCTCGGCGCTGTATCCGCCGAGTGCGGAAAACCGCTCCTCGAGCTGGCCGTATTTACGAACCGCACGGTCGCGGGCCGCGTCGTCGGCGACCTCGGCCATCAACGCCTGTTGCTTCTCGAGATCAGCAAGCAGGGTGTCGAGACCGCGTGCCGAGAGAACCCGGTCGCGGGCAAGCATGTCGAGGTCGCCCTCTCTGGGATCCTGCGGCAGGTACCCGATCTCGCCGGTCCGTGTGATGCTGCCCGCGTACGGCTCGCTTTCGCCGGCGAGAATGCGCATGGTCGTGGTCTTTCCGGCGCCGTTTCGTCCGACGAGTCCGATGCGGTCACCCGGCTGCACCCGAAGGGCCGCTCCCTCGATGGACAGCAGCGTGCGCGCGCCTGCTCGGACCTCGAGGTCCGTTGCGGTGATCACGCTGCTCTCCTTTGATTCGTGACGTGTCTATTTGTCGTCTGTGAACGCCGGCGCGCGTTTCTCGGCGCGCGCGGCAACCGCTTCTTCGAAATTGGCGGTGAGGAGGCGGACGAAAAGCTGGCCAAGCCCTTCGGCCTGCATATGCCCTTCCAGGCTAGCGGCGTCCAGTCCAGTCCACAGTGTGCGTTTGGTCAACTCGATGCCGGGCCGGGAGAATCCCGCAATCCGTTCTGCCATGGCGTAGCAGGTCTCGAGCAGCTGGTCGGCAGGCACGCTTCGGGAGACCAAGCCGATGCGTTCGGCCTCCTCGGCGTCGACGTCGCGGCCGGTGAGCATCAGTTCGAATGCCCGTGATGTACCGATCGCCCTCGGCAGCAGATAGGACAGCCCGAGCTCGCTTGCGGTCAGTCCGTTGTTGATGCCCGCCGCGCGGAAGTACGCGCCGTGTGCGGCGACCCTGATGTCGGATGCCAGCGCCAGGCAAAGACCCCCGCCGATGGCCGCGCCGTTCACCGCCGCGATCACCGGCTGGTGCATCTTGCGCAGTGAGAGGATGACGTCGTCGAGGACCTGCATCGAACGGAGTGCGAACGTGGGCCGCGTCAGCCCGTCGATGTGGGGCACCGAGCCCGCGGACTTGTGGTCGGCACCCGACGAGAAGCCGCGACCCGCGCCGGTCAGCACGACCGCGCGCACGGAGTTGTCGTAGGTCAGTTCCTCGAGCGCGGCCTTCAGCGGCACCATGACGTCGAACGCCATCGAGTTCATCCGCTCCGGGCGGTTGAGCGTCACCAGCGCCACATTGGGGCGCGGACGGTCGACGAGGACGAAGTTGCTCTGCTCGGTCACGGACTGCACGCTATCGCGTGCAGACCATCACGCCTGTTCGGCGTTGCTTTCAGAGGCGATCGCGGCGTCGATGTCGAATTCCTTGATCTGCTGAACCAGGTCCTCGAGGGCGGCGGGCGGAAGCGCTCCGGCCTGGTTGAAAACCAGCTTGCCCTTCTTGAAGGCCATCAGCGTGGGGATGGAGCGGATGTCGGCGGCGGCGGCGAGCTGCTGCTCGGCCTCGGTGTCGACCTTGGCATGCACGATGTCGGGGTGACTATCGGCTGACTTGGCGAACGTCGGCGCGAATGCGCGACACGGTCCGCACCACGACGCCCAGAAATCCACCAGCACGATTTCGTTGTCGTTGATGGTGTCGTTGAACTCGGCGGCGGTGATGTCTTTCGTGGTCACGCTTCTCCTAACGCCTGCGTTTTCCCGTGTGTTCCCACTATGTGGTCAATGGAACCCCAGGATGTGGCCCAACGCGCGCGGAACCGTGACGTTGCTCACCGGTATTCAGGGTTGGCGAAGTCGTAACGGCACCCTGCGTCCCACCCGGATCGGATGTTGCCGAACGCGGGGACGCCGCCTGCCGCCTTCAGCATCCAGGCGAGGTGCATCAGGTTCCATGTCATGAACGTGGTGTTGCGGTTGGTGAAATCGTTTTCCGGGCCACCGGAGCCGGGATCGAGATACGACGGACCGGGCCCGGCCTCGCCGATCCAGCCGGCGTCGGCCTGCGGAGGAATTGTGTAGCCGATGTGCTGCAACGTGTAGAGCACGTTCTGCGCACAGTGCTTGATGCCGTCCTCGTTACCGGTGATGAGGCAACCACCCACCCTGCCGTAGTACAGGTACTGACCCGCATCGTTGAGCAGATGTGACCCGCCGTAGAGCCGCTCGTGGACCTGCTTCATCACCGAACTGTTGTCCCCCAGCCAGATCGGGCCTGCGAGCACCAGGATGTCGGCGGCCAATACCTTCTCGAAGATGGGCGGCCAGTCGTCGGATGCCCAACCGTGTTCGCGCATATCCGGCCATACGCCCGCGGCGATGTCATGGTCGATCGCGCGCACGACGTCGACAGCGACGCCGTGCTTCTCCATGATCGACGTACTGATGTCGACGAGCCCTTGGGTGTTGCTGGGCTCTGGCGAGCGTTTCAGCGTGCAGTTGATGAACAACGCGCGCAGGCCGGTGAAGTCTTGCGAGAGTGCGGTCACGCAGTGAAGTGTGCGCGTCAGGCCGACGCGTTACAGCCGCTTTAGCGCCTTCTCGAACCTGTGACCTCAGTCGGAGGTATTCGCCAGGTCGACGGCGCGGTCGGCGTTCGCGAGCAGCTGCTCGCGCCGCTTCGGCCACCAGAGCACCTCACCGACGAGCATTGCCAGGTAGATCACGGACACGATCAGGTTGCCCCAAGAGCCGAAGACGCCGTCCCATATCGCCGTGCCGACGGCGACGACGAGCACGAACCAGAGCACCCAGCGGAACGGCTTGGACTCCTCCGCAGCCTCGTGCAGACCGTTGCGGTAATCAGTCAACGCAGGCACGAGCCGTTGGTCGTCGATCCGCACCCCGCTTCGTGCGGCGGAGACGACCCGCTCGCGCTCGGACCCGCTCAGCTGCGCGGCGCCCGGCCAGTGCCGCGTCATCCTGCGCGACATCCATCCGCCGTAGAACAGCAGCAGCGCCAGGAATGCGATGGCACCGGCCAACGGGAATCCCGAGTCGAGCCACGCCAGCGCGCCAAGGAAGCCACCGACTGCGACGCCCAGGATCAGTCCGCGAAGCACTTGGCCGTACCGCCACACGAACGCAGGCACCGTCACCATGGCTCGATTGTGGATCGCGCCATGGCGAGTCCGCCGCAGATTGTGCAGACTGCGCCCTCGTGCGCGGCGGGCACGCCACACTGTCTGTCATGCCGGAGCACACGGACGTGAGCATTGTCGCCAAGCAGGGGCGAAGCGGGCGGACGGCACCGTTCGACATGTCCGGCGTCGTGCGCTCCGATGACGGCGTACTGCGCTACTCGACGCTGGCGACGTCGCTGCTTGACATGCTGCGGGCGTCGGTCGATCGTCATCCCGATCGCGAGTGCATCGTCGTGCTCGGCGGCGAACGCGTTTCCTACCAACAGCTCTGGGACCGCTCGGCACGCGTGGCCGGCGGTCTGCGCGCGGCGGGTGTGCGGCCTGGTGATCGGGTGGCCAACCGGCACGGCAACAGCCTCGAATGGTGCCTCGGGTTCTGGGGATCGCTGATGGCGGGCGCGGTGGTCGTCCCCGTTAACACCCGATTCTCCGAAACCGAGGTGTCCTACGTGGTCACCGACGCTGGCGCCGACATGATGCTTCAACCCGACACACCGCTTCCCGATGGCGAGCCGTACGTGTGCGGCGCCGCGAAGCACACGACCGTTGCGGCGCTGATGTACACCAGCGGCACCACGGGATTCCCGAAGGGTGCGATGGTCACCCACGAGAACTTTCTGTCGAACGTCGAGACATGCCTTCGTGCGCTGAACCTCCCCGCATCGCTACAGACCCGGAACCTCATCTCGGTGCCGCTGTTTCACGCCACCGGATGCAACAGCCAGTTGCTTCCGACCCTTGCACTCGGTGGTACCGCGGTGATAATGCCCGCGTTCGAGGTTCAGGCCTTCCTGCACGCGACGGTCGACGAACGCATCAACATGCTCACGTCCGTACCCGCGATTTTCTGGCTGGCTATGAACCAGCCGAACTTCTCCGACTTCGATATGAGCGGCGTCGGCTGGGTGACGTACGGCGGAGCGCCGACGGCACCCGACGTCGTTGCGCGCCTTCGCGTCTCATTTCCGAATGCGCGACTCGCCAACGGTTTCGGCCTCACCGAGACATCGTCGGTGTCCACCGTTCTTCCGGATGAGTACGCGGAACTACGACCGGAAACCGTCGGCTTCGCCGCGCCTCCCGTTGAGGTCGACCTGATCGATCCCGATCCGGTGTCGGGCGTCGGCGAACTGCTCATCCGCGGCCAGAACATCGTCGCAGGCTATTGGAACAATCCCGGTAAGACCGCCGAGACGTTCGTCGACGGATGGTTGCGCACAGGCGATCTCGCGCGCATCGACGACGACGGCTTTGTTCAGATCGTCGACCGTCTGAAGGACATGATCTGCCGTGGCGGCGAGAACGTGTACTGCGTCGAGGTCGAGAACGTGCTCATCCAGCACCCTGCTGTGTTCGAGGCGGCTGTGCTGGCAGTGCCAGACGAGATGATGGGCGAAAAGGTCGGCGCGGTCGTCGTACCGCTGCCCGGTGCGCACGCCGATCCGCGCGAGATCCATGCCTTTGTCAAGGAGCGGATCGCGGACTACAACGCGCCGCAGTTCGTGTGCTTGCGCAGTGAGCCGCTGCCGCGGAATCCGGCGGGCAAGGTGCTCAAATCGGTGCTGCGCGGCGAGACCCGCTGGAGCGAGGAGATTCGGTAGACCCAGACCGCGCGAGTCAGAGGTCCAGCACGAGGGCTTCGCTGGGTTGCGCCACGCAGATCAGCACGGTCCCGTCGGCCGGGAGTTCAAGGGGCGGCTGGTCGTAGCCGACCGCACCCGCGATGACCGGCGTGACGCACGTATGGCACACGCCGCTACGGCAGGAGAACCGGGTCGGCACATCGCACGCCTCGGCGAGTTCGAGGATGCTCGGATACTCCCCCGACCAGTTGACCGTGATCCCGCTGCGCGAGAACGACACCGGCGGACCCGCGCCTGCGGGGCCGTCGGGCAGGTGGGGCGCGGGACGCGGCGCACCGACGATTCCGGGGTTGATCGGCGGCAGCGCGCCGAAGAGTTCGGTGTGGATACGGGCCGGGTCGATTCCCGCGTCCGCGAGTGCGCCGGCCATCTCCTCCATGAACTCGGTTCGGACCACACAGGTAGGCGTCGGCATCGTGCGGCAGCTTCAGCGCGGCGATCACCCGCCCATCGGGGCGGCCGGTATCTGCGGTGAAGAAGATCTGATGGTGCGCGTTCGGCAGTGACGCAACCAACGTGCTCACTTCTGCACCGAAGGCCAGCGACTGGGTGTCGCGAGTGATGTGCAGCCAACGGATCTGGCGTTCGCTGCCCTGCGCCGCCAGCGCGTGCAACATCGCGAGAACCGGGGTGACGCCGATACCCGCAGAAACGAGGACGACGGGTCCCGCGTCGTCGCCAAGGTAAAAGTCACCGCGAGGCGCTGCGATCTCGAGTACGCAGCCCGGTTCGGCGTGCTGGTGCAGCCAGCGGCTCACCAGACCGCGTTCCTCGCGTTTGACGCTGATGCGATACCGGTGGCCGGGTATACCGCCGGACAACGAATAGCTTCGCAGCGGAGCGGGACTCCCCGCGTCGGGGAATCTGAGTGTGAGGTACTGGCCCGGTCGGGCAACCGGCAGTTCGGTTCCGTCCTCCGACTCGAACTCGATCGACAGGACGGACGGGCTCTCGACATGGGTCTCGACGATGCGCAGCTTGCGGAATCCACTCCAGCCCGGTTCGACTCCGATCGGCGGCGCTGTCGCGTGTGCGGTGCCATCGTGCGCCGCGAGCAGTTCGGCGAACGACTGCTGCCAGCCAGGGCTGAGCGCCGGGATGTCGACGGCCTTTCGCAGCGTGTCCACATCGCGTTCGGGCAGATAGAGCAGCGCGTCGATCTCGGCGACGGTCAGCTCGTGGCGCCCGCGACGCGTGCGCTCGATCACGTCGCCCGCAGTGACCCGCCCTTCGCTGATGACTCGGAAGTAGAAGCCAGGGCGGTGATGGGCGACAAGCAGATTCGGCATCTCGGGCTCGCCGAGCCGCATGCCCACCCGGAAGCACGTCACCCGCGGCTGGGTCACCTCGAACTCCGCCTCGCCGATGCGGTAGCGGTCACCGACACAGACCTCGTCGTCGCCGAGGCCGGTGATGGTGAAGTTCTCGCCGAACATCCCCGGCACCAGATCGTCACGGTCGAAGTGGCGCCGCCAATGGTCGTAGGACTCGGTCTGGTAGACCATCACGGCCCGTTGTTCGCCGCCGTGGCCACCGAGGTCGCCCTGACCGTCTCCGTCGATGTTCAGCCTGCGGACCATCACCGGTTCGGTCACCGGGTTCTTGTAGATACCGGTGTGAACGGTCCTGCCGCGCCACGGCACGTCGGCGGGCATGCCGACGTTCACCGACACCAGCGTCGGCGTCACATGCTCAGATGAGTGGTTCACCACCGTCGACCTTCAACGTCACCCCTGTCAGGAAAGTGTTGGTAAGTGCGAACAGTACGGCCTCGGCGACATCGTCGACAGTGCCGATGCGTCCCGCGGGGTTGGAGTCGCCGACGTGCGCGAAATAGTCGCGCTTGCCCGCTTCGCCGAGTGAGTCCCACGCGCCGGTGTCGATGACCCCGGGCGAGACCGCGTTCACCCGGATCGGCGCGAGCTCGACCGCGAGCGAACGGGTGAGAAAGTCGACCGCACCGTTGGTGATCGCCACGCCGAGGTAGCCGACGTTGACCTTGAACGCGTTCACGCCGGAGAACAAGACGAAGGATCCGCCTTCGGTCATCCGCGGGGCGAAATGTTTGGCAAGCATCACCGGCCCGATCACCTTGGTGTCGAAGGACAACTGCAGATTCGACCGGTCCAGCTCGGCCAGCTTGCCGCGGGCCCTCGCCGATACCGTCGATACGACGTGATCGACCGGACCGACCTTCTCGGCGAGCGCTGCGATCGAGTCGTCGTCGGTGACGTCGACCGCCTCGGCGGTGATGCCCTCGTCGTCGTAATGGGCAGCCAGCGCCGCCCGGTCGCGGCCCGCGACGACGACCCGCGCCCCTTCGGACCGGGCCAACAGCGTTACGGCGCGAGCGATCCCACCACCACGGCCGACGACAACCACACACTGACCTTGCAGGGAACCCATAGCTAACTCCCAAAAATAAGTTCTACGGTTAGATACGATTCGCAGTCAACCCCGCGATATCTAACCTGTCAAGAGAGTGTAAATGGTTAGTAGTACGAGTTACCTTGTGGCCGTGTGGGTTTACTCAGTCCTCGCCGGCGTGCGCACGGCGATAGTGCCTTCGAGCCTTCATCCGATTGCCGCAGATGGCCATCGAGCACCACCTCGCGGTGTTGGGCTTGCTCCGGTCGATCAGAAACAGCCTGCACTCGCTGTTCGCACATGGCCGAAGGCGCCCAGGGCTCGATATCCGCAGGGCATCCCACGCCAGCACCGCCCTGACCGCGCTCGCGGGTGCGTCGCCCGCCTCGATTCGCCAATCCAATCCGTGCGGTCCCATGACCGGCCGCAACGCAACACCGGCGACGAACGGCTTGAGGACAGTCGCCCTCACCTCACCTCGCACGACCTTGTGCAGAACCGACCTGACCTCGACGAGCGCCGCCGCCTCCACCTTCGTCGCAGCGATCCCGCGTTCGCGCATCCAGCGCCGCGCCGCTGCCGGATCCGCCAGCTCGTCACGAACCGTTCCGTCGACGACGGGCGTCGTGTTCAGCAGATCGAGCAGGAATGCCTCATCGGCGGCGTCCGCTACAACCAGTTCCATTCCTAACCTCCAAATGACTATTGACAGGTTACATGATCGGGAGTTGACTATCGCTAACCACTAAAAATGTCTAAAGGAGTTAGTCATGACAGTTCCGGTTCACCACCGCTACGCCACCGTCAGCGGGAGGCGGCTGTTCTATCGCGAGGCGGGACGACCAGACGCCCCCACCCTTGTGCTGCTGCACGGATTTCCCACCAGCTCCTTCATGTTCCGCGACCTGATTCCGCGGCTGGCCGACTCGTTCCACGTGATCGCACCGGACCACCTGGGCTTCGGTCTGTCCGATGCTCCCTCCGTCGAGGAGTTCGACTACACCTTCGACGCGCTCGCCGACCTCACCGAGGGGCTCCTCGACCACCTCGGCGTCCGCCGGTACGCGATCTACGTGCAGGATTACGGCGCGCCGATCGGTTGGCGTCTCGCACTGCGCCATCCGGACGCCATCACCGCGATCGTCACGCAGAACGGCAACGGATACGACGAAGGGTTCGTCGAGAGCTTCTGGACCTCGGTGTGGGACTACCAGCGTGAGCAGACTCCGATCACCGAAGCCGCCGTCCGCACCGCGCTCAGCGTCGAGGGAATCAGGTGGCAGTACGTGACCGGAGTGTCCGACGAGACCCTTGTCAGTCCCGACACCTGGCTCCACGACGCGGTCCTTGTGGCCCGGCCCGGCAACGACCAGGTTCAGCTCACATTGTTCCGCGACTACGCGACGAATGCCCCGATGTACCCGGCACTGCACGACTACCTGCGCACCAGCAAGGTGCCTGTGCTGGCGGTGTGGGGCGAAGGCGACCCGATCTTCGGGCCCGACGGCGCACGCGCGTTCGGCAAGGACGCGTCCGACGCCGAGATACATCTCCTCGACGGCGGACACTTCCTGCTCGAAACCGCCGGCGAAGAGGTCGCGGAGCTGATCCGCGACTTCATGCAACGAGTCACCACCGCCTGATCGGAAAGAGAGGACACCACAATGGGATTGGCATGGCAACAAGGACCCTTGGCGGCCGGATCCGTAGGTCACTTCCTGACGGAACAGCCGCTGCCCGAACGGTTGTTGTTCGTCGAACCGCTGCGACGCCGCATGCGGGTGCGTCAGGGCGACGAATGGATCGCCGACAGTGAGAACGTGCTCCTGCTCCACGAACCGGGCCGCTACCCCGTCGCCTACTTCCCCGTCGACGACATCCACGACGGCATCCTGGTCGCCGAGGACCGAACCACCCAGCACGGCGAACTCGGCGATATGCAGTGGTACACCCTGGTGGCCGGCGGACGCGAGGTCCCCCACGCCGCGTGGCAGCACACCGCGCTCCCCGCTTTCGCGACTGATCTGAGCCGACGGGTGGCGTTCGGCTGGCGAGCGGTGGACGCATTCTACGAAGAGGACGAACGCATCGTCGGGCACGCGGCAGACCCGTACCACCGCGTCGACATTCGTTCCACGTCGCGGCATCTCGTCGTCCGCGATGGCGACCGCATCATCGCCGATACGCATCGGCCCGTCGTCTTGTACGAGTCGGGCTTCGCCCCACGCTGGTACGTGGACCGAAGCGACATCGACGAGAGCTCTCTCGAATCCGTTGAGGGCCAGACATTCTGCCCCTACAAGGGTCTGGCCGACTACTACACCATCGGAGAGCACAAGAAGGCGGCCTGGTCGTATGTCAACGCGTGGCCGGAGGCGGGCCGGGTCGGCAATCTGGTGTCGTTCGAGCCCGACAAGATCGATGTCTGGCTCGACGATCAGCGCCTTCACCTCGAACCCGGACAAACAGTCGTCGCGCACGGTATCGACCGCGGTCTCGACGCCGACGAAGTCCTGCAGAACACCGCAGGGAGTGCGCGATGAACGCCACGCTCGAAGTCGTCATCCTGCCGGTCTCGGATCCGGACAAGTCGCTGGACTTCTACCGCGACAAGCTCCGCTTCGCACTCGACGTCGACTACTTTCCGACGAAAGACTTTCGCGTCGTGCAGCTGACTCCCCCGGGGTCGAGCACATCGATACAGTTCGGAGTCGGACTGACCGACGCGCCGCCCGGTTCGGTCCAAGGGCTGTACCTCGTGGTGACCGATGTCGCCGCAGTCCGTGACGAGCTCATCGATCGAGGCGTCGGCGTCAGCTCCATCAGGCACAAGGACGTCGAGTGCGGGCAGTGGCTGGGGCGCTACCGCCTCGGCGCCGATCCGAACCGAACCGATTACTCGAGCTTCGCGGACTTCACCGATCCCGATGGCAATGCCTGGATAATCCAGGAACGTGGCCACGCGAGTGCATAACCGCCCATCGGTCCTGGTGTTCGATGTGAATGAGACCCTCATCGACATCGTGGCTCTCGAACCGCACTTCGAGCGGATGTTCGGCGACCGCCAGGTGCTTCGCGAGTGGTTCGGGCAGTTGGTCATGTACTCGATGGCCGTCACCTTGTCGGGCAACTACATCGACTTCTTCTCGCTCGGACAGGCCGTGCTGCGGATGACCGCTGACGTTCACCGAGTACCCATCACCGACGATGACGTCCGCGCACTGGGCACCGGCATGGCGACCATGCCCGCGCATCCCGACGTCGCGGATGGCCTTCGGGCGCTGAGTGATCAGGGGTACCGCCTCGTGACGCTGACGAACTCTCCCCCGAGCCCGAACGCCCCCACTCCGCTCGAGCACGCAGGCCTCGCAGGCCACTTCGAGCGGCAGTTCAGCGTCGACCCGTCCCGGGTCTACAAACCGTCTGTCCAGCTATACGACGATGTAGCAGCAGAATTGGGGGTCCCGCCGTCGGCGTGCATGATGGTCGCCGCCCACGTGTGGGATCTCATCGGTGCGCAGGCCGCCGGGTACAGCGGCGCGCTCATCACCCGCCCCGGCAACGCGCCACTGCCCGCACCGGAGCTGCCGCAACCCACGGTGGTGGCCGCTGATCTGGTGGAGCTCGCCCAGCGGCTGTGACTGCTAGACGGTGAATCCCAGCGCGCGCAGCTGTTCGCGGCCGTCGTCGGTGATCTTGTCCGGTCCCCACGGCGGGTTCCACACCCAGTTGATCTTGATGCCCTTGACCAGTCCGGTGCCGACCAGCGCCTGGTGCGACTGATCTTCGATCACGTCGGTGAGCGGACAGGCGGCCGAGGTCAGCGTCATGTCGATCAGCGCGACCTTGCCTTCGTCGCCGTCCTCGACGTTCATGCCGTAAACCAGGCCGAGGTCGACCACGTTGATACCGAGCTCGGGGTCGACGACGTCGCGCATCGCCTCCTCGAGGTCGGCGATGAATTCCTCGTTAGGCACTGCGGTGTCGCTCATCAGGTATCTCCTCACTGGCTTGCGCCACTGCATCTTTGAAGGCCATCCAACCCAGCAGCGCACACTTGATGCGCGCCGGATACTTGGCCACCCCGGCGAAGGCGATGCCGTCGCCGAGCACATCTTCGTCGCCCTCGACGTTGCCGCGGGACGAAATCATCTCGTTGAACGCCGTGACCGTCTTCAGCGCATCGCCGACACTCTGTCCGATCACCAGGTCCGTCAGCACCGACGTCGCGGCCTGGCTGATCGAACAGCCCTGCCCGTCGTAGGAGACGTCGACGACCTGGTCGCCGTCGTCGGATAGCGCGACCCGCAGCGTGACCTCGTCGCCGCACGTCGGGTTCACGTGTTGCACCTCGGCGCCGAACGGTTCCCGCAGCCCGCGGTGATGCGGATGCTTGTAGTGGTCCAGGATCACTTCCTGGTACATCTGCTCCATTCTCACGGGCGTTGCCTCAGTCCCTGCCGAAGAATTCGACGGCACGCTTCACTCCCGCCACCAGCCGGTCCACCTCTTCGTGCGTGTTGTAGACGGCGAACGATGCGCGCGCGGTCGCGGCGAGACCGAACTTGCGGTGCAGCGGCCATGCGCAGTGGTGGCCCACCCGGACGGCCACACCTTCGTCGTCGAGGATCTGTCCGACGTCGTGGGCGTGGATGCCGTCGACGACGAAGCTCACCGGAGAGCCGCGACCGACGAGCGACGTCGGCCCGACGATGCGGACCGCGGGCACGCCCGCCAGGCCTTCGAGGGCAGCGGCGACCAATTCGGCCTCGTGCTGTTCGACGACGTCCATTCCGATCGCGTCGAGATAGCGCGCGGCGGCGGCAAGGCCGACGACCTGCGACGTCATCGGGGTGCCCGCCTCGAACCGTTGCGGTGCGGGCGCGAACGTCGTCTTCTCCATCGTCACCGTCTCGATCATCGAACCGCCGGTGATGAACGGCGGCATCGCGTCGAGCAGCTCATGACGGCCGTAGAGCACGCCGATACCGTTGGGGCCCAGCATCTTGTGGCCCGAGAACGCGGCGTAGTCGACCCCGAGGGCGTGCACGTCGACGGGCTGGTGCGGCACCGACTGGCAGGCATCGAGCACGGTCAGCGCTCCGATGGCCTTGGCGCGCTCCACCAGCTGCGCAACGGGTGCCACCGCACCGGTGACGTTCGAATGATGGCTGAAGGTGATGACTTTGACGTTGCGGTCCAGTTCGAGCGAGTCGATGTCGATCCGACCCTCTGGGCTGACCGAGTACCACTTCAACGTCGCGCCGGTGCGACGGGCCAGCTCCTGCCACGGCACCAGGTTCGCGTGGTGCTCCAGCTCGGTGGTGACGATCACGTCGCCGGGACCGACAGCGTGCTCGAAGCGGCTGTCGCCGAGCGCGTAGGCGACCAGGTTGATCCCCTCGGTGGCGTTCTTGGTGAACACCAACTCATTGGGATCGGCGCC
Organism: uncultured Actinomycetota bacterium; assembly: GCA_963829405.1. GTDB lineage: Bacteria > Actinomycetota > Actinomycetes > Mycobacteriales > Mycobacteriaceae > Mycobacterium. Next base: position 241,055 of record CAWHIZ010000016.1, read on the forward strand.
GATGAACGCGGCGATCTCGGCACGGCCCTGCTCGTAGGCGTCGGTGGACTCCTCCATCAGCTGGTGCGCGCCGCGGTGCACCGCGCCGTTGGACGTGATGAGAAAGTCGCGTTCGGCGTCGAGCACCTGCAGCGGGCGTTGCGACGTGGCCCCGGAGTCGAGGTAGGCCAACTGGTTTCCGCCACGCATCACGCGCTGCCAGGATCGGGAAGTCCGCCCGGATCTTGGTGAGATCCAACGTCTGGGCCGACGCGGTCATATCAGGCTCCGACCGCCTGGGTGAAGCGCTCGTATCCGTTCGCGTCGAGTTCGTCGGCCAGTTCCGGGCCGCCCGACTCCACGATGCGGCCGCCGATGAACACGTGCACGAACTGCGGCTGGATATAGCGCAGGATGCGGGTGTAGTGCGTGATCAGCAGCAGGCCACCGTGTGCGTCTTCGGCGTACCGGTTGACGCCGTCACTGACCACTCGCAGCGCGTCGACGTCAAGGCCCGAGTCGGTCTCGTCCAGAATCGCGATCTTCGGCTTGAGCAGTTCGAGCTGCAGGATCTCGTGCCGCTTCTTCTCGCCACCCGAGAAGCCTTCGTTGACACTGCGTTCGGAGAAGGACGGATCGATGTCGAGCCCCGTCATGGCGCCCTTGACCTCTTTGACCCAGTGCCGCAGCTTCGGCGCCTCACCCCGTACCGCGGTGGCCGCGGTGCGCAGGAAGTTCGACATCGACACCCCTGGCACCTCGATCGGGTACTGCATGGCGAGGAACAGGCCTGCGCGGGCGCGCTCGTCGATGCTCATCGCGAGGACGTCTTCACCGTCGAGCGTGATCGAGCCGGACGTCACCGTGTACTTCGGGTGGCCTGCGATCGCGTACGACAGCGTCGACTTGCCGGACCCGTTCGGGCCCATCAGGGCGTGCGTCTCGCCCGAGTTCACGGTCAGGTCGACGCCCTTCAGGATCGGGATGTCGGTCCCGTCCTCCTTGGACACGACGCTGACGTGAAGGTCTTTGATTTCCAGTGTGGTCATGAGGTGGCTGTCCTCGATTCCGTGATAGCTAGTTCGTGTTCGATGGCTTCGGTAAGGCGTTCACGCACGGCGGGCACGGCGATCTTCTGAATCAGCTCGCCGAAGAAGCCGCGGACGACGAGGCGGCGGGCCTGGTCTTCCGGGATCCCGCGGGCCTGCAGATAGAACAGCTGCTCGTCGTCGAAACGTCCGGTGGCGCTTGCGTGTCCTGCGCCGGCGATCTCGCCGGTCTCGATCTCCAGGTTGGGCACCGAGTCGGCGCGGGCGCCGTCGGTGAGCACCAGGTTGCGGTTGGTCTCGAAGGTGTCGGTACCGGTGGCGGCCGCGCGGATCAGCACGTCGCCCACCCACACGGTGTGCGCATCGGGCCGCGACGAATCCGGATCACCCTGCAGCGCACCCTTGTACGTGACATGCGAGCGGCAGTTCGGCTGCGCGTGGTCGACCAGAAGCCGCGACTCGAAGTGCTGCCCGTCATCGGCGAAGTACAGCCCGAGCAACTCGGCATCCCCGCCGGGGGCGTCGAACCGGGTACGGGCGGTCAGTCGCACCACGTCGCCGCCGAGGGTGACCGCGACGTGCCGCAGCACCGCGTCCTTGCCCAGCACCGCGTGGTGGCTGCTGACGTGCACCGCATCGTCGGCCCAGTCGGCGATCGACACCACGGTCAGCCGAGCGGCGTCGGCCACCACGAACTCGATGTTGTCGGCGTAGGTTCCGCTGCCGCTCTGATCGATGACGACGACCGCCTCACCGAGTTCGCCGACCCGCACCTGCAGGTGTCCGTAGGCCGTTTCGCCCTCTCCCGGCCCGGTGACCGTGATTTCGATTGGCTGCTCGCAGGCCACGTCCTTCGGGATGGTGACGATCGTGGCGTTGTCGAACGAGGAGAATGCCTGCGCGGCAACGCGATCAGCCGGTACACCGGCCTGGCCGAGACGGTCGTCTCCGCGTTGCACTGTTTCGACGGTGACGCCCGCACACTCCGAAACCTCGATGGCGGCGCTGCCGGTTGGCTGCGCGGACCCGTCGTGCAGGCCGCGCAGCCGCTTGAGAGGTGTGAACCGCCAGATCTCGTCACGCCCGTGCGGCACCTCGAAGGCGTCGACATCGAATGACGTGAAGACCTCGCCCTTGGTCCTGCCCTCCAGAGTCGTTGTCAGATCCTGGGCCACTAGCCGACCGCGCCTTCCATCTGAAGCTCGATCAGGCGGTTGAGCTCGAGCGCGTACTCCATCGGGAGCTCCTTGGCGATCGGCTCGACGAACCCGCGCACCACCATCGCCATCGCCTCGTCCTCGGTGAGGCCGCGGCTCATCAGATAGAAGAGCTGATCCTCGCTGACCTTGGAGACGGTGGCCTCGTGACCCATCGTGACGTCGTCCTCGCGGATGTCGACGTACGGGTAGGTGTCGCTGCGGCTGATCGTGTCGACAAGCAGCGCATCGCATTTCACGCTGGAGCGGGAGCCGTGGGCACCCTTGTTCACCTGGACGAGGCCGCGGTACGACGCGCGGCCACCGCCGCGGGCCACCGACTTCGACACGATGTTGCTCGACGTGTTCGGCGCAAGGTGCAGCATCTTGGCGCCGGTGTCCTGATGCTGGCCCTCACCGGCGAACGCGACCGACAGCACCTCGCCCTTGGCGTGCTCACCGGTCATCCACACCGCGGGGTACTTCATGGTGACCTTCGAGCCGATGTTGCCGTCGACCCACTCCATGGTGGCTCCCGCCTCGGCGCGGGCGCGCTTGGTGACGAGGTTGTAGACGTTGTTCGACCAGTTCTGGATGGTCGTGTAACGGCAACGGCCACCGGGCTTCACGATGATCTCGACGACCGCGGAGTGCAGCGAGTCGCTCTTGTAGATCGGCGCCGTACAACCCTCGACGTAGTGCACGTAGGCATCTTCGTCGACGATGATCAGCGTCCGCTCGAACTGGCCCATGTTCTCGGTGTTGATGCGGAAGTAGGCCTGCAGCGGAATGTCGACGTGCACGCCCTTGGGCACATAGATGAACGAACCACCCGACCACACAGCGGTATTCAGCGCGGAGAACTTGTTGTCACCGGCCGGGATGACCGTGCCGAAGTACTGCTTGAACAGCTCCGGATGCTCCTTCAGAGCGGTGTCGGTGTCGAGGAAGATGACGCCCAGCTTCTCGAGATCCTCGCGGATCGAGTGGTAGACGACCTCGGACTCGTACTGAGCGGCGACGCCGGACACCAGACGCTGCTTCTCCGCCTCGGGGATGCCGAGCCTGTCGTAGGTGTTCTTGATGTCGGCGGGCAGGTCGTCCCACGTTGCGGCCTGCTTCTCGCTCGAGCGCACGAAGTACTTGATGTTGTCGAAGTGGATGCCCTCGAGGTTGGAGCCCCAGTTCGGCATCGGCTTCTTGTCGAAGACGCGCAGCGCCTTGAGTCGGACGTCGAGCATCCACTCGGGCTCGCTCTTCTTGCTCGAGATGTCGCGCACGACAGCTTCCGACAGTCCGCGCTGCGCGCTGGCGCCCGCGACATCGGAGTCGGCCCAGCCATAGCCGTAGCGACCCAGCGACTCGATGGTCTGTTCCTGGGTCAAGGCTTCGGGCGTGGTCGTCATGTCGACGCTCCTTGCTTCGTTTTAGTGGCTTCGGCGCCGTGGGCTGTGCGCTGAAGGGCTGGTTGCTGTTCTGAGTTGAGCGGCACGTGCGTGGTGCAGGCGCAGTCTCCGTTGACGATCGTCGCCAGCCGCTGCACATGAGTACCCAGCACCTCGGCGAACGCCTCCCGCTCGGTCTCGCACAACTCCGGAAACTCCTTGGCGACGTGCGACACCGGACAGTGATGCTGGCAGAGCTCAATCCCGTGCAGGGGCCCGCTCACCTGGGTGGCGGACGCAGCGTAACCGGCCTTGGTCAATGCGCCTGCGATGCGATCGACAGTGGATTCAACGTCATCGGATCCCTCGGTTACTCCCGAAAGGATGGTGTCGATGCGGCGCCTGGCGAAGGTGCGGACCGCGTCGTCGCCGCCGATTTCACGGAGTTGGCGCATCGCCGCGGCGGCCAGATCGTCGTAGGCATGGCCGAGCTTGGCGCGCCCCGCGGCGGTCAGCCGGTAGCGGCGGGCGGGTCTGCCACGGCCGTTGTGCTGCCAGGCTGCGGCGGCACTGGACTGGGCTTCACCTGCGTCGAGCAGCGCGTCGAGGTGCCTGCGCACGCCCGCAGCGGAGATGCCGAGCTGGTCGCCGATCTCGCCTGCTGTGATGGGCCCGGACTCCAGTAGGAGCTGGACGATCGCGCCACGCGTGTGGCGGTCAACCTCCGGCCTTATTTTCACAACACCATTGTGACGGAATTCCGCAGGCCGGTAAAGCAAGGTCACCCTTACGTGGTGTGGGTCATACCATCGCCACGTGACCACGCAGAATCGCCGACTCGTCCTTGCCGAACGCCCCTCCGGCCTTGTCAATGACAGCACAACCCGGCTGGAGACCTCTGACCTGCCCGAACTGCAGGACGGCGAGGCACTGATCAAGGTCGGCTATCTGTCGATCGACCCGACGATCCGCACCTGGATGGACGACGTCCCCAGCTATCTGCCGCCGATCGGTATCGACGAGGTCATCCGCAGCGGCGGCGTCGGCGAGGTCGTCGAGAGCCGCTCCGACGCCTATCAGCCCGGTCAGCTGGTGTTCGGCATGACCGGCTGGCAGGACTACGTGATCGCCGATGAAGGACGAGCGCTCGATGCAGGTGCTGCCCGACGGCGTCCCGCCGGGAATCGCCATCGGGATTCTGGGTGTCACCGGGATGACGGCCTATTTCGGCTTGACCGACGTCGGGCAGATCAACGACGGCGACGTCGTCGTCGTCTCCGGAGCTGCAGGCGCGACCGGATCCGCCGCAGGCCAGATCGCGAAGATCAAGGGCGCGAAGAAGGTCGTCGGCATCGCGGGCGGCGCCGAGAAATGCGCGCACATCGTCGACGAACTCGGCTTCGACGAGGCGATCGACTACAAGTCCGACAACGTCGCAAAGCGACTCCGGCAGGCCTGCCCCGACGGTATCGACCTGTACTTCGACAACGTGGGCGGACCGATCCTCAACGACTGCCTCGCGAACCTGGGGCTGCGCGGGAGGGTCGTGCTGTGTGGGGCGATCTCGACCTACAACAGCGACGGCCCGCCGCCGGGGCCGAGCAATTACCTCAACCTGCTGGTGCGCCGCGGGCGGATGGAAGGCTTCATCATCATCGACTACCTCGACCGCTTCCCCGCCGCACAGATGGAGATGGCCGGCTGGATCCTCGAGGGCAAAATCAAGTCGTCCGAACACATCGTCGAGGGCCTCGAGAAGGCTCCTGACGCACTGAACCTGTTGTTCAGCGGCGGCAACACCGGCAAGGTGATCGTCAAGCTCTGACAGCTACGCTGCAGTGATGGCTGCGCGCCTATGGTCTCTGTCCACCTCGATTGCCGGCTGGCACGGGGATGAACGGACCGTCGGATCGCCGCTCAACGACGCCGAGCTGATCGCGCTACGGCGCACCCGGCTATTCGGCGCGACCGGCACCGTGTTGATGGCCATCGGCGCTTTGGGCGTCGGCGCGCGCCCCGTCGTGCAGGATCCGACGTTCGGGGTGCGGCTGCTCAACCTTCCGTCGCGGATCCAGACCGTCTCCCTGACGATGACCACCACCGGCGCGGTGATGATGACGCTGGCGTGGCTGATGCTCGGCCGCTTCGCGCTCGGCGAGCGGCGGATGACCCGCAGCCAACTCGACCGCACGCTTGCCCTGTGGGTGATCCCGCTGCTCATCGCGCCGCCGATGTACAGCCGCGACGTCTACTCGTATCTGGCGCAGAGCGAGATCGCGATCAACGGCCTCGACCCGTACAAGGTCGGCCCGGCAACAGGATTGGGCCTCGACCACGTGTTCACGCTGTCGGTGCCGACGATGTGGCGTGAGACGCCCGCGCCCTACGGCCCGCTGTTTCTGTGGATCGGCGAAGGGATTTCGGCGCTGACGGGTGACAACATCGTCTTCGCTGTGCTGCTGCACCGGCTCGTCGTGCTGTTCGGTGTCGGCCTCATCGTGTGGGCGGTGCCGCGGCTCGCGCGCCGCTGCGGCGTCGCCGAGGTCAGCGCGCTGTGGCTGGGGGCGGCCAATCCGCTGCTGATCATGCATCTCGTCGCGGGCATCCACAACGAGGCGTTGATGCTCGGCCTCATGCTCGCGGGTACGGAGTTCGCGCTGCGCGGGATCTACGCCGATACCCCGCTGTTGCCGAAACCGTTCGCGTGGCCGCAATCTCGCGACGAGTGGGCGAGATGGCGGCCGATGACGATGCTGATTCTCGGCGTCGTGCTGATCACGCTGTCCTCACAGGTCAAGCTGCCGGGTCTACTGGCGGTCGGCTTCGTCGCGATGGCCCTGGCCTGCCGGTGGGGCGGCACCGTCAAGGCGTTCTTCATCGCGGGCGGATCGCTGGCCGCGGTGTCGGTCGCCGTGATGGCGGTGATCGGCTGGGCGAGCGGGCTCGGTTTCGGCTGGCTCTTCACCCTTGGCACCGCCAACGTGGTGCGCAGCTGGATGTCGCTGCCGACGCTGTTGGCGCTCGGCACCGGTCAGGTCGGCATCCTGCTCGGGCTCGGCGATCACACCACCGCCGTCCTCGGGCTCACCCGTGGCATCGGCGTGTTCATCATCGCGATCCTTGTGACATGGCTGCTGTTGGCCGTCCTTCGCGGCCGGCTGCATCCTGTCGGCGGGCTCGGTGTCGCTCTCGGCATGACAGTGCTGCTCTTCCCGGTGGTCCAGCCCTGGTACGTGCTGTGGGCGGTCATCCCACTCGCGGCGTGGGCGACAAGGCGGTCGTTCCGCACGACGGCGATCGTCGTCACGCTCATGGTGGGGATCTTCGGCCCGACGGCCAACGGCGACCGCTTCACCGTCTTCCAGATCCTGCTCGCGACCGCGGCCAGCACCGTGATCGTCGCGCTTTTCATCGTGATGACCTACTACCGGCTGCCGTGGCGGAAGATGCCGAACCCCGGCCCGGAAATCGACATCGCGCCGCTTCCCGAGCCCGTCGCGGTCGGGCCGTCGCTACCGCGGCCGCAGGCGGCGAAGGCTGACGCCTACGCTGAATCCCCGTGACCTCCGGTTCCGTCGCCCCCGTGCGCCTGCGCGGGGTGTGCAAACGGTACGGGTCGACCACCGCGGTCTCCGGCCTCGACCTCGACGTGCAATCGGCCGAGGTGCTGGCGCTGCTCGGCCCGAACGGCGCGGGCAAGACGACCACCGTCGAGATGTGCGAGGGCTTCATCAAGCCCGACGCAGGCTCCATCGAGATCCTCGGACTGAATCCGATCACCGACAACGCGAAAGTCCGTGAGCGCATCGGGGTCATGCTGCAGGGCGGCGGCGCGTACCCGGCGGCCCAGGCGGGCGAGATGCTCAACCTCGTTGCCTCCTACAGCGCCGACCCGCTCGACCCGCGGTGGTTGATGGAGACGCTCGGCTTGACCGAGGCGGCGAAGACGACGTACCGCAGGCTGTCCGGTGGCCAGCAGCAGCGCCTTGCGCTGGCGTGCGCGGTGGTCGGTCGCCCCGAGTTGGTGTTTCTCGACGAACCGACCGCAGGCATGGACGCCCATGCGCGAATCGTGGTGTGGGAGTTGATCGATGCGCTGCGCAGCGACGGCGTGACGGTCGTGTTGACCACTCATCAGCTCAAGGAGGCCGAGGAGCTCGCCGACCGGCTGGTGATCATCGACCGCGGTGTCGCGGTGGCCAGCGGCACGCCTGCAGAGCTGATGAACAGCGGTGCGGAGAACCAGCTGCGGTTCCGGGCGCCCCGAATGCTGGATCTGTCGCTCCTGATTTCGGCTCTGCCGGAAAGCTACAAGGCCACAGAAGCCTCACCCGGCGAGTATCTGGTGGAAGGCCATATCGACCCGCAGGTGCTGGCGACCGTGACCGCGTGGTGCGCACGGCTGAACGTGCTGGCCACCGATATGCGGGTGGAGCAGCGCAGCCTCGAGGATGTGTTCCTCGACCTGACGGGGCGGGAGTTGCGATCATGAATCGCTTCGCGGCGGGCACGTTCACGCCCGACCCGCGTTCGGCGACCGTCCCGAAGATGCTGGCCGCGCAGTTCGCGCTCGAGCTGAAGCTGTTGTTACGCAACGGCGAACAGCTCCTGCTCACCCTCTTCATCCCGATCACGCTTCTCGTCGGGTTGACGCTCATGCCGTTGGGCTCGTTCGGGCCGAACCGCGCCGCGACGTTCGTGCCCGCGATCATGTCGCTGGCCGTGATCTCGACCGCGTTCACCGGTCAGGCGATCGCCGTCGCATTCGACAGACGCTACGGCGCGCTCAAGAGGATCGGTGCGACGGCGCTGCCGGTGTGGGGCATCATCGCCGGTAAGTCGCTCGCGGTCGTCACCGTGGTGTTCCTTCAGTCAATCGTGTTGGGCAGCATCGGCTTTGCACTCGGATGGCGGCCGAACATCGTCGGACTGATGCTCGGGGCGGTCATCATCGCGCTCGGCACCGCAGGGTTCGCGGCCATGGGACTGCTGCTCGGCGGCACGCTGCGCGCCGAGATCGTGCTGGCCGTCGCAAACCTGCTGTGGTTCGTCTTCGCCGGGCTGGGTGCGCTCACGCTCGAAGGCCAGGCCGTCCCACGAGGCAGTGCGATGGGCGGCGAGGCTGACACCGTCGGGTGCACTGACCGAGGCCCTGACACAGGCGATGTCGTTGTCGGTCGACTGGTTCGGCATCGCCGTGCTCGCCGCATGGGGCGGCGTGTCAGCGTTGTGCGCGCTGCGCTGGTTCCGCTTCACCTGACGACGCGAGCTGCGGCAGCAGATACTCCAGCTGACCCACTTCCTCGATGTTGTGCTTCACCCAGGCGCGCACCTTGTCTTCGGGAAACCGTTGACACACCACCGTGTTGACGACTGACAGAAGCGGTGACCGCACGCCGAGGTCCATCACCGTGACGTAGTGGGCGCCGTCGGTGCCCGCCGACCAGGTGTGCTCGAGTTGGAACACCGGCCAGTCCCCCGATTCGCTTGACCAGCCGGATGCCCGTCTCGTCGAGCTTCTCGACGCGTGCGACCTCGTCGATCGCGTATTCGGGCCGTCCGCCGAACGCCTCGACCATGCGGAAGCGCGCTCCGTCGCCTGCCCCGCCCGCAGGCGCCTGGCGGGCCAACTCCCACGTGATGTGGTCGATGGGATGCCAGGCGAGGTAGCGGTCGATGGTTTCGCCGCCATAGGACATCGTTTCGCCGAGGTGGGTGAACCAGTCGAGCAGCATCGCGGGCGTGATGCCGTTCAGCGGCCGGTGATCGATCGTCACCCGCCGCCTGCGGTGCGGGCCGTCGAGGAACTGCACGGTGGCGGACTCGACCGGCCGGAGCGGATAGAGAACGGGACGGCTCATGGTGGCGACCTCCAAGATACGATTGCGTTTCTTATATCGGTCACGCTAGCGTCGGCATATAAGATACGCAAGAGTTTCTTAGGGAGGGCGTGTGAAGCGACGGCGCGGCGACGAACTCGACGCGGCGATCAGGTCGGCCGTGTTGGACCTACTCGTCTCCGACGGGCCTGCCGGCGTCACGATGGAGGCGGTCGCAGCTGCGGCGGGCACCAGCAAGCCGGTGCTCTACCGGCGCTGGCCCGACCGCGCCGCCCTGCTGCGCGACACCCTGCTGAAGATGGCGACGATCGGCGATCCCGCAGTCAGGACACCGGCAGCTATCGGGAGGACATGCTCACGATCCTGCGCGGTTGGGCGAATCTCTTCACCGGGCCAAGCGCCGATCTTCTGCGTGCGGCCATCGCCGCGGGTGCGCATGATCCCGAACTGAGGGCGGCGTTTCAGAACGACGTCATCGGCTGGCGTAAACAGGAGATGGCCGCGATGCTCGCGCGCGGAATCGAGCGCGGCGACGTGCGCGCCGACGTCCCCGTTGAGATCGCGAGGGAACTCGGCCAGAGCGTGCTGTGGCACCGCCTGCTGATCACCGGGGACCCGATCACCGACGACCTGATCGTGACGCTCGTCGACGAGGTGCTCGTCCCGTTCGTCGCGCCGCGCGAGCGCTGAAGCGCCCTACTACGAGCTGTAGTTGCGATCCTCTACGATCGGGGCCGTGGCCGTCGGACGATTTCTGATGCGCTTGGTGGACGTGTTGCCGCTGCCAAGCCTTCGCGCTCAGCGTCTGATCGCGGCCGCGGTCGTGCTGACGCAGGGCGGAATCGCCGTCACGGGTGCGATCGTCCGCGTCACCGCGTCCGGCCTCGGCTGCCCGACCTGGCCGCAGTGCTTCCCCGGCAGCTTCACGCCGGTGCCCCACGCCGAGGTGGCGGGAATCCATCAGGCCGTCGAATTCGGCAACCGGATGATCACCTTCCTCGTCGTGCTGACCGCGGCCCTCGCGGTTCTGGCCGTCACCCGCGCCCGCCGGCGACGCGAAGTCCTGGTCTACGCATGGTTGATGCCCGCGTCGACCGTGATGCAGGCGGTGATCGGCGGCATCACGGTGCTCACCGGTCTGCTGTGGTGGACGGTCGCCATTCACCTGCTGGTCTCGATGGCGATGGTGTGGCTGGCCGTGCTGCTCTACGTCAAGATCGGCGAACCCGACGACGGCGTTCCAACTGTGCGCGTACCGAAGCCGTTGCGGCAGTTGACCATTCTGACCGCGTCGGTCCTGTCCGCGGTACTGGTGACCGGCACGCTGGTCACCGCCGCCGGTCCGCACGCCGGTGACAAGAGCATCGAGGCGCCGGTTCCGCGACTGCAGATCGAGATCGTCACGCTGGTCACCCTGCACGCGACGCTGCTGCTGGTCTATCTGGCGCTTCTGCTGGGACTTGGGCCTCGCGCTGCGCAAGATCAAGGCCGACCGGCGCGTCATCAGGCGGCTGGTCGTATTGCTGATCCTCGTCGCGGCGCAGGCCCTGGTTGGCCGTGTCCAGTACGCCATCGGGGTGCCCGCCGCGCTGGTGGCGATCCACGTGGCTGGCGCGGCCGCGTGTACGGCAGCCACCTCGGCGCTATGGGCGTCGATGCGAGAACGGGCCGAGCCCGAGCCGGTCCAGCGCTGACTCGACACCGATCGCGAACTTCCGCTGCGCAAGGTCGCGCGTCGTCTGGTCCACCTGGCGCCAGCCCAGTGACGGCTCCACCAACTCCAGCTCGAGCAGCAGCGGATTGTCCGGGCCGCCGATGATGTCGACGCGGGCGTAGAGCAGATCGGTCGTCTTCATCTGCAGGTGGGCGGCCGCGGCGTCGAGTCGCCGCATGGCCGATGTCCCAGAGCTCGAAGTCCGGGTCGGCCGCGGTCAACTTCTCTTCCGCGTACGTGCCGGACGGGTCGAAGACAGGCCGCTCGCCTGCGGGCGGGAGCATCGGCCCCTTGGTGAAGGCGTGCGACTGCTCGCCCGCGACGAACACCAGCGCCGTCTCACCGCCCTCCACCCTCGGGTCGTACGGCTGGACGAGCACGGTGCTGCCCGCGTCGTGCAGGGCGGCGGCGTGCTCGCGCGCGGACTTGGCGTCGGTGAAGCGCTGTGCACCAACCGAACCGGCGCCGACGGCGGGTTTGACCACCACCTCGCCCTTCGGGATCCGCACCTGCTCGCCCGGCGCGAAGAACCGGCTCGGCACCGTCGGAACACCCGCGTCGGCGAGATCGGCGAGATAGCGCTTGTCGGTGTTCCACGCGACGACGGCGGGCGGGTTCTGCAGGTTGGCGACGCGAGTGCTCCAGTCGAGGAACTCGTCCAGCCGCTCGATGTAGTCCCAGGTCGCCCGCAGGATGACGAGGTCTGCGCGCAGCGCCTCAGGGTCATCCCAGGACAGCCAGCGGGCCTGCAGTCCGCGCTGGCGAAGGGCTTCGACCAGTCCCGCGTCGTCGCCGTCGCCCTCCGGCAGCGCGGGGCAACCGGCGAGCACGATCTTCGGATGTCGGATGTCGGGGCGGGCGAGTTTCATGTTGTAGGCATGATAGGCACCATGCACGCCATTGAAGTCGCCGAAACCGGCGGACCCGAAGTCCTGCGACACGTCGACAAGCCAACCCCCTCCCCCGGGTCCGGCGAGGTGCTGATCAAGGCCGAGGCCATCGGCATCAACTTCATCGACACCTACTTCCGGTCGGGGATGTACCCACGAGAGGTGCCGTTCATCCTTGGCACCGAAGTGTGCGGGACGGTCGAAGCCGTCGGCGACGACGTTGCGGCGCTCGCGCCCGGTAATCGGGTCGTGACGGCCAGGGCCGACGGCGCGTATGCCGAATTCTGCACGGCGCCAGCGGATTTCTGCGCATACGTGCCGGACGGTGTGAGCCCGGACGCGGCCGCCGCCTCGCTGTTGAAGGGCATGACGGCGCATTACCTGCTCAAGTCGGTCTATCCGGTACAGCAGGGCGACACCATCCTGCTGCACGCGGGCGCAGGCGGTGTCGGTCTGATCCTCACGCAGTGGGCGACCAGCCTGGCTGTGCGGGTGATCACGACGGTATCGACGCCGGAGAAGGCCGAGTTGAGCAGGCAGGCGGGCGCGGTCGAGGTTCTCGACTATCCGGACGACCCCGAAGAGTTCGGCGCCAAGGTGAAGGATCTGACCGACGGGGGTGTCGCGGCGGTGTACGACGGCGTCGGCGCGGCGACCTTCGAAGCAAGCCTTGCCAGCCTCGCCGTCCGCGGCACGCTTGCCCTGTTCGGCGCCTCCAGTGGGCCGGTACCGCCATTCGACCCGCAGCGACTGAACGCAGCCGGTTCGGTGTTCCTCACCCGGCCCAACCTGTCCCACTACACCCGCAACGCGGACGAATTCTCATGGCGGGCAGGGGAATTGCTGGACGCGATCGCCTCGGACACCATCAACGTGACGGTCAGCGAGCGCTACCGACTCGAGGATGCCGAGCGCGCACACCGGGACCTGCAGGGACGCAAGACCGTCGGTTCGATCGTGCTGGTCCCCTAGACCGGTTGCGCCTCCGGGAAGACCCACGATCCGTCGAGAATCTGCCTGCTGCGGCCGATACAGCCGGACGGTGTAGTTCCATCCCGGCGTGATCGGTAGGCAGTTGGGCGCCGAGCCGTCGCAGCCGCCGAACTGGATCGTCGTGCTGCCGTCGGGATCCTTGCGCGCGGTGACGTTGTTGAACGAGTAGGCGTCCTGCGGGTTCTTCGCCAGGTAGCCGTCCTCGTTGTAGACGGTGACCGACCAGAACCCGTCCACCGGCACCTCACCGACGGTCAACCGGTGCACGGCGCTGCCGTCGTTCTTCTGCGGGACGACGGTCAGGTACAGCGCGTCCTTCTGCGGGTTGCCGCCCCAGGCGTTGGCGGACCCGATCAAATGCCGAACGGGATCGGTGTCGGCCTTGGAGCCGAAGGTGTCCTTCGTGTCGGGCAGCGTGGTGGCCAAGGTCACCAAGGCGTCGCGAACTGTCTTCTGGCTGACCGGATCCCAGTCCGGAATCTCGAAACTCCCGACGGCGCCCTGCTCGACCTCGATGGCGTCCTGCAACGCGTGTACCGCAGACACATCGGCCGGATCATTGGGGTCGACCAGGATGCGCACCGGCGTGGCGACGTAGCGGGTGCCGATCTGCTTTCGCGGGTGAGCGTGTGCTGACCCGCGCCGTAGACGACCGAGTGCGTGTAATGGTCCTCATCGATGATCTGCAGCGACATGAACCGGCCGCCCGCATCAGGCAGCGTGATGGTGACCGGCCCGGCATCGAGGTCGAAGATGGCCGCCGAGTACAGCGTGTCGCGGTTGATCCGGATGACGACTTGGTGATCGATGGGGCTCAACTCGCGGAAGTGGAGGAACGCGCCGAAGCCGCCGTCTCTGACGATGTTGCCGAAGTACAGGTCGGATTCGGCGCGGGCGAAGTTGTCGGGTGATACGCGAGTGGGCACCCTCAGAGGGTAAGCAGCGTCGGCAGGTCGAGTGCCGAATCGACCGCGAGCGCGCAGAACACGATCGCGAGGTAGTTGTTCGACTGAAGGAACAGCCGCAGCGGTTTGATCGGCTCGCCGCGGCGCACCCCGGCATACAGCTGATGGGCCATCGCCAGGAACCACGTGCCTGCAACCAGGGCGACGGACGCGTACAGCCACCCCGTCGCCAGCGCGAGGCCCAGCGTCGCGGCCACGGTCAGCCAGGTGTAGATCAGGATCTGCCTGGTGACCTCGCGCTCGGTCGCGACCACCGGCAGCATCGGCACGCCCGCCGCTGCGTAATCGTCCTTGTAGCGCATCGCCAGCGCCCAGGTGTGCGGCGGCGTCCAGAAGAAGATGATCGCGAACATCACCAGCGCGGGCCATTGGATCGTCCCGGTGACCGCCGACCAGCCGATCATCACCGGCATGCAGCCGGCCGCCCCGCCCCACACCACGTTCTGCGACGTGCGCCGCTTCAGCAGCAGCGTGTAGACCAGCACGTAGAACGCGATCGTCGCACCGGCCAGGTGCGCGGACAGCATGTTCGTCGTCCACCACAGCCAGAAGAACGACGCCACCGACAGCGCGATCCCGAAGACGAACGCGTGGCTGCGCGGCACGCTGTCGCGCGCCAGCGGCCTGCCTTCGGTGCGCTTCATCTTCTTGTCGATGTCGGCATCGGCCACGCAGTTCAGCGTGTTGGCGCCCGCTGCCGCCAACAGCCCACCGACCAGCGTGTTCAGGATCAGCAGCGGATCCACAGATCCGCGGTGGGCCAGCAGCATCGCCGGGATGGTGGTGACCAGCAGGAGCTCGATCACCCGCGGCTTGGTCAGCGAGAGGTAGCCGAGGAGGGCGGTGCGAATTCGGCTAGGCGATCCCTCAAGCAGGGGGCCTTCGCGAATGTCCACGCAGATAACTCCTCGAAAGGGCGCGCAGCGCGCCGCGTCTACTACAGACGATGGTAGACCGCGGGGCGCCCCAGAACATACCTGGGTCGATTCGGTAAATGAACAGCTAATGATGCGTGACGGGGCCTGCGGCGATTGCCGACGCCGCACTAGGGTATGTGGGGAACAAGGGTCGTCGATTTGAGGAGTCAGCTGGTGACAACAGTCGAAGAGATTTCCGCCCTTACTCGTCCGAACCATCCGGACGACTGGGCCGACGTCGATTCGGAGGCCGTGGACACCGTCCGCGTGCTGGCGGCGGATGCGGTACAGAAGGTCGGCAACGGCCACCCTGGCACGGCGATGAGCCTCGCTCCCCTTGCCTACTCGCTGTTCCAGCGCCAGATGCGCCACGATCCCAGCGACGTGCACTGGTTGGGGCGCGACCGGTTCGTGCTGTCATGCGGTCACTCCAGCCTCACGCTGTACATCCAGCTCTACCTGGGTGGCTTCGGTCTCGAGCTGTCCGACATCGAGTCGCTGCGCACCTGGAAGAGCAAGACGCCGGGCCACCCTGAGTTCCGCCACACCAAGGGCGTCGAGATCACCACCGGCCCGCTCGGGCAGGGTCTTGCCTCTGCGGTCGGGATGGCGATGGCGTCGCGCTACGAGCGCGGTCTGTTCGACCCGGACCCGGCGTGGGGTGAGAGCCCGTTCGACCACTACATCTACGTGATCGCCTCCGACGGCGACATGGAAGAAGGCGTGACAAGCGAGGCTTCGTCACTGGCAGGTACGCAGCAGCTCGGCAACCTGATCGTGTTCTACGACCACAACCAGATCTCGATCGAACACGACACCAACATCGCGCTGTCCGAGGACGTGCCTGCCCGCTACCGCGCCTACGGCTGGCATGTTCAGGAAGTCGAGGGCGGCGAGAACGTCGTCGGCATCGAGCAGGCCATCGCCGAGGCGAAGAAGGTGACCGACAAGCCGTCGTTCATCTCCGTTCGGACGATCATCGGCTATCCGGCGCCGACCAAGATGAACACCGGCGGCGTACACGGCTCGGCCCTCGGCGACGAGGAGGTGGCCGCCACCAAGCGCGTGCTCGGCTTCGATCCCGACAAGACCTTCGAGGTGCGCGACGAGGTCATCGAGCACACCCGCAAGCTGGTGGAGCGTGGCAAGGAAGCCCACGAGAAGTGGCAGCCCGAGTTCGACGCGTGGGCCGAGCGGGAACCCGAGCGCAAGAAGCTGCTGGACCGCCTTACCGCGGAAGAGCTGCCCGACGGCTGGGACGCCGACATCACGCACTGGGAGCCGGGCTCCAAGGCGGTGGCCACCCGCGCCGCGTTCGGCCAGGTGCTCAACGACGTCGCCCCGAAGCTCCCCGAGTTGTGGGGCGGCTCAGCCGATTTGGCGGGCAGCAACAACACGACCATCAAGGACGTGAAGTCATTCGGGCCGCCGTCCATCTCGACCGAGGACTTCACCGCTGACTGGTACGGCCGAGTGCTGCACTTCGGGATCCGCGAGCACGCGATGGGATCGATCCTGTCCGGCATCGTGCTTCACGGCCCGACCCGGGCGTTCGGCGGCACCTTCCTGCAGTTCTCCGATTACATGCGGCCCGCCGTGCGGCTGGCGTCGCTGATGGACATCGACACGATCTACATCTGGACGCATGACTCGATCGGCCTCGGCGAGGACGGTCCGACGCACCAGCCCATCGAGCACCTCGCGGCACTGCGCGCGATTCCCAACCTGTCGGTGGTGCGCCCTGGCGACCCGAACGAGACCGCGTACGCCTGGAAGAGCATTCTGGCGCGCGGCAACGGCAGCGGCCCTGTCGGGTTCATCCTGACCCGCCAAGGGATTCCGGTGCTCGAGGGCACCGACAGCGATGGTGTCAGCAAGGGCGGCTACGTGCTCGGCGGCATCCCCGACGAGCTGCCCGACGTCGTGCTGATCGGCACCGGGTCGGAGCTCCAGCTCGCCGTCGAGGCGCAGAAGCTGTTGGCGGAGAAGGACATCACCGCAACCGTGGTGTCCATGCCGTGCGTGGAGTGGTTCGAGTCCCAGCCCGCCGAATACCGCGACAAGGTGCTGCCGCCCGCGGTGTCGGCACGAGTCGCCGTGGAGGCCGCCGTCGCACAGAGCTGGTACAAGCTGGTCGGCGACACCGGCGAGATCGTCTCGATCGAGCACTACGGCGAATCCGCCGACGACAAGACATTGTTCCGCGAGTTCGGGTTCACCCCCGAAGCCGTAGTCGCGGCCGCGGAACGATCACTGGACAACTGATAAGAGAGAAGGACCAAGCATGGCTCAGAATCCCAACCTCGCCGCGCTGTCCGCCGCGGGCGTCTCGGTGTGGCTCGACGACCTGTCTCGCGAGCGGCTGCAGACCGGCAATCTGCAGGAGCTCATCGATACGAAGAGCGTCGTCGGCGTCACCACCAACCCGTCGATCTTCCAGGCCGCCCTTTCCAAGGGCAACGCCTACGACGAGCAGGTCAAAGAACTCGCCGAGCGCGGTGCCGACATCGACGCGACGATCCGCACCGTGACCACCGACGACGTCCGCGACGCCTGCGACGTGCTCCGTCCGCAATGGGAGTCGTCCGACGGCGTCGACGGCCGGGTGTCGATCGAGGTCGATCCGCGGCTGGCCCGTGATGCCGACAAGACCATCGCGCAGGCGATCGAGCTGTGGAAAATCGTCGACCGGCCCAACCTCTTCATCAAGATTCCCGCGATGGAGGAAGGGATACCTGCGATCACTTCGGTGCTCGCCGAGGGGATCTCGGTCAATGTGACGTTGATCTTCTCTGTCGAACGGCACCGTGCGGTGATGGACGCCTACCTCGAAGGCCTGGAAGCCGCCAAGAAGGCGGGCCACGACGTGTCCAAGATCCATTCCGTCGCATCCTTCTTCGTGTCCCGCGTCGACACCGAGATCGACAAGCGGCTGGAGAAGATCGGCAGCGACGAGGCGTTGGCGCTGCGCGGTCAGGCCGGCGTCGCCAACGCGAGGCTGGCGTACGCCGCGTATGAAGAGGTGTTCGTCGGCGGCGATCGCTTCGAAGCGCTCAAGGGTGACGGCGCACGGGTGCAGCGTCCGCTGTGGGCATCCACCGGCGTCAAGAACCCCGATTACTCCGACACGTTGTACGTCACCGAATTGGTGGCCCCCAACACGGTGAACACCATGCCGGAGAAGACGTTGGACGCGGTGGCCGACCATGGCGTCATCCAGGGTGACACCGTCACCGGCAAAGCCGATGCGGCCCAGGAAGTCTTCGACAAGCTCGAAGCCGTTGGCATCGATCTTCCCGACGTGTTCATCACACTGGAGAACGAGGGAGTCGAGAAGTTCGAGAAGTCGTGGCAGGAACTCCTCGACGAGACGCAGACTCAGCTCGACGACAAGAAGTAAGCGTGGAGAAGAAGTCCAGCGAAGCTTCCGCCTCCGCATCTGGTTGGTCGAACCCGTTGCGGGACAAGCGCGACAAGCGCATGCCCCGCATTCCGGGCCCGTGTGCGGTGGTGATCTTCGGGGTGACGGGCGACCTGGCCCGAAAGAAGCTGATGCCCGCGATCTACGACCTGGCCAACCGCGGACTGCTGCCAGCCAACTTCGCTCTTGTCGGGTTCGGCCGGAGGGACTGGACCGACGAGGATTTCGGCAAGCTGGTCGGCGACTCCGTCAGGGAGCATGCCCGCACCCAGTTCAGCCAAGAGGTCTGGGATCGGCTGGCCGAGGGAATCCGATTCGTCCAAGGCACCTTTGACGACGAGAAGGGCTTTCAACGGCTGGCCGAAACGCTGGAGAAACTGGATGCCGAGCGGGGCACCGGCGGTAACCACGCGTTCTATCTGTCTATCCCGCCGAATGCCTTTCAGACGGTCTGCGAGGAACTGCAGAAGTCTGGCCTGGCGCGACCGCAGGAAGGACGCTGGAGCCGGGTCGTCATCGAGAAGCCGTTCGGCCACGACCTGGCAAGCGCTCAGGAGCTGAACAACACCGTCAACAGTGTGTTCCCCGAGGAGTCGGTGTTCCGCATCGACCACTACCTCGGCAAGGAGACCGTGCAGAACATCCTGGCGCTGCGCTTCGCCAACAACCTGTACGAGCCGATCTGGAACAACAACTACGTCGACAGCGTGCAGATCACCATGGCCGAGGACATCGGTCTCGGCGGCCGCGGCGGCTACTACGACGGCGTCGGCGCGGCACGTGACGTGATTCAGAACCACCTGATCCAGCTGATGGCGCTGACCGCGATGGAAGAGCCGGTCAACTTCAGCCCACACGAGTTGCAGGCCGAGAAGATCAAGGTGCTCGGCGCGACAAGGCCGATGGAGCCGCTGGACGAGACGACTGCACGCGGTCAGTACGCCGCGGGCTGGCAGGGCAGCGAGAAGGTACCCGGCCTGCTGGAGGAGGAGGGGTTCTCGAAGGACTCCAAGACCGAGACCTATGCGGCGATCGCCCTCGAGATCGACACCCGGCGATGGGCAGGCGTTCCATTCTTTCTGCGTACCGGTAAGCGGTTGGGGCGCAGGGTTACCGAGATCGCACTGCTGTTCAAGCGCGCCCCGCACCTGCCGTTCGACTCCACCATGACCGAAGAGCTCGGCAAGAACGCCCTTGGTGATCAGGGTTCAGCCCGACGAAGGCATCACCTTGCGGTTCGGGTCCAAGGTGCCAGGCAGCCAGATGGAAGTCCGCGACGTCAACATGGACTTCTCCTACGGTTCGGCGTTCGCCGAGGACTCCCCCGAAGCGTACGAGCGGTTGATCCTCGACATGCTGCTCGGCGAGCCGTCGCTGTTCCCGGTCAATCGGGAGGTCGAATTGTCCTGGGAGATTCTCGATCCCGTCCTCGACCACTGGGCGGAACACGGCAAGCCCGACGCCTACGAGTCCGGGACATGGGGACCCGAGTCGGCGAATCGAGATGATGCGCCGCATGGGTCGCGAATGGAGGCGGCCGTAATGATCGTCGAACTGCCTGGAACCACCACGAACGAGGTCAACAAGAAGATCACCGGCCTTCGAGAAGAGGGCGGCGCGCTGACGTTGAGCCGGGTGCTCACGCTGGTCATCGCACTCGAGGGCGACGACGGTCTCGAGGATTCGATCGAGGCGGCCAACTTCGCCAGCCGTGAACACCCCTGTCGTGTCATCGTGGTGCTCCCCGGCGACCGCAAGGCTGCCGAACCGACGCTGGACGCCGAGATCCGGGTCGGCGCCGATGCGGGCGCGGGCGAGGTTGTGGTGCTGCGACTCAACGGTGAACTTGCCGACCACGCCAGCAGCGTGGTGCTGCCGTTCCTGCTACCCGACACCCCGGTCGTGGCATGGTGGCCAGTCGATGCACCCGCCGTTCCTGCGCAGGACCCACTCGGCCAGTTGGCGATTCGCCGGATCACCGACGCCACCAACTGCGGCGACCCGTTGGCGGCGATCAAGAGCAGAGCGCAGAGCTATACCGCAGGCGACACCGATCTGGCGTGGAGCCGCATCACCTACTGGCGCGCCCTGCTGGCGTCGGCATTGGACCAGGCGCCGTACGAACCCGTGCAGTCGGCGGTGGTGTCGGGACTCGCGGACGAACCCGCGCTCGACATCCTCGCCGGTTGGCTGGCCGGCCGGATCGACGGACAGGTGCAGCGCGCCGTCGGTGATCTGAAGGTGGAGCTGCACCGGGCGAGCGAGACCGTGACGTTGAGCCGTCCGCAGACGGGCGTGACCGCAACATTGACTCGCACCAGCAGACCGGAGGCGCTGATCCCGTTGGCGCGCAGGGACGCCAAGGAGTGCCTCGCAGAGGACATGCGGCGGCTCGATGCCGATGAGATCTACTTCGAGGCGCTCGCGGGCATCGACAAGGTGCAGTACAAGTGAACGTTCAAATCGAGAAGTATTCGGACAAGACGGCACTCGTCGCCGCGGTCGGCGACCGTCTCATCGGCGCCATCACCGACGCGATCGCATCCAGGGGTCAGGCGCTGATCGTGTTGACCGGCGGCGGCACGGGAATCGCGCTGCTCGAACACGTTCGGGAGAACGGCGCGGCGATCGACTGGTCGAATGTCCGGCTGTTCTGGGGCGATGAACGCTATGTGCCCGAGGATGACGACGACCGCAACGAGAAGCAGGCGCGTGAGGCGCTGATCGACCAGATCGACATCCCGGCAGCCAATGTGCACGCGATGCCGGCCAGCGACGGTGAGTTCGGCGACGACATCGACGCGGCGGCCCTGGCCTACGAGCAGGTACTGGCCGCGATCGCCGACGACGGCGAGGCAGTACCTGCGTTCGACGTCCACCTACTCGGCATGGGCGGTGAGGGCCACATCAATTCGCTGTTCCCGCACACGGCCGCGGTCCGCGAAACCGTCAGGCAGGTGGTCGGTGTCACCGACTCCCCCAAGCCGCCACCGAAACGAATCACCCTGACGCTGCCCGCTGTTCAGCGATCCCGCGAGGTCTGGCTGGTGGTGGCGGGCGCCGACAAGGCCGATGCGGTCGCGGCAGCGGTCGGCGGGGCCGATCCCGACGATGTGCCCGCCGCGGGAGCCAACGGCACCGAAGCCACGGTGTGGCTGCTCGACGAGGACGCTGCGGCCAAGCTCTAACCGGCGCTGTCGGCTAGCCCGTCTGCGTAGCCCGCCGCGTATTCGACCGTCGCACGGATGACGTCGCCGCACGATGTGACGACATCGCGCGGATCGCCGTCGCACTGTCTGCGCTGCATGCAGGTCAGACGCCCAGTCGGCCACGTCGGTTCCGGTGGATGTGGTCAAATGACCGTCATGGTGGACAAGGGTGGCAGCAGGACCGGTGCCCGTACCGGACGGGAGCGGATCCAGAAACTGGCGCAGGCGGCGCTGAACGCCGACGTCACGGTGGATCAGGTCGACGCTTTGCTGGCCGGACTCGGCGAGACCCTCGAGGACCTCAACAACTCCACCGGCAACCTCGATGCCACCCTCGAGCGGTTCAACGACACGATCAGCCGGATCAACGAGCTGGCGCCACGCCTCAACGCCGTCGTCGACCGTCTCGAAGGCATCGTCGACCGCGTCGAACGCATCGTCGGCATCGGAGAAGCCGCGATGGCACCCCTTGCCGCCACCGAATCCGCTGTGCGCGGGGCCATCAACGCGGTGCGCCGGACGACTCGGATCTAGTGGCGGACAGCTTTCCCGAACCTCGGAGCCGGGCTGCCGGCGACATTCGGCCTCACCTCCGGTCGCCGAGGGCATCGGGCTGCCATGGGACGTCCCCGTCGATGACGCCGTCGCGGCTATCGCAGGCGCGAGGACCCGCCATGGTGACACCTTCGTCGTGAACAGCGGCGACGACCACTACCTCTTCACCTTCTCCCCCGCGGGCGTCGAGTCGTTCTACGCGCTGCCGGAGGAGGCGGCGAGCAAGGGTCTCGCCGACTATCTGATGCTGCGACGAAAGCTGCCCGACGAGGTCTTCGCGGGCAGACGCCTCCTTCCCACCTCGTTGTTTCGCCGCGACGACGTCGCGTCATATCTCGCCAACCTGAACTGGGCGCTTGACCACACCGTGACCGAACTGGGCTCCGACGGCTCGGTGGACCTCTTCGGCCTCACCCGCAGGCTCGGGCACCGGATGGGACTTGCGTCATGGGCCGGGCCCGGATCTGCCGACGGAGACGCCTTCGAGCGACTGGTGTCCGCGTTCGACACCCTCGACGGCTCGGACGCGTTCGTCCATCCCGACGCGATGGCCGCCGTCGCCGCATCGGACAAGGAATCCGAGCGGGCGGCGCTGGACGAGGTCGTCGCCGTTGTGTCAGAAGCTGTGCGGCGGTTGGACTCCCGATCCGAGCCAGACGCCGACACCGCGCTGTTCGGCAGGATCGTCGAGGCCTGGTCTTCGGAAGACGCCGCAGTGCGGATCAGAGGCATCGGACTCGACGTCGCGCTGATCCACATCGCATCGATGTCGAATCTGATGGCGGCACTCGGCTGGGCGATGGTCGACCTTCTCGAACACCCGGCCGAACTCGACGCCGTCATCGGCGGCGACAGCGAGCTGGCGCAGCGATGCGCGCTGGAAAGCACACGGCTGGCACAGCGTTCGATCATGTCGCGGACGGTGCTCACGCCGGTCGACCTCGACACCGGCGACGTCACGTACCGGGTGCCCGCGGGTTGGACGATCGCGACACTGCTTCCGCTGCTGAACACGTCGGCCGCGCCCGGTCTCGAGTCCTGGGATCCGGGCCGCTGGAATCGGTACCGGCTCGCCGACGCGGATACGTTGCCGTCGCCGATGCTGGTTACGGCGTTCGGACACGGTCGGCACACCTGCCCGGCGCAGCCCTTCTCCCTTGCCGCGATGACGACAGCGATGGTTCGCCTTCTCGGCCACTACCGGATGACGCCGCGGTGGAGCGGCCACCCCCGACCCGTCTCCGAGCAGATCGGAGGCGTGGCGCGAACCGCAGATCGGTGCCCGGTCTCCTACGCCCCGCGGTGACAGCGCTCCCTAGCCGCTGTTCCTCAACGCTGTGGCAAGTCCGCTCATCGTCAGCAGGATGCCGCGCTGCACGAGTTCGTCGTCGTCACCCGAGCGGTACCGGCGCAACAACTCGACCTGAAGGTGGTTCAGCGGCTCCAGGTAGGGGAACCGGTTGAACACCGAACGGGCGAGCGAAGGATTGTCGGCGAGCAGGTCGTCGTGTCCGGTGATCAACCCGTGCATTCTGATGGTGCGTTCGTGTTCGACGGCGATCTTGTCGAACACCCGCTCGCGCAGCGCCTCGTCATCGACCAACTCCGCATAACGCGCCGCGAGACCCAAGTCCGACTTCGCCAGCACCTGAGCCATATTCGACAGCACGGTGCGAAAGAACGGCCAGCGCCGATAGAGATCCTGGAGCACCTCGAGGCGCCCGTCCCCCTCGCCGATCCATTCTTCGAAGGCCGTGCCCGTGCCGTACCAGCCGGGGAGCATGACACGGGACTGGCTCCATGCCAGCACCCATGGGATCGCCCGCAGGTCGGAGATCGACGTGGTGGGTTTGCGCGACGTCGGCCTGCTGCCGATGTTCAGCGCACCGATCTCGCCGACCGGGGTGGATGCCTTGAAGTACTCGACGAAACCGGGTGTCTCATGGACCAATTCGGCGTAGGCGCGGTGGGCGCGGGCGGCCAGGTCATCGAGCACCTCGTAGGCGGGCCCTGCGTCATCGCCGAGGCCTTCGACATCGAGAAGCGATGCCTCGAGCGTCGCCGCAAGCAGTGTCTCCAGATTGCGATGCGCGACACGCGGCTCGGCGTACTTGGCCGCGATGACCTCGCCCTGTTCGGTGATTCGCAGCGAGCCGTTCACCGCACCCGGTGGCTGCGCGAGGATGGCGTCATAGCTGGGTCCCCCGCCGCGGCCGACGGTGCCGCCGCGACCATGGAAGAGCCGCAACCGGATTCCCGTCTTGCGGGCGGACTCGACCAGATCGAGCTCGGCCCGATAGAGCGCCCAGTTCGCGGCAAGATAGCCGCCGTCCTTGTTCGAGTCGGAGTACCCGAGCATCACCTCTTGGCTGTCGCGTCGCGCGGCCACCAGTGACCGGTACAGCGGAAGGTCAAGCGCCGCTTCCAGAATCGACGAGCCGCGCTGCAGGTCGTCGATGGTTTCGAACAGCGGCACGATGCTGACCGGGCTGTAGGCTTCCTCGCCCGACGCGTCGAGCAGGCCGGCCTCCTTCAGGAGGATCGCCGCTTCGAGCATGTCCGACACCGACTGGCACATGGAGATGATGTAGTTGGGCACCGCGAGCGGACCGAATACGGCGACGGCGCGGGCGGCGGCGGCACAGATGTCGAGTTCCTTGCGTGCGAGCTCGGACAGTTCGGCGCCGTCGCCGACGAGTGGGCGCCGCGTGCCGAGTTCGGCGACCAGCAGATCGACGCGGTCGGGCTCGTCGAGAGAGGCGTAGTCCTGGTGCACGCCTGACCACGCCAACAGCTCGGCGACAACCTCCTCGTGCACATCGGAGTTCTGCCGCATGTCCAGTCCGGAAAGGTGAAAGCCGAAGGTGCGCACCGCTTCCCGCAGCCGGGCCAACCGGTCGTCGGCCAGCACGCCGCTACCGTTCGCGCGCAGCGAACCGTCGACGACGTCGAGGTCGGCCAGCAGTCCGGCCGGTGTGTCGTAGCGATCGAGGCCGAGGTCCAATTCGTGTTCGGGTTGCTCGTCGAGGATCTGCTGCGCGGTTGCGGTGAGCCGTGCGTGGATGACACGCAGTGCGCGCCGGTACGGCTCGTCGGCACGGGCGGGCTCATCGCATGCATCGGCCAATGCCACCAGTTCGTCGCTCACCGTGACGAGCCGCGCCGACATCGACAGCTCCTCCTCCAGCGCGGTGATCTCGACGAAGTAATGCGCCAAAGCGGTGTATGCCGCGCGCGAAGTGGCCAGCCGGACGACGTCAGCGGTGACGTTCGGGTTGCCGTCCCGGTCACCGCCGATCCACGACCCTGGCCGCAGGATCGGATTCTCGAGCAGAGGCGTTTCCGGCCAACGGGCCTGCAGCGCAGCCCGGACCTCTGCGTTGACCCGTGGGATGACCTCGAGGAATGCGGCCGGGTAGTAACGAAGACCCGTTTCGATCTCATCCTGAATCTTCAACCGGGACAACCGGATCAACGCGGTCTGCCACAGCGTCAGAATGTTGCGTCGAAGTTCGGTTTCGATGTCCCTGCCGTCAGCGGTATGCGTGTGAGCATGCAGCCGCAACCGCATCAACTCCGTGATGCGGTGCTGGGTGTCGAAGACGGTGCGCCTGCGCGTCTCGGTGGGATGCGCGGTGATCACAGGAGATACCAGTGCGCCGGTCAGCACCTCGGCAACGGTCGCCGAATCGAGGTCGGCCGAGTCGAGCTTGGCATACGTTGCGGCAAGGCTACTGTTCTGCGGCGGCTCGCCCGCCACGACGTGGATGGCGCGTCTGCGCTCACGGTGGATGTCCTCGGCGACGTTGGCGAGGAGTGCGAAATGGGTGAAGGCGCGAATGACGGGGATCGCTTCGTGGACGTCGACGCCGTCGAACAGTCCGGCCAGTTCGGCGCGGTCGATCTCGGAGCGGCGGACCCGGAACGACTCGACGCGTGCCCGCTCGACGAGATCGAAGACCGCGTCCCCGTTCTGCTCGCGCACGGTGTCGCCGAGGATCGTGCCGAGGAGGCGGATGTCCTCGCGCATCGGCTCGGTGGCCTCGCGCCCGACCTTGGTGCGGCGCACAGAGCCGATCGGCGCAAGCGAGATGTCGGGTCCGTCAGCCATCAATCGATTATCGGCGACCGCGGAGCAACCCGCAGGGCGGGAACGGCGTTGGTCAGATCACGGCCAAGACAACGAAGAACAGGATGAACAGGAACATCAGGATGAACGGAATCAGCACAAGCGCCAGGGTGATGCCGACGCCGTTGTACTTCTGCGGGCCGACGCCAAGCGCGCCGGCGCTGAACGCCCACATCGGCGCCTTGTATTCGAGTTCGGCGGCCTGCCCGGGACGGACGTCAGCCGTCGCGTCGGCGGGACCCAGCTTCGAGGGCAGGAAATACGGCACGTACACGTGCACGTGGTGCTGTCCGGGGCGGGCAGGCACATGTGTGCGCCCCCACCCCGACACCGGCACCTCCTGGCCGTCGACGGCGATCTTCGGCTTGAAGAAGAACAGCAGCCAGGCCAGCGGGAAGAATTGGGTGTTGACCACGATGCCCGTCGCCGGCCTGTCCGTACGGGCTGGGCTGCTGGCCGGGATGTTGGGGCGCAGGCGGCTGGCCGTACTGCGGTGGCGCGGGCGGCCGGTGCTGCTGCTGCGGAGGAGGCGGCCCTGGGCGGAACTGCTGCGGGGGCGGCTGGGGTGGATAGCGGTGCTGCGGCGGCGGAGGCGGCGGTTGGCGATACTGCGGCGGCGGTGGCGGCTGGTTGTGCCGATACGGCTGCGGCCCCTGCGGAGTGTTCATGTGGCCTCTCGTGTGACGTGCCCGAGGCGGGCTGAAGATAACTGAATCACACAAAAGGCCTGGCCGCTTGATAGTGCGGCGAGGTCGCTAGGAGTACTTGATCTGCAGTGCGACGCCGATGATGCAGACGATCCAGATGCCAACGACGAACAACGTCAACCGGTCGAGGTTCTTCTCCACCACTGTCGATCCCGAGAGGTTGGACTGAACGCCGCCGCCGAACAGGGTGGACAGACCGCCGCCCTTGGCGCGGTGCAGCAGCACGAGCAGGATCGTCAGGACGCTGGTGACGATCAGCGTGATCTGCAGGCCGAATTCCATGGCGGCCAGACTACAGGGAACCCCTGATCAGGTGCGAATCGCCTCGCGCACCTGCAGTAGCTCAGGGCAGCGGGCCACCGGCGGCGATGGCCGACAGCGTCGCGAACTGTTCGCCGTCGAGCGACGCGCCCCCGACCAGCGCGCCGTCGACGTCCTCCTGGGCCACGATCTCGCCCACGTTCTTGGCGTTCACCGATCCGCCGTACAGCACCCGGATCCCCGCCGCGAGCTGCGGGCTCGCCAGCTTGCCGAGTTCGTCGCGGATCGCCTTGCAGACTTCCTGCGCATCCCCCGCGCTGGCGACACGGCCGGTACCGATCGCCCACACGGGTTCGTAGGCGATGACCGCCTGGCCGATCTGTTCGTCGGACAATCCGGCCAGCGAGCCGCGCAGCATCTCGACGTTGTGCTCGACGTGGTTTCCGGCTTCGCGGACCTCGAGTTGCTCGCCGATGCAGATGATCGGGATGAGTTGGTGTTTGAAGGCCGCTGCGGCCTTCGCGGCGACCAGCGCGTCGTCTTCGGCGTGATAGGTGCGGCGCTCCGAGTGTCCGACGACCACGTAGGTGCACCCGAGCTTCGCGAGAAACGCACCGCTGATCTCGCCGGTGTAGGCACCGGAATCATGCTGCGACAGGTCCTGTGCGCCGTAGGTCAGCCGCAGCTTGTCCCCGTCGACGAGGGTCTGCACGCTGCGCAGGTCGGTGAACGGAGGCAGCACCGAGACGTCGACCTTGTCGAAATACTTGTCCGGCAGCGAGAAGGCGATCTTCTGCACCAGCGCGATCGCTTCGAAGTGGTTGAGGTTCATCTTCCAGTTGCCGGCGATCAGCGGCTTGCGGGACACAGTGTGTGCGCCTTTCTTAGGTGCTCAGAACTTCGATACCGGGGAGCGTCTTGCCCTCAAGGTATTCCAGAGAGGCGCCGCCACCGGTCGAAATGTGCGAGAAGCCGTCTTCGGCAAGGCCGAGCTGGCGCACCGCGGCCGCCGAGTCTCCGCCACCGACCACGCTGAATGCGCCCTTCGCGGTCGCGCCGATGATGGCCTCGGCCACACCCTTGGTGCCGTCGGCGTAGGCCGGGAACTCGAACACGCCCATCGGGCCGTTCCAGAAGATGGTCTTGGCGTTGGACAGCAGGTTGGTGAATCGCTTCACCGAGCCGGGTCCGATGTCGAGACCCATCTTCCCGTCAGGGATCTGGTCGGCGGGAACGCGTTCCGGCGGCGAGTCCGCCGCGAACTTCTCGGTCACCACGATGTCGACAGGCAGGTGGATGACGTCGCCGTAATCCTCGAGCAGCTTGCGACAGGTGTCGATCATTCCCTCCTCCAGCAGCGAGGTGCCTACTGGAACACCTTGGGACGCAAGGAAGGTGAAGCACATACCGCCGCCGATGACCAGGCTGTCGGCCTTGGTGGCGAGGCTCTCGATGACCGCCAGCTTGTCGGAGACCTTCGAGCCGCCGAGCACCACCGCGTACGGGCGTTCGGTCGAGCTGGTCAGCTGCTCGAGCACCTCGATCTCGGCGGCAACCAGCTTGCCCGCATAGTGCGGTAGCAGCGTCGCGACGTCGTACACCGATGCCTGCTTGCGGTGCACCACGCCGAAGCCGTCGGAGACGAAGGCCCCCGGCGAGCCGTCCGGTGCAGCGACGAGTTCGGCCAACTGCCCGGCAAGCGCGAGCCGCTCGTTGTCGTCCTTGCTGGTTTCGCGGGGGTCGAAGCGGATGTTCTCCAGCAGCAGGATGTCGCCGTCGGTGAGCCCCTCGGCGCGGGCAAGCGCATCGGACCCCACGACGTCGCCTGCAAGCTGGACGTGACGGCCGAGATGCTCGCCCAACGCCTTCGCGACAGGGGCGAGCGAGAACTTCGGGTCGGGACCGTCCTTCGGCCTGCCGAGGTGGGCGGTGACGACGACCTTGGCGCCCGCATCCGACAGCGCTTTCAGTGTGGGTACCGAAGCGATGATCCGACCGGGATCGGTGATGTTGCCCTCGTCGTCGAGCGGAACGTTGAGATCCGATCGGACCAATACGCCCCGGCCCGAAACCCCTTCTGCGAGTAGGTCGTCGAGCGTCTTGACCGCCATCGAACTAGAGCGACTTGCCGACAAGCGCGACCAGGTCGACGAGCCGGTTGGAGTAGCCCCACTCGTTGTCGTACCAGGACACGGTCTTGGCCTGGTTGTCGATGACCTTCGTCAGGCCCGCGTCGAAGATCGAGCTGTGCGGGTCGGTGACGATGTCGCTCGACACGATCGGCGCGTCGTAGTACTTGAGGATGCCCTTGAGCGGGCCGTCGGCGGCGGCCTTCATCGCGGCGTTGATCTCGTCGGCGGTGGGCGACTTCTTCAGCTCCGCTGTCAGATCGGTGCACGAACCCGTCGGGATGGGCACGCGCAGCGCGAAGCCGTCGAGCTTGCCCTTCAGCTCGGGCAGCACCAGGCCGATCGCCTTCGCGGCCCCCGTCGAGGTCGGGACGATGTTCAGCGCGGCGGCGCGGGCACGTCGCAGATCCTTGTGCGGGCCGTCCTGCAGGTTCTGGTCCTGGGTGTACGCGTGGATGGTCGTCATCAGGCCCTTGACGATGCCGAACTCGTCGTTGAGCACCTTGGCCAACGGGCCGAGGCAGTTCGTGGTGCACGAGGCGTTGGAGATGATGTTCTGGCTGCCGTCGTACTTGTCGTCGTTGACGCCGAGCACGATCGTGATGTCCTCATCGCTGGCAGGCGCGGAGATGATGACCTTCTTGGCACCCGCGTCCAGGTGGCCCTGCGCCTTCGCGCGGGCGGTGAAGATGCCGGTGGACTCGACGACGACGTCCACGCCGAGGTCACCCCAGGGGATGGACGACGGGCCTTCCTTGACCTCGAGGGCCTTGATCTTGGTGCTGCCGACGACGATCGTGTCCTCGCCCTCGAGGCTGATGTCCTCGGGGTAGCGGCCCAGGATCGAGTCGAACTTCAGCAGGTGCGCCAGGCTGGCGTTGTCGGTGAGGTCGTTGACCGCGATGACCTCGATGTCGGTGCTCTTGCCCTCGGCCTTCTGCGCCGCGAGGGCCCGGAAGAAGTTGCGTCCGATTCGGCCGAAGCCGTTAACGCCTACCCGGATGGTCACGTGTATCTCCCTCTTTCTGCCTTGTTACTACCGGCCAGCGTAGTGGTGTGAGTGCCGTCACGCGCAGGCTGGTCAAAGCAGGCCGAGGCTCTGGTCCGTGTAGGGGTTACCCAGCCATTTCCTGCGGATTCGCTGCAGCGTGCCGTCCTCTTCCAGCTCGGCCTGCGCAACGGTGATCCTCGCGAGGAGTTTTTGGCTGTCCAGACCGACCCCGACGGCGATGTTCTCGGTGGAGATGCCCCGCTGCACCACCTCGACGTCGGCGATCGGCTTGACCAGCTCCGTCAACACCGGGGCGAGCTTCATGAACGCGTCGCAGCCGCCGGTGCTGCAGGTCGTCGAGCGCCGTGCGGATGCTGCCGTAGTCGTAGACCCGGACGCTCGCCGCCCTGCCGTCCGCGACGAGTTGTTCGGCGATCGGTCCGCTGGTGTTGCCCTGCTGCACGCCGATGGTCAGACCGTCGAGGTCGTCGACGGAACCGACATTCGGCAGCCTGCGGGTGTTGACGGCAAGCGACTGTCCCGAGATCAGGTATGGCGGGGCGAATTTGGCCTTCTTCTCCCGCTCGGGCAGTGACGGTGGTACCGGCGGCGACGCAGTCGAAAGAGCCTGCGTTCAGCGCGTCGAAGATGCCGTTGAAGTCCGCGCCCTCATACGCGACGAACTCGACACCCATATCGAGTTTGTCGGCGATCGCGATCATCAGATCGATGTCGAGGCCGCCGTCGTCGGGCATGCCGTTGAACGGTGGGTCTGGATATGCCGCCCCGACCCTCAGTGTCTCCATGGCCTCACCGTAGTGGTTCGACGCACTAGCCCCGCACCGCTGAGATCTCGGCGATGTGCTCCTGGCCCCAGTCTCCGAGGGGACGCAGCGCCTCGTCCAGCGCGGCTCCCTTGGAGGTGAGGGAGTAGACGACTTTCGGAGGGACCTGCTCATGCACGGTCCGACTGATGACGCCGTCGCGTTCCAGCTCACGCAGTTGCTGTGTGAGGACCTTCTCCGAGACTCCGGGTAACTCGCGCCGAAGCTCGCCGGTGCGGCGCGGTTCGACGCTGAGCGCCCAGAGGATCAGCGGCTTCCACTTGCCGCCGACCACAGCGACCGCGGCGTCCAGTCCGCAGAGAAACTCCGCCATCATCACCTCCGAGGTACTAACCAAAAGGTAAGTACCGAACAAAATTGTGGGTACTTGTGCCTTCATACGGTGCCGTCGATGGTGACTGTATGACGATTGATTCTCGCCCGCACGCATCGACAACGACGGTCTCGGTGATCGGCCTCGGCCCCATGGGTACGGCGCTCGCACAGGCCTTCCTGGCCGGTGGACTGGAGACCATGGTGTGGAATCGCACCCGGTCGAGAGCCGAGGCGTTGGCCACCGCAGGCGCCGACGTCGCGCCCGACCTCGCATCGGCGATCGACGCCGCCGGTTTGGTCGTGACCTGCCTTCGGGATCACCGATCGACGCGCGAACTTCTCGAGTCCCTGCCTCCCGAGGCGTATGCCGATCGCCTGGTTGTGGTCCTTGC
This sequence comes from uncultured Actinomycetota bacterium, assembly GCA_963829405.1. Taxonomy (GTDB): domain Bacteria; phylum Actinomycetota; class Actinomycetes; order Mycobacteriales; family Mycobacteriaceae; genus Mycobacterium. The sequence goes on from CAWHIZ010000016.1 coordinate 272,937, forward strand.
ATCGTCGACGCCGGCAGAGGCGCGGGAGACTCAGGCGTGGGCCGATGCCCGCGGGATCCGACTTCTCGATCGGCGCGATCATGGTGCCGACACCGGTGATCGGCACCCCGCAGGCGCTGATCCTGTACGCCGGCCGAGACGACCTGTTCAGCAGCCATCGGGCTGCGCTCGAAATCATCGCTCCCCGATCCGAATTCGTCGGCGGGGACCCGGGCCTGGCTGCACTGCTCGACACCGCGATGTTGGAGATCTTCTTCGCAGGGATGACTGCATTTCTCCATGCCGCAGCGATGGTTACCGGGCAGGGGTTGAGCGCCAACGACTTTGTCCCGTGGGCGAAGGAGATGCTCGCCATCCTCCCCGACACATTCGACGGCCTCGCGGACGATGTCGACGCCGGAACCTATCCCGGCACCGAGGACAACCTGGCCATGGAGCACGCCGCGCTGGCGCACATGGTCGGCACCAGTCGTGAACTCGGCCTTGACAGCCGTCTTCCCGAGTTGATGCACGACCTAGCGCGGAAGGCGATGGACCGGGGACATCACGCAGACGGATGGTCGCGGGTGGTGGAGATTCTGCGCGGCTGAAATCGTCAGCCTCCCGCACACCCGCTAGTCGGCGTCGTCGAGCAGATCTGGAGTGACGGCCGACTCGGTGTCGGGGAGTCCCTCGATTTTCGCCTTGCGATCCGCCATCGAAAGCAGACGCCGAATACGGCCCGCGACAGCATCTTTCGTCATCACCGGATCGGCAAGGCGGCCGAGTTCCTCGAGCGACGCCTGCCGGTGTTCGATGCGAAGCTTGCCCGCGGCGGCCAAATGGTCCGGAACGGTGTCGCCGAGGATTTCGAGCGCCCGTTCCACCCTTGCCGCCGCTGCCACCGCAGCCCTCGCCGACCGACGCAGGTTGGCATCGTCGAAGTTGGCCAGCCGGTTGGCGGTCGCGCGCACCTCGCGCCGCATCCGGCGCTCTTCCCACGTCAGCCTCGTGTCCTGGGCGCCCATCCGCGTCAGCAACGCGCCGATGGCTTCGCCGTCCCGCACGACGACGCGGTCGGCACCTCGCACCTCGCGCGCCTTCGCGCTGACGCCGAGCCGACGCGCGGCGCCAACGAGTGCGAGCGCAGCCTCCGGTCCAGGGCAGCTGACTTCAAGCGCGGACGACCGACCTGGCTCCGTCAATGAGCCGTGGGCGAGAAACGCGCCACGCCATGCCGCCTCCGCATCGGCCACGGTGCCGCCGACAACCTGCGCGGGCAAGCCGCGCACCGGTCGACCACGAAGATCCAGCAGACCGGTTTGACGCGCCAGCGCCTCGCCGTCCTTCGCAACGCGCACCACGTACCTCGTACTCTTGCGAATTCCGCTGGCGGACAACACATGAACCACTGCGGTGTAGCCGTAAAGGTCGAATATGTCCTTGCGAAGGCGGCGCGCGATGTTGCCGAGATCGACCTCGGCCTCCACCACGACGCGGCCCGAGACGATGTGCAATCCCCCTGCGAACCGCAGCAACGACGCCACCTCGGCTCGGCGCGCGCTGACCGAATTAACGATAAGACGGCTCAGCTCGTCCTTGACCTCGGCTGTCATCGCCACGGGTCGTCACCTCTCGGTCCGTCAACTATCCGTGCGGGTGTGGGAGCCGTCGGCTGGTGAAGGGTGCCGCCAGGTTCCGTTCCGCGCAGGCGGACCCCCTCCAACGCCGCGGCCAACCTCGCCGGGTCATGTAAAGGTGTACCAGGTCTGGACACCTCAGCAAACTGAACTGCAGCACCCAAAATTGTCGCGGTGCGGATGAGCTGTTCCCGCTCTCGCTCGCCGGGCACCTGTGACGCGTCGACGACGATCTCGTTCACGGTGAAGCCGGGCGCATGCTGGGACAACACGTGGATGTGCCGCTCGACGGAGAATCCCGCCGTCTCCCCCGGCTCGGCCACCAGGTTGAGCACAAGCGCGCGCCGAGCGGTGGTGGCCTGCAGCGCGGCGACGAGCTCCGGCACGAGAACATGCGGAATGACGCTGGTGAACCATGAACCGGGACCGAGCACCACGAGGTCGGCGCTCATGATGGCGTCCACCGCCTGGCGGGTGGCAGGCGGATCGTTGGGCAGCAGGCGCACCCGCCGGACCTTTCCCGGCGTGGTGGCGATCGCCACCTGGCCGCGAATGACCCGGCTCATCCGCGGATCCGATTCCAGCCCTGCGACATCGGCCTCGATCTGCAACGCGATCGGGCACATCGGCAACACCCGGCCCTTGACGCCGAGTATCCGGCCCAATTCATCAAGCGCCGCAACAGGATCGGCGAGAACCTCGTTGAGCCCGGCCATCAAGAGGTTGCCGATGGGATGGCCGGCAAGCGCACCGCTGCCGCCGAACCTGTGTTGAAGGATCGTCGCCCACAGCCGTCCGTGTGGACTGTCAGACGCCAAGGCCGCCAGCGCCATTCGCAGATCACCCGGTGGCACCACATCGAGTTCGCTGCGCAGCCGCCCAGACGAACCACCGTCGTCGGCCACCGTCACCACCGCGGTGACATGCGGAGTCAGCCTGCGTGCCGCGGACAACGTGGCGTAGAGCCCGTGGCCGCCCCCCAGCGCGACGATGCGCGAACTCATTCGCGGCCCAGATCGCGGTGCAGCACTCGCACCGTGAGTTGGTCACCGCCCTGCAACCGTCCCGCCAGCGCCTCGGCCATTGCAACGCTGCGATGCTTACCGCCGGTGCATCCGATGGCTACGGTCATGTAGCGCTTTCCCTCCCGCCGGTAGCCCTCGATCACGAGTTCCAGCAGTCGATGGTAGGTGTCGAGGAACTCCTCCGCGCCCGGCTGCCCCAGTACATACTCGCGGACGGCAGGATGCTGCCCGCTGTGGCGCCGCAGCTCGTCGACCCAGTGCGGGTTCGGCAGGAACCGCACATCCATCACGGTATCGGCGTCCATCGGCAGGCCGTACTTGAAGCCGAACGACTCGACGGTCACGCTGGTGTAGGCAACCGTCTCGCCGCCGAATGCCCCTTCGATGGCCTCGCGCAGCGCAGGAACGGACAGCGTCGAGGTGTCGATGATCAGATCCGCCGTCGCAAGTACCGGTGCCAGCATGGCCCGCTCTGCGGCGATGCCCTCGGCAAGGGTCTGGTTGCCCTGCAGCGGGTGGCTGCGGCGGTTCTGCTCGTACCGGCGAACCAGGATGTCGTCGGATGCCTCGAGGAACAACACCTGCGGTGTGATGTCGCGCGTCGCCAAATCCTTACGGACCCAGTCCAAGTCGCCGGTGAAGCCTTTGGACCGCACGTCCATGACCACTGCGAGCTGGGTTATTCGCGATCCCGCCGCCAAGCCGAGATCGACCATGCGGGCGATGAGTTCGGGCGGCAGGTTGTCGGCGACATACCAGCCGAGATCCTCGAGCACCTTGGCCGCCGTGCCTCGACCCGCACCGGACAGCCCGGTGACGAGGACGACGTCGATGCCTGTTTCCGCGCCTGACCCGCGGGGCGCGTCCTGCCCCCGCACATCTTCACCCGTTTCGTGTTCTGTCATCCCGATGCTCTGGTCTGATCATCTCCGATTACCGGGGCGGGCGCTGACGATTCGGGCGCTACACCGAGGGCTTCTGCCACGGCCTTCGCGGTCGCCAGCCCGATACCCGGCACCGAGGTGATCTCCTCGATGCTGGCCTGCTTCAGCCTTGCCACCGACCCGAAGTGGGTGACCAGCGCTTTCCGCCGGTGCTCCCCCAGACCTGGCACCGAATCCAGCGCCGAGGCCGTCATCCGCTTGGACCGCTTGCTGCGGTGGTAGGTGATCGCGAACCGGTGGGCCTCATCGCGGACCCGCTGCAGCAGGAAGAGCCCTTCGCTGTTGCGGGGCATGATCACCGGGTCGGGCTCCGATGGCACCCACACCTCCTCCAGCCGCTTGGCCAGCCCGATCACCGCGACATCGGTGACGCCGAGCTCGTCGAGCACCGCAGCGGCCGCGTTGACCTGCGGGGCGCCGCCGTCGACGACGTACAAGTTCGGCGGATAGGCGAACCTGCGCGATTTCCCCTCCGCGGTAAACATATTCGTGTTCTGCAGATCCGATACATGCCGCGCGAACCGTCGTCGCGTCACTTCCGCGATGGATGCGACGTCATCGGAACGCCCATCGCCCGCCGCCTCCCGGATCGCGTAGTGCCGGTAGTCGGACTTGCGCGGCAGACCGTCCTCGAACACCACGAGGGACGCCACCACATCGGTGCCCTGCACGTGGCTGATGTCGACGCACTCGATCCGCAACGGGGCATCAGCCAGCCCGAGTGCTTCCTGAATGCTCTGCAGTGCAGCGGATCTCGCAGTGAAATCGCCCGCCCGCTTGAGCTTGTGCTGCGTGAGCGCATCCCGGGCGTTGCGTTGGACCGTCTCGGCCAGCGCGCGTTTGTCGCCTCGCATCGGTACCCGAAGCGCCACCCGTGACCCTCGAAGCCCGCACAACCACGTCTCCAGCTCTTCGGCATTGGGCGGCAGCACCGGCACCAGGATCTGGCGGGGCACCGGGTTGGTCGACTCGTCGCCCGCGCCGCCCAACTCGGCCTGATCGCCGTAGAACTGCGTGAGGAACTGCTCGACCAGATGTTGCTGACCGGAATCCTCGGGATCACCGGACTTTTCGACGACCCAGCCGCGCTGGCCACGGACCCGGCCGCCGCGAACGTGGAACACCTGCACGGCGGCTTCGAGTGCGTCGTCGGCGAACGCCACCACATCGGCATCGGTGCCGTCACCGAAGACGACCGTCTGCTTCTCCAACGCCCGCTTGAGCGCGGAGATGTTGTCCCTCAGCCGCGCGGCCCGTTCGAAGTCGAGTTTCTCGGCGGCCCGGGTCATTTCGCGTTCCATGTCACGAGCCAGCCGGTCGGTCTTGCCGGAAAGGAAGTCGCAGAAGTCGAGCACGATTTTGCGGTGCTCCTCCGCGGAGACCCTCCCGATGCACGGCGCCGAACACTTGTCGATGTATCCGAGCAGGCACGGCCGGTCGATCTGCTTGTGCCGCTTGAATACTCCCGCCGAACACGTGCGGGCCGGGAAGACCCTGGTGAGCAGATCCAGCGTCTCGCGGATGGCCCAGGCGTGCGAGTAGGGCCCGAAATACCGGACGCCCTTCTTCCGCGGCCCGCGGTAGACCATCAGCCGCGGGTACTCCTCGTTCAGCGTGACGGCCAGCACCGGATAGGACTTGTCGTCGCGGTAGCGGATGTTGAACCGCGGATCGAACTCCTTGATCCAGTTGTATTCCAGCTGCAGCGCCTCGACTTCGGTGCTGACCACCGTCCACTCGACGCTGCCCGCCGCCATCACCATCTGCCTGGTACGCGGCGCCAACCCGGAGATATCGGCGAAGTAGGAGTTCAGCCGACTACGCAGGCTCTTGGCTTTCCCGACGTAGACGACGCGCCCGTGCGGATCGCGGAACCGGTAGACGCCGGGTTCGACGGGAATCGATCCTGGCGCCGGTCGGTACGTCGCGGGATCGGGCACGGATTCCAGGTTACTGCCGGTATCGGACGTCCCTGATGATCTACCGTCGAGTGATGCGGACCCCGTCGTTTTCAAAGCTGACGGCCCCGCTGGTGGGGGTCGTCCTTGTGCTGGCCGGATGCGGTGGGCAGGAGAATGCGCCACCGGCGGCGGCAGGCCCATGCGCGGTCGTCGAGAACGGCACACCTGCGCCCAAGACGTCGGAAGCCGCAGGCGCCAACCCAGAGGTGGCTACCGGCTATCGCACGGACATGACCGCTGTGAGCACAGCGCACTACGCCGTCGCCACAGCCAACCCGCTGGCCACGCAGGCGGCCTGCGAGGTGCTCAGGGACGGCGGTACCGCGGCCGACGCCCTTGTGACCGCTCAGGCGGTGCTCGGACTCGTCGAACCGCAGTCGTCGGGGATCGGCGGCGGCGGGTTCCTGCTCTATTACGACGCCAAGGCGAACTCCGTACAGGCCTACGACGGCCGCGAGGTCGCCCCTGCCGCGGCGACCGAGAACTACCTGCGCTGGATCTCCGACACCGATCGCACCGAGCCCAAACCCGATGCACGGGCCTCCGGCCGGTCCATCGGGGTGCCGGGAATTCTGCGGATGCTGTCCGACGTGCATCAGCAGCACGGCAAGACCGGGTGGCGCGACCTCTTCGCTCCCGCCGTGACGATGGCCGACGACGGCTTCGACATCAGCCCACGGCTCGCCTCCGCGATCGCCGACGCCGCGCCGCAACTGAAGCTCGACCGCGAGGCCGCCGCGTACTTCCTCGAGCCCGACGGCAGCCCGAAGGCCGCCGAGACCAAACTCACCAACCCGGCATACTCGAAGACGTTGGGGGTCATCGCATCCGACCCGCAGTCCTTCTACACCGGGCGACATCGCCAAGGCCATCGTGGCCGCAGCGGGCGACACCTCGGGCGGACGCACGCCCAGCCTGATGACGGCAGAGGACCTGGCCGGCTACACCGCCAAACAACGCGAACCGCTCTGCATGCCCTACCGCGGCAAGGAAGTCTGCGGCATGCCGCCGCCGTCGTCGGGCGGCATCGCGGTTGCGGCGACCCTCGGCATGCTCGAACACTTCCCGATGAACGAGCACAAACCCACCGATATGGACCTCAACGGCGGCAAGCCGTCGGTGATGGGCGTGCATCTGATCTCCGAAGCCGAGCGACTGGCATACGCCGACCGCGACAAGTACGTCGCCGACACGGATTTCGTTCCGCTTCCCGGCGGCACCCCGAACACGCTGCTCAACAGCGACTACCTCGCGCAGCGGGCCGCACTCATCTCCGAGAAGCGCAGCATGGGCACCGCGAAGCCCGGCGAATTCGGCGCGGCGCCGTCGGTTCCGGTTCAGGTCCCCGAGCACGGCACCAGCCAGATCAGCGTCATCGACTCGCAGGGCAATGCCGCCGCGCTGACCACCACCGTCGAATCGCAGTTCGGCTCGTTCCACATGGTGGACGGCTTCATCCTGAACAACCAACTGACCGACTTCTCCGCCGAACCCGCAGGGCCCGACGGAGTTCCTGTGCCCAATCGTGTCGGGCCGGGTAAGCGGCCGCGCAGCACGATGGCACCCACCCTGGTATTCGAGAAAACCGGCGCAGACCGTGGTCCACTGTTCGCGACGCTTGGCTCGCCCGGTGGCGCGGTGATCATTCAGTTCGTCGTGAAAACCGTTGTGGGCATGATCGATTGGGGCATGGACCCGCAGCAGGCGGTCGGCATGGTGGACTTCGGGGCAGCCAACACGCCGAAGACCAACGTGGGCGGCGAGCATCCCAACATCGACACCGCCGACAACGGCGACAACGACCCGCTGGTGGCAGGCTTGCGCAAGCTCGGCCATCAGGTCGACCTCGCCGACCAGTCCAGCGGGCTGTCCGCGATCGTGCGCGGCGCTCCTGGCTGGACCGGCGGGGCGGACCCGCGTCGCGAGGGGCTGGTGATGGGCGACCCTCGGTGAGCGCACGGGTCACCCGGCTGACGGAATCGGACTGGCGGCTGTTCGCCGCCGTCCGGCTGCGCGCGTTGACAGACTCCCTCGGAGCCGACGACCCGCAGTACCGGCAGGAGTCGTCGTTCACCGCCGCGCAGTGGCGCAGGCGGCTCCGCGACCACGCACAGTTCACCGCGCTGGTCGACAACCGGCCCGTCGGGCTCATCGGTGCACAGCAGGAGAACGCGGAAACGGTTTACCTGTACTCACTTTGGCTGGACCCGGCCGCCCGCGGCCACGGTCTGGCCCGACCGCTGGTCGCCGCCGCGGTGGACTGGGCACGCGACCGGCAGGCGCGCATCGTCACCCTGCGGGTGGCGGTCAACAACACCGTCGCGAGAGGCGTCTACGAAAGCCTCGGTTTCCTTCCGGTGACCGGCGAGGGCGTCAACGCCCGCGACGAGGTCGCGATGTCGCTCACCGTGCGTTGAGGTCGGGCCGGTAGCGGGCGAGGAGATCGCGCACGTTGTTCATCGCCTCGACCGCACGCTCCTTGTCGACGGCCTGGATCGCCATCGCGGGGATGTATTCGTCGTCCGGGAGGTCAACCCTGGCCCATCGCGCACCGAGCGGGAACGAGACATCGACAACGTCGGACCACGGAATCAACCGGTCGCCGAGCAGGTTTCGCACCGAGACACCGGGCGCCCCGACACGCAGCCGTGGCCGGGCGAACAGCAGTACGACGCAGGCGATGACGGCGCCGAGCAGTGCGATCGCGACCTGATCGGCCGTCTGGAAGATCACGCCGGTCGACGAGATCTTCAGCAGCACACCGACAACCACGTGGGCGGCGAGGATCAGCGCCGCCGCGCCGTACGCGAAATACGGTGTCAGATGCGGGCGAACCTCGAGGTCCCAGCGCTCCGCTCATGACCGCGCGCGCAGATCGCGCAGCGTCAGCGCGGTCGACAGCGCGGCGGCCGCGGCCTGTGCGCCCTTGTCCTCGGTCGAATCGGGCAGGCCGGCCCTGGCCAAGGCCTGCTGCTCGGTGTTGGTGGTCAATACCCCGTTGGCAACCGGCGTCGACTGGTCAAGCGACACTCGGGTCAGACCCTGGGTGACCGCATCGCAGACATAGTCGAAATGCGGTGTCTCACCGCGGATCACCACGCCGAGCGCGACGACGGCATCGTGATTCTTGGCCAACGCCTGCGCTACCACCGGGATCTCGATCGCACCGAGCACCCGGACCACCGTCGGGTTGTCGATGCCCGAACCGGCCGCGACCTTGCGCGCACCGTCGAGCAGCGCATCGCAGATCGTCTCGTGCCAGGTGCTGGCGACGATGGCCAGCGTCAGCCCCGATGCGTCAATCTGCGGCAGCTCGGGAACCCCCGCGGCTGGACTCAATTTCGGTCTCCGACCGGGCTGCTCATACGGCTCCGCCGAATTCGCCCGGCACCACTTCGTCGTAGTCGTCGAGCCCGCTCAGGTCGTGGCCCATGCGGTCGCGTTTGGTCATCAGATAGCGGATGTTCTCGGCGTTGGCCCGCACGGGAAGGGGCACGCGTTCGATGATGTGCAGCCCGTAGCCGTCCAGCCCGACGCGCTTGGCGGGGTTGTTGGTGAGCAGCCGCATGGACCGGACACCGAGGTCGACGAGGATCTGCGCGCCGGTGCCGTAGTCGCGGGCGTCGGCGGGCAGGCCGAGCTTGAGGTTGGCGTCGACGGTGTCGTCGCCTGCGTCCTGCAACTGGTAGGCCTGCAGCTTGTGCATGAGCCCGATGCCGCGGCCTTCGTGACCGCGCATGTACAGCACCACGCCGCGACCCTCCCTCGCCACCATCGCGAGCGCCGCGTCCAGCTGCGGGCCGCAGTCGCAGCGCCGGGAGCCGAACACGTCACCGGTGAGGCATTCGGAGTGCACACGGACAAGAACGTCGTGGCCGTCGGCCTGTGGGCCCGCGATATCGCCCCTGACCAGGGCGACGTGCTCGACGTCCTCGTAGATGCTTGTGTAGCCGACCGCGCGGAACTCGCCGTGCCGCGTCGGGATGCGGGCCTCGGCGACGCGCTCGATGTGCTTTTCGTGCTTGCGGCGCCACTCGATGAGGTCGGCGATCGAGATCAGCGCGAGGCCGTGCTCGTCGGCGAAGACCCGAAGCTCGTCGGTCTGCGCCATCGCGCCCTCGTCCTTCTGGCTGACGATCTCGCAGATCGCACCCGCGGGCTGCAGTCCTGCCAACCGGGCGAGGTCGACGGCGGCCTCGGTGTGGCCGGGCCTGCGCAGCACGCCGCCGTCTTTGGCGCGCAGCGGGACGACATGGCCGGGCCGGGTGAAGTCGTCGGCGACGCTGGTCGGGTCGGCGAGCAGCCGCATCGTGGTGGCGCGGTCAGACGCCGAGATGCCGGTGCCGACACCCTCTTTCGCGTCGACGGTGACGGTGTACGCGGTGCCGTGCTTGTCCTGGTTCACCGCGTACATCGGCAGAAGGCCAAGCGTGTCGCAGATCGCTCCGTCGAGCGGCACGCACAGATAGCCGGACGTGTAGCGGACCATGAACGCGACCAGTTCGGGGGTCGCCTTCTCGGCCGCGAAGATGAGGTCGCCCTCGTTCTCCCGGTCCTCGTCATCGATGACGACGACGGCCTTGCCCGCCGCGATGTCGGCAACCGCCCTTTCGACGGAGTCCAACCTCGTCATTCTTGCCACCCTTGCCGGTTCCGGCCGGAACCATCGTCGCCGTATCCAGTATGAACCACGACGAAGTGGCGATTATTGCTCGCCCGCTTTAGCAGGGATCTCCAGGTGGCGTGTAGTAGGGAACACCCTCGACCGTGTAGCACGGCACCTCGCCGGGGACGTACGGGTTCGTCGGCTGACGCGATGGCTACGCCCGCTGCCACGTCGCCGGCGACATTGGTACAGCCGCCCACCCCGACATGGCGTCCGCGGGCGCCCGCGCAGATGTCCGCGCCTGCGACCGGTGCCACGATGATGCGGCGAGACCGCCGCTGCTGCGGCGTCAACAGCGCTGCTGCCAGCTTCTTCATTGAATGCGTCCTTCTGCTAGCCCGGCCCGCGCTTATTATCGCGCCCGGCGGTTCCGGGGCGCGGTCGAATTTGACCCTTTGCTCTTCGTCCCTTGCCTGGCGGATAGGAAATCCTTCCGTTCAGCGCGTGGAATCTGGCTTCCACGCGATTACGGGAGCACCCCTGTGAACGGAATCATTTCCCTCAACAGCCAAGCAGCAACAACGTCAGGGAGATCCTCGTGAAGCTTTCCGCCAAGTTCGCCGCCAAGACCACCTTCGCCGCATTTGCGCTCGCCGGCTCGCTTGCGGCGTTCGCACCGGCAGCCCAGGCATTGCCCGTGCCTCCTCCGGGACCCGCCTCCACGAGCCTCGACTACGGCTGCTTCTACGCACAGCAGGACTACATCAACGGAGTTGCGGAGTTCAAGGCGGCCCACGCTGCGAACGACCAGGCCGCCATGGACGCGGCAGGCACGAAGCTCCGCGGCGCCGAATCGGGCTGGACGGCAGCCGGATGCGGGGCTGTGTATGGCGACATCGGCACCAATCGCGTCGCGCCTCCCCCGAAGACCGTGCTTGACGCCGCCCAGCCCGTCACGCCGCCGGTCAAGTCCAACCCGGCACCCAACCCCAAGCCCGTCAGTGGCACCACGACGCACGCACCCGCGAGTGCGTCCGTGCACTAGCGGATACGTAGTACTCCGCTCGAACTACTCGGCCCGTCACCTGCTCCCCCCTCAGGTGGCGGGCCGAGCCACGTGACCTGCAGCGCTAAGGCACGAGCGTAAGTAGACGAGTCGTCGCGAGACATCAACCTCTCGACGTATTTGGCGATGACGTCGACCTCGAGGTTGACCTGGGTGCCTACCGTCGCCCGGCCGAGGGTGGTCAGCCCGAGCGTGGTGGGAATCAGGGACACCTCGAACCAGTCATGACCGAGACCGGAAACGGTCAGCGAGACGCCGTCGACGGTGATCGAGCCCTTCTCGACGACATAACGCGAGAGCGCGGTCGGCAACGCGATCCGGACCACCTCCCAGTGCTCCGACGGTGTGCGCGCAATCACATGTCCGGTGCCGTCGACGTGGCCCTGCACGATATGACCGCCGAGCCGACTGTTGAGCGCCGCGGCCCGCTCGAGGTTCACGTGGCTGCCGACGCCGACGTCGCCAGGCTCGACCGATCGAGCGTCTCCTTCATCACGTCGGCGGAGAATTGCCCACCTGCCTGCACCTCGACCACCGTCAGGCAGACGCCGTTGACGGCGATCGAGTCGCCATGCCCGGCATCCGCGGTGACGACGGGCCCCCGGATCACGAATCGGGCGGCATCCGCGAGGTCTTCCTTGCCGACTACTTCACCCAGCTCTTCGACGATTCCGGTGAACACGCCAATCAGGGTACGCAGCGCCACCCTCTACGATGCAGTCATGCAGACGCGCCCAAAAAACGCAGTCCGATCTCTTTGGCTAATCCTCACCGCACTTTTCGCAGCGACAGTCCTCATCGCAGGTTGTTCCTCGTCGTCTGACAAGTCGAGCGAATCGCTTCCCGACGCAGCGACGCTGCTCAAGGACGCCAACACCGCGACGCGTGCGCTCAAGAGCGTGCACCTCGAGCTGACGGTGGAAGGTGAGATCCCAGACTTCCCCATCAAGACCCTCAGCGGCGACCTGACCCAAGACCCCGCCGTCGCCGCGCAGGGCAACGCCAAGCTGATCGTTCCAGGGCAGCGACGTGGACGCCAAGTTCGTCGTGATCGACGGCGAACCTCTACGTCGCGCTCTCCGGTGACAGCTACCTCGACCTGGGCCCTGCCGCCGACGTGTACGACATCTCGGCCATCCTGAATCCGGACAAGGGCCTGGCGAACGTGCTCGCCAACTTCAGCGATCCCGAAGTCCGAAAGCACCGAGACCATCAACGGCGTCGAGACCGTGAAGGTGACCGGTCAGGTCAGTGCCGACGCGGTGAACAAGATCGCGCCGCCGATCGCCGCCACGGGACCGATACCCGGCACCGCGTGGATCGAGAAGGACGGCGACCACAAGCTCGTCCAGGCCAAGCTGGAGCCGAAGGAAGGCAACAGCGTTCAGATGACGCTGTCGGATTGGGATAAGCCCGTAACCGTCACCAAGCCCGCCGTTTGATGACGGCCGCAGCGCCGGTGCATTCCAACCGGAGCCGCCGAATCGCGATCAGCGCGGGTGCGCTCGCCGTGCTGCTCGGCGCCCTCGACACGTATGTCGTGGTCACGATCATCCGCGACATCATGTCCGACGTCGGTATCGCGATCAATCAGATCCAGCGCGTCACGCCGATCGTCACCGGGTACCTGCTCGGCTACATCGCGGCGATGCCGCTGCTTGGCCGGGCGTCCGACCGGTTCGGCCGCAAGATGCTGCTCCAGGTCAGCCTCGCGGGCTTCGCGATCGGTTCGGTCGTCACCGCGCTGTCGACCGATCTCACGGTTCTCGTGATCGGGCGCGTCATCCAGGGCGCTGCCAGCGGCGCCCTGCTGCCGGTCACGCTGGCGTTGGCGGCCGATCTCTGGGCGGCCCGCAACCGGGCAGGCGTACTCGGCGGCATCGGCGCGGCGCAGGAACTGGGCAGCGTGCTCGGCCCGATGTACGGCATCGCGCTGGTCTGGCTGTTCCATCACTGGCAGTCCGTGTTCTGGGTCAACGTGCCGCTCGCGGTGATCGCGATGGTGATGATCCACTTCAGCCTGCCGAAGAAGACTGAAGAGCGAGCATCCGGAGAAGGTGGACATCGCAGGCGGCGTGCTGCTGGCGATCACTCTCGGGCTGATCGTCGTCGGCATGTACAACCCGGCACCCGACGGTAAACAGGTGCTGCCGTCCTACGGTCCGCCCCTTCTGATCGGGGCGCTGGTCGCCGCGGTGGCGTTCTTCGTGTGGGAACGCTTCGCCAAGACCCGGCTCATCGAACCCGCCGGTGTGCACTTCCGCCCGTTCCTCGCCGCGCTCGGTGCGTCGTTGACCGCGGGCGCCGCCCTGATGGTGACGCTCGTCAACGTCGAACTGTTCGGCCAGGGCGTGCTCGGCCAGGACCAGAACGAGGCCGCGTTCCTCCTGCTGCGTTTCCTCATCGCGCTGCCGATCGGCGCGCTGCTCGGCGGCTGGATCGCCACCAGGATCGGCGACCGCGCGGTGGCCTGCGTCGGCCTGCTGATCGCCGCGGGTGGCTACTACCTGATCGCGCAGTGGCCGGTGGATCTGCTTGCCGCCCGTCACGACCTCGGCTTCATCCAGCTTCCGGTGCTGGACACCGACCTCGCGATCGCCGGGCTCGGGCTCGGCCTTGTGATCGGCCCGCTGACGTCGGCGACCCTGCGGGTGGTGCCGTCCGCCCAGCACGGCATCGCCTCGGCCGCGGTGGTGGTGGCCAGGATGATCGGCATGCTCGTCGGCATCGCCGGCCTGAGCGCGTGGGGCCTGTACCGGTTCAACCAGATCCTGCAGTCGCTGCCCGCGAACACGGCCGACAACCTGGCCGCCAAGCTCGCGGCGGAAGCCGCGAAGTACAAGACCGCATTCGCCATGCAGTACGGCGAGATGTTCGGCATCACCGCGATCGTCTGCGTCGTCGGCGCGGTTCTGGCGTTGTTGATCAGCGGGCGCCACGAGCACGCCGACGAACCTGCCGGAAGGCGCAGGCGATCTCGACGGCGACGACTCCCCCACACAGATGATCGACGCGCCGACGCACGCGTTCGGCGTACAGCAGGTTGCGGGTTCCGATCCGGACCAGACGGCGCGCATCCAGCGTCCATCGGAATCGCCGGAATCATCGCCGGGCCGGCACCGGCGCTAGGTCGTCAGCAGCGCTCGAGGCCGGGGCGGATCAATGTGTGCTCGGCGATGACGTCGCCGGTGTCGGTTTCGGTGTCGTCTTGGGGAACGCCGCGCAATCCGGAGATGATCGCCTTGACGTGGTCCCTCGGGTCGAATGGGCGAATATTGAGCCAGTCCTGCAAAGCAGTCACGCTCGTTCCTTTGTTCGTGCTCACCTGCGCGCAACTCAGCGGTGAAAGCGCGATGCGCCAGGCTTACGCCCAGCTCGCAGTCAAGTCTACCGGCCCGACCTGACAAATCCCTGGCCACGACAGCCCGTAGTTGACAGTAGTCTTCGTCACATTTGTTTCGATCGGGCAAACGACGCCCGCAAATTGACGTCGCTGTATAGCGTCACCCCATGCTGCGAGTAACGCTGCGTGACCTGCAGTGGCGACGACGACGTTTCGTGATTGCGATCGTCGGCACCAGCCTGGTATTCGCGATGACGCTCGTACTCACCGGGCTTTCCAACGGTTTTCGCGTCGAAGCCAACGGCACCGTCGACGCACTGGGCTTCGACACCTACCTCGTCAAGTCCGGCCCTGCAGGCCCGTTCATCGGCTCGCCGCCGTTTCCGCAGAGCGAGGTCGCGGTGGCGGCAGGGATCCCGGGCGTCGCGGCGGCGGCGCCGCTCGTCTATACGGCGACGACCGTGCCCGACGGCGACTCGACGCGAAACGTCAACGTGTTCGGTGCGCCCGCAGGCGGTCCAGGGATGCCCGCGGCCGTCAGCGGCAGTCCCCCATCGGGGCCCGATGAGGCGGCGGTCTCGAGCACGCTGGGCAGCAAGGTCGGTGATGACCTCGAGATCGGTTCGCGCACACTACGAATCGTCGGCATCGTCGACGATTCCACTGCGCTTGCCGGGCAGCCCAACGTCTTCCTCACGGTCGACGGCGCACAGCAGATGGGTCTCGGCGCGCAACCGATCGTGACGTCGGTCGGCATCCTTGGCTTCCCCGCGCAGACACCGGACGGCTACCGGACGATCGACCGGGCCGGCGCGGTGGCAGACCTCATGCGACCGATGACCGCTGCGGTGTCGGCGATCACCATGATCGCGGTCCTGCTGTGGGTGGTGGCCGCGCTCATCGTCGGCTCCGTCATCTACCTCTCCGCGTTGGAACGCACGCGAGACTTCGCTGTGCTCAAGGCTGTTGGCGTCTCGACGCGATCCGTGCTGGCCGGTTTGTGCCTGCAGGCCGTCCTCGTCGCAGTGGTCGCGGCTGTCCTGGGCGGGCTCGTCTCGTTGGTGCTCGTGCCGCTGTTTCCGATGCGGGTCGTTGTGCCGACATCGGCGTTCCTGCTGCTGCCCGTTGTCGGGGTGGTGATCGGTCTGCTCGCGAGCGCCGCAGGGATGCGGCGTGCGGTGACGATCGACCCCGCACTCGCGTTCGGAGGGCCGTGAACATGGGCGATCTCCAGATCGAGGATCTTGTCGTCGAATACTCCAGCGGCGGGTACGCGGTGCGCCCGATCGATGGTCTGAACCTCGACGTGACGGCCGGCTCGCTGACGCTGCTGCTCGGCCCGAGCGGGTGCGGTAAGACGACGCTGCTCTCGTGTCTCGGCGGAATCCTGCGCCCGACCTCGGGCCGCATCGCCATCGACGGCGTTGATATCACCGAACTGGACGCCAGCTCGTTGACGATGTACCGGCGCCGCACTGTCGGCATCGTGTTCCAGGCATTCAACCTGCTCGCCAGCCTGACGGCGCTGGAGAACGTGATGGTCCCGATGGACGCCGCGGGTGTGAACGGCAAGGAGTCGCGCAGGCGCGCCGAGGAACTGCTGGAGCGGGTGGGCTTGAAGGATCGGATGCGACACCGCCCCGGTGACCTCAGCGGTGGTCAGCAGCAGCGCGTTGCGGTTGCCCGCGCGATCGCGCTTGATCCGCCACTGATCCTGGCCGACGAGCCGACCGCACACCTGGACTTCATTCAGGTCGAGGAGGTGCTCCGGCTGATCCGCGAACTCGCGTCCGGCGAACGCCTCGTCGTCGTGGCGACTCACGACACCCGGATGCTGCCGTTGGCCGACCGCGTCGTCGAACTGGTGCCGCACGTGGCGACGACGGACAAGCCGCCCGCAGCCATCCAAGTGGCGGCCGGTTCGGTGTTGTTCGAGCAGGGTTCGATGGGCGATCTCATCTATATCGTCAGCGAAGGCGAGTTCGAGATCGTCCGCGAATTGGCCGACGGCGGTGAGGAACTGCTGCGTGTCGCGACCGCCGGCGACTACTTCGGCGAGATCGGGACACTATTCGGACTTCCCCGCTCGGCCACCGTCCGGGCCCGCACCGACGCCGAGGTGATCGGCTACACCGGCAAGGCTTTCCGCGAGCGGCTGGGGCCTGCGGGCGTGCGCGACGCGATCGAGGGCCGTGAGGTGTCAATCGACGAGTAGCGCGGCCGCCGCGACGTCGCCTTCGCGGAACCCTTGACCAACAGCACGATTGATCGCGCCCTACCGATGGTGGCAAGGCCCTGCGTGATCGCCCGGCGAGGCACATCGGAGATCCGGCCGCCGAAGTGTCGGGCGTTGTCCGAGCGCGTCTGGTCCGCCAGGGTGATGACCCGCGTCGGCGAGTCGAAAGAAGAACCGGGCTCGTTGAACGCGAGGTGGCCGTTGCCGCCGATGCCGAGGATTTGGACGTCGACGCCACCCAGCGCCGCGATACGGTCGTCGAAGGCGGCGGCCCCGTCGTCTGGATCTCCCGACATGCCGTCGGGCACCACGATGTTCTCCGATCGCACGCGGAGGGGCTCGGCGATCACCGCGCGGACGTACGCGGCGTAACTGCGCGGATCCCTGACTCCTAAGCCGACGTATTCGTCGAGAGAGACCAAAGATGCGTCGGCAAGGTTGATTTCACCCGACCGCGACCGGCGTGCCAGTTCGGCGTACAGCCGCATCGGCGTATCGCCCGTCGCAACGCCGAGCCTCGGTCGCACGTCGGGCAACTTGGACAACACGACATCGGCGGCGGACTTGCCGAAACCGCTCCTCGGCGACGACCACGATGCGCGGCGCCATCACCTGTGCCCCAGTCTCTGGCGCAGGGCATCGTGTACCGCGACGCGGTCGGTCCACCAGCTGTACATGTCCTCGCCCGGCGTAACGGTCACCAGATCGCGGACACGCCGAATCGGACGCCCGATCCCGTCCGCGGCCAGCAGTGCGGCGCCGACAGCGGAGTGATCGCCTGTGTGGGGATCGACCCACACTTCCCGCCCGGTGGCGTCGGCGAGGTCCTGCCACATCGGTTGGCTCGCCGCCCCGCCACCGAGCAGAACGGGGCCACGACGTCCGGTGGACTCCGCGAGAATCTCGATGCACCGCCGCAATTCGACCACCACGCCGGTCAGCAACGCCCGTCCGACGTGACCGGCCGTCATGCCGAGCGAGAGACCGTGAAGCGCACCGGTCAGATCCGGGTCCCACAACGCACCCTGTTCGCCCGGCGCCAGATACGGCAGAAAGGTCGGCGCATCGTCGAGTCGCACCGCGGCCGCCGCTTGCAGAAGTGCTTCGGGACCAGGAAGCCCGAGCAATTGCGCGATCCCCTCAAACGCCGAACCGACTGCAAGCAGGTCCATTTCGAGGCCCCACCCCACTCCGGTCAGCGGCGTGACCAGATAGCGGCCTTGGCCGTCCCGAGCCTGCGAATCGCTGATGCCGAGCACGATAGCGCTCGTTCCGGCGATGACCGCGACGTCACCGTGATCGGCGGCGCCGACCCCGAGGGCGCCGAGCACCGAGTCCGCCGCACCGAGCACGACGGGGAACCCGGCAGGTAACCCGAGGCGCTCACACCACGCGGGGCGCAGCGCGCGGGCCGTCGCGGCTGGGGCAAGCGTTGGCAGCCCGGGGATCTGGGCGGCGGCGACCAGTTCGGGGTCCCAGCTGTTTGCGTCGAGGTCGTAGACACCGAACCCGGCGGCGGTGCTCGGATCGGTGAGCAACTCACCGGTCAGGTGCGCGAACAGCACGTCCTTCGCCCCGCACACCGTCGAGCCGGAGTGCCCGAGCCGCGCCATGCGCGCGTGCATGGGTGCCAGGTAGCGACCGTCGACCCGTTGCCCGGTGATGCGGTACAACGTGTCGGCACCGACGGCCGCGCACAGCGCTTCGGCCTCCGGTTCCGCCCTCGCGTCCTCCCACGTGATCGCGGGCGTGAGCGGGCGCCCCTGCTCGTCGGCCTCGACCAGCGTCGGCAGCATCGCGCTGAGGCCCATCCCGGCCCATGACTCCGGTCGAACGGTGAGCGCCAGCTCGGTGAGCGCCTCCTCGAACGCCGCGAACCAGTCGTTCGGATCCTGTTCTGCTGCACCCGGTTCTGGCCGGGTGGTCGGATACGCGCGGCGGGCGACTCCCAGCACGGCGCCTGCCTCGTCGAGGGCGACCACTTTGATCGCCGACGTGCCGAGGTCGACGCCGAGCACCACCGGACGCTGTGCCGTCACGATCCGATGGCGGGTCTACGTGTCCGCGCTACCACGGTGAGCGCATCGGCGGCCGCGTTGAGCGTGTCGTCGATGTCTCGATCGTCGTGCACGAGCGAGACGAACATGTTCTCGAACTGCAACGGGTGGAACAGCACACCGCGGATCACCATCTCCTCGTACCACCGGGTGAACAACGGCTCGTCGGCGCGCAACGCGGCATCGCGCCAGTTGTGGATCGGGCCGTCGGCGAACCACAACTGGAACACCGTGCCGAGCCCCTCGACGTACGCGTCGAGCCCACGTTCGGCCGCGAGCGCGGCGAGGCCGTCGGCGAGCCGGTGCCCCAGTGCGCGCTGGCGTTCGTAGAGGCCGGGCTCTGCGAGCACGTCCATGGTCGCCGAAACAGCCGCGCACTGCACCACATTGGCGTTGTAGGTGCCCGAATGCGAGTAGACCCCTTCTGCGATCAGTCGCATCGCGTCCATCGTGCCACCGAGTGCGGCGACGGGGAAGCCGCCACCGAGGCCCTTCGCGTACGTCGTGAGGTCCGGCGTCACCCCGAACCATTCCTGGGCACCACCGCGCGCGAATCGGAAGCCGGTGATCACCTCGTCGAAGATCAGCATCGCACCGTGCTTGAGTGTCTCGGCGCGCAGGAGTTCCAGATAACCCGGCTCGGGCAGGATGCACCCCGTGTTGAAGACCGCGGGCTCGGTGAGCACCGCGGCGACCTCGTCGCCGCGGGCGTCCATCAGCCGTACAAAGCTCTCCGGGTCGTTCCAGGTCAGCACTTCAAGCGTGCCCTCGAGCTCGCTGGGCACGCCGGGCCCCATCGCGACCGGCCTCGGGTGGTCTGCCGGTCCGGCCAGTGCCGGATCGACGTGATTCGACCAGTACACCGTGTCCTGCCACCCGTGATAGTGCCCTTCGAACCGGACGATGACGCGCCGTCCGGTCGTCGCCCTCGCCAGCCGCACCGCGGTGCCGACCGCTTCGGATCCCGAGTTGGTGAAGCGAACCTGTTCGACGCCGGGCACGGCGGCGACGACCTTCTCAGCGGCCTCGATCTCGACCTCATAAGGCAAGCCGAAGCAGGTGCCGAGATCGTTGATCGCCTGTGCGACAGCCGCTGTCACGACCGGATGACGGTGCCCGAGGATCATCGGACCGAGTCCGAGCAGGTAGTCGACGTAGGTGTTGCCGTCGACGTCGGTGAGCCGTGAGCCGTTGCCCTCAGCCATGAACAGCGGATACGGCTTCCACCCGTTGCGCGGCAGCCGGGCCGTTGAGCCCGCGCCGCCGGGGATGGTGCGCTTGGCGCGCTCGAACATCGCCCTGGTGGTCACCGTACGGCCCGCGAACGCCTCCTCGAAGGTGTTCATCGCTGGCCAAGCAGCGCGACCACGGTCTGACGCAGGATCTCAGCGGTCGCGATGACGTCGGGAATCGACACCCACTCCTCGGCAGCGTGATAGTTGCCGCCCTCAGGTCCGAACAGCACCGTGGGGATGCCCGCTTCCTGCATCAGCGCGGCGTCAGTCCACGCGTTGAGTCCGGTCACCGGTGACCGCACGCCGTTGACCGCTTCCGTGGCGTCGCCGAGTGCGGTCAGCAGTGCCTCGTTGCCCTCGCCGGTGAACGGGTCGCGATCGAGCCGGACCCGAACCTCACCGTCGAAGCGCGGCTCGGTCTGCTTGACCTCGGCGAAGATCGCTTCGATCTCGGCGACCCGGTCGGACAACCGCTCCCCAGGCTGGGTACCGATCTCGATGCCGAGAACGACCTCGTTCGGATAGGTCGCGTAGTCGGTGCCGCCATGAATCGTGCCGGTGTGGAACACCGTTCGGCCGTTCTTCGGGTCCGGGTTGGGCTTCCACGTGGTCTCGTCGAGCCGGTGCAACCGGGTGATCACCTCGGCCATGTGCACGATCGCGTCGACACCCTTGTCGGGCGCCGACCCGTGTGCAGGCACACCGCGCACCACGATGTCGATCCAGCCGAAGCCCTGGTGCTCGCCGAAGATCACATGCGACCCCTCCGGTTCCAGATTGATCGCCATATCGATCTCGTCGGCATGGTTGGCGACAAGGTGCTCCATGCCGATGCTGACTCCCTCCTCGTCGATGGCCAGCGCCACGAGCAGATTGCCCGCCAGCTGTGCACCGGAGCGGACCAGTTCGCGGGCGGCAAGCATCGCCGCCGCGCAGCCGCCCTTGTCATCGGCGACGCCGAGGCCGATCATCCGATCACCCTCGATAACGGGATTCAGCGCCCGGTCGGGCCATCCCGCATAGCCCACGGTGTCGCTGTGTGCGGTCAGACACAGCGTCGGCCCTGGTGCTGAACCCCGAAGCCAGGCCAGCACATTCGGGCGTCCCGGCTCGACGTCCTCCAGCGTCACCTCGAGTCCGAGATCGGTGAACCAGTCGCGCATGTACCGTGCGACCTCGCCCTCGCCCGCGCCGCCTGGGATGAGCCAAGGGGTCACCGAGTCGATGCGAACCATCGAGTCGAGCAGTTCGGTCGCGTCATCACGACTAACGGTCATGTGTTGTCCTCCTGTTGTGTCGTCATTGCTGTGGTATCCGAGAAATGGCACGCCACAGCGTGATCGGTGTCGGCGCCTGCTGATGTCAGGCGCAGCCCGGGGTCTTCGGCGAGGCAGCGATCGGGCATGCCGAGTTCGCGGTGCAGCGGGCAGCGGGGCGCGAACCGGCACCCCGGCGTCGTCAACGTCGCGTTCGGCGGCTCGCCGGTCAGCAGCCTGCGGGGACGACGGCGCGTCGCACCTGCGGTTGGCATCACGTCGACAAGGGCTCTGGTATAGGGGTGTTCGGGGTTGCCGATGACGTCCGCGGCCGCACCGAGCTCGACCACCCTGCCGAGGTAGAGAACGGCGACCCGGTCGGCGAATACGCCTGCAAGCGCAAGGTCGTGGGTGATGAAGAGCATCGAGATGTCCCGCTGCTCGCGCAGATCGAGCAAGACCCGGATGATGCCCGCCCGCAACGAGACATCGAGCATCGAGACGGGTTCATCGGCGACCAGCAGCCTGGGCTCAACGGCCAGTGCCGCGGCGATGGCGACCCGCTGGCGCTGACCGCCCGACAGCGCGAACATGCGACGGCCTGCGATCGACGACGCGGGCCGCAACCCACATGTCTCAAGGGCTGTGAGCGCGGCGGCCCGCTGCTGCGCCGTGTCGAGGTCCTTCCGGTGAATGGACAGGCCTTCGGTGACGACCTCGAGCGCGGTCGCATTGGCCGGCAGGCTTTCGAAGGGGTCCTGGAAGATCATCTGGAACCCGCTGCGCAACCGCCGCAGCGCGCGTCCGCGGACGCGGGTGACATCGACACCGCCGATCGACACCGCACCCGAGGTCGCGTCCTCCAGCCGCATGATCGTGCGGGCGATGGTGGTCTTGCCACAGCCGGATTCGCCAACCAGTGCAACGATCTCGCGTTCGTGGATCTCCAGGTCGACGCCGTCGACCGCGCGCGTGATCACCCGCCTGTGACCGTGCCTGACCGGGAAATGGACATGCAGTTCCCGGATCTCGGCGACCACCGGCGCGTTCATCGGTTGCCCGCCTTCTGCGCTCCGACGAGATGGCAGGCCGCGTCGTGTGCCGACGAACCGGGCACCGGTCTCAGCAGCGGGTCATCGGTGGCGCACTGCGACACCATCACCGCACAACGCTCGTGGAACCGGCAGCCGGACGGCGGCGCAGCGAGATCGGGCGGACTGCCGGGGATCCCGCTGATCGACGCGTGTCCCGCACCGAGGCGCGGATAGCAGTCCAGCAGCCTTTGGGTATAGGGGTGCGCGGCGCCGTCTCCCTCGATCTGACGTTCGGCATCGGCGAATATGGCTGCTGCAGAACCATGTTCGACGATTCGACCCGCATACATCACCGCGGCCCGGTCGCACAGTTCGGCAAGCACGGTCAGATCGTGCGAGATGATCAGCATCGCCAGACCGAGCTCGTCGGCCAGCCGCCGGATCAAATCCAGGATCTGCGCCTGCGTCATCACATCCAGCGCGGTCGTCGGTTCGTCGGCGATGACCAGCTCGGGGCTACACGCCAACGCCATGGCGATCATCGCCCGCTGTTTCATCCCACCGGAGAACTGATGCGGGTAGTCAACGGACCGGCCGGGCGCGATGCCGACCTGGTTCAGCAGTTCGCCGACCCGGTCGCGTACAGAACGCCGCCCGACGTCCGGCTCGTGAGCACGGATCGCCTCGGCGATCTGGGCGCCGATGGTCATCACCGGGTTGAAACCGTTCATGGCGCCCTGCGACACCATCGACATCCGGCGCCACCGCACCGCCCGCAGCTCGGCTTCGCCGATGGTGCGCATGTCGGTTCCGCCGAACGACAGCCGATCGGCTTCGACGGTCACACCCGCGGGCAGCAGCTGCGTGACGGCGAGAGCCAATGTGGTCTTACCGCACCCTGATTCGCCTGCAAGGCCGACTACCTCCCCCGCGGCAACGTCGAGGTCGACCCCGTCGACTGCGCGCACGGGAGTGTCGCCGACCGGGTAGGTGACCGTCAGGTTGCGAACCTCTAGAAGACTCATTGAGTCGCCGCCAACTTGGGGTTCAGAATCCGCTCGAGGCTCTGACCGACCAGCGAGAAGGCCAGCACCACCACCACGATGCCGATGCCGGGCGGAAGGAAGTACCACCAGTACCCGTTGCCCACCGCCCCGGTGACGAACGCATTGTGCAGGATCTGCCCCCACGACGTCCTTGTCGGATCGCCGAGGCCCAGGAACGACAGCGTTGCCTCCGCGAGGATGGAGCCCGCGATCACCAGCACGGCGTTGGCCATCACGAGCGCGAGAACCCCCGGCAGGATGTGCCGCCACAGGATTCCCGCAGAGGAGAGCCCGACCGTGCGCGCGCGGGCAACCACCTCGCGCTCACGAAGCGCGAGCGCCTGCGATCGCACGATTCTCGCGGTGCTGGGCCAGCTGGTGATCGCGATGACCAACACGATCATCGGAAGGCTCTGCCCGATGATCGCGCCGAGAGCGATCATCAGCGGCAGGCTCGGCAGCACCAGGAAGAAGTCGGTGATGCGCATCAGCACCGCGTCGATGAACCCGGTGAACCAGCCCGCGAGGACACCGACCATTGTGCCGATCAGCACGGTGATGAGCGTGGCGATCAAGCCGATCTGGAGCGACACCGAGGTTCCCGCGATGACCTGGCGGAATACGTCCCTGCCGAGTTCGTCGGTGCCCAGCCAATGAATCGAACTGGGAGAGAGCAGGATTCCTTCGCGTGATCCCGCGACCGCGCCACGGTCGTAGGGCAGGACGAGCGGTCCGACGACGGCGACCACTACGACAACGGCGACTGCGATGATGCCTGCGCGCCCCATCCTGTCGAGCCACACGAGGCGGGTGACGCCACGCCAACCGTGCGGCGGCTCGACGACCCCGTCGGGTTCGAGGTTGGGTTCCATCAGCGGCCCGGTCATGTCAGCCTGACCCGTGGGTCGAGTAGACGGTAGGTGACGTCGCTGGCGAAGTTCGCCAACACCACGACGACCGCGAAGATCAGGAAGCACGCCTCCATCACCGGGTAGTCGCGGCGAACCACCGACAGATAGATGAGCTGGCCCATCCCGGGCCATGAGAACACCGTCTCGACCTGGATGGTGCCGCCGACCGTCGCGCTGGCGTAGAGCGTGGTGGCGGTGACGACCGGCAGCAGCGCATTGCGCACTCCGTGGCGCCAGAGCACCCGGCGCGGATGCAGACCTTTGGCGCGCGCGGTCGTCATGAAATCCTCGGACAGCGTTGCGAGCAGCGAGCTTCGCGTGATGAGGACGAACTGAGCGATGTCGACGAGCACCATCGCGATGGTCGGCAGCACCAGATGTCTTGCCAAGTCGGCAAATCGAGTGAACGAGCTGGGATACAACGCATCGGCGGTGTACATACCGGCGATCGGCAGCCAGCCGAGAGTCACGGCGAACAGGAAGATCAACAGCATGCCGACCCAGAACGTCGGGAGGCTCCAGAAGACGAGGGATCCGATGACGAGATTGCCGTCGGTTCGCGTCCCGCGCCGTGACGCGGCGAACACGCCGATCAACACACCGAGCCCGATCACCAGCAGCGTCGACACGGTCACCAGGATCAGCGTGTTACCCAGCGCCTTGACGACGATCGGCCCTACCGACGTCTGATAAGTGTAGGAGTACCCGAGATCGCCGCGGGCGAGATGCCCTACGTAGGTGAGGAACTGGTCGAACATCGACCGGTCCAGCCCGTAGAACGCCCGCAGCCTCGCTACCCCGGCGGCGTCGAGGCGCTGTCCCCTGGCGATGTGGGTGACGGGATCGCCCGGCATCAGGTGGAACAGCACGAAGTTCGTTACGAGTACCGCCGCCAGGGTGAGCACAAGGTACGTGAATTTCTGCCCGAGATATCGAGCCATCGACGTCCCGGGGCCCTCAGGCCGGTTTCACGTCGAGGTAGTTGGCGCGGGAGAAGTTCAGTGTCATACCGCCGTTCATGGCGTGCCACCCCGTCCAGGTGTTCGTCCGGGTTCCTGCCAGCTTCTTCTGATACCACATCACGATGTACGGGCACGCGGCGTAGTGAATCGCCTGCATCTGGAGAACCAGTTTGACCCGTGCCGCGCGGTCGATGGTGTGGTTCTGCTGGTTGTACAGCTCGTCGAAGCGCGGATTCGACCAGAACGTGTCGTTGTTTCCACCGATTTGATCGGTGATGCCAACGCTCAACAGGTACGACGGGTCGTACAGCCCGGAGTCCCAGCCCCACACCATCACATCCCAGTCCGGACCGTCGGTGTTGAACACCGTCGCGCCCATCGTGTCTGCGTCGGTGGTGGACAGTTTCAGACCGATGCCGACCGCCTTGGCCGCGGTGATGAACAGCTCGGCGGCCTTCACATCCACCGCGGTGTCGGCGATCGCGAGGATCCGGAAAGCCAGCGGTTTACCATCCCTCGATTCACGGATTCCGTCGCCGTTGCGCTGTGTGTAGCCCGCAGCGTCGAGCAGCTGGTTGGCCTTGCCGGGATTGTTGTCCAGGACGTCGGCAGGCGCAGGGGTGAAGTGGAAGTCACCGAACGCGGGCGGGATCAGGTCCACGCCGGGCTGACCGTAGCCTGCAAGCGCCAGCTCGACGAGTTGCGCACGGCTGACCGCACAGCTGAGCGCCTGACGCACGGCCTGATCGCGCAGCAGCGGATTGCCCTTGGAGGTGGGCTCCTCCGAGCAGTTGAAGCCGATCATGTGGAAGGAGAACGAATCCATCGCTGTAGCGGCGACGTCCTGCGCGCCGTCCAGCCCCTTGAAGATGGTCGGCGGCACCTCGGGCACGATGTCGATCTCGCCCGACTTGAGGGCCTGAGTGACGATGTCGTCGCTGCCGAACTTGGTCCAGGTGACCTTCTCGGCCGCCGGCTTGTCGCCCCACCACGAGTCGTTGCGGTTTACGGTGACGACCTTGCCCTTCTCCCATGAGTCGAATGTGAACGGGCCTGTGCCGACCGGCTTCTCGTTTGCGTAGTCGGTCAGGTCGTCCTTGGAGATGGAATCCCACAGATGTTTCGGCGCGATCGGCAGGATCACCCCTGGGTCCAGCACCTGAGGCTCCGAATAGGTCAGCCGGACCTGATTGTCGCCGACCTTCTTGATGTCGGTCAGTTCCTTGAGATACGCGCCGTAGGTGCCGTATTCGTTATCGCGCACCATGAGGAAGGTGAAGACGACGTCGTCGGCGGTGAAGTCCTTGCCGTCCTGCCACTTCACCCCGGACCGCAGCGTGTAGGTGAAGGTCTTTCCGCCGTCGCCCGCCGCGACCTCGGATGCCAGCGCCGGCTTGATGTTGAAGTCGGCGTCGTACTCCAACAGCTTGTCGTAGACGAGCTGCATGACGTCGAAGGCCTGCGTGGAGAACAGCGTGAACGGGTTCAGCGCATCGATATCGGTCGTCGAACCGACCCGCAGGACGGTCCGCGTCGCGGTCTCGGGGGCACACGACGCCAGCGCCGCCGCACCGCCGACGGCCAGCGCCGCAACGGCCGACGTCCGAAAGAAACTGCGCCTGTCCATTTCGATCATCCTGAACCCTCTCGACTGAGTGTGTATACACAGTAGAATGAGTGATCGGCATTGCTACTCAGTTTCGGCGATGTTTCCTTCAGAATTCCTGATGACCGAGACAGATACACTGCTCAGCGAGGAGTTATACGAAATTGGTCGAGGTTGCATAGTCAGTATCTGATCTGGCGAGGGAGGGGAAATGGCGGCCGGCGCCGAGCGCAAACTGCGCTACCAGCACGTATACGACCTGGTGCTCGACATCATGGCCGAGCGCGGCCTGAAGCCAGGTGACCGGCTCCCGTCGACGACCGAACTCGCCGAGATCGCAGAAGTCAGCTCGATATCGGTGCGCCGGGCGCTCGACGAACTCGAGCGGGCGGGCAGGATCCAGCGCCGCCAGGGGCTCGGTACATTCGTCGCCGAACCGCGCATCGCGAGTGACCCCACGCGACCCGGTGAACTACTGCACACCCTCATCGACGAGGGCGGCACGCTGCCCGCGGTCACGACATCGCTCATCACCGTGGGCGTCGGGCTGCCCAGTCGCACCATCGCCACCGCGCTGGGTGTCGAAGTGGGCCAGCCCGTCTGGGAGATCTGGCGCAGACGCGAAATCGGCGGCACCGACAGGATTCTGGAACGCGCAGTGCTGCCGTTGAGCCGGGTACCGGCCATCGACCAGGAGCGCCTCGAGCGCGGCGAGTCGCTGTACCGATTCATCGAAGAGCGATACGGCGTCACCGACGACTACTCGGAGCAGGCGTTCGAGGTCGACACCCCGAGCAGTTGGGAGGCCGAGCAACTCGGCCTGGAGCCCGGCGATCCGATCGTGCGGGTGCGCGGAGTCAGCTTCGACGCCGACGGTCAGCCGTTCGACTGCTTCGAACAGTGTTATCGCGCCAGCAAGTTCACCTTCTACACCGCCGGGCAGACCCGAAGCCGCATCCTCGGCCCGTCCGCGCTGTCGAACTGGTCGGTCTCGCCGCTGACGAGCCCGACCAATCGAATGCCCTGACATCACCTGGTTTCCTCGCCTGTCGCGTGGGAAGGCCGTCGAAGACGCGGGCGGCGTCGCGAACCCCGACTTTCGTCGCGGCAACGCTTCGGCAGTGCAGTTCACCCGCAGCTTCTTCGACTCAGGGCGTCCGTGGTCGAAACGTTCGCAGCCGGTCGCTGAGGCACCCGTGTTGACGTACGCAATCCCGACCCGCAAACGCGCAGGCCTCGGTAACGTCGTTTAGATGCTGCTGGCCGCGCTGCGCGATATGCAGTGGCGAAAACGGCGTTTCGTCATCGCAATACTGTCCACCGCCATCATTTTCGCCATGACGCTGGTACTGACCGGGCTGGCGAACGGCTTCCGCGCCGAGGCGCTAAGGACCGTCGACTCCCTCGGCGTCGACCTGTTTCTCGTCAAGGACGGTGCTTCGGGCCCGTTCGTCGGAGCGACGCCGTTCGCGCCGGTCGACATGCGGCGGATTGCCGACGCGCCAGGTGTGCAGGCGGCAGCCCCGCTCGTGTACGCAGGCGGCACGGTCACGCTGGGCGACGCCACCCGCAACGCCGACCTGTTCGGCGCCCCCGAGAAGGGTCCTGGCATGCCGACGGTGTCGGAGGGTCGCGCACCTGTGAACCCCGACGAGGTGGCGGTGTCGAGCACGCTCGAGCGCAACGAGGGCGAGGACATCCAGATCGCATCGCGGCGACTGCGCATCGTCGGCATCGTGGAGAATTCGACGGCGTTGGCCAACCTGCCCAACATCTTCCTCACCACCGAAGGCGCCCAGCAGCTGGTGTACGGCGGGCAGCCGTTGGTCGCGTCGATCGGGATCCGGGGCACGCTTGACCAGGTACCGCGGGGTTACAAGGCCATCGACCGCGACGGCGCGGTCGCCGATCTGCTTCGCCCCCTTAAAGTCGCGGTCAACTCGATCACCATCGTGGCGATACTGCTGTGGATCGTGGCCGCCCTGATCGTGGGTTCTGTGATCTATCTGTCCGCGCTCGAACGCCTGCGAGACTTCGCGGTGTACAAGGCGATTGGCGTCCCGACGGGGTCGATCGCGGCCGGGCTCGCGCTGCAGGCGATCGTCGTCGCGCTGTCCGCGGTTGTCGTGGGCGTCGTGCTTTCGGCGCTACTCGGACCGATCTTCCCGATGCAGGTCATCGTCCCGTCCTACGCCTACGTCATCCTGCCCGTGATCGCCGTGGTCTTCGGCTTGATCGCCAGCGGCACCGGACTGCACCGCGCGGTGTCCGTCGATCCGGCCATGGCGTTCGGAGGTCCTTGAGCCATGGGCGATCTGAGCATTCAGGACCTTGTCGTCGAGTATTCGAGTGGTGGGTACGCCGTTCGGCCGCTGGACGGGTTCAACCTCGACGTCGCCGCAGGCTCATTGGTGATTCTGTTGGGCCCCAGCGGTTGTGGCAAAACAACCCTGCTGTCGTGTCTTGGCGGAATTCTGAAGCCGACCTCGGGCGCCATCAAGTTCGGTGATGTCGACGTCACGTCCCTCGACGCCAAGGCGTTGTCGAAGTACCGGCGCGAGACCGTGGGCATCGTATTCCAGGCGTTCAACCTGGTGCCCAGCCTCACCGCGCTGGAGAACGTGATGGTGCCGCTGCGCTCGGCGGGTATGCCGCGTCACGAAGCGCGCGAGAAGGCGCAGCAGCTGCTGATCCGCGTCGGGCTGGAGGACCGGATGACCCACCGGCCCAGTGACCTCAGCGGCGGTCAGCAGCAGCGGGTCGCGGTCGCGCGGGCGATCGCGCTCGACCCGCCGTTGATCGTCGCCGACGAGCCGACCGCGCATCTTGATTTCATTCAGGTCGAGGAGGTGCTGCGGCTGATCCGCGAACTCGCGTCGGGCGATCGGATGGTGGTCGTCGCCACCCACGACGCCCGGATCCTCCCGTTGGCCGACCGCGTGGTGGAACTGGTTCCGGACTTCGCGGAGTCGAACCGGCCGCCGACCCCGGCTCAGCTGAAGGCCGGCGAGACGCTGTTCGAGGAGGGCACCATGGGCGACTGCATCTACGTGGTATCCGATGGCGAGGTCGAGATCCTGCGTGAATTGGCCGGTGGCGGCGAGGAATTGCTCTGGGTCGCGGAACGTGGTGACTATTTCGGCGAGCTCGGCCCGCTGTTCCACATGCCACGCTCGGCGACTGCGCGGGCACGCACCGATGCGACCGTCATGGGCTACACCGTGGCGACGTTCAGGGAACGCCTCGGCGCAGGCGGGATCCGCGACCTGATCGCGCATCGGCCGCTGGACATGGGCGACGAGCCGGTTACTGCGGAACCAGACTGAGAAGAACGTCGGGGCCGATGGGCTCGATGCCGTCGAAGCGCCACCGCTGCGCATGCGCGATGGAGAGCACGCCGACATCGTCGATCGCAGAGATCGGGCCACCAAGCAGGATCGGCGCGATGTAGGCAAGGATCCGGTGGATCACGCCCGCCCGGAGAAATGCGCCTGCCAGCGTCGGCCCGCCCTCGATGAAGATGTCGGTGCGATCCGAAAGCGCCTTGATCACCTCCTGCGGATCGCGGGTGCGGATCACCATCGTGCGGGTGTCGTCGTTGAGAACGTTGGCGTCGGGGGAGATTTCGCGCTCCCCCACGACGACACGCAGCGGCTGCCGTTCGGCGAGGGTGCCGTCGGGTAGCCGGGCCGTCAGCTTGGGGTCGTCGATGAACACCGTTCCGGTACCGACGACGATTGCGTCGCAGGCCGCTCGGCGACGATGAACGTCGGCGCGGGCGGACTCACTGGTGATCCATTGACTGCTGCCATCGGCGGCAGCGCTGCGTCCATCGATGCTGGTGGCGAATTTCCAGGTGACGTGGGGACTTCCGGTGCGCTGCTTGTGCAGCCACTCGCGAAGCGTTCCGCCTGCGACCTCGTCGGCGAGCACCCCCGCCACCACCTTCACACCCGACGCGGAAAGCCTTGCCGCTCCCCCCGCCGCCTCGGCGTTCGGATCGTTGACGGCGTAGACCACTGTCGAAACACCTGCAGCGAGAAGCGCGTCGACGCATGGCGGCGTTCGGCCGTGATGGTTGCACGGTTCGAGCGTGACAACGGCCGTACCGCCCGCGGCGCGCGCACCTGCCCGGCGAAGCGCCACCAACTCGGCATGGGGACCACCGGCGGGCTGGGTTCCGCCGACGCCTGCGATCTCACCGTTACGATCCAGGATGACCGCGCCGACAGGTGGATTCGGGTATGTGCCGCCCTTGACCAACTCGGCCTGCTCGACGGCCAGCCGCATCGCGGCGTCGAAACTCATAACCGCAGATGTTTTGACGCGGTCGCCGCTCGCCTTCGTAGCGCTTCGACGGCGGCGGCCGGATCGTCGGCGCTGTACACGGCAGACCCCGCCACGAAACAGTCCACGCCCGCTTCGGCGGCGTCCTCGATCGTCTCGGCGTTGATTCCACCGTCGATCTCCACGAGGATCGTCAGTTCGCCCGCGTCCACCAGCCTGCGCGCGATCGCGACCTTCGCCAGCACCTCTGGGATGAACTTCTGGCCACCGAAGCCTGGTTCGACGGACATGATCAGCAGCGTGTCGAACTCGGGCAGGATCTCGAGGTACGGCTCGAGCGGAGTGCCCGGTTTGACCGAGAGTCCCGCCTTGGCGCCCGCGGCGCGAATGTCACGGGCGACGCCGACCGGGTTGTCCGTCGCCTCTGCGTGAAAAGTGACGTTGTAGGCGCCCGCCTCGGCATACGGCGGCGCCCATCGGTCGGGGTTGTCGATCATCAGATGGCAGTCCACCGGGATGTCGGTAGTCGGCAGCAAGCTCTCGACGACAGGAAGACCGAGCGTCAGGTTCGGCACGAAGTGGTTGTCCATCACGTCGACGTGGACCCAGTCGGCGCCCTTGACGGCGGCGACCTCGTCGGCCAGCCGGGAGAAGTCGGCGGCCAGGATCGACGGTGCAATCATCGGTCGTGACATGGGCCTACCCTACTTCGAGCGCCGCCGCGAACATCGCATCGGTGCCGTGCCGATGCGGCCAGAGCTGCACGTACGGGCCGTCGCCGAGGTCGTCGACTCCTTCGAACAGCGGACGGGCATCGAGCGTCGTCACGGGGTGACGGCGCAGCGCATCGGCCACCACCCCGACGGTCTCGGACAGATGCGGCGAGCAGGTGGCGTACAGCACCACCCCGCCGGGACGGGTCAGCTTGATCGCCGACGCGAGCAGCTCACGCTGCAGCCGGGCCAATGCGGGCACGTCCGAGGGTTGACGGCGCCAGCGCGCCTCCGGGCGTCGCCGCAGGGCGCCGAGGCCGGTGCACGGCGCATCCACCAGCACGCGGTCGAAACCGGGCTCGATGCCGGGCTCCCTTCCGTCGACGCGCAGCACGTCGACGGACAGGCCGCGGGTGTTCTGCTCGACGAATTCGGCCCGACGCTCATTGGGCTCGATGGCGGTGACGGCCGCACCCGATTGGTTGCCGATGGCCGCAAGCAGGGCCGTCTTGCCGCCGGGCCCCGCGCACAGATCCAGCCATCGACCGCCGTCGCCGTGCACCGGCGCGAGCGTCAGCGCGCGTGCCACGAGCTGGCTGCCTTCGTCCTGGACCAGCGCCTTGCCGTCGCGGACCGCGTCGAGCCTGCCCGGATCTCCCCCGGACAGGTACACCGCATACGGCGAGTAGCGGCCGACTTCTCCGTCGATTGACTGCGCGAGTTCTTCGGCGGTCAGCACGCCGGGGCGGGCGGCGAGATGCACCAGCGGCCGGTCGTCATCGGCGGACAGCAGCGCGTCGAGTTCGCCCGCCCGGGCGCCGAGTGCATCCGCGAAGGCCTGGGCGATCCACCGCGGATGTGCGTGCACGAAGGCCATATGGCCGATGGGGTCCGAGTCGGCGGGTGGGGCGAGCTCATCGATCCACGATTGCGGCTCCCGCCTGGAAACGGTGCGCAGTACGGCGTTGACGAATCCGGCTCGCGTCGAGTCGAATTCGACCCCGGCCTGCTCGACGGTGGTGGACACCGCGGCGTGCGCGTCGACACGGGTGCGGAGCAGCTGGTAGGTCCCGAGTCGCAGCAGGTCGAGCAGCACCGGGTTGATGTGGTCCGGTGGGCGTCCCGCGGCTTCGGCGATGACGGCGTCAAGCAGCCCGCGGGTGCGACATGTGCCGTATGCCAGTTCGGTGGCGAACGCGGCGTCCCTGCCCGTGATTCCGCGGTCCCTCAGCAGTCCGGGAAGCACGAGGTTGGCGTAGGCGTCTCGCTCCGAGACCGCCCGCAACACGTCGAATGCCGCCTGGCGCGCCGGGTCGAGCGGCTTGCGGCGCGGCCTGCGGGGTTTGGTCATGAGGCGGTCGCGGATTCGTCGAGTCGGGCGCCGCGCGCCCATGCCGCCGCGTCCATCGTCTTCTTGCCCGGCGGCTGAACGGTGCCGAGCAGCACGGGTTGTGAGGCCGTGCCGATCCGGACATCGTTGCGGCCCACCCGGATCGCGCCCGGCGCCAGCGGCTCCGACGCGTCGACCGTCACCGGTCCGAGTTTGATTCTCACGTCGTCGATGAGGGTCCATGCGCCGGGGTTCGGTGTGACCGCGCGGATCCGCCGCTCGACGACATGGGCGGGCAGGTCCCAGCGCACCCGTGCATCGTCGACCGTGACCTTCGGTGCGACAGTGACCCCGTCGAGAGGCTGCGGTACTGGCGACAGCCGCCCGTCCGCGATGCCGTCCAACGTCGTCTCCAGCAGCGACGCCCCCGAAATCGACAGCCGGCCAAGCAGATCCGCCGAGGTGTCGGTGGGCTGGATCGTCTCGGTGACGACCCCGTACACCGGGCCGGAGTCCAGCGCCGGTTCGATCTGGAACGTGGTCGCGCCGGTGACGGCATCGCCCGCCGCGATCGCCGCCTGTACCGGCGCCGCACCACGCCACGCAGGCAGCAGTGAGAAGTGCAGGTTGATCCACCCGTGCGCGGGCACGGCGAGCAGGCCGTCACGAAGCAACGCCCCGTAGGCCACCACCGCACATGCCTCTGGCGCCAATTCGGCCAACTCCGAGACGAATTCGTCGGAGTTGGGGCGGTCCGGTCGCAGCACGCGAATACCGCGCTCGAGAGCGAGTTGCGCGACGGGTGACGGCGACGGTTTACCCCGCCGGCCGGCGGCCGCATCTGGGCGCGTGAGCACCGCAACCACGTCGTGGCGCGGCGAGTCGATGAGCCGGCGCAATGACGGGAGGGCAGGTTCGGGGGTTCCCGCGAAGACGATGCGCATGCCTACCGCGGAGTCTGGTAGTACTCGCGTTCGGCCACACCGGAAAGCGGTGCGACGAACATCCACGGGATGGTGGTGAGGAGCCGGTTCAGCGTGGCGGCCGCGTCGTTGTAGTACTGGCGGGCGAATGCCAGCTTGCCCTCCGTGTCAGCAAGGTTGTCCTGCAGGTTGAGAAAGTTGTTCGACGAGTTCAACTGCGGATAGCTCTGGCCGAGCGCAAGGACCGGCACCAGCGCGGAGTCGAGTTCCTGCTCCGCCGAACTGCGTTCGGCGACCGACTTTCCCGACGTCGCCGACGTCAGCGCCGTCCTCGCGTCGGTGACGTGATCGAGGATGCCCTTCTCGTGTGCGGCGAAGGTCTGCACGGTGTGCACAAGGCTCGGAATAAGGGCAGCGCGTCGCGTCAACTCCACGTCGATACCGGACAGCGCTTCGGCCACCCGGATGTCAGCGCTGCGAATCTTGTTGTAGCCCAGCACGAAAACCACCAGCACCAGCACCGCGAGTATCAGCACGATGACGAGCAGCAACCTCACCATGATCCGCCTCCTCCTCCGCCGCCGCCACCGCCGCCGCCGCCGCTGCTGAAGCCGCCGCCACCGCTGCTGCTGCCGCCGCCTGATGACGACGACGCCGTCTGCGATGCGGTGTAGGCGCCGATCGACGAGGACAACGCGGAGTCGAAACTGTCGAAGTTTGCACCTCCGGACCCGCTGGTGAACCCCCAGCCGCCGCCCGATGTCGACGATGACGACGTCGACGAGTTATACCAGTCTGGTTGCGGTGCAGGTGAACCCGTGGACGTCTCATATTTCTGGGCCCACAACGTGGCGGCGCCCGCGGCCACCGCGAACGGCACATATGTGGTGTAGAGGTCCTTGCGCGCGGAGAAGTCGAACCGCGACTCGGCCGATTCGGTGGCAAGCATGCGGTGGAATCCACCTGCCTGCGACCACAGTTCGCGGCCCGCTGCGGTGCGCCGAGTGCCGACCCCGTCGGTCCACGACCGAGCGCTGAACAAGAAGAACGCCACGAACGGCAGGGCGATCGCCGTGATCGGGATGCCGAACCACAGGAGGAAGCAGCACACAGCCACCATGAAGGAGATCACGTTGGCAGTGCGGACCCATAGCTCCTTGTGGTGTTTGACCAGCAGGCCGCCGTCGAAGGCCCACGTCGTGACGGCCTTGGCGATATCGGTCTTGGCCTTGTTGAGCTTCTCGCCTGACTTGACGGTCTTCTTGGCCTCGAACTCTTCGCCCGGCTTGTTCACCTTGAGCGCGGTGCCGACCTTGCGTGCTGACCGGATCGAGCCGCTCCCACTCGGTCGGCTTGGCCAGGCCGCGGACTCGCCAGTGCTCATCGTTGACCTGCTGCAGCGAGATCATCTTGCGCTCGGCGAGATAGAAGAGCGTCGCGGTGAGGGCGTTCTTGGGGACGGCCTCGGTGCGGATGTACTCCGTCTGCACCGGCCCGAGACCTTCCGGCGGTGCGTACTGGAGCGGAAATCCCGGTGACGACTCCACCGTCGTTCGGTACCAGAGGAATCCGCCGAGCGCGAAGGCGACGGTCAAGCCCAGGATCAAGGCCATATCGGTCATCGATTGGCCGAGGATGCGATCCCACGTGTTGGGCCACCACAGTTTCTCGATCGCTGGTGTCGGCACGTCGACACCGGCCCGAAGGGTCACCGGCGTATGCGAGCCCAGATAATCGGCCGACAGCGCGATCCGGTTACCGCTGACGGTCAGATCCTTGCACGGGGTGCCGACCCCCAAGCCGACCGAACACTGCGCACCCGTGATGTCGCCCGGCATCGTCACGGTGATCTCAGCGTGCTCCATCCGGTTATTCCAGAGTCCGCCGACCACGTTCCAGAAGAACACCGACTTCGCGGGCCCCTCGTCTCCGGTGGACCCGGCGAACCTCAGGTCGGCGCCTGTGGTTCCCGGCTCGAGGGCGCCGGGAATGGAGTACCGCATCTCGAAGACATGGGTGCCGAACCCGAGGTATTCGTCGGGATCGCCCACCTTGGCCACCCGGAACTGCTTGCCTTCAGTCCAGAGCATGCTGTACGGCGCGGGCTCCCCATCGAGCGTGACCGACTTGACGTCGGCAACCTGTCGCACATACGGGTCGTTCTTGTTGCTCGTCGGCCACAGCCAGAACAAGCCGTGGCGGTCCGAAGGGAATT
>CAWHIZ010000017.1:0-121775 GCA_963829405.1 uncultured Actinomycetota bacterium
GCGGTCGCGGTCGTCATGGGAAGCATCGCGCCGGCGACGGCGTCAGCCGCGCGCGTTGCGCGATTGGAGATTTCGGGTCTCTCCTACAACCGCGATGGCGAGGCGGCGCGCTTCCGCAACCTCGACGCGCGCAACGGGATGAACTGCTCGAGCGCGCGCTACGTGCTCAACGACTGGCTTCGCGATGAGTACGAGGGCCAGTACTCGCACCGCATCCCGACGCGCTTCTACGACGGCTACGTCACCTGGCGCTGTCACAGGTTGTCGCGCCTCCGCTGGCAGTGCAACGAGTACGACAGCTACACCGCGTTCCGCTTCACGGCCTACATGCTCTAAGCGCATCGGCGCGAGATCGCTGCCCTCAACGTGGCGAAGCAGAAGCGCCACGACGCCCGCGTGCTGCGGCGCGTCGTGCGGCGGCAGAAGGCGAAGACTCGGCGCGAGGTCCGCGGTGGCCCGCAATGCCAGGTTACTCGTCGGGCAGCTCCGCGGGCTAAGCGAACGGTCACAACGACGGCGAGGATGCTGGGCTGCTGATGGGCTCCGACGGCCTGGACTGCTCGGACGACATCGACGTGTACTGGTTGCCGCCTTGCTTCTAGTCCGGCACTTCTTGGCGTCCGGCCGCGGTGCGCCAAGAAGCGGCCAAGTGCGCGCCAAGGCGCTTGCTGTCGGATGGGCTCATGAACGTTGCTATCGGTAGGCAGATCGTCGGGCGGCTCGCCCTCGTGCTCGCGGTCGCCGTCGCGGCGCTCGCGACGGCCGCCGCGTCCGCGCTCCGCGGGCGAACTGCCCGGCAGTGGGACCCGCGCACGGTCGCGGTCAATCACGAGCCCGGGAACACGTTCCTGCTGCGGCCGGGCCAGATCCTCGCCGGCCCGGGCGACGCGGCGGACGTGCAGCGGGTGCTGACGGGCTGGCGCCAGAGCGAGCAGCGCCCGTTCGGCGTCACGGTGTTCACGCGCACGCCGCAGAACCCGCCGGACCCGGCCCGCGAGGTGCTCGACGCGCTCGCGCAGCGTCCGCAGGGCCACCGCCAATCGCCCGCAGGGCCCGGCGCGCGTGGCGCCCAACCACGTGTTCGTCGGCGAGGCGGCGGCGTCGGCGATCAACTTCTACGGCGAGCCGCGCATTCAGGGCGGGCCGGGCTCGACCGTGCGCCCGGCGCCGCTGCCCGCGGCGCTGCCGCTGCGCACGACTCAGCCGGCGACGGCCAGGGCGTGCGGATCGCCGTGCTGGACACCGGCATGTTCGAGCACGAGTGGCTGAAGAGCGTCCAGCGCGCGCCCGAACAGCGACGACGTCTGGGACGTCGAGCGCGACGGCTACGGCGACGCCGAGTCCGGCCACGGCACGTTCATCGCCGGGCTGATCCTGCAGGTGGCGCCCGCCGCGTCGGTCTACGCGGTCAAGGTGCTCGACTCGCACGGCGTCGGCGACGACCTCGAGCGTCGCGGCCGCGATGGAGCAGCTGCCGGCCGACATCGACATCGTCAACCTCTCGCTCGGCGGCTACACCGACCGCGACGTCGCCCCGCTGGCGATCGCGACCGCGATGGGCGCATCGGCGCGAGCGCGCACCGTCGTGGCGGCCGCCGGCAACCACGGCACGAGCCGGCCGTTCTGGCCGGCGGCGTTCGATCAGGTGCTGGCGGTCGGGGCGGTCGAGGAGCGACGGCGGCAAGTGGTCGCGCGCGGGCTACAGCAACCACGGCCCGTGGGTCGACGCCACCGCCCGCGGATCGAACCTGCAGTCCACGTTCACGCGCGCGAAGACGAAGGTCGCGCAGGGCTCGACGATCAGCCCGCACCGATCCGACGATCGCCTTCGGCGGCTGGGCCGAGCTGGGACGGGACCTCGTTCGCCACGCCGATCGCCGCCGCGATGATCGCCCGCACGATGTCGCGCAACGGCCTGCCCTCGGCCGCCGAGGCGCAGGCGAAGCTGCTCGCGACCGCACCGGCCGCGCCGCAGCCCGACTTCCCGCACGCCGTCCTGCTCGACGAGCTCGAGGGAATGCCCGCGCCGCTCAGCTAGCGCTCGCGGTGGCCGTGGCCGCCCGCCGCGGCCACGACCACCGTGAGGAGTGTCTCCTACCACCGCACGTCGCGCAGATAGTCGGGCCTGTCTGCGCGGTCTTGTACTCCGCCTCCGGGTCAGCCAGGGTGCGAGAGCGGCGGCTCGTCGTGCTCGATGAAGAAGTGCTTGTCCACGCGGCGCCCTCCCCGCCGCGAAGATGTCGGGGAAGTCGATCAGCCGGGGCCGACGTCCTCCCGGTCGCTCCGCCGGGGCGGTCGCGTCCCAGATCTTGTCCTTGACGTGGTAGAGCGGCCAGCGGGAGGGATCGCGCGCGAGGTAGTCGAGCGGGCTCTCGCCGCCGACCACGATCCAGTACAGGTCGAGCTCGAACATGAGCCGGTTGGCGTCGGTCTCCTCGAGCAGAGTCGTAGAGCGGCGTGCCGTCGGCCTCTTGTTCGAGAACTCGAAATCGTGGTTGTGGTAGAAGAACTGCAGGCCCACGCTGGTGGCCATCACGGCCGCCTTGTCGAAGCGGTCGGCGAGGAACTTGTAGCGCTCGACGGTGTGCGGACCGGGGTGCCAGGCCAGGACGCCGGTGAACTGCTGGCCCATCGTCTTGGCGCCCTCGAGGGTGGCCCGGTAGGCGGCCTCCCACTGGCCGTCCGGGACGTCGAGGTTGAGGCCGTCGTGGCCTGAGACGGCCAGCAGACCGGCGTCATCGGCCCAGCCGCGCACCTGCCGTGCGGTGAAGCCGTAGTCGCCGGCCATCTCGATCTCGGTGTAGCCCGCGCGCCCGAGCCAGTTGAGCATGTTGCGGACCGCGCGCCGGTCGCCTTCGGGATCAAGCGCCGCAGCGAGTACATCTGGATCCCGATGCGGTTGTTGGGCACGTTGCGACGCCCGCCGCCGCCGCCCTGCGCCTTCGCCGCCGGTGTCCAGGACCCTGAGGCTGCGGCCGCCGCCCCCGTGCCGATGGCCGCGCCGAGGAACCGCCCTTGATTGAGGCTTGTCATCGTCTTCTCCTCCCGTCAGAAGTTGATGGTCCGCCGAAGCTAACAGCGGCCCTTTCTGACCAACGGGCGCCAGAATGACGGCGGTCAGAAAACGATCGCCTCGGCGGCTCTCCCGGCAGGCGAGGTTCCTTGGGGGCATGTGGGATGGGGGACGGCGCTGGCAGGCGAAGCGCTTCGCGCCATTGCTCCAGTGCGT
The DNA here is from genome assembly GCA_963829405.1 of uncultured Actinomycetota bacterium. Classification (GTDB taxonomy): domain Bacteria; phylum Actinomycetota; class Actinomycetes; order Mycobacteriales; family Mycobacteriaceae; genus Mycobacterium. The sequence goes on from CAWHIZ010000017.1 coordinate 3,230, forward strand.
CCGCGAAGACGGCGCCCGGCGTCTTGGGTTCGTCGCTCACCGTCCTTCATACCCCGTAACTCGTGTAACCCGGAAATGTCAACATTTTCCTCATGAGCGCTTGGTTCGCCGCTCGCGCCACACGTCGGTCGTGCGAGGCTTCGCCGTTCCAGTAGCGCTTGGCCCCGTCCGGCACCGCGTACCAGCCCGGCTCGCCACCCTCCGGCGGTGGAGGGTCCGGTTCGGGTTCGGGTTCGGGCTCTGGTTCTGGCTCGGGTGGCGGTGGTGCAGGCTCGACCAGCTGCGGCGGCTTCGGCGAGCGCCACCCGCCGGCGAACAACACCCCGAGCGTGCCGCCGAGGCCGAGCCCCGCGACCGCGAGCGAGGCGATCACGCCGGTGATGTCAGGCGTGAGCAGGTACCCGGCGACGCCGCCCGCGAGCGCCCCCGTCAGCGCGAGCGTTCCGGTCATCATCCATCTGCGTGTCTGGTCCGCCACGGTGCCGAGCGCCGATTATGCCGCCCCGCGCAATCACCCGCCATGGGTGACGCCGCGTCATCCGCCGCGCCGGTGGAGTCGGCGACCGTGCGTCCCGTCCTCGTGCTCGCTCTCGTCGCACTGGCGATCGGCGTCGTCGACGCGGGTCGTCTTCGTCGGCTTCGAGTGGGTGGTCAACCCGGCACCGACTGGCTGTGGAACGACGTGGCCGGCAGCGACGACGTGCGCTGGCGGGTGGTGCCGCTGGCGCTCGTGCTGAGCATCGCGTTCTCGGCCCTCGTGCGGTGGGTCGGGCAGCGACGCTTCGTCGAGGCTCGCATCTGGATCCGCTCCACAGCTCCGACGGGCCGCCGCCGACCGTCGCCGGTCTGGCGACGATCCTGCTCGTCGGCGCGGCGAGCCTGCTCGCCGGAGCCTCGCTCGGGCCGGAGGCGGCGCTCGTCGGCCTCTCCGCGGGCCTCGGCGGCTGGGCCGCGCGCGCATGAATACGGCCCGCCCGGCCGCGCGCTCGTGCTGGCCAGCGTCGGCGCGTTGCTCGTCGCGTTCTTCGGCTCGCTGATCGCGCTGCTGATCCCGGTGCTGATCCTGTGGCAGCGCGCGAAGCGCTTGGACCTCGTGCCGCTGTGCGCGATCGTCGTCGCCGGGCTCGCGGCCTACGTGACGCTCGGGCTCCTCAAGGGCGATCACCAGGGCTACGGCGACCTGCCGTCCGACGCCGTCCGCGCCCGTGACTACGCCTCGGCGTTCGTGCTCGGCGGCGTCGCCGTAGGGCTCGGCGTGGCGCTGCGGTGGTCGGTCCGGCGCCTGGCCCGCCTGACGCGCCGGATCGACGCCGCGGTGCCGTGGTGGCTCGCCGCCAGGACGCCGGGGTCGGAACGGTGCTCGGCGGGCTCTACCTCGCCAGCGGGCCGGCGGTGCAGTTCAGTGGCAGCGAGGGCTCCGCGATCCTGCTCGGTGACCCGACGCACTACAGCCTCTGGGCGCTGGCCGGGATCGCGCTGATCAAGTTGCTGGCCACCGGCTGGTCGCTGGCGGCGGGCTACCGCGGCGGCCTCGTCTTTCCCTCGGTCCTGGTCGGTGTCGCCTTCAGCCTGTTCGCCTCCGGTGAGCTGGCCGACCTGTCGGGGCCGGGCATCCTGCTCGGCTGCCTCGCCGGCCTGCTGGTCGAGATGACGGCACCGCTGCTGGGCGCGGTCATGCTCCTGGCCCTGCTGCCGCCCGCGCTGCTGCCGCTCGGGTTGGTCGGCGCCGCCGGAGCAGTACTGATGCGCACGGGCACGGAACGACTTTCATCCAATCGACGAATCAATTTGGCGCGGCAAGAGCCAATCAAAGGGGCGTGAGCGAAGGGGCGATCGACGAACGTGTGCTGCTGGCTCGCCAGCCCATCCTCGACCGTGACGAGCGCGTCATCGCCTACGAGCTGCTCTATCGGCCGATCCCGATCGGTGGCGGTCCGCTACAACCCGGTGGCCGCGACGGCGTCGGTGATCGTCAACGGCCTCTCGGACGTCGGCCTCGACGCGCTCGTGGGCCCGCATCCGGCCTATGTGAATGTCACGCGCGAGTTCCTGCTCGGCGTGCCGTCGTTGCCGCTGGCGCCCGAACGGGTCGTGCTCGAGTTGCTGGAGGACCAGGAGCTCGATGGTGCCCTGCTCGACGCCTTGCGGACGCTGGTCAACGCCGGCTTCACGATCGCGCTCGACGACTTCCAGTACTCGCCCGAGCAGGAGCCGCTGCTCGAGCTGGCGACGATCGCCAAGCTCGACGTGCGCGCGCTCTCGCCTGAGCGCCTCGCGCACGACGCGGCGTTGCTGAAGGGCCGCGGCCTGCGCCTCGTGGCGGAGAAGGTGGAGACCTACGAAGAGGCCGCGTACTGCAAGGCACTCGGCTTCCACGCCTTCCAGGGCTACTACTTCGCCCGGCCGGCGCTCGTCCACGGACGCCCGCTGCCGTCGACGCAGATCACGACGCTCTGCCGCCTGCTCGAGACCGGCACCGAGGTCGACATCGACGAGGCTCGAGACGATCATCGAGTGCGACCTCGGCCTCAGCCAGCGGCTGCTGCGCCTGAGCAACTCGGCAGCGCTCAGCCCCGCGACGCAGCATCCGTTCGCTGCGGCACGCGCTCACGCTGCTGCGGGACGCGCGCGATCCGCCGCAACGCCACCAGGCGGATCCTTCCTCGAGTTGTTCGCCGATGCTTCACGTGTGGTGCTGGGACGGCCCTGGTGCGCGCACGGATCGCGCAGCAGCTCGCCCTCACCGTGGCCTGCCCGGACCGTGCCTTCACCGTCGGGCTCTTCTCGCTGTTGGGTGCGCTCGTGCGGCAGCCGCTGCCGGAGCTGCTGGCCCAGCTCCCGTTCGACGAGCGCACGACCGCTGCGCTGCTGCAGGGGGACGCGCCCGAGGGGCGGCTGCTCGGGGCGATCGTCGCGCACGAGCGCGGCGAGGAGCTGCCCGACGGGTTCCCGTCGCGCCGCGTCGCCCGCTGCTACCGGGCGGCGACGAGCTGGAGCGACTCGCTCTCCGCCGCGCTGGCGTAACTGGACCGGTCGACACGTTTAAGCGGGTCGCCACGGTCCGGGACCTAACCATCGTTTGGTTGCCGAGGTTGGTGGTGGCGTATGGTTCGTGTTGACCATGCCCACTGTTCCGACCTCATCTAGTAATGGCCATCGGCCCGCGGGGGAGACCTCGGAGGCGCGGATCGCGAAGGCGCTGGCCCATCCGCTGCGCGCGCGGATCCTGCAGCGTCTCGGCGAGCGTGTCGCGAGCCCGGCGATCTCGCCATCGAGCTCGATGCCCCGCTCGGCGTCGTCTCCTACCACGTCCGGATGCTGCGCGACTACGACTGCGTCGAGCTGGTCCGCACGGAGCCCGCCGCGGCGCGCTGCAGCACTTCTACAAGGCCACGGCGCGCCCGAACCTCGACGACACCCAGTGGCGCACCCTGCCGTCGGGGCTGCGCGCGCGAGCTCGCCGGCGAGACGTCCAGGGGCTGGTCAGCGATCTCGCCGCGGCGGCCAACGCGGGCACGCTCGAGGACCCCAAGATCGTGCTGAGCGCACGCCGCTCGAGCTCGACGAGCGGGGCTTCAAGAAGCTCAACAAGCTGCTGGCCAAGACGCACGAGCAGGCGCTGGCGATCGCCGCCGAGAGCGCGGAGCGTGGCAACGACGGGCGCCGAGGTCTTCGCGACCGAGCTCGCGCTGTTTCACTTCAAACGGAACCAGTAGTCCGGGGCGGCCCGTTGGCTCCGTACCCGGGACGATGGAGAACGATCACAGACGGCCCGACGAAGCCGGCGACGGCGCCGTCGCGGCCGCCGGGAAGATGTCCGAGGCGCTCGAGACGCTCGAGCGTGCCCGCGGCCATCTCTACAGCTTCCACCAGCTCATGGGGGAGACCGACCTCAAGCTCGACGAGGTCCTCGGGCTGCTGCGTGCCGACGAGATGGAGGCGCTGGCCGATGAGCTCCAGCGCGACCTCGTGGGGCGCAACGTGCTCGCCGGGCGCTGGACGTTCCAGGTCGTCGAGAAGATATCAACGACACATACTGGTCGGTCTTCCGCGAACATGAGCAGGCGGTGCGCGAAGCCCTCGTCGGCGGCCAGCACCACATCTTCGAGGCCGAGATGAAGGCCCGCCGGCGGACGCACGGGCACCCCGCCCACGAGGCCGAGCCGTAGGCGTCGGTCACAATCCGGCGGCCTAGTTCGATTCTTGTCGGTACATGGGAACGCCGCACGACACCGACGAGGCGCTGCTGCTCTCAGACGACCTCGAGGACTTCGGGCTCTTCTACGACCGCTACGTCCGCGCGCTGCTGGCGTTCTTCCAACGCCGGACCTCGAACCCTGAGGTCGCCGCCGACCTGACCGCCGAGACGTTCGCGGCGGCGCTGGTCTCGCGCTTGCGCGCTACCTGCCCCAGAACCGCCAACGCGGCCGCCTGGCTGTTCGCGATCGCCCACCACAAGCTGACCGACTATCAGCGCCGGGGGCGCGCGGAGGACCGGATGCGCGCCCGGCTCGGCATGCAGGCCGTGTCCGTCGCCACCGAGGACGCCGAGCTGATCCGCTGGCTCGGCGAGGAGGTCGCGACCCAGTTAGTAGAGGAACTGCCGGAGGACCAGCGTGACGCGGTGCGGGCCCACGTGCTCGAGGACCGTGGGTACGCCGAGATCGCGGGCCGACGAGCGGCTGCCCGGAGGCGACCGTGCGCAAGCGCGTCAGCCGCGGCCTGCGCGTCCTGCGCGACCGAGTGGGAGGGAACCTATGAGCAGCGACTACATCCAGCGTCTGCGCGGCGAACTGCTGCGCGCCGCAGCGGCCCAGGAGGCGCGCCCGCGCCGTCCGTGGGAGCGGGGCGACGCGCGTGTGGGGCGCGCCGGGGCGGACACCGACACCGCGCGGGGGCAGGCGGCCGCAGGCGGCGAAGCACGTCGCTCGCAGGGGGGCCGCCGGCGGCGGACGGTGCGGCGGCTGCGGCCGCTGGCCGGGCTCGTCGCGGTGGCGCTGATCGTTGCCGCCGTCGTCTTCACCTTGCCGCGCGACCGCGCGGACGACACCCCGGTGCCGCCCGCGGCGACCGTCCAGTCGGACTACCGGACCACACCGGCGGCCGCCGACGCGACCATGCGGATTCTCCAGGAACGCCTCGACCTTGCCGGGATCCGCGGCGCGCGGACGATGATCGTCGGCGGTGAGATCAGGGTCGCCGCCCCGACGGGCACCGAGGCCGCTGTGACGGCGTTGATGGTGCCTGGCCGCCTCGCGATGTACTACTGGGAGGGCAGCGTGCTCGGGCCTGATGGGCAGGCCCGCGCCCGGCGACCCGGACGTCACGGGCAGCCCCGACGCCGGTCGCGCGGCGGCGCTCACGAAGGCCGAGGCCGAAGCGCGCGCCCGGCAGGTCGATGGCGCTCGCGTGGTGCGGTCCGAGACAAGGGAAGACGGGTACTTCGTGCTGAGCGGTGCGGCCCCGGTCACCAACGCCGCCCTCGCGAAAGCCCAGGTCGCGAAGGACGTGCCGACGGGCGACCCGATCGTCGCGCTCGACTTCACGACGCCGGCGAGGCGGGCCTTCCAGGACCTCACGCGCGACGTCGCGCAGGGCGGGGCCGACCACGCCCTCGGCGGCGACCCGCTGGTGACCAGCCACCACTTCGCGATCGTGGTCGACGACCGGATCGTGTCCGTCCCCTACATCAACTGGCAGATGAACCCCGACGGCGTCGACGGTGCGCAGGGCGCACAGATCGTGACCGCCTCCGAGGAGGACGCGCACAGGCTGGCCGCGATCCTCAGCACAGGGCCGCTGCCCTAGCGTCGTCGCTCGGCGCCGTCAGCCCACACGGGCGGCGGCGTCGAGCTGGCGCAACGGCGCGGGGCGGCCGAGGTGGTACCCTGCGCGTAGTCACGCCCTTCTCGCGCAGCATCTCGAGCGGTCTCGGCGGTCCTCGACGAACTCGGCGATGGTCTTCATCCCCAGGCCGCCCGCGATTCCACGATCGACTTGACCACGAGCTGGTCGGTGAGCGGTCGGCGAGGTCGCGGATGAAGTCGCCGTCGATCTTCAGGTAGTCCACCGCCAGGCGCTTGAGGTAGTAGAACGAGCTGAAGCCCGCGCCGAAGTCGTCGAGCGCGAAGCGGCAGCCGATCTCCTTCAGGCGCTCGATGAAGGCGAGCGCGCGACGTCGATCTCCGGCATCGCCGCGGTCTCGGTGATCTCGAACACGAGCTGGCGCGGGTCGACGCCGGTGGCCGCGATCTCGCGCTCGATCAGCTCGGGCAGCTCAGGGTCGCCGATCGACTTGCCGGAGAGGGTCAGGCCCTTGTGCTTGGGCACGTCGGGATTGGTGCGTGCCAGCAGCAGGCCCCACCGCGCACGGTGGGCCAGGCTCGTCCACACCTTCTGGCCGTTGACCACCCATTCGTCGCCGTCGGGAACCGCGGTGGTGGCCAAACCCGCCAGGTCCGATCCGGCGCCCGGCTCGGAGAACAGCTGGCACCAGAGGTCGTCGGTGGTCGCCAGCGGGCGGAGCCACTGCTTCTTGACGTCGTCGCCCTGCGCGTGTTCACGAATGGTTGGTGCCGCCATGCCGTAGCCCATCGGGTTGAGGCCAAGGGGCACCGGACCGCCTGCGCCCTGCAGGATGTTGTCGGCGACGGCCTGCAGACCGCGGGATACTCCGAGGCCGCCCTGACCCTCGGGGAAGTGCACCCAGGACAGCCCGGCGTCGTAACAGGCGCCGAGGAACTCAGGGGTGGGGACGGATTTCGGGTCGTGGTCGGCCACGACCTTGTTGGCGAGATCGGCAATGCGCTCCGAGTGGCGCTCATGCAGCCACGATAGGGAACGTCTGCCCGCGGGCCGGGACCGGGATGCGCAAACGGGCAGACAGCCGGGCGGACTGGGTATTGTCTAGGCGTTGTCACTAAAGAAGGGTCAGCGCGACCGGGTGACGTTACGTACGTTACGTAAGGACGTGATCACCCATGCGCGCGCCCGTCGATCCCCAACTGACGCCTGTGCCTGACTCCGGAGCGGTTCGCACCGAGGCTCAGCAGCGGCTGTCCGTCCTGTTGGTGGAGGACGACCGGGGCGACGCGATCCTGGTCGAGGAACTCATCGCCGACGCCGCCGCCGACATCGGCTGCATGTGGGCACAGTCGATGGCGGACGCCGAACGCGAGTTGATGCTGACCCGGCCGGACTGCGTGCTGTTGGACCTCAACCTGCCCGACGCCAACGGCATCGCCGCCCTCGAACGCATCAAGGGCGCCGACCCCAACCTGCCGATCGTGGTGCTCACAGGGTTGAACGACGAGCACTTCGGCATGTCGGCGGTCGCTTCGGGCGCGCAGGACTACCTGGTCAAGGGCCGGGTCGAACCGGAGATGCTGCGGCGCGCGGTGCTGTACGCGATCGAGCGGAAGAGAGCGGAGCTCACCTCCGTCGAGCTGCACGCCAGCCAACTCAGGGCACGGGAGAACGCCCGCCTCGAGCGCGGCCTTTCGCCGTCCCCACTGTTGTTGGACAACCCCGGCGTCGAGATCATCGCGAGGTATGTCCCGAGTCGGGAGCACACGTTGCTCGGCGGCGATTTCTACGATTTCGTCCAGACCCCGGACCGGACGGTGCACGTCATGATCGGCGACGTCGCCGGCCACGGTCCCGATGAAGCCGCGCTCGGCGTAGCGCTGCGCATCGCGTGGCGTGCCCTCACGTTCGCCGGTCTGCGCGGACCCGATCGAATGCGGGAACTCGAACGGATTCTCCGTTCCGAACGCGAACGCAAGGGCACATTCGCCACCGTGCTGAGCCTCGCGATTCCACCCGAGGGTTCGATGGTCCACGCGGTTCGGGCAGGGCATCCCGGAATGCTGGTGCACGGCAACGACACCGTGGAGTGGCTCGAGCCGCCCGGCGGCTCGGCGCTGGGGCTGGCGTCGGGCCAATGGGAGTATTGCCAGGTGGAGTGGCCAGAGGGCACGGGCCTCGTGCTGCTCACCGACGGGCTGTTCGAGGGCCATTCAGGACAGGGCGATGCACGCCTCGGGGAAGACGGGCTGCTCGAGGTGGCCCGCTCACTTGCCACCCTGCCCGGTCCGCAGTTCGTCGACGGACTGATCGAGGAGGCGGCGAAGCGCGCCTCATCGCACGGCGGACTGACCGACGACATCGCGGTGGTCCGCGTGGAGCGATCGGCCAGATGAGCGATCGCGGCCGGCGGCTGACCGTCCAGGGATGGCAGAACCTTGTGCTGTCGGCGATGGGCCTGGTGGTGCTCGTCGGCCTTGTGGCCGGGGGCCTGCTGATGCAGCGCACCGACCAGCTCTCGCGAGAGTTGATCGACAACATTCAGCCGGCCCGCGTGCAGGCCTATGCGCTGCAGGCGGCGCTTCGCGATCAGGAGACGGCGGTACGCGGGTACGTGATCACCGCCGACGAGCAGTTCCTCGCGCCGTACTACTCCGGTCAGGACGCCGAGAAGGAGGCGGCGCAGAACGTCCGCGAGCGGGTCGGCGCACATTCCGAACTCCTCACCGACCTCGACGAGATCGAACAGGGCGCGCAGACGTGGCGGGCGGCGTATGCGGAGCCCATCATCGCCGATATCGGCCGAGGTGTTTCAGCGGCGGACAACCGAAGCTTGACTGACCGCGGCAAGGCCGAATTCGACAGCCTGCGAGCGCTTTTCGACCGTCAGAACGAAGATCTCCGGGTCGCGCGAACCGACGGAATAGCGCATCTGGACCGGATCCGGCACTGGCGTGACGGATTGGCCATCGCCATGGTGGTCACGTTCATCGGCCTCGGCGTCGCGCTGGCATTGTTGGTGCGGAACGCGGTCACTCGTCCGCTGGACAAGCTGGCCTCGGCCTGCAGGCGCATCACCGAGGGGAACTTCGGCGAACGAATCGTCCCGAGTGGGCCCCGCGACCTACGGTCGATCGCCATCGACGTCGAGAACATGCGGCAACGGATCGTCGACGACCTCGAGGCCAGCCGGATCGCCAGGACCGAATTGGCCGAGCAGACCGAGGATCTCCGGCGATCCAACTCCGAACTCGAGCAGTTCGCGTATGTCGCATCGCACGATCTGCAAGAACCGTTGCGCAAGGTCGCATCGTTCTGCCAGCTGCTGGAGAAGCGGTACGGCGACCAGCTCGACGAGCGCGGCGCCGAATACATCGGGTTCGCGGTCGACGGCGCCAAGCGAATGCAGGCACTGATCAACGACCTGCTCACGTTCTCCAGGGTCGGGCGGCTGGGAACCACTGTCACCGAGGTCGACCTCAACGCGGTGCTGGCCACGGCACTCGAAAACCTGTCCACCGCCGTCGAAGACGCCCACGCCGAGATCGTGCTTCCCGACCAGCCACTTCCCACCGTGGACGGTGACCCCGGCCTGCTGACCATGGTGTGGCAGAACCTCGTCGGCAACGCGATCAAGTTCCGTCGCGACGGCGAGGTGCCGACGGGTGGTCATCGCCTGTCGAACCCGGCAGCGGCGCCGAGGACGGCGAATGGCTTTTCAGCGTCTCGGACAACGGCATCGGCATCGCCGAGGAGTTCTCCGAGAAGGTGTTCGTCATCTTCCAACGCCTGCATGTCCGAGAGGTATACACCGGCACCGGCATCGGACTAGCGTTGTGCAAGAAGATCGTCGAGCACCACGGCGGTTCTATCCGGGTCGACAACTCCTACGCCGACGGCACCCGAATTCTGTTCACCCTGCCCGCCACCCCGACGACTGAGCCCAATGAGATACCAACCGCTCTTCTGGAAGGAACACACGAGTGACTTCAGCTACTCGCGCGATCGACGTATTGCTGGTCGAGGACGATCCCGGTGATGAACTCATCACCCGGGAAGCGTTCGAGCACAACAAGATCAACAACAATCTGCACGTCGCGCACGACGGCGAGGAGGGCTTGGACTTCCTTTACCAGCGCGGGGCCTACGAGGGCGCACCCCGGCCGGACCTGATCCTGCTCGACCTGAACCTGCCCAAGTACGACGGCAGGCAGCTGCTCGAGAAGATCAAGAACGACATCGATCTCTGCCACATCCCGGTCGTCGTGCTGACGACGTCGGCAGCCGAGGAGGACATCCTCAAGAGCTACAAGCTGCACGCCAACGCGTACGTGACCAAGCCGGTGGATCTGGACCAGTTCATGAGCGCGGTCCGCCAGATCGACGAATTCTTCGTCCAGGTGGTCAAGCTACCGAATCAGTGAGCCGACGCGTCCGTCGTGGCGTTCTCCGTCGCGTCGACGTGGTTCCACTCCATCCGCACCCGAGTGCCCGCCGGGGATGAGTCGATGGAGGTGCTGTCGGCCAGCGCCTGCATCAGCGGGATTCCCCGGCCCCGGGAGATGTGCCTGTGCTCGCCGTCCGCGATGCGCCATGCGCCTTCGTCGGTCACCGTGACCGTCAGAACTTCCGCGCGGGTGTCGTAGTCGGCCAGCAGATGCATCGCGCCGGGACGCTCGACGGCCGAATAGGCGAACTCTGCGGCGTTGGCCAGAGCCTCGTTGACGGCCAGTACGACGTCACTGACCTTGGTCGGATCGAGGGCGAAATACCGCTTGAGCCACACAGAGAATTCTTGGCGCAGTTGCGCGGCGCATGCGGCATCGGCGAGGACACTTGTCTGTGCGAACCGTGTTCTCGAGTCGCGTTGTCCGGAGTCTTCCATCTCAGCCTGCTGGCTACCCGCTACCGACTCTTTTAACTCGTCAAAGCGGCAAGTGCTTCGTCGAGCGTCGCGTAGAGATCGACCACGTCGGTCACGCCGACCAGTTTCAGCGGCCTGCTGGTGGCCGGGCCGTCGGCCACGACCGCGAGCTTGATCGCGGGCGCAAGCTCGTCCTGGGCGGAGATCAACACCCCCATGCCCGCTGACGCGAGGAACTCCACGTCCGTCATATCGACCACCACGGCGCTCGGAGAGCCCTTGGCTGCCTCGGCGATCGCCTTCTCGACATCCGGGGCGGTGAGCATGTCAACCACACCGGCTACGGCCACCACGCTGATGGAATCGATGCGGCGTTCCTCGATCGCGCAGCTGTTCGGCGCCGCACCTTCCATGCTTACCTCCAGATATGCCCGTCCGCCCCATCGGCGACGGCATCGCGAAGTTTACCGGGAGAGGCGGAATACCCGGCAGCAGGTCGCGGGTTGCCCACGGCATGACTGCCTCAGGATTCGACCCGCACACGCTGCTCGCCGAGGCCCGACTCGGTGTGCTGGCGACGATCAAGTCCAACGGACTGCCGCAACTGTCGCCCGATCACCCCGTTTTATGACCGGGACGCGGGCGTCATCTACGTGTCGATGACCGAGGGTCGGGCCAAGACCGCCAATCTTCGGCGGGACCCCCGCGCCGCCCTCGAGGTCACCAGCTCCGACGGATGGGCGTGGGCGACCGCGGAGGGCCAGGTGACGCTGACCGGTCCAGGCGCCGACCCGCACGGGCCCGAGGTCGAGGCGCTGGTCGACTACTACCGAAGCGCCGCAGGCGAGCACCCGGACTGGGACGAATACCGGTCGGTGATGGTGTCCGACCGCAGGGTGCTGATGGCGTTGACGGTGGAACGGGTCTACGGCGAGAAGATCCGCTGACGCGGGATCTCGGCGGCGATCCGGTCCAGTAGGGCGGGATACCGTTTGGCTTCTGGATGGCCGCTCGGTTTGCCGCTGCTGATGAGCCCGGCGGAAAGCCCGCGCTCGGGGTCGGCCCACAGCGCGATGTTCGTCAGGCCCGTGTTGCCGAATGCGGCGGGCGAATTGCGGCCATACGGCCCGAACCGCTTGTTCCCGAGCATGTAACCGGTGCCCCAGCGGCGGGGTGCGAATCCGTCGGCGATGTCGGGCCGCAGGCGCCTGCACTCCTTGGTGGCCGCCCGCAGAGTCTCCGGCCGCATCACCCGAACACCGTCGAGTTCTCCGCCGCGCACCAGGATCTCGGCGAACCGCGACATCTCGTCGGCCGTCGACACCAGGTTGGACGACGGCACGATGCCGGTGAGGAACAGCGGCGTGTTCGAGAACGGGATGATCTCGGCAAGGGTGCCGCCGACGGCCATCTTGAACGCCTTCGCGATCGGCGCGGGCAGCGGCTTGCCGGTGACATGGCTCGGCGCAACAAGCGGCACGTCCTTCTCGGCGACACCGAAATTCGTCCAGCGGAAGCCGAGCGGGTCCAGGATCTCTCGGCGACGATCTCACGAATGCTCTTACCCGTTGCCGCCGAGACGATTTCGCGTACCAACGGACCCCACGTCACCCCGTGGTAGATGTGCACCAAACCGGGCCGGTGGATCGGTTTGAGCTCGCCGAGCATGCGGCGGGCGTATTCGGTGTCGTCCATCCGGTCGAGGTTCGGCCGCGGGCCGGTGGCGAACGGCACGCCCGCGCTGTGGGTGATCACGTGCCGGATCGTCGTGCGGTCCTTGCCGTGGCTGGTGTAGGTGGGCAGGTAATCGCAGACGCGGTCGTCCAACGAGAATGCGCCGCGCTCGACGAGCATGTGCACGACGGTCGTCGCGACCGCCTTGGCCGCAGAGAACGCGCAGAACGCGGTATCCGTGGTGACCGGAACCTTCTCCGCGTCGGGCGGGTCGTCGGGGGCGTTGCCCCAGCCGTGACCGATCGCCCGGTTCAGCACCACCTTGCCGTTGTGGCGCAGACACAGCTGGATCGCCGGGTGCATACCCGCGGCGTACCAGTGCCGCGCCGCCTGCCAGATTCGTTCGACGGCGGCCTCGTCGATCTCGGAGTGGTCCTCCACGCCGATGTCGGTGACCTCGTCGAGGTCCGATGGAACTCGGATTCTTCCGTCAGAGGTTGTCGTTCGGGCGTCGCTCATGGGAGCTTCCGTCGCAAAGTCGCGGTCAGGTGCTGTTGGAGCGGCTGGCCGACCGCTCCCATGTGCACGGTGTAGGTGAGTTCGTCGCCGTCGACGCGAATGGAGCGACCGAGAGCCGTCACCTCCTTGGCGGACGCGCTGCGGCCGATCGTCGTCGCGACCAGTTCCACCTCGATCGTGGCGTCGCCTACCGACAACGTCCCCTCGGCGATCTCGGTGACGCCCGTGGGATGCGCGAGGATCAGCTCGATTCGGTCCGCCGCAGGAACCCGCAGATAGCCGGTCTCCGCATGCAGCGGGCGGCCATCGCTGACGGCCCTCGTTTTCTGGGCGTAGCTGAGAAACGGCTTGCCGACGTGGCCGAACGTGACCTCTTCGAAGTATTCGAACGGCTCGATGGTCGGGTAGACGCCCCTACCTTGACCTGCCCAAACGCCCAGAAGCGGGGCTAGCCCGGCGACGCTCGGATGCAGTTCGGCCATTTCCACAGTCTATGGATCGCCCGACGTTGGGTATTAGTCCGCGTATGGCAACCACGCTGGGTTTGCCCGAAGAAGTCCGGGCATGCCTGTTCGACCTCGACGGCGTGCTCACCGATACGGCAAGCGTGCACCGCAAGGCGTGGAAGCAGATGTTCGACGCCTTCCTGCGTGCGCGTGCCGACGACGGCGGTGACCGTTTCGTCGCCTTCGACGTCGATGAGGACTACCAGACCTACGTGGACGGCAAGAAGCGCGACGACGGTGTGCGGTCCTTCCTCGAGAGCCGCGGCATCTCGCTGTCCGACGAGGAAGTCGAGGAGCTGGGCGACCGGAAGAACGAGTTGTTCCAGAAGACATTGCACTCCGACGGCGTCGACGTGTTCGAGGGATCGCGGCGCTACCTCGAGGCGGTGTCGGCCGCGGGGCTCGCGGTTGCGGTGGTGTCGTCGAGCGCCAACACCCGTGAGGTTCTCGACATCACCGGCCTCGCGCATTACGTCCAGGTCCGCGTCGACGGGGTGACCCTGCGCGACGAGAACATCGCGGGTAAGCCGGCGCCGGACTCGTTTCTTCGCGCCGCGCAACTACTCGACGTGCCTGCGGATCAGGCGGTGGTCTTCGAGGACGCGATCGCAGGGGTCGCCGCAGGACATGCGGGTGAATTCGGTTACGTGGTGGGGGTGGACAGGGTGGGTCATGCAGAAGAGTTGCGGCGCAACGGAGCTGACGTCGTGGTCGGCGATCTGGCGGAACTGCTGGACGCCCGAATGATCGACGACGACGCCTTCCCGATCGAGCCGTGGCATGTCCGTGAGACGACACTCAATCTGGACATACATCGCCCAGACCGAATCGCTTTTCGCGTTGTCCAACGGCCACATCGGGATGCGGGGGAACCTCGAGGAAGGCGAGCCGCACGGCCTGCCCGGCACGTATCTGAACGGGTTCTACGAAACCCGGCCGCTGCCGTACGCGGAGGTCGGGTATTCGAATCCCGAGGACGGGCAGTCGATACTCGACGTCACCAACGGCAAGATCCTGCGACTCCTCGTCGACGACGAGCCGTTCGATGTGCGGTACGGCGAATTGTTGGAACACGAAAGGGTTTTGGACCTGCGCGCAGGAACCTTGGCTCGCGCCGCGCAGTGGAGGTCGCCTGCAGGTAAGCAGGTGACGCGTGCAGTCGACCCGGCTGGTTTCGTTGGGGCAGCGCGGTGTGGCCGCCATCGAGTACGTGGTCGAGGCGGTCGACGAGTTCGTGCGCGTCACCGTGCAGTCGGAGCTCGTCGCCAACGAGGACCAGCCGCAACGTTCGGACGATCCGCGCACCGCCGCCGTGTTGAGCAACGCGCTCGAGCCGATACGCCATGAGACCACCGACAACGGCGCGGTGCTCATGCACAAGACGCGGAGCAGTGGCCTGATGATGGCCGCGGCGATGGAACACGACATCGACGTCCCCGGACGTGTCGAGGCCAGCTCGGAAGCGCAGGAGGATCTGGCCCGCACCACCGTCATCTGCGGTCTGCGGCCCGGCCAGCAGCTGCGCATCGTGAAATACCTCGCCTACGGCTGGTCGAGCCTTCGGTCACGCCCGGCGCTCCGTGACCAGGTCTCCGCCGCGGTGGCCGGCGCGCGGTACACCGGCTGGCAGGGTCTGCTCGACCTGCAGCGGGAATGTCTCGACGTCTTCTGGGACTGTGCCGACGTCGAAGTGGAGGGCGATCCCGATTGCCAGCAGGCCGTGCGGTTCGGGCTGTTTCACGTATTTCAGGCCAGTGCTCGCGCGGAACGTCGGGCAATACCGGGAAAGGGCCTCACCGGCACCGGCTACGACGGCCATGCGTTCTGGGACACCGAGGGCTATGTGCTTCCGGTGCTGACGTACACGGCACCAACGGCCGCCGCCGATGCGCTGCGCTGGCGGGCCACCACGTTGGACCTCGCCAAGGACCGGGCCGCCCTACTCGACCTCGCAGGGGCGGCCTTTCCGTGGCGGACCATACATGGTGAGGAGTGCTCGGCGTACTGGCCCGCGGGGACTGCGGCATGGCATGTCAATGCCGACATCGCCATGGCATTCGAACGCTATCGCGTTGTCACGGGCGACGATTCGCTGGAAGCCGAGTGCGGCCTTGCCGTACTCGTGGAGACTGCGCGACTGTGGGCTTCGCTCGGGCACCACGACCGATACGGGGTGTGGCATCTCGACGGCGTCACCGGTCCCGACGAGTACACCGCGATCGTGCGGGACAACGTCTTCACCAACCTGATGGCGGCGCACAACATGCAGACCGCCGCCGATGCGTGTGAACGCCATCCTGATCTTGCCGGCGAGATGGACGTGACGACCGAGGAGACGGCGGCGTGGCGTGAAGCGGCCGACAACGCCAACATTCCCTACGACGAGGACCTCGGCGTCCACGAACAGTGCGACGGCTTCACCACATTGCGCGAATGGAACTTCACGGACAACACGTCGTATCCGCTTCTGCTCCACGAGCCCTATGTCCGGCTGTACCCGTCGCAGGTCGTCAAACAGGCCGACCTCGTTTTGGCGATGCATTGGCGCAGCAACGCGTTCACCCCGAGCAGATGGCCCGCAACCTCGACTACTACGAGCGGCGGACCACCCGCGACTCGTCGCTTTCGGCGTGTACCCAGGCCGTGATGTGCGCGGCCGTCGGCCATCTCGACCTCGCCCACGACTACACCTACGAGGCTGCCCTGATCGACCTGCGGGATCTGCACGACAACACCGATGACGGCCTGCACATGGCGTCTCTTGCGGGGGCATGGACGGCACTGGTCGCCGGGTTCGGCGGCCTGCGCGACGATGAGGGGATCCTCGCGCTTGACCCGCATCTGCCCGGCGGCATCGGCAGGCTGTGTTTCCGGCTGCGCTGGCGGGACTTCCGGGTGACCGTCGACGCCGGCCATGACGAGGTCACCTACACGCTTCGCGATGGCCCGCACACATCGCTGACCATCCGCCACGCAGGCGAGGAGCTGGAGCTCAGCACGACGTCTCCGACGACCGTGGCGGTGAGCGAACGGACCGCGCTGCTGCCGCCACCGCAGCAGCCGCTGGGGCGCGAACCGATGCGCCGATCCGCCAGGACAGTGATGACCGCAGCAGGGTGCGCATCGGGATTTATCTGCCCGAACACCCGGCGGCGGCGATACGGTGGCAACCGTGGCAGCCATCGCACCCGGCCACACGCTAGGAGAGGATCCGACATGACGGCTCGATTGGTCCGCAGCCTTCTTGGCACCGTGATCGCGGCCTGCGCATTCCTGCCGACGTCGGTTCTGTTCGCGGGCAACGCATCTGCGGACTGGTGCTACTCGGCCGACTGTGTACCGAACGTGGCCAGGAATGTGGGTGTGGGCGGACCGTGCGTCCCGCAGCCGCGCCGCGCCTTCGCCTACGGGCTGCAGGCCGACGGCAGCACGGTGGTGTGCAGCGCCGCAGGCGTGTGGGTGGCGGCGGGGCCGCTCGTCGGCGTCTACAACGTGGCGATGCCGTGTCCGTCGCTCAACCTGTCGGCGCAGGGTTCCGACGGGGTCGCCCTGCAGTGTCTCGACCAGGGCGTCAGCCGGCTCAAGTGGGCACACCGCGCGAGCCTGATGGCGTAGACGCGAAAAACCCGCCGCCACAGCCTCGGCTGCAGCGGCGGGTTCTGTTTCGTGCGACTGACTAGCCGGCCATGAACGTGTCATAGGCCGACTGCAGGTCGGCAGGCAGTACCGGCACGTTGCACTGACGCTGCTTGTCGCCGATCGGCGACAGGATGCCCTTCAGGTCGTAGTACTCACCCGGGTTGGCGGTGAAGTAGTTGCGCAGGTCGGTCTCGGCCTGGCCGCGCGGCTGGTTGAACGCCGCGGTCACCACCTGGTTGGCACCGGGGTGGTCGTTGAGATAACCGCGCGCCGCGCCCAGGGTCGAGCTGGCGGTGCCTGCCACGTCGGCCGCGCTGCATCCCTGCGGTGCGGCCGCGGCCGTCGGTGCGGCGATGGTCGCTGCGGCGACTCCACCAAGCAGCGAGCCGACAATTGCACCGGTCACTTTCCGGCGCGCACTGATACCACTGGAATTCATAATCAAATTTTCCTAACAGATGTGCGAATCGTTCTTGTGTTTCCCCGCCCGCTTACCAAGGTAGCCGATACCGCCAGCGGTCAAACGTGGCTGGCAAATACGCTGGTAGTGAACACGATCGCGTTACAGTCATAGCGACGTGATTTGCGCCTCAAATCAGGGCTAATTCGCTGAGAGAAGATTGAAGCTTCTCAAATTGCGAAACCTATTCTTAAATGATCGTGATCTCGATAGTGACCGAAATATCATTCACGTCTCGCTAGGACGACGGCATCTCGTATCTGGTCAGGAGTCGTTCGATGAACTCGGTCGCTTCGGCGTGGCCGCGGGTGATGCCGAGACTGCGTTCGAGGACCAGGATGCGGGCCAGGCTCGTCACGATCATGGACATCACCACAGGCGGGAACTCGACGCAGGTCGACTCCGTGCGCGCGCATCGCCAGGGTGACCGCGCTCTCCTCGAGGTCACCGAAGCGCGCGGCGTAGGCGAGAATCTCGCTGCGGATCTCCTTGCGGTGGTTGGCCAGCGCCATGAACTCCATCAGCAGCCGCGCACCGTGCGCGTTGTTGAGCTTCCACAGTGCGTGCAGCGGCTCGTCGTCGACCAGTGCCTCGCGCTGACGGACCAGGTTCGTCTCGGCGCCCTCCCGCAGCACGGCGAGGAACAGGTCGTCCATGCTCGGGAAGTAATAGTGCACGAGCGCGGGTTTGACTCCCGCCTTGGCTGCGACCCGCCGCGATGATGCTGCGGCGTAGCCCTCTTCGAGCATGACTTGGGCAGTCGCTTGAATCAGCGCGCGACGTGTCGCGGAGTCGCGACCCGCCGATTTAGGCGCTGTCATCTGGGCCTTGACCAGGCGCCGCAGCGGCTGCTAGACATAGCGTCAGCCTAGAGGTTGGGCAGTCGCCCAACAAGTGGCGGAATGAAAATCGAGGAGCAATGGCCGGACGTGTAGACGGCAAAGTCGCGTTCATCACCGGCGCCGCACGCGGCCAGGGCCGCAGCCACGCGGTACGACTCGCAGAAGAAGGCGCCGACATCATCGCGGTCGACATCTGCCGAGGGTTCGACGACTCGACCGCGCCCGCGGCCACCCCGGAAGACCTCGCCGAAACCGCGGACATGGTCAAGAACCTCGACCGTCGCATCGTCACGGCGGAGGTCGACGTGCGCGACTTCGACGCATTGAAAGCAGCGCTGGACAGTGGCGTCGAGCAGCTCGGCGGACTCGACATCGTCGTCGCCAACGCAGGCATCGGCACCACGGGCGTGAAGCTGCACAAGATGCGCGAGGACATCTTCGACGAGACCATCGACGTCAACCTGGGTGGCGTGTGGAAGACGGTCAAGGCCGCGGTGCCGCACCTGCAGGCGGGCGGCCGCGGCGGATCGATCATCATCACGAGTTCGGTCGGCGGCACAAAGGCCTACCCGCAGGTCGGCCACTACATCGCCGCCAAGCACGGCGTCGTCGGGCTGATGCGAACCTTCGCCGTCGAACTGGGCCACCAGTCGATCCGGGTCAACACCGTCCATCCCACCCACGTCTGCACTCCACTGCTGATGAACGAGGCCACCTATCGGCTGTTCCGGCCGGACCTGGAGAACCCGGGACCCGACGACCTCGCGCCCATCTGCCAGTCGTTCCACTACCTTCCGATCCCGTGGGTGGAACCCGTCGACATCAGCAACGCGGTGCTGTTCCTGGCCTCCGACGAAGCGCGCTACATCACCGGCGTCACCCTGCCCGTGGACGCCGGCAGCCTCCTGAAGTAGAGGAACCATGACGATCACCAACGAGGCCGCCGTTTACTACGACCCGTACGACTTGGCGATCGCGGCCAACCCGTGGCCGACGTATGCGCGGCTCCGCGAGGACGCGCCGATCTACTACAACGAGCGCTACCGGTTCTGGGCGATCTCCCGGCACAGCGACGTCGAGTCGGCCGATCGCGGACTGGGAGACCTTCTCGAACTCGCGCAGCGACATCCTCGAGCTGGTCAACTCCGAGTTCGACATGCCCAAGGGCGTGATGATGTTCGAGGACCCGCCGGTACACACCATGTTGCGCGGTCTGATGAGTCGGGTGTTCACCCCGCGCCGGATGGCCGAGATCGAGGACCAGATCCGCCAGTTCTGCGTCAATTGCCTTGACCCGCATGTGGGTTCGGACGGGTTCGACATCGTCGCCGAGCTGGCGTCGATGATGCCGATGCGGGTCATCGGCATGCTCCTCGGCATACCGGAGTCCGACCAGATCGCGGTGCGCGACGCCAACGACGCCAACCTTCGCACCAAACCCGGCGCCCCGATGAAGGTGGCCAAAGCCGACAAGATCGCCGACGGCAGCATCTACGCCGACTACGTGGAGTGGCGCTCGCACAACCCGTCGGACGACCTGATGACCGTCCTGCTCAACATGGAGTTCGACGACGAGAACGGCGTCACCCGCAAGCTGCACCGCAAGGAGATCCTGCATTACGTCCAGGTCGTCGCGGGAGCGGGCAACGAGACCACCGGCAGGCTGATCGGCTGGCTGGCCAAGGTACTCGCAGAGCACCCCGACCAGCGGCGCGAGGTCTATCAGGATCGCTCGCTGCTGACCCGCGCGGTCGACGAGACGCTGCGGTTCGAACCGACCGGTCCTCACGTCGCCCGCTACACGCTGCGGGATTTCGAGATGTACGGCACGACGGTGCCCGCGGGCAGCGCAGTGCTGCTGTTGTTCGGCGCGGCCAACCGCGATCCGCGGCGCTACACGGACCCGGATGACTTCAACCTCCACCGCGACAACATCAGCCACCTGACGTTCGGCAAGGGTGTGCACTACTGCCTCGGCGCCAACCTGGCCCGATTGGAGGGCCGGGTGGCCCTCGACGAGTTGCTGAACCGGTGGCCCGAGTGGGAAATCGACTACGACAGCGCGGTGCCCGCGCCGACGTCGACCGTGCGCGGCTGGGAACGGCTGCGCGTCCTGCTGCCGTGACCGGCGGCCAACGGTAGGGAAACACCCGATATTTCGGCAAGCCGAGCCGCGATAGCGTCGGCGCACAGCTAACAACCACGAGAGGCGCTGACTGCTGCATGAAATCGCATCTGAACCCCGCGCGACTCGGCGCCTTCGCCGTCATCTGCATCACCGCCACGGCGTGCGTGGCGTGCGGGTCCCACACAGTGTCGAGCCCCGGCCCGAGTTCGAGTGCGGCCGCCCCGCAGACCGGAAGTGCGAGCGCCGCCCCCGCGACCGGGGGCACTTTCTCGGGTTCCGAGCAGCCATGGACGGTCGACGTGTCGGGAGCCGCCAAGTCCGACCGCAGCGACGCGATCCTTGCGGCCCTCAACGCTGCGGGCGGCTGGGGCAACGACAACGTCCTGCAGACCGACTTCTCGATCTCGATCTTCAACGCGGACGGCAGCACGCCGCGGATGAACGTGGTGGGGATCGAGGACTACTGCGGCGGCGGACCGGACTGCGACAGCGTTCCGACGCAGATGCCGGTGCCTGAGGGCGCCAATATCGAAGGATCACAGGACCTTTCCTGCGACATCTCGGGCAACACCGAGGGACAGGGCGACTGCCATCTCCTGGTCACGGACCGCGACGAGCAGAAGCTGTACGAGCTCTACCAGGCCAACCAGTCCGGTGACGACATGACGACACAGGCGATGTTCATCTGGGATCTGAGCAAGTCGTACCCGGAGAACCTGCGCGGCGACCAGTGCACCAGTGCGGACGCCGCGGGATTCCCGATCACCGCCATGACCCCGACCGCCGACGAAGTCGCCTCCGGCGCAGTGAATCACGCGATACGGTTCATTCTGCCCAACGACCGGATGAAGGCCGACGTCTACGTGCATCCGGCGACGCACGCGGGCGGGCCGGAGAGCGCCGAGCCCGACGCGCCGCCCTACGGCGTCAGGTTCCGGCTCAAGCCCGACTTCGACGAGTCCGGCTACTCCGATTCGGAGAAGGTGATCCTCAAGACGCTCAAGACGCACGGCATGCTGCTGTCGGACGGTGGCGATATCGCACTGACGTTCGCCGACGACCGCAACAGCACGGCCAAATGGGCGGACCTCGGCATCGAGGCAGATTCGTTCAGCGACATCGCCGTCGACCAGTTCGAGGTCGTCGAACTCGGCGAGGAGATTCCGCTCACCTACGACTGCGTGCGCAATCCCTGACCGCGTCAGCGGTCCGGGCTGGCCCATATGCCTTCCGAGTTCGGCGCGTGAATGGATGCCGAGCTTGCGGTAGATGCGGGCCAGGTTCGACTCGACGGTCTTCGGGCTGATGAACAGTTCGGATGCGACGTCGCGGTTGGTCATACCCGAGGCCGCCAACTCGGCCACTCGCTGCTCCGACGGGCTGAGGGACGACATTCGTCGGGTGCCGACGTCTGCGCGGGCGAGCTCGGCGCGGGCCCGGTCGGCCCAGAGCCGGACGTTGAGGTCCTCGAATGTCTTGAGCGCTTCCCGCAGAGTCGTTGCGGCCTGGTCCTTTTGGCGCTGCCTGCGTAGCAGCTGACCGGCGAGCAGCTGGGTGCGGGCACGTTCGAACGGCATCGGCAGCCGGTCGTGCTCGATGAGCGCGTGCTCCACAGCGCGGTTGGCGCCGTCGACGTCGCCCTGCGCCGCGAGCAGCATCGCCCGGCACCGTGCGCCGACGGCCTTCATCCACGGCCTGTCGAGACGTTCGCCGTTGCGCTCGAGCAGCGCGACCATCGGCTCGGCTTCTGCGAGCCTGCCCAAGTGGATCAACGCCTCCGCGGCGTCCGGCACGTAGGTCGCGTTGATGATCTCGGTCGAGTCAGGGAATACCTCCAGCATCGGCATCAACGGCGCGACCGTCGCCACCGTGGCCTCGTAGTTGCCAAGCGATAACTCGAGGAAGCCGAGCATCGTCACCGGCCACTCGCCCAGCCTGCGCGATCCGCATCGCTGGCTGGCCGCGAGCGCGTCGGCCACGTCGCGCCGAACCGTCTGCTCGTCACCCGCGTACGCGGCGACGGCCGCGCGCACCGTCAGCGCGACAGACAGTGGCAGGTCGCCGTTGAGCTGAAGGGCCCGCTCGACCGTGTCCTCCGCGATCAGGTTGGCGTCGGCCATCTCGCCACGCCAGATGTCGATCAGCACCGAGTGAAAGTCGATGAACGAGAGTTCGCCTTCCTCGCCGCGATCGATGCAGCGACGGCGAATCTCCTGCATCTCGCGCCGTGCCCGGTCCAGCTCACCGGTCCACGCGTATACCAACGCGCACTGGACGCGTGGGCTGAAGGCGGACGAGACATCGGCGTCGCGGTCTTCCAGCTCGATGGCCCGTTCGAGACTGCGCGCGTCGAGGCCGTCACCGCGCATGAAATGCAGCATCATCCGCATGCCGAGCGCCTGACTCAGGGCGTGCGGGTCGCCGAGCTCGGTGGCACTGGTGACAGCGGATTCGATGTGCTGCACCGCCAACTGCATACGCCCCGCGTTGACCGATGCGAACGACAACGACACCAGGATCGCGACCCGCTGCGCGAGTTCGTCGGCGACATCGTCGAGCGCCTGCTCGAGAAGGTCGGCGGCTTCGTCGAAGCTGTCGTTGAGCGACGCGACGAGAGCGAGCAGGGTGTACGCCTCCGCACGTCGGGGCCCAGCCTCGAGGCGCTCGATCGTGTCCTGCAGCAGCAGCCTGGCCCGCGCGGGTTCGCCCGCATCGAAATGATGTGCGGCCGAGAGTATTCGGCGCTCTGGCGTGCCACCCCCGAGACCGATGGCCAAATCGAGTAGCTCCGCGGCAGCGGCGGGCGCACCACGGCTGCGCGCCATATCGGCCGCCTCGTCGAGGGCCGTCAGCGTGAGTTCGTCGCCGTGGGTGGCCGCCATCGCGAGATGTCTGGCCTTCAACTCCGGTTCGTCGACGATCTCCGCCAGTCTGCGGTGCATCGACCGGCGGCGCGCCGGTGTCGCGTCGGTGTAGAAACCCTTGGCCAACAGGGGATGTGCGAATCGAAGCCGGTGACCGTCGATCCCGACGATGCCCTTGCCCTCGACGTCTTCGAGTTGTTCGACGACGTCTTCGGCGTCGGTCTCGGTTGCCCTTGACACCAACTCGACGGTCGGTGTCGCATGACATGCCATCGCAAGCAGCACATCGCGCGCGGAGTCGCCGAGGCTGCCTATCCGGGCCCGGACGAGTTCGGTGAGCGTCATCGACAGCGGCATTTCGGCGCTTCTGCGATCGCCGTCCATCGCGCGCGCCAACTCGAGGGCATAGAACGGGTTGCCTCCCGAAACCTCTTGTATCCGAACGATTGCGGGCCGCGACAGCGAGCGTCCGAGCCGTTGGGTGATGACGGCGTTCAGACCGCCGAGGCTCAGCGGCCGGATCTGGATCCGCGCAATGCCGTCCGGTTGCGGAAGCTGCAGCCAGGAAGCCGCCCCGCCCCCGCCGTCGTCCGGGTCGGTCCGAACCGTGCCCAACACACCGACCCTTGCGGAGAGCCTGCGGGCGGCGAACGCCACGACGTTTCGGCTCGACGGGTCGAGCCATTGAAGGTCGTCGACCGCCACCAGCACCGGGGCCTTCTCGGCCAGGAGCTCGATCACCGAAAGGAAGCCCGCGCCCACCGCGCGTTGGTCGGTGGCCAGCGTCCTCGGCCTCCGCCCGCAGCAGGACTCGGTCGATCGCGAGCCGCTGCGGAGTGGGCAGGTCGGTCAGCACCGAGTGGTCGACACCCGAAAGCAGGTCGGCGAGCGAGGCATACGCGAGTACGGACTCCGCCTCAGCAGGGCGCGCCGACAGCACAAGGAAACCGCGCTCCTCTGCGACATCCACCGCGGAAAGGCAGAGGGTGGTCTTGCCGATGCCGGGCTCGCCCTCGGCCACCAGACAGGCGGGCCCGGTAGCCGCTGCGCCGAGAAATGCCGCAACCGCTCGGCTCTCCTCGGGTCTGCTGACGACGCGGCTGGGCACGTGCTTAGTATCGCAAGACATTTTGCTGGTCGCGGCTCAGATGGGGATATTGACGCCGCTATCCATTTAACGAAGCGGGCGAGCAATGTTGCCCAACAGCGCCTTCACCGCGCCGGCCGCAGCGCCGCCGCCAGGAGTTGGCCCACTGCTCACGTTCCCGATACCTGCCCATGACACCGTTGCCACGTGCGGGTCGAGTCGCCTTCGAGCCGGGCGGTATCGGCCGAGCGCTTTCACGAGTTCTGCGTTGCTGTCGTGGCACGCCTTCCGTTCGGTTTCAAATCGGTTGTCGCGCCGACCTTTCTGGGCTTCGCACTGATCAACGGTTTCACCTTCGGCGTCGACCTGTTGCTCCTCTCGGTTTTGCACGCAGGACTCGGGCTTGCGCTGCCGATAGCGGTGACGGTGGCGTACGCGTGCGCGTTCGCGCTGAGCTACTACCTCAACCGCACCATGAACTTTCACTCGCACGCACCCGTCGGACCACAGTTCACCGTCTACGTGGTGGTGGTCGTCGTGAACTACCTGGCGTTCATCCTCGGGGTCTCCAGCGCGCTGACCGCGCTCGGCGTGGACTTCCGGCTGGCCCGAATCCTGGCAGGCTGCTGTGAAGCGGTTTTCATGTACAGCGCCATGCGCTGGGTCGTCTTCCGCCGCTGACACATTCGTACAGCAAGTGCACGGCTGATTCCCAGCATGCGCGTCGGCGCAGCCCAGTGTCCTGCCAGATCTGCTTTTTACGGTTTGTTCAACCCTTGAAGAGAGGTTGAACGCAATGAGAATCACAACCATTGGTGCGGGCGTGCTCGCCGTGGCGGCGCTCTCGACGATCGTGCTGACGCCCGGTGTGGCGGCCGCAGATGACTATGCGGGACAGAAGTATTCCGATGTCATGTCGAAACTCGGCGACTCGGACCTGACCGGCGTCATCGCGACGCGGGCAGGCGACCTGGTGGACGACGACGACTGCGTCGTATCGAGTTCGGAGAAGGCGCCGTGGATCAAGGGCGACGACTTCGCACCGGTCACCGACACGGTGCTGCTGAACTTGAACTGCGACGCCGGAGTGGCTTCGGCGAAGACGTCGGGCAACTCGAAGGCCAGCCCCGAGGGGAAGGCGGCCATCGAGGCGGCCAAGGAACAAGAGCAGCAGGAGCAGGCGCAGGCGGCCGCCGACCAGGCCAAGGCCAAGCACTAGGGCGACGGACTAGCCGGCGACTGCGCGACGGGAAAGGATCGTTGCCGAAGTCGATCTGGGCCGCCGGGTTGGCGACGGCGGTCACCAACGCCGAACCGAACGCGCCGACGCGGTCGAACATCGTGGCCGCGCCGACCGAGATGCCGTCGGACGCCCAGTGCGAATCGGCCTGCACGCCCATCCATTCGTCGACGGGCAGGCGGGAAAGCGCGACGGTCAGGTCGCCGTTGATGTAGCCGACGCCTGCCGAACCGAGGTTCGTGACGAGGCTGGCGCCCTCGGCCACCATCGCGCCACGCACGAAGGGCGTGTTGTCCTGCCCCTCGACGACGTCGATCATCCGGTTGATGAACCGCTTCCGTGCGGTGTGCTGGTGTTCGGCGATGCCCTTCGTCCAGCCGACACCGTCGCTGCCCATATAGGACAGCCCGACCCCGCCACCCAGTTCGTCGGGCCAGGTGAAGTCGGTGGCCGACGCCCACTCCTCACCGCGCGGCGACTCCGACCGGCGGTAGGCGACCATCGTCGCGCGCACGACGGTGACACCGTCCTGGACGATCTCGCATTCCGAATTGCGGACCCGGCGCCCGTCCCTGATCAGCGCTGACGTTCGTGATCGTCGGCACACCGCGGGCCGCCTTGAACAGGTCGACGGTCAGCCGGGTGGGCATGAAGTCTGCCGAGCCCGAACTTGTCCTCGAGTGCGCGTGCGGCAAGCCCGACCAGCGCGGGACCGTTGAGGTGATCGGGTCCCCAGTGGCTCTGCGCATACTTCGTCGGCAGGTAGCGGTCTTCGCCCGCCGGCGTGAAATGTGCAGGATGGCTGCTCATCGGGGCATCGTCGCACAGGCACGACGCTGGCTGGGCATTGCCCACAGCTTTCTGACAGACTGAAAGACGAGGGGAGTATTCCTTCGCCGCGGTGTCGTCATCACGTCGACTGTCATCAGACGACCGGCTCGCGGGCCGTGCGGACGGTGGAAGAGACCTCGGGCGTTGTTTTGGCGACCGGAGGCACCGTAGATGCAAGTTACCCAACTCGAGTGGATCGTCACGATAGCCGTGACGATCGCTGTCCTGCTGTTCGACGTGGTGGTGATCGGCCGGCGGCCGCACGAACCATCGAAGCGCGAACTCGTGACGGCGCTGTCGGTCTACATCGGGCTCGCGGTGGCCTTCGGCATCTGGGTGTACTTCTTCCACGGCAGCCAGTTCGGTGTGGAGTTCTTCGCAGGCTGGCTCACCGAGTACAGCCTGTCGGTCGACAACCTGTTCATCTTCTTGATCATCATGGCCAGCTTCAACGTGCCCAAGAAGTATCAGCAGCAGGCGCTTCTGGTCGGCATCATCCTTGCGTTGATCTTCCGCGCCATCTTCATCGCGCTCGGCGCCGTCGCCATCAACGAGTTCTCCTGGGTGTTCTACATCTTCGGCGCGTTTCTGCTCTACACGGCGATCACGCTCGCGAAGGACACCGATCACGACGACGACGCGGACAACTTCGTGGTGCGGTTCGCCCGCAGCCACCTTCAGCTGACGGACAAGTGGGACGGGCTGAAGCTCTGGGTCAAGGAGAACGGCAAGCGGCTGATGACGCCGATGTTCCTCGTCATCGTCGCGCTGGGTACCACCGACCTGATCTTCGCGCTCGACTCGATCCCGGCGATCTACGGCCTGACCCAGGAGCCCTACCTGGTGTTCACCGCGAACGTGTTCGCGTTGATGGGGCTGCGGCAGCTCTACTTCCTGCTCGGCGATCTGCTGAAGCGACTGGTCTACCTGTCGCAGGGGCTCGCGATCATCCTCGCCTTCATCGGCGTGAAGCTGATCCTGCACGCGCTGCACGAGAACGAGCTGCCGTTCATCAACGGCGGCGAGCACGTCCCCGTGCCGGAGATTCCGACGCTGCTGTCGCTGGGCGTCATCATCGTGGTTCTCGTCATCACCACCGTCGCGAGCCTGTACAAGACCCGCGTCAAGGACAAGAAGGACGCCGAGGTCGAGCAGGACACGACGGACGCGACCGACGAAACGGACGCGGAGGACGCGAAGCAGTAATGAGCGTGCAGCTCGTCGACGGGGTGTCGATGGTGCGGTTCGACCACCCGCCGGTGAACGCGCTGGACCTCGACCTGCTCGACGATTTGATCGTCACCATGCGAGGTGTCGACGGGCCGATGGTGCTCACCGGTACCGGCAGGTGCTTCTCGGCGGGCGTCGACCTGCGCGCGGTCGACCGACGGCGGCGCCGAGTACACCGACCGCTTCCTGACGGCGTTGTCGGCCGCGTTCCTCGCGGTCTTCGACCACCCGGCGCCCGTGGTCGCCGCGATCAACGGACACGCGATCGCGGGTGGCTGCGTATTCGCGATGGCCGCCGACATCCGGTTGATGTCGGCGGGCACCATCGGGCTGACCGAACTCGCCGTCGGTGCGATGTTCCCGATGTCGGCGCTCGAGATCTGTCGGTACGCGATGGGGCCGTCGGTGACGCCCGCGACGCTTCAGGCCCAGACCATCGACGTGTCCACCGCGGCCGCATTCGGGTGGGTCGACGAGGTGGTCACCGCCGACGAGCTGGTGCCGCGGTCGATCGCGCTGGCCCGTGAACTGTCGGAGTTCGCGCCCGCGGCGTACGCGATGACGAAACAGCAACTGCATCGGCCGGCCCGCGCCGCGATCGACGCAGGCGCCGAGACCGATGCGATGGTGCGCGCGAGCTGGATGTCGGAGGAGACCCACGCCCGCATCCGCGCGTACATGGACGCCCTTCATTAAGTCAGTCGATTGATTTAACGTGGTGCGGGTGAGCGGCGCATCCCCCCTTCGCCAGGTCATCAGCGGTGCGTCGATCGGCAACGCCGTCGAGTGGTACGACTTCGCGATCTACGGCTTCCTCGCCACCTTCATCGCCGCGAACTTCTTCCCGGCAGGCAACGACACGGCCGCACTGCTGAACACCTTCGCGATCTTCGCCGCCGCATTCGTGATGCGACCACTCGGCGGACTCGTCTTCGGTCCACTCGGCGACCGGATCGGCCGCCAGAAGGTGCTCGCCGTCGTGATCCTGCTGATGGCGGGTTCGACACTGGCGATGGGCCTCTTGCCTACCTACGACGCGATCGGTGTCGCCGCCCCGTTGCTGCTGCTGTTTCTCCGCTGCCTGCAGGGTTTTTCGGCAGGCGGCGAATACGGCGGCGGCGCATGCTATCTCGCCGAGTTCGCATCCGACGCGCGACGCGGGGTGACCGTCACGTTCATCGCGTGGTCCGGTGTGGTCGGCTTCCTGTTGGGGTCGGTGACCGTCACGCTGCTGCAGACGTTGCTCGGCGATGCGGCCATGGATTCCTACGGCTGGCGCATCCCGTTCCTGATCGCCGGACCCCTCGGGCTCGTCGGCCTGTACATCCGGCTGCGGCTGACCGACACCCCGGCCTTCGAGGAGCTGGCCGCGTCCGACGACGTCGCGGCATCGCCATTGCGCGAGGCGCTAAGGACGGCATGGCGGCCTATCCTGCAGGTGATCGGCATCATGATCATGTTCAACGTCGGCTACTACGTCGTCTTCACCTATCTGCCAACGTATTTCATCAAGACACTGCAGTTCTCCAAGGCCACCGCGTTCGCGTCGATCACCGTGGCGTGCGTGGTGGCGATCGTGCTGATCCTTCCGCTCGCGGCGCTGTCCGACAGGATCGGGCGCAGGCCGCTGCTCATCGCGGGCACGCTCGCGTTCGCGGTGCTCGCCTACCCGCTTTTCCTGCTGCTGAACACGGGATCGGTGGCCGCCGCGATCGCCGCGCACGCACTACTGGCCGCGATCGAATCGACCTACATCTCCGTCGCCGTCGCGACCGGCGTCGAGTTGTTCGCGACCCGCGTGCGCTACAGCGGGTTCTCCATCGGTTACAACCTGTGTGTCGCCGCATTCGGCGGTACCACCCCGTACATGGTCGCCTGGCTCACCGGGAGCACCGGCAACAACCTGGCGCCCGCGTTCTATGTCATTGTCGCCGCGGTGGTTTCGCTGGGCACGGTGCTCACCCTCAAGGAGTCCGCCGGACGCCCGTTGCCCGGCACGGCGCCGGCTGAGGTCGCGGCCCGCTGACGCCCCGAGAGTTCACGGTATACGGCCCGTCACACTGGGCCGTCCTTGTGGTGTTCGTCGTCGGCGCGGTATTGCTCGTCTGGGTCGGGCGCAGGCAGACCGACGCGCAGTCGCGCCTTCTGGGCCGAATCCTTGGCGGGTTGACCGCGCTGATCTACGCGGCGGTGCTGATCTACTCGTTCATCCCGCCGTCGATCACGTCGTCGGTTCCGTTGCAGCTGACCGACCTGGCAACCACCGCGGGTGCGTATGCGCTGTGGTCGCAACGGCATTGGGCGGTCGCCCTGACCTACTACTGGGGGCTGGTGCTCAGCGTTCAGGCCCTGATCTCACCCGTGCTGAGGGGTCCGGACTTCCCCAACTACCAGTTCCTCGCCTTCTGGGCCATCCACCTGCTTGGTCGTGTGGGCCGCGATCTACCTGACCTGGGGTCGCGGCTTCCGGCCGACATGGCGCGACTACCGGTTCGTCGTCTGCGTGACGTTGGCGTGGGCGGCGATCACGCTGACGTTCAACGCCAACGCAGGCTCCAATTACGGATTCCTCAACAGGAAACCCGGCACCCCGTCGCTGCTCGATCTCTTCGGGCCGTGGCCGCTCTACGTCCTCGTCGCGAGCGTGCTGATAGCGATCGTCTGGGCGCTGATGACGTGGCCGTGGCAGCGGTTAACATCGAGTCGATGACCATCGCGCTGAGCTTCCAGGACACGATCGCCCTGCTGCACCTCGGCGATGACGAAAACCGTTTCTCGCCAGAGTTTCTCGATCAGTTCGAAGCGCACCTCGACGATGCGATATCGCTTGGCGCGCATGGGTTGGTGACGGTGTCGGATGGCAAGTTCTACTCCAACGGCCTCGACCTGGACTGGTTGGCCGCCCACGGCGATCAGACCCAGTGGTATGTCGGGCGCGTGCAGGCGCTGCTTGCCCGGGTTCTGACGCTGCCGATGCCCACCGCCGCCGCTATCGGGGGCCACGCCTTCGGTGCGGCCGCAATGCTGGCACTGGCGCACGACTTTCGGGTGATGCGCGCCGACCGCGGCTACTTCTGCTTCCCTGAGGTCGACATCCGCATCCCGTTCACACCGGGTATGGCCGCGCTGATTCAGGCGAAGCTGACGCCGCAGACCGCCGTGGCCGCCATGACGACCGGCAGGCGGTTCGGCGGGGCCGACGCGGCCGCACTCGGCATCGTCGATGCGACGGCTGAAGAAGACGCCGTTGTGGGGACCGCGCTCAACGTGCTTGCGCCGCTCGGCGCCAAGGATCCCGGCACGATCGGCGCAATCAAGAACACGATGTTCGCGCCTGCGGTGGCCGCGCTGACGGCGGTTTCCTAGGCTTCGGCCTTCACCTTGGCCGCCGCCGACTCGGGCATGGACTCGTACCGGCCGAAGGCGCGGGTGAACGAGCCCGCGCCGTGCGACAACGAGCGCAGGTCGATGGCGTAGCGCGCCAACTCCACCTGCGGCACTTCGGCTTTCACCGCGGTGCGGTCCTCGCCGACTTTCTCGGTGCCGAGCACCCGCGCGCGGCGACTGGACAGGTCGCCCATCACCGCGCCGACGAGATCGTCGGGTATCACCACCGACACCTCGTCGACCGGCTCGAGCAGGTTCACCCGCGTCGCCCCCGCCGCCTCGCGCAATGCCAGCCCGCCTGCCATCTGGAATGCGAAGTCCGACGAGTCGACGCTGTGCGCCTTGCCGTCGACGAGCGTGACGCGGATGTCGACCATCGGATAGCCGGGGCCCACGCCCTTCTCCATCTGCGCGCGGACACCTTTCTCCACGCTCGGGATGAACTGCCGGGGTACGGCGCCGCCGACAACCTTGTCGACGAACTCGAAGCCCGACCCCTCCGGCAGCGGCTCCACTTCGATATCGCATACGGCGAACTGCCCGTGGCCGCCGGACTGCTTGACGTGCCTGCCGTGTCCCTTCGCCGCCCCGCCGAAGGTCTCCCGCAGCGGCACCCGCAGGTCGATCTTGTCGACGCTGACGCCGAATCGATTGGCCAACCCGTCGAGCACGACACCCGCATGGGCCTCGCCCATGCACCACAGCACGATCTGGTGGGTCTCGGGATTCTGCTCGATCCGCAGGGTCGGATCCTCGGCCGCCAACCGCTGCAGGCCGACCGACAGCTTGTCGTCATCGGTCTTGGCGTGCGGCTGCACCGCGACCGGCAGGAGCGGCTCGGGCATGGTCCACGGCTTGAGCACCATCGGATCGGCCTTGTCGGACAACGTGTCCCCGGTCTCGGCGCAGGACAACCTGCCGATCGCGCAGATGTCGCCTGCCACCACCGTGCCCGCGGGCCGCTGCTGCTTGCCGAGCGGGAACGACAACGTGCCGATCCGCTCGTCCTCGTCGTGGTCCTCGTGGCCCGCGGCGGCGCCGCCCCGCGCAGACGAACCGAAGAAGGAAGAAAAATGGCCCGACACGTGGACGGTCGCGTCGGGCCTGATCGTGCCGGAGAAGACCCGGACGAGGCTGACCCTGCCGACGTAGGGATCCGACGTCGTCTTGACGACCTCGGCCAGCAGCGGCCCCTTCGGGTCGCAGATGAGTTTGTCGCGGTCCTTGCCCTGCGGGGTGAACACATCGGGCAGCGGATGTTCGAGCGGTGACGGGAACCCGCTCGTCGCGACCTCGAGGAGTTCCTGCGTTCCGACGCCGGTGCTGCTGCAGACGGGGATGACGGGGAAGAACGAGCCGCGTGCGACCGCTTTCTCCAGATCCTCGATCAGCACCTTCTCGTCGAT
The DNA here is from genome assembly GCA_963829405.1 of uncultured Actinomycetota bacterium. Lineage (GTDB taxonomy): Bacteria > Actinomycetota > Actinomycetes > Mycobacteriales > Mycobacteriaceae > Mycobacterium. The sequence goes on from CAWHIZ010000017.1 coordinate 35,712, forward strand.
CTCTTCGCCGCCGAGGTAGCGCTCCATCAGCGTCTCGTCCTCGGACTCCTCGATGATGCCCTCGATCAGGGTGCCGCGTTGTTCGGTGAGCCGCTCGGCGTAGGACGCGTCGGGGTCCTTCGTGGTGCGCTTGCCGTTGGCGTACTCGTAATGCGTCTGCGACAGCAGGCCGATCAGGCCGGTGCAGGGAGTGTTAGCGGGCAGGTACAGCGGAAGCACCTTGTCGCCGAAGGTGGTCTGGGCGGCGAGCAGGGCGTCGTCGTAGTTGGCCCTTGTGTGGTCGAGTTTGGTGATCACCACCGCGCGCGGCATGCCGACCTGTTGGCATTCCTGCCACAGCGTCTTGGTGAGTTCGTCGACGCCCTCGTTGGCCGCGATCACGAACAGCGCGCAGTCGGCGGCCCGCAGCCCGGCGCGCAGTTCGCCGACGAAGTCCGCGTATCCGGGGGTGTCGATCAGGTTCAGCTTGACGCCGTTGTGCGAAAGGGGCGCAAGCGCGAGCCCGACGGATCGCTGCTGGGATATCTCGGCGTCATCGGAGTCGCATACCGTCGTGCCGTCGACGACGGATCCGGGTCGCGACAACACCCCTGTGGCGGTCAGTAGGGCTTCGACGAGGGTGGTTTTGCCGCCACCCGATGGGCCTATGAGCACCACGTTTCGGATGGCGGCCGGACTTTCCGCGGTCGGGGCGGCTCCGGCGCCCGCCGAATTGTTCGACTTGTCTGCCATGAGGTCCCTCCACCCCCGGGTCGCTTCGTCGGGCCCGTGATCTGAACCACAATTCCCCCATTCACCACACAGTGCAAGACCCTTCGTGACGTGGTCTAACGCCCTGTTGGCGGCTTTCCACGCGAGTGGACCACTAGAATGAGCTTTGCTGGTCGGGACCGTGGTGAAGGGATGAAGCTTTGCGTAGAGCTGTTCGATACCTACTCGTCGTGGTGGGGGCCACGGCCGTCGCCATGGTGGCTTCGGCCCCAGCCGGCCTCGCGGCGGTGCCCGGTCCCACACTCAGACCTCACGGTGACGGCCATCTCGCCGGCCACCGGAGACGTGGTCGGCGTCGCCGCACCCATCGAGGTGACCTTCGCCGAGCCGATCACCAATCGTGCTCGCGCCGAGCAGTCGGTCGAGATCACCTCCGACAAGACACCGACCGGACAGTTCAACTGGCTCAGTAACCAGATCGTGCAGTGGGCGCCAGACCAGTTCTGGCCTGCGCACTCGCCGATCTCGGTCACGGCGGGCGGCTTCTCCACGAGCTTCGAGACCGGCTCGGCCGTCGTCGGCGTCGCCGACATCAACGACCACACCTTCACGGTCAGCATCGACGACCAGGTGGTGCGGCAGATGCCCGCTTCGATGGGCAAGTCCAAGTTCCCGACGCCGATCGGGAAGTTCACCGCGCTGGAGAAGGAGCAGGTGGTGATCATGGACTCCCGCACGATCGGGATCCCGCTGAGTGACCCGGAGGGCTACAAGCTGACCGTCAACGACGCGGTTCGGGTCACCTGGGGCGGTGTCTACGTGCACGGCGCACCGTGGTCGGTCGGGTCGCAGGGCAACTCGAATGTCAGCCACGGCTGCATCAACCTCAGCCCCGACAATGCCGATTGGTACTACAACACCGTTCGGGTCGGCGATCCGATCATCGTGCAGGCTTAACCGGCGCTAGCCCGAAAGCGCTTGCAGCCGTTGACGTGTGACGTCATCGGCGGGGAAGAACGACTCGACGGTCAGCTCTGAGAGCGTCACGTCGTGTGGGCTTCCGAAGCTGGTGACGGTGGTGTGCAGACGCAGGTCGCCTGCCGGGTGGGTCAGCGCAAGCGTCAGCAACAGCTCCGACGTCGTCGGGTCGTGTACTCCGTCGAGTGTTTCGGCGACGCCGGGATAGGTGCGTATCTCGGCGAGGAGTTCCGCGAGCCGCGGGTCGCTGGTGAGCCGGGCCAACCGTGCCAACCGGTGGCCGAGGTGGATGGTCCATTCGGCCCGGTTCTGGATGCGCGAGATCATTCCCTTCGGGTGAAGGCTGAGCCGGTAGGTGTTGATCGGCGGCGCCAGCAGCTCGGGGTCGACGCCCTCCAGCAGCGGGCCGACGGCGCGGTTGGTCAGCACGACATCGCCCCACCGGTCGAGCAGCACCGCCGGGTAGGGCTCGTGGCCCGCCAGCAGCCGTTGGATCGAGTCGCGCGCCTGCGCCGTCTCCGCGCTGTCGAGATCGGATTCGGCGTAGGTGGGTGCGTACCCGGAGGCGAGCATCAGCGCATTACGTTCGCGCAGAGGCACATCGAGCTGTTCGGCGAGTGCGAGCAACAGTCCGCGGCTCGGACGGGATCGGCCGGTCTCGACGAAGCTGAGATGGCGGGCCGAGATGCCGGTGTCCAACGCGAGATCCAGTTGGCTGCGCCGCCGCCTCTGCCGCCACTGACGCAGCAGCGCGCCGCCGTTTTCAGTCACTCGCCGACGTTAGCGCCGGACGATCACCCGCGACTACTACCTGACAGGTAATCGAAACGCGTCAGGACAGTGCGGTGCGGAGCGTGTCGGGCACCGGTCTCTTGGTCCAGTCGTCGGTCGACACCACGACATAGACGTTGCGCCCGGACACGGCGAGGATCTCGTCGGAGTCCTCCCGCCGTCGAAGGACCGAGAAGCCGATGGTGAAACTCGTCTTCCCGACGGCCTCGCAGACGACAGCCACCCGCACAACGTCGCGCCAACGGACGGGTGCCGCGTAGTCGATCTCGGTGTGCACCAACTGCATATCGAGACCTGACGACATCAAATCCGGATAGCTGGCGTCGAGGTGGTCGAAGTATCCGGTGAGCGCCTCGTCGAACCAGGTGAGGTAGTGGGCGTTGAAGACGACGTTCTGCTGGTCGACCTCGGCGAACCTTGGCACGATCGGCAGCGAGTACTCGGTCACGGGCTACATGATCGCCGACGAAGAAGGGGCACCCCGAGGGGTGCCCCTTCTCGTTGGTGCGGGTGGGCTACTTGACGTCGACGTACACCGTCTTGCTCGTCACTGTGGTGGCGAGGCTGTCACCGGGGTTGCCGGAGTCCGTCCGCGAAAAGGTTTGTCCGGGTCGGACGGCGACGACGGTCGCTTCTTCGAGCGGCGTTCCGCCGACCCGGTTCACGATGACGTTGTAGCCATCGGCCTTGAGGTCACTGATGGTCTCCTGCGCGTTACCCGGGCCTGTCGGTGCGGCGACGGCGGGGGCGGCCAGTCCAAGTGCCGCTGCGGTCAGTCCGCCTGCGACCATGGTGGCTAATCCGAACTGCTTCATCTTTGGTGCCTTCTTCTCTTCTGTTGTGGTGGTCCGAGTCAATCTTTGTCTCGGCCCCTTTGGTACTGCGGTACTACTTTCGACCGGTCTGATCGAATAAACCGACAGTTCAGGGGTTTAATTCCGATGGCAGAAATTGATGGCCGATTGGCAGGAATCGACATGTTCGAAGGCGCGAACGCGAAGAGAAGTCGACGTGACGTCGTTGGAACTGTGCTGGAGAACAACGAACAGCAAAGGATTATTCCCGGCAGGGCCCGTTCGTCACTTGGGTTGGTCGGCGGGCTCGCTCGGTGGCTCGTCCGACGCGGGCGGCGACGGCGGTTCGGAGTGTGGCGGTTGTGAGGGCGGCGGTTCCGGTGGCGGGCTGCTCGGCGGTTGAGATGGCGGCGGCTCCGACGGCGGCGGACTGCTCGAGGACGGCGGCTCGGACGACGGTGGCTGCGAGGACGGCGGGCTCGGAGGAGGGCGGACTGCTGGGCGGGCTGCTCGGCGGCGGCGGCGGTGTGTCGTCGTCGGCGATGTGGTCGTCGGCGTCGAAGCGGGCGGTGCGCTCGGCGGCGGTGGGTTGCCCGCGGGCGGTGGGGCGACCGCGGGCGCAGGGGCTCGCAAGATCACCGGCGGTGGCGTCGAGACCACGACGCGGGTCATCGGCGCGGGAGCGGCCTTGATGTAGGACGGTGCGCCAGGCGCCTGTTCGGGTGCGGCTGCGGGCTCGATCGGCGGGGCGGCCGCGGGCGCCACAGGTCCGGGGAGCACGGTTGTCGTCGTCGTTGCCGTCCCGGTCATCGCCGAGGCGTCGTTGCGCATCGCCATGACAGCCCCCGTGCCGACGAGCACCATCGCCGCGAAGACCCCGGCGGTGACGAGGATCGGGCGATACCACGCGGCCGCGGAAGGCCTGACGGGGAGCCGGAGGCCTCCTCGGGTACGAAGTCGACAAGGGGGCGGGCCGCGCTCACTCCGGCCGGCATATCGGAATAGTCTGTGACCAAGGCGATTTCGGGGACATCGTCGATCTCGGACCAGGCGAGCGCACGCATCGTGGTCGACTGCACCGGCGCCGCGACCTCGGTCAGGCTGTCGTCCTCCGGACGTCGAACCGCCCGCCGTGCGGCGCCTTCGGCCGCGGTCAGTGAGGGCGCGGCGGTGGTTATCACCGGAACCCGGAGCTGCTCGGAGAGGGCGGTGGTCACCGCGGGGACGTTGGCGCCGCCTCCGACGGAAGCGACCGCGGTCAGGTCGGCGTCGATGAATCCGGTTGCGGAACAGGTGTTCCCGCAGTACCTCGATGAACGACGCCAGCGGCTGGCGGATCTCGTCGTCGAGTTCCGCCCGGGTCAGCCGTACCTCGCCGCGATGTCCGGGCACGTCGACGAACAGGGATGTCACCGCACCGCGCGACAGACGTTCCTTCGCGTCGTCGGCATTCGGCCCGAAGCCGGTGCAGTGCTCCGATCGCGGACGTTCCCGTCACGTCCGCCGTCCCGGTGACGGACAGATCGGCGATCACGTGTGCGAGAAGTGCCCGGTCGATGAGCTCGCCGGAGAAGTCGCTGTGGCGCACGGTCGGGCCGATCGGCCGGTAGCCGTCGGCGGCGTCGGCCAGGGTGATGCTGGTGCCGGTGCCGCCGAAATCGCAGAGTGCGACCACACCCCTGGTGGGGAGCCCGGGTTCGGCGTGCAGTGAGCTGAGCGCCGCCGCGGCATCCGAGATGAGCGGCATCCGTTCTGAGCCTTTGGACCATTCGGGCATCCGGGCAAGCTCGCGGCGCAGCGCCGCGACGGCTGCGGGGCGCCAATGCGCCGGAAAGGTGACCCCGGGCGGTGCGATCGGTGCACGGCCGGCTGTGGCGGCATAGGTCAGGGACCGCAGCGCCGCGGCGATCAGCGCCTCACCACGATGGAAGGTGCCGTCGGCGGCCATGATCCCGACCGGGTCGGCCGCGCGATCCACGAAGTCGGTGAGGACGAGCCCGCGCTCGCCGAGTCGCGGATTCTCCGAGGGCACGCCGACCTCCGGCCGGCGGTGCGGATACAGCGTGAGGACGGACTGTCGCGTCACGGCCGCGCAGCCCGGAATCACGGCGGCGACGTTCGTCGCGCCAATCGAAAGCCCTACACCCTGAGTCATGTCACGACGTTTATCGCCGCGGCGGGCTCAGGTATTACGGCGTTCGGTCAGGCCTGCCACCCGGACCAGCGCGCAACGGTGACGGCGATGACCGGCCCGTCGAGCGCGATCCGCTGGTACTGGACGTACTTGCGGCGTAGTTCGAAATAACCGGTCGCCATTTCCTCACCGCTGTAATGGATTTCGGCGGTTCCGTCGGCGCGCACCCACCACAGCTGCGACCAGTCGTCCTCGTAGTGGTCGACGATCAGGCTGACGGTGGGGTTGACTTCGATGTTGGCCATCCTGCGCAGCCGCTGGGTGGATTTTCGTTTGGCGTCGACCGCCGTGTAGATGACGTCATGGCTGACGGCGAAGACGACCGGGACCAGGTGCGGTACGCCTTCTGCGCCCGCCGTCGCCAGCTGGGCGACACGCGAGCTGGCGAACCGTTCTCTCGCATCGAAATCCGTCATGATGTCCTTCTCGACTTGCGATACCGCCCGAATAGTCAATAGTAAAGATTGTGAACGTGTCGTTCATTATTGATGTGAAGCCCGCAATGGCTCCTAGCCGCATTGTCGACGCTAAGCCTCGCTCCAGGCCCGGCCGGCCGCGAAGCGAGGAGTCGCGCACCGCCGTGCTGCGCGCCACCTCCGAGCTGCTGCGCGAGGTCGGCCTTCGGGCGATGACCACCGAGGAGATCGCCAGCCGCAGCGGTGCGAGCAAGGCGACCATCTACAAGTGGTGGCCCAACAAGTACGCGGTGGCGTTCGACGCGTTCCTGTCCGAGATGATGGCGGAGTCGCGCGACCCGGACACCGGGTCGGCCCGTGACGATCTGACCGCCGTCGTGCGCGGGCTTCTGCACTTCTACGCCGGTCCGAGCGGCCGCGTGTACGCGCAACTCGTCGGCGAGGCGCAGGCCGACCCGCTGATCCAGCAGGAGCTCCGCACGAACCTCGTCGACTCGCGCCGCGAGCTGTTCGCGACGATATGGGCGCGCGGTGTCGCACGGGGCGAACTGCGTGGCGACGTCGAAAAGGATGCGGCGATCGACCTGATGATCGGCCCGGCGCTGTACCGCCTGATGATCGGCCACGCACCGCTGACCGATGCCGCCGCGGACGATTTGGTGGACGCCGCCATCCGTGGCCTCGCCCACAGTGACTGACATCACCACTGGTAGCAGGACTTTTAACATCGCTGGAGTGTTGAAACTAAACGTTCAGTTTCGATAAAGCGATGACAGGATTCACCATGAAATTGCGAAGTATTTCCGCATTGGTCGCCGCGGGCGCCGCATCCGCGGCCATCGCGGTCGCACCCGCGGCATCCGCCGCACCGACCGGGCAGACCTGCACCTACGTCGGTGCACAGACCACCCAGTGCCAATCACCGGGCAACGTGCAGATCAACAGCGATCACGAGGTCACCTATCCCGACCAGTTCCCGTTCTACGGCAACGTGCTGCTGTTCCATCACGGCGGACACCACCGCTGACACCGAAGTCGACTACCGGGGTCCGCGTGGCTGCGGCGCAACGCTTATCGGCTGCCGCGTCACCGGCGTCCTCGTCACGCCGATCTCGGGCTTGTTCGTCTGCCTCGGCCGCACCGACGGCCGAACGACCGCGGGCGCCTCGTTCACCGCGGCCGTTTCGGGCGGGGCGGCGGCGGAGGGGGCGGCGGAGGCGGAGGGGCAGGCCGCTCGCTCGTCGCGGTGGCCAGCGGCGTGGTGACCGCCGTGGTGCTCTCCACCGGCGCGGACTCCTCACCCGCCGAACTGTCCCGAAACACCAACAGCACCAGAGAAATCACGATCGCCGACAGCGCGGTGGCACTCGCGATCATCAGCGTGCGCGACTGCGCCGACCGATACCAGGGTGTCGTCGAAACCGGTGTGAAGTCCTCGTCCCAGGTGTTCTCGTCGAACGCGTCGAAGCCGTCCTGCTCCCGCGGCTCGTCCTCGGCCACACCGCTCTCGTCGGTGGCTTCCCACAGGTAGTCGAAGTCCCCCGAGGCCTCCTTCTCCGGCACCATCTGATGCTAACGCCACTACCTGGGAAAACGCGCGCTCACGGACGATAAATGTCGACTCGACGCAACGGGCTGCCGAGGATGCGCAGCCACGATAGGGTTCCCGCCCATGAAGAGAACGCGCCTGTTCGGTATCGCCGCGCTCACCACATCCGCCCTACTTTGCGCCGGCCTGACAGCGTGTGCGCCTCCGGAGAAGAACAGCGAAGGCGAGCAGACGCAGTCGGGCGCAACGCCGCGGAGGCAACCTCGGCCGACGACTTCGGCGGTATGGACGGACTCGTCGATGCGGCCAAGAAGGAGGGCGAGCTGAACGTCATCGCCCTTCCGCCGGACTGGGCCAACTACGGCGCCCTCATCAAGGCGTTCTCCGACAAGTACGGCATCAAGGTGAACTCCGCGCAGCCGGATGCCGCGAGCCAGGACGAGATCAACGCCGCCAACCAGCAGAAGGGCAAGAGCACCGCCCCGGACGTGTTCGACCTGGGACAGGCGCGTCGCCCTTGCCAATACGGCGATGTTCGCGCCCTACAAGGTGGCGACCTTCAACGACATCCCCGCGGCCTACACCGACCCCGACGGCAAGTGGGTCAACGACTACGGCGGCTACATGTCGATCGGCTTCGACTCCACCAAGGTGCCGCCGGTCGCCGACATCAACGATCTGCTCAAGCCCGAGTACAACGGCAAGGTGGCGCTCAACGGAGACCCGACCCAGGCGGGCGCGGCGTTCTCCGGCGTGCTGATGGTCGCGCTGTCGCAGGGGGGTTCGGTCGACGACATCGCGCCCGGCGTCGAGTTCTTCCGAAAGCTCAAGGAATCGGGCAACTTCCTGCCCGTCGATCCGACGCCCGCGACCATCGAATCCGGCCAGACGCCCGTCGTCATCGACTGGAACTACCTGAACGCCGCAAGAACGGCGAAGCTGCCGAGCTGGCAGGTGTTCGTGCCGTCGAACGCGATCGTCGCCGGCTACTACTACCAGGCGATCAACAAGGATGCGCCGCATCCCGCCGCCGCCCGGCTGTGGCAGGAGTTCCTCTACAGCGACGAGGGCCAAAACCTCTACGCCGCAGGCGGGGTCCGGCCTGTGCGCGCCGACGGCATGCTTCGGGCGGGCACCATCGACAAGGCCGTGATCGACCACATCCCGGTCATCGACGGCCCCGTCACCGTGCCGACTCCGGACCAGACCGAGAAGGCCACCAAGTACCTGACCGACAACTGGGCGAAGGCCATCGGCTGACCGTGCACGTGAGGAGCAAAGACTGAACATGGCGAAGCGCATCCGCGAGGCGCTGCCGCTGCTGCCGTTCTTCGCACTGGTCACGATCTTCCTGATCGTTCCGACCGTGACGGTGATCTTCAGCGCGTTCTTCGTCGACGGCGCCTTCTCTCTTTCCCGGATCGCGGCATTGTTCTCCGAGACCGCGCTGTCGGCGCTGTGGAAGAGCGTGCTGCTATCGGCGAGCACGGCGATCATCGGCGCCCTGCTCGGTGCGGTGCTTGCCTGGCTGATCGTGAGCAGTCCGCCCTCGTCCATCCTCCGAAGGGCCGTCATCTCGCTGTGCAGTGTGCTGGCCCAGTTCGGCGGCGTCGCACTGGCTTTCGCGTTCCTTGCGACGATCGGCCTCAACGGCGTGCTGACGATCTGGGTGCAGCAGCACTTCGGCTGGAATCTCGCGGGATCGGGCTGGCTGTACAGCCTGTCGGGACTGATCCTCGTCTACACCTACTTCCAGATCCCGTTGATGGTGATCGTGTTCGTGCCCGCGCTGGAGGGTCTGCGCGAACAGTGGCGCGAGGCGGCCGTCAGCCTCGGCGCATCGACGTTCCAGTACTGGCGGCAGGTCGCCGTACCGCTGCTGACACCGGCGTTCCTCGGCTCGGTTCTTCTGTTGTTCGCCAACGCTTTTGCCGCCTACGCCACTGCGGCCGCGCTGGTGAGCCAGGGCAGCCCGATCGTGCCGCTGCTGATCCGGGCGGCGCTGACCAGTGAAGTGGTGCTCGGCCAGTCCGGCTTCGCATACGCGCTGGCGCTGGAGATGATCGTCATCGTCGCCATCGTGATGGTCGCGTACAACCTTCTTGTCCGGCGCACCGCGAGGTGGCTGCAATGAGAAGGACCACGTTGGGCGGGAAGGCTTTTCGCGCAGCGCTGTTCGTCGCGTTCGGGTTGTTCTTCCTGTTCCCGCTGTACGCGATGGCCGACTTCTCCACCAGGAACCTGATCGCGGGTGGCCGCACACTGCAGGCGTGGAAGAACCTGGTGGCCGATGAGGCGCTGTATGCGGCCATCGTGATCTCGTTGCTGCTTGCGGTGTTCACCGTTGTGCTGATGCTCCTCATCCTGGTGCCGACGATGATCTGGGTCAGACTGCGCGCGCCGTGGGCGAGGGGCATCGTCGAATTCCTCTGCCTGCTACCGCTGACGATTCCCGCACTGGTGATCGTCGTCGGTCTTCGCAACGTGTACCTGTGGGTGACGTACTTCCTCGGCGAGTCCGCGTTGACCCTGACGTTCGTCTACGTGGTGCTGGTGCTTCCGTTCGCGTACCGCGCGATCGATGCGGCGCTTTCGGCGATCGACCTGAAAACGCTTTCGGAGGCGGCCCGTTCGCTCGGGGCGGGCTGGGCGACGACGATCGGTCGAGTGGTGGTGCCGAACATCTGGTCGGGCATCCTGTCGGCCGCGTTCATCTCGATCGCCGTCGTGCTCGGCGAGTACACGATCGCCTCGCTGTCCGGCTACGAGACGCTGCAGGTTCAGATCGTGCTGATCGGCAAGAGCGACGGCCCGACATCGGTCGCGGCATCGCTGGCCACCCTGGTCTTCGGCTTCGTGCTGCTGCTCATCCTCGCGCTGGTGACCCGCGGCAGGCGCCGCGACACCGCAGGCGCGGATCCGGCCGTCGCCGCGCCAACCACCGCAACACAACCTGGAGTTCCGACATGACGAATGGCGTTTCCGTCGAGCTGAACGACCTGACACGGGTCTACGGCTCGGTCAAGGCCCTCGACGGGCTGACGCTGCACATCGAGCCGGGTGAGCTGGTCGCCCTGCTCGGCCCGTCCGGGATGCGGTAAGACCACGGCGCTGCGCATCCTCGCCGGCCTCGACGAGGCCACCTCGGGCACCGTCTCGGTCGACGGCAAGGACCTCACCAGGGTCTCGGCGAACAAGCGCGATATGGGCATGGTGTTTCAGGCCTACAGCCTCTTCCCACACCTGACCGTCGTCGACAACGTCGGGTTCGGACTCAAGATGCGCGGAAAAGACAAGGGGCAGCGCGTTTCCCGCGCCGACGAGATGCTCGAGCTGGTCGGGCTGACCGCGCACAGGAACAAGTACGCCAGCGAGCTGTCCGGCGGCCAGCAGCAGCGGGTGGCACTCGCACGGGCGCTGGCGATCCAGCCGCGAGTGCTGTCTACTCGACGAACCACTGTCGGCACTGGACGCCAAGGTGCGGGTGCAGCTGCGCGACGAGATCCGCCGGGTACAGCTCGAGGTCGGAACGACGACGCTCTTCGTCACCCACGATCAGGAGGAGGCGCTCGCCGTCGCCGACCGGGTCGGCGTGATGAGCCAGGGCAAGCTCGAGCAGCTGGCGGCGCCCGCCGAGCTCTACGCCAACCCGGCGACGCCGTTCGTCGCGGAGTTCGTCGGCCTGAACAACAAGGTGCCCGCGGAGGTCTCCGACGGCAAGGCCCGCCTGCTCGGCACATCGGTGCCCGCCTTGACCGGCTCGGTCGCCTCGGGTGCGGGCCTTGCGATGGTGCGACCGGAGTCGGTGACCGTCGATGCCGACCCGTCGGGCACCGCGTCGGTGACGTCGGTCGCGTTCCTCGGACCGATCTCGCGAGTGCACCTGACGCTGGCCGACGGAACGGCCGGTCGGTGCGCAGATGGCCAGCTCGGCGGCGCGGGCGTTCGCACCCGGCGACCGGGTGACCGTCGGCGTCGAACCCTCGGGCGTGCTGGTCGTCGCGAGCTAGCCGACAGCTTATTCGCCGTGCAGTAGGGCCTGCCAACCTGAGCCGTTGAATTTGCGCGGATTCGTCCCGCCTCGGTGACCCAGCGGGCGACGCCCGTGCACAGAAGTGATTTTGCGGCGTAGACGATGGGCATCGACACCGGGCAGGGCTTTTCGGTAGCGCCACGCACAGCGCTCCGAGGTCGTCGACGGAGGTGGTGAGCGGCCAGATCCGAGGATCGATGCGAGGCGTGGCGGCGTTACGAAGTGACGGCAGATGGTCGAGCAATGTCATATCGCCACGGTGCGCCTGGTTCACCTCGCGCGACGATCTCTTGACGGCGTCTTGACGCGGCGCGGGCGGTTCCTTACGGAATGACGCTCACACCGCCTTGATCGGCTCGATTCCGAGGTCGGCGTAGGTGACGAGCGCGGCGAACGGCACATTGCGCTCTGCGAAGAGGGTGGCGGCGACATCACCACGGTCGACCATCGGGATCACGCCCGTGACGACGACGCCGAGCGGCGTGATCCGGTCCATCGCCAGCGCGGTCGAGCCGCCGGTGCTGATGACGTCGTCGACAAGCAGCACGCGGGTGCCCTCCGTCAGCCGGGTGCCCTCGACCCACTGCTCCCTGCCGCGTTGCTTCTGCTCCTTGCGGACGGAGAACCACGCCTTGCCCGTCACCAGCGCGACGCCGTGCGCGAGTGGGTCTGCGCCCATGGTCAGCCCGCCGACCGCGTCGAACTCGATGCCGTGCTCCGTCGCGAGCTCTGCGACCGCGCGGCTGACGATCTCCAGCCGCTCGCCGGTGTCGACGGCGTACTTGCCGTCGATGTAGTCGTGGCTGAGCTGGCCGCTCGCCAGCTTGAACGGCTCCTCGCGCCGCTCGTGGCCGCGGGTGCGGATCAGATCGAAGGCGGTTTGCCACAGCTCGGAGCGATCGGTCACGCGCCGATCCTAGCGCGCCGGGCCAATTCGACTGTGGCCGAGCGTAAATCATCATACGAGTCGATGGCTTCGGCGTAGCCGACCCTGGTGTACGCGATCCCGCGCGGCGTGCTGACCTTCAGGTCGAGGCCGTAGCGGTCGGCGCCCGTGCACGTCGCCACCGTCGCGTCGGGAAAGCCGCCGAGGGACTTGGCCATCGCGCACAACGACTCGGCGTGGTCGGCATTGAGAGTGGCGATCGCCCCCGCGGCATACGGTTGAACCGGGTCGGGTTGCGCCGCGGCGTATGCCTCGGCCGTCGCCGATTCCATCCGGCCGTAGCCGCCGACCCAGCGCACCCGCTGAACCCGCAGCACCCACATCGTGAAGTCGGTGTAGTCGACGTAATACTTCGCGGCGGGAACCGCTGCCAGATAGGCGTCCCTGGCTGCGGCGAGTTCGTCTCCGGAAGGCCGTTCGACAAAGCCGGCCAGCGTCATCCGTCCGCTCGCCAACGGGTCCGGATCGATGCTCGGCGCGACGATCACAATGCTTGCTCGCTGATCGCCGAGAAGGTTCCGGCCGTGCTCGGCCATATTCGTCACACACAGCACCGGGGCGCCGTCCAGCAGACCGTAGGTGACCATCGACGCCCACGGCTCGCCGGTCGCGGTCAGCGTCGCCAACATGCACGCGTTGCCGGACGCCGCGATCGTGCGCGCCTCCTCGGCGGCCGACGGGCGGACGGCGTTCGCGATATCGGTCAACGGGGGAGGGACTGACGGCGCATCGCCGGGGTCGCCATGGTCGCGGGATGCCACCTCGGCACGATACTTCAGCGCGCTGGAAGGGGGTTGGCAGCTGATTACCAGCAAGCAGAGATTCCACCGACTAATGGCACGAAGTGTGCGAGAATCCCCTCACGATAAACGCCTAGTCAGCAACCTTTTCGCCGGGAACGAGGTGTATATGGGGGCGTCGGCTTTGCGCATTGCGGCATGCGCCGGCGTGCTCGTAGGTGGCCTCATACTCGGCGGTAGCGGGGCCGGGCTGGCTTCCGCGGATCCGGATGGGGTGGGACAAGGTTCCCACGAGAGGGAATCTAGCAAAGGCGTAAATAACGAGCGCCCGAGCCTGACCCGGATAATTCACCGAATTCTCAGCGAACACCGGAAATTGACGAGCAACGCGCCGCGGAGAGCCCCACGGGCCAAGATCGGCTCAGAACCGGACAGCGGTTTCACAGCCAGCGAATCGAACATGGCGACCTTCGCCGAGCCCGGAGACGACCCCGATCCTGAGTTGTTGGGTGATAACGAGCGCGGCGCCGAACCCGGCGGAGCCGAAGAAGGGTCCGACGGAATCGGCGGCCAGAACATCGACGGTGGCGGGCAAACGGAGATCGGCGGCGGGAGCGACTACGTCGACAACACCGTCGCCGCCGCGGCGTCAGAAGCCGAGAAGAAACCGGCCGTCTCGGTCGGCTTATCCGTTCCCGTACTACTGGCTGGAACTGGGCGGCGGCGACTGGTGGGACGCGGACCGGATCATCTCGCAGTTGGGGAAGGCCATCAGCCCGTACAGCGCGTCGACGCGCACACCAGAACCCGAGCCCGAACCTGCGCCGGGGCCCGCATTCCGCGGACCTGCCCCCGAAGCTCCTGCGCCCGAGCCGGTGATCGACGCGTCAGGCGGGATCGTCGCCGGTGGCGGGGGCAGCGACTATCGCGCCACCGGTTTCGGCGGTTCACCCGTGCTTTCGGCGCCGATCGTCGCGATCCCGATGCCGCCGCCCGCTGCGGCCCGCTTCCCGGCATTCCCGCCAGCCGCCGCGCCGGGTGTCGGTGCAGCCGCTGCCCGCGGCGGGACCGCTGAGCCCGCGATGACCGCGAGCGCGGTTCGACAGGCAGGCACAGCCGAGCAGGCTCCGGCCAGCGCGCTCACGTCGATGTCGGGCCAGATGCCGCGCCGGGGATACACCGACTACCTGCGCAGCCCCGGACTCCCGCAGCTGGCGGGCGCGGCGTTGCCCGGCGTCGCGGGCATCCTTCTGATGACGTTCGGCGGTGCCGTCGTCGGCTATCGGCAGGCCAGCGCAGGCCGGATGATCCGGTCCAGCGCTGCGGCCCGCTACCTGCCGTGAGTGTGCGCCTCGGCGTCAGCCGCCGAGCGCGGCGATCAGATCCTTGATCCGCGACGCCTCGTCCTCGAGGACCGGCTCTTCGGCCTCGACGGCTTCGATGAGGTCTTTACGCAGCCCGACGCCGTTGGCGGCTTCCTTGGTGGACAGCTTCGCCCGGCCGCGCGCGATGTACAGACGCTGACCCAGCGTGGCGCCTGGGCCGTTGGCGGCGGTGGCCATCAGATCGTCGTACCGGCTGCGCACTCCGCTCAGCGCGACGATGACCGACGGGGTCACCCGGCTGCGGCTCGCCGCGTCGGCGAGCGAATCCTGAAGTTTGCGAAGACCGGACAGAATCACGCCGGCGCGGTCGGTGAACTCGGGATCGCTCGGATCGGGAAGGGTGTCGATTGCCGCCGCGTACATGTGCATGGCCGCATCGGACAAACCAACGATTACTGGTGCTTCGCCATCATTAGGCTCTGACACGGCCACTCGATTCGTCGAAGAATTTTTGAAGACCAACGCCACCCGGCAATGGGAACAATGGTCGCGCAAACGGTATCCCGGTTCGGCGATGGATTCAACCGTTCCTTTACACCACCGGATGCCAGTCTTTGCTCAACGGCGCCGCGACACGCGCACCAGATTCAATTTCCCCGCGGGTGGGTAGGTTTGAAGTTCGTATGGATGCTCCACTGGATACGCGAAACCGCGTCGACGAATCGGTCGACCACGACCCCACAGAGGGCAGCCACGTCGAAGGCGGCGTGGTGGAACACCCGACCGCCGACGACTTCGGTCATGCCTCCGTCCTGCCCGCGGATCGCACCTGGTTCAAGCGCGCCGTGTTCTACGAGGTTCTGGTGCGGGCGTTCTACGACTCCAACTCCGACGGTGCAGGCGATCTGCGCGGACTCACCGAACAGCTCGACTACCTGAAGTGGCTTGGCGTCGACTGCCTTTGGCTGCCGCCGTTCTATGACTCGCCCCTTCGCGACGGCGGCTACGACATCCGCGACTTCTACAAGGTGCTGCCGGAGTTCGGCACCGTCGACGATTTCGTCACGCTGCTCAACGCCGCCCACAGCCGCGGCATCCGCGTGATCACCGACCTCGTGATGAACCACACGTCCGACTCCCACGAGTGGTTCCAGGAGTCGCGTCGCAACCCAGACGGTCCCTACGGCGACTACTTCGTGTGGAGCGACAGCAGTGCGCTCTACAGCGACGCCCGGATCATTTTCGTGGACACCGAGGAGTCCAACTGGACCTTCGATCCGGTGCGTAAGCAGTTTTACTGGCACCGGTTCTTCTCGCACCAACCGGATCTCAATTACGACAATCCCGCGGTTCAGGAAGCGATGATCGACGTGCTGCGGTTCTGGCTCGATCTCGGCATCGACGGATTCCGGTTGGACGCGGTGCCGTATCTGTTCGAGCGCGAGGGCACCAACTGCGAGAACCTTCCCGAGACGCACGCGTTCCTCAAACACTGCCGCAAGGTCATCGACGACGAGTTCCCCGGCAGGGTGCTGCTGGCCGAGGCCAATCAGTGGCCCGCCGACGTGGTCGAGTACTTCGGCGATCCCGACACCGGCGGCGACGAGTGCCACATGGCCTTCCACTTCCCGTTGATGCCGCGCATCTTCATGGCCGTGCGCCGCGAATCACGCTTTCCGATCTCGGAGATACTGGCGCAGACTCCGCCGATCCCGGACATGGCGCACTGGGGCATCTTCCTTCGCAACCACGACGAGCTGACACTCGAGATGGTCACCGACGAAGAGCGCGACTACATGTACTCCGAGTACGCCAAGGACCCGCGGATGAAGGCCAACGTCGGCATCCGTCGCCGGCTGGCGCCGCTGCTGGAGAACGACCGCAACCAGATCGAACTGTTCACCGCGATGTTGTTGTCGCTGCCAGGCTCGCCGGTGCTGTACTACGGCGACGAGATCGGGATGGGCGACATCATCTGGCTCGGTGACCGCGACGGTGTCCGCACGCCGATGCAGTGGACGCCCGACCGCAATGCGGGCTTCTCGAAAGCCAACCCCGGCCAGCTCTACCTACCGCCGAACCAGGACGCGATCTACGGGTACCAGTCCGTGAACGTCGAGGCGCAGCGGGACAGCAATACCTCCCTGTTGAACTGGACCAGGACGATGCTCGCCGTGCGCCGTCGCCACGAGGCGTTCGCGACCGGGGAGTTCCGCGAACTGAGTGGCTCCAACCCCTCGGTGCTGACCTACGTCCGCGAACTGGACGAAGACGACGAGCACGACACCGTGTTGTGTGTGAACAACCTGTCCCGATTCCCGCAGCCGATCGAGCTGAACCTTCAGCACTGGAACGGCTACACACCCGTCGAGATGACGGGGTATGTGGATTTCCCCCGAATCGGTCAGCTGCCGTATCTGCTCACGCTTCCCGGCCACGGGTTCTACTGGTTCCAGTTGCGCCCACCAGAGCCTGGAGACCAGCCATGACCCTGCCGTTCGACGAGTGGATTGTCGCGCAGCGTTGGTACGCGGGCCGCAACCGCGAGTTGTCCTCGGTGAAGCCCGCGGTGACGGTGTCGCTGCGCGAGGACCTCGACCTCGTGCTGCTCGACGTCTCCTACGCCGAAGGGCCTCCCGACCGCTATCAGGTGATCGTGCGCTGGGATACCGGCCCCATCGAGGAGTACGCCGACATCGCGACGATCGGTGTGGACGGTGACCGGACCGCATACGATGCGCTCTACAATCCGGCGGACGCGAAATATCTTCTGTCGCTTTTTGATTCGTCGGCAACAGTCGGCGACGTGCGCTTCGGCGAGGAGCCCGGCGCCGACCTGCCAACCGACGCCGCGCCCCGGGTTTCGAGCGCCGAACAGAGCAACACCAGCGTCATCTTCGAGGAACAGGCCGTCTTCAAGGTGTTCCGCCGCATCACGCCTGGCATCAACCCGGACATCGAGTTGAACCGCGTGCTGGCGCGGGCGGGCAACCCACACGTCGCGCGGCTGCTCGGGTCCTACGAGACGACGCTCGGCGGAGACGCGTACGCGCTCGGGATGGTCACCGACTTCGCCGCCAATTCCGCCGAAGGCTGGAACATGGCGACCGCGAGCACACGCGACCTGTTCGCCGAGGGCGACCTGTACGCCGACGAGGTGGGTGGCGACTTCGCGGGGGAGTCCTACCGGCTCGGCGAGGCGGTTGCGTCGGTGCACGCCACCCTCGCCGAAGAACTCGGCACGTCGACGACGCCGTTCCCGACCGATGCGGTTCTCGCGCGGCTGGCGGCCGCCGCGGCGTCGGTGCCCGACCTCGAGCAGTACGTCCCGCTCATCGAGGAGCGCTACCGCAAGCTCGCCGAAGCGACGATCACCGTTCAGCGCGTGCACGGCGACCTGCACCTCGGGCAGGTGCTGCGCACGCCGGAGCGCTGGCTGCTGATCGACTTCGAGGGCGAGCCCGGCCAGCCGCTGGACGAACGCAGGCGGCCGGACTCGACGGCGCGCGACGTGGCGGGCGTGCTCCGCTCGTTCGAGTACGCCGCCTATCAACGGTTGATGGAACTGTGCCGCTGACGATGCGCCGGCAACGGCAGCTTGCCGCGCGCGCCCGCGAATGGGTGGACCGCAACGGCACCGCGTTCTGCGAGGGCTACGCCGCGCAGTCGGGGCTCGATCCGCGCGAGGACGCCGAGCTGCTTGCGGCCTACGAACTCGACAAGGCCGTGTACGAGGCGGCCTACGAGGCGAGGCACCGGCCCACGTGGCTGCCGATCCCGTTGCGGTCGATCGCCCGCATCGTCGGCTGACGCCGCCATTTCTTTGACGCGCAGATAAATTTGCCAAAAGGGTCCGCCGCGCCTGCCGCAGGTGGACCATCGCGTCATGGTTGACGTGGACTTTTGCGTGGTCGGGGCCGGTTTCGCCGGCTTGACGGCTGCGTTGCGGCTGAAGCAGGCGGGGCGGTCGGTCGCGCTGCTGGAGGCCCGCGACAGGATCGGCGGCCGCACCTTCACCGAAACACGCGCCGGCGGCACGTGGATCGATCGCGGCGGCGCGTGGGTCGGGCCAGGGCAGGACCGGATCTACGCGCTGATGAGCGAGTTCGGTGTGCCGAGCTACAAGCAGTACGCCGCCGGCGAGGCGATGATGGTCGTCGGACGGCAAGCAGTCGCGCTACAGGGGCACGGTGCCGCTGACGCTCAACCCCTTCGCCACGGTGAATCTCGGCACCGCGATGCTCGAGCTGGCCACGATGTGCAAGACGATTCCACTCGATGCGCCGTGGGACGCCAAGAAGGCGGACAAGTGGGACAGCATGACCGTCGCGATGTGGCTGGATCACCACGTGCGCTCGCCGGCCGCGCGCAGCCTGCTCGAGACGGCCATCGGCGGTACCTATACCAGTGACACGTCAGAGATCTCGCTGTTGTTCGCGCTGCATCAGATGGCCTCGGGCGGCGGCCCGCAGTTCGTGTTCGGCGTCGAGGGTGGATCGCAGGACTCCCGCATCGTCGGCGGAATGGGCGCGGTGTACGGGCCGATGGCCGCGGAGATAGGCGATTCCCTTCACCTGTCAGAGCCGGTGCGCAGGATCGACCAGAACGACGACGGCGTTACGGTCTCATCCGAGGGCATCACGGTGCGCGCACGACACGTGATCGTCGCCGTCCCGATCGCCATTGCAAGCCAAATCCTTTACGAGCCAATGCTTCCCGTGGACAGAGCGTTCCTTCATCAGCGAATGCCCAGCGGCGCGATCTACAAGATCAACATCGTCTACGACGAACCCTTCTGGCGCGCGGACGGGTTGTCCGGGCAGTCGGCGGCGCCTGGCACGCCTGCGCAGGTGACCATCGACGCGTGCACCGACAGCGGCTCGCCAGGAGTGCTCTGCGTGATCATCGAGGGGCCGACCGCGCGGTCGATGACCGCGCTGGAAACCGGCAGCCGACGTGAGCTCGTCCTCGACGAGCTCGGCAGGCGTTTCGGGTCAAAGGCCCGCACGCCAATCGACTTCATCGAGCAGAACTGGACGACCGAACGCTATTCGGGCGGAGGCATGATCAGCCACGCACCGCCCGGTGTGCTCACCGAATTCGGACCCGCACTGCGTGCGCCCTGCGGTCGAATCCACTGGGCGGGCACCGAGAGCTCGGCCGTCATGTGCGGTTGGGTGGACGGCGCGGTTCGCTCGGGTGAACGCGCGGCGACCGAGGTGTTGGCGGCCGAGCGGGTCGCGGTGGCATAACGGGTAACCGTAGGCATGGCCAAATACGCGGTGAACAAGTCAGCGGTGACCAAGGCCCGGAAGCTGATCGATGCGAAGCAGTATGTCCTCGACAGCGACTGGGGAGACGTGCAGCCCGGCGCGGATGCGCAGAACGCGTTTTTGGAGAACCACTCGTGGGACGAATACGCCCAGTGGCACCTCGGCCTCACCGAAGGGGCCAACGATGACACCAAGGCCCGATACGCGTTCGTCTACGGCGATCTGCGCCGGATCCACCGCACGGGCCTGATCGCCTGCGTCTATCGCGCCTCGGAGTGGCGGCACAAGGACGTCGAGGTGGCTGCGCACGATCTGCTGCAGTACCTCGACGCCAAGACCGGGCTCAAACCGTCGGGCTAGGGCCGGAACATGAAGTCCAGAAAGAGGTCCTCACCGTCTGGCGGCCGTTCGATGTCGAAGCCGTGCAGGAACCCCATTCCGGCCGCGAAGAAGGTGACCGCTCGAACCAGCGCGTCCTGTTCATCGAAGCCGGCATCGACGAACACCTGATGCACGGAGCCGAGCACCTGCATATCGCTTTTTCGCACGCCCTCTGCGACGGTTTCGTCGGTCAGTGCCCACACCCTCATGGCGCGTTCCAATGCGTATAGCTGGGGGCCCATCAACGACTGCATCATGGTCTTCAGGCGTTCGCGGGGTTGAGCGTCCGGCATGTCCACGAACCGCTGGCGGTCCTGGTCCTGCAGGCTGCCCCAGGCCTCGATGAGGGCGGCGCGATACGTAGGCAGATCGGCGAAGTGCCAGTAGAAGCTGCCCTTGGTGACGTCGAGGTGTTCGCAGAGCCGGTCGAGTCGCAGCGCGTTTGGTCCGCCTTCTGCAAGGATGGCGAATCCCGCCTGGATCCAGTCGTCGACGGAAAGCCGACGTCCAGAGTCGCGCGGCGGGCTCATGCACCGCAGCATACGACTACCAGCAACTTGACGCGTGTGAAAGTTAGCGGCGGTAAAGAATCTCGCCATGAAGGTGCTGTTGCAACCGTGGCCGCCCGGTAGTCACCGCCGCTCTTCGGCTTCTACTTCCAGCCCGCCCGGCCGGCGGCACCCCTCGGTGCCGATACGCGACCACGGCTGCTTCAGCTGCTAGACCGTACCATACTGCCAGGTATGGGCGGCGTTTTCGACTGAGATCAAGCGATGGGCAGCTGTTGCTCGGCGTCTTCTGAACCACGTTCTTCTATGTCCAGCGGACCGCCCCGAACGGTTTGCGGACGTGGCGCTCTCGGCGGGCCGATTCCGTCGCCATCCGGCGAAATCGGCGTCGTCAGCAACTCAGACCTTTCCGCGGTGGTTGTACGGCCGCTGTTTAGCCGCATCGGGTGTCGGGCACCATGGGGCCATGTCCGACGAATTCCCGCTGACGCCCGAAGAGGCCCTCGACTCCGACGAAGTGCGCAACGACGACGGCGACGAGACCGTCGACCCGCCCGAGAAGTGGATCGAGGCCCGCGACGACGAGGACCTCGACGAGCGGCTCGCCGACGAAGAGCCGGACGTCACGCCGGACGACATCGATCTACGCGACGCCGACGACCCGGGTAGCAGGGAAACCGTGTCGGAGTCCGACGACGAAATCGATCGCCTCGACCCCAGCAGCACGGCCGCGAACGCGGACAGATCGACGGGACGCCGGAGGACGGCGACTCGTTCTTCGACGTCGTCGAGTAGCGACTTACTCAGGCGAGTGAGCCTGCAGCACCATCACTGAGCGCGAGTCCACGGTGACCTTGGCGCCCGCGTCGTACGGCTTGGACTCGTCGTTCACGTCGTCGGCGGTGTAGATCACCGGAACCCACGAAGCGCCGAATTTCTTCTTCGGCAGCGTGAAGTCGATCGGCTCGAAATGAGCGTTCAACAACAGCACGAACGAATCGTCGGTGATGCGCTGCCCACGTACGTCAAGGTCGGGTATGCCGTCACCGTTCAGATACACCCCGAGTGATTTGGCGAAGCCGGACTTCCAGTCATCGTCGGTCATCTCGGAACCAGCGGGAGCGAACCACGCGATATCGGGCAGACCGGGGCGACCCTTTTGCCGAACTGCGCGCCCACTGAAGAAGCGTCGCCTGCGAAACACCGGGTGTGCGGCGCGTAGCGCGGACACTGCCCGGGTGAACTCGACCAGTCCCTCGTCGCCGTCGGTCCAGTCGACCCAGGACAGCTCGTTGTCCTGGCAGTAGACGTTGTTGTTGCCCTGCTGCGTGCGGCCGAGTTCATCGCCGTGCGCGATCATCGGCACGCCCTGGGACAGCAGCAGGGTGGTCAGGAAGTTGCGCTGCTGTCGGCCGCGCAGCGCGTTGACCTCGGGGTCGTCGGTCGGCCCTTCGACGCCGCAGTTCCATGACCGGTTGTGGCTCTCGCCGTCGTTGTTGTCCTCGCCGTTGGCATCATTGTGCTTCTCGTTGTAGGACACCAGATCACGCAGCGTGAACCCGTCGTGGGCGATGACGAAGTTGATGGACGCCACCGGCCTGCGGGCGGTGGCTTCGTAGAGATCGGCGGATCCGGTCAGCCTGGAAGCGAACTCGTCGAGCGTGGCGGGCTCGCCGCGCCAGAAGTCCCTGACCGTGTCGCGGTACTTACCGTTCCACTCCGTCCACTGCGGAGGGAAGTTGCCGACCTGGTATCCACCGGGGCCGACGTCCCACGGCTCGGCGATCAGCTTCACCTGGCTGACCGTCGGATCCTGCTGCACGAGCTCGAAGAACGTCGACAGCTTGTCCACGTCGTAGAACTCGCGGGCCAGCGTCGAGGCCAGGTCGAAGCGAAAGCCGTCGACGTGCATCTCGGTCACCCAGTACCGCAGCGAGTCCATGATCAGCTGCAGCGAGTGCGGGTGACCGACGTTGAGGCTGTTGCCTGTGCCGGTGTAATCCATGTAGTAGCGCTTGTCGTCGTCGACGAGCCGGTAGTACGCGGCGTTGTCGATGCCACGCATCGAGACCGTCGGGCCTAGGTGGTTGCCTTCGGCAGTGTGGTTGTAGACGACGTCGAGGATCACCTCGATTCCCGCCTCGTGCAGGGTGCGCACCATCGCCTTGAACTCCTGCACCTGCCCGCCGGGGGTGCCACTGCTGCTGTACTTCGGGTCCGGAGCGAAGAATCCGATGGTGTTGTAGCCCCAGTAGTTCGACAATCCCTTGTCGATCAGCGTCGAGTCGTTGGCGAAGTGGTGCACCGGCATCAGTTCGATAGCCGTGATGCCCAGCGCCTGGAGGTGCTCGATGATCGCCGGATGCCCGACGGCGGCGTAGGTGCCGCGCATCTGTTCGGGGATATCGGGATGAGTCTCGGTGAGGCCCTTCACGTGCGCCTCGTAGATGACGGTGTCGGCGTACTCGAAGTTCGGCGGGCGATCGGTGCCCCAGTCAAAGAACGGGTTGATCACCACCGACTTCGGCATGCTCGCGGCCGAGTCGTCGTCGTTGCGGCTGTCCTCCTCGCCGAAGTTGTAGCCGAACAGCGACTGGTTCCAGTCGAAGACTCCGTCGATCGCCTTGGCGTACGGGTCGAGAAGCAGCTTGTTCGGGTTGCAGCGGTGTCCGCCTTCGGGGTCGTACGGCCCGTGCACGCGGTAGCCGTAACGCTGGCCCGGCTCGATGTTGGGCAGGAAGCCGTGCCAGACGAACGCGTCGACCTCAGGCAGGGTGAGCCTGGTCTCCGTGCCATCCGCGTCGAACAGGCACAGCTCGACACGCTCGGCGACCTCACTGAACAGCGCGAAGTTCGTGCCGGAGCCGTCGTAGGAGGCGCCAAGCGGGTAGGCCTTACCGCGCCAGACCTCCTGGGGAACGGCGTTGGGACTCGAAACTTGGGTCAAGGGGAACCCTTCTAGCTTGGCTGAACCGAACAAGGCGACGATACGGTGCATCCGGGTGTCGGAGCATGTCGGGCATGACAGTACGCAAGGGGGTGTAGCCGGTGGTTGGCCCCGTCGAACTGCCCGTTTACCGGACGCTGCAAACAGCCTTTTCCGATGGTGTGGCAACTATCACGCTGAACCGGCCGCGGCAGCGCAACGCGGTCGGCGACGGCATGCGCGAGGAACTCGCGGACGCGTATCGCTGGTGCGACCGGACCGACGACGTCCAGGTGGTGGTGCTGACGGGAGCGCCGCCCGCCTTCTGCGCGGGCGCCGATCTGTCCGCGGGCGAGCGCACGTTCACCGAACCGGGGCCTTCGTTCTCCGCGGCCGGCATCGACCTCCCCGCCTGGTCGGTGAGCAAGCCCGTGATCGCCGCGATCAACGGGCATGCGATCGGGTTGGGCCTGACGTTGGCTCTGCAGTGCGATATCCGGATCTTCGCGGCCGACGCGCAGTACGGCGTCGTGCAGGTGCGGCGCGGCATGGTCGGGGACGCGTACTCGCACTGGATCCTTCCGCGCCTTGTCGGGATGTCGAATGCGGCCGAGATCCTGCTGAGCGGCGCCACCTTCGACGGCCATCGCGCCGTCGCGCTCGGGTTGGGCAGCCGGGTTCTCGACAGTGACGATGTATTGCCTGCCGCCCTCGAGTTGGCGCGCGACATCGCCGTGAACGCCGCGCCCGCCTCGGTGGCGGCGAGCAAGCGGCTGCTGTGGGATTCCTTCGACCTCGACCGGGCCGCCGTCGGCGCCCGCGAGACGGAGATCCACCTGGCCCTGATGGCGCACGACGACGCCAAGGAAGGCGTGCGGGCGTACATGGAACGGCGGGCGCCGAACTGGACGGCGAGACCCGTCGACCCGACCGCGTAGCCCGGCAATTCCGGTTAGGCCACCGCCACCCCGGCGGCACGCATCTCCTCGACCGCCTTCGCGGTCGTCGCTTCTGCCACACCCGCGGTCAGATCCAGCAGGACCCGGGTCGTGAAACCGGCGGCGATCGCGTCTCGTCGCGGTGGCAACGACGCAGTAGTCGGTGGCGATGCCGACGATGTCGACGTCGTCGACGTCGCGCTGGCGGAGCCAGTCCGCAAGAGACGTCCCCGATTCGTCGGTGCCCTCGAAGCCGCTGTACGCCGCCTCGTACCGGCCCTTGGTGAAGACGGCCTCGACCTTGGAGTGGTCGAACTCCGGATGGAAGTCGGCGCCGTGCGACCCGACCACACAATGCCGCGGCCAGGAAGCCGAGAAATCCGGGTTGTCGGAGAAGTGGTCGCCAGGGTCGATGTGGAAATCCTTCGTCGCGACGATGTGGTCGTAGCCACGTGGCGTCGCAAGGAATTCACTTATCGCGTGGGCGACCGACTGGCCGCCGACCACTTCGAGGGAGCCGCCTTCGCAGAAGTCGTTCTGCACGTCGACGATCAGGAGCGCGCGCATGCGCCCCACCTTACGATGCGGTCTTGGCCGCTTGCGGGTCCGCGCCGACCCGTAGATGCGCCGTAAGCAACAGGTGATCGAAGATGGCCCGCGGCGGTAGCACTTCCTCGTAGATCAATTGACCGAAGTCGTACAGCACCTGATCGGCCAGCACGCGCAGCTTGATGTTGGTCTCCTGCGAGCGCCACTTGAGCAACTCGAATGCCGACTCCCCGCTGATCCGATAGATCAGCATCAGCATGCCCTTGGCCTGCTCGATCGCCGCGCGGTTCTCGGCGATCTCGGCAACGGCAGCGTTGACCAACTCATCGCGCGCACGAGGAGTGTCGGTCACATCGACATAGAACCCGTGCGTGCCGATCACGTCGCCGTCGTCGTCGTAGAGGCGGTCGCCGATCACGATCACGTCGTGCACCATCTGCTTGGTGTCGATGATGCGGTGTCGTGTGCTGAATGTCCGGTGTGTGCGCCGGATTTCGTCGAGGGTGGCGGCGACCTGAACGTAGTCGTCGGGATGTTTGTGCGAGAGCACCAGCTGCGTCGTGGGCACGACGGTGCCCGGCTCGTAGCCGTGCAGCCGCTGCACTTGGTCCGACCACTCCCACCGTTCGTCGGCGAAATAGAAGCGGAACCACCCCACCCGTTGCGGCGAACCACCGGCCAGGGCTCGTTCGATGGTGTGGTCGCCCGGCACATCGTCAATGTAAATGACGCCACGAGAAGTTATGGGGCTATTAAGAGTTTCGTCATCCGCCGAAAAGTAGATAGAGCCCGGTGAAGGTATAGCCCACCATCACCAGCATCATCGCCAGCTGTCCCGTCAGCTGATAGCCGGCAGGCAGCACCCGCAGCGCACGGTCATGTGCGGCGATCACACCCGCGACGTGTCCGCCGACGACGCAGCACACCTTGATCGTGGCCAAAACCGAAGGGTGAAGCGAGAGAACGTAGTTCACCTCGGCGTTGCCGAGACCGAGCAGATTCCATCCGTGCCCCAATGGGTCGGCCAGGTCGATGACGGCCTGCTGACCCCGTTCGATCAGGTAGGACAGGTAATGGGCGAACATGTATCCGAGCACGATGGGAATCAGCGAGTGCGCCATCAGTCCCGGCAGCTGTTGCCGGCTTCTGGCGTCGACGCCTCCGGTGGCGCGGGCCGCGAACCAGAACGTCACGACGACGACGGCGATGAAGGCCAGCAGCCCCGCGGTGCGCGTCAACGTTGCTGTTGCGGCGGAATCGGTTTGCCGGTCGACGAAGTTGCGCCACACCGGCATCGCCGAGAAGCTGTCGAAAGCCGTTGAGCCCAAGAGCACCCCGAGCACCGTCACGGTCCCCGGGCGGATCGGCAGTGTCGGCAGGTGGTCGAACGGGTTGCCGATCTCGATGCGTC
The DNA here is from genome assembly GCA_963829405.1 of uncultured Actinomycetota bacterium. Taxonomy (GTDB): domain Bacteria; phylum Actinomycetota; class Actinomycetes; order Mycobacteriales; family Mycobacteriaceae; genus Mycobacterium. The sequence goes on from CAWHIZ010000017.1 coordinate 62,177, forward strand.
CGCTCTGCGGGCTGCGCCGCAGCGGAGAGAAGCGCGATGCGACGACGCTGTACACCTCGAACGGATCGGCGCGGCCGAACCATTTGTCGCCGCAGACGATCGCGCCTGTCAACGTGATCACGATGTAAGCCAACAGCCAGAGCCTGATCGCGCTGACCGATCCGGGGTCGGGGCTGGCGAGCTCCAGCCAGACGAACGCGAACAGCCCGACCACCGCGGGCCAGTAGCCCAGCCGCCGTGGATAGCCGCCGCCTGCAGGCAGCCGGGCAAGTCGAAGCAGCCGGTACGGACGCGCGGGCAGGCGAGATCGCGCGCCAGATGGGGCCGATCGCCACGGATGCGGCGACAAGGCCGACCCACATCAGCACGTAGAACACGCCGGGCACCGGGTTGCCGTCCGGCCCGCCGAAGAACGCGGCCATCGCCACCCACGCGGCGAACAGCAGGCCCGCCGCCGCCAGCGCCCAGCGGGTGAGCGGCGCGTCGACGACCGTCGTCACCCACTGCGGCAGCGCCCGCCCCGGCTTGTCCGGATCGAACCGCGGCTTGCCGCCATGCGAGCGCGACGACGGCGAATGTGAACGTGAGCGCCCACGCCGCGCCGATCAGCGCATAGGTGTAGGGGATCGGGAGATCCGAGGACCCGCCGAGGCCGTGCGCGAGCACCACGACGGGTTCGTCGGTCACGGTTGCACTTGCACCGTTGCGACGGTCTTGCCCAGCTGATGCAGCTCGATGTCGACCTTGCCCGGCACGCCGACCGTGAACTGGAACTGTTGCGCCGGCTTCGCCTCGATCTTGAACGTGTGCTCCGGGCTGGAGTGCACGTGCAGTTCGTCAGCCACGTCGCTGTTGACCTTCACGACGATGGGCTCGTTCACCTTCACTTCGAGCGCGGCGTTGGTCGGGTTGACCTCACCGCCCTTGATCGTGACGTCGATCAGCAGCCGGTCGGGCGGGGCCTGCTCGTTCTGCATGTCCGACGGGTTGACCGTCGTCGCCGACGGTGTGGTCGATGAGCTCTGTGCGTTCTCGGAGTCGCCGCCACCACCGCAACCGGCGAGCAGAACGGCACCGGCGGCGAGCAATGCGAGAAAACGCTTATCGGGATGAGTTGCAGTCACGGTGTCTCATCTTGGTCGGTCGATCCTGTCCCTTCACTGTGAGACCCGTCTCTGTTCCGCCGGTCCTTCATCGCGATGTAGACGACCACGCCCGCCACCATGAACGCGGGGACGAACGCCGGGATCGCCAACAGCAGCGAGTGGTCGGCAAGGACCGTGACGTCCGCCGCCATCGGTCCTGCTGCTATGCCTGCGCCGATGGCTGCAACTCCGTCTTGGTGTCGGTGGGCTCTCTGCGGTTGATCCGGCCCGCGCCCCAGGTGAGGCCGCCGATCATGATCAGCGTGCAGGTGAGCACCACAACGCCTCCGACGGTCCAGAGCACCATGGGCGTGTCCGGCTTGCGCTCGCGCTGCAGGATGGTGATCTCGGAGACGAAGGGCCGAGTCATAGACGGCTGGGCGGGCACCTCCGGCACATTGATCCCCGGGTCGGCGGCCAGATAGATCGGTGCGGCGGTGAAGATTCCACCGTCGTGCACCCGCAGCAGCGTCTTCCACTGGCCATAGACTGGCATCGGCTGCGTTGATCGATAATGGCCCGGGCCCAGCTTTTCCAAGCGGTCGACGAAGATGCCGCGCTCGTTGGCCAGGCCGCCCTGCCAGCCCAGCACCGATACCCAGCTGGGGTCGTCGCTGATCAGGTCGGGTGGGTTGATGCGCACATCGGCCGTGACCATCCGCTTGTCGGCGGAGCCGGGCACCTCGGTCAGCGTCATCGTGGCGGTGGCGTTCTGCGGAACCTCGTAGCGCAGTCCGTTGGCCGTAGCGCCGCCGATGACGAGCACGGTGAGCGCCACGAGCCCGATGCCGATGGCGCGGGACGGCAGCCGTTGATCGGTGAGCACCATGCCGAGCATCGCCCCGCACGCACCGGTGAGGATGGCGACCGGCACGGCCATCATCAGCGCCTCGGGCCAGATGCTCGACGGCCACGGGTAGTGGTAGACGGCGTCGATCCAGAACGATTCCAGCCACAGCCCGACGGTGCTGACCAGTAAACCGCTGACGAGACCGAAGACGATGGGGCGCTTGAACACCGGGGTGAGCGCCACAAGTTCGACGACGATCGCCGCCCCGAGATAGAGAGCGAACCAGTTGATCGGCGCACCGAGCACGGGGCCGACGATCAGCGCGACGATGCCGCGCAGCGCGATCGCAAACAGGGCGGCGATGTATTGCGGCGAACCGACCGAGCATTATTCGCGCCGCGACGAGTCCGAACGCGCCCGCCGCAGCGATCAGCATCGGCTCGAACACCTGGCGGAACTGGGGCACGCCGAAGTCGAACTCGATCTGGAACACCGAAAGACCGATGATGATGCCGCCGAAGCCCAGGTACTTGACGCCCTTGAGGAACGATGCCGTCCTTGGGCTTGTCGTCCCCCATCGCCCGGTCTCCCTCGTACTCGAGGAGCAGCGCAGAGATCGTTGCGAACCCGGCACCACCGATCATCATCAGGTGAGTCGGGCCCCCACAGCGTGACGTCCTGGCCGAAGATGCGGTGCCAGACGTCGTCGAGGGGGAAGCCGGTCAGTGCGTACAGACCGCAACCGGCCATCAGGAACCCGCTGACCGGCGCATACCAGTGCTTGGTGATCCGAACGGCGAACGGGCCTGGCTTCTCGTAGGGCAGGATGATCGCCGCGCAGCCCGCGACGAAGAGCAGGAACAGGCCGACAAGGATGAAGTAGTGCGCGGGGTTGGCCAGCGGCCCAGGGTCGCGGCCTTTGCCGATGTGCAGGCTGACGTCCCAGATGAAGCCGAACAGCGCACAGATCAGCGTCCCGATGAACAGCGCCATCGGCACGGCGACCCACGGCGGCCGCTTGAATTTGCGGCCTGCGTACTCAGCGACGCTGTTGACCCAGGTGATCTTGCGGGTCCGGTGCAGGTAGCCGAGCCAGCACAGCAGGGCGCCGATGACCACCGCCACCGCCGTCATGCCGATGACCTGGCCGATCGCGGCGCCGCCGCCCTCACTGCCCTCGGCAGCCAGTATCGAAATCTCCGTCGAACCCGTCATTTGTCCCCACCTGGTGAGTATCGAAGGATGTTCTTACCCGCCGGTAATGTTGCCAGATCGCACGTAGATGAAACCAGGGGTACCGGGAACTTCGCGTTCACGGAGTCAGCACGACCTTGACCATGCCGTCCTCCTTCTTCTGGAACTTCTCGTAGGCGTCGGGCGCCGCGTCGATCGGCAGCCGATGCGTGGCGAACGACTCGGTGCCGAGCGGATCGTCGTCGGTCAGCAGCGGCAGGATCTCGGGCACCCACCGCTTGACGTTGGCCTGGCCCATGCGCAGGTTTATCTGCTTGTCGAACAGCGTCATCATGTTGATCGGATCGGCGGCGCCGCCGTAGACACCCGATAACGAGATGGTGCCGCCGCGGCGCACCATCGCGATCGCGGAGTTCAGCGCCGCGAGCCGATCGACGCCGGCGTTCTTCATCACCGCCCGACCCACCGGCGACGGCAGAAATCCCGCAGCGGTCTGCGCGGCGGTGGCGATCGGCGAGCCGTGCGCCTCCATGCCGACGGCATCGATGACCGAGTCGGCGCCGCGGCCTTGGGTCGAGTCGCGCACGACCTCGATGGGGTCGTCGAGGTTCATGTCGATGACGTCGCCGCACAGCTCCCGCGCGCGCTGAATGCGGTCCGGCACCATGTCGACGCCGATCACATGGCAGTCCAAGCGCTGGTTGGCCACCTTGCACGCCATCGAGCCGATCGGGCCGAGGCCGAGGATCACCAGCGTTCCGCCCTGCGGCACGTTTGCGTACTCCACCGCCTGCCAAGCGGTCGGCAACACGTCGGACAGGTAGACGTAGCGTTCGTCGGGCCCGTCCTCGGGCACCTTGATGTGGGTGTACTGGGCCTGCGGGACGCGGAGGTACTCGGCCTGGCCGCCGGGCACCTCGCCGTAGAGCTTCGAATAGCCGAACAGCGCCGCTCCGGTGCCCTGGTCCCGGTTCTGCGTTGTCTCACATTGGCTTTGGAGGCCGTGCCCGCACATGAAGCAGTGGCCGCAGGAGATGTTGAACGGGATGACCACGCGATCGCCGACCTTCAGGTCGCCCGCCTCCCTGCCGACCTCCTCGACGACGCCCATCGCTTCGTGTCCGAGGATGTCGCCAGGGGTCATGAACGCGCCGAGCACTTCGTACAGGTGAAGGTCTGATCCGCAGATGTTGGTACTGGTGACCCTGATGATCGCGTCGGTCGGTTCCTTGATGATGGGGTCGGGCACGGTGTCGACGCTGACGCTGCGCCTGCCCTGCCATGTGACTGCACGCATGACTGCTTGGTAGCCGCTGTGAACGCGGAAAAACCTGCGCGAGCGTAAAGAAAAGACGGCGGGTCAGGCTACTTCTTGGGCGGTTTGAGCACCTTCATCGCCAACTGCATGACCGGCTGCGGGATCGAGTCCTTGGCGCCGAGCGCCGCGTTGGCCACCTGGGTGCGCAGCGGTGTGCCGCGGCCGAACATCCGGTTCAGCGGCCCGCCGGTGGGTTCGAGGTCGACATGCAGCGGCGGCTTGCCGTCGGCGGCGCCGAGCGCATTGGAGATGACGACCCGCTGGATCTCGCTTGTGCCCTCGAAGATCGTGTACAGCTTGGCATCCCGATACCACTTCTCCACCGGATGATCCTTGATGTAGCCCCAGCCGCCCATCGTCTGGATCGCGCGCTCCGTGGTCCGCACCGCGACCTCGCTGGCGGCGAGCTTCGACATCGAGCCCTCGCCGCGCTCCATCGGCACGCCGGTGGCCGCCATCCACGACGCCCGCCAGGTGAGCAGACGCGCCGCGTCGATTCCGGTGGCCAGGTCGGCCAGCGGGAACGCGACGCCCTGGTTGTCGATGATCGGGGCGCCGAAGGCCTCCCGGCGGTTGGCGTATTCGGTCGCGTATTCCATTGCGGCCCTGGCGATACCGAGGGCCTGCGCGGCCACCATCGGCCGCGTCTGCTCGAATGTGCCAAGGGTCGCCGATCCGGAGTGCCGTCCGCCCTCGACGGCCTCCCGTGCACGGGCGAGCTTGTGCTCGAGCTTCTCCTGCCCGCCGAGCAGGTTGGCGCCGGGCACCCGCACGGCGTTGAACTTCAGCTCGGCGGTGTGCGATGCGCGGCAGCCGAGCTTGTCGAGCTTGCGCACCATCTCGAGGCCAGGAGTGCCGCCGGGCACGATGAACATGGCCTGTCCGCGGTGGCCGAGGTCTTCGTCGACGACGGCGTTGACCACGTGCACGTTGGCGATGCCGCCGTTGCCGATCCACATCTTGTGGCCGTCGATGATCCAGTCGTCGCCGTCCCGCTTGGCTCGGGTCCGCAGGTTGCGGACATCGCTGCCGCCCTCCGGTTCGGAGATGGCCAGCGCCGCGAGCTTCAGGTCGCCCGGCGAACCGAAGCACTCAGGCGCCCACTGGAGCATCTGCTCCGGCGATGCGGCCTGGCCGATGGCCGAGAGTGCGAGCGCGGGCATCACGATGGCCAGCCCGATTCCCGCACAACCCCAGAACAGCTCCTCCATGAACATCGGCAGCGACAGTCCGGAGGGGTCGCCGATCAGGTCGCGGTAGAACAACGGGCTGTAGAAGCCGCGCTCTGCGGCTTCCTCGAGCACCGGCCACGGGAACTCCTGGCGCGCGTCGTAGTCCGCTGCCACCGGACGGATCACCGATTCGGAGAACTCGTGCGTGCGTCGGGCCAGGTCGTGCTGCGCCCCCGTCGGCGTCAGATCGAAGCTCATGAATGCACCACCGCGCCCAGGATTGACATTCCCCACCCTCGCCTTCCTCGTCCGAATTACGGTGTCGGGGTACCCCGGGATGGCCAGAAATCCACGGTGGGGAGGAGCCCGTCGCATGTTGTCGTACGACGCAGGTGCCACAAGCCCGCCTCTGCTCGACGAGACGATCGGCGACAACCTCGCCAAAACCGTCGAGGCATTCGGTGACCGGGACGCCGTCGTCGAGTGTGCGACCGGACGCCGATGGACCTACCACGAGTTCCATGAAGCGACCCGGCGGATCGCCACCGCCCTCATCGACCGAGGGACGAAGCCCGGTGACCGGATCGGGGTCTGGTCGCCGAACTGTGCCGAGTGGACGATGCTTCAGTACGCCACCGCGCAGGCGGGTGCGATCCTGGTCAACATCAACCCGGCGTATCGCGCCGACGAACTCGAATACGCGCTGAACAAGTCGTCGATGTGCACGGTGTTCGCCGCGCAGGAGTTCAAGAGCTCCGACTACGTGTCGATCCTCGAAAACGTGCGTGGTCGCTGCCCCGCGCTGAGCGACGTCATCATCGTCGGCTGGGAGCCGTGGCAGGAGCTCGCCGACACCACGGTCGACGAGGACGCGCTGGCGCGGGTGCGGTCAGGTCTGAAGCCGGGCGACCCGATCAACATCCAATACACCTCCGGGACAACGGGTTTCCCCAAGGGCGCCACGCTGACCCACACCAACATCCTCAACAACGGGTACTTCGTCGGCGAGTTGCTCGAGTACACCGAGCAGGACAGGGTGTGTATTCCGGTGCCCTTCTACCACTGCTTCGGCATGGTGATGGGGAACCTGGCATGCACGACGCACGGCGCCGCCATGGTGATCCCCGCTCCGGGGTTCGATCCGGAGGCGAGCCTGAAAGCGGTTGCGGCGGAACGCTGTACATCGCTCTACGGCGTTCCGACGATGTTCATTGCCGAACTCGGACTGCCGAACTTCGACAGCTTCGACCTGCAAACGCTGCGAACCGGGATCATGGCCGGGTCGACCTGCCCCGAGCAGGTGATGCGAAACGTGATCGAGCGGATGCACATGAGCGAGGTGGCGATCTGTTACGGCATGACAGAAACGTCGCCGGTGTCGACCCAGACGCTGCCGTCCGACAGCCTGACCCGAAGGGTGACGACGGTCGGCCGGGTCGGGCCGCATCTGGAGGTGCAGGTCGTCGACGAGACTGGGCGCGCAGGTCGAACGTGGCACGCCCGGCGAGCTGTGCACCCGCGGGTACAGCGTCATGCGCGGGTACTGGGACGACCCCGAGAAGACAGCCGAGTCGATCGACGCCGACGGCTGGATGCACACCGGCGACATCGGCGTGATGGACGCCGACGGCTACCTCGCGATCACCGGCCGGATCAAGGACATGGTGATCCGCGGCGGCGAGAACATCTATCCCCGCGAGGTCGAGGAGTTCCTCTACACCCACCCCGACATCGTCGACGCGCAGGTGGTCGGGGTGTCCGATGACAAGTACGGCGAAGAGCTGATGGTCTGGCTGCGGCTTAGGGAGGGTGCGCAGGCGCCGACGCCGGAGAGCCTGCGGGCGTTCTGCGCGGGCCAAATCGCGCACAACAAGATTCCGCGCTACGTCCAGGTGATCGACGACTTCCCGATGACGGTGACCGGCAAGGTCAGGAAAGTGGAACTGCGCGAGCGCGGTGAGGAGCTACTCGGGGAGTCATGAAGATCGAAGGTCGGCGACTGCGCCAGCGTGACTCCACCACGTGCGGTCCGAGTGTCGCAGTGGTGGCAGGCGCACTGCTGGATCCGGCCTACCGTTCGGCGCTGACGGACTCCCCGCGGAGCTGGTTCGACGACGAGCAGTTGCGAATCCACAGCGAGGTGAACCGCGTGTGGCCGCGGATGCTCGGCACCACCCCGATGGGAGTCGCCCGCGCACTCACCACCCGCACCGTGGTGCGCGGTGTCCGGTATCGGTGGCGGCCGTTTCGTGGTCGACGTGATCGGCTGACCGATGTTCTCGAATTCGTGACCGACGGTTGGCCGGTCGCGATGTTGGTCGGCCGATTCGTTCCGAGGCACTGGGTGCTGATCGTGGGCGTCAACGGCAAGACCCTGCGTTGCTACGAGCCGTCCTCGGGCGACGTGCGGCCCGCGAACGTCGACGCCCTGAGGCATTCGCAGCTGACGGGGCTGGGCTATCGGCGGCCGTTCGCGTTCGTGCTGCCCTCGTCGAAGGCGGCCACCCGGTCGGCGACGACCTGATCCCGAGCGTCGTCGGACGCCCGCAGTCCGGCGATCACGCCTGCCCGGTTCCTGTCGGGTTGGTTCTGCGACATCTTGGCCTTGCCCTCGACCTTGGCGATGGCGAGCTCGACGCCGACGATCCCGCGCAGCTGCGACTGCGTGAACTCAGCGGGCGCGTCGGTGACCTGCCACGGCTCGGGTCGGCCGGCCTCGTGGCGTTCGGTCAGCTTGGTGACCAGGTCGAGCAGCCAGTCGGGATCGTCGTGGATGACGAGACGGCCGTAGACGTTGAGGATCTCGTAGTTCCAGGTGGGAACGACCTTGCCGGTCTCGTTCTTCGTCGCATAGAAGCCGGGCGAGATGTAGGTGTGAGGTCCGGCGAAGATGGCCACCGACTCGGCGCCGTCTGCGTGCCAGTGCGGATTGGCCCTCGAGACATGGCCGACGAGGGAGTGGTCGGCCTCGTCGTACATCAACGGAAGCGGAGTGACCAGCAGGCCCGAGGGGTCGTGGCTGACCAGTTGCGCGAACTCGACCGCGGCGAGCGCCGCAGCGGTCTGCTCGTCGGTCAGCGCGAACTTGCGAGGTATGTACATCCGGATCCCAGCGTAACTCTTTCGAACGTATGATCGAACGGTGGGCGAGCTGCAGTCCATCGGGTACAACGGTCAACCCGTGCAACAAGCCTTCCGGCCCGTCGAGCCGCCGATGGCGGTCATCGTCGACCTCGCAGCGTTGTTTCCGCGCGAGCCGCACAGCCGCGGCGGCTACAACCCGGCCGGGCTACAGATGCATTCGGTCGTCGAGGGTCGACTGACCTGCTGGGCCATCTGCGAGCAGGGCCACTGGTGGGGCCTCGTCACCTATCCCATCGTCTACGGACCGAAGCGGCGATCGGTGACGCACTGGATCCCGGCATGGATGCTGAAGCGCAAACCGGAGCGTGGATGACTACCCGTCGGCGCTACGCCGACGGGCGGTCCACGTCGCGCCGGTAGGCAGCGGCGGCGAGTCGGCGCTCCGCTTCGGCCTGCGAGATCCGCAGCCGTCGCGCCAGCACCTCGGCCCACGACGCCCCGCCGAACTGCGGCGGCGGCGCCTGCGTGATGAGCCGGCCGAGCAGTCGGCGGTCGAACGCCACCAACTCCTTTCCCAGCTCGTCGACCTGCTGCAGCAGCGATATCCGCTCCGACCACGTCAAGGTGTGCAGCGGCTGGCTGAGCAGCTTGTTCTGCGCCGTGATGATGGCGCCGATCGCGGCGCTGATCTCGTGTTTCGTACCCATGCCTCGAACACTAGTTCGAGGCACTGACAATTCTCACCGCAGCTGCCTTACCCGGCGGATAGGAAACTCTTCCCCGCACCCGCCCGGAATCTAGCTTCTCGGCCATTACCCCATGTATGCGCTGGTCAGCAGTATTGACGGCGTACTTCCTGCAACCCATACGACATAGGAACCTTCATGTTCGCGACAGATCAAACCGTTCGGATGCGCACCATCGACCTGCCGGTGAAGCCGCTCCCGAGCCCGGCCCCGCCCGTCGACACGGTGCCCACGGCCGACAACGAGCCAAGGACGACGCGGTTACACGTCCGGTCGACGCGACGAAGATGCTGCCGAAGGCCATCAGCGGCTTCGACGGCAAGACCGTCCGGCTGCGCCCGGTCGACCTGCCGGTCATCGGCACCGTCGCCAAGACGGTGCGGCAGCGCTACGCGGACCTGAGCACCGTCGAACGCGGCCGGCCAACCACATGGGAGCTCGCGCGGATGGCTCTGATCCTGGTGCTGGCGTCCATGCCGATTCTGGGTATCTCGGTGGACGTGTCCGGCCTGGTCTCGCAGGGCACCACGTCGATCGCCGTCATCGTGCTGACGGCCGTGCTGGGAACTCTGGTCGTCTTCGCGCCGCACCGGACCGACATGATCGTCGGCCGCGGCCTGATCGCGGGCATGGTGGCCTGCATCGTCTACGACGCGGCGAGGCTGTTCGCCGTCCACGTGCTGGGATTGATGGGTGACTTCATTCCCGTGATGGGGTCGTTCGTCACCGGCGAGCCGGACACCACGGGTAGTGCCGCCGTCGGCTACATCTGGCGCTACATCGGCGACGCAGGCGGTCTGGGTGTCGGCGTTCTTCGTCGTCGCGTACGCGCTGGGCATCGACAGGTGGTCGAACGTCAAGGCGGTGCTGGCATCCGTCGCATTCGCCGTCTTCCCCACGTGGGCCGGCCTGATGGCAACAGTCGCACTGCTGCCTCGCGGCGAGGAGATGATGTTCGAGCTGAACCCCGCCACGGTGATCATCACCCTGGTCGGTCACCTGATCTTCGGACTGGTCCTCGGGCTGGCCTTCCTGAAGGCACCGCGTGGCCGCAAGGACAGCGACTGGCCGTGGACACCGATCCTGGAGACGAAGACGTTCCGGCGGTTCATTCCCGCCGCGTGGCGACCTACCCATCGCTCGCCGCTTGCGTGATGACGGCGCGTTCGCTGACCGCGGACGCGCTCTCTAGGTCAAACTTGCCAGGACAGGAGGTCCGCATGTCTTCCCACTTGGAGGTCTCGAAGCCGTCGGGGCGGGAGCTGGTGCCGCTCAGCGGTCAGCGATTGACTCTCGGCAAGGCCTCGACCAACGATGTCTCGCTCGACCACGACGAGACCGTCTCGCGGCTGCACGCGGTCCTCGAGAACCTCGGGTTCGCCTGGTCGATAAGGGATCTGGGCAGCCGCAACGGCACGTACATCAACGGGGAGAAGATCACCGCCGAACGCGTGCTGCGGTCCGGAGACGAGGTGCGCATCGGCAAGGTCCGGCTGCTCTTCTGGGAGGTGAGGGAGTCCGGCGACGGGCCTCGTGACGAGGAGACCAAGGCGGCCCAGCCCAACGAGCTCCCGCCGCGGCTGACCCGACGCGAAGTCGACGTCCTCGTCGTGCTGTGTCGGCCCCTCGTCTCCGACGACCCGTTCCCCGAGCCCGCATCGGTTCGGAAGATGGCGGGCGAGCTGTACGTCACCGAGGCCGCCGTCAAACAGCATCTGCAGAACATGTACGACAAGTTCGCCATCCCCACCGAGGGAGACCGCCGGGTGCGGCTGGCCAACGAAGCCCTTCGGCGCGGGGCGGTGACGATCGCGCAGCTGCGCGAGGGCGGCAGTTAGGTGAAGTCGAGCGCCTCGACGGTCGCGACCGGACTTTCGTGTGAGGGCCGGTCGGCGCCACCGATGCAGTACAGCGTCGACCCGACAGCGGCGACCACCTGGCCGTGAACCGGGGTGTTGATCGGCGCCTGCGTGGTCCACTTGCTTGGTGGTGATGTCGTACATCTCCACCGTCGCCAGCACGCGTGTCGGTTCCTCGCCGCCGACGGCCGACGATCCGGCCGTCGATGATCGCCGCACCGTAGCTCCCGCGTGGAGTCGGCATGTCCGTCAGGTCGTCCCACGTTCCCGACGCCGGGTTGAACCGCTGGAACGCCGCCGAGTTCTCGTCGGCGGACAGGTTCCGTCCGCCGACCGCGTACACGTAGACGCCGTCCGATACCGCCGCCAGATGCTCACGGGGCGTTGGCAAGTCGGCGGCCTGCGTCCATGACTCCCCGTCGAACACCTCCGTCGGCTTGACGAGCTGCTTGTCGTCCTGCCCGCCGACGACGACGAGCTTGTCGCCGACGACCGCGGCCGCCTGCGGCGGCCCGGGCATGTTGAAGTGGCGGAAGTTCTTCCCACGTGCCGTTGCGGAATGCGAATACCTTGTTCGACGCGTCCGCGAGGGTGTCGGTCGCACCGCCGATCACCACCATTTCACCGCGATAGGCGGCGGCGGTCGCGTGATGCAGCGGAATCGGCAGCGGAGGTTGCGTCTGCCACTCTCCGGTTTGCGGGTTGTAGCTCTCGACGGTGTCGAGCGTCTCGCCGTGGCCCAGCATTCCGCCCGCGATCCAGATCTTGCCGTCGAGCACGGTCCCACGCCATCATCAGCCGCGCGGTCGGCGCGTCCGGAAGCATCCGCCACTCCGCTGCCGGCTGTGGTTTGCGCGGTGCCAGCTTCAGCGACTCGGACGACGCCGTTATCTCCGAGTCACCGGTGCCGTTCGCCCCGCCGATCGCGTAGATGGTCTTCCCGACACCCGCAACCGCCATGCCGTGGCGCGCAGTCGCCAAGTCCGGCAGGCCATTCCACGATTGGGTGGCGAGGTCGAGTGCGACCACGCTCTTGAGCACCTCGCCCTGCGACACACCACCCACGACGCACCAGGCGGCCATCGGCGCTCGCCACACCGAAGTCGCTGCGTCGGCCGGGAAGTTCCGGCAGGCTCGTCCATGCATCCGCCGCAGGGTCGTACGACTCGACCGTGGCAAGGTCGGCCGTCCCGTTACTGCCGCCGAGGGCGTAGACGAGCTTGCCGTCCGACGCCGCACCCAGCATCTGTCGCGGAGTGGGGATCGGCGCGCCGGGTTTCCACGAGCCGCCGTCGAAGATCTCGGTGGAGGTCAACAGTTCGCCCGCCGCGTTGACTCCGCCGGTGACGATGATGCGGTCGCCGACCACGGCTGCCGCCGCTGCCGCCCTCGGCTCCAGCAGAGGCGGCAGCTCCACCCAGCGACTGTTGACGACCCGCCACACCTTGTCCGTCGCGACCTTCGAGTTGGCGCCCTCGGTGCGCCAGCCGCCGAGCACGACCGGGGTGTCCTGCCACGTCACGGCCATCGCATGCTGCACAGGAACGGGCAGGTCCTCGCCGCCCTTCCAGCTGTCGATGCCCGGGTCGTAGCCCTCGTGCTGGCCGCTGACGCGGTTGTCGGCCCCCATCCCGCCGAAGACCCAGATGGTGCCGTCGGCCTGGGTTGCCGCCACCGCATCGCGGGCGACCCGCGCATCGGCGATCGGCTCCCACTCGGGTGGCGGCTGCGGCGGTCGGTTGACTCGGAGCGGCCTGGTTCTCTCCGGTGTCGCGCGACGTGACGATGAAGACACCGGCAATCACCAACAGCAGCGCCGCCGCTGCGGCAACCGAGGCGATCAGGAGCTTCTTGCGACCCCTGGGCTCCTCGGGCTTGACGGTGGTCGTCCTCGGATCGCCGAGGGGCGCCCCCGCGCGGCCATTTGAGGCTCGACTGGCTCACCGACGCGGTGTGGGCGAACATGTTGGGCTCCGGGGCCGGCAGTGAACCCGTTTGGACGCCGGACGGAATCGACACCTCCTCGGGCAGGCCGCTCGCTGCCGGAGGTTTCCAGTGGCAACGACTTCGTGCCCCCGGAATGTTCCGGCTCGCTGCCGTGCTCGCTGAGCGCCATCGTGTCGGGCGTCAACCCGTTGTGTCGCTGGACGAACTGCATCTCCCTGCCGAAATCCGCTACCGATGCGTATCTTTCGGCCGGTTCGATCGACATCGCCTTCTCGATCGTCGCGCACAGGTCGGCCGGTATGCCCCCTGGCCGCAGGTCGGGCACGGGCGTCGACGTGATGCGCAGGTAGTGCGCGATGAGGTCCTCATCGGCCTTGCGTTCATGCGGCGCCCTGCCCGCGATGAGCGCGTAGAGCGTGGCGCCGAGCGAGTACACGTCCGCCACGGCCGTCGGCGGGTTTCCTGCGAGCACCTCCGGCGCCGTGTAGGAAAGAGTGCCGGTGAAGTAGCCGGTGACCGTCTTGTATCCGCCCGCGATGCGCGCGGTCCCGAAGTCGCTCAATTGCGGTTCGCCGTAATCGTTTACGAGGATGTTCGCGGGTTTGATATCGCGGTGCAGGGTTCCGGTCCGGTGCGCGGTCTCCAGCGCCCCGCACACCTTCACGCCGATCCGCATCACCTCGGGCCAGCCGATGCGGCCTTCCCTGCGCACGCGCTCGGCGAGCGAACCTGTTGGGTGGTAGGGCATCACGATGAACGGGCGGCCGCTCTCGGTCACGCCGACCTGCAGGATGTTCGCGATGTTGGGGTGGCCGGAGAGCGCACCCATCGCATACCCCTCACGAAGGAAGCGCTCGCGGTCGTCTTCGTCCAGGTCCGAGGCGAGCAGCTTGATGGCGACGCTCCGCCCGAGCGACTGCTGATAGCACCGATAGACGACGCCGCTGCCGCCCCGGCCCACCTCGACGGCGTCGGTGAACCCGGCGGCGGCCAGCTCGGCCGCGATCCCGCTCATGTGTGTAAAGGTACCGAGCAAACACATCGTGAACGCGGTATTCGCACGATGCCGCGGCTGCGTCGCGTGGCCGGTCGCTAGGCTGGTCGAGTGGCCAAAAACTACGCCACCGCCGATACCGTTGGGCTGGCCGAACTGCTCGAGTTCGTCCGCCCACGACATCGCATGGTGCTAACCACCTTTCGCTCTGACGGGTCGCTGCAGAGCTCGCCGGTTTCCGGCGGTGTCGACGGCGACGGCCGCATCGTCATCGCCAGCTATCCGCAGCGTGCGAAGTCGGCCAACATCCGGCGTAGGCCGACGGCGAGCGTGACCGTGTTGTCCGACGAATTCAACGGCCCCTACGTCCAGGTCGACGGCGACGCCGAAGTGATCGACCTGCCCGACGCCGTGGAGCCGCTCGTCGACTACTTCCGGGCGATATCGGGCGAGCATCCCGACTGGGACGAGTACCGGCAGGCGATGGTCGATCAGGGCAAGTGCCTGATCCGGGTCACTCCGCGGCGGTGGGGCTCCGGTCGCCACGGGGCGGCTTCTCCGCCTCCCGCCGACGGCCGGGATCCGTCGAGCGTCGGTACCCAGGCGGAGTCGAATCGCTGCCGGCCGCGCCTGTCAGGCCTGACTGTGGTAGTCAGACAAGGTGGCCGCGTTGCGTCAGATAGCCGGTCAAACTATAGTCTGGACAAGTGTCCAGTGACCTGTCGTCGGCTTCGACCGCAGGTCGTGAGGGTTAAGCGGGCTTCCCGCAGGTCCGGAGTGAACTGAGTATGCGCGTTGCCTTGCTGTCCTACCGGAGCAAGACGCACTGCGGTGGACAAGGCGTCTATGTCCGCCATCTGAGCCGTGGCCTCGTCGAGTTGGGCCACGACGTCGAGGTGTTCTCCGGTCAGCCCTATCCAGACGGGCTCGACCCGCGGGTGCGCCTGACGAAGGTGCCCAGCCTCGATCTCTACCGCGAACCCGATCCGTTCCGCATTCCGTGGCCGAACGAGATCAAGAGCCGGATCGACCTGCTGGAGCTGTTGACGACCTGGACGGCGGGCTTCCCCGAGCCGCGCACCTTCAGCCTGCGGGCCGCACGGGTGCTGGCCGATCGGCTGGCCGACTTCGACGTCGTACACGACAACCAGTGCCTCGGCACCGGGCTGCTGAAGATCGCCGACCTCGGTATGCCCGTGGTGGCGACGGTGCACCATCCGATCACCCGCGACCGCGTCCTCGACGTCGCAGCGGCGCAGTGGTGGCGCAAGCCGCTCGTGCGCCGCTGGTACGGCTTCGCCGAGATGCAGAAGGACGTCGCGCGCCGGATCCCTGAACTGCTGACCGTGTCGTCGACCTCGGCCGCGGATATCGCCGAGGACTTCGCGGTGTCATCCGACGCGCTACATGTCGTGCCGCTTGGCGTCGACACCGCGCTGTTCAAGCCCGCCGAGAAACGGGTGCGCAACCGCGTCATCGCGATCGCGAGCGCCGACGTTCCGCTCAAGGGCGTGAGCCATCTGCTTCACGCGATCGCCCGGTTGCGCGTGGAGCGCGATCTCGAACTGCAGCTCGTCGCCAAGCTCGAGCCCAACGGCCCCACCGAGAAGCTGATCGCCGAGCTGGGCATCTCCGATATCGTGCACAGCTCGAGCGGGGTGTCCGACACGGAGCTGGCCGACCTGTTGGCCTCCGCCGAAGTCGCCTGCATCCCATCGCTTTACGAAGGCTTCTCGCTGCCGGCCGTCGAGGCGATGGCAAGCGGGACGCCGATCGTGGCGAGCAGGGCGGGAGCACTGCCCGAGGTGGTCGGATCCGACGGCGAGTGCGCACGGCTGGTCACACCCGCGGACGTCGACGAGCTGACCGCGGTGCTCGGCGAACTGCTCGACTCACCGCTGGAAATGCGTCGACTCGGCGAGAACGGAAGGCAGCGGGCGCTCGACGTGTTCAGCTGGGAATCCGTTGCCGCACAGACCGTTGCGGTGTACGAGATGGCGCGCGCGAGGGTCGGCCGATGCTGACCGTCGACTACGACCTACTCGGAGTCGGCGCGGGCACGAAGCTGATCGACGTCGGCTGCGGCGCGGGCAGGCATTCCTTCGAGGCGTTCCGGCGGGGTGCCGACGTCGTCGCATTCGACCAGAGCGCATCGGATCTCAACGACGTCGACGAAATCCTGCAGGCGATGAAGGACCAGGGTGAGGCGCCCCGGTCGGCCACGGCAGAGGCGGTCAAGGGCGATGCACTCGACTTGCCCTACGGCGACGGCACATTCGACTGCGTGATCGCGTCCGAGATCCTCGAGCACGTACCGGAGGACGACCGGGCCATCTCGGAACTTGTCCGGGTCCTCAAGCCAGGCGGCATGCTGGCCGTCACGGTGCCGAGATGGCTGCCGGAGCGGATCTGCTGGGCGCTGTCCGACGAGTACCACGCCAACGAGGGCGGCCACATCAGGATCTACCGCGCCGACGAACTGCGCGACAAGGTGCTGGCGCACGGGCTGCGGCTGACGCATACGCATCATGCGCATGCGCTGCACGCGCCGTTCTGGTGGTTGAAATGCGCTGTCGGAACCGAGAAATCGGACAATCCGGCGGTGGCGGCCTATCACAAGCTCTTGGTGTGGGACATGATGAGCAGGCCGTGGCTCACCCGGACGGCCGAGTCGCTGCTGAATCCGCTGATCGGTAAGAGCGTCGCGCTGTACTTCCGCAAGCCGGAGGAGTCCGGTGCTCCTAACTGACGTTCCCGCGGTGCCCGGCGTCCTGACCCCTGCCCAGTGCAGGCAGACGGCGCAGTCGATCGCCGACACCCAGGAGTCCTCCGGCGCCATCCCCTGGTCCGACGGCGGGCATACCGACCCGTGGGACCACGTCGAGAACGCGATGGCGTTGACGGCCGCGGGTCTACTGGAACCTGCACGCGCAGCGTTCGATTGGTGCAGGCGCAATCAGCGGGCCGACGGCTCATGGCCGATCCAGCTGCGTAACGGCGTCATCGAGGACGCCAACAGCGACAGCAACTTCTGCGCCTACATCGCCACCGGCGTCTGGCATCACGTGTTGAGCACCGGTGACCGCCGGTTCGCCAAGGAGATGTGGCCGGTCGTCAGCAAGGCCGTCGACTTCGTGATCGACATGCAGCGGCCGAGCGGCGAAATCGTCTGGGCCAGAAGCGACTCCGGGCTCGAACCCGACGCCCTGCTGACCGGATGCGCGAGCATCTACCACAGCCTGCGGTGTGCCCTCGCGCTGGCGGATTACTTCGACGATCCGCAGCCGGAGTGGGAGGTCGCCGTCGGCCAGCTCGGCCACGCAATCGCCCACCATCCCGACCTGTTCGTCTGCAAGGACCGGTGGTCGATGGAGTGGTACTACCCGGTGCTCGGCGGTGCGCTGCGCGGCGAGGCCGCCCACTCCCGAATCGACGAGCGGTGGAACGACTTCGTCGTACCCGGCCTCGGAATCCGGTGCGTGGATGACCGTCCGTGGGTCACCGGCGCCGAAACATGTGAACTGGTAATGGCTTTGGACGCGATCGGTCAGACGGCGCGTGCCCGCGAGCAGTTCGCGTCCATGCACCACCTCCGCGAGCAGGACGGCTCTTACTGGACCGGGCTCGTCTTCGCCGACGGCAAGCGCTGGCCAGAGGAGCGCACGACGTGGACGGGCGGGGCGATGATCCTCGCCGCCGACGCGCTGTCGCGCACCACCGCCGCCAACGGCATATTCCGCGGCGTCGATCTGCCGCGCGGCCTCGAAGGCGAGTTCGACTGCGAGTGCGCGAGCACAAGGGGCTGAGCTAGAGCGGTTCGCCAACCGCGCCGGAGACGCGCTCCAACACGCGCATCGATCCGGTGGCCAATACCTCACGGAAGGCACCGGTCTCGAGCGCGCGCTGATAGATGTGGAACGGCGCCTGGCCACCGTCGTCGGGGTTGGGGAACACGTCGTGGATGACCAACGCCCCGCCGATGTCGACCCATCGTGCCCAGCCGTCGAAGTCGCGTTGCGCGGCCTCTTCGGTGTGCCCGCCGTCAATGAACAAGAAGCGCAACGGTGTTCGCCACCCACGGGCGACGACGACCGACTTGCCGACGACGGCGATCACGTGCTCGTCGAGGTCCGCGGAGTCCAGCGCGCGTCGCAGCGACGGCAGCGTGTCGAAGCGCCCGCTGACCGGGTCGACCATCGAGGTGTCGTGGTACTCCCAGCCGGGCTGGTGCTCCTCGGAGCCGTGATGATGGTCGACGGTGTAGATCACCCCGCCGCTCTGCTCCGCCGCGGCGCCGAGCATCAGCGTCGACTTGCCGCAGTACGTGCCGATCTCGACCCCGACGCCGTCGCCGAGGTATCGGATCGCGATGTCATAGAGGGTGCGACCCTCGTCGGCGGGCATGAAGCCGGTGACCTTTTCGGCGAGGGCGAACAGCCTCGCGGCCGATGCGGGCAGGGCGGTGTCGGTGTTGCTCATCGCGTCCAACTTACCGTTGCTGGTGAGGGGTGCTTGTAGTAGCGTCCGGACACGTGTCCGATCCGGTTCTGGAGTCGACCCGGCGCCGTCTGACCGCCAAACAGGCCGACACCGTCGACCGCCTCGGCAGGGCCGCGGTCGAGATCCTGACCAGGGACGGCTTTGCCGGCCTCACCGTCCGGCGCGTCGCCGCGGAGGCCGGCGTCGGCGCGGCGACGGCCTACACCTACTTCTCGTCGAAAGAGCATCTCGTCGCGGAGGTGTTCTGGCGGAAGCTGGCCGCGGCCCCGCCTGCCATACGCGACTCCGACGACTCCGCGGGCCGGGTGATCGACGTGCTGCGCCACATCGCGCTGCTCGTCGCCGACGAACCGGAATTCGCGGGCGCGGTCACCAGCGCGCTGCTCGGCAGGGATCCCGACGTCGAGGTGCTGCGGCTGCGCATCGGCCGCGATATCCACGACCGGCTGCTGGCCGCGCTGGGTTCCGATCGCGATCCCGACGTGATCGAGTCGCTCGAGCTGCTCTACGCGGGCGCGCTGGTGCGGGCCGGGATGGGATACGGGTCCTACGGCGACATCGCCGACCGGCTGGAGAAGTCCGCGCGACTAATGCTGAGCTGACGCCAGGCCGAGTATCGCCGTCGAGGCCGTCACCGCTGTCTCGGTGATCCCGTGCACGTCCTGCCCGTCCTCGACGTAAAGCGCTGTCAGTTCGCGTAATCCGCCGACGATGATCAACGCCAGCGGGGGCGTGATCGGCGCCAGGTTCGCGCGGCGGAACCCCGGGCTGTCGCTGAGATCGACGAGCATGTCGGTGAAGGCGCTCATCGCCATCCGGTGCAACGGCTGCGCCACCGCGCCGAGAGCGGGCGCTTCGCGAATCCAGGTGAGCGTGATCGCGGGCCGCGCAGCGATGTGGTCGACGTATGCGCCGACCGCCTGCCGGATCTGCTGCTGCCAATCGGCCTCGGGGTCCACCGAGCCCCTGATCCGCTTGATCATCGCCTCGTTGTTGAACCGAAGCAGTTCGATGAAGCAGTCCTCCTTGCTGGAGAACTCGCCGTAGAAGGTGCGCTTCGAGGTGCGCGCGTGCCTGACGATGTCGGCGACCGTGGTGTCGCGGTAGCCGCGCTCACTGATCGACGCGTCCATGCCGTCGAGCAGCCGCTGCCGAAACGGGCTGGCCTCATCGCCTGCGGCGGCGGGCTGCCGGTCGTCAGTGACGGTCACGGCCATCGATCCTTCCGGACTTGGTGGAGAAAGCTTGTCACAACACGGTACCGCAGAGTACCGTTTGGAAAAACGATGCGGTACGAAGCAGTACCACAGACCGGTTGGAGTGATGCGCCCATGACCGAGACAGCCACCGTCAACGCGGAGGCCACGTCGACCCCGCATCCCGGAAAGCGGCCGACGGCACTGCCGTTGCCGAAGATCGCACAGGGCATCGCGTTCGCCGCGGTCCGCAGGCGTTTCATCCGAGAGGCACGTAAGCGCTACGGCCAGGTGTTCGCCATCAACGTCCCCTTCTTCGGTCGAACCGTCTTCGTCGCCGACCCCACGCTCGTCCGGCAGGTGTTCACCGCCAGCACCGACGACCTCATCAACGTGCAACCCAACTTGAGCCGGGTCTTCGGTCCCGGTTCGGTTTTCGCGCTCGACCGGACCGAGCACCGCAATCGCCGCAAGCTGCTTGCGCCGCCGTTCCACGGCCAGAGCATCAAGAACTACGAGAAGGTCATCGAGGAGGAGACGCTGCGCGAAAGCGCCAATTGGCCCGAGGGCGCGGAGTTCGAGACCCTCGAGCCGATGAACAGGATCACGCTGAACGTGATCCTGCGGACGGTCTTCGGGGCCGACGGAGGCGAGCTCGACTATCTGCGCGAGATCATCCCGCCGTGGGTCAAGCTGGGTTCGCGGATGGCGGCCCTACCGAAGCCGCCCTTCCGCACCGGCCGTCGCAGCCCATGGGGCAGGCTCGACGAGTTCCGGCGCAACTTCGACCGGGTCGTGTTCACGTTGATCGACAAGGCCGAGGCCGACCCGAATCTCGCTGACCGAGAAGACATTCTGGCGCTGCTGCTGCGCAGCCGCTACGAGGACGGCACCGCGATGTCTCGGCAGGACGTCTCCGACGAGCTGTTGACGCTGCTCGGTGCGGGACATGAGACCACGGCATCCGCGCTCGGCTGGGCGTTCGAGCGGCTGCGTCGTCACCCCGACATCCTTGCCAAGCTCGTCGCGGAGGTCGACGAGGACGGAAGCGATTTCCGCCAGGCCATGATCCTGGAACTGCAGCGCTCCCGGACGGTCATCGACTTCGCGGGCCGCTACGTCGCCGCATCGCATTTCGACCTCGGTGAGTGGCATGTGGAGCACGGCTCCAACATTCTGGTGAGCATCGCCGATCTGCACGACGACGCCGATATCTTCTCCAACCCCGAACGCTTCGATCCCTACCGCTTCGTCGACACCAAACCCCCGACGTTCGCCTGGCTGCCGTTCGGCGGCGGCACCCGGCGCTGCATCGGTGCGGCCTTCGCCAATACCGAGATGCACGTGGTGCTTCGAACGGTGTTGCAGCACTTCGAGATCGCGACCGATAACGCTCCCGACGAGAAGGTGCACCACAGAGGCGTCGCCTACACCCCGAAGGACGGCGGCCGCGTGGTGATGAACCGCCGCACGTAGTGTCTGGCGGGTGAGCAACCTCGTCGACATGATGAACGGCGCGATGGAGCAGACCATCCCGACCGCACACCAGATGGGAATCAAGGTCATCGAGGCCAGCCGCGGCCACGCCGTCGCGTCCGTGCCTGCCGAGGGAAACGGCAACCACTTCGGTGTCGTCTACGCCGGTGTGCAGTTCACCGTCGCCGAAATGCTCGGTGGCGTCATCGCGCTCGCCACCTTCGACGCCGCCAAGTACTACCCACTGGTGAAGAACGTCGACATCAAGTTCACCGGGATGGCGCGCAGCGACCTACGCGCGGAGACCAGCCTCGACGAGGACGAGATCGCGCGCATCGAGGCGGAGGCCGCCGAAAAGGGAAAGGCCGACTTCGTCCTCGACGCGGTGGTCAAAGACGAAGCCGGCCAAACGGTTTCACTGACCCACGGGCTGTATCAGCTACGCGCCCACGGCCGCTAGATCCCTCCTAGCGTGCCGACCCGCTTGCGTCGGCCCGCTTCGGAAGCTTCCAGTCCGCTCGCGGGAAGTGGCAGGTGTAACCCCACGGCTGCCGCTCGAGATAGTCCTGGTGCTCGGGCTCTGCCTCCCAGAAGTCGCTCGCGGGAGTGACTTCGGTGACGACCTTGCCCGGCCACAGCCCCGACGCGTCCACGTCGGCGATGGTGTCGAGTGCGACAGCCTTCTGCTCATCGTCGGTGTAGAAGATCGCCGACCGATAGCTGGTGCCCCTGTCGTTGCCCTGCCGGTCCTTCGTCGTCGGATCGTGGATCTGGAAGAAGAACTCCAGCAGCGCCCGGTAGTCGGTGCTGCGCGGGGTCGTAGGTGATCTCGATCGCCTCGGCGTGCCCCGGATGGTTGCGGTAGGTGGCATTGGCGTTCTCGCCGCCGGTGTAGCCGACGCGGGTGGAGACGACGCCTGGCTGCTTGCGGATCAGGTCCTGCATGCCCCAGAAGCAGCCGCCCGCCAGGATCGCCTTCGGATAGTCGCTCATGCCTGTGCCTCCTCCGTCGTGAACAGCTTCTTGTACGCGCCGTAGCCCTCGGCTTCGAGGTCGTCGAGATGGATGAATCGCAGGGCAGCGGAGTTGATGCAGTACCGCAGCCCACCGTCGGCCTTGGGGCCGTCGGTGAATAGATGGCCGAGGTGGCTGTCGCCGTGTGCGGAGCGCACCTCGGTGCGGATCATCAGGTGCGAGAAGTCGCGCTTCTCCACGACGTTGGGGCCGTCCGCGCTGTCGATCGGCCGGGTGAAGCTCGGCCAACCGCTGCCGCTCTCGAACTTGTCGACAGAGGCGAACAGCGGTTCGCCCGAGACGACGTCGACGTAGATGCCGGGCTCGTGGTTGTCCCAGTACTCGCCGGTGAATGGTCGCTCGGTGCCGTTCTTCTGCGTCACGTGGTACTGCTCCGGTGACAATGCACCGACCGCTTCGGGATTCTTGTGATAGTTGCTTTTCATGGCGTTCGTATAACGGTATACGTCGGCCGGTTAATCCAGGTCAGAAGCGTTACGGTGGACACATGCGGACAGCGATCACGGCGGTGTGCGTCGGCGGGCCTGTTTTGCGGCGATCGACAGCCCGACGGCGTCGGC
Source organism: uncultured Actinomycetota bacterium (assembly GCA_963829405.1). Taxonomy (GTDB): domain Bacteria; phylum Actinomycetota; class Actinomycetes; order Mycobacteriales; family Mycobacteriaceae; genus Mycobacterium. The sequence goes on from CAWHIZ010000017.1 coordinate 85,193, forward strand.
GGAGCCGTTCGCGCCGCCCGAGGTGCCGCCGGGCGGCGTCGTCTTCACCGACAACCCGGCGATCGTCGACCCGCACCCGATCCGCGTCGAGTCGTGGAGTCGCGCGGCCGACGCCAACGCGGTCGCGGTGAACTTCACGACGGGCACCGACACCTGCTACGGCGTGCACGCCACCGTCGAAGAAACCCCCGATACCGTCACCGTCGACCTGCAGGGCGGGACCCTGCCCGAGGCCGTGAACAGGGCCTGCATCATGATCGCGCTCTTCGGCACGCTGGACGTGCCGTTGCAGTCGCCGCTCGGGGACCGCCATGTCCTCAGCGCTTCGTGAGCACGCTCGACAAACACGCCTAGAACGTGTTCTAGTTTGTCCCGTGGCGAGCAAGGTGTTCACGCGCGAAGAGCTGGCAGAGGCATTCACGAACTTCGAGGCGACGGTGGATCGGGCCGCGCAGACCCGTGACTGGGATCCGTGGGTCGCGCAGTACAGCCCCGACATCGTCTACGTCGAGCACGCGGCGGGCACCATGCGTGGCCGCGAAGAGGTCCGCGAGTGGATCTGGAAGACCATGGAGACCTTTCCCGGCAGCCATATGACGCACTTCCCGTCGCTCTGGTCGGTCATCGACGAGCCGACCGGTCGGATCATCTGCGAGCTCGACAACCCGATGCGCGATCCCGGTGACGGCACGATCATCAGCGCGACCAACATCTCGATCCTCACCTATGCGGGCGACGGACAGTGGCGTCGTCAGGAAGACGTCTACAACCCGCTGCGGTTCGTGTCCGCGACGGTGAAGTGGTGCCGCAAGGCGGAGGAATGCGGCACGTTGCCGCCCGAGGCGGCGGCCTGGATGGCGCAGTTCGGCGGCGAAGTGACCGTCCTCGTCATCGGCGCCAACGGCTATCTCGGCAGCCACGTCACCCGCCAACTCGTCAACGACGGCCAAGACGTCAGGGTGATGGTGCGCGACGGCGCCAACACCATCGGCATCGACGATCTGAAGACCACCCGGTTCGTCGGCGACATCTGGAACGACGACGTGCTTCGCGAGGCGATGGCCGGCTGCGACGTCGTCTACTACTGCGTCGTCGACACCCGCGGCTGGCTCAAGGACCCGGCGCCGCTGTTCCACACCAACGTCGAGGGCACCCGAAACGTGCTGGAGGTCGCCAAGGATGCCGGCCTTCAGCGCTTCATCTTCACCAGCAGCTATGTGACGGTCGGACGCAAGAAGGGCCGAGTCGCAACCGAGGACGACGCGATCGTCGACCGCGGGTTGACCCCGTATGTGCGGTCGCGCGTGCAGGCCGAGGAACTGGTGCTGACCTACGCCCGTGAGCACGGCCTGCCCGCGATCGCGATGTGCGTGTCCACCACCTATGGCGGCCGCGACTGGGGTCGCACCCCGCACGGCGCGATCATCGCGGGAGCGGCGTTCGGCAAGCTGCCGTTCGTCATGAACGGCATCGAGCTCGAGGCCGTCGGCGTCGACGATGCCGCCCGCGCACTCGTCCTGGCCGCCGAAAAAGGCCGGGTCGGGGAGCGCTACCTGATCTCGGAGAAGATGATCACCAACGCCGATGTCGCCCGCATCGCGGCGGAGGCGGCAGGTGTGCCCCCGCCGGCCAAGGCGATTCCGCTTGCGGTGTCGTACGCGCTGGCGGCGATGGGGACGGCGAAGGCGCGGCTCCGCGGAACCGACGAGCAGCTCTCGCTGGCGTCGCTGCGGCTGATGCGTGCGGAAGCGCCGGTCGACTGCTCGAAGGCGCGGCGCGAATTGGGTTGGGAGCCAAGGCCGGTCGAGGATTCGATCCGCGAGGCCGCCCGGTTCTGGGTGGGCCTTCGCAATGCCAAGCGCAAGAGCAAGCAGGCCGGCTGAACGACGCGCGGCAAGCCGTTCAGGCTTTCGGCGGGTTGCGGCGGCAGGACTAACGTCGAAGGACGTGACGGAGAAACTGCACGTCGACCTGTCCGGAGCGCCGCAGACGATGTTGGCGACGTTCTACGCCAAGGCGCTGGATGCCGACCTCGAGAACCCGATCCTCGGCGACCGGTGGGCCAAAGACATCGTCGACCGCATCGACTACGACTGGTCGAAGACGACGATCACGGCGCGCAACTCTCCTGCGGTCACCACCCGATCGGCTCACTTCGACATGTGGGCGCGCCAGTTCCTGTGCAGTGCATCAGGAGGCGACGGTGCTGCACCTCGGCTGCGGCCTGGACAGCCGGTACTACCGACTCGACCCGGGGCCAGGTGTCGAGTGGTACGACGTCGACTATCCCGACGTCGCCGAACTGCGCAGGCAACTGTTCCCGGAGCGGGAGCACTGCCACGTCGTCGCGGCATCCGTGACCGACCCGGCGTGGCTCGCCGACGTGCCCGCCGACCGGCCGACGCTGATGATCGGCGAGGGGCTGACCATGTACCTGACCGAGGCGGACGGGGTCGCGCTGTTACGCCGGATCGTCGACCACGCGCCGTCGGGTGAGTTGCAGTTCGACGCGTTCAGCCGGTTCGGGATCAGGACGCAGTGGAGCAACGCCGTGGTGAGGCGATCGGGCGCGACGCTGCACTGGGGCATCGACGGTCCAGACGACATCCTCGGCGCGGTGCCCGGCCTGCGGTTGCTGGCGTGGGTGTCGCCGTTCGACTCGCCCACCTTCGCCGACGTGTCGCTGCCGTTCCGGGTGATGGCCAAGGTGATGTCGCTGTCGTCGAAGCTGCGCTACATGGCGCAGTACCACCGCTACGCCTTCTGAACCTTCTGAGCGCGCACCCCGAGCACCGGCTGTCTGCCCCTGCCGTCGCTGAACGCCGCGGCCCACGGCCAGCGTCCCCGCCCGTCGGCCCAGACCAGTTGCAGCGCCCTCACCCCTTGACCGCCGAACGCAACGGCCCACGTCATGTGCGCGTCGGGGTTGGCCACCTCGACGATTTCGACCAGCGGACCCGAAGTCACCGCGATCTTCTGACCCGGCGTCAAGGTTCTTCCGCCCATCATGTCCTTGGCCACGACGTTCAGCAGGCGGATCGCCCGCTGCGAAGAGACGCCCGTCATCAGCAGTTCGGGCAGCCCGCAATCGTGCAGTCCGACGGTGTACGCGAACGGGATTCGGTCACTCTCGACGTACTGAACTGCCCAGCCGTGCTCCTGCATGGTTCTGCGCAACTCGTCGAGGTAGTCGTCGGTGGTGGTGTTGGGCTGATCGCACTTCCGGTCCATGACGGTCATCCTGCACTCGTGCACCGACATGCCGTCGGCGCTACGCCTTCTGAGGGCCTCGTTTCCCGAGCACGGGTTGGGTGCCGCGACCCTGTCGAAGTCAGGACACCAAGGGGAGTGGCCGCGCTCGTCGCGCCAGACGAGTTGCAGCGCACGCACGTCCGGCCCGTAGATATTGACGGCGTGAGCCAGATGCGCGTCCGGTTGGTCGACGTTGACGAACTCGAGGTCTACTTCACCGGCGATATTCATGGTGTCGCCCGGCTTGGGCGCTACCTCGCGAATGGTGTAGTAGGCGACCGAGTTCAGCAGTTGCATCGCACGTTCGGGTGATACGCCGGTCACCAGGTATTCAGCGAAGCCCCGCTTGTGCAGTCCGATCGTGTAGGCGAACGGTCTCTTCTCGTCCTCGACGTATTGCACAGCCCATTTGTGTTTGGTGATGGTCTTCCGTAGCTCGTCGAGGTAGTCGTCGACGGTGGCGTGCGGGTGGTCGCATTGCCAGCACATGGCATGTCCTTTCGTTAGTACTTGCCCACACCATGCGCTCGTGCACCGACACAGACCTGAGGGGCGGCTAAGCCGCCTGAGCGCGCACGCCAAGCACCGGCTGCGGTAGTTCGTCGTCGAATGTCGACTCCCAGGGCCAGTGGCCCGACAAGTCCGTCCACACCAGCTGAACAGCACGGATATCGGTTCCGAACAAGGCAACTGCCAGCCCCAGGTGGGCGTCGGGTTGGTCCACTTCCACGATCTCTATCGCCGCGACGCCCAGGAAATCGAGGTGGGCTCCCGGTCTCAACGGCCCTCCGGTCTTCGTCTCGCCGATGAAATGGTCCAACAGGACGAGCGCCCGTTCCGTCGTCACACCGGTAGCGATCAGTTCAGGCCAGCCGAACTGGTGCAAGCCGGTCGTGTAGGCGTACGGGCGTTTGGTGTCATCAACGCATTTGATGACCCAACCGTGTTGGCGCACGGCGTCGCGGATTTCGTCGAGGTGTTCCGCAATGTCGTCGTCGCGTGTTTCACATTGCCAGCACATGGCATGCCCTTTCGTAACGCTTACCGGCACCATGCGCTTGACTACCGACAACGACGACGGGTGGCAGAATCGCGCGGTGCCCACCGCTCCCGATCAACGGCCAGGTCTCGAACTGGTACGACGAACTACCTGCCTCCCGGGGTTCCCTGCCAGGCCACCGCGACGCCGATGTCTGCATCGTCGGCGCCGGCTACACCGGGCCTGTGGACGGCGTACTACCTCAAGCGCGCCGAACCCGTCGCTGCGCGTCACCGTCCTCGAAGCCCGGTTCGCCGGCTTCGGCGCATCCGGCCGCAACGGCGGCTGGCTGTCCGGGCTGGTGCCCGGTGACCGCAACAGGATGGCGCAGCAGTACGGCCGCGATGCGTGGTGGCCTGGCAGCGGGCGCTGAACGAGTCCGTCGACGAGGTCATCGACGTCGCGGCACGCGAGGGCATCGACGCAGGCATCGTCAAGGGCGGCACATTGCAGATCGCCCGTAACGCCGCACAGGCGTCCCGGCTGACGGCGGAGGCAGAAGAAGAGCTCAGCTGGAAGGTCGACGGCATCGCCGTTCTGACGAAAGCCGAAGCCGCCGAACGGATCCGCTTCGACTCCATGGTGGCGGCCTACCACAATCCACACTGCGCCCGCATTCAGCCCGCACAGCTGGCGCGCGGGCTGGCCGACACCGTCGAGCGGTTGGGCGTCGACATCTACGAGCAGACGCCGGTCACCGCGATCGACGCAGGCAAGGCGACGACGCCGCACGGCACCGTCACCGCCCCGGTCGTGCTGCGGGCCACCGAGGGCTTCACCGCGCGGCTGCCTGGGCTGCGCCGCCGGTGGTTGCCGATGAACAGTTCGATGATCGCGACCGAGCCGATCTCCGACGACCTGTGGGACAGCATCGGGTGGCGCGGCCGCGAAACGGTCGGCAATGCCGCGCACGGGTTCTTCTACGCGCAGCGCACCGTCGACAACCGGATCGCGATCGGCGGCCGCAGCGTGCCGTACCGCTACGCGTCCCGCACCGACGTCGACGGGCGGGTGCCCGAACGGACGATCGCGTATCTGACCGACGTGCTGCGAGGGGTGCTGCCCCAGGTCCGCGACGTCCCGATCGCACATGGCTGGTGCGGCGTGCTTGCGGTGCCGCGGGACTGGTCGGCGGGCGTGGCTTTCGACAAGAACAGCGGATTGGGTTGGGCCGGTGGATATGTCGGCCACGGCGTCACCGCGACGAACCTGGCCGGGCCGAACCCTGGCCGATCTGGTTCTCGACCAGAAGACGCCCGTTGACCGAGCTGCCGTGGGTCGGACACCAGTCGCCGAACTGGGAGCCGGAGCCACTGCGCTGGCTCGGCGTGCGCAGCATGTACCTGGCCTACAAGGCCGCCGACTGGCACGAGTCCCGTGGCAGGGCGACGACCTCGCCGATCGCCGTCGTCGCCGACAAGATCGCCGGCAGGCCCTAACCCGTTTCGGCCTTCGCCTTCAGCCGCTGCAGGGTCAGCTTGATGTGCTCGGCGTTGGCGGTTTCGCGGTCGGTAACGCCGGTCGCCAGGCCACCTGCCTTCGCCATCCAGCCGGGCCGTCGGTCCCACATGCCCTCGGTGACTTCACAGCCGCCGTCGCGTGCCGCGATGTCGTAGCGCCAGTGCGCGATCGGCACGCCGAGATAGTTGACGTCGAACCCGAACGCGCGGCCCGGTTCGGCATCGGTGACGGTGCACGTCGTCGTCCAGCGCCGGAAACCGTTGCGGTTCGTGCCCCTGAACACCGCACCCGGCGCCGCCTTGTCGCCCGTGCGCCACCGCATCGCCGCGGCCTCCTCGGCCAGCGACGCCAACGTGGGCAGGTCGGTGATGAGGCCGTACACCTTCGTGGGATCGGCATCGATGGTGACATCGGCCTTGGCGAGGGCCGGTCCGCGATCGGTCATGCGGCGAATCGTATCGGCGCCCACGGAACAGGTGTGGCGATTGCCGCGTTGGCTCAACTATGAGTGACAAACCCGTCCGCGAACCCTCCGCCGACCATCCGATCACCGTCGAACCCACCGGCAGGCACGTGACGGTGTCGGTGAACGGCGTGGTCGTCGCCGATACCGACGATTCGCTGACGCTGCAGGAGTCGACGTATCCCGCCGTGCAGTACATCCCCATGCGTGACGTTGCACAGAACGTTCTCAAGCCGAGCAGTACCACCACGTACTGCCCGTACAAGGGTGACGCCAGCTACTTCCACGTGACCACAACCGCATCGGGCGACGCGGTCGAGGACGTCATCTGGACCTACGAGCAGCCCTACCCCGCGGTGGCCGATATCGCAGGCCACGTGGCGTTCTATCCGGACAAGGCCGAGATCGTCGTCAGCATCCTAGGTCCGGCGCAGCTGCGCCCGCCCGCTTGTCGGTGTTCGAATGTATGTTCGAAGTTATGTCGGTGGATGCGGTGCGGGAGGCGATGGCGAAGCTGTGCGCCGCCTACGACGCCTTCGATGCCTGCGACCTCGATGCGTTGACCCGCGCCGAGGTGGTGTCGGTGATCGACGACTACGAGACACTGACCTGCCGGATGCCGACGCAGTGGCATCGGCTGCTGACCCGGCTGCAAGCCGAAACCACCCCGCGCGAGATGGGCGCCAAATCCTGGAACGAGGTGCTGCGGATCCGCTGGCGCCTGTCGACGGGCGAGGCGTCGCGGCGGCTGCACGAGGCCGCCGACCTGGCCGCGCGCACCAGCCTGGTCGGTGAGCCGTTGGCGCCGCTGCTGCCCGCGGTGGCCGCCGCCGCAGTCGGCCGGATTGATCACCGGTGAGCACGTCGGCGTCATCCGCGCCGCCATCAAACGTCTGCCGTCGCTGGGTCGACACCATCACCGCCGCGCAGTTCGAGGTCGACCTGGTGCGCGTCGCGGTCGGCGTCGGCCCCAAAGAGCTGCGCGAGACCGCCGACCTGCGGCTGTTCCTGCTCGATCAGGACGGCCCCGAACCCGACGACGCCGAACGCGCCCGCAAACGCCACTTCACCACCACCGCCCAGGGCCGCGACGCGATGACCGCGGCCAGTGCGAACTTCACCCCCCAGGCGTGGGCGGTGTGGGAAGTGATCTTCGCCAAATACGCCGCGCCGGGCATGTGCAACCCCGCCGACGAGCAACCCTGCACCTCGGGCACCCCGTCACCAGGCGCAGATCGACACCGACGACCGCACCCTGGGCCAACGCCAGCACGACGCGATGCTGGCGGTCGGGCGCATCGCGTTGATGAGCGGTGAACTCGGCCACCTCAACGGGCTCCCGGTCGCGGTGATCATCCGCACCACCCTGCAGGACCTGGAAAGCCGCGCCGGCATCGGTGTCACCGGCGGGGGCACCAAACTCCCGATCGCCGACGTCATCGCCATGGGTGCGCACGCCAACCATCACCTCGCCGTGTTCGACGGCGCCACCGGGCAAGCGCTGGCGCTGTATCGCGCCAAACGGGTCGCCTCACCCGCCCAGCGGATCATGCTCATCGCCCGCGACGGCGGCTGCACCAAACCGTGCTGCACCGTCGGCGCCTACGGCTGCCAGGTCCACCACGCCACCAAGACTGGGCACAACGGCGGCAACACCAACGTCGACGACATGACCCTGGCATGCGGACCCGACAACCGCGACGTCGACGACGACACCGGCTGGCAGACCCGCATCAACACCCGCGGTGAATGCGAATGGACACCGCCACCCGACCTCGATCACGGCCAATCCCGCATCAACTACTACCACCGCCCCGAAGCACTCCTGCGACCACCCGAAGACCAGCCGCTCCCCGAACCCAAACCACCAGAACCGAAATCACCGAAACCCGGCAGCCACGACGACGCCGACTTCACCCCCTGGAACCTCGACACAAGCGAAACTCCCGGCGGACCCGAACCACCCAACGACCAAGCCGCCTGACTCTCACACGCCAGCTCGCATGGCGGCCTAGCCGCGGGTGCGCACCCGGTATCGCCGCTCGGCGTAGGCCAGATCGTCGCGCCACAGCCTTGCCGCCGCATAGCGCATCAAAGGAGCGATGAGTGGTCGTCCGTGCAGCGCATGCAGGAAACCGGGGCGGTCGGAATGAGCGATGACAGCCTCGAGCACCGCGCTGCGCGGCAGCCCGTCGGGTCCCGGCCCGATCGGCGTGGCGTGTGTCTCTACGACGCTGCCCGCTCCCTCGCCGTCGACGATGCGCATCACGATGGTGCGCGGCCCTGGTGCGACGAACTCGGCGACGACGGGCACTCCGAACCGGCCGACGTGGAACGTCACAGGGACGAGGAAGCGGTCCTGCTCCTCGGGTAGTTCGGCATCGGTGGGCGGTGCGGACAGCACGTCGAGATGGGCGAACGAGTACGGGTGATACCAGGAGCCGTGCCACGGATCGAGCCTGTTGGCGATGATGTCGCTCGGCTCGCACGTGCCGACAAGCCGAGTGACCGCGTGCATGCTCACGCCCTCCGGCCTCGCGGGCACAGCGGGTGCTTCTGTCGGCTCCTCGCCGCCGACGCCGTCGAGCCGGACCCACGCCAGCACCCCGTCGTCATAGGCCGGATACGGCTTCCAGCCGAACTCGCGGCCACCCTCGAGCCGAAGCCCGTGCCACGGGCAGATCAGTGCACCGCTGTCCACGGTGCCCGTCGACAGGTCGGCGCCCAGGTGCGGGCACGTCGCCGGTCCCACGTGCAGTGTGTTGTCGACATCGCGCCACGCCACGATCTCCACCCCGCCGACAGATGTGCCGAACGGGCTCTTGCGGATCGAGTCGCTTGCGGCGAACACATACCAGTTACCGCTCGGCCGTCGCTGCGAACGCGCCAATGCCGCGTCGATGATCGCGGGCTCGGCGTCCTTGTACGTGGGCCGCTGGCTCGCCCACTGCTCGCGCGGAAGCACCGTGAACGGCGAGTCGAGACTTCACCCACTTCGCCTTCAGACCGTCGAGCACGCTCATCGCACCAACTGCCGATCGCGTTGCGCGAGCCGCCGCAGCGCAGCAGACCGGCCTTCGACGGGGACGGTGTGCAGCTGGTGCCCGGCCAGCCCGTAGTGGGCAAGCAGCCCGTTGGCCGCTGACCAGCCGGTCGTCGCGGCCCGCTCCATCAGCGCGACGGGTAGGTCGATGCGGATACCGTCGCCCGCCAACATCACCGCGGGATGCGGGGTGGCGACCGTCGGCCTCGCGGCATGGTCGCCGGGCGCGAAGCGGGGGCAGTCGCCGCGGGACAGCACGCGTTCGTGGACGATCTTGGCGTCCCGCACCTCGGGATACAGCTCATAGAGCCGGGCGAGCATGCGGTCACGGAGGTCGTCGGTCGGTCCCGTCACCGAGTACGAGTGCAGCTCGACGACCGAGCCTCCGGTGCGGTCGCACCACGCCTTCGCTTCCCGTTCGTAGCGTTCGAGCACGCTGACATTGTCCAGCGGCGGTCGCCCGCCCGTCCCGAGGAACGGCGCCCGGTCTGCTAACACCGGCTGGTCCAGCCACAGCCGCTGCACCACGAACGGCGGCGCCGTGCCCATCGTGGCCACCCGGGCCCGCCAGCCGTCGTCGCCGAGCCCAGGTGAATCGTCGACGATGTGTTGCAGGCCGGCCACGTCGGTGGCGACGACGACACCGTCACAGTCGAAGTCGGCGCCGGAGTCGGTGCGCACGTCGAGGTCGCGGTTCGGTCTCCACCGCGGTGACGGATACGCCGGTGTGGAAGTTCGCGCCGCGCGACTCCAGATACCGGCGCAACGGGTTCCACAGTGCGACATCGAAGTTGGCGTTCGCCACGTCGAAGATCAGGCCCTCGCTCGAGCCGAGGAAATAGATGTGGAACATGGTGGCCAGCTCGGCCGCCGACAGCGCGCCCGGCTCGGCGAAGAAGCTGCGGGAGAACACCTCGAACGCCAGATGACGTGCGGCCGAGGGGAAGTTGATGTCGCGCAGGAAGCTGTCGGCGTCCAGGTGGTCGAGGCGTCGATAGATATCGGGCACCGAGACCGCGGCCAGCGGTGCGGCGGCACGTGCGTTGAGGCGAACCAGGTCACGCAGCCGGAACGTCGGGCTGCGCAGCGCGAACGCGAGCGCGTTCAGCGGCGGGGTTTGCGGAAGGCCGCGGAAGGTGTCGCGCCTGCCCTGCCCGTCGACCAGTGGGTAGTCCTCGACGGCGGTGAGCATGCCCAGGTCGGAATCGATGCGGCGCAACATGTCCCGCAGGTTGTAGTACTGGCGGAAGAACGCGTGGAAGCCGCGGTTCATCGGCAGATCGGTGCCGTCGTCGGCCTTCTCGGTCCAGCCTCCGACACGACCGCCGAGGTAGGTCTCCCGCTCGATGACGTCGACGCCGACACCGCGTTCGACCAAGCCGGTCGCCGCGGCAAGGCCCGCGATGCCGCCGCCGACCACGACGACGCGCGGCGTGCTGGCCAGTGCGTCGGCGTCCGGAAGGCCGGGCGCAGCCGGATGGCTGGCGCGACGCGGATCTGTCACTAGGGGCGCTTCCGCGAGGAAGGTGTGCACGATATTGCGCTGCCAACCCGGCACGGTCTCGCTGCGCACGTTGACGAAGCCGTTGGCCCGCAACCGGTTACGGAACTCCTCGGCGCCGTCGAACTCGTTGACGCTGCGCCTCAGGTAGCGGTAGAGGCCCGCGTCGCCGCTGCGCACCTTGCCCATCGGGATGATGATCGTCGCGCACACCGCGTTCCACATGGCGGTCGCGATCCGCGAGTCGCTGACCGAGTACTCGTGCACCGCCAGAGTCGCGCCTGGCCGCAGAAGTGTCCGGAACTCGCGCAGTTGCGCATCGGGGTCATCGAGGTTGCGTAGCAGGTAGGCGGCGAAGATGCCGTCGAACGGTCCCTCGACACCCGCACCCGCGATGTCCTCGATGCGGCTGTGCACGAATCGGACGGATGCCGGCCAGCGCTTGGCGGCGGCCTCGGCCAACATGCCCGATGACGCGTCGACGGCGACGATCTCGGCCTGCGGGGCGACCGAGAGCAGCGCCGCTGTCGATGCGCCGGTGCCGCAGCCCGCGTCGAGCAGCCGTAGTCCCTTGCCGCCGTTGGCAAGCCGCATCCGGCTCGCCGACATCCTGAGGTGCCGGTGATAGCCGGGGTTGGCGTCCACAAGGCCGTCGTAGGCCGGCGCGCCCGCGTCGAACGCGGCCGGTACCGCAGACTTCTCGCTCATGCCGCATCCTCCGTCTTTCGGTCGCGCAGTCGTTGGCGCTCCCACAGCAGCAGCACCGCGGTCACCAGTGCGAAGCCGAAAAGGAAGTCCTCGACAGGAATGTCGAACGGGAACCGGACGCCGCTGGTGTGGTTGTCGTCGTAGATGACGATCGGCGCCGACAACTTCGTGAGCCAACCGTCGACCGGGATCATGAACGCGAACACGATGACCATCGAGATCCAGTACGCCGGCCTGCGGAAGAGGCCAGTGCGCAGCACCCCGAACTCCAAGGCGCACACCGCGATCACCGCAAGCACCGCGGGCAGGGTGTACCCGAGGCCCGTCACGACGACTGCTCCGAGGAGCGAGCGGAACCTCTTGCGCAAATACGTCAGGATGGTGTCGACGGCGTTGTAGGTGAACAGCCCGCACAACGGGATCACGATGAAGAACAACAGCTCTTCGATCGGGATGGCTGGCGGGAAGCTCGATGCCGGTGACGTACTGCGGGTTGTACTTCCAGATGTGCGCGGCGATCGCCACCGCATCCCACACCACGAACACCGCGGCGACCGGCAGCACCGCGAACGCCGCCCTGCGGGCCTGGCGGTACACGCCCTCGCCGAAGATCTCCAGCGGCGCGGTGATCAGCAGGCAGGCGCCGAGCACGATCAGATACTGCCAGCGGTCCATGTCTCTTCTTACCTACCGTGTGTCAACCGCGCGCGCCAGGCCCGGATCAGCCCGAGGCCCGCGACCTGCAGTCGCCTGCCGGTGCCGACGGTGGCGCGCTGATTGAAGATCGCGAAGTCGATGTTCTCGATGCGGTCGAGGATCTCCGAGTACAGCGTGTAGGCGGCCGATACGCATGGCTGGGATCGCTGGTCGAGCATCGCGATTCCCTTGCGCGCGGTTTCGTATACCCGGCGGGTCGCGGCGTGCTGTTCGGTCAGCGCACGGCGTACCCGGGCATCGGTGCGTCCGTTGGCGTGACACCACGACAGCATGTCGCGGTCGACCCGGTGGGCGGCCAACTCGTCGGCGGGCAGATACACCCGCCCGCGCTGCAGATCCTCGTCGACGTCGCGCAGGAAATTGGTGAGCTGGAAAGCCTTTCCCAGGGCGGCGGCGTACGGCGCGGCCTCCTCACGCGGGCCGACGGTGCCGAGCACCGGCAGCATCTGCAGCCCGATCACCTCGGCGGAGCCGTGCATGTAGCGTTCGAGCGACTTGCGGTCCGGGTAGTCCGTCACCGTCAGGTCCATCCGCATCGATGCGAGGAAGTCGTCGAACATCTCCCAGGGGATGCCGTAGCGGCGCGCGGTGTGCACGACGGCACGCAGCGTCGGGTCGTCGCCGGAATCCTGATGCTGGACAAGCTGATTGAACAACTGCGTGGCCAACAACTGCAGTCGCTCGGCGCGTTGCGCCGTGGTCGCGCTGTCGTCCATGTCGTCGAGGATGTCGTCGGCCCGACGCGCGAACCCGTACAGCGCATGCACCGCGGGGCGTTGCTCCGGAGCCAAGAGCCGGGTCGCGAGGAAGAACGTCTTGCCGTGCTCGGCGTTCAGTAGCCTGCACTGTTCGTAGGCTTCCCGTAGGCCAGGGTCGTGCACGCCTGCGGCGTCGAGCTCGGAGCGAATCATGTCTGCCCACCTCCGATGCGTGTGGCGATCCGCCGGTTGACGGCCCCGGTGACGCGGTCGGCCGCCAGCCGTCCGGACATCAGGGCGGTCGGCACCCCGACACCCGGCACCGTCGACGAGCCGGCGAGCACCACGTTCTCGATGCCGCGAACGGTGTTGGCCGGGCGGAACGGCCCGGTCTGGCCGAAGGTGTGGGCCAACGCGAACGGTGTCCCCGCCACCATTCCCTGCCTGGCCCAGTCCGCGGGGTTGACGACGTGCAGCAGTTCGGCGTCGACGCCGAGCTGCGGCAGCCGGTCGGCGACGGCGGCCACCATGCCGTCGGCGTAGGCGGGGCCGACGGCGTCCCAGTCGACGGTGCCCCGCGCCAGGTTGGGCGCGGGTGCAAGCACGTAGAGCAGATCGCGGCCTGCGGGCGCCAACGTCGGATCGCCCGCCGTCGGCCGTGTCACCAACAGCGACGGATCGCTCATCACGACACCGTCGTCGATGATCTCTTGGAACGTCTGCTCCCAGCTGTCGCCGAAAAGGATGTGGTGGTGCGGCAATTCACGGCCCGGCGATCGGCAGCCGACGTGGGCGACGACCGCCGACGGCGACGGCCGCAGCGGCACGAGCCTGCGGGGGGTGCGGCCGAGCAGCCGGTAGGTGTCGGGCAGTTCGGTGGTGAGCACGACGGCGTCGGCTTCGATGCGCTCGTCGGTGTCGGTGTGCACGGCTTGAATGCGGTCACCGCTTCGCTCCAGAGCTCGTCACCGTTGCGCCGTAGCGGAATTCGACACCGGCGTCGACGGCTGCGGCCGCCAGTCCGTCGGGCAGGGCCCGCATTCCGCCACGGGGGAAGTACACCCCTGCGACGGTGTCCATGTAGGCGATGACGGCGTACACGGCGAGCGCCCGTTGGGGCGGGACTCCGGCATACAACGCCTGGAACGTGAAGATGCGGTGCAACCGCGAGTCGGTGAGGAAGCGTTTCACCATCCGGTCCCACCGCCGGAAGCCGCCGAGCGCGGTCAGCCGGGCGAGCTGCGGCGTCAACAACGACAGCGGGGAGTCGAAGTTGGACCCGATGAAGCCGTCGAACTCGACTTCGTACAACCGCGTCAGCCAGTCGCGCAGCCGCAGGTAGCCCTGCGCCTCCTGCGGTCCGCAGAGCCGTTCGACTTCGGCGGCCATCGCGTCGCGGTCGCTGTGCACATCCAGCGAGCTGCCGTCGGAGAACACCGCGCGATAGGCGGGGTCGACGGTCTCCAGCTCCAGCCGGTCGGCGGTGGACTCGCCTACGGCCGCGAAGGTGTCGTCGATCAGGTCCGGCATGGTGAGCACCGTCGGGCCGGTGTCGAGCCGATAGCCGTCGACGTCGAGCCTTCCGACGCGTCCGCCGGGCACGTCACCGCGCTCCACGACGGTGACCTGTCGGCCACGGCCGGCCAGGTGCAGCGCGGCCGCGAGGCCCGCGAGGCCCGCACCGACGACCACGACGTGGTCGGATCTGCCGCTGATGGTCCGCATCATGCCGCCCGCTGCGTGCACGCCGACGCCATGTCGAGCAGCGCGGAGCGCACGGCCTGGTCGAGTCGGCTTGCGTCGATCCATTCGGAGGCCCGGCGAAGCCGGTCGGCGATCATCTCCTCGATTTTCGCCACGGCGCCGGTCGCGGCGATCAGCGAGCGCCAGCGGTCGATATCCGCCGCGTTGAGGTCGGCGCTGCCGATCAGCTCGGCCAGCTGGCTGCGCACAGACGGCTCGGCCATGTGGTGCGCGGCAACGACGACGCTGGTGGCCTTGCGCTCGGCGAGGTCGGCGCCGACGGGCTTGCCGGTGATCTCCTCGGAGCCGAAGATGCCGAGCAGGTCGTCGCGCAGCTGGAAGGCTTCGCCCACCGCGTCGCCGTACGCGCCGAGCCGGGTGAGCAGGGGGTCGCCGCAGCCGGCCATCGCCGCGCCGATCTCCAGCGGCCGGCGCACCGTGTAATTGCCCGACTTGCGACGTGCGACCTCCAGCACCTCATCCAGGGTAGGCAGGCCGCCGACATCATTGACCAAGTCTGCAAATTGGCCGACCGCCAATTCACTGCGCATCGCGTCGTAGCGCGGCCAGGCCCTGCTCAGCGCGGTGTGGTCGAGGCCGCTGTCGCGCAGCATCTGTTCGGCCCAGACCAGGCACAGGTCGCCGAGCAGCACGGCGGCGGACTCACCGAACCGCTCGGCGCAGCCGGACAGTCCACGGTCGCGGTGCCAGTCGGCGAACTGCACGTGGGCGGACGGCCTGCCGCGGCGCAGCTGCGAATCGTCCATGACGTCGTCCTGCAGCAGCGCGAACGCGTGTAGCAGTTCGAGGCTCGCGGAGGCGCGCAGTGCGGCGTGGGACGCCTCGGCGCCGCACAACCAGCCGAGGAACATGAACGTCGAGCGCAGACACTTGCCGCCGCCGACGAATCCGACCAGCACATCGGCGGCGACGTCGACGCCCGCGCCGCGCAGGTCGACCGCGCACCGATCGGCGACGAAACCCGTCGACCGAGTCGAGCACCGCCTTGCGGACGTTGCTCCGCCAGATCTCGAACTGACCCGGGTCTTGGCTGGTGACCGCCAGCGCGGGGTGGAGTGCGGGCGCGAAAAGTCGTCCGTCGACGCTCAACTCCAACCCCCGTCTGTAGATCCACCGGCGAACAACCGCCAGCCTATTTTGCGTTCCTGTCCATACCCCCAGTCGAGGCGAGCGAACCCGAACGGATGTCATGTCAGTATTACGTCATCAATGTCTGAAAAAGCCCTCGAGTGCAGCGTGGAGTTTGCGGGACCGGTGAGTCCCGCGTTCACGCTGTCGCCGCTGCGCCGTGGCGGCGGAGACCCGTGCTACCTGAGCGCCGCCGACGGTGCCATCTGGCGGACCAGCATGATGCGCACAGGGCCGGTGACGGTGCGCATCAGCCGGTCCGGCCCCAGCGTCATCGGATGTGAGGTATGGGGAAGCGGCGCAACGGAATTCGCCGAGGGATTCCCGGCGCTGATGGGCGCCGATGACGATGCGAGCGGGTTCGCGCCGGAGGAGCCGACGATCGCCGACGCCCATCGGCGGGTGCCACACCTGCGGCTGGGCCGCACCGGCCGGGTGCTGGAATCGCTGATTCCGGCCGTCATCGAACAACGGGTGGCGGGCAAGGATGCCTTCCGGGCGTGGCGGCTGCTGGTCACCAAGTTCGGATCGCCCGCGCCAGGGCCCGCCCCGGCGCGGATGCGCGTTGCGCCGATCGCCGATGTGTGGCGCCGGATCCCTTCGTGGGAGTTCCACCTCGCCAACGTCGATCCAGGCCGGGCACGGACGGTCGTCGGGTGCGCGCAGCGCGCCGACTCGCTGGAGCGGCTGGTCACGAGGCCTGCCGAAGACGCCAGGCACGCGTTGACCTCGCTGCCGGGAGTCGGGATATGGACCGCGGCCGAGACCGCCCAGCGCGCCTTCGGCGACGCCGACGCGCTTTCGGTCGGCGACTATCACCTGGCGAATGTGGTCGGCTGCAGCCTGCTCGGTCACCGCATCGACGACGATGCGATGGTCGAGCTGCTGGCACCGCTGAGGCCGCACCGGCACCGCGCGGTGCGTCTACTGGAGGTCAGCGGGCTTGCGCGCAACCCGCGGTTCGGCGCCCGCCAGGCGATTCCGAACCTGCGCGCGATCTGACCTAGGTGATTAACCCGTGGGTGTCACGGGTAGGACTCCTACGACGCGAAAATCGAAGGAGCTTTTGATGACTCAATTCACTGTGCCCGGAATGTCGAACAAAGAGGGCGCCGAGGTAGCTGAACTACTGCAGAAGGCTCTGAGCCGGTACAACGATCTGCATCTCACCCTCAAGCACGTCCACTGGAACGTGGTCGGCCCGAATTTCATCGGCGTCCACGAGATGATCGACCCCCAGGTCGAGTTGGTGCGCGGTTACGCCGACGAGGCTGCCGAGCGCATCGCGACCCTGGGCAAGTCGCCCCTCGGCACGCCCGGCGCGATCATCAACGACCGGACGTGGGACGACTACTCGGTCGAGCGCGACACCGTGCAGGCGCATCTGGCGGCGCTCGATCTCGTCTACACCGGCGTGATCGAGGACACCCGCAAGAGCATCGAGCGGGTCGGCGACCTCGATCCGGTCACCGAGGACATGCTCATCGCGCACTCGACGGAGCTCGAGAAGTTCCAGTGGTTCGTGCGCGCGCATCTGGAGAACTCAGGCGGTCAACTCGCCAATGAGGGCGCCAAGTCCGAGAAGGCCGCCGCGAGCCGGGCCAAGAAGAAGGCCCCGGTCAAGTAGTTCCTGTGTCCTCGAGGGCGTCGTCGCGGACCGGCTGATCGGCGAGTTCCTGGCTCCCGCCGAACAGGTAGGGATAGGCAACGCCGGCGATCGCCGCGCCGATCAGCGGCGCGAGCCAGAAGATCCACAGCTGGGCGGGCGCGCCGTCGCCGTTGAAGAACGCGACGCCGGTCGAGCGCGCCGGATTCACCGAGGTGTTCGAGATCGGGATCGAGATCAGGTGGATCAGGGTGAGCGTCAAGCCGATCGACAAGCCCGCGAAGCCCTTTGAGGCTGTCCAGCGGTCATCGGTGGAGCCGAGGATGACGAGCAGGAACACCGCGGTCAGGATGATCTCGGTGAGCGCGACAGCCAGCAGCGAGTAGCCACCGGGCGAATGCTCGCCGTAGCCGTTGGCCGCCATGTTGCCCGTCGCCTCGAAACCCTCCTTGCCCTTCGCGATGACCAGGATCACCAGGCCGGCGACCAAACCGCCGACCACCTGGACGACCCAGTAGCCCGGCACCGCCTTCCATTCGACGCGGCGCGCGAGCGCGGCACCAAGCGTCACGGCGGGGTTGAAGTGGCCACCGGAGATGGTGCCGAAGGCGTACACGCCGGTGAGGACGGTCAGGCCGAACGCCAGTGCGACACCGAGGAACCCGATACCAAGCGACACGCCGTCGGATGCTTCGAACTTCGCGGCGAACACCGCGCTACCGCATCCTCCGAGGACCAACCAGAAGGTGCCGATGAACTCGGCTGTCAGGCGGTGCGCCATGGTGGGTGGAGTCATACATGTGAGGTTTGCATGCGAACAGGGTGCTGCGAATACGTTGTTGCCGAATCGTTCTCGGAACGAAACTTACTTCTGCGAAACTTTCGCCCGTCATTGACCGCGGCGCTCGATGGATTCTTCATCGGGCATCCGCTCGCGGAGGCTGTCGTAGATCGGCTGCGAGCCGACGAGGTAGGCGGCCAACACAGCGGCGGCGGTCGCAGCCATCATGGGCACGAGGGTCGCGGTGGTGGCGGTCATCTCCGTGACGACGACCATGCCGGTCACCGGCGCGCGGACAGTGGCCCCGAAGAACGCCGCCATCCCGACGAGCGCCATCGGGATCGCCAACTGCGTTGCGTCGCCGGGCCACACGACGTCGAAGCAGCCGACGAACAGCAGACCCCACAGCGCGCCAACGGCAAGCAACGGTGCGAACAGCCCGCCGGGCACTGCCGCCGAGTACGAAAGGGGGCCTGCGACGAATCGCACCGCAAGAATCCCGACGATGACGGAGAGCACAAGGTTCTGTCCGCCGAGGATGCGCTGGATCAGGTCCTCGCCACCGCCCACCGAGAGCGGGTAGACGAACATCGCGAACCCCACGATGGCGCCGATGATGGCCGCCTTCGCCAGGCTCGGGACCGCGCGAATCGCGGCGACGTGATCCAGGAACCACAACGTCAACCAGTTGTAACCGGCGCCGACAAATCCGGTGAGGAACCCGAAGACGGCGAAAAGGGGTAGCCACGCCAGCGCGGGAGCGCCGATGGGCTCGACGAGGAAATCGGCGTGGTTGCCCATGATGAGGCGGGAGCACGCCACTCCGGCTGCAGCCGAAAAAAGTGCCGCGAGAACGGTTTTCACCCGGAATGACTTCGTCACTTCCTCGAGGGTGAACAGCGCGCCGCCGATGGGTGCGTTGAACGCGACCGCCAGTCCTGCGCCGCCGAGCGCCGTCTGCATCATCCTGACCTCGGATTGGGGCAGCCGCGCGCGCCTTGCCGCCTCGGCCCCGATCGCGGCACCCATGTGCACCGTCGGCCCCTCGCGGCCCAGCACCAGCCCCGACCCCATGCTCAGCACACCGCCGACGAACTTCGCGGGCACCAGTCGGATCAACGGTGGCCGGGCCTCGCCGAGAAAGACCGCCTCGACATGCTGGATGCCGCTGCCTGCGGCAAGCGGTTCCCACCGCACGATCAGGGCGGCCAGGGTGGCGCCTGCCGCGGCGACGGCAATCGGGAGGAGCCAGCCGGGTCCTGGCAGGTGGTGTGTCCAGTCGACGAAGTCGACGCGTAGTTCGTCGGCCTTGTGCAGACACCACCGAAACGCGCCGCCGACGAAGCCGATGAGCATGCCCGCGACGATCGCGACAACGCAGATGTGTACCGAACCCCGCATCGAGTCGTCGGGCTGATCGGGGTCTGCCACCGTCACAGTTTGGCAGATCGAGGTCGGCATCGCCGGTGGATGCAATCAGTCGATCCTATACCCCTAGGGGGTATAGTGACGGGATGGCGATGACCGAAACCGCTCACAGTGGCCACGCGGCCCATCAGGGCCACGGCGGTCACCACGATCATGTGGCGCAGTTCCGCAGACTGTTCTGGATCATGCTCGCGTTGGCGATCCCGACGGTGGCCTTCTCGGGCATGTTCGCGATGATCCTCGGCTACACCGTGCCGGATGTCGCAGGGGCTCGGTGGGTCTCGCCGGTCCTCGGCACGGTCATGTACTTCTGGGGCGGTCGTCCGTTCCTCACCGGTGCGATCGCGGAGATCCGTTCACGCGCGCCGGGAATGATGCTGCTGATCGGACTGGCCATCACGGTCGCATTCGTCTCGTCGTGGGGTGCCAGCCTCGGGGTGCTCGACCACCAGCTCGACTTCTGGTGGGAGCTCGCACTGCTGATCGTGATCATGCTGCTCGGTCACTGGATCGAGATGCGATCGCTTGCGCAGACCAGTTCGGCGCTGGACTCGCTCGCCGCTCTCCTGCCCGATGAGGCCGAAAAGGTCGAAGGGAGCGGAGGGAACGAGCAGATCGTCGCGGTCGCGCCGGCGGAGCTGCGGGTGGGCGACGTGGTGATCGTGCGCCCAGGGGCCAGCGTCCCCGCCGACGGTGAGATCGTCGACGGCGCAGCCGATATCAACGAGTCGATGGTCACAGGCGAGTCCGTGCCGGTGCGCCGCGGCGTGGGCGACCACGTCGTCGCGGGCACCGTCGCGACGGATTCGGGGCTGCGGGTCCGGGTCACCGCGGTCGGCGACGACACGGCGCTGGCAGGCATCCAGCGGCTGGTGACCGAGGCCCAGAACTCGTCGTCGCGGGCGCAACGGCTGGCCGATATCGCCGCAGGCTGGCTGTTCTGGTTCGCGTTGGGCGCCGCGGTCATCACCGCCGTGGTGTGGGGCGTGCTCGGCATGCCTGCGGACGCGGTCATCAGGACGATCACCGTGCTGGTGATCGCATGCCCGCACGCGCTGGGGCTGGCGATACCGCTTGTGGTCTCCATCGCCACCGAGCGCGCGGCCCGAGGCGGCGTGCTGATCAAGGACCGGCTCGCGCTGGAAAGCATGCGGACTGTCGGCGCCGTGCTGTTCGACAAGACCGGCACCCTGACCAAGGGCGAACCGAATGTGACGGCCGTGGCCGCAACGGGTGGCCGCGGCGACGACGAGGTGCTTGCGCTGGCGGCGGCCGCCGAGACCGACTCCGAGCATCCGCTCGCCCGCGCCATCGTGGCGGCGGCGGGGACGCGAGGCATCACGGTTCCCGCGTCGTCGAACTTTTCGTCATCGCCTGCGGTCGGGGTCACCGCGACGATCGACGGCCGAGCGGTCCGCGTCGGCGGTCCGCGTCTGCTGGAAGAGGCCGGGCTTGCCGAGCTGCCCACAGCGGCGGCCTGGCACAGCGAGGGTGCGATCGTGTTGCACGTGCTGGTCGACGGGACGGTCGCCGGCGCGCTGAAGCTCGCCGACGAAGTCCGACCCGAGTCGCGGCAGGCGGTCGATGCCCTTCACCGGCTCGGCATCGAAGTCGTCATGATCACCGGCGACGCGGAGCCGGTGGCGCGCACGGTCGCCGACGAACTCGGCATCGACAGGGTGTTCGCGGGTGTGCGGCCGCAGGACAAGTCGGCGAAGGTGGCCGAGCTGCAGGCAGAGGGGCTTGGCGGGCGGGACGGCGGGCGAAGAACAGTGGCGATGGTCGGCGACGGTGTCAACGACGCACCTGCGCTCGCCCAGGCCGACGTCGGCATCGCCATCGGCGCGGGCACCGACGTCGCGATCGCGTCCGCCGGTGTGATCCTCGCCAGCTCGGACCCTCGCTCCGTGCTCTCGGTGATCACACTGTCGAAGGCCACATATCGCAAGATGGCCCAAAACCTCTGGTGGGCAGCGGGTTACAACCTGATCTCGGTGCCGCTGGCGGCAGGTGTGCTTGCGCCGATCGGATTCGTCATGCCGATGTCGGTCGGTGCGCTGCTGATGTCGGCGTCGACGGTCGTCGTCGCGCTCAATGCGCAGTTGTTGCGACGGCTCGATCTACGTCCTCAGTAGCCGAGGCCACGCAGCTGCGCGCCCAGTTGCTCGGCGACCGCCTGGTGGGTGCGGATGAGCGCGAGCTCCTGCCCGACCTGTGCGCGCACAGCATGGAGGAGAGCCAACTCGGCCGAGGGTGAATCACCCAAGTGGTCGAGTGCATCCGACGCCGAGGAGACGACGTCGAGTGCCGAATGGGAGGCCGTGCTCGCCGCGCTCACCGCCTCGGCCGCGTCATGCAACCGATGGCCGAGGTCGGCCTCGACGCTGGACAGGTGGTCGAGCGCATCGCGGGTGCCCTGCGCGAACTCGGCGTAGTTGGTCACCGCGTCGCCCGTCAGGTCCGCGGCCTGTTCCTGTCCCGTCCGGATCGCGTCGGTGGCGTCGATCAGACGGTCGGCGGCCGTCGCTGCGGCGTCGGGGTCCGCCGTGCCGAACAGCGTGTCGGCCCGCGACAGCACGTCGCCGACGTTACGGAGCAGATCGGACATCGGCACGGATCCAGTATCAGCCATCGAGTGAGGTGATGAGCGCGTTCAGGGTGGCTGTGTCCGCCTCGTCGGCCGATTCGCCCGCCTCGACGGCGTCCACCAACTCGACGGGCAGGCCTGCCGCGTTCGCGGTCTCCGCGGCGGACAGGTTCGCGCGCCTGCGGGCGGCATACAACCGTTGGCCCAGCGTCGCCCCCGGCGCCGCGGCGGCGCGGAACATCAGGTCGTCGTAGCAGCCGCGCACGGTCCGCAGCGCCAGCACCACGTCGGCTGTGCCGCGGCTGCGCTGCGCGGCGCGGGCGACAACCGTCTCGAGCTTGCGCAGGTCGGCCAGGATGACCGTGACGCGGTCGGCGAACTCCGCATCGTCGTCGGGTGGCAGCGAGGAGATGGCGGCGCCGAACGTTTTCATCGCAACCTCGACCGCTCCGATGATCAGCGACGCCGCACCCTCGTCGGTGGCCGGCTCCGCCGCCGCCCCGGGGACCGAACCGCCATACCGTATCGACGCTATGGTTCCAGCGGGCCACTGCAGGAGCTCTTCCAGCTTGGCCCTCGTGCGCTCCCTTGGCCAACTGCGGCCCTTCTCGAACGCGATGAGGGCGCCGGCGTTGATGATCTTGTATTTCGCGAGATTGCGCTGCTTGATGTCCAATTCGCGACGTCTGGCGGCAACCGCTGCACCGGCGCGGGCAATGCCCGGATCGCTGGCGTCGGGTTCCACCCGCCCAGTGTAGCCAGCAGATCCGACGCGACACGGCCAACCTGACCGAAGCAGGGAAACCGTAACAAGTGTTGCGCTGCTACGGAAAGAGCGCTACGGTTTCGGCAACGCCACCGAGCGAGAGGAAGTCGTCATGACCGTCATGATCGAGATGCCCCTTCTGACCGATAGCCAGATCGGCGCCTGCACTCAGGACCCCGAGCGGTGGATGACCGCGACCGATGACCAGACCAAGGCCGTCTGCCGGTCCTGCCCGCGCCGCTGGCTGTGCGCGAAGGAGGCCTGCGAGATGCCGGGCGCCCAGGGCCTGTGGGCGGGCATCCACATCCCCGAAGGCGGGCGGGGGCGCACATTCGCCCTCAAGCAGCTTCGATCGTTGGCCGAGCGCGGCGGCCACCCGGTACATCGCTGATCGGCTCGCAGCCCGCCCGGCCGGGGGGAGCGGGCGGGCGGCGCGGCCGGACTCTAAGAATCTGACTAGGCTTTGCAGCAAACTCATTGACTCAACTTCTGCGCAGCTAATTCAGCTTTCAGCGCAACTCCAGCAATTCCGGCCCGTGATCTTGGTCGCATTCGGATCCGGCGGGCCTGTGCGGCGTGGTCGGCTCGGCTGATCGAAAACTCAAGGCGTGCAACGTCTTCACTCGTATCATTGGCGGTGGACGGGGCAGCGTTGCCGCGGGGGCCGGACCGTCCAGTTAGGTATGACTAAGTTGGCATGTCAGGCGGGGTTTGTCATATCGTTTTCCCCACTTGTGTCGAGTGGGGTAAGGGTCGTCGTTCAGTGCTGCACGGAGGCACCGCCACCGCATAACCGGCTGATGCCGTCGCTGTCGACGGCTGCCAGGGAAATTCAGTAGGTATCGAAGGGCTAGGTGGGAATGGCGCCCGGAATACAGGGGCTTTACAACCCCGCGTTCGAGCATGACGCGTGTGGCGTTGCCATGGTCGCGGACATGCACGGCCGCCGCACCCGCGACATCGTCGACAAGGCCATCACGGCCCTGGTCAACCTGGAGCACCGCGGTGCCCAGGGCGCCGAACCGCACACCGGCGACGGTGCGGGCATCCTGCTGCAGGTTCCCGATGACTTCCTACGCGCCGTCGTGGAGTTCGATCTGCCCGAGGCAGGCAGCTTCGCCACCGGCATCGCCTTCCTGCCGCAGTCGTCCAAGGACGCCGCCTCAGCCTGCGAAGCCGTCGAGAAGATCGCCGAGGCCGAGGGTCTGCACGTGCTTGGCTGGCGCGAGGTGCCCACCGACGATTCGTCGCTCGGCGCGTTGGCGCGCGACGCGATGCCGACGTTCCGCCAGGTCTTCCTCGCAGGCGCCTCCGGCATGGACTTGGAGCGGCGCGCCTACGTGGTGCGCAAGCGCGCCGAGCACGAGCTGGGCACCAAGGGCCCGGGCCAGGACGGGCCCGGACGCGAAACCGTCTACTTCCCAAGCCTTTCCGGCCAGACCTTCGTCTACAAGGGCATGCTGACCACGCCTCAGCTGAAGGCGTTCTACCTCGACCTGCAGGACGATCGGCTCACCAGCGCACTGGGCATCGTGCACTCGCGGTTCTCCACGAACACGTTCCCGTCCTGGCCGCTGGCCCATCCGTTCCGACGGATCGCGCACAACGGCGAGATCAACACCGTCACCGGCAACGAGAACTGGATGCGGGCGCGCGAGGCGCTGATCAAGACCGACGTGTTCGGTTCCGGTCAGGCCTTCGACAAGATCGTCCCGGTCTGTACGCCTGGCGCCTCTGACACCGCGCGGTTCGACGAAGTGCTCGAGCTGCTGCACCTCGGCGGCCGCAGCCTGCCGCACGCCGTGCTGATGATGATCCCGGAGGCGTGGGAGCGCAACGCTTCGATGGACCCCGCCCGTCGGGCGTTCTACGAGTACCACGCATCGCTGATGGAGCCGTGGGACGGCCCGGCGTCGATGACGTTCACCGACGGCACGGTGATCGGCGCGGTGCTCGACCGCAACGGTCTTCGGCCGTCGCGCATCTGGGTAACCGAGGACGGCCTCGTGGTGATGGCGTCGGAGGCGGGCGTGCTCAACCTCGACCCGTCCACCGTGGTCAAGAAGATGCGGCTGCAACCGGGCCGGATGTTCCTCGTCGACACCGCGCAGGGCCGCATCGTGGCCGACGAGGAGATCAAGGCCGAACTCGCCGCCGAGCAGCCGTATCAGGAGTGGCTCGACGCCGGCCTGTTCAAGCTCGACGAACTGCCGCCAGGCGATTACGTCCGCATGCCCCATCACCGGGTTGTGTTGCGGCAGCAGATCTTCGGCTTCACCTACGAAGAGCTCAACCTGTTGGTGGCGCCGATGGCGCGCAACGGCGCCGAGCCGCTCGGCTCGATGGGTACCGATACCCCGGTCGCCGTGCTTTCCCAACGGCCGCGGATGCTCTACGACTACTTCCAGCAGCTGTTCGCACAGGTCACCAACCCACCGCTGGACGCCATCCGCGAAGAGGTGGTGACCAGCCTGCAGGGCACCGTCGGGCCCGAGGGCGACCTCCTGAACCCGAACGCCGACTCGTGCCGACAGATCACGTTGCCGTCGCCGATCCTCCGCAACGCCGAGCTGTCCAAGCTGATGTGCGTCGACCCCGATCACGAGATCCGCGGCCACAAGCACGGACTTCGCGCCGCGGTCATCCGCTGCCTGTATCCGGTGAACCGCGGCGGGCAGGGACTCAAGGAGGCCCTCGACAACGTGCGGGCGAAGGTGTCGGCCGCCATCCGCGACGGCGCCCGCATCATCGTGCTGTCCGACCGTGAGTCCGACGAGTCGATGGCGCCTATCCCGTCACTGCTCTCGGTCTCTGCCGTGCACCACCACCTCGTCCGCGACCGCACCCGCACCCAGGTCGGCCTCGTCGTCGAGGCCGGTGACGCCCGCGAGGTGCACCACATGGCCTGCCTCGTCGGGTTCGGCGCCGCCGCGATCAACCCGTACATGGCGTTCGAGTCCATCGAGGACATGGTCGACCGCGGTGTCATCACCGGAATCAGCAGCGACACGGCCAAGGCCAACTACGTCAAGGCGGCGGGCAAGGGCGTGTTGAAGGTGATGTCCAAGATGGGCATCTCGACGCTGGCGTCCTACACGGGCGCACAGCTGTTCCAGGCCATCGGCATCAGCCAGCCGGTGCTCGACGACTACTTCACCGGCCTCACATGCCCGGTCGGCGGCATCGACCTCGAGGACATCGCCGACGACGTGTCCACCCGGCATGCGCTGGCGTTCCTCGACCGCCCCGACGAGTGGGCGCACCGCGAGCTCGAGGTCGGCGGCGAGTACCAGTGGCGCCGCGAGGGCGAGTACCACCTGTTCAATCCGGACACGGTGTTCAAGCTGCAGCACTCCACCCGCACCGGCCAGTACTCCGTCTTCAAGGAGTACACCGGCCTCGTCGACGACCAGAGCGAGCGCATGGCGTCGCTTCGCGGCCTTCTGAAGTTCCGCGCCGGTGTGCGGCCGCCTGTGCCGCTCGACGAGGTCGAGCCGGCGACCGAGATCGTGAAACGGTTCTCCACCGGCGCGATGAGTTACGGCTCGATCTCCGCCGAGGCCCACGAGACGCTGGCGATCGCGATGAACCGACTCGGCGGCCGGTCGAACTGCGGTGAGGGCGGCGAAGCCGTGACCCGGTTCGACCGTGACGAGAACGGTGACTGGCGGCGCAGCGCTATCAAGCAGGTGGCGTCCGGCAGGTTCGGGGTGACCAGTCACTACTTGACCAATTGCACCGACATCCAGATCAAGATGGCCCAAGGCGCGAAACCCGGTGAGGGTGGCCAGCTTCCGGGCAACAAGGTCTATCCGTGGGTGGCCGAGGTGCGTCACTCGACTCCAGGCGTCGGCCTGATCTCGCCACCTCCGCACCACGACATCTACTCGATCGAGGATCTCGCGCAGCTGATCCACGATCTGAAGAACGCCAACCCGCAGGCGCGGGTGCACGTGAAGCTGGTGAGCGAGAACGGAGTCGGCACGGTTGCCGCCGGTGTGTCGAAAGCCCATGCCGACGTGGTGCTGATCTCCGGCCATGACGGCGGCACCGGCGCGACCCCGCTGACGTCGATGAAGCATGCGGGCGCGCCGTGGGAGCTCGGCCTCGCGGAGACGCAGCAGACGTTGCTGCTCAACGGACTTCGCGATCGCATCGTCGTACAGGTCGACGGCCAGCTCAAGACCGGCCGCGACGTGGTGGTCGCCGCTCTGCTCGGCGCCGAGGAGTTCGGCTTCGCGACCGCGCCGCTTGTGGTGTCGGGCTGCATCATGATGCGCGTCTGCCACCTCGACACCTGCCCCGTCGGTGTCGCGACGCAGAACCCGGTGCTGCGGGAGCGTTTCGCAGGCAAGCCGGAGTTCGTCGAGAACTTCTTCATGTTCATCGCCGAGGAAGTGCGGGAGACGATGGCACAGTTGGGCTTCCGCACCGTCAACGAGATGGTCGGCCAGGTCGGCTCGCTGGACACCACGAAGGCCGCCGAACACTGGAAGGCCTACAAACTCGATCTCGCCCCGGTTCTGCACGAGCCGGAGTCGGCGTTCATGAACCAGGACCTGTACTGCAGCTCACGTCAGGACCACGGCCTCGACAAGGCTCTCGACCAGCAGCTGATCGTGATGTGCCGAGAGGCGCTCGACTCAGGGAAACCCGTGCGGTTCTCGACGACCATCGCCAACACCAACCGGACCGTGGGCACCATGCTGGGCCACGAGCTCACCAAAGCCTATGGCGGCCAAGGTCTTCCCGACGGAACCATCGACATCACGTTCGACGGGTCGGCGGGCAACAGCTTCGGTGCGTTCGTGCCGAAGGGCATCACGCTGCGGGTGTACGGCGACGCCAACGACTACGTCGGCAAGGGTTTGTCGGGCGGCAGGCTGGTGGTGCGGCCATCGGACGACGCTCCCGACGACTATGTCGCAGAAGACAACATCATCGCGGGCAACGTGATTCTGTTCGGCGCGACCAGCGGCCAGGCGTTCCTGCGCGGCGTCGTCGGTGAGCGGTTCGCGGTCCGCAACTCAGGCGCGCACGCCGTTGTCGAGGGCGTCGGTGACCACGGCTGCGAGTACATGACCGGCGGCAAGGTCGTCATCCTCGGCGCAACGGGCCGCAACTTCGCGGCGGGTATGTCGGGTGGGGTGGCCTACGTCTACAACATCGACGGCAACTTCACCGACAACCTCAACGACGAGATGGTCGACCTCGACGAGATGGACGCCGAAGATGTCGAGTTCCTGCGGTCGATGATCACCGCGCACGTCGACGCCACTGATTCGGCTGTCGGCCAGCGCATCCTGAACGACTGGGACAACGAATTGAAGAAGTTCATGAAGGTGATGCCGCGCGACTTCAAGCGGGTGCTGCTTGCCATCGCCGAGGCCGAGAAGTCCGGAGAAGACGTCGACAAGGCGATCATGGCGGCCGCGAATGCCTGATCCAAGAGGATTTCTCAAGTACACAAAGCGTGAGACCCCGCAGCGGCGGCCGGTGCCGCTGCGGTTGCGCGACTGGAAAGAGGTCTACGAGGACTTCTCCCATGACGTGCTGCGCGAGCAGGCGACGCGGTGCATGGACTGTGGTATCCCGTTCTGTCACAACGGGTGTCCGCTGGGCAACCTGATCCCTGAGTGGAACGACCTGGTTCGCAACGACCGCTGGCGCGATGCGATCGAGCGGCTGCATGCCACGAACAACTTCCCGGAGTTCACCGGCCGGCTGTGCCCCGCACCGTGCGAAGGGTCATGCGTGCTCGGCATCAACCAGGATCCGGTGACCATCAAGCAGGTCGAGGTCGAGATCATCGACAACGCCTTCGACAAGGGTTGGGTCGTTGCGTTGCCGCCGGACAAGCTGACGGGCAAGAAGGTCGCCGTCGTGGGCTCCGGTCCTGCGGGGCTGGCCGCCGCGCAGCAGCTCACCCGTGCAGGCCACACCGTGACCGTGTTCGAGCGGGCCGACCGCATCGGCGGCCTGCTGCGGTACGGCATACCCGAGTTCAAGATGGAGAAGCGCCACATCGACCGGCGGCTGGCGCAGATGGAGGCCGAGGGCACCCAGTTCCGGCCGGGCGTCAACGTCGGCGTCGACATCACCGTCGCGCAGCTGAGGCTGAACTACGACGCCGTCGTGCTTGCCGGCGGTGCGACCGCGTCGCGCGACCTGCCGATCACCGGTCGTGAACTCGACGGGATCCACCAGGCGATGGAGTTTCTGCCCTGGGCCAACCGGGTCCAGCAGGGCGATGACGTGGTCGGCCCGGATGGCGAGCCGCCGATCACCGCCAAGGACAAGAAGGTCATCATCATCGGTGGCGGCGACACCGGGGCCGACTGTCTCGGCACGTCGCACCGCCAAGGCGCGGAGAGCATCCACCAGTTCGAGATCATGCCGCGACCGCCGGAGGCCAGGGCCGACTCGACACCGTGGCCGGTCTACCCGCTGATGTTCCGGGTGTCGTCCGCCCACGAGGAGGGCGGCGACCGGGTGTATTCGGTGAACACCGAGGAGTTCACCGGACGCGATGGCAAGGTCACCGGGCTGCGTGGGCACGAGGTCAAGATGGCCGGCGGCAAGTTCGAGAAGCTCGAGGGCACCGAATTCGAGATGGAAGCCGACCTGGTGTTGCTTGCGATGGGCTTCGTCGGTCCCGAGCGCGACGGCCTGCTCGACGACCTGAGCGTCGAGATCACCGACAGGGGCAACGTCGCGCGGGATGCGGAGTTCGCAACCTCTGTGCCCGGTGTCTTCGTCGCGGGCGATATGGGCCGGGGTCAGTCGCTGATCGTGTGGGCGATCGCCGAGGGGCGCGCCGCCGCGGCAGGCGTCGACCGGTATCTGATGGGCAACACCGCACTGCCTTCGCCGATCAAGCCCACCGCCGTTCCGCAGCGCTAGACAGCTGCCTTCGCACACCGTTTCCGGGGCGATTTGTGCGCGCCTCGGGAACAACATCAGTCACTTCTGTCTCAATAAAATCATCTGATGTTTATTCGGCGTGCCTATTTTCGTTTGCCGGTTCTGAGGTATCTAATGACTTCATGAGGACGCTGCGGTAACGTAGCCCCTCGGTCCAGCAATTGCTATACCGCAGGAGTGAACGACGTGTACCTCAACGCAATGCACCGCTCTCGGATGAGTCGAATCGCCTGGTCATTGTTCCGTCACCCAGTCAAGTGCCGCCAGTACCCGGCCCAAGCCGAGCGTCTCGTCACTCGCGACGACCTCGTTCGTTTCGGTTTCTAGCAACCGATCGACCACCGCGAATACGACGTTACGTCGTGCTGTGACCATTTCTTTGCCGAACCGTTATATTTTCGTTATCGTCACTGAACTTTGCTGTTGAGCCCCGAGTCCCTGATCGCCTCGGCCAACGGTTCGAGCACTGCTGGCGTGTGCGGCGGCGGCAGGTAGATGATCGCGAGATCCAGACCCTCCTTGCCGAGCGCGGCCGCCTCATCGAGTGTCTTGGCGTAGTCGAGGTCGGGCTCCAGCCGAACGTGCGCCGACATCGTGATCTCCTTCGGGTCGCGCCCGATGTCCGCGCAGCGGGCGGCCAGCACGTCGCGCTTTTTGGCGAACTCCTCCGGCGATCCGCCTGCGAAATTCCAGTGATCGGCGTATCGCGCCGTCAGCGGCAGTGTTCGCTTCTCGCCACTGCCGCCGATGCAGATCGGGGGGTGCGGCTGCTGCGGGCCCTTCGGCTCGTTGCGGGCGTCCTTGAGTTGGTAGTACTTGCCGTCGAAAGTCGTTGTCTCCTTGCTCAACAGGCTCGTCAGCACCTCGCACGCCTCCTCGAAGCGGTCGAAGCGTTCCTTGATCGAGCCGAGCTCGATCCCGTACGCGCCGGATTCCTCTTCGTTCCAGCCGGCGCCGATACCGAGTTCGAGCCTGCCGCCCGACACGATGTCCAGTGCTGCAGCCATATTCGCCAGCACGGCGGGATGGCGGTAGTGGATGCCGGTGACGAGTACGCCGACGCGCAGCCGCTTGGTGGCCTGCGCCAGTGCCGTCAGCGTGGTCCAGCCCTCGAGGCACGGGCCACTGGAGTCGGAGAAGATCGGATAGAAGTGGTCGAACGTCCAGCCGGACTCGTAGACGTCGATGTCGTCGGCGGCCTGCCAGACGGCGAGCATGTCGTGCCAGTCGGTGTTCTGCGGTGATGTTTTGAAAGCGAATCGCATTGCATCAACGGTAGTCCCGCGTTCCTGAGTGCGCGCTGTCAGACGGCCATCTATTCGGCTTCGCCGACTCGGCTTCTATTCGGCTTCGCCGACTCCGGCTCTATTCGGCTTCGCCGAATTCGTCGAACCAGTAGGCGAGCTTGCCGCGACGGCTCACCGCGCGCAGCCTGCGCTCGGCGGCCGTTCGCGTCTTCGGGGTGGTGACGATGAGCAGCTCGTCGCCCGCCGCGATCCGGGTCTGCGGCTGCGGGACGAAGGTGTGCCCGTCGCGGATGATCAAGGTGATGACGCTGGGGTCGGGCAGCCGCAGCTCGAGCACGGTGACGCCGTGCAGCCGCGACGGCGAATGCACCGTCATCGTCAGCAGCTCGGCCTCCAACACGTCGAGCGGCGCCGCCTCGACCTGGATCTCGCGGGTGGCCTCCTTGGGGATCAGCCCCAGCCGGTGCGCCAGGGCGGACAGGCTTGGCCCCTGCAACAGCGTGAAGACCACCACCAGGATGAACACGATGTTGAGCAGTCGGATCGCATCGGGCACGCCCTCGACGATCGGGAACGTCGCCAGCACGATCGGCACGGCGCCGCGCAAACCGGCCCACGACAGGAACGCCTGCTCCTTCCACGGCACGCGGAATCCGGCCAGCGAGACGACGACCGACGCGGGCCGTGCGATCAACAGCAGGACAAGGCCGATGATGATCGCGGGCACGATCTCGCTGCCGAGATCACTGGGGTCGACCAGCAGGCCGAGCAGGACGAACAGGCCGATCTGCGCGAGCCAGCCGAGCCCTTCGGCGAAGGACCGGGTGGCCGAACGGTGCGGCAGCCCGGAGTTGGCGAGCACGACCGCGGCCAGATAGCAGGCGAGGAATCCGCTGGCGTGCGCGCTGCCCGCCGCGGCGAAGGCGACCATCCCGATGCCGAAATTAGCGAGCGGGTAGAGGCCAGATGCGGGAAGGGCGATGCGGCGCAGGGCGATCGAGCCGATGAAGCCGCAGCCGAGGCCGATCGCCGCGCCGACTCCGAGCTCGTAGGCCAGTTCGCCGAGCGCGTGCACCGGCGACAGTTCCAGCGGCGTCACGCAGAACATCAGCACGAGGATGACGGCAGGCGCGTCGTTGAATCCGGACTCGGCCTCGAGCAGTCCGGCGAGGCGTCTCGGCAGCGGCACCACGCGCAGCACGGAGAACACCGCGGCGGCATCGGTGACCGACACGATGGCGCCGAGGAGCAGCGCAAGCTGCCAGTCCATCCCGAGAAGCAGGTGTGCACCCGCGGCCGTGATCGCCATGCTGACCGCGACACCGACCGTGGCCAGAATTCCCGCGGGCGCCAACACCCGCCGGATGTCGGAGAACCGGGTCGTCAGGCCGCCTTCGATCAGGATGATCGCCAGCGCGACCGTGCCGAGGTGGTCGGCGAGCAGATAGTTCTCGAAGTGCAGCCCGATCCCGTCCTCGCCGACGATGACGCCGACCCCGAGGAAAAGCAGCAGCGCAGGTAGACCGACCGTGGTGGCCGCGCGCGTGGCGACGATGCTGGCCAACAACACGAGCCCGCCGGCCAGCAGAACCAGATACAGCTGCTGCAAAGTCATTTCATCCCGCAGTTAACCAGTAGGGCCACGCATGGGTCAGTATGACGTTGTGTTCCGAATCAGACGGCGGTCCGATAAGGCTCCGGACCGTGCCGACGAGCGGCCGACGATGCGCGTCGGCATCGCGGGCGCAGGCGCGATCGGCCGGTCCGTCGCGATGGAACTGCTCGCCTACGGACACAAGATCCTATTGATCGAGAACAACGTCCGTCACTACGAACCGCAGACTGTTCCCGATGCGGATTGGTTGCTGGCCGACTCGTGCGAGCTCGCCTCGCTCGAGGACGCCGGAATGCAGCTGTGCGATGTGGTGATCGCGGCGACCGGTGACGACAAGGCCAACCTCACGACCTCGCTGCTGGCCAAGACCGAATTCGGGGTCGATCGGGTGGTGGCGCGCGTCAACGACGCCCGCAACGAATGGTTGTTCACCGAGGCCTGGGGTGTCGACGTCGCGGTGTCCGCGCCACGCGCACTCGTCGCCGCGATCGAGGGCGCGATCGACATCGGTCATCTGGTGAGCCTCATGCAGCTGCGACAGGGCCAGGTCAGCCTGACCAAACTGAAGCTGCCGCCCGATGACCCGATGGTCGGTAAGCGCATCCGCGACGTCGCGCTGCCGGAGAACACCGCGCTGGCCATCGTGATCCGCGACAGCGGGGTCATCCTGCCGAAACCCGACGATGTGCTGCAGCCGGACGACGAGATGCTGTTCTTCGCGGGCGGTGCGGTCGAGGATCAAATTCGCGCCATCGTCCACGGCGCGACGAAGCCGTTATCGGGCCGATGAATTTGTGCCGTCGCGACGGTCACAACACATATGAATGATCTGACCTCAGCCTGCCAGCGCACTGCCGACGTACTCGCCGGCATCACCGACGACCAACTCGACCTGGCCACCCCGTGCGAGAAGATGCCGCTCGACGCGATGGTCGCGCATATCGGCGTCCTCTCGCTGGCCTTCGCCGCCGCCGCGGGCAAGGAGTTCGGCCCGCTCACTGATACCCCACCCGCCGACGACGCCCCGCTCGACGCCGACTGGCGCAGCGCCTACCCGCAACACCTGGCCGCGCTTGCCGCCGCATGGAAGGACCCGGCCGCCTGGGAGGGCATGACCCGCGCAGGCGGCATCGAAATGCCTGCCGAAGTGATGGGCAACGTCGCACTCGCCGAGGTCGTCATCCACGGCTGGGACGTCGCACGCGCCGTCGGCGCACCGTATGACAGCGATCCGGCGACGCTGCAGGCGTGCCTGGCGTACCTCGAGCAGTTCGACCCCGCGGGCACCGAGGGCATGTTCGGACCGGCGGTGCCGACCGCCGACAGCGCGGGGGACCTGGACCGGGTCGTCGCGATGAGCGGACGTGATCCGGCTTGGCGGCCGTTGTAAGCGGGCACACTGGAGCCATGGATCCGGTCGTCGCGCTGCGCCAGATTGCGTACTACAAAGACCGGGCGCGCGAGGATTCGCGGCGGGTGATGGCCTATCGCAACGCCGCCGACATCGTGGAGGCCCTCAGCGACGCCGAACGCGAACGCCACGGCACGGCGAACAGTTGGCAGTCGCTGACCGGAATCGGGCCGAAGACGGCGAAGGTGATCGCCCAGGCCTGGGCGGGCCGCGAACCCGACGCGCTCGCCGAACTACGTTCGGGTGCGCAGGATCTCGGCGGCGGCGAAATCAGGGCGGCACTGCGCGGCGATCTGCACGTGCACTCCAACTGGTCGGACGGATCCGCGCCGATCGGGGAGATGATGTCGGCGGCAAGGGATTTGGGCCATGAGTACTGCGCGCTGACCGACCACTCGCCGCGGCTACGGGTGGCCAATGGGCTGTCGCCCGAACGACTGCGCAAGCAGCTCGACGTGATCGACGAACTCAGAGACACCGTCGCACCGATGCGCATCCTCACCGGTATCGAGGTCGACATCCTCGAGGACGGGTCGCTCGACCAGGAGCCGGAACTGCTCGAGCGGCTCGACGTCGTGGTGGCCAGCGTGCATTCGAAGCTGGCGATGGACGCACCCGCGATGACTCGCCGCATGCTCGCGGCGGTGCAGAATCCGCACACCGATGTCCTCGGCCACTGCACCGGCAGGCTTGTGACGGGCGGGCGCGGGGTACGGCCCGAATCGAAGTTCGACGCGGAGAAGGTGTTCACCGCATGCCGGGACAACGGCACGGCGGTGGAGATCAACTCGCGACCCGAACGCCGGGACCCGCCGACCCGGCTGCTGAACATGGCGCTGGAGATCGGCTGCCTGTTCTCGATCGACACCGACTCGCATGCGCCGGGCCAGCTGGAATTCCTCGGCTACGGCGCGCAGCGCGCGCTTGATGCGAAGGTTCCGGTGGACCGGATCGTCAACACATGGTCTGCCGAGAAGCTGCTCGAGTGGACCGCCTCGTAGCGAAGGTGCGTGATCAGGGCGCGGCGTTCATGCGGGCATGCTGGCGCGCATCATCGCCGAGATCGGCGGATTTGTGGTGCTACTCACCGGGTTCGTTGCCGTACAACTTCTTTAGTCAGGTAGATGCGATCGCGGGTGTCAGAAGGCGAGCGGCGGAGATACCCGTCGGCTGACCGGCGGTGCCCAATACGGTCAACTGGACGTGGTCGGCCCCTGCGGCGATGTGCTCGCGGGCGCGGTCAATGATCTGCGCGGGACGCCCCCAGGCAATCAATCGATCGACCAACGCGTCACTGAGTGAGGCGACTTCCTCTTCGCGAAAGCCTTGCCGATCAAACGATCTGACGTACGCCGGAAGCGTCGTCAGGAAAGTGAGGGTTTCACGGCCCGTCCTTCGAGCGGCCTCGGCGTTCTCGTCAAGCACGGCAAGCAACCCAACGACCAGCGTGCGGTTTGGCCCTAATTGGACGCGGGCGACCTTCGTGTAGGCAGGTGTGAACAACATTGGGATCGCCCCGGCGAACCGATGCCGGGCCAGGTCGAGTGCGCGTGGACCGAGTGCCGCGAGCAGGCGACGCTCGCGGGGAATCGCCCCGTTCAGTTGGTCGACATAGTCATTCAGTGCCGAGAGTGCATCGGGCC
Source organism: uncultured Actinomycetota bacterium (assembly GCA_963829405.1). GTDB lineage: Bacteria > Actinomycetota > Actinomycetes > Mycobacteriales > Mycobacteriaceae > Mycobacterium. The sequence goes on from CAWHIZ010000017.1 coordinate 120,975, forward strand.
GATGCGGTGAACCCAACCCGACGATGAGTCGGCCCGGCGTCATCGAATCGGCGCGCTGGTAAAAGGATGCGACTGTACGGGAGTCGAAGACCTCCGGCGAGACAATCGCCGACGCCACCATTGCCCGTTCAGTGGAACTGAGGAGATCGGTAAGCCGGTCAAGCCGGTCGAGTTGTCCGCCAACGATCCACAGCGTGTCAAAGCCGAGTTGCTCGAGCTCCCTGGCCGTGGAGAGGTGGCTGCCGTCAGGTTCATTGTTCACGGTGAAGCCAAACGTTCCAAGGTTCATATGCGTGACCGTAGAACCTCAATGGATGTTGAGGTCGACGCCGGTCAGTCAGGCAGGTGCGGCATCTCCAGGCCGGGGTCGCGGCCGACCAGCACGCCCCGGGTGACCGCGGAGTTGCCGTAGCGCTTGCGCACCTCGTCGACGGCGCCGTCGAGTGCGACGGTGTCGGGGTGTCCCCAGCACGCGAGTGGGCCCACCTCGAAAGGCAACTCCAGCTGCTGCGCGCCATGGCGGTCGATGTTGGACACCGCGAAACCGACCAGGGTCAAACCTCTTTCGGCGATCAGCGGCGCCGCCGCCGCGACCAGCTCGCGCGCGGCGGCGAGGATGACGTCGGTGGACGCCGTCGCCCTCGGCATGGTGTGGGACCGCGTGACGCGGCCGAAGTCGTCGAACCGCAATCGCAGCACCACGGTTCTGCCGGTGCGTCCCGCGCTGCGCATTCGCCGGGTGATCCGGTCGATCAGGTTGATCACCACGGCGTCGACCTCAGCGCCCGACATGCTTGGGCC
>CAWHIZ010000018.1:0-111750 GCA_963829405.1 uncultured Actinomycetota bacterium
GGCTCTCGGGCATGCCGTTGAACAGCGGTGACGTTTTCGCCGGGTACACCATCGAGCGGTTGCTCGGCACGGGTGGCATGGGCGAGGTCTACCTCGCCCAGCACCCCCGCCTACCTCGTCACGACGCCCTCAAGATCCTGACCCGCGACTCCGCGGTCGACGGAGAGTTCCGCGCGCGGTTCATCCGCGAGGCGGAACTGGCCGCCACGCTGCGGCACCCGAACATCGTCGGCGTCCTCGATCGCGGCGAGTTCGACGGCAGGCTGTGGATCTCGATGGACTACGTCGACGGCACAGACGCAGGTCGATTGATCCGAGAGCACTACCGGGGCGGCATGCCGGAGAACGACGTCTCGGAGATCGTGACAGCGGTGGCCGACGCGCTCGACTTCGGCCACGAGCGCCGTCTGCTGCATCGCGACGTCAAGCCGGAGAACATCCTGGTGACCGAATCTGACGGCCGTCGGCGAAGGGTGCTGTTGACCGACTTCGGCATCGCCCGCCGATTCGACGATGTCAGCAACCTCACCGACGACGGCGTCGCGGTGGGAACAGTCAACTACATGGCCCCCGAGCAACTCCTGAACAAACCGCTCGACGGCCGTACGGATCAATATGCGTTGGCCGCCACGACATTTCACCTACTCACCGGCGCGCCACCGTTTCACGACCCGAACCGTGCCGTCGTCATCAGCCATCATCTTTCGACACCGCCACCGCGGATATCGGACCGCCGACCCGATCTCGCGCATCTCGACGCCGTCCTTGCCAGGGCGCTCGCCAAAGACGTCGACCAGCGATACCCGACATGCCTCGACTTCGCCAACGCGCTCACCGAACCCGGCCCGCGCCGGGTGACCGCGACACCGAATCCAGCCACCGCGCGCCTCGAGCGCCTCGAGGTACACGGAACAGCGCACGGCGTGACGCGAAAAGCTGTCGACGCTGCGGGTGAGCACGGAACTCTGTCGTTCCAACTGGTGCCGTACGACCGGGTCGAGAACCTGCCCCCGACGCTGCAGGTCGAGATCGAGACTCAGCTCGCCACCGTCGCGCTCGCCGACGGCGACGAGGTCGAAGTCAGCGGCGTCTGGGACGGCGCCACGCTCGAGGCCGACACGATCGCCACCTTCGCCGCCGAGGCTCCTGCCAAACGACGGTCGTCGCCGCCTCGCGTCGATTCGTCGCAGGACAAGTCACCGAAGCGCAGCCGAGGCTGGATCGCGGCGCTCGCCGCACTCGTCGGCGTCGATCGTGGTGGCAGCGGCCGCGGTGGTGTGGTTCACCGACGGCTTCGGCGCGTGGACTCGCCCCGGGCCGATCGTCAAGCCGGTGAGTGCGACGGTGTTCTCACCGGGCGGAGTCGCCCGACAACCCGGACAAAGCCGGTTTGGCGATCGACGGCGACGCGGACACGTCATGGCCCACCGTCACCTACAGAGACGCAGTCCCGTTCCCGAATTTCATCGAGGGCGAGGGGCTGATGCTGCATCTGTCCGAGCCGACCGCGCTGAGCGCCGTCACCATCGATCTGTCGAGTACGGGAACCGAGGTGCAGATCCGCTCGTCGCCCACCGAAAACCCGACCGCCTTGGACGAGACCACGGAACTGGTTCCGAACACCCCGCTGCAACCCGGCCACAACCGCATAGAGGTCGATGACCCGACAAAGACCTCGAATGTGCTGGTCTGGATCTCAAAACTGGGCACGACCGATGGCCAGAGTCGGACGGATATCTCCGAGATCACTCGTGCAGGCGGCTTCCTAGAGGCGATACCCGCCGTTTCGGTTTCGCGTGCCCGGGTATTCCCCGTTCAGTTCAAGAGTCGAACTATTTCCACACAAAGAATGGGGTTCACCATGGGTGCCGACGACAAAGTCAGCAACAAGATCGACGATGTGGCCGGTAAGGCCAAAGAAGGTCTCGGCAAGGCCACCGGCGACAAGAGCACGGAAAACGAAGGCAAGCTCGACCAGGCCAAGTCCAACCTCAAGGACGCTGGCGAAAAGGTCAAAGACGCTTTCAAGAACTGATCGCGCCATGGCTGAGCGCGAGGGCGGCCAATGGAACGTCGCCGTCAAGAACAAGGCTGTCCACGTCCAGCGCGTAAGTGACAGCGGCGAGCAGCTTTTCGACGATGTTCTAGAACCGGACGAAGCCCGTCAACTGGGTGAGTTGTTGACGAAGCACGCCGGCAAGGTCGGTGAGTCGGAGCAATCCGACGAGTCCGGAGGACGACAGAGATTCCGACGAGTCCGAGCAGTCAGGCGACGAGACGACGACGACGAGCGACGACGAAGAATCCGACGAGGATCCGAGGAAAAGTCGGACAAGAACGACTAATGACGGCCGGCATCGTTGCCGGAGAAGATCGCCCGCGCAGCTACGGCGACTGCGCGGGCCCTTGCGGTGACACGCACCGCGGCGGAACGTGCCAACACAACGGGTAGACCAGGGGCATCCCCCTTGATCGGCACTGCCACGACGGTTCCGCCGTCGTAGGTGCCGTCGGACGCGGGCCGCTGATTGAGGATCGAGTAGCCGTGGCCACGCGCCACGAGTCCGCGTACCGTCTCGTAGCTCGCCGAGCGGTACCGAATCTGCGGCGTGACGCCCGCTGCGATGCAGCATCGCCTCGAAATACTCACGGCTTTCCGGCAGGTCGAGCAGGACCATCGGCTCGTCAGCCAGGTCGGCGAGGTCGACGACGCCGGATTGGGCAAGCGGGTGGTCGCGCGCCAGTGCCACATAGGGCCGTGCCACGCCGAGCACCTCGGACGCGACTCCGGCGCCCAGCCCCAGGTCATAGGTCAGCGCGACCTCCGCAGAGCCGTTGCGCAGTGCCGTACGCATCGCATGTGCTTCGGTTTCGATCACGTCGACGTGCAATTCGGGGTGCTCTTCGCCGAGTTGGGCGATGAGTCGGGGAAGGATGAACGGACCGAGGGTGACGAAGCACGCCAGCCGCACCCGTCCGCGAATCTGATCGACGTGGCCGCTGGCGCCGTCGAGCACTTCGTCGAGGTGATCCAGTAGCGCTCGGGTGTCACGCAACATCTCTTCGCCTCCGGCAGTCAGCACCAGGCCGCGGGCCCTGTGCCGGATGAAGAGCTGGGTGCCGATCTGGTGCTCGAGTTGCGAAACTGCGGCCGAGACCGCCGACTGCGCGATGCGCAACTCGTCAGCGGCCTTGGTCATGCTCAAGTGACTGGCAGCCTTGACGAAATAGCGCAGCTGAATCAGCGTCACATCCGGCGTTCGCGGCATCGCGTCACTCCTTGACGGTCAGGACCCGTCTAACAGTCTGCATCGCCAATACAGATCTACATCAGCGGAATCATCTAATTGACTGCGGTATGACCGCGGGGAACGATTCATCCATGCGAGACCCGCGATACGACATCTTGTTCGAACCGGTCAAGATCGGGCCGGTCACCGCCCGCAACAGGTTCTTCCAGGTGCCTCACTGCAACGGCATGGGTTACCGGGACCCGTCCAGCCAGGCCTACATGCGACAGGTCAAGGCAGAGGGCGGCTGGGCCGTGGTCTGCACCGAGCAGGTCGAGATTCACCCGACATCAGACATCGGTCCGTTCATCGAGCTGCGGCTGTGGGACGACCATGACATGCCCGCGCTCGCCAAGATCGCGGAGAAGATCCACGAGGGCGGCGCCCTTGCCGGCATCGAGCTCGCGCACAACGGCCTCAACAGCCCCAACCTGATAAGTCGTGAAACCCCGCTGGCGCCACAGCATCTGCCGGTCGTGTCGTGGAACTACGATCCGGTGCAAGCCCGCGCGATGACCAAGTCCGACATCGCGGACATGCGGCACTGGCACCTCGAGGCGGTCCGCAGGTCTTTGGCGGTCGACTTCGACATCGTCTACGTCTACGCCGGCCACTGCCTCGGCGGCCTGCACCACTTCCTGTCGCGGCGCTACAACAATCGGACGGATGAGTACGGCGGAAGCCTGGAGAACCGGGCCCGCCTGCTGCGAGAAATACTGGAAGACACCGTCGAAGCCGTTGACGGGAAAGCCGCCGTCGCCTGCCGCATCACCATCGACGAGTTGCTCGGCGACGAGGGCATCACCCGCGCCGAGATCGAAGACGTCATCGGAATGCTCGGAGAACACCCCGATCTGTGGGACTTCGTCCTTGGCAGCTGGGAAGACGACTCGGTGACGTCTCGCTTCGGCCCGGAAGCCGAGCAGGAACCGTATGCGCGGGGCTTGAAGCAGCTGACAACGAAACCTGTTGTGGGAGTTGGCCGATTCACCTCACCAGACATGATGGTGCATCAGATCAAGAGCGGCGTGCTCGATCTCATCGGCGCTGCCCGCCCCTCCATCGCCGATCCATTCCTGCCGAAGAAGATCGAGACCGGTCAGCTCGACGAGATTCGGGAGTGCATCGGCTGCAACATCTGCGTGTCGGGCGACTTCACCATGTCACCGATCCGCTGCACCCAGAATCCGACCATGGGCGAAGAGTTTCGCCGCGGCTGGCACCCCGAACGCATTCGCCCGAAGAAATCCGACTCACACGTCCTTGTCGTCGGCGCAGGCCCAACGGGCCTGGAGGCCGCGCGCTCGCTCGGCAACCGCGGCTACACGGTGAGCCTGGCCGAATCGACCCGCGCGCTCGGCGGTCGCGTCGAGCGGGAAGCGAAGCTGCCCGGGCTGTCGGCGTGGATACGGGTGGTCGACTACCGGCTTGCGCAGATCCGGAAGCTCGACAACATCGACATCTTCATGCAGAGCGAGATGACGGCCGACGACATCATCGAGAACGACTTCGACCATGTCCTCGTCGCCACCGGATCTCATTGGCGGCGCGACGGTGTCGGCCGATGGCATACCCACCCCTTCCCGGTTTCGGCGGACGCCGAGATCCTCACACCCGACGACCTGATGGCAGGCGTTCGGCCACGAGGGCGACGCGTGGCCATCTATGACGACGACCACTACTACATGGGCGGCGTCCTGTCCGAGTTGCTCGCCGCAGAGGGCTTCGACGTCGTCCTGATCACCCCGGCGGCACACGTATCGCAGTGGACCACGCACACCCTCGAGGTCGCGCGCATCAGGAAGCGGGTCATCCGCGCAGGCGTCGACGTGAGGACCAACGCCGCGGTGACGGCGGTCAGCGCGGACTCCGTCACCACCGCCTGCGTCTTCACCGGGGACCTATCCGAAACACCGGCCGACTCAGCGGTATTCGTCACCGCCCGGCTGCCGGAGAATCAACTGCTCGACGCTCTTGGAGCTCGTGAGGACGAATGGGCGCAAGCCGGCCTCAAGAGCGTCCACGCAGCGGGTGATGCCTGGGCGCCTGCGACCATCGCCGCGGCCGTGTGGGCCGGACACCGCTATGCCGAGGAACTGGACGAGCCGACCGATGAACGCCCGGTCCCGTTCCGGCGCGAGGTGACCCAACTCAGCACCGAGAACCGCATCTTCCTGCCGATCACGCCGGTCGAACCGGTCGTCAGCCGTTAACGAAGGAGCCTGCCTTGGTACTCACCACCGCCGAACCCACCACGCTTGCACACTGGACCGATCTCGCCGCCGATGTGACACCGAGGACCGGCGTCTTCATCGACGGGCAGTTTCGCGACGCGCAGTCGGGCGAGACCTTCGAGTCGATCAACCCGGCCACCGGTGAACTAATCGCGCGGATCGCATCGGCGCAGGACGCCGACGTCGACGCCGCCGTTGCCAGTGGCCGCGCAGCCTTCGAATCCGGCGTATGGGCCAAAACATCGGCCGCGGAACGCAAAAGGGTTCTGATCCGGCTGGCTGAACTCATCGGTGAACACCGCGCCGAACTCGCCCTGCTCGATTCGATGGATATGGGCAAGTTGGTGACCGAGGCGTACAACGTCGACGTCCCCTCGGCTGCAGACCTTTTCGCGTTCTACGGCGAGGCCCTGGACAAGATCAACGGCGAGATCGCCCCGACCGAACCCGGCAATCTGGCCCTGGTGAGCCGGGAACCCCTTGGCGTCGTCGGCGCGGTGACGCCGTGGAACTTCCCCCTTGATCTCGCCGTGTGGAAGGTCGCACCCGCACTGGCCGTCGGCAACAGCGTCGTGTTGAAACCGGCCGAGCAAGCACCCCTTTCCTCGTTGCGGCTGGCGGAACTGGCTGTCGAAGCCGGCATTCCGCCCGGTGTGTTCAACGTCGTTCCCGGCCTCGGCCCCACCGCAGGGGCGCCGCTGGGCCTGCATCCCGACGTCGACGTGCTGGCATTCACGGGCTCGACGGAAACCGGCAGGAGATTCCTGCGCTACGCCGCGGACTCGAACCTCAAGCAGGTGTGGCTGGAGTGCGGCGGCAAGAGCCCCAACGTGGTGTTCGCCGACGCCGACCTCGAACAAGCGGCCGAGATGGCGATTTTCGGGGCCTTCTACAACCAGGGCGCCGTGTGTTCGGCCAATTCCCGCCTACTGTGCAGAGTTCGGTCGCCGACGACTTCATCGCCGATCTGGTCCAGCGCGCGCAAGCGCTTCGCCCGGGCAACCCTCTCGATCCTGGCGCGGGCATGGGCGCACTCGTCGACGAGTCGCACACCGCCTCGGTGCTGGGTTTCATCGAACGCGCCGACCGGGACGGACGAACGCTGACCGGGGGTAACCGCAGACAGGTGGACGGGCGCGGCTGTTTCGTCGAACCCACGGTGATCACCGGTCTTGCGCCGACGGCCGAACTCATCACCGAAGAGGTGTTCGGGCCGGTGCTGGCAGTTCAGACCTTCGATGACGACGCAGAAGCGATCGCGATGGCCAACGACACGGTCTACGGGTTGGCCGCGTCGGTCTGGACCAACAACCTGCGGCGTGCCCATACCGTCGCCGCCGCACTGCGCGCGGGCACGGTGTCGGTCAACACGGTCGATGCGCTGAGCGCCCAGACACCCTTCGGTGGCTTCAAGCAGAGCGGGTTCGGACGCGACCTGTCGTTGCATGCGCTCGACAAGTACACCGGCCTCAAGACGACGTGGATCCGCTTTTAGTCGTTGCCTTGGGTCCGTTTGGCCGACAGAGGTTTTCGGGACTGAGGACCCTCGTCAGCACGGCGTCGTCGAGGAGCCCGCAGCGCCGCACCAGCTCCGGGATCGATGCACCCGTGGCGATCGCCTCCGCAACCAGCGCCGTAGCCGCCTCGTAGCCGAGGAGTGGGTTGAGCGCGGTGGCGATGCTCGCCGAACCCAACACGGCGTTACGCATGCGCTCGGTGTTGGCGGTGATTCCCTCGATGCAGCGTTCACCGAGCACGTCGATCGCGGAGGTCAGATGGGTGAGCGAGGACAGAAGCGCGCGGGCGATGATCGGTTCGAATGCGTTGAGCTGTAGCTGTCCGGCTTCGGCGGCCATCGTGACGGTCAGATCGTTGCCGATCACCTCGAACGCCACCTGGTTGACGACTTCGGGGATGACCGGGTTCACCTTGCCCGGCATGATGCTGGAACCGGCTTGCACTGCAGGAAGGTTGATCTCGCCGAAGCCGGCACGCGGACCAGAGGAGAGCAGCCGAAGGTCGTTGCAGATCTTCGACAGCTTCACCGCGGTGCGTTTCGTGATTCCCGACAGGTGCACGAAGGCGCCGACGTCGGAGGTGGCCTCGACGAGGTCACCGGCCGTGGTGAGCGGCAGACCGGTGATGTCGCGGAGTCGTTCGCAGACGAGCGCCGCATACGCCGGGTGTGCGTTGAGTCCGGTGCCGATGGCGGTTCCGCCCAGGTTGATTTCGGCGATCAGGGTCAGCACTTCGTTGATCCGGTCGGCGTCCTCGCCGATGGTCACCGCATATGCGCCGAACTCCTGGCCCAGCGTCATCGGCACGGCATCCTGCAACTGGGTTCGCCCCAGTTTCAGTACGTCGCTGAACTCGACAGACTTCGCCGCGCAGCGGTCGACAAGACGACGCAGCGCCTTCTCCAGACTGCGCGACGCGATCCCGAGGGCGACCTTCACCGCGGTCGGGTAGACGTCGTTGGTGCTCTGCGCACGGTTGACGTGTTCGAGCGGATGTATGACGTGGTAGTCGCCACGGTCATGGCCGAGGATCTCCAGTGCCCGGTTGGCGATCACCTCGTTGGCATTCATGTTCGTCGACGTTCCCGCCCCGCCCTGGATCTCGTCGACGACGAACTGGTCGTGCAACGAGCCAGCCGCGGATCTCGACGCACGCCGCGACGATGGCTTCGGCGATCTCGGTATCGAGTTGTCCCAGTTGCTGATTGGCCTCCGCGGCTGCCTGCTTCACCGAGGCGAGCGCGACGACGAGGTCGCTGTGACGCGAGATCGGCACCCCGCTGATGGGGAAGTTCTCGAGTGCGCGCGCAGTGTGCACTCCGTAGTAGACGTCGGCGGGTACATCCCGGTCGCCGAGCAGATCGTGCTCGGTGCGCACATCGCTCACGAGAGCAACCGATCACGAATGGACGTCGTGGCGGCGTCCACCACCGTGCCCGCCAGCGCGAGCGCGCCCTGAGCGATCGCCGTTTCGGCCGCCGATGTGACGGTGGCGGCGGCGAATTCCAGCTGGTGGTTGACCGCGGGCAGCGAGTCGATGCCGATGTAGGGGTGAATGGCGGGCAGAGTCTGGGAGACGTTGCCCATGTCGGTGGAAGCCCGTGCCATCAACGTGTCCGGGCCGGTGGCGAAGCGCCGACCGGCTGCAGTCGCCCGCCGCTCATAGCACGCGAGAAGGTCTTCGTCGGTGCGGAATTCCGCGTATGGCTTGGACTCCGCTGTCACGGTGAGTTCGGCCCCGGATGCCAGGGCGCCTGCCTCGAAGCAGCGCATGATCCTCGGCTCGACCTCGGCCAGTTCGGCGAGAGTCTCGGCGCGCACATACCAACGACCTTCGGTGTGCTCGGCGATCGCATTGGGCGCCTCGCCGCCGCGGGTGACCATACCGTGGACCCGCACCGACGACGGCAGTTGCTGACGCAGCAGCCCGATCGCCACCTGCGCGATGGTGAACGCGTCGGCGGCGTTGATGCCCCGGTCAGGATAGGCCGCCGCGTGCGCCGCCTTGCCGTGATAGTCGATGTGGCTGTGCGAGACGGCATATGGTTGCGCCCGAACCACGTCGACGGGTCCTGGGTGCACCATCGCCGCAGCGTGCTGGCCGTCGAATCCGTCGCGTTCGAGCAACTCGATCTTGCCGCCACCCCCCTCTTCTGCGGGCGTGCCGATCACCGTGAGGGTCAGACCGAGATCGTCGACCACAGGTGCCAGCGCGAGCGCCGCCCCCACAGTGATCGCGGAGATCAAGTTGTGCCCGCATGCGTGTCCGAGGCCGGGCAGTGCGTCGTATTCGGCGCACAGCGCGACGTGCAGTTCGCCACTGCCCATGCGTGCGGCGAACGCCGTTTCGAGCCCACAGTAATTACTCGTGACGTCAAAGCCGTTGTCCGACAGCTGTTCGGCGACCCGTCGCGACGAACGAACCTCTTCCCACGCGATTTCCGGGTGCTCGTAGAGATCTCGGGAGAGCCGGACCAACTGCGGGTGAGCCGCGGCAACTCCCTCGGCTATCACGGTATCCGTTGTCGTCACAGGTCCCCCGGCACTCCGTAGGACGGTGCACGGGTGGGATCGATACCACGGATCCGATAGTCGTCTTTCTGCGGCTTCCACACCTGCCACAGCTCGATCAGGTCGGCCAAGGGATCGTCGGCGTAGTCGACCCTCAGGTCGGTCACCGGCCACGAAACGTCCTCCACCACAACCAACCCCGCCGAGTGCACCTGGCCTTCCTCACCGCCCGCGGCTTCCGCGGCTCGCAGGCCGTCCAGCAGACGCTCTTCGAAGGCGGCAGAAGTGCTCTGCGCGTAGCCGGTCAGCAGTGCGGTGATGACCCCTTCGTCCTTGAGCAGATTGCCCGCCGCGACCGCTTGGTCGCCTACCGCGTGGGTGTGCACGCCCAGACTGTTGGATCCCGAGTGCACGGCCGTATTGCCAGCGGCGTCGACGACGGTCACCTGCCGGTAGTCGGGGTATTGTTCCTCGGCCAGAACGGCTTTGAGTGCGGCTTCGGCGTCGGATCCCTCGGCGAGCGAGTCGAGTACTCGCGGGCCGAGCGCAGGGTTGGTGACGTTCTGAGAGGCAACAACCCCGACGGTTGCGCGCGGGTGCGCACACCGCGATGCGACGGCAGGGCTCGACGAGCACACCACGATGCCGAATGCACCGCTATTGGGATCTCGCGCAACGAGAGAGAATGTCATCGGCCGGCTTCCTTGCCTTCGCTGATGACCGCGGTGGCGTCGATCTCCACCAGCCATTCGGGGCGCGCGAGTGCCTCGACGACCAACCCGGTCGACACGGGGAATACGCCTTTGAGCCACCGGCCCATGACCCGGTAAACCGTTTCGCGGTAGCGGATGTCGGTCAGGTAGACGGTGACCTTGACGATGTCGTGCATCGAGCTGCCTGCCTCGTCGAGCAGCATCGCGATATTGCTCATCGCCTTCTCGGCCTGTTCCGCGACATCGCCGATGCCGACCGACTCCCGGGTGTCGAGATCCTGGCCGATCTGTCCACGCAGGTAGACCACTCCCCCGGCGACGACCGCCTGGCACAGATCGTTGTCGAGGTTCTGTTCCGGATAGGTGTCTTTGGTGTTGAACGGCCGAATCCGCGTGTGGTTCATGACGATGTTGCTTCCGGTTGGTAGGCCAGGTACGCGCGTTGGCCCGAGATCTGATCCGCGAGGTATTTGGCGTCATGCCACACGCCCCAGATGAAGCTCGATCCGCGTCGCGATTGCCACGGCAGCCCGAGGAAGTAGATTCCGGGCTCTGACGACACGCCGCGTTGATGCCTCGGCTTGCCGTTGTCATCGAACGCGTCGACCTGCAGCCAGCCGTAATCGAAGGTGAAGCCGACCGCCCAGATGATCGAGGTGATGCCCGCGGCCTGGAGATCGAGTTCACCGATGGGGTTGGTCACGCAGTCCGGATCCGGGCCGAAGACGCGGGCCTCGGGCTCCTCTGGCAGATCGAGACCGTTCCTGGCGATATAGGCATCGGCCTCGTCGAGCATGCTCAGGTAGTTCGCGTCGCCGTTCTCGATGTTGGTGCGAAGGTCGGGCGCGAAAGCCATGACGCCGTTTTCGATACGCACCCGCGAGTCCGAGCAGCGTCATGCCGCCCGCGGCGAGTGCCCGGAAGTCGACAGTGTGTCCGCCGTGTGCTCCGCTGACGGCGATCGTGACATGCTCGGCGCCGACCGGCGGCGCCGAAAGGTCCCATTTCCCAAGGACTCCGAGCCACCAGCAGAAGTCCCGTCCGCGATAGCTTCGCGGCGGCCGGTCGTGTGGCCCGACCGCCAGGTAGACCTGACGGCCTGACTGCCGCAGCTCGTCGGCGATCTGCACCCCCGATGACCCTGCGCCGACGACGAGGACTCCGCCTGCCGGCAACTGTTGCGGATTGCGATAGGAACTGGAGTGAATCTGATGGACTCCTGCGCTGTCCGGAACGACCGCAGGGATGATCGGCTTCTGGAACGGACCCGTCGCGGCCACGACATAGCGCGCGTCGATGGTTCCTTCGGATGTTTCCACGTGAAAACCCGGTTGGCCGTTGTTCTTCCGCACGGACTTGACTTCGACTCCGGTTCGGATCGGTGCGTCGATCTTCTCCGCGTAGGCCGCGAAGTAGTCCGCGACCTGATCCTTGGTGGCGAACGCGTCGGGGCCGACGTTGAATTCCTGACCGGGGAAACGGTCATGCCACGCAGGCCCGTTCGCCACAAGGGAATCCCACCGGCCCGTGCGCCAACGCTCGGCGATACGGTCGCGCTCCACAACCAGGTGTGGCACACCCTGCAGGCTGAGATGTTCGCTCATCGCGATGCCGGCCTGGCCGGCGCCGACGATGAGAACCTCGACCTCTTGGTTCGTCATCACAACCTCCATCAGACGTTGACCGGGCTCAGCTCGCTTGGGGCGAGTTTCGTTCCGCGGGCCATGAAGTAGTAGATCGGACCGGTGGCCACGAGGCCGACGATCCAACTCAGATCCGCCCCGCCCAGGTAGTTTGCGATCGGACCGGTGTACAGCGGCGTGTTCATGAACGGTATCTGCACGGCGATGCCGATCACGTAGGCCACGATCGCCTTGGTGTTGAACCGGCCGTAGATGCCACCGTCGGGAGCGAAGATCGACTCGAGGTCGTAGTTGCCTCGATGGATCAGATAGAAGTCGATCAGGTTGATCGCCGTCCACGGCACGAGGACGACAAGCAGCGCCAGCACGATGTCGACGAAGTGCGAGATGAAGTCACCCGAGACACCGATCGCGAAATACGCCGACACGATCATCACCGCGGCGGAGAGAATGACGCGGGTGCGCGCGGTGGGAATCCATCGCGCCACGAACGTCTGCACGCAGGTGATCAGTGACAACACGGTGCCGTACAGGTTCAGCGCGTTGTGGCTGATCACCGACACCAGGAAGAGCACAAGCATGATCGGGCCCAGCGCGCCGGTCGTCTCGTCGACGCCCGCCATGACGTCATCGCCGGGCGTCATGGCAAGTGCCACAACAGCGCCGAACGCGAACGGCAGGATCGAGCCGAGGGTGCAGCCGAGGTAGGTGGCGACGAAGGTCGCGCGAACACCGACCTCGGCGGGCAGGTACCGCGAGTAGTCCGAAACATATGGCGCGAAGGCGATCTGCCACAGCGCGCCGAGCGAGACCGTCGCCAGGAAGCCTGCCGTGGTGAAGGAACCCTGTGACCAGAAGTTCTCCGGGACACCGCGGATGAAGATCGCGGCGATGGCGACAACGATGCCCACTCCCAGAATCACGGTGCCGATCTTGTTGAGCGCGTGGATGAAACGGTATCCGACCACGCAGATCAGACCGGAGCCCAGCGCGCCGAGGATGATGCCTGCCGATATCGGCACACCGTCGAAGATTCCGTGCAGGGACTGGCCGGCCAACACGATGTTGGAGGCGAAGAAGGCCAGATACATCACCGCGGCGATCACGACGACGATCAGAGCACCGTAGGAGCCGAACTGGCCCCGGCTCTGAATCATCTGCGGGATGCCCATCTGCGGTCCCTGGGCGGAGTGCAACGCCATGAAGACGCCACCAACGAGATGGCCGACGATGATCGCGATGATGCACCAGGACAGGTTCAGGTTGAAGACGGTGATACCCGCGGCGCCCGTGACGACGGGCAGTGGTGCGATGTTGGTCCCGAACCACAGCGTGAACAGGTCTCGCACCTTGCCGTGGCGGTCTTCCGGCGGCACGTAGCCGATGGTGTGCTTCTCGATGACGGTTTCGTTTGGCATGGTTCTCCCTCCGAATCCTGAGTTTTCTCCACTCGGAGGTCAGATGACAAACAGTGGTTTCTGCTGAGTTGCATCTGTTTTGCAGATTAGGTGGCTCAGGGGGCGCCAATGACCAGACGTGGCCTCAGGCGTTCCGCTGCGACCGCGGCGTTCGCAGCGAGGTCGTCGATCAGGGCGTCGGCGTAGTCGCGCAAACCCGCGGCGTCGACGTCATGCGGCGCCACGCCGTCGAGGGCGAGACCGGCCGACGCACGGCGAAGGACGGTGACCGCGCCCTTGCCATTGCCGCGCTGGACATGGGTGATGCCGACAGCGAGCTGGGCAAGGGCTTGCCACAGTGCCTTTTCGTCGGCGGGGCCGTTCTTCCATGCGGCCTCGAGCACCTCGTGCGCGTTGAACGCCAAGCCCCGGTCGAGCAGATCCTGGGCGAAGGCCAAGGTTTGCGCAGGTGGCAACTCGAGGTCATCCGGGATTCGTGGAACGCCATCACTGCCCTGCGGAAGTGGTCGACCGAGGGCGTCGCGGGGACGACCGCTTCTTGGCCGGCCCGACTCGTCGCGATCACGCTCATTCCGATTCATTGTGGAGTCACCAGAGAATAGATGCGGGCGTCCCAGCCGGCCAGGTCAATAGACGATGACCTCGGCGTGGCCGGGGTCTCGGGCAGGTTGCCGAGCAGCAGGTCGGCCGCGATCCAATCTCGGCCGATGTCGACGGTGCGGGGGTCACGTCCGCAGTTGGCGATGACGAGCAGGCGCCCGTCGGGGCTGGCTCTGGTGTAGGCCCAGATCTGCGGGTCATCGGCCATCAGCGGCGTGAAGTCGCCGTCCACCAGGATGGGCAGTTCGTGGCGGAGACGAATGAGAGCCTGGTAGTGCGCGAAAACCGTGCCCGGTGCGTCGATTTGGGCGGCCGCGTTCAGCCAGGTGTAGTTCGGGTTGACCGGCAGCCACGGATCGCCGGTGGTGAATCCGGCGTTGGGCCCCGCATCCCACTGCATTGGTGTGCGGGCGTTGTCGCGGCTGATCTTGGCAAGGCCGGCCAGCGCCGCAACCTCGTCGCCGCCGGATTCGACCACACTTCTGTAGAAGTTGACTGCCTCGATGTCCTTGTGGTCCTGCGGGATACGGAACGGGTAGTTCGTCATCGCGAGTTCTTCGCCTTGATAGACGAACGGGGTGCCGCGCATACCGTGCAGGACAGTCGCGAGTGCCTTCGCCGATGCCGCCCAGTAATCGGGGTGGTCGTCACCGAACCTGGACACGACGCGAGGCTGGTCGTGGTTGTTCCAGTACAGGCTGTTCCAACCGGTCTCGGCCAACTCAACCTGCCACCGATGGAGCGATCTCTTCAGGGCGACCAGATCGAGACCGACGTAGTCGAATTTTCCAGCGGGACCCTGGTCGACGGATACGTGCTCGAATTGAAAGACCATGTTCAGCTCACCGCGAGCCGGATCGGTGTACAACCTCGCGTGTTCGGGTGTGACGCCGGGCATTTCGCCGATGGTGATGTACTCGCCGTCGCGGTCGGCGAAGACCTCCCGTGTCATTTCGGCGAGGTAGTCGTGCACGTGCGGCCCATCGACGAACTTGTCCATCGCACCGACGAACCGCTGTCCCTTGATCGCCTGCGCGTCGGGAAGTCCTTCGACCTTGGAAATGAAATTGATGACATCCATCCGGAACCCGTCGACGCCGCGGTCGAGCCACCAGCGCATCATGTCGTGGACGGCCGTTCGCACGTCCGGGTTATCCCAGTTCAAGTCCGGCTGCTTACGGTCGAACAGATGCAGGTAGTACTGCTCGGTGGCGTCATCCCACGCCCACGCCGATCCCCCGAACAGTGAGCCCCAGTTGTTCGGTTCGGAGCCGTCACGCGCGTCGCGCCAGACGTACCAGTCTCGCTTCGGGTTGTCCCGCGATGAACGTGACTCGGCGAACCACGGATGCTCATCGGAGGTGTGATTGACCACCAGATCCATCACCAGCTTCATGCCGCGTTCGTGCACTTCGGCCAGCAGCGAGTCGAACTCGGCCAGCGTCCCGAACAGCGGATCGATGTCGCGGTAGTCACTGATGTCGTAGCCGTTGTCGGCTTGCGGCGAACGGTAGATCGGCGACAACCAGAGCACGTCGACCCCGAGCGCACGCAGATAGTCCAGACGCCCGATGATGCCGCCCAGATCGCCGACACCGTCGCCGTTCGAGTCGGCGAAGCTACGCGGATAAATCTGGTAGACGACGGCTGACTTCCACCACTCCTGCTGGGGCGGTGTCATTTCCGGCTGCCGATGACGTCTCGGTACACGGCAACGTACTTGTCGACCATGGCGGCGACCGTGAACCGATCCGCGGCCAGCTCGGCGATCTTGCGACGGTCGAGGTCGCCTGCCGAACCGACTGCGGCCACCGCGGAATCAATGTCGTCGACGAGGAAACCAGTCACCCCATCGGCAATCAACTCATCCATCGAGCCTCTCGAGTTGGCGATCACCGGTGTGCCACAGGCCATCGCCTCGACGACGCTGTAACCGAACGGCTCGTCGAAGTCGATCAGGTGAAGTAGCGCATGCGCGCCTCCCAGCACCTCGGCGCGTGCGGAGGCGTCGACAGGACCGAGGTAGCGGACGTGCTCACCGTCGACGTACGGCTCGACCTCGCTTCGGTAGTACTCGTCGTCCTGGATGATCCCTGCGATGTCGAGACGGCGGCCACATCGGCGGGCGACTTCGATCGCGTGGGCGGTGCCCTTGTCGGGGTGGATTCGTCCGAAGAACAGCAGGTGCTCGCCGGGACTCGAATGGATTGCGAACCGGTCGATTTCGATGCCGTGGTGGATGGTGGCGGCGTAGTGCAGATCCGGGTGTCGGTCGGCGTCGCTTATCGACACGTACGTGGTCGTCCCGTCGTAACGCTTGTAGACCGGAATGATCCGATCGGACGAGAACCCGTGGATCGTGGTGACCACCGGCGTTGACACGAGATCGCTGTACGTGAGCGGCAGGAAATCGAACCCGTTGTGGATGATGTCGAACTCACCGGCTCGCTCGAACACCGAGGCGATGTGCAGGCACTCTGCGACCTTCGCGTCGATCGTCGTGTCCTCGGACCAGCCGCACGGTGCGGTTGCGTGCAGGGTTGCCGCGGTGATCGAGTCTGCGGTCGCGAACAGGGTGACGTGATGGCCTGCTGCCACCAATCCCTCGGTGAGCAATGAGGCGAACTGCTCCCACGGCCCATAGTGCCGAGGCGGTGTCCTCCACGCGATCGGAGAGAGCACAGCGACTCGGATGGGACCGCCAGCATCGCTTTGGATGGGAATGTGCTCAGAGTACTCGGGCGTGGCCTCCGCTGGCACGTCACGGCAGCGGCCATCTCCCCGACTTCAGGCAAATTGCCGGTGGCCCAGCTCCACCGCCGCCTGTTTCTCCGGCCGAGACTGCAGGCAGCGGAGACGCCGGGGGACGCCCGCGGCAGTACTTGCCTCGATGAACCGGCGCGTGGTGGACCAGCTCGCCTCGAATCGGGACTGCGAGACGATCAGCTCGCGTTGAGCTAGGTAGCACGCAGTACCACGTCGGAGGTTTCCAATGAAGCTCGGTCTTCGTTTGCCCCAGAGATTGGGAGTCGACCTACGACACGATGTGGTCGACGCAGCCAGAACAGCCGAAGCGGCCGGGTACGCCAGTTTGTGGACGTACGAACGGCTGCTCTTCCCGGAGTCGCCGCT
The DNA here is from genome assembly GCA_963829405.1 of uncultured Actinomycetota bacterium. GTDB lineage: Bacteria > Actinomycetota > Actinomycetes > Mycobacteriales > Mycobacteriaceae > Mycobacterium. The sequence continues at coordinate 17,059 of CAWHIZ010000018.1, forward strand.
CGAACCGTATGCTCCGCCCGACGTGCCGTGGCCAGAATCCTCGCGCCAGGTTGCCGACTCCCTGGCCGTCCTGACCGCAGCGGCGGTGGTGACCGAAAAGGTGCGCCTCGGTACCGCCATCCTTATCGCCGCGCAGCACACGCCCGTCCAGCTAGCGAAGGCGCTGGCCACGATCGATCAGATCAGCGGCGGCCGCGTGATCGCAGGTTTGGGCCCCGGCTGGGCCAGCGACGACCTTCGGGCCACCGGCGCCACCCGCGCGGACCGCGGCCGATTCCTCGACGAGACGCTGGACGTCTTCGATGCCGTATGGGGGCCCGACCCGGTGACCTTCCGCAGTCCTCGCGTAATCATCGACAACGCCTCAGTCTTGCCCAAGCCCGCATCGAAAATTCCCGTCATGCTCGGTGGCGGTGGCAGCAACCTGGGCCGCAGCACCAGTTCCAAAGCCGTTGAGCGCATTGCCAAACGGGCAGACGGCTGGCTGCCGCTACTCACCACACCCGGACCGGCCGGAGCCGCAGAACTGCGCGCAAGCTGGGACCGCATCCGGGAAATGGCTTCTGCGTACGGCCGGGACACCAGCCAAATGGAGATGGTCGTGGTCGGAAATGTCACCTTCACCGACCACCCGGCAGGACCAGACCGATCCGCGTTCGTCGGCACACTCGACCAAATCACGGACGATGTCCACACGGCCGCAGAAGCAGGCGCAGACGAACTCATCATCGATCTCAATCTGCAGGACTGGTTCACCAGCACTCGGCAGATGCTGGAGACGGCTGTGGAGATTCGCGAGCGGGCGGCAGCCTGAGCCGCAGTTATATGCGAGCACACTTGACGCCATGCGCGCGGTTGTCTTTGAGGAGTTCGGTGGTTCTGTCGATGTCCGGTCGGTCGCCGATCCGGCACCATCACTCGACGGCGTTGTCGTAGAAGTGCACAGCACCGGTCTTTGTCGCAGTGACTGGCATGCCTGGGCCGGGCACGACGACGGGGTACATCTTCCACACGTTCCCGGTCACGAGTTGGTCGGCGTTATAGCTGCGGTTGGCGCCGACGTACGACGATGGACGGTCGGCGACCGAGTCACGACACCTTTCGTGTGCGGCTGCGGCGCATGCCACTGGTGCCTGGCGGGAGAGGCACAGGTGTGTCCGGACCAGACCCAGCCGGGTTTTACACACTGGGGCTCCTTCGCCGAGTATGTGGCCCTGCATTCTGCTGACACCAACTTGGTCGCAGTCTCCGATGTCATCGAGGATGCCGCGGCGGCTGCACTGGGCTGCCGGTTCGCTACCGCCTACCGCGCGCTGAATGCTCGAGCAGGGCTACGCCGCGACGAGTGGATCACGGTGGTCGGGGTCGGCGGTGTGGGTCTGAGCGCCGTGCAGATCGCCGTTGCGGCGGGCGCCAAGGTGGTTGCAGTCGACCGCACCCCCACAGCCCTGGCATTGGCGCGGAGCTTGGGGGCGGAGCACACCGTCCTCGCCGATGGTCGCGATGTGGTCGCCCAGGTGCACGACCTCACCGGCGGTGGCAGCCACGTCGCGGTCGACGCGGTCGGCACGGCGGCCACCTGCGCGGATGCCATATATAGCCTGCGGCGCCGCGGGCGTCATGTTCAGGTCGGGCTGCTACCCAACATTGGCGGCCATCCTGCGGTGCCGATGGAACGGGTAATCGCCTGGGAACTGGACATTCTCGGCAGTCACGGCATGGCCAGCGTGGACTATCCCAGCATGTTGCGTCTGGTCGAAGCGGGCACGTTGCGCCCGCAGGCACTGGTCGAACGCGTCGTAGGACTAGCCGAGGGTGCGCGTCTGCTTGCCGTCGCTCGACACTGCCGCACCTGTCGGCGTCACCTTGATCAACCCACGGCTCAACTGACGGTCGGGACGTGTATCGAATCGTTCCAGCGGCGCATCGCGAACTTCTAGACCTTCGGGACGAAGCGGCCGTCGATGGCGGTCCATCCCCCGTCGACCAACTGCAGGGTGCCGGTCACGTATGTGGATGCGTCCGAGGCAAGAAACAGGATCGCCCCGACGATCTCATCCGGCTTGGCCCAGCGTTTCAGCGCGGTTTTGTCAGCGTAGGCGCCGTACCAGTCGGGATCGGACTTGATCTGCTCCGTCAGAGGTGTCTCGAACGGGCCAGGTGCCACGGCGTTCACCCGCACACCCGACGGCCCGAGTTCGGCCGCCAGGACCTTGGTCAATTGCAGCACACCGCCTTTCGCGGCGGCGTACAGCCCCTGACCTGGTTCGACGACCAGCGCACGGAAGCTGGAGAAGTTGACGATGCTGCCCTTACCGCGGGCGACGAGCCCCGGGCCGAACGCCTTGGCAAGCCGGTACGTGCCCTTGAGGCTGACGTCGATGACCCGGTCGAACTCGTCATCGGTGGTGTTGAGCAATTGCTTTCGCACGTTGATCCCGGGTGTGGCCACCAGCACCTCGGTATCTGGATGTGCGGCCGCGAGCGCGATGATGGATTCGCTGTCGGTGACGTCGACTTCGGCGGATCCGGCACGCAAGCCCTGCGATTCGATCTCGGTCACGGTGTCCTTCAGGCCGTCCACGTTGACATCGGCAACCACTACGTTCGCGCCGTACTGCGCCAACGCGACGCTGGCGGCCCGGCCAAGCCCGCTGCCGCCACCGACTACGACCACCTTGCGGCCGTCGAGCCGGAACAGGGACCCGTAGTCGGTCATGTCGATGCGGCGGCGGTGCCGCGCAGGATCTGGATCAAGGAGGAATCGTCGGCGCGTCCGAGTCCGGCGCGGCGCCCGGCGAGGTAGAGCTGTTCGGCCGCGGACGCCAACGGGGTTGGGTAGGCCTCCGCGCGGGCCGCTTGCGTGACCAGACCCATATCCTTGACGAAAATGTCGACGGCTGAACGGATCTCGTTGTCCGGGTTGTCGATCATCCGGGCGCCGCGGTCGTCGAGCATGAACGATGCGGCCGCGCCATGCCTGAGCACTTCCCACGTCGCGCCTGCGTCAAGGCCCAGCGCCTCGGCGTAGGCCAGGGCTTCCGCGGCGACCGCGACATGCACGCCACACAGCAACTGGTTCACCAGCTTGACCTTCTGCCCTTCCCCTGGCTCCGTACCGACGACGGGGGCGTTGCGGGCCATCACGTCCAGCAACGGTTGCACCGTGGCGAGCGCGGACTCCGAACCGCTGACCATGATCAGCAGATCCCCCTGTCCTGCCCGTGCGGCGCCACCTGACACCGGCGCGTCGACGATCTGCACGCCGGTCACCGCCAGTCGGCGGGCCCAGTCTTCGACGGCTGCCGGACCCACGGTGGCCATCAACAACACAGCACTGCCCGGTTTGAGCGCCGCGGCGGCCTTGCCGTCTCCGTAGAGCACCGATTCGGCCTGCTCGGCGGTGGCAACCATCAGCACCAGCACATCGGCGTCGGCCGCCGCGTCACTGACGGTGGCCGCCGCTTTCACACCGTCGCCTGCTAGCGCGACGGCTTTCTGCGGGTCGATATCGAAGGCCGTCACCGCGTGTCCGGCCTTGGCGACAAACGATGCCATGGGAGAACCCATGGCTCCCAGTCCGATCCATCCGACGTTCGTCATATCAGCTGTTTCCTTCTGCGAGTAGTGGATTGAGCGATTCCGTCGACCAGCGTCATCGGCGTCCGGCGAAGAGGTCGACGACATCGGCAAGAGTTTCGTCGTCACCGACGTTGCCCGCGAACACCACGTAGGGGGTTCCGACAGCTTCGGGTGCCGCCTCGATGGGGCGGAAGACCGACACCATGCCGGGGAACAGTTGGCCGATGACCTCTGCGCGGCGGATGCCGAGGCCGCGGACGGCGACGTCGTGGGAGGTGATTCCGCCCTTGGCGACAACCCACGCCGGATGCGCGGCGAGTGCCATCCGGACAACCTCGATCACCGCGGTGGAGACGGTGCGTGAGATGGCCAGGCTGTCATCGGCATCGCCGCCGCGCATCAGCGTACGACTGGTGAACAACAGCACATCAGACGCAGCGAGCGCCTCGATGACCTGCTGCCCGACCTCGGCGACATGATCGTCGCGTCGATCGGGGTCCAGCAGGGTGGGCACGTGCAGTTCGGTTTCGGCGAGCCCGCCGCGGGCTTGGGCCTTGGCGACCTGCCTGCTGGTCAGCCCGACATGCGAACCGACGACAACGAGCCCCTTGCCGCCCGGACGACCGCTCGGCCAGATCTGCGCCGCGGTGAGCGGACCTTGAGGCTCGAGCCCGGCAAGAGCACGGGGGAATGACGGACCGCAACGGTATCCGAACGACTTACCCCGCTCCTGCACCTCCAGGAGCCCAAGAACGACGATCTCCAGGTCGGCGTAGTCGGTGGCGTTGACCACGACGAAGGCACCGCCGGTGACCGCGTCCAGGATCTCGGCGACCCTGGTGGGCCCACCCAGCCTGATGTCCTCCAGAGAGATGGTGTGCACCTCATCGCTGGCGATGGTGCCGCGGCTCTTCTCGGCGATGAAGTCCCGCAGGTTGGAAGAGGTATAACCGAACGTCGAGTCCTGGGCGAATTCCGTGTCGCCCGCTGGGATCGGCTGCCCGGAAACCGTGGCCCAGTGGATGTCACCGGCGGTGAAACGGCCCGCCTCGAAGAAGCAAGGGACCAGGATCACCCCGTCGAACCCGGCACCGGTCGCGCGACGCCGGGCGGTGTCGATGGCCGTGATCTCGGCGACAACGTGGCCGCGCAGCGTGGAGTCACTGCGGCTCACGACTTCCATTGGGCCGCCGAGACTCTGGCCGAGGGCGAACAAGCTTTCGGATATCGCGGTGTTCAATTCGACGGCGGTGTCTTCGGGCAGGCTGCGGGTATTGGTCAGGATGAAGCAGGTGGACCCAGGTTCGGCCAGACCGGCGGCGTACTCGTCGGTCTCGAAAACGGTGACGACGGCCACGTCGTGCACGGTCTGCGAGCCGGTCGGATCATCGTCGAGCACGGCGATACGACGGCCTGCGGCGGCGTGTGCGGACCTGATGCGCTCGCGCGCCCCAGGTTCGTGCCGCACGGGCGGGACGTCGGCGAGGACTTCCTCGGCCGACGGGTTGTGGGTGTCGGTGCTCATGAGATCTGCAGTCCGCCGTTGACGTCGTAGGTCGCCGCGGTGATGTACCCGGCGTCCTCGCTCATCAGGAAGGTCATCAAGGCGGCGACGTCCTCGACGGTGCCGACCCTGCCAAGGGGGATGTCGGCGCTCATCTGCGCCTTGCGGTCGTCGGTCAGCGTGCCACCCATGATCTCGGTGTCGATCGGTCCTGGCGCAACGGAATTCACGGTGATGTTGTGCGGGCCCATCTCCCGGGCCAACGCCCGCGAGAATCCGATGACGGCGGCCTTGGACGCGCTGTAGGGCACCTTCGAGTAGGTCCCGCCACCACGTTGCGCGGAGATGGACGAGACGCTGACGATGCGGCCGATGCCGGCGGCGATCATCGCAGGCAGCACACGCTGGGTGACCAGAAATGTGCCGCGCATGTTGACGTCGAACACCCGGTCCCACTCTGCAGGCGTGACGTCCATGAACTCGGCCGGTGAGCTGACCCCGGCGATGTTGGCGAGCCCGATGATCGGCGGCAGCGTCGACTCGACCGCCGCGATGGCCGCTTGCACCGAGTTCTCGTCCGAAATGTCGGCGCCGACACCGAGAGTGGACACCGAGTACTTGTCGGCGACCTCGTCGGCTGCGAGTTTGGCAGCACCCTCGTCGATGTCGAGGATCGCCACGGACCATCCGTCGCGGGCCAGTCGGTCGGCGGTTGCCCGGCCGATACCCCGGGGTGATGCGCCGCCGGTGACGACGGCGGTGCGCTCGGTCGGGAGTGAAGTACTCATCAGTGGGTGGCCTTCCATTCGGGGTTGGACGTTGTCATGTCAGTTCCTGGATTGCGGTGCGCATGGTCTCCATCTGCGCGGGGGTTGGCTGGTCGATGGCTACCCGGGTCGGGCCCGCCGGAAGGCCCTGAAGTGACAGCCCCGCCTTGAGCAGCGCGATATCGGCCCCGTCGGCGGCGGCGACGGCCTGTTTGACGCGCTCCTGCGCCAATGCGGCCGCCTGGTCGTCGCTGCGGTCCAGCGCATCTGCGAGGTCGAGGAACGGCCGCGGGAAGACGCTGGAGACTCCGGACACAGCACCGGTACCGCCGGCGCGGATGAAATCGCCGAAATCGATGTCGTTGCCCGAGTAGACCTCGAAGTCATCCGGCACCGCCTGGACATATTGCAGGACAACAGAATTCGATTCACCGCTGATCTTCGCCCCGGCGACCGACGGAATCGTGGCGAGTTCGGCGAGCTGGTCCGGGGTGACGGTGCTGCCGGTACGGGCGGCGAACAGGTAGACGTAGATTCGAGCGTCGCCTGCGACGGCGTCCAACCGACGGTAGTAGTCGATCAGTGCCGCTGGGCCGGCGGGCAGATAGAACGGGGTGATCGCCGCCAAGCGCCTGGCGCCTAGCGCAACCGCTTGGGCGGTAAGGCTTTCCGCCTGTCGCGCCGCCGCGGCACCGACGTGCATGTACACGGCATCGGCCCCGTACACCTCGAGTGCCGCGCCGAGCACGACGGCTCTTTCGTCGTCGTCCAGCGCGGTGAATTCCCCGGTGGTGCCTGCGATGAACACGCCGCCGATGCCGGCGTCCTTCAGGTGGTGCAGCAGCGTCTTCTGGCCGTTGACGTCCAGATCGCCGTTGGCCTCAAAGGGCACCGGGACGGCGGACACAAGTGTGGTGGGCGCGGTCATGGTCAGTGCGAATCCCGAGTCACGGTGTCACCGCTGGCGCCGACGAGGAAGTCCAGATCCACACCCCGGTTTCGGGCACTACGGCGTCTTTTCCTGTGGAGGAACGGCGGCCGCTTTCTGCTCGAGCAGTTCGTCGTCCGTGAGGGGTGGCACCTTGCCGCCATCGATCTTCCTGCCGTACAGGAAGGTGGCAGTTGCGGTGATGAGCAGCACCGCCGCCAGCATCAGCAACCCGGCCTTCGAACTGCCGGTCAAGTCGTCCAATGCGCCTGCCGCGTACGGCGCGGCGAACCCACCCAGATTGCCCAACGAGTTGATCAGCGCAATGCCCGACGCCGCTGCCGCCCCGGCCAACGCTGCCGCCGGTAGCTCCCAGAACGGTGAGATCGCCGCGAAGATACCCATCGCGGCGACGCAGATCGCGATCAACGCAAGGACCGGGCTGGTCTGGATCAGGAACCCGGCCACGACCAGGCCGATGGCGCCCATCAACATGGCGCCCGAAGTATGACCGACGCGTTCATTTGTGCGGTCCGAGTGCCTGCTCCAGAACCAGACGAATATCGCAGCACAGATGTACGGAATCGGGACGATGAAGCCGACCTGCGTGTTCGACAGGTCACCCATCGCCTTGACAATCGTCGGAAGTCCCAGGCTCAGCCCGTAGATGCCCATCACCAGACCGAAGTACAGCGCCGCAAAGATCAGGGCGCGGGGATCCTTCAGGCCTGCCATGAAGCTGTGCTTGTGCCCGGTCCCCTTGGCGGTGTCCTCGGCATCCATCTTGTCCTGCAGCCAGGTTCGTTCCTCCAGGGTCAGCCACATCGCATCCCTTGGGTAGTCCGTCATGGCCTTCAGCGCCACATAGGCCATCAACATCGCGGGGACACCTTCGATGATGTACATCCACTGCCATCCCGCGAGGCCGAGGATGCCGTCCATCTTCAGCAGCAGACCCGAGACGGGTGCCCCGATCGCGTTGGCGATTGGCTGCGCGAGGATGAAGACACCCAGGACTGCGACGCGCTGTCGGGCGGGGAACCACAACGTCAGATACAGGATGATGGCCGGGAAGAATCCGGCCTCCGCGGCGCCAAGCAGGAACCGGATGACGTAGAACGTGAGCTCGTTGTTCACCGCCGCCATGGCCGTGGCGAAGAAACCCCATGTGATCAGGATCCGGGCGATCCACTTGCGGGCACCGAACTTCAACATGCCTGCGTTGCTGGGGATCTCGAAGATCGCGTACCCGATGAAGAACATCCCGGCACCGAACCCGAAAGCGGTTGCGCTGAGGCCGAGATCCTCACTCATTGTCAGCTTCGCGAAGCCGACGTTGTTCCGATCGAGGAACGCGATGAAATACAGAAATACGATGAGCGGCAACACTCGCCGCTTGACCTTGCTGATCGTACGGTCGCCTAATTCACCCAGTGATTCGACGGATGTTCGGGATCCGGGCATAGCACTTTCCAATCTTGAGGGGACTAAAACGAGGCAACAAATGTGTGATCTCGCGCTGTTCTAGAACTCATGGCATCGGCGCCGGTGCGTTTTCGTCGCCGGTGAAATCGATGCTGGCGTATTCGCGGAGTTTGTCGAGGCGGTGGTACGCCTCGACAACGCGGACGGTGCCCGATTTGGACCGCATCACGATCGACTGCGTGTGGGCGCCACCGCTGCTGTAGCGGACACCGCGCAACAGATCGCCGTCGGTGACGCCGGTGGCGGTGAAGAACACGTTGTCACCCGAGACCAGGTCGTCGGTGGACAGAATCGCGGTCGAGGTCGTGGCCGGCGTCGATTGCCTTCTGTCGCTCGGCGTCATCGGTGGGCGCCAGGCGCGCTTGCAGCGCTCCGCCCATGCAGCGCATCGCGGCGGCGGCGATGATGCCTTCAGGAGTTCCGCCGGTTCCGACCAGTAGGTCGGTGCCCGACTCCGGGCGCGCCGCGGCGATCGCGCCTGCGACATCGCCGTCGGAGATCAGCCTGATCCGGGCGCCGGTCTCGCGGACCTGCGCGATCAACTCTGCGTGTCGGGGGCGATCCAGGATGCACACCGTCAGATCGGACACCGAGGACTTCTTCGCCTTGGCCACCGCACGCACGTTCTCCGAGATGGGTGCGGTGATGTCGATGGCGTCGGCGGCGTCCGGGCCTACGGCGATCTTGTTCATGTAGAACACCGCCGACGGGTCGAACATCGCGCCGCGTTCGGCGACCGCGAGGACCGAGATCGCGTTCGGCATCCCGTTGGCCATCAGCGTCGTCCCGTCCACGGGATCCACGGCGAAGTCGCAATCCGGGCCCAGCCCGTTGCCGACCTCTTCGCCGTTGTAAAGCATTGGCGCTTCGTCTTTTTCGCCCTCGCCGATGACGACCACGCCGCGCATCGACACCGAGGAGACGAGTTGGCGCATCGCATCGACGGCGGCACCGTCGCCGCCTTCCTTGTCGCCGCGGCCCACCCAGCGGCCTGCCGCCATGGCGCCGGCCTCTGTGACTCGCACCAACTCCAGCGCCAGGTTGCGATCCGGGCGCATATACAGGGTGGTGGCGAGCGGAGCCGTCACGGTCGCGCCTCGGGATCGAGAACGTATCGGCGCAAGTCGTTTTCGGTTTGGTCCATGTGGGCCTCCATAGCGTCGCGACTCCGCCGAGGATCACCGGCGGTGAGCGCTTCGAGAATCGCTTCGTGCATGGCGATCGCGTTCATCTGGATCTCCGGGATCGACGAGGTCTCGGTGCGGGCCTCGACCAGAAGAGAGCCGAACGGCTCAAACATGAACGGAATGAACATGTTTGCGGTCGCGTGCATGATGACGTCATGAAAGGCGATGTCCGCCTCGACAAAGAGATCGACCCGGTTCGATCTGTTGGCCAGTCGCATTTCCTCGATGCTGGCGGCCAAGGATTCGAGATCCTCCTTTGACCGGTTGACGGCTGCCAATTGTGCTGCGCCGATCTCGACCATCCGCCTCGCCTCGATCAAGCGTCCTGACACTCCCCCTGACGGCGACCGGTGCTCCTCGATGCGGACGACGGCAGTCAGCGACGTCCAAGCCTGCGGCGGGTTGATGAAGGTGCCGCGTCCCCGACGGATGGTGACGATGTTCTGCGACCGCAGGATGCGCACCGCTTCGCGGACGGTCAATCGGCTCATCCCGTACTTGAGGGCCAGCTCCCCCTCCGAGGGAAGGACGGACTCGACGGGGAACTGCCCATCGACGATCGACTCGAGAAGCATGTCCGCGAGTTCTTCGGGAAGTGCCACAGGCCGCGTCCTTTCAGGTTGACATCAGACGTCTGACGTCTGATGTCTCTAGTGTGACGTAGCGCACACCACCTGTCAAGAGTGATCTGGGATACCTCGACTGCGACGTGCCCAAACGCGGGCTGCTCGGCTGGTGTCCGGATCTACGATGCTCGCGTGAAAGCAGAGATGGCGGCCGCGCACGCCGCGGTGGACGAAGCGGTCGCGATCCTGCGGGACGGGCGCGCGAAGCCGCACAAGCGGATCGACAAGGCGGCCAAGGACTTCGTCACCGAGGTCGACCTGGCCAGCGAGTCGACGATGCAGCGCTCGCTCGCGGCATCGACGCCGGATATCGGCTTCTACGGCGAAGAGGGCGGCGGCGCGCGCCCTCGACACGGGCAAGGTCTGGGTCGCGGATCCGCTCGACGGAACCATCAACTACGCAACCGGGTCACCGCTGTGCGGAGTGATGCTCGGCCTGCTCGAGGACGGCGTGCCGACACTGGGCGTGATCGACCTGCCGTTCCTCGGCGTTCGGGTCGACTCGGGTGCGGTGGCCGACGTCGACTCGTTCGAGGACGGGATCATCGGGATGGGCGACGCCTTCCACCGGGGTGGTGCGCGGATGGACGCATATCTCGAATTGACCATGAGCGTGCACCGTCGAGCGATGCGCTTTCGCTGTGTCGGCGCCGCGTCGGTGCTCTGGACCTGGCTTGTCAGCGGCCAGATTCAGGGCATGGTGCTTGCCCATAACAACCCGTACGACGTCGTCGCAGGACATGCGATCGCTCGCGCGGCAGGAGCGATATGTACCGACTACGCGGGCGCGCCCGCTCACCCTGGATTCGCAGGGAGCCATGGCGGCCGTACCCGGCGTTCAGACGGAGTTGGTAAGCCTCGCTGCCGATCTCGCGGCGGTGGCCGTCTAAGAGCTGTTTCGCGACAAGCACTTCGCCTTCGAGTCCGTCTGGGTCACGAAAGAAGACACTGCGCACGGCACCGAAATCGTTGACCTCACCGTCGCTCGCTCCGTGATCAATGAGCCGTTGCCGAATCGTCTCGAAGCTTTCCTCCGACGCGGCCTGCAGACCGGAGTGGTCGAGTCGACCGCGTCCCCACATCGGGCGTCTGACGCGTCGGGCTCGGCATTGCCCTCGATCGTGAACACGTTGAGATCGGTATCGGGGCCGATGCGGATCATCGTCATGGTCTCGCCGCCGTCTTCGCCCGTGGGGCCTGGTTGGGCCGACTTCCGCGTCGAAGACCTCGGTGTAGAACACGCGCACCAACTCGATGTCCTTGGATATCAACGCGATGTGATTGATCCCATTCAGTAGCACTGCATCACTCCCTGTCCTCTGCCGAACCGGATGCCCACCTCGGCTCTACTTCATTCATTGTGCGAAGAGAGTCCGTATGGTTCTGAATCGACGGCCGCGTCGAGCAGCGGGGGCACATATGGATCTGCCGGCAACGACAGGACCCGAAAGCCGCTCCGAGCTTTTGAGCATGGCGGACGACTATGCGCGGCACGCCCTCTCGCAGCGCGCCTCGTTCGAGGCGATCCACCCGGCCGTGATGGCCGCCGCGGCGCGGACTGGCGGGCGAGCCCGTGCTCCGCGTTGTCGATCTGGGTGCCGCCGACGGCGTGAACTCTCACGGCCTCATCCGCGATCTCATGGCGCAGCGCGCAGGCCGGCCGCTGATCTACGCGCTCGTCGATCTCCCGACGAACGCCTGGCGGGTCGCTGCCGCCCACCTGACAGGAGGCGTTCGACCCCGCGGTGGACCAGGGCGCGATAGTCGTGATCCCCGCGGCGGCCGACACCGGCTCCGAGGTCGCCGATGTGGGCACGGGCGCCCATTACGCCTCGCCGGAGGCTCACGGCGAGGCGTGTCGGCTGGCGCTCGATCGCGACCCGCCTCCCGCCGTAGTCGTCTCCATGGCAGGAATCCCTCTCCATCAGGCGCCCTCCCTTCCGCCAGGCACAGTGCATATCGCGGTGACCGGGACGACCATGCACTGGATCGCCGACGCCGCAGGCCTTGCCTCGAGCGGCTCGGTGTTCCCCGGTTACCCGCACCACATCGACGAGGATGAGCGACGCGGCTGGCGCGTCGCCGCGGAGCAGCAGTGGGAGCGAATGCTCGAGATGCGCGCAATAGAGCTGGCGCCGGGCGGGTGGTTTATCGCGGCCATCCCCGCCTCCCCCACTGCATGCCCGGACAGGACGGGGCTCTACATCGAGATCGTCGCAGACATGAACCGGCTACTCGCCGAGTGGAACCGCGCCGGGCGCATCGGCGGCGCCACCGTCGCCGCGGCCGTCGTTCCTGTCTGGTCGCGCACACTCGACGAATTCCGGGCGCCCTTCAGGCGGGCGGCGGGAGCTTCGCCGGGCTCAAGCTCGAGAGCATCGAGCTTTTCCGTCTCGACAACCCTTACTGGCACGACGATCCCGCGGTGTTCGCGCGGGACTACGTCAAGAGCGTGACCGCATGGGGCGGACCACTTCTCCTGCGCGCCTTCGCGCTCGAGGGCGAGGCACGCGCGGCCGGCCTCCTCTCCGATTTCCTCGGAGAGCTCGAGGTGCGCGTCGCGAAGGCCCCCGACCGGTATCGCTGGGACTACATCGAGGCCCTCGTCGTCTGCCGGAAAGCGAGCGAGGCAACGCTTTAGCGGCACCGGCGCCTGATCAAATGGTGACTGGTCGCGGTTGCAGCCGGTACCTGCGGGCGGCAGCAGGCCGGAGAACAGGTATTCGCGTTTGACGCGCTCTGCGCAGGTGCTCGCGACATACATACTGGTATGTCCTGAGCCCTCCGTGACTACCACCTGCGCCTCAGACAACTGCGCTGCACCGTCATATGCGCCCGCCAGCGGAGTGGCGGGGTCGTTTCTCGTGTTCAGCACCAGAATTGGTGCGGAAGTGCGCCGGTTCCATGGGCCCATGTAGCGGTCGGCGTCGTGGCCTTGCCAGAACGCGCACGGCATCACGTCGAAGACAGAGATGCGGCCGAAGTCCGGTGACGCCTCGTCGGCCGCCAACGCTGCTCGGCTGTACGCGGCGAGATCGGTGGGCACTGATGCTGTCACTGCACTGGATCGCGTCGTACGCCTCTTCGCGATTCCCCAAATACAGCTTGTCGACGTCAGTTGGGGGCGGGTCACTGCCCGTGATCGCATCGATCAGTTCCGGCGCCGCGGTACCTGTTTCGGAAAACTGTTGCAGCAACTCGGCTAGCTGAGGGTACGTGGTGGGCCTCGCGAGCGTTGCGACAACCATCTCCGGGTAGGTCCACGGGTGGCCGTAAACCACGACAGGTGACATGCGCGAACGTTCGGCCAGCGCCGCCCATTTGGCCCTGGGATCTCCTTCGAGAGAACGCGCACCGCTGACCGGCGGCCGAACAGTCCCACAAGAACTCGTCGAACGCCGCGGCCGTGCCGGTAGCGATATCTTGCCGGGTGTTGAGCGGGACCGTTGTTCCTTCTGAGCCGTGACCGTCGGCGTTGCCTTGAAAGTCGATTGATCCGTCCAGGACCATCGCACGCACGCGCCCCGGAAAGAGGTTGGCGTAGGTCGCGCCCAGCTGGGTGCCGTACGAAATGCCGTGATACGTCAATGACGCATCACCAACGGCGCGGCGCAACAACTCGAGATCGCGTGCTGAGTTGGCGGACGAGGCGTGGTTCAGGATTGGGCCGGCCTGCTGCTCGCAACGGTCGGCGAACTCTTTGGACCAAGCGAAGAGGTGCTGCTCCCCGCGAGCATCCATGGGCAGCCCCGGACTCGGTACAAGAAACCGCCATTGTTCGGCCGCGTCGGGAAAACAGCGCACCGCGGCGCTGCGCGCCACCCCTCGCTGATCCCAGGAAACGAGATCGAATCGCGATCGCAGCTCCTCGGAGAACAACCACGGCCACCGCGCACGTCCGCGCAGCCGGTCAACGCCGGACTGACCGGGACCGCCAAAATTGATGAACAGCGTTCCGATTCGGTTTTGCGGATCGGTCGCGGGCAGTTTGATGACCGCAAGGTCAATCTGCTCATCGCGTGACCGGTTGTAATCCAACGGGACTTCCGCTGTCGCGCAGAGGAATCCGTCACCGCAGTCAGCCCAGCCCAAACGTGGGCGTATCCGCCGCTTCGGCTAGCTGATCGATGTAGGGGTCGGCCGCGCCGGTGTCAGCGATCGCCGGCGGACACGCCAATGAACCAGCACCGAGCACGATCACGAACGCCACGAATGCAAGGCGGCGCAGATGCACGGTCATCACATCATGTCCCTTGGCTCCGGCGTTGGCCTGCTGCCGCAGCAGCACAATCGAGGTGATGCTGACGACGGCCAGTACGTCGATATAGCCCGCGACCGACCAGCTGGTGTGGGTGGCCGCGAGCAGGGATGCGGTCACGAATGGAGCGAGGCCACCGCCGAACACGGTGCCGACCTGATACCCGAGCGATGCCCCCGAGTAGCGCAGTTCGGTCGGGAAAAGCTCCGCGTAGAGCGCCACCTGCGGCCCGAACATCATCGAGTGCCCGACGAAGCAGACGACGAGCGCGAGCAACATAAGCCACGGGTTGGCTGTGTCGATGAGGGCGAACATCGGCCAGGCCCATATCGCGACACCGATGGCACCGATCAGAAACAGTCGCGGCCGGCCGTACTGATCGCTGAGGTGGGCGAAATACGGGATACAGATCAAGGGGCAGACGCAGGCGGCGAGGATGACGCCGAGGACCACACCCTGGCTGAGCCCGAGAGTCTGGACCCCGTAGTTCAATACGCCCGAAACGATGATGAACGCGACGGCATTTGGCAGGACGAATGCGCCGCCGGCGAGAAGAATGGTTCGCCAGTGAGACTTGATCACGCGGACGATCGGCGCAGAGTCGGGACGCGTCGCTCCGGTCTGGCTCGAGGCACGCTGCGCCTGGAGGTCGACGGAACATCGGGGTGTCTTCGATTGCGCGGTGGATGTAGAGGCCGATCGCGACCATCACGATTCCGCTCAGAAACGGAATGCGCCATCCCCACGACATCATCTGCTGGTCTGTGAAGGCAAGCGACAGAACGAGATAGCTCGACAGTCCGCCGATGAGTCCCAGCTGCGCCCCGACTTGTACGAAGCTGCCGTAGAATCCTCGACGATTACGTGGAGAGCTCTCAGTCAACAGCAGCGACGCACCGCCCCACTGACCGCCGAGAGCGAAGCCTTGCAGGATCCGCAGTGCAATCAGGATGATCGGCGCCGCCCAACCGATGGCGGCTGCGGTCGGCAGGAGGCCGATGACAAACGTACTCACTCCCATGAGAAGGTTTGACGCCACGAGTACGGGTTTACGGCCGAACTTGTCGCCGTAGTGCCCGGCGACTGCTCCTCCGAGGGGGCGGGCCACGAAGCCAACGGCGAAGGTCGCGAATGAGGCGAGAGTGGCAGCCGGTCCGCTCAGGTCCGAAAAGAACAGGGGCCCAAGGAAGATCGCCGAGGCGGTCGCGAAGACGAAGAAGTCGAAATACTCAACGGCCTGGGCGAGAATCGCGACGGCGACCACCCGTCGCAGAGGTCTCGTGTTTGGACTGCCGAGGTCCAGTTCTTCGCGGGCCGGGTTACCATCCGCCGACGCAGCGTGCGATCTCTGTCATGTTCGTGAGCTACTTGTCGACGGCGGTGCGTGAAACGACGCGGGGCCGATCGTCAACCCGGCGACGCATTGCGAGCGTAACCGAAAATCGTTGTGGCAAACAGAAAAACGACATTGCGACCCGGACCGAGTCGGCGCGTGGCTACTCGTCACTTGGTTCATTCGAGCGCATCAGAGCGCATGATCAGAGGTACATTCGACCGCATCGAGACCCGGGCTGCGCCAGTCGGGACGGCGCCGGCAGGGCGGAGTACTCGGATGAAAGACATTCTGATCGGCCTCGCTGTCTTCGCGATCATATTCGGCGGCGCGTTGTTTGGGATGTTGCTCGGGAAGATACTTCCTGATCAGCACATGGGGGACGAAACACGCGACGCCGTCAGGATCGTAATGGCCATGTTGGCAACGCTATCCGCAGTGGTGCTCGGCCTGCTTACCGGCTCGTCCATCAGCTCGCTCTCCGAGAAGGATGGTGAATTACGCAGTGCGGGTGTGCAATTCATCATGCTCGATCGGACTTTGGCCGAATACGGGCCGGAGACCGCCGAAACCCGCACTCTGCTAAAGCAGCTGCTTGCAGAAAGAATCAGTCAGATCTGGCCGGAGGAAGACGGTGCGGTGTCGCTCACGGCACTCAGCAGCGGGGCCGGTATCAACTTGGTTCAGCGGGATCTATTCGCCATGTCGCCGCGGACGGAACAGCAGCGGTGGCTTCGGTCCAATGCGTTGCAGATGACCAACGCGATAGCCGAGTCGCGATGGACGACCGTCGAGCAGATCGGCAGCCGGTTTCCCTGGGCATTCTTCATCGTCGTCGTGGCCTGGCAAGCGGTGATCTTCGCCAGTTTCGGGCTGTTCTCCCCTCGCAATGCCAGCGTGATCGCAGCATTGCTCGTTGCCGCGCTTGCAATTGCCGGCCCGATCTTCATGATGCTCGAAATGGATCAGCCTTATGGTGGGCTGGTCAAAATCCCCAGCACTTCGCTGCGCGTCGCCTTGGATCAACTGGGCACATCGTAATCAGAGTCTCAAGCGCCACCCGTCATTCCAGGACTGACGGCGTAGTGCTCAGACTGCTCCAGAGTCGGGACATCGGACGGACGCCGAGCTGGTTGACGACCATCTGGGCAGCCTGACTGACTCCCTCGGTGAAGGTGGGAAAGGCGAACTGAAGCTCGGCGACATCTTCGACGCGCATCCCCGCCGCCATGCAGGTCGCGACCATCTGGATCACCTCGGCCGAGTACTCACCGAACACGTGAGCGCCGACGATCTTCCGCTCTGCGGTTTCGACGATGAGCTTGCAAAACCCTTCCGGCTGCCCGTCGGCAACGGGCCGCAGCATGTCCTCATAGCGGGCAACGGCGACGACGCAGTCGTGGCGGGCGCGGGCCTGCTCCTCGGTGAGGCCGACGCTGCCGTACTCGGGATCGGTGAAACTGCCTGCGGGAACGATCTCATGGCCGACGCGACGGCGCGGGCCGAGCACCGCGTTCTCGGCGGCGACACGGCCTTCGATCGTCGCGCTGCTGACGAGCATGCTGTTCCCGTCGACGTCGCCTGCGGCGAAGATGTGGGGGACGTTCGTGGCCGCGAACGCGTCGACCGTCACGTAGCCACGCTCGGTGGCCACGCCTGCGGCGGCGGCGTCGACGAGGTCGGCGTTACCCGGCCAGCCGACGGCGAAGAACGCGGCGTCCACCTCGACCGCTCTGGAGTCGTCGCCGACTCGGTACAGAACGCGCACACCGGGTTTGAGCGACTCGAGTTGGTGGACTGCGGCGCCGGTGATGACCTCGATGCCGCGCCCCAGGAAAGCGTGTTCGAGCGCGACCGAGACATCGACATCCGCGCGCGGCACGATCCGTGGCCCATACTCGACGAGCGTTACGTCACAACCGAAATCGGCCAGAATCGACGTGAGCTGGCAGCCCGTGTCGGCCGCCCCGATGACGCAGACCCGCTCGGGCAGCGCGGTCACGTTGCGCACGTCCTCGTAGGTCAGACCGAGCTCGGCGCCAGGGATGGGTAGTCGCCCCGCCCTGCCGCCGACGGCGATGATCACCCGATCCGCGGTCCACGTGCGGCCGTCGGCCGCGGCGACCGTGTGGGCGTCGACGAACCTGGCGTCGCCGGCTTCTTCGACGAGGTCGACCCCGGCGGAGCGAATGTGGTCGGCGATGCGCTTACGTTCATGGAGATAGGCGGCCACCCGCTGGGCGTTGGCCAGGGTGGCGGCGAGGTCGACCTCGGGCCGCGGCCCGCGCAGGCCGAACGCCTCCCACGAACTCCAGTCCCTGACCAAGGCGCGCGGCCCGAGCCAGCGTCCGCACCGGAGCGGGGCCGCTGTTGAAGGCGGTGCCGCCGACCCGCCCCCGCTCGATGAGCGTGACCTCTGCGCCGAGTTCGGCGGCGTGCAGTGCGGCGGACACACCAGCGGGGCCGCCTCCGATAACGACAACCCGCATCTCGCCCACTCCTCCTGGGACTGCGCGCAAGCCTCAGTCACCGTTGCCCAAAGTAAGGCACATTTGACGCTGCTGAGGGCGCGATCAGTGAATGTGGCTGCCGCCGTTGATGTCGACGGTGGTTCCAGTCAGGTAGCCGGCGTCCTCACTGGACAGGAATGTGATGACGGCGGCGATCTCTTCGGTGGTCGCGGTGCGGCCCACGGGGATGTCCGCGGCCAGCTTGGCCTCCAACTCGTCGGTGGTGCCGACGCGAATATTGGTGTCGACCGCCCCCGGGGTGACAGCGTTGACGGTCACACCGGTGGCGGCGATTTCGCGCGCCAGCGACTTGGTGAAGCCGAGAATCGCGGCCTTGGCCGACGAGTAGGGCACCTTGCCGAAGACGCCGCCGCCGCGCTGCGCGGAGACAGACGACATGTTGACGACTCGGCCCCAACCCTTGTCGATCATGTCGGGCAGGAACGCCCTGGTGACGAGGTAGGTGCCGGTGGCGTTGACGGCCATCACGGTGTTCCACAGCTCGAGCGTGGTCTCCAGAAACGGTACTGGAGAGGTGATTCCGGCAATATTGGCCAGTGCACCGACTTCCGGGAGATTGCCCGAGGCCACCTCGCCTGCGACCGCGTCGTGGGCGGCGGTCACCGAAACCTCGGACGTGACGTCAATCGCGAAGCCGAACGCCGGAACGGCGTACTGGTTGCCGATCTCGGCGGCGACTTTCGCCGACTTCTCGCCGTCGAGGTCCAAGATGACGACGGCCCAGCCCTCGCGGGCGTAGCGCTGCGCGACGGTCATGCCGATGCCGCGATCGGAGGTGGCTCCTGTAACCACGGCAGTCTTCTGAATCTTCATTTTTCTCCTTAGATGTATTCGGAAATCAGGTGCCCGGCAGTGACCGCCGCGGCGGGTCGTTGGTCGTGGGTGATATCGCGAGTTTCGAGTTCCAGCGAGAAGTGACCGTGGTAACCGGCGTCGGCGAGAGCTTTGAGGCCGCGGCCGAAGTCGACCTCGCCATTGCCGACGGAGAGATTGATGTTGCCGGGCACGGCATCGCGGATGTGCACGTGTGTGACGCGGGCTCCGAACCGGTCGACGAAGTCCACCGGGTCGCCACCGGAGGCGACGATGTGGCTGAAGTCCATCACGATGCCGACCTGGTCGGCGATCCGGTTTGTCAGTGCCTGCGCCCGCTCGATGTCGAAGCACAGTCGGTGGAAGTGCAGCGACTCGGTCCACAACCCGACACCCGCGCCTGCCGCGACGTGAGCGGCGGCGACGAGTTCGGCGGCTACCCGGTCCAGGTCTGCGGCAAGCGAGCCGACCGGCTCATGACTCAACGCCCCGCACGGCAGTACCAGCGCCTGCGCGCCGGTTGCGGAGGCCAGCGCGACGAGCATGTCCAGATGCCTGGTGCGTGCTGCGCGCTCTTTTGGGCCAAGCGGCGCATTGAGGTCGCCGATGTCGCCGTTGATGGACCGCACCCTCAGCCCGGAGGCCGCGACGGTATCCGCGACGCCGGCAACTGCCGCCTCGTCGAGGACGTAGGGGACGTGATCGCACACGCCGGGCAACGCGCCAAGGTCGATCTCCGCGAAGCCCAGGCCGGCGATGGTCTTCAGGGCCTCCGGCAGCGGCTGGTGGCGAAAGCTGATCGTCGAGCAGCCGAGCCTGGTGTGGAACGTCCGATTCATCTCACCTCCTGTGACAGCGACCACACTAGGCTAGTCGACTGTTAACAGTCAACTACCAACATTAATTAGGTGTTGACTGTTGACATTGAACTGTGCGCGTGGTCACACTGGGTGATGCAGCGCACTGTTGACCGTCGACAGTGACTTTGATTGCCCAGCTAGATCAGGATTGAAAGGATGATGATCATGAGCGATGACGCTCTGCGGATGAGGGGTCCGGTGCACGGCACCAAGGACGCCAAGCGGGTAGCGATCGGCTCCGGCGTCGGGGCCGTGATCGAGACCTACGACTTCATCGGGTTCGGCACCGCCGCCGCGCTCTACTTCGGGACGGCTTTCTTCCCTAACTCCAGCCCACTGGCGGGCACCCTGCTTGTCGTTCGCGACGCTCGGCGTCGGCTTCGTCGCCCGGCCCCTCGGCGGCATCATCGGTGGACACCTCGGCGACAAGGTCGGCCGCAAGCCGGTGCTGGTCGCGTCGCTGATCCTGATGGGCCTTGCCACATTCGCGATCGGCCTGCTGCCGACCTACGCGGCCGTCGGAGTGCTGGCACCGATTCTGCTGGTGACCGTGCGCATCATTCAGGGCCTGGCGTTCGGCGCCGAGTGGGGCGGCGCAATCCTGATGAGCTACGAGCACGCCCCGTGGAAGAAGAAGGGCCGCTACACCGGCATCGTCCAGGCTGGCTTCCCCGTTGGTCTGCTCATCGCCAACCTGGTGTTCTTCGTCAGCATCCACCTCGGCGGTGACTGGGCGTGGCGAGTGCCGTTCCTGGCGAGCATCATCCTCGTCATCGTCGGTCTGATAATCCGTGCGAAGGTACCGGAGTCGCCGGTTTTCGAAGACGTCAAGGCCCACGGCGACATCGTCAAGTCGCCGATCGTCGAGGTGGTCAAGAAGGATTGGCGAAACATCCTGCGCGGCATCGGTCTTCGTATCGCCGAGACGGCCGGCTACGCGGTGTCCGTCACCTACATGTTGTCCTACCTGAAGGGCGCTGAGCTGGCGACCAGGTCCCAGACCATCGGCGCGTTGTGCATCGCCGCCGCGATCGGCATCTTCGCCACCTTCGGCTGGGCCAAGCTCACCGACAAGATCGGTCGCCGCCCCCTGTACCTCTGGGTGTGCTCACTGGGCATTCCGTTCGGTGTACTGATGTTCGTCACCGTGAACACCGGTCTGTTCGTCCTCATCATCGCGACGTTCGTGATCGCCTACTGCGTCTTCCAGAACGCTCTCGCAGGCTCCCAGGGCGGGTGGTTCCCCGAACTGTTCAACGCGAACACCCGCTCCTCGGGCGCATCGCTGGCCTACCAGATCTCAGCCATCGCTTCGGGTTTCACCCCGTTTATCACCACGCTGCTGTTCGAGGCCTACGGATGGTGGGGCCCGGCTCTGCTGTTCAGCGGCTACATGGCAATCGGCCTGATCGCCGCGATCCTCACCCGTGAGACGTGGGGTCCGCGCGAACGTCAGTTGGCCGACAAGGCCGCGGCCGAGACCGCCGACCCACATGCGCTGGTCGCCTGATGCGTCACGAGAAAGTGCGCGAAGCCGCCTATCGAATGCGACACCATGCGCTCAACATGGGTGAGGCCCAGGGGCAGGGTTACGTCGGCCAGGCCCTTGGTGCGGCCGACATGTTCGCCGCGGTCTACTGCGATCAGCTGAACTACCGCGCCGACGACCCGCATTGGGCGGGCCGCGACAGGTTCCTGCTGTCGACCGGGCACTACGCCATCGGCATGTACGCCGCGCTGGCCGAGGCCGGCATCATCGCGGTCGACGAGCTCGAGAGCTACGGGTCCGACGATTCTCGGCTGCCGATGTCCGGAATGGCCAGTTACACACCGGGAATGGAGATTTCCGGCGGATCGCTTGGCCACGGATTGACGGTAGCGGTCGGGATGGCGCTGGGCCTGAGGCACCAGGGCAGCGCTGCGCGCGTGATCAACTTCCTGTCCGACGGTGAACTCGACGAGGGCTCCACGTGGGAGGCCGCGATGGGCGCCTCCCACCACCGGCTCGGCAACCTGATCGCGATGGTGGACATCAACGCGTTGCAGGCCGACGGACCCACCGTCGGTGTGCTGCGCACCGAGCCGGTCGCCGACAAATGGACCGCGTGCGGTTGGCATGTGCAGCGCATCGACGGCAACGACGTCGGCGCCCTGCTCGACGCGTTCGACGAGATCGCGTCCGTTGACGTCGAACAACCGTCGGTCATTCTGTGCGACACCAAGATCGGTCGTGGCGTTCCGCTACTCGAGAACAGGGAGAAAGCGCACTTCATGCGCATCGATGCCGACGAATGGCAGACCTGCCGCGACCAGCTGACCGTAGGACATCAAGGAGTACTCGCGTGAGCGCGCCCGCCAAACTCAAGACCTCGGCGATGATCGCGTCGTTCGCCGACCCCGGGCAGAAGACAAGCCCGGCACCGTTCGGCCACGCGCTCGTGCAGGCGGCACAGGCCGACGACCGAATCGTCGGATTGACCGCCGATCTCGGCAAGTACACCGACATGCACATCTTCGCGCAGGCCTTCCCTGACCGGTTCTTCCAGATGGGCATGGCCGAGCAGTTGCTCTTCGGAGCCGCGGCGGGCATGGCCGAGACGGGCCTGGTGCCATTCGCATCCACATACTCGGTGTTCGCCGCCCGCCGCGCCTACGACTTCATCTGCCTCGACATCGCCGAACCCAATCTCAACGTCAACGTCATCGGTGGATTACCCGGGCTGACGACGGGATACGGACCGTCGCATCAGGCGACCGAGGACATCGCCATCTTTCGCGGCATGCCCAACCTGACGATCGTCGACCCGTGCGATTCGGTCGACATCGAGCAGGCTGTCCCCCAGTTGGCTGAGCATCCAGGGCCGACATATCTACGCCTGCTGCGCGGCAATGTACCCACGGTGCTCGACGAATACGACTATCACTTCGAGTTGGGCAAGGCCAAGGTGCTCCGCGACGGGGCTGATGTAGTGCTGATCTCGTCGGGGCTGATGACGATGCGAGCACTTCAGGCTGCAGACCGCCTCGCGAGCGACAAGGTCGACGTCGCTGTGGTCCACACACCCACGATCAAGCCGTTCGACACTGAAACCGTATTGGCGCAGCTGGATTCGGATCGACTCGTGCTGACGTGCGAGAACCATACGGTGGTCGGCGGGCTGTTCGAGACGGTGGCCTCGGCCGCCGTGCGCAAAGGAATCGCCAAACAGGTCACCCCGATCGCTCTGCCCGACGAGTTCCTCGCCGCAGGCGCACTGCCGACGCTGCACGATCGTTACGGCCTGTCGACGGCCCAGATCGTCGCAACGGTGCTCGAACGCCTGTAGCATTCAATGTCAACAGCCAATTGTTGACAGTCAAGGGAGTGCGGATGTCCGTCGAAGCGTCATCGCTTCTGAGACTGGAGAAGACCAGCCTGCGTCAGCAGGCGCTGACGTCGCTTCGGCGCGCCATCACAACAGGTCAGCTGAAGCCCGGGACCCACCTTGTCGAAACTGAACTGTCCGAGGCTCTGCAGATCAGCCGCGGCACGTTGCGCGAGGCAATGCGCCAACTGCAGCAAGAGGGTCTGATCTCGGCGGGGGCGCGCGGACGACTGTCGGTGCGGCATCTCGACGCCAAGGAGATCCGGGACATCTTCGGCGTCCGCGCCGCCCTGGAATCGCTTGCGGCCCGAGAACTGGCCTCCCTACCCGACCGAACCGATGTCGCGGCCGCACTGCACCGCGCGGTCGACGACATGGACACGTGGGCTGCGTCCAACCTCGAGGACCGCATCGAGGCAGATCTGCGGTTCCATCGGACAATGTGCCAGCTCACGGGTAACGAAACGCTGCTGCATCAATGGACGTCACTCGAGGGCAGCATCCGGATGTCGATCATGTTCGCGGGCGTCGACCGCGCAATCAAGAACATGAATGCGAAACGCCATCACGACATCGTCGACGCGATTCAGGCCGGTGACGGCGATGCTGCTGCACAAGCGGTAGCCGACCACATGTCCGGCGCCGCAACCGTTCTCGTCAACTGATCCCGCTGGGCGCCGACGTCTGTCAGAACAGACGCAGAAGCGCGGCCACGGCAGCCGCACGCAGCGACGCGTGACGGCGTCGGCGCTGTTTCAGCCGCAACCCGGCGCGGTCGATGATGGCGGTGTCCAACCCGCGTCGTGTGGTACCGACATTTGTGCACCAAAGACTTTCGGTTGCAGTGCCGTATCCCTGAACTTCTCCTCGGAGGCCGTCTCCCGCGCGTCATGAGACGTGGCGATCAGGAAGCGATCCGGTACGGAGAGCGTCCAAATCGTGCGGACGGTGTGCCAGAACTGTCGAGTCAATGGACCTGTCGTATACGGCAGGTCGTACTCAGCCAGCAGCGCGCGCACTCGCAATGAGATCTCGGGGAGCCTGTTGCTTGGCAGGTCCGGGAACAGGTGATGCTCGATCTGGTAGCACAGGTGTCCACTCATGAACGCCAGGACGGGCCCGGCGTCGACGTTCGCGGTTCCCAGCATCTGCCGCAGGTACCACTCCGCCTTCGTCTCGTTCTTCACGGCTTCGGGAGTGAATTTCTCTGCGCCGTCGGCGAAGTGGCCGCACGCGATCACGATGTACGCCCACGCGTTGCGGAAGCCGGCCGCGAAAAGATTCGCCAAGAACGTCCGCACAAAGCGCCGTCCGCTCAGCGCCGGATAGAACAGGTAATCCTTGGCGGCCTGGCGGCCCATTTTTGCAAGCATGACCCGCTTGAGTGCCGCCTTCCCCTCCTCGGTCGGCTGATCGTTCTGCTCTGCCGCCAGGTCGTGCAGCGCGATGCCCCACTCGAAGACGATTGCCAGCAGGAGCGTCCGCAACGGGCCGAACAGATAGCCGGGCTTCCACTCTTGATCGCGACTGACCCGGATGACGCCGAACCCGAGGTCTTCGTCCATCCCGATCACGTTGGTGAATACGTGATGCCGGTAGTTGTGCCCATACCGCCACTGCGAGGCGGGGCCGACCATGTCCCACTCCCACGTGTTGGAGTGGATCTCGGGGTCGTTCATCCAATCCCACTGCCCGTGGATGATGTTGTGACCGAGCTCCATGTTGTCGACACATTTAGAGGTGAACAGCGCCGCCGTGCCGACCGCCCACCCGAGCTTGGTCCTGCTGCCGAAGATGGTCAGCCGGGCGGCGACTTCGAGGCATCGCTGGAAACGAATTGTGCGCTCGATGTAAGCGCGGTCCTTGGTGCCGAGCGACGCTTCGATATCGCGACGGATTTCCTCCAGCGACTGCTGCGATCGCTTCGACGTCCGCGTCGCTCAGGTGCGCATACTCAGCTACTTCTGCGATCGCGACGCTGCATCACATCCCCGCGGGCACGGCAGGCGGAAGAGCCAAGCAAAGCTCACTCCGTCCCTGGGCCACAGCGACTTCTTCACCGCGGAGCCCACAATGTAGCCGCAAAACGAAGCACGACCTAACCGAGCCCGCGTGAATGAAGGTCACATTATGGCTAACCTGGAGTGATCTAGCCGATCACCCGGCGGCGCTGAGCATCTCGTCGAACGAGTCCTGCATACAGTCGGCGTAGTGACCTGGATCGGGTAGAGCGCTGCGGTCCGCCGTCACGCCGATCGAGATGGTTCCGTTGTAGCTCGCGACGATATGGAACAGGTTCATCCCGCCGATCAGTGGGCCAAGCCCGGTGACCCGCAGAAGGCGTGCTCCTGCGAAGAAGATGGGATCTGCCGGGCCTGGCACGTTGCTCACGGTGGTGTTGGCGACCGCAGGAGCCGAAAAGGGCACAGCGCTTGCGGCTTTCACCGTGAATCCCAATAACGTGGTGGGCACCGTGCCCACCAGGTCCATCAAGCGGGTGCTGCTCGATGAATCGGCTGTTTCGCGAAAGGCGGAGGTGTCGTCGACGATTGCGGCCAGTCGCTCGAGCGGGTCGGCAATCGTGGTTTCGAGCGCGTGCAATCGGCCGAACAGTCGATTGCCGCCACTACCGGTTTCACTGCTGGACCGAATCGAAGCCGGGCAGGCGGCGACGAGAGTCTCGTCGGGCAACTCTCCGCGGCCCTCCAGATAATGGCGAAGCGCACCTCCGACGTAGGCAAGTGCCACATCGTTGATGGTCGCGGACGGCACGCAGGCCTTGATCCGCTTGAAATCGGCCAGGTCGTGAAAGCGGGCTTCAAACGCCCTTTGCGGTGTCGGCGAGCCGTTGAAACGCGTGCTCGGCGCAAACAGCGAGCCCGACCCAGGGTCCAGTGCGGTCGCTACTCCGCCGACAATCTTGCCTGGCAACTCCGCGATGTTACGCAGCGCGCCAAGAGCGCTGGGAATCAAGATCTTGCCCGCGCGCAGTGGGTGGAGCACGCCGTTGATCGCAGTCCTCGCGACGAGATCTGCCGTCGACGGCAACGGCCCAGGGTTCCATGGCTTTTCCGGTGGAGCGGGACGTGGGCTGTCGAACGCGAGATCATGCATGGCCGCCATCAGTTCGACGCTTTCCATCCCGTCGACGACGCAGTGATGCAGCTTCAGTGAGATCGCGAACGATCCGGGCGGGACGCCAGGGATGGAGTTCAGTCCCTCGATCACCGTCATCTCCCATGGCGGCCTGCGAAGATCGAGCTGGCGTCCGTGGATGCGCGCGATCTGTATGCACAGCTGACGCCAGTCCCCCGGCTGCGGTAGCGCGATGTGACGCACGTGGTATTCGAGATCGAAGTTCGGATCATCGACCCAGTACGGCATGT
This sequence comes from uncultured Actinomycetota bacterium, assembly GCA_963829405.1. Lineage (GTDB taxonomy): Bacteria > Actinomycetota > Actinomycetes > Mycobacteriales > Mycobacteriaceae > Mycobacterium. The sequence continues at coordinate 43,684 of CAWHIZ010000018.1, forward strand.
GCATGCCCCCGGGCAGCTCGGTCAGCCGCCGCCGGAACGTCGGCGCGAGATGCAGCCGAGCATCGATCTCGCTCAGGATGCGCTTGAAGGTGACTTTGCCGTCGGGTGCCGTCGACTGGTCGTAGATCAGCAGCATCTGGATCTGCATCGGGGTTTCCGGCTTTTCGGCACGCAACATCATGTCGTCGGTCCAGCTCAGCTGCTCCATACCCACCCCATTCGCCGCGACCCCCAAGTTGACGCGCAAAGCACGCCGTTCCGCAGCCTATTGGTGAATCCGCTCGGCTCCTGGCGCGTGCCGACCTGCACTTAGTAGCAAATGTCTGACGGCGATACCGATTCTGTTGATGCCACCGATCGCCGGGCCGTACGGTGCAACGATGTCTCGCGTCGAAGCAGGGCAAGTGGCTCGCACCGCCCGGTCCTACCTGCGATGGGTAGCGAGAGCAAAGCCCGGCGACTACGTGATCGCACTCAGTGCCGCGGCGGCGTCGACACCGGTCATCGGGCGCCACGTGCAGGCGATCGCAGGTATGACAGCTCTCGGCGTCGGCGGCAACAAGTACGTGCCCGGCATTGTCGCCGCGATGGCGCGGGCCCGATTCGAGCCGGGCGGCAGGCAGCGCCGGGCGCAATCGCTTGCACAGACGCCGACAGTCCTGACCGAAGCCCTGACGGACCTCGTGGGCCCCGAGGATCTCGCACAGCCGTGGCCCTCGCATCGACAGGCGGCGCCGGTGTGGAAGGCGGCCGGGCAACGGCGATACGTGCGTGCGCCGTCGGTGCGCTACGGCGATCACTCCAGCCAATTGCTCGACGTATGGCGCCAAGAGGATATGCCTGCCGCGCCAGCGCCGGTACTCGTCTACATCCCCGGCGGCGCCTGGATCTTCGGGCGGCGCGAGTTACAAGGACACGCGCTGATGGCCCACCTGGTCAGAAGAGGCTGGGTCTGCCTGTCTCTCGAGTACCGGACCAGCCCGCAGCATCGTTGGCCGCGTCAGATGACCGATGTCAAGGCAGCGGTCGCCTGGGCGCGGGCGAATGTCGCCCAGTTCGGCGGTGATCCCGACTTCATCGTCGCAGCGGGTTCTTCGGCGGGCGGACACCTGGCGACGCTTCTGGGGCTGACCGCCAACGACCCTGCCTGGCAGGCCGATCTGGCCGACGACGCCGACACATCCGTCGACGCCGTAGTCAGCCTGTACGGCTTGTACGACTGGCAGGACCGCACGACCGCGCAACGCGCCAATTTCATGAGATTCCTTGAGCGCGTTGTGGTCAAGCGTTCACAGGTTCGCCATCCCGAGGTGTTCAGGGCGGCGTCGCCTGTCGACCGAGTCCATTCATTGGCACCGCCGTTTCTCGTCGTTCACGGCAGCCGTGACAGCCTCATTCCCGTCGACGAGGCCCGCGCGTTCGTCGAGACGGCTGCGGTCCGTGTCAGCGTCCAAAGTGGGCTACGTCGAGTTGCCTGGCGTCGGGCACGGTTTCGATCTTCTCGACGGAGCACGCACCGGCGCGGTGGTCGACGCCATCGGACGGTTCCTCGGGCAGATCCACAAGGACCGACCGAAAGCGCAAGCAGGCGCGGCGATCTGAGGGACCAAGGCCGGGCTACGTCAAGGCAGGCCCACCACAACCGATGGGTTGTACCCCGACATCGACGGATCGTATTGCCGGCGACTGCGTCGCATATCCAGGCGGCATGTGGTCTGATCCCGGTGGCGGTGATGCATACCCCGGAAACTGCCCGTATCCCGGCGCCTGCCCGAAACCGGGCACCACCTGGCTGGTCCCGGCCAACAACTTGGCAGAGACGAAAGCCGCGGCCTGCGTGGTGTAGTCCGGGACATAGCCCTTGGTGTGCCCGCTCCATGCGTTGCCTGGGCCCGCGTGACAGATCGGATCGGCGGGGTTGCACAGGTCGATCGCCTTACCGGCGAACATCGCGGTCTGGGACGGCAGCTTGGTACCTGCGCGGTTCGCGACGTTTCCGAAGGTGGCGATCGCCGCGACGTTGCCCGCCAACGAAGACGGGAGCGCAGCGCCCCACGCAATCCCGACGATGGGATTGCCTGCGACGATGTTGACGACGTTCGCGCCCTGCGAGTAGCCGCCCAACACGATCTTGGTGTCGGGGCACGAGGCCACCGCGGATTTGATGTGCGATATCGCGTCCTTGGCGCCGTCCCCACTGCCCAGCTGCAGCTTGCCCGCGTCATAGTTCACCGCGTAGGTCGCGATGTTCATGCCGACGGCCTGCTCGCGCAGCGAGTCGACGAAAGCATCGCCGACCTGGCCCATGCCTTTCGGCTCGTCCGTGCCCCGGGCAAACACGACCTCGGCGTCTGCGCAGTCGGCAGCAGACGCAACAAGCGTCGCGTTCGACATGACGTTCAGCGCGGCGACGCTGAGGAGTACCGCAGCGCCCAGCCGGGCCCAGCGACCGGCTGATCGCCAGCCAGCCGCCCCCGGGCTACCCCCGCGTTGAGAAGACATTCGTCTGAATTTACTCGTATCCAGGACAAATGAAACTTCTGCGCCATCTTTACGCGTGCGTCAGCGAAATCGCCTACATAGAGGCAGTCGATGCGATGAGTTGACGCCTTGTCGCTCAGTCTTCCATATATAGAGACGAGACGAGGAGGAATCGCGATGGGCAGGCTGATCGTGTCAGCGAACATGACGACGGACATGGTGATCGACCCCTTGGAGGGGTGGTTTCAGCCAGACCTTGGCGATGGCCGACGGCCTCGCGCAACTGCGTGCGGCCGACGCCGTCATCCTCGGTCGAGAAACCTACGAAAAGCTCGCCGACTTCTGGCCGAAATCGGACGACGAATGGGCGGAACCTGATCAATCCGATGCCCAAACACGTCGCCTCTCGCACGTTGGAAGAGCCGCTGACCTGGAACGCACAACTGCTCGGCGCTGATCTCGCGGGCGATATCGCGGCCCTGAAGAAGCACTATTCCGGCGATCTGATTCTCTACGGAATCGGCGAGTTGGCGAACTGCCTCGCGCATCAGGACCTCGTCGACGAGGTGAGGTTCTGGATACATCCCTATATCTGGGGCGACGGCGTGAGGCCTTTCCATGCAGGCGAACTCCCGCTTCGACTGCGCCTGATCTCGGCGACGACCTACGCATCCGGCATCGTGAGGTTGGCATACCAGCCGACGGGTGGGTGAATCTCATCTATGGCAACACCGTGCACAGCGCATCGAGGGTGGCCGCCCACGCGCTGTCCGAGGGAGCCGCGTAGCCGACCACCAAAGCGTCCTGCTCGGGCAACCGCCACCCGAGTCCGGCACTTCGTAGCGATACTCCGCCATCCCGCTGACCACCAGGCCTTGGCGGGCCGCCGCTTGCACGACCGAGCGCTCGGTGCCGCGCGGCAGTTCGAGGACGGCTTGCAACCCGGCGGCCATGCCGGTCACGCGGACGCCTGGCGCTCTCTGCGCAAGCGCCGCGATCAGCTGGTCGCGGCGGCGCCGGTAGCGCAGCCGCATCGAGCGCACATGTCGGTCATATGCGCCCGACGCAATGAACTCTGCGAGCGTCAACTGGTCGAGCGTGCTTGACCATTCGACGTGGCCCTTGGCCGCCACGATGTCCGGCACCAGGTCTTCGGGCAGCACCATCCAGGCCAGCCGGAGGCCGGGCGCCAGCGACTTGCTCGCCGAGCCGAAGTACACGACCCGCTCCGGGTCAAGGCCCTGCAGAGCGCCTACCGGCTGGCGGTCGTATCTGAACTCCCCGTCGTAGTCGTCCTCCAAGATCAGCCCGCCCGTGGCGCGCGCCCAGTCGACGGCCGTCGCGCGCCGGTCCGGGCACAGCTCGACGCCGGTCGGGTACTGATGCGCCGGGGTCAGCAGCACCGCGCCGACTCCGCTCAATTTCGCCAAATCGTCGGTGCGCGCGCCACTTTCGTCGACGTAGAGGGGTGGGGTGCGCAGGCCGGCGCCGGTCAGCAGGTCCCGGTAGACGTCGAAACCGTACGACTCGACGGCCACGGCCCGCACCCGCCGCGCCCGTAGTGCCTGCGCCGTCAGCGTCAGCCCGTGGTGGAAGCCTGAGCAGATGACGATCCGCTCCGGCTCGGCATACACCCCGCGGGCCCGCGCCAGATAGTCCGCGAGGGCGGTGCGCAGCTCGATCCGGCCGAGGGCGTCGCCGTAGCCGAAGGCGTCGTGCGGCGCCGCGGTCAGGGCGCGTCGGGCCGCGACCAGCCACTGGGTCCGGGGAAACTCCGCAAGGTTCGGCGAGCCCGGCATCAAGCCGTGCGTGGGACGACGCGTGGTCGGCACGTTCGGCGGCTGCGGCGGCCTGGCGCGGCTCGGCCCGCTCGCCACGCGGGTTCCGGAGCCCTGCTGGGCGGTGAGCCAGCCCTCGGCGATCAGTTCGGCGTAGGCGTCGGCCACGGTGTTGCGGGCGACGCCGAGATCGGCGGCGAGCGAACGCGACGACGGCAGCCGGGTGCCGGGCGCCAGACGCCCCGTGCGCACGGCCTCGCGCAGCGCATCCGTCAGCCCGGCGCGCAAGCCCGAGGCCGTCCAGGTCCAGATGCAGGTCGGCGCCGGCCACGGACGTGAGGGGCCGCGGAAGTGGTCCAGTCATCTGCCATAGAAATGGACCATATATCCATGCCACTTCGCTCGTAGCGTCATGACTATCAGGCCAATCGACGATTGAAGGAGCCTTCGTGTCGTCACCTCCGGTCTCAGCTGCGACGCCCGCCACTCGGCACCGCCGCACCCTGCCCGCCGGACTGGCCATGGCGGGTGCGGCGCTCGCGTTCACGAGTCTGTACCTCGCGGCCGGCGCGCTGATGCCGCTGCTGGTGGAATACCAGGAGAAGTGGGACCTCCCCGCCGCGCTTCTCACGCTGGCGTTCGCCGTCTTCGCGATCGGCTTCCTCGCCGCCGTTCTCGTCCTCGGGCCGCTCTCGGACCATGTCGGCCGGCGCCCGGTTCTGATGGGCGCGCTGGTCATCCAGCTCGCATCGAACGTCATGTTCCTGTTGGCCCCCGACATCGGCTGGGTGATCGCCGCCCGCATCGTGCAAGGCTTCGCCAGCGGCGCAGCAACGACGCCTTCACCGCCGCGCTCGTAGAGCTCGCCCCGCCGGACCAGAAGAGGCTCGGCACGATCCTCGGCAGCGTCGGCCTGACCGGCGGCCTCGCTGCCGGTTCCTTGCTGGCCGGCGTGGCGATCGAGCTGACGACTACGGCGAACACCATCGCCTTCATCGTCCTCAGCGTGCTCACCGTCCTGGGGATCGTCGTCGTCGCCATGTCCCCGGAGAGCGGATCCGCGTCCCGGTGCGCTCCGCTCGATGGTCCCGAACGTCGCGATCCCGCCCGCTCCGCGAAGGGAGTTCTTCGCCGCCGCGCCCGTGGTCGCCGCCGTCTGGATGCTCGCCGGGCTCTCCGGCGGGCTCGCCCCGAGCATGGTCCACAGCGTCTTCGGCTCGACAGCGGCCTGCTCAACGGCTTGTCCGGGTTCATCGCCCCGGCGGCCTCGGCGGTGATCGGGGTGTCGTTCGCCCGCCTCGATCCCCGGCGTGCGATGACCATCGGAATCTACGCGTCCATCGTCGGGGCGATCGGGATCATCGGTGGCGTTTCCGCCAGCAGCCTGGCCATCATGTTCGTCGGGCAGGCCGTCGCCGGTGTCGGCTTCGGTGCGTCGTTCACCGCCGCTCTGCGGCTCATCTTCCCGCTCGCGGCCGCGCATCAGCGCGCCGGTGTCGTCGCCGGCATCTACCTCGTCTCCTACCTCGGCTTCGGCGTGCCCGTCGTCCTCGCCGGGCAGCTCGCGAGCCTCATTCGGTCTGGTGCCGACCGTCTTCTGGTACACCGCGGTGACGCTGCTCTTAGCCCTTGGCAGCCTCCCTGCGCAGATGAAACTCGGTCGTCAAGCGTCCCGGTGAGCAGAATCCGCAATACCTGTATATCGTGGTTGCGCGGCTTGTGCGCACAAGCAAGTCACACCGTTGGCAGCGACATACCTTGGCCTCAATCGATCGCCTGAACCGAGACCTCACAGAAGGTGTGCCATGGAATCCATCGCCCTGCGCCCCAAGCAGTCCTGGGCCGGCCATCGCCGTGGGTCCAGTGAGTACCGCCGTCTGCTGGCCGCGTTGTTCTGCGCGGGGATAGCGACCTTCGCCCAGCTCTATTCGCCGCAGGGCGTTCTTCCGCAGATCTCGGCCGACCTGGGGTTGGCGCGGCCAGCGCGGCGCTCATGGTGCCGGCCTGCACGATCGGCCTGGCCGTCGGCGTCATCCCCTGGTCGATGATCGCCGACCGCATCGGCCGGGTGAAGGCGATGTCCATCTCGGTCATCACGTCGAGCGTCCTCGGTCTGCTCACACCGTTCGCACCGAGCTTTGAGCTGTTGCTCGCCGGACGGCTGCTGGAAGGACTCGTGCTCGGCGGGGTGCCCGCCATCGCGATCGCGTACCTCACTGAAGAAGTAGCGTCCGAGCACGCGGCCCGCGCGGCGGGCACCTTCGTCTCGGGCACCAGCATCGGCGGACTCCTCGGCCGGGTGGTCGCGGGACCGATCACCGACATCGCGACGTGGCGTATCGGCATGTTCACCGTGGCCGTTCTGTGCGCCGTCGCTGCCGCGGGCTTCGTCAAACTCGCGCCGCACTCACGCGGTTTCACGCCGTCGAACGGACGCAGCGCCAATCCGGAGGGCAGCGTCGGCCATCGCCTCCTCGTCAACCTGCGCTCACCGCGCCAGCTGACGCTTTTCGCCCAAGGCTTTCTGCTCATGGGTGGCTTCGTCGCCGTCTACAACTACCTGGCATTCCGGCTGACTGCCGCGCCCTATCACCTGCCGGTCACAGTGGTCAGCCTGATCTTCTTGGCTTATCTGGCGGGTACCGGCGCGTCGACGCTCGCAGGCGCCATGGCCACTCGGTTCGGCCGCAAGGCGGTTCTCCTGACATCGATAGCGATCATGATCACCGGAGTGTCGATCACGTTGTGCGGCAACCTCTTCCTGGTGTTGATCGGCCTGGTGGTCGGCACCGTCGGCTTCTTCGGTGCCCACGCGATAGCCACCGGATGGGCAGGCCGCGCAGCCACCGTCGGCAAGGCACAGGCCTCGTCGCTGTACAACCTGTTCTATTACGCGGGATCGAGCATCGTCGGCTGGTTCGGCGGCATCGCTCTGGCCCACGCAGGTTGGACCGGCGTGGCGTTGACAGTCCTCGTCCTCGCAGGGATTGCGGCGACCGCCGCAGCATTTGTCCTGCCCCGCAATTGATCCACCGCTTATAGTCCGAACCAAGCCATGAGGGAGTCACCACGATGAGCCTTACGTCGAATGATGCACCGGCCGACGGGTTCAGCCGAGAGGTGATGGCCGCCTACGAGAACTGGAGCTACTCGAGCCTGCCCCCTTCGGTTGTCAAGCGAATCAAGCTCTTCGTGCTCGACACCCTCGGCGTGATCGGCGCCGCCTCCGACGCCCCGGCATCCCCGAGGTGAACAGTCTCCTTCTCGGCTGGGAAGGAGCAGGCCCCTCGACGATGCTCATCGGCAAGGGACGGGTAGCGCCCCCGACAGCCGCGCTCGCCAACGGCGCAGCGGCGCACGCACTGGACTTCGACGACAACCACGATCCCGGCCGCGTGCACTCCTACGCCGTGATGCTGCCCGCGGCGTTGGCCGCAGCGGAGGCGCGGGGCGGCGTAAGCGGGCGCGAACTCATCGCGGCGCTCGCCACCGGGGTGGAGCTGCAGGCGCGCCTCGGCTCGCCGCCCCAACAGCATGTCCAAGGGCTGGCATCCGACGACCGTCATGGGCGCCATGGGCGCAGCGGCCGCGGCCGCCCGGGTGCTCGGTCTGCGCGGCGGGCAGTTCTCGGACGCGGTCGCGCTCGCCTTTCATCAGGCTTCTGGCACGCGTCAGGCGCTGAACGACGGTGTTCTGGCGAAGCGGCTCGGGGCAGGCTTTGCTTCACGCAACGGAACGGCGGCCGCCTTTCTCGCCGCCGTCGGGCTGACCGGCCCGACGCGGTTCCTCGAGGGCGAAGCCGGTCTGTTCCAGCTTTACGAGCGGGGCGAGGTCCTTCCCGACGCCCTCGTGCGCGATCTCGGCCAGACATGGGAACTCATGACGCACAGCATGAAGCCCTATCCATGCTGCCGATGCACCCACAACGCGATCGCCATCGGTCGAGCGCTGCACCGGGAAGGGTTGAGCTCAACGGAGATCGAGAGCGTTGTCATCGGTATGAGCGAGGTGAACACCAAGATCGTCGGTGAGCCGTACGACGTTGAACGGGACTCGACGATCCACGCCCAGTTCAACGCCGGCTACTGCTTCGCGGCGGCGCTCATCGGAGGCAGCGTCGATGTGGCGACCTTCCAGCGACCACAGATCTCGGATCCCGCTGTCAGCGCCCTCGCGGCGCGTACGAGCGTGGTGTCAGACGATGCGATCGATCCCGGCGCCATGGCGCCGACCAGGGTGACCATCCGCTGCAAGGACGGGCGGCGCATCGAACGCTTCCTCGAGTTCATGGAGGGCAGCCCGGAGCAGCCGATGGGCGACGAAGAGGTGCTGGCCAAGTTCTCGAGCTGCCTCGAGATGGGCCTCGGCGCCACTCCTGCGGCGATCAGCACCCTCGCGGACAAGGTTCTCGACCTCGACAACTGCGCGGATGTCGCCGACATCGTCGCCCATTTTCCTGCTCTGAAGCGCTGACCGCGCTCGACTCAATATCTCTGTCTGACAGGCGAATTCGCCGTTGATGGAGCTGTGCTGCGGCAAGGCCGTCGTTCGCGGCCACCCAAAACTGTCGGTGAGCACAATGCGCAAAAGCGGGAAATCGCGCGGTTCCAGAGGTTGTGCGCACAAGCGGGCCTTCTCGAGGCGCGCACCCGTAATTTCGATCTCGCAAGCACAAAGCAGTGCCAAACACTTACTCACACAGGAGAACTCAAATGACCATCACAACAGATCAGATCCAGTCCGAAGTCCAGAATGCCCCGTCGCTGTACGGCCGGCCGATCGCGGTTCTGCACCGGCAGTCACACCGCCATCGTTGAACGGGGCGGTCGAGCCGTCGAACCCGTTCGGTTACCGGGATTCGTCCGCCGACATCGCGAACGCGCTGATGCAGGCCGGCTGCGACGTGCTGACTCCCGCAGACAGCCCGCGCCCCGATGTCGACGCGGATTGGACCTATCCCGATACGCTTGAGGGGATCGCCAAGGCCATCGCCGATGGAGCGGAGATCCTCTGGGCCAACACCAGCCTGTTCGACGAGCATCCGATGGCCAACTTCGCTTTCCGCGACGGGCTGTACGTCGTTGGTCAGCCACTGGACGTCGTCGAGAAGTACGAAGACAAGGACGTGTGCCAGGCCGCCATCGAAGCAATCGGCGTCCCGGTTCCCGTGCAAGCCCTCGTCAACGTGGAGAATGGACCGGCGAAAGGTCAAGTCGAGAAGGCGGTTTCGCTGAACGGATTGACCTTTCCGGTCATCATCAAGCCGGTCCGCGGCCGCGGCAGCGCGGGTGTGAAGGTCGTCAACTCAGTCGAGGAAGCGGCCGAGCACATCGAGTCTCATGTCGGACCGAAGTTCGGCAGCAAGTTCCTCGTCGAGGAGTACCTGTCCGGCAGAGAACTGGCCGTGACGGTGATGCCGCCGGGAACCTATGAGACTGCTGACGGTATGCGCAACGAAGCCACCCATTGGACGCTTCCGGCGATCGAGCGCACCGGCCACCACGGCGGCGTGATGCCGTTCAGTGGAGTCGTGCCGATCCAGTCGAACAGCAAGCCCGCGGGCGACGATGCTCAGCTCCGCGAGTTCAGCAAGCATGCCGTCACAGTCGCGCAGTTCCTGAAGGCCACTGCACCGATTCGGATCGACTGCCGGGAAGACGCCAACGGTGTCATCAAGGCGATCGACATCAACATGAAGCCGAGCATGACGGGCCCGGGGCGGCCAGGGCGGGAACAGATGATCAACCTGTCGGCAATGTCTGCAGGAGAGATCGGCTGGAACTACGCCGAGATGCTTGCGGGAATCGCGGTCAACGCGGCTCCGATCCAGCGGATCACGCAGCCGACTTCGCGCGGACGTTCCTTCTCCGCAGGACATGCACTCTCGGCACGGTGCACCGGCAAGCCGTGCGTGGCGCTCCCCCATGCCGCCTAGCTCGCGACGAGCTCGCGGTGACGGCCGAGCAGAGGTACATGAGAAGGGCCAGGACATTCGTCCTGGCCCTTCTTCGTGGAACTGCCCCAATATGTCGAAATTGGGATCGGTAGCAACATTCACAGGTTTCAATTGCATCGCGCTACCAGGGAAATTTCCCAAGCGTCAAATATCAGCAAGCACGAAGACCATTCGTAGCCTCGGGGGGCCGCGACGGACAAAGGAAACGACATGAACACCACAGTGATGAGACACATCGTCGTCGGGGCGTTGACCTCGGGCGCCATCGCTGCGGCCGGATTAGGGCTGGGCGCGGGCTCTGCCGCCGCCGATCGTCCCGCTCCCACCGGAACGTGGTGCCCGGGCAGCCGTTACCGATGGGCGGGGCGGCGTTCGGCTGGGACATGAACGTCTGCCACGACTACTGGTTCGTCAACCCGCCTGAAGGCAATGTCCCAATAAACATGAACGGCATTCAGATGGACAGCTGGGTCTGGGCCGATTCGCCACCGCCATGGTTGCCGGATGTGGGGCCGCCTCCGCCGCCCGCAGAACCTGCACCGGGTTCCTATTGCGCGACCAACCCGATTGGATGCCGCTTTTTTGGCGAATACGGACCGGGTAGCCACGGCTAGGGGACGCAGCCAATGCCACTTATGATCTCTCCTGGGAGTGGTCCCGAGTGGTGCTGTTTGGTGTCCGGGCTACTGCTCTTCAAGCTGGATGGGTATGTCCGCGTCTTCCTCGACCGTGATTCGGACGATCTGAGAATCGCCTGTCACGTTCCCCTGTTCGTCAACGTCGAGTTCCAGCTCCTCGGCGACGAACTGGCGCGCAGACTCCTCGTCAGGGCCTTCGTAGCCGACAGTGCTGGCGGCCTCACCCTGGCGGTGGATGGTGACGGCCCACTTCTTGTCCTCGGTCATGCACTCAGCCTGCCACGGCGGGACGGACCTCGTTCTTCTGAGAGGGGCCGCACGTCGATCATGGCTGCTGATAGGAAAAGAAAACTGGCCAGGACTTTCGTCCTGGCCCGACCTGCTAACTTGTGGAGCCGCCGGGAATCGAACCCGGGTCCAACGGCACTTCCTCGAGGCTTCTCCGTGCGCAGTCCGCTATGCCTCTACTCGGATCTCCTGATCACGCAGACAAGTCAGGATGACGATCCCAGTCGCTGTTTGGTGTCCCCGTACATCCCGCGACCGGACGTATGGGTTTGTCCCTCTAGCTGATGCCAGGGTCCGGGCCGAGGGCGCTCCCGGTCTGACAGACACGCAGTCGCTTAGGCAGCGAGTGCGTAGTCGCGCTGATTGGAATCGGCGCTTAATTGGTTGCAACGACGCTTACGGTGGTCTCTTGCCTGCACCGGCACGCTTCCCTTGATTCGATGCGCGATGTCGAAACCGTTCGGCCCCTCGCATCCCTACCGACTTTCGGCAGGACATTTCATTCTACCGTCGAGTTCAACAAAGACCAGGGATTAAATAGTCCCAGCTAGATCACTGCTTTACCGCGACGGTGTTCAGGTCGAACACACCGAAGAGCGGTGAGATCCCGGCGTTGGTCAGGTTGGCACCGACGACCTCCGGGGTGTTGTTCAAGATAGTCGGCAACAGCGGCCAGGCCGTCGTCTGAATCTTGTTGGCGAGTTCGATCAACTTGGTGGTCACGACGGTCGGCGGTTCGGTCGACGACATCAGGTCCTGCATCTCTTTCGCCGTCGCCGGGTCGTAGTACCGGGTGACGTTGTTCGAACCATATGTCTTGCCGTCGGGATCGGGGCCGAACACCGAGGGCACGACCGCGGCCGGAGTCGGCCAGTCGGCGCACCATCCTTCGAACGAGAGGGCCGGCGGGTTGTCGCCCTCGATGGCGGGCGCTGTAGTCATCAGATTTGTATTCGTCGGCGATCACCTCGATACCCGCGGCCTTCAGATTCGTCTTGACCACGTCGCCAACTCTCTTGTACAGCCCTGCGTCCGCGTCGAGCGCCAGATGCAGCGGGGGAACGGTCTTTCCGGCCAGAAGCTTCTTCGCGGCCTCGACATCGCCTTGCGGCTTCAGGCCGAGATCCGGCGCCTGGAAACCCGCAGCCGTCGGCGGCACGATCGAATCGGCGATCGAGCCGAACAGATCGCCTCCGTACTCGCTCTGAATCGTCTGCCGGTCGATCGCGAGCGCGATGGCATGGCGGACATCGGGATCCGTGATCTTTCCGTGTTCATGGCCACGTAGTCGACGCATGGTCCCGGTCCGTTGACGAAACGCGGTTTGACCGACGGTTCGTCGAGCTTCGGCGCATCGGGTTCCGACATCATGAGGGTCAGCCCCGTGGCGTTCGCGTCGGGGCCCTTCGACGCGAGCAGCCGCTTGTTGGTGTCAGCGGCGGTGCCAGCAGAGAACTGGAACTTGTCGGGATATGCCGGCCGGTTGGGGTCGGTAGCGGGATCCCACTGGTCGTTGCGGACCAGCACCAGCGATTCGTCGGGCGTGTACGTCTCGATCTTGTACGGCCCCGAGGAGACTGGGCGGTCGGCGTAGGCCTCCTTGGTATCGGCATCCTTGGGAACCGGCGCGGTGTAGAGCTGCGACAGTATCCAGTCGGCATCGGCCTGCGGCCCTGTGAAGTGGAATACCAGCGTGCGGTCGTCGGGGGTCTCGACGGAGGTCAGATCTTTCTCGGGCGTTGTGTACGGCCCGGCGTATTCGGTCTCGTTCTCCAGTAGGTCGACCATGTAGGTCGCGCCCTCGTCGTACACGTCCTGGGCGAAGGAACGCTGTACGCCGTACTTCACGTCGGCTGCGGTGATGGGCTTGCCATCCTCGTACTTCAAGCCCTCGCGCAGCTTGTAGGTCCACGTCTTACCGCCGTCACTCGAGGTGCCCAACGACTCGGCCAGGTCGGGCTGCACCGAGAGGTCCTCGCCCGGCGTGTCCTTGACGAACGTCAAGTGTCCGATAGATGAGGCGACCGACCTCACTGGGCTCGATGGGGTAGTTGTTCGCGGGGTCCAGCGACGATCCAGTCGACGGTGTTCAACACGTCGACCGTGCCGCCCTTGGCGGTCACGCCCTTGTCTTTGATGCGGATTATCGAATCCGCAGGTTTCGGCGGCGCGGTGCCAGCCGATTCCGGTTCGTCACTCTGCCCGCAGCCCGCAACGATCAGTGCTGTCGTGGCGGCGACCAATGCCCAACGCCGACTCTGAATCTTCATGTGTCCCCCGGTCACAGCCTTGCTCCCCAAAGCTGACGTTCAGCCAGCAAACGAAGCTAGCACGGTAAGCACCGGAAAAGGGCTCGAAAATTCGTGCGGTCCGCAAATACGCGGGAAATTGCTCGCTAGATCACATAGTTCAGGTGCTCGACGACCCGCTTCCCTACGGCCTCGTCGCCGCCGTAGGTGATCGCGTCGTGGTCGACGGCCGTTCTGCCGCCTGCGAGCCGGGTGAACAGCAGGCCGTCGAGTGCGATCGTGGCCGTCGGCTCGCCGTCGAATTCGTCGACGACCTTCGCGCGCCCGTCCACGGAGACGTTGATGGTTCGCTCCAGCGGGCCGGTCAACTCGAGCCGGACCCGGGATCCATCGGGCGCCTTGCCGAGCTTGCCGACGACGAAGCCCATGCTCGCCGCCATCTCGTCGAGCGCCAGCCGGGAGTCCGCGTTCGCGAAGTCACTGTGCCCGGCAGGCTGACCCACTGCGTCGCGGACGTCGTGCTCATGCATCCAGCAGTCGAAGGTCCGCACCCGCATGAACCGGCCGTAGCTGTCGGGCCCCGCGGGCGTCGCGGTCATTTCGTGCCACTGGTCCTCCCCCATCGCCGTCAGCGCCTCGCGGCGGGCTGCCGCCGTCGCGCGGAAGTGCTCCAGCAGTTCCGCATGCGAGAGGCCACGCAGCTTGCGTACCCAGCACTCGTTCAGCACGCCGATGTCGTTGCGCACATGCTCGAGCGCCGATACGTCGATATCGGCTTCCGGCGTGCCAAGCCCCTGCAGCATCGACTCGGTGCCGACCACATGCGCGACGACGTCGTGCACGGTCCAGCCCGGCAGCGACGTCGACTGTTCCCACTCCGAGTCGGACAGGTCGCCGACCACACCGTCGATGGCATCCCAGCTGCCGAAGAGGCCACTCAGCACATCGGATTTGTCCAGGCGGGTCAGCGGGGCGTGAGGGGCTGTTCACCGGCCCGACGGTACCTCCCGCGTTAACGCGAGATCCTCGATTGGCACGGCACGCCCGAACAGGTGACCCTGCGCGAGCCTGCATCCCGCCGAGAAGACCGTGTCGGCCTGCGCCGCGCTCTCGATGCCTTCTGCGATCACGTCCACGCCCAAGCGAGTCGCACAGCCGGATGACCGAGCGGTACAGCGTCTCGATCCGAGCCGGCTCCGGGCCGACGGCAAGGCCGCGGTCGAGCTTGATGATCTGCACGGGCAGCGCGTGCAGATATGTCAGCGAGCTGTAGCCCGCGCCGAAGTCGTCGAGGGCGACCTTGATCCCGATCGCGTTGAGCCGGGTGATCTGCGCAGCGGCGTCCGCGAGGTCGACGACCGGAACCGTCTCGGTGATCTCCAAGACGAGCTGGCTCGGCGTCAACCCGCAGCGATCAAGCGTCCGCTGCACTTCCCGTTCGAATTCGAGGCTGCCCAACCGCGCCGCGCCGATGTTCACGTGCAGGACCATGTCGACGCCTGCGGATTCCAGTTCGTCGCAGGCGAGGTTGAGCACCATCGCGTCGAACGTCGCGCCCAACCCTGCGGCCTCGGCGGCGGCGACGAATGCGTCGGGCTGGATGTCGGTGCCATTGGGCGCGGTCCACCGCGCGAGCGCCTCGACTGCGACAGGTCCGGCGTCCGGTAGCTCCACCACCGGCTGATAGACGAGGCTGAAGCCTGCGGGGACGCCGCCGCCGGCCTGGCGCAGCGCCGTCGGGAAATCCGTCGAGACCCCCAGCGACGGTCGGTAGATCACCGCGGTGTCCTTGCCGACCCGCTTGCCCGCGTACATCGAGACGTCGGCCTGCCGCAGCAGGTCGTCGGAGGTGGGTGAGGGCTCGTTCGGGTCCGGTCGAACCAGGCCCATGCTTGCGCGAACCCGGATCGACGAACCGTGGATCGCGAAAGGGTCGCGCAGGGCGACACGGATCCGGTCCGCGACGACCTCGGGTGGCTCTGCTTGGCCACCGATGAGGATCGCGAACTCGTCGCCGCCGATGCGTGCCAGCGTGTCCCCTTCGCCGATGCACCGGCTGAGGCGCTCGCCGACCGCGCACAGCAAGCTCGTCGCCGCCCGCGTGGCCGAACCGGTCGTTGACCTCTTTGAAATCGTCGAGGTCGACGAAGATCAACACGAACGGGCCGACGGCGATCGCCTCATCGAGCCGCTGGGCGAAGAGCAGCCGGTTGGGCAGCGCCGTCAGCGAGTCGTGGTGTACCTGATGTGCGAGTCGGTTCTGCACGTCGTACAGGCGCTCGGTCAACTGCCGTTGGGAACGCATGGCGATCATCTGCCGAACGGCGACCAACACGATCAGCACGATCGCGGCGGCAGAGCTCGAGCGCACGTCAGCCGCTGTCCGATGTAGAGATGGAAGCAGTACAGCCCCGCCATGCCGATGAACCCGACGTAGGGCAACACGAGCTGCATCCAGTCGGCGGCTTCGCGCGCACGCCTGGTAGCCGGGTACGGCGGCAGATCCAGCACCGCGAAGGCGATCAAGCAGCTGGCCGAGGACCAGGCCGAAGCTGCCCCAGAGCTGGCCGTCCCCCAAGCCGACGGTTCTCAGGTAGGTCACCATCCGGTCCGACCCGGCAAGAAGGATGACGCCGCCCGCCACCAACAGGTAGTTCGCCCGATAAGCGCGGTCCTGGCTGTAGGTGACCGCGGTGACCGTGGCGGTCACCACAACAACGACTTCGAGCAACGCGTAGGCGGCCAGCACGGCGGTGTTGTCCGACCGGGGCAGGACTGCGCCGGTTCGGTCGCCGAAACCCGAAATCAGCACGAACAGCGAGAACGAGATGGCCGCGACCACTCCGTCCAAAACCGTGATGACGCGAGAGCCCCGGATCGGACCGTCGCGTCCTTCGTGCACGGGAGCGCCGGAGCGCACCAGCAGGACAGCGATGAGGAGGGTCAGCAGCGGCGGCATGAAGTACGCAGCCACGGCAAGCGGTGGTGCCGTGCCGAAGGTGCCGACGCGGCCCGCATACCAGAGAAGGTCGCCGACCAGCGAACTCACGAACGCCGCGACGACGACGAGCCGCCACGCCCTCGACAGTCCGCGCTTGCGACGAATCACCACCACGGCGCACACGATTGCCCCGACGCCGGTGATCGCCTGCAGCGCCGTGAATGTCGAATGGGCCGCTGGCTCGCCCCACAGCGCGAGCGCGTTGACACAGAGCAGCACGAAGAGCACGGCAAACAAGCCGAACCGCAGCCTGCCGCCCGAGATCCTCACCCGTACCGTTCCTCTCCTACTGTCTGGCAACAGCCAACTGCCATGATGCCCTATTCAGCGGGGGCGTCTGTCCACCTGCCTGGATATTCGCGAGGGTTGGAGCAAACTCCACAAATGCCTGGTCGAGGCCGCAGGGCGTTATCCGCCGCCGCGGGGTACCGTCCCCGTCGTGTGGGGCGCGGTGTTGGTGATGGCGCTTGCAGCGATGGTGGATCCGCTGCGAATCGGAGTCACCGTCCTGGTGATCTCGCGTCCGCGACCCGTCCTCCAACTTCTCGCGTTCTGGCTCGGTGGTCTCGCGATGGGTCTGCTCGTCGGCCTCGGCGCGCTTTTCCTGCTTCAGGACGTGGCCCTGGAGCTCATGCGGAACATGCCCGCGGCCGCAGGCGGCTCGACCGTCGGGCTCGTCCAGATCGGCATCGGCGTGCTCGCGGTGCTCATCGCCGCGTTGATCGCGATGGGCTTCCCGCGCCGATCAGGGGCGCCGCAACCGAAGAACTCCGCAATTTCCCGGCTGACGGCACGCGTCGGCGACGCGATTCGGGGCGGGTCGCTGTGGGTGGGGTTCCTCGCGGGGGTCGCGCTGGCGACGCCTCTCCAGTACGTGGCCGCACTGGCGGCGATTCTTGTGTCCGGCGCGGATGCGGCGACGCAATTCGGCGCGCTGATCGTCTATCACCTCGTGGTGTTGGCGTTCGCCGAAATCCCCCTTGCTCGGCAGCCTCGTCGCACCGGCGGCGACCTACGCCGTCATGCTGCGGCTTCACGACTGGGTGATCGTGCGTCGCCGTCAACTGGCGGCGGTGATCATCGCGACGATCGGCGCCTTCCTGTTCATCAACGGTGTGAGCGGTATCTAGCCGACGGTGCTCAGCCCGCCGCGATCATGGCGACCGCCGCAAGCGCCAGCACCATGCCGACGGCCTGCCAGCGGGTCACCCGCTCCCGTAGCACCACGATCGCGAGCAGCACCGTGGCCGCCGGATACAGCGACATGAGCACACCGGCCAGCGACAGCATCGACGCATGCAACGCAAGGAGCATCGCGATGTTGGCGCCGACGTCGAGCACCGCGGCCAAGCAGCGCCAGCCGCAGCGGCTGCCCGCTCGGCACGACCAGATTGCCGCTCACCGCCGCGACGACGAGCACCGTCAGGGTGGCGGCCAACCGCGCGAACACCAACGGCCACAGATTCGCTTCTGGCGGCGCCTGCGCGATCAACACGAAGTTCGACCCGAACGCGACGCCCGCGCCCACCGTCAGCCAGGCGACCTTCGTGGTGAAGCGGTGCGGGGTGTCGTCCTTGTCGGTGGTCTCTCGGCTGACCAGAACGACGGCCACGAGTGCGAGGACCACCCCGACGCCCGCGATCGCACCGGGCCGCTCCCCCAGCGCAAGACCGACGCCGACGGGGATCGCCGCGACGAGGATCGCCGTCAGCGGCGACACCACCGAAATCGGGCCGGACCCCAACGCGGCGTAGAACCACCAGATGCCGAATGCCTGGCTGAATCCGCACAATCCGCCCCAGATCATCGCGCCGTGCGAGATGTCGCCGCCGACGATCAGCGCGAGCACCAGAAGCAGTGTCAGGGCGACCGGGTAGGACACCAGCACCACACGCAACGCGGCCACCCGGCGCGATGCGATTCCGCCGACGAAATCGCTGATGCCGTAGCCCAGCGCCGAAGCCAGCGCGAAGACGACCCCGATCAGGTCTTACCCTTTATGCGCCTGCCCATTTCGCGCGCCACTTCACGCTGGGCGTCACGCTTGGCGATGTCCTGACGTTTGTCGTGGGCCTGCTTACCGCGGGCCAAGCGCGAGTTCGACCTTGACCTTGCCGTCGGAGAAATACAGCGACAACGGAACCAGCGTCAGATTGCCGTCGCGGATCTTGCCGATCAGCGTGTCGATCTGGCTGCGGTGCAACAGCAGCTTGCGGTTGCGCCGCGGCGTGTGATTGGTCCAGCTGCCGGAGTGATACTCCGGGATGTGCAGGTTGCGCAGCCAGATCTCGCCGTCGTCGACGGTGGCGAATGCATCCGCAAGCGATGCCTGGCCGTCACGCAGGCTCTTCACCTCTGTGCCCATCAACGCAACCCCGGTCTCGAACGTCTCGAGGATCGAATAGTTGTGCCGCGCCTTCCGATTGGTCGCGACCACTCGGTTGTTGCTCGACTTCGTCGGGTCGGCTTTCTTGGCCATGGCTATCTTCGGACGTAGAGCCGAAGGGTGGCGTAAGAGGTGACTCCTGCCATCGCGACACCGACGAATATCAGTATCGGCGCGATGTAGAGAATGTCGGCATAGTCCACTCTCGCAATGAGATTCGCCTCGTAGAACTGGTTGAGCGCGTTCTCCAGGAACAGCGCACGCACGATGATCAAGCCGACGATCGCGATGACCACACCGATCAGCGCCGCCAGAGTTGCTTCCAACAGGAACGGCAGCTGCGTATACCACCGGCTCGCGCCGACCAATCGCATGATGCCGACCTCGGTTCTTCGGGTGTATGCGGCGACTTGAACCATGTTGGCTATCAACAGGACCGCTCCGATCGCCTGGACGATCGCCACCGCGAACGCGGCGTTGGACAGCCCGTCGAGCACCGCGAAAAGCCGGTCGATCAGATCCTTCTGGTTCAGCACGTTCAATACGCCCGGCTGGCCGGCGATCGAGTCGTCGAAGTCCTTGTGCTGCTCGGGATTGTCGAGCTTGACCACGAACGACGCCGGGAAGGCGTCCTTACCCGCGACGTCCTTGTACTGCGGGAACTTCTTGATCGCATCGTTGTAGGCGTCGTCGCGGTTGAGGAAGCGCACCGAGCGGACATCGTCACGGTCCTCGATCGTCTGCCGCAGCGACTTGCACGGATCGGCGTCACACGTCGGGTCGTTGGCCGACACGTCGTTGGTCAGGAACACCTGGCTCTCGACCCGGTCCAGGTAGATGGCGCGGGAGTTGTCGGCAAGGCGCACCACGAGCAGACCGCCACCGAAGAGGCCGATGGAGATCGCGGTGGTCAGGATCATCGCGACCGTCATCGTGACGTTGCGGCGAAGGCCGGTCCAGACCTCGTTGAGCAGGAACCCGAAGCGCACTAGCGATCCATTCCGTAGATGCCGCGCTGCTCGTCGCGGACAAGGCGGCCAAGGCTGAGCTCGACGACGCGCTGGCGCATCGAGTCGACGATGTGATGGTCGTGAGTGGCCATCAACACCGTGGTCCCCGTGCGGTTGATGCGCTCGAGCAGATCCATGATGTCCTTACTGGTTTCGGGATCCAGGTTTCCCGTCGGCTCGTCGGCCAGCAGCAGGAGCGGACGGTTCACGAACGCCCGCGCGATCGCGACACGCTGCTGCTCACCGCCCGACAACTCGCCGGGCAGCCGGTTGGCCTTCCCCGAAAGCCCGACCATCTCCAGCACGTCGGGCACGACGCGGTTGATCACGTCGGGCCGCTTGCCGATCACCTCAAGAGCGAACGCCACGTTCTCGAAGACCGTCTTCTGCTGCAGCAGCCGGAAGTCCTGGAAGACGCAGCCGATGACCTGTCGCAGGCTGGGGATATGCCGGCCCGGCAGCTTGTTGACGTGAAACTTCGACACCCGCACATCGCCGTTGGTCGGCGACTCCTCGGCAAGCAGCAGTCGCATGAATGTCGACTTGCCCGAACCGGACGGACCGATGAGGAAGACGAACTCTCCCTTGTCGATCCTGAGCGAGATATTGTCGAGCGCCGGTCGCGCCGAAGTCTTGTACAGCTTGCTGACATGGTCGAGCGTGATCATCACGGCACGCCAGTGTAGCGGTGAGCCACAGCAGCCGCCCGTCGAGCTATCGCGGGACATCGGGTGTGGCGGGCACAGTTCCCGGTACCGGCGGTGCCGTCGTCGGCGCCGTCACCGTCGGTGTCTGCATCAGCGTCTGCGGGCCGAGAGGGCCGCCTGGGCCGTCGGGATCGATCACCGTCGTCGTCGGGCTCGGCGACGTTTCACTCGTCGTGTCGTCGGGGCCCGGCGTCGTCGTCTCGGTCGTGGTCGTCGTCGTAGGCTGGTGGTGGTGGTCGTGGTCACCGGCTCCTTGGGCCGCCGCACCTGCGTGCGCGGAACCCAGGTGTAGTTCGGGTCGGGCACGAAGCCGGGTGGGACGACCGCGGGCACGGGCTGTTCGGGTGCGGCAGGTTCCGGCTGGAAGGTCTGCTGCACCCAGAACAACGCGACGAACGCGACGATGAGCACCAGCGGTCGACACGCGGAAGCGGCCGCCGAGCTTCGCCTTGAACCAGGATGGTCATTGCTTCTGCTCCGGTTCGCGCCGCTGTCTCGTCGCATCCTCGGCGGCAGGCGTCGCGGACGATTGCGGAAGGCCGGCAACCATCGGCGAATTTCCGTCGGACGCCACAATTCCTGCACGGCGCAGCGCCCGGACCACCAGCACGCGGATCCGTCGGCCGACCTCGTACTGCTTGCCCGGCAGCGTGCGCGCCACCATCCGCAGGTTCACCGTGTCCAGCTCGATGCTCTCCACGCCCATCATCTGTGGCGTGTCGAGCAGCAGATCCTTGAGCGCCGGATCCTCTGTCGACTTCTCGGCCACCTCGTGGAGCACATCGTTGACGACGTTCAGATCGGCAGACGTCGGCACGGGGATGTCGACGACGGCGCGCGCCCAGTCCTTGGACAGGTTGAGCGTCTTGACGATCTGCCCGTTCGGGATGATGAACATCTCACCCTCTGTCGAACGCAGCTTGGTGACGCGCAGCGTGACGTCCTCCACGGTGCCCTCCGCGGGCGCGGCGATGCCCGCCACCGTGAGCGACACCAGATCGCCGAAGCCGTACTGCTTTTCGGTGATGATGAAGAACCCGGACAGCAGATCCTGCACGACCCGCTGGGCGCCGAAGCCGAGCGCGGCGCCGAGCACCGCGGCCGGTGCGACGAGCGACCCGACCGGTATCGCGAGGATGTCGGTGACCTCCACCGCGACGATCACGAACAGGATCGCCACCGACACCCACGAGATCACCGATGCGACGGCCTGACGGTGCTTGGTGCTCTCCGACCGGACCAGCTGGTCGCTCTCCCGGTATTCGGTGTCGATGCGACGGACCACCCTGTTCGCCGTCCAGCTGATGAAACGGGCCGCAAGCAGACCGCCGATCACGAGCAGGGCGATCCGCACGCCGCGATCCAGGATCCAGACGCCGAATTCGCCGCGCCAGAAACCGCTCCAGCCGTCGGCGAGATTCAGTGCAAGTACGGTGCTATTCGTCATCTTGGGTATTGCGCCAACGGATTCCGGCTTCGAGGAATCCGTCGATGTCTCCGTCCAGTACTGCGGCGGGGTTGCCGACTTCGAACTCGGTGCGCAGGTCCTTGACCATCTGGTACGGGTGCAGGACGTAGGAGCGCATCTGATTGCCCCACGAGCTGCCGCCGTCACCCTTCAACGCATCCATCTCAGCACGTTCTTCTAAACGCTTGCGCTCCAACAGCTTTGCCTGGAGTACGCGCATCGCCGAGACCTTGTTCTGCAGTTGCGATTTTTCGTTCTGGCAAGTCACGACGATACCGGTCGGGATGTGGGTGAGTCGAACCGCCGAGTCGGTGGTGTTCACCGACTGCCCGCCCGGCCCGCTCGATCGGTACACGTCGACGCGCACGTCGTTCTCGGGGATCTCGATGTGGTCGGTGGTCTCGGTCACCGGCAGCACCTCGACTTCGGCGAACGAGGTCTGCCGTCGCCCCTGGTTGTCGAACGGGCTGATGCGCACCAGCCGATGGGTGCCCTGTTCGACCGAGAGCGTGCCGTAGGCGAACGGGGCGTGCACGGCGAAGGTCGTGCTCTTGATGCCCGCCTCCTCGGCGTAGGACGTGTCGTACACCTCGACCGGGTATTTGTGCTGCTCCGCCCAACGGATGTACATCCGCATCAGCATCTCGGCCCAGTCCGCCGCGTCGACACCGCCTGCGCCGGAGCGGATGTTGACCAGCGCCTCGCGCGCGTCGTACTCGCCCGCGAGCAGAGTGCGGACCTCCATCGCCTCGATGTCCTCGCGCAGCTGCTTGAGCTCGGCGTCGGCCTCGGCCAGCGCGTCGTCGCCGCTCGAGCCACTTTCCTCGGCGGCCATTTCGTAGAGCACAGGAAGGTCGTCGAGACGCTGGCGCAGTTCCTCGACACGGCGCAGCTCGCCCTGTGTATGAGACAGCTCACTGGTGACCTTCTGAGCGTGCGCCTGGTCGTCCCAGAGGTTCGGATCAGATGCTTCACTTTCGAGCTTCTCGATGCGGCTCCGCAGCCCGTCGACATCGAGCACCCGCTCCACCGTCGTGAGGGTGGAGTCGAGGGCGGCGATATCGGCTTGACGGTCGGGTTCCACGGGAGATCACGTTACCGGCCAGGCAGTTCTCGCTGACCAGCGGCAGCACGGCAGGTGCGCGTTCTAGAGTCTTGTGGGGGAAACGGCCTTGGCGACAGACGCGACAGCCCCTTTGCATGTCGCCGGGCAGCGACAGTAAGGCACACACCTATGCCTCAAAGGCGCCCGTACCACGTAGCGATCGTCGGCTCAGGCCCGTCCGGGTACTTCGCCGCGGCTTCTTTACTGAAATTCGCAGACGCTGACGACGACGCCGACGTGCGGGTCGACATGCTCGAGATGCTGCCGACGCCGTGGGGCCTCGTGCGCTCAGGCGTCGCGCCCGACCATCCGAAGATCAAGTCGATCAGCGCCCAGTTCGAGAAGACGGCGCTCGATCCCCGCTTCCGCTTCTTCGGCAACATCGTCGTCGGCGAGCACGTGCAGACCACGGAACTGGCCGAACGCTACGACGCGGTCATCTACGCCGTCGGCGCGCAGTCCGACCGGGCTCTCGGCATCCCCGGCGAGGAACTGCCGGGCAGCGTGGCCGCCGTCGACTTCGTCGGCTGGTACAACGCGCACCCGCACTTCGAGGAGATGGCGCCCGACCTGTCCACGGGACGGGCCGTGGTGGTCGGCAACGGCAACGTCGCGCTCGACGTGGCGCGCATCCTGGTCACCGACCCCGACGTGCTCGCCACCACCGACATCGCCGATCACGCGCTGCAGGTGCTGCACGACCGCGGCGTCGAGGAGGTGCTCATCATCGGACGACGCGGGCCGCTGCAGGCGCCCTTCACCACACTGGAGCTGCGCGAGCTCGGCCACCTCGAGGGCCTCGGTGACGTCGACGTGATCATCGACCCCGACGATTTCGCCGACATCACCGACGAGGACGTCGAGGCCGCGAGCAAGACCGTCCGCAACAACATCAAGGTGTTGCGCGGCTACGCCGACGTCGCGCCGAAGGGGGCCAAGCGTCGGATCGTGTTCCGGTTCCGCACCTCGCCCATCGAGATCAAGGGCGACGGCAAGGTCGAGTCGATCGTGTTGGGCCGCAACGAACTCGTCGCCGACGACAGCGGGTGGGTGTCGGCGAAGGACACCGGCGAACGCGAGGAGGTGCCCGCCCAGCTCGTGGTCCGCGCCGTCGGCTACCGCGGGGTGGCGACGCCGGGGCTGCCGTTCGACGAAAAGAAGGGCACCATCCCGCACGACTCCGGCCGCGTCGACGGCAGCCGCAACGAGTACGTGGTCGGCTGGATCAAGCGCGGGCCGACCGGCGTGATCGGCAGCAACAAGAGCGACTCCCAGGAGACCGTCGACACGCTCGTCGCCGATCTCGGGGGCGCGGAGCTGGCCTCGTTCGACGACAACCATTCCGAGTCGCTGGCCGAATGGTTCGTGGAGCGCCAGCCCAAGGTCGTCACCGACGACCACTGGAAGCTCATCGACGACCACGAGCGCGGCTTGGGCGAGGGCGGCAGGCCGCGGGTGAAGTTGACCAGCGTCGCGGAGCTACTGCGGATCGCGCACGGCTGACGTCATTCTCGCGGCGGCAGTATCGAGTCGGCCTCGATCGTGACGAGTACGCGGGTCTCCGGCTGCCCGGTGAAGTTCGGGTACGGGATGCCGAGGTACTTGTCGCGAGATCTCGTCGATGCTCTCCTGCCCGCCCTCGGTCGTCATGTCGATCACGCGGCCACGGACGGCGTAGTAGCGGAACACGTTTGCCGGGTCGACGATGTTGACGGCCACCCGGGCATCGCGGGCGAGGTTCTTCGCCTTCTGATGGCCGTCCACGATGTTGACGACGACGTGCTCGCCGTCGGTGGTGACCCAGGTCTGCGTCAGCTGCGGCGAGCCGTCGGGCATCAGCGTGGCGACGAAACATGGGCTGGGCTTGCGGAGCAGGTCGAGCAGGTCTTGCGGTAGGGCTTTGGGCACGCGTTCCTCCGTATCGATTCCTGGCCAGAGTATTTGTCGGACCTGAGGACTAGCGTCGAACGTATGTTCGAGTCGGAGTTCGCGGCGGTCAGTGATGTGGAGTTGGTGGCGGCGATCGAGGACGGGGTGCGCCAGGAGGCGATCGCTGGTGCGCGCCGGTTGGCTGCGATCGCGGAGTTGACCCG
This sequence comes from uncultured Actinomycetota bacterium, assembly GCA_963829405.1. Taxonomy (GTDB): domain Bacteria; phylum Actinomycetota; class Actinomycetes; order Mycobacteriales; family Mycobacteriaceae; genus Mycobacterium. The sequence goes on from CAWHIZ010000018.1 coordinate 68,844, forward strand.
CCGCCGCAGCGATGACGACGACGAGCGGGCGTTGTGGGTGTTCGATCCGTGGGCCTGCACCGCTGCTGAGGTGGGTGCGGCGATGGCGATCGGGTCGCGGCGCGCGTCGGGGCAGATGCGGATCGCCGAGGCGCTGCGCGAGCACCTGCCCCAGGTCGCGGCGTTGTATCGGCAAGGGCGCGCTGAGCACCCGGCTGGTCTCGACGATCACCTGGGCCACCCGGCTGGTGCAGGGCGAGCAGGCGTGGGCCAAGATCGACGCCGCGATCGCCGAGCGGGCCGTGAACTGGGAACGGCTGTCCGAAGACAAGTTGCGCGTGGCGGTGGATGCGCAGGTCGACCCGGTATGACCCTGATGCGCAGCGGCGCACCGAGACCGCGGTGCGGGGCCGCGATTTCATCATCGGCGCCTGTGATGACGACACCGAAACCGTGTCGGTGTTCGGGCAGCCTGCTGGCCCCGGCCGCCGCGGTGCTGGAAACAACGGGTGGCCGCGATGGTCAACGGGTTGTGCGCCGAGGATCCGCGCAGCGCCGGTGAGCGCCGCTCCGATGCCGCCGGCGCGATCGCCGACGGCAACGACATCCTGGCCTGCCGGTGTGGAAAACCGGACTGCCCCACCGCCGGGGTGACAGCCAAAGTCGAATGTGGTGATCCGGGTGATCGCCGACCAGGCCGCCATCACCGCCGCCACCGACGCGAAGTACCCGTCGCCGCCGAAGAGCGGCCCGCCGCCGAAGGACCCGCCGCCACCGCGAAGGCCGGCGTGGCCCGGCCGCGCCGGCGCTGCTGCTGGGACACGGGGTGCTGCCCAACGCGCTGTTGGCCGAGGCGATCCGCAACGGGGCGACCATCAAACCGATCCGCATGCCCGGGCGCCGAACCCGAGTCGCGGTATCGGCCCAGCGACGAGTTGGCCGAGTTCGTGCGGATGCGTGATCTGTTCTGCCGCTTCCCCGGCTGCGACATCGCCCGCCGATCGCTGCGACATCGGTGACAGTTCTGCATCAGGACATCGGTGACAGTTCGGGTGGTCTTGGTGGTGACACTTGTGCCTCAAGGTTCGGGGGGTGGCTGTTCATGAACCCATCGATCCAGTCGTCCGTCTTGCGATCTCGCAGTGGCCCGAGGATGCGCCTCGCGGGGCGGTGTCGACATTCTGCGTCGAGCACGGTATATCCCGAAAGTCGTTCTACGAGTTGCGCAAACGCGCAAAGACGGAAGGTGCGGCCGCGGTGCTCGAACCCAGGACCCGACGACCGAAGTCGAGCCCGTCGAAGTTGAGTGATGAGGTCAAAGCGCAGGCCGTGGCGGTGCGTGGCGCGTTGGAATCCTCCGGCCTGGATCATGGGCCGATCAGTGTGCACGAGAAGATGCAGGCGATGGGCCTGCTGCAGGTGCCTTCCACTGCCTCGCTGGCACGCATCTTCCGTGAGGCCGGTGTGGCTCGTCTTGAGCCGAAAAAGAAGCCCCGCTCGGCATGGCGGCGGTTCGTCTACCCGGCCCCGAATGCATGCTGGCAACTCGATGCGACCGAGTACGTGCTCAACGGCGGGCGTACGTGCGTGACCTTCCAACTCATCGACGACCACTCCCGCTACGCGGTCGCCTCCCACGTCGCATCCGCCGAGACCGTCAAGGACGCGATCACCGTGGTGGACAAGGCCATCGCCGCCCACGGGGTGCCTCAACGACTCCTGACCGACAACGGGCTCGCACTGAACCCTTCGCGGCGGGGGTACGTCGGCCGGCTCGTCAGCCACGTCGCCGCGCCTGGGTGTGGAGGCGATCACCGGCAAGCCCTACAAGCCGACCACCCAGGGCAAGAACGAACGCTTCCACCAGACCCTGTTCCGTTACCTCGACAAACAGCCGCTCGCCGGGATCACTGGCCGAACTGCAAGCCCAGGTCGACGCGTTCGACCACATCTACAACACCCAGCGCCCCCACCAAGGGCTGCCCGGACGTGTCACGCCGCTGACAGCATGGGAAGCGACCCCAAGGCTGATCCACCCCGCCCGCAACTCGACCGGCCGGTCTACGCGGCGCGCCGTCCCGAGCCGCTATCGGCTTCCCCGAGCGCAGCCGCCCACTGATCTGCCCGCCGACACCCATGTCAGAACGGTCGAGCACGTCGGGGACCATCAGGCTGGATTCAGTGACCTACATGGTCGATGTTCGACGCGCCTTTGAACAGGTCCTCGTTGTCAGCGACGGCGACAAGATCATCATCACCGACCTGCGACGGCGAGGTCCTCGCCGAGCACACCCGACCCGCACCCGGCATCAACACGTCGGCAACGGCCGACCCCGCGGCCCACGCCCCAAAACCACCGAACCGTCACCGAAGTCCTGACACATCAACTGTCACCAATGTCCTGATGCAGAACTGTCACCAATGTTCTGAGACATCACAAGAATCAATGTCGGACCTGAGGATTATTATCGAACGTATGTTCGAGTCAGATACGGCGGCGCGATCTCTAATCGAGCGCGTAGGTGTCTCTTCGCGCGAAGAGAATCGTGCTGCGGCCGCCGGTCTGGTATCGATTCACGACCTGTACAGGCTGCGGTTGCGCGAGGATGGCGGCCGCGACGACTGGGCAATAGACACCATCGAACACGTCGCCGCGGAGGTCGCAGCCGAGCTGCGGATCAGCCAGGGCCTTGCGACAACCCGCGTGAACGATGCGATCGCGATGGGCAGGCGGCTGCCGCAGGTTGGCGCAGTCTTCCGAGCCGGAGATATCGACTACCTCATGTTCCAGACGCTGGTGTCGCGCACCGAACTCATTACCGACCAGGACCGTCTGGCAGCTGTGGACGCCGAATTGTCCAACGTTGCGGCGCGGTGGCCGTCGCTGGACAGAAGTCAGCTGATCGCACGGGTTGACCGCATCGTGGCCCGCCACGACTGTGACGCGAAGCGGCGACGCAAGAAGAGGCGCGACGACCGCTGGGTCGAAATCTGGGACAGCGGCGACGGCGTGAGCGAAATCCGGGGCTTCCTTCGGGTGATGACTGGCCGAGCGCTGGACGCACGCCTCGACGCCCTGGCCGCCACCGTCTGCTCACATGATCTCCGCTCCCATGCGCAGCGGCGCGCCGACGCGTTTGACGCGGTGAGCGCCGGCGCCGACCGCCTCACCTGCGAATGCGATAGGCCCGCCTGCACAGCAGGCGACAAAGCCGCGAGTGCTGTCGCCATGTACGTCGTCGCCAACCAGGCCACCGTCGAAGGCGCCAGCGACACCCCCGGTTACACAGTCGACCCCGATGAGCTCTTTCCGGCGGACCTCGTCGCGGAACTGTCCAAGACGGCGAAACTGGTGCCGGTAGTGCATCCGGGCGACGCTCCTGCCGAGTGTGGCTACAGGGCGTCACAGAGGTTGGGAGATTTTGTCCGCTGCCGAGATCTGACGTGCCGATTCCCCGGCTGCGACCGCGCCGCGATCCGTTGCGACCTCGACCATACGATCCCGTTTGGCGAAGGTGGCTTTACGCACGCGTCGAATCTGAAATGCCTGTGCCGAATTCACCATCTGCTCAAGACGTTTGGTGGGTGGCGCGACACACAACTGCGAGACGGCACCGTGATCTGGACGTCCCCGTCGGGCGACACATACGTCACCACACCCGGTAGTGCGCTCTTGTTCCCCTCCCTGTGCACACCGACCGGCGCGCTCACCGCGCCTGGCTTTACCGCGGCGTTGCAGTCCACCGATCGCGCAAGAATTGTGCCCAAGCGCAGTCGCACCCGAGCACAGAACAAAGCGCAGCGCATCGCTCTCGAACGCAGGCTCAACCGCCAAGACCGCGAAGTCGAGCGCGGCCGGCGACGCTGGGAACAGGCGCTGGCAATGGCCTCCATCAAGGACGAGCCGCCACCTTTCTAGAGCCGCCGCCTAGCTGACGGCTGAGATCCCTAGTTGAACCGGCTTCCCCATTCACCCGATTGATCCGGCTTCGGCGGCGGAGGCCCGTCTGACGGTGCGAACGCCCACTTGTCGGGATTGTTCGGCGCGTAGACGACCGGAAAGAGCTGTCCCATCGACGGCCACTCGTCGACGTCGACCTCGAGTCGTTGATAGACGACGTGTTCATTGAGCGTCGGCCCATTGATGACGCCGGTGATCGTCACGAACTGCCGACCGGTCTCGTCCGGGCGCGGACTGACGCCGGTGACCACCAAGGTGCCCTGCGCCATCGGACCACGCGTTCCGCGGCGTCGCATGATCCACGGCCCTGCGATCAGCACGATCACACCGATGAGCAGAACCAGCATCCCGAATTCCCACACATGGCCATGGTAGGGACTCGCACCCATGCGCGGTCGTTCGGATCCATTGACAGGTTGTCTGTTGTCTGACATCTTACATCTGTGCCTCAAGGGCCAGACATGCGACGGGAGCAGCGACAGCTGCTTTCCGCGGAGGTGCGTCAGCAGCTCGCGGACGAAATAACGAACGGCACATACGCGCCCGACGAGAAGCTGCCGTCCGAACCCGAATTCGCGAAGCGCTACGGGATCAGCAGACCGACGTTGCGCGAGATTCTCAGCGGCCTCGAGCGGGACGGATTGATCCGTCGCGTTCACGGAGTCGGCACCTTCGTCACGCCCAAGCGGACACGCGTCCACAGCGTCCTCGATCTCGATATCGGAGTAACCGAGGCCGTCACTGCCGCGAAAGCCAACCTCAACGTCGAAGTCATGGAGGCGAGGGTGGGACCGATCAGGGCGTGGATCACTGCCGCGCTCGAACTGCCCGAAGACGCCGAAGCGCTGCGGGTCGAGCGCATCATCCGCGTTGACGGAGTGCCCGCGACCCACGGCTTCGACGTAATTCCTCTCAATATTCTCGAGGCAGCGGGCTCCCCCACCTACGACGGCGGATCGATCTATCAGTTCTTGGAAAGCCAATGCGGCGTCCATCTCGTCGGCGGCGTCGCCGAGATCACACCGGTGCTTGCCACCGCCCGCCTGGCCAAAATGCTGGACTGCCCACGCAACAGCCCCTTACTGCGCCTCGAGCAGACAGAACGGTCCGCAGGCGGTGTTCCGGTCTTGATGTCGCAGGAGCACTACGTCCCCGGCGTCTTCAGCCTCACAGTGCACCGCCTCCGCCGCGACCGCACTGATGTGACGGGCAGACGTGATCCACAGGGCAGGGGCTGAGGAATGTCAAGGCAGCCCACACGATTCACCACCACTATTTCCGCCGAGAAAGTGAGCCCTGCATGACCGACGACCAGTTGTCACAGACAGCGGAGGCAGTACCACCTGCCTCCGACGAAGACGAGTTGCGAGCCTTCGGATACGAACCGCAGCTCGAACGGTCGATGGGGGCGTGGAGCTCGTTCTCGATCTCCATCTCCTGTATGTGTGTCACCGCAGGGGTTTTCACCACTTACGCCTACTCACTCGGAATGGTCGGCCCCGCCTTCGTGTGGACGTGGCTCATCGTCTCCATCGGACAGATCCTCGTCGCATTGGTGCTGGCCGAGCTCGCGGGCCGCATGCCGATCAGCGGCTACGCCTATCAGTGGACCTCCCGGTTGATCAACTCGCACTACGGGTGGTTCGTCGGCTGGGCCGGACTGATGGCGTTCATACCGGGCTTCACCGGGCTCAATTTCGGTCTCGCGCCGGTGCTGTTGAACAGACTCGGCATGGAGATCACGCCGACGTCCACGCTCGTCGTCGTGATCGTGGTGCTGGCGTCCCAGCTCGCGATCAATCTGGCCGGCGTCCGCATCGCATCGCGCATCAACAATGCCGTCGCGTTCGCCGTCGAGATCGGGCTGTCGATCATCCTGATCGCCATCCTGCTGGTCGTCGGATTCATCACCAACCCGGTTCAGAGCTTCAGCTTCCTGACCACAAGCTCCGTCGCGGAGGGCAACGGCTTCACCACGGCCATACTGCTTTCCGGCCTGCTGGCGATGTGGGTGCTGACCGGCTTCGAAGGCGCCGCCGATCTCGCCGAGGAGACGAAGATGGCAACCCGCCACGTGCCCAAGGCAGTGATCCGCTCACTGCTGTTCGCCATCATCGTCGGGTTCCTGATGATCGTCGGCCTGACCATCAACATCGACAATCTCGCGGACACCGTCGGCGCTGACGTTCCGGTCTCCCACATCCTCGAGACCGCACTCGGGATCTGGCGGAGCCGCGATCTTCGAGTCCGTCGCGATCATCGCGCTCTACGCGGGCGGCCTTGCCAACATGGCGGCGGCAAGCCGGTTGATGTTCTCGCTTTCGCGCGACAACATGTTGCCCGCGTCGTCGACGTTGAAGAAGGTGTCGCTGCGCACGAAGTCGCCCAGCGCTGCGCTACTTGTCGTCGCGGCGTTCAGCCTGACCCTCGTACTGGTCGGCACCTACGGTTCATCGCAGGCCATGGCGCTGATCGTGGGCATGGCGGCGCTGGGCTACTACGCGGTATACGGGCTGACGGTCATCGCCGTGCTCGATTGCCTCACGCAACGGATCTCTGCCCACCAAGACGAGTTTCGATCTCGGCTGCCTATGCCGGGCCTGTGCAGGATCGCGGCCCTGCTGTGGACGGTGTTCGTCGTCGGCTGCCTCACCGTGCCTGAGCTGAACCATCAGACCGCACTGACAGCGGGAGTGTTCTTTGTTCTGGCAGGCATCTGGTACGCGGCGATTCTTCGTAAACGAATCAACAGTGAACAGGCTGGCGTACCCCAAGGTGGTGCGATCCGTTGAGCCGGACAGTCGACCGCTTCGTCAAGCAGGGATTCCGCAGCGCCGCACCGTACAACGCTGAACATCACGACTTCGCTTGGCAGCACCGTCAACTCGCGAGACTGATGTCCAACGAGTGCCCCATACCGCCGTCCGAAGGTGTTCGGGCTGCGGTGCGGGAGGCTTTCGATATCGGACACCTTTACCCCTATTCGGGCAAGGATCTGGTCGCGGCTCTGGCGCAGTACAACTCCGTTCCGCCGGAGTCGATCGTCCTTGGCAACGGTTCGACGGAGGTACTCGACGTCCTGGTGCGGTTGCTGGTCGGTCCCGGTGACGAGACGATCATCGCGTCGCCCACCTACGCGTTCTTCGAGAGCCAGACGCGCATCAACGGCGGCGTTCCGAAAGCCGTGCCGTTGACGCCCTCATGGGATCTGGACGTCGAGGCCATGCTCGCCGCCATCACCGATCGAACGACGATCATCTTCCTGTGCAGCCCGAACAACCCGACCGGCAAGGGTTTTCGCAGAGACCAGCTGGTTCGGCTGCTCGAAACCGGTATCCCGGTGGTGGTCGACCAGGCGTACTTGGAGTGTGGCCACGCCGAATCATTCGCGTCTCTCGTCGCCGACCACTCGAACCTCGTCATCGCGCGGACCATGTCGAAGGGCTTCGGGCTGGCGGCGTTGCGGGTCGGCTACCTGATCGGCGATCCCGAACTCATCGACATCGTCACGCGAGTCCGGATTCCGTTCAGCATCAGCCTGATGGGGCTCTGGGGTTGCCTGCAGGCGCTTGCCGAGCCTGAGGAGCTGAGTCGACGGCGCGAGTTCATCAGCTCGGAGGCCGATCGGCTGCACGCGGCGATGCAGAAGATGGAAGGTGTCGAGTCGTACCCCTCCGACGGCAACTTCGTTCTGGCTGACATCTCCGCGAGCGGTCGGTCGGTCTCCGCTGTGGTCGAAGCGCTACTTGCCGAGGACATGCTGATCAGAGCCATGGGCGCACACGGACTGAAAGGTTCCCACGTGCGGGTGACGGTCGGGACCACCGAGCAGAACGACCGGTTCCTCAAGCTGCTCGAAGAGCTGCTCCGGCCCGTCGGCCAGGTGTAGTTTCTTGACCCGGGGCGAGCGGAGGATTCCTTGAGCCCTCACTTTCTGGCGTTCGACATCGGCACCAGCGGCGTCAAGGCCGTGGTGGTCGACGCAAACGGCGCGCTGCTGGACAGCTCCTACCGCGGCTACGACCTTCAGATGGTCGACGATGGCGGCGTCGAGCAGGATCTCGACCTCATCATCACGTCGTCGCTGGACGCCGCTGCGGAGTTGCTCGTCCGGGTGAGGGGTACCGGCGGTAGCGCTATCGGTATCACGGGGATCAGCGTCACCGCCCAGATGTTCAATCTCGTGGCGGTCGACGAGTCGGGCAAGCCGTTGCTTCCGATGATCAGCTGGCTGGACCAACGCGCTGAGGGTGCTGCTCGGGCGCTAGCCGAAATCGTGCCGCCCAGTGCGCAGTTCAAGCGTTTCACCTCGGTCGTATCCGCCAAGGACATCGTTCCGAAGATCCTCTGGCTGCGCGACACTCAGCCCGAGGTGTACGCCCGCACGGACAAACTGTTGGACTGCAAGGAAGCTGTCGTCCTGCATCTGACGGGGGTCGCGGTCACCGATCATGCCGGGGCATCGGCCTATCGCCTGTTCGCCCACGACACCAGGGACTGGGACAGCGACGCGTGTGACGCTGCGAGGATCGATCCGGACAAGCTTCCCGCCGTCCGCTCCGCCACTGACGTGGCCGGCTCGCTGTTGCCTGATATCGCACGTCGACTTGGCCTGCCTGCCGACATCCCTGTGTACGTCGGTGTCGGAGACGTACCCGCGAGCCAATTAGGCGCTGGCGCAGTCGATCCCGGCGATCTTCACGTCAGCCTCGGCACGGCGGTGTACTTCGGCCTGATGATGTCCGAGCGGCGCGTCGATCCATGTCAGCAACTCGGGGCACTGGCGCACGCCGAAGCCAACCAGTGGATCCTCTGGCTCGAAATCGCCACCGGCGGCGCGGCACTCGCGTGGGCGCTGCGCATGCTCGGGCTCGGCGATCCCGGCCCGGTGGACTACCCGCAGGTGGAACAGATGGTTCGGGACAGTGCACACGATATGGACGGCCTGCTGTTCGCGCCGTGGCTCAGCGGAGAGCGTGTACCGGTATTCGACGATGCCGCCCGCGCCTCGTTCGTCGGCCTGAGCTTGCACCACGGGCCAGGGCACATTCTGCGCGCCGTCATGGAGGGTGTGGCCTTTCAGATGCGGTGGGCGCTGCATTACGGCCTCGACTACGGAGAGGCGGTCAAGAGGATCCGCGCGGTGGGTGGTGGATCGATGGGATCGGTCTGGACCCAGATCATTGCCGACATTCTGGAGCTTCCGTTGGAGACCATCGCCGCACCGCAGGATGCGGGGGCGATCGGCGCAGCAGCGTGCGCCATCGTCGGCAGCGGAGCCCAGCCCGACTATTCGTTCCTCGCCGACCGGGTCGCGGTAACCCACACTTATCTGCCTGATGCGGGCCGCTCGCTCGAATACTGCGCCCGGTATGCCCAGTACCGACGGCTCTACGACGCGCTCTATCCGATCTATCACTTCCAGCAAGACGAGGCGCAACTGTGACAGACCGCTGCGTGGTCTTTGATCTCGACGGGGTGCTTGTGATGTCCGAGCACCTGTGGGAGCAGGGCTGGGAATCGGTGTCGGCCGAGCACGGCTACGCCTGGCTCCCGGAGGACACCAGGACGTGTCAGGGCAAGAGCGTCCCAGAATGGGCCCGCTACGTCAGCGAACGCACCGGCATGGACGAACAAGCCGCGGCTGACGACGTCATCGCGGTGGTCGCCGCCGCTTACGACCGCAACGAGGTTCCGCTGATCGACGGCGCCCTCGAACTGGTGCAGGCTGCCGCTATGAGAGTGCCAGTGGCGCTGGCCTCCTCGGCGCCCCGCGCGATCATCGACCGGGTGATGGCGACGACACCGGTCGGAGAGTACTTCGCCGCAACGGTTTCGAGCGCTGAGGTGGCCGCGGGAAAGCCCGCGCCCGATGTCTACCAGGAGGCCGTCGCCAGGTTGGGTGCACGCAGCGCGGGCAGCTTTGCGGTGGAGGACTCGAGCAACGGCATCAGGGCCGCCGCAGCTGCGGGGCTCACGGTTCTTGGCATGGAACACGCGCTGTATCCGGTGGATCGCGACGCTTCAGGCCGTGCCGCCGGCGTCTATCACAGCCTCGAAGACGTCACCGCCGTGCTGGTGAGTTTCCTGGACGAACGCTAGCTGCGATTGATCCGGCGAGCCCGGAATCTGGTAGGACTGCACCCATGACCTCGGTCGCAGAAGACCTCGCGCTCGCTCTCGAACTCGCCGATGCCGCCGACGCGCTGACGCTGGACCGGTTCGGCGCGCTCGACCTCCATATCGAGACCAAACCCGATCTGACTCCGGTGACCGACGCCGACAAATCCGCCGAAGAGCTGTTGCGCTCGTCGCTGACGGCGAGTCGCGTGACGATTCGATCTTCGGCGAAGAGTTCGGTGGCACACCCACTTTCAGCGGTAGGCAGTGGGTGCTCGATCCGATCGACGGCACGAAGAACTTCGTCCGCGGGGTCCCGGTGTGGTGCACGCTGATCGCCCTGCTCGTCGACGGCTCCCCCGTCGTCGGCGTCGTCAGCGCACCCGCGCTCGGACGGCGGTGGTGGGCGGGCGAGGGTGAGGGCGCGTTCACGTCCTTCGGCGGTGCGAAGCGGCGCATCTCCGTCTCCGGAGTCAACGACCTCGCCTCGGCCAGTCTGTCGTTCTCCGACCTCACCGGGTGGGGTGACCGTCGATCGCGTTTCATCGACCTCACCGACGAGGTCTGGCGGGTCCGTGCCTATGGCGATTTCTGGTCCCACTGCCTGGTGGCCGAGGGTGCCGTTGACATCGCGGCCGAACCTGACCTCAAGCCGTGGGACCTCGCCCCCATCGACATCCTTGTGAGGGAGGCAGGCGGTTCGTTCACCAACTTCGGTGGCAAGCCGGGCCCACACGGCGTCAGCGCGTTATCGACCAACGGACTGCTTCACGAAACGGTGCTGGCCAGGCTGAACGGGATGTGAAGCGGATAACATTTCTTTTCTATCTTACTCCGGAGTAAGATAGGGTCATCGGCACTGCCCTACTGAGCGAGGCTGCACACACAATGACCAACACAATTGACCGCAAGTCCGCGCGCGCCCCGAAGAGCAACGGGCGAGAAAGCGCCATCGGATCCCACAAGTACAAGCGAACCCCCACCGACATCGGCCTGGCGCTGATCACACCGATCGTCGGACAGGAGTTCCTGGACCGCTACAACCTGCGCGATCCGCTGAACCGCGGACTCAAGTACGGCGTCAAGCAGGTCTTCTCCGTCGCAGGCGCGACAAGCCGCCAGTTCAAGAAGGTGTCCGGCGCCAAGAGCGGCCCGACGCGGCTGAAGGCAAGCGGCGCAGACTATTTCGACCTCACCCCCGACGACGACCAGAAGATGATCGTCGAGACCCTCAACGAGTTCGCCGAAGAGGTGCTGCGTCCCGCCGCCCGCGAGGCCGACGAAAACGCAAGCTATCCCGCCGATCTCGTCACGAAGGCGAACGAACTCGGCATCACCGCGATCAACATCCCCGAGGACTTCGACGGCATCGCCGAACACCGCGCGGCGGTGACCAACGCCTTGGTCGCCGAGGCGCTTGCCTACGGAGACATGGGATTGGCGCTGCCGATCCTGGCCCCCGCGGGTGTCGCGTCGGCACTCACCCACTGGGGCAGCGCCGATCAGCAGGCCACGTATCTCAAGGAGTTCGCGGGCGAGAGCGTGCCCCAGGCCTGCCTGGCGATCGCCGAACCGCATCCCCTTTTCGACCCGACTGCACTCAAGACCACCGCCGTCCGCACCCCGAGCGGGTACCGCCTCGACGGCGCAGAAGTCGTTGGTGGTCGCCGCCAAGGATGCCGAATTGCTCATCGTGGCAGCGCAACTGAACGGCAAGCCCGCACTGTTCATCGTCGAGTCGACGACCAAGGGGCTCACCGTCACAGCCGAACCGAGCATGGGTATCCGCGCGGCGGCACTCGGCCGCGTCACGCTCGACAACGTCACCGTCCCGCTGTCTGCACGCCTCGGCGAGGATGCCGCCACCGACGCCGACTACTCGCAAGCCGTCGCGCTGTCCCGGCTCGGCTGGGCATCGCTGGCCGTCGGCACCGCACACGCGGTGCTCGACCACGTGGTCCCCTACGTCAAGGAGCGGCAGGCGTTCGGCGAGCCGATCGCCCACCGCCAGTCGGTTGCGTTCATGTGCGCCAACATCGCCATCGAACTCGACGGCCTGCGGCTGATCACCTGGCGCGGCGCGGCGCGCGCCGACCAAGGGCTGTCGTTCGCCCGCGAGGCCGCCCTGGCCAAGAAGCTCGGCACCGACAAGGGCATGCAGATCGGCCTCGACGGCGTGCAGCTGCTCGGCGGCCACGGCTACACCAAGGAACACCCCGTCGAACGCTGGTACCGCGACCTGCGCGCGATCGGTGTCGCCGAGGGCGTCGTCGTTCATCTAACTCCGGCCGTCCTCCCCTTCTGAACGGAAACAACTGACATGGCAATCAATCTGGAGCTTCCCCGCAAGCTGAACGCGGTGATCGAGATGGCGCATCAGGGCGCCAACGAGATGCTGCGGCCGATATCCCGTAAGTGGGATCTGCGCGAGCACGAGTACCCGGTCGAGCTGGATACCCTGGCCACCCTCTTCGAAGGCATCTCGCAAGCGAGCTTCGTCGAATTCGCGGGCGCCGAGGCGTTCCGCGACGCCGAAGCCGCCAAGGAGACCAATCACAACGGCGGCAACATGTCGGCCGTTCTCAACGCGATGGAAATCAGTTGGGGCGACGTCGCATTGCTCCTGTCGGTGCCCCGCCAGGGCCTCGGCAACGCGGCGATCAGCGGGGTGGCCACCAACGAGCAGCTCGAGCGGCTCGGCAAGGACGTGTGGGCCGCGATGGCCATCACCGAGCCCGGCTTCGGTTCCGACTCCGCCGCGGTGTCCACCACCGCCAAGCTCGACGGCGACGAGTACGTGATCAACGGCGAGAAGATCTTCGTCACCGCGGGCTCGCGCGCCACCCACATCGTGGTGTGGGCGACGCTGGACAAGTCGTTGGGCCGCGCGGCGATCAAGTCGTTCATCGTGCCGCGCGAGTACCCCGGCGTCACCGTCGAGCGGCTCGAGGACAAGCTCGGCATCAAGGCCTCCGACACCGCCGTCATCCGCTTCGACAACGTGCGCATCCCGAAGGACAACCTGCTCGGCAGCCCCGAGATCCATGTGGACAAGGGCTTCGCGGGCGTCATGGAGACCTTCGACAACACGCGGCCCGTCGTCGCCGCGATGGCGGTCGGCATCGCCCGCGCCGCGCTCGAGGACCTGCGCAAGATCCTCGACGACGCCGGTGTGGAGATCTCCTACGACAAGCCTGCGCACTCCCAGAGTGCGGCCGCCGCGGAGTTCCTGCGCATGGAGGCCGACTGGGAGGCCGGCTACCTGCTGATGGTCCGCTCCGCGTGGCAGGCCGACAACGACATTCCGAACAGCAAGGAAGCGTCGATGGGCAAGGCGAAGGCGGCGCGGGTGGCCACCGACATCACGCTGAAGGCCGTCGAAATGGCAGGCACCACAGGCTATTCCGAGGAAACGCTGCTGGAGAAGTGGGCGCGCGACTCCAAGATCCTCGACATCTTCGAGGGCACCCAGCAGATCCAGCAGCTGGTCGTCGCCCGCAGGCTGCTTGGCCTGTCGTCAGCCGAACTGAAGTAGCCGATCCGGCCGCGACGTAATGTCGGGGACATGGACAACTTCGCCGCCCTTGTCGCCCGCAAGAACGACGATCGCATCGACTGCGCGGTCGAGACCCTTGACGGAGTCCGACCTCCCGCCCGGCGATGTGACGATCCGGGTCGCCTATTCCAGCGTCAACTTCAAGGACGCGCTGGCGGTGACGCCCAACGGCGGTGTGGTGCGCGACTATCCGCTCGTGCCCGGCATCGACCTGACCGGCGAGGTCGTCGCATCGGAGTCGCCCGACTTCGCCGTCGGCGACGCCGTGCTTGCCCACGGATACGAGATCGGCACCGGCCGCAACGGCGGCTACGCCGAATACGCCAGGGTGCCCGCCGACTGGGTCGTCGCGCTCGGCTCGCTGAGCGCCCGCGACGGCGCCGCCATCGGAACAGCGGGCTTCACCGCGGCGATGAGCGTGCAGGCGCTGATCGACTGGGGTATCAAACCCGACGACGGTCCGATCGTGGTGACCGGCGCGACGGGTGGCGTCGGGTCGGTCAGCATCGACCTGCTGTCCGCCGCAGGCTACGAAGTGGTGGCGTCGACGGGCAAGGCCGACAAGGACGGCGTCGCCGACAGGCTCAAGGCGCTCGGCGCCGCCGACGTCATCGGCCGACTGCCAGAGGATCCCGACGCCAAGCCGCGCCCGCTTGCCAAGACCCGATGGGCAGGCGCCGTCGACTGCGTCGGCGGCAAGACGCTCGCCGATGTGCTCAGCACCCTGCGCTACGGCGGGGCGGTCGCCGCCAGCGGCCTGACCGGAGGACCCGGACTGAGCACCACCGTGATGCCGTTCATCCTGCGCGGAGTGTCGCTTCTCGGCATGGACTCGGTGCAGATGCCGATCGCCCCGCGTCGCGCGCTGTGGGAGAAGCTGGGCAGCACGCTTGCACCGCAGCATCTTTCGGACATCACCAACGACGTCGACGTCAAGGACGTCGTCGCAGTCCTCGACGAGATTCGTGAAGGCCGCTACTCCGGCCGGGCCGTGGTCACGGTGTCCGGAGGCTTCTAGTGCGCCTGCTGCTCGTCGCCGTGTGCGCCGCCGCTATCGCCGCAGCGCCGACGGCTGCTGCCGAACCCGCAGGCGACAACTCGAACTACGCGCCCTACGGCGACGGCGTGCCGACCGTCATCTCCGGCGGCCCGGTCCCGACGATGAACGGCGTGCCCTGCGTCGCAGGACATCTCGGCACGTGCATCTCCATGGCGCAAAACCAACCCCCGCCGAGGAGACCCTCGACGGGGGTAGGTCACAGTCCTACGATCAGGCGCTGATTACCCGAGGTAGCTCTCCATATCGGGCTTCATCTGCTGCAGCTGCGCACCCCAGTATCCCCAGCTGTGCGTGCCGTTGGGCGGGAAGTTGAACACGGCGTTCTTGCCGCCCGCTGCGATGTAGTTGTCGCGGAACGTCTCGTTGGTCCGAATGGTCAGGCCCTCCAGGAAGGTCGCGGGCAGGTCGCCGCCACCGAGCTCGTTGGGCGTGCCGTTGCCGCAGTACACCCACAGGCGGGTGTTGTTCGCGACCAGCGCGGGGATCTGCACCATCGGGTCGTTGCGCTTCCATGCCGGGTCGGTTTCCGCCGGACCCCACATCGGACCGCTGTCGTAGCCGCCCGCGTCACCCATCGCCAGGTTGATCAGGAACGGCCACTGGCCCTCGGACGGGTTGAGGAACGCCGACAGCGAGCCCGCGTAGATGAACATCTCCGGGTGGTAGACCGACAGGATCATCGCGGAGTTGCCGGACATCGAAAGGCCGACCGCTGCGTTGCCGTTGGTGGACACGCCCTTCTCCGCTGACAGCCACTGGGGCAGCTCGGCGGTCAGGAAGGTCTCCCACTTGTAGGTCTGGCAGCCGTTGTTGCCGCAGGCGGGCTGATACCAGTCGGTGTAGAAGCTCGACTGGCCGCCCACCGGCATGATGACCGAAAGCGAGCTCTCGTAGAACCACTCGAACGCCGTGGTCTCGAGATCCCAGCCGTTGAAGTCGTCGCGTGCGCGAAGACCGTCGAGAAGCAGCACCGAATGCGAGCCGGTGCCCTTCTGGAACTGGATCTTGATGTCCTTGCCCATCGAGGCGGACGGAACCATCAGGTACTCAACGGGCAGCCCAGGACGCGAGAACGCGCTCGACGTCGCCGATCCTCCCGCGAAGCCGATGATCCCCGGTAGCAGGAGCGCCGCAAGAGCGGCGACTGTGAACCTGCGTGCCCAACGGCCTCGGAACTTATCAACGAAGGTCATAAGTGCAGTCCATCCATCTTTCGGTTGTCGCATCACACACGCCTACATCCCGTGAGCAAACCTCGCCCCGGCACCGCAGCATCGTCTTCACTGCGCTGTCGCGTCCGCTCCACGTGATTGTCGAATCGTCGCAGATACGGACCGAGTAATTTCAGTTGTGCGCTGTCGAGTAAAACATGTGAACAGGACAGGGAAAACCCGGGCAGCCGGTCTGTGGCTTATTCGTAAGCGAAATTTATCGTTACGCCAGAGTCAATTTGGGCCGATCGCAGGGCCGCTCGGCCCGGTTTGTGTCGACGTATCGTGAGGTTCGATGGCCATCGATCGCGGCGGGGCCGCCACCAGCCGGTTAACTGTTGACGACTGGGTCAAGGCGGGCTTCGAGATCCTCGCAGAAGAGGGCATCACGGCGCTGAAGATCGATCGCCTGTGCAGCAGGCTCGACGTCACAAAAGGCAGCTTCTACTGGCACTTCAGCGATATCGCCGGTTATCGCGCGACGTTGATCGAGGCGTGGGGTGAATTGCGCGACGACGACAGAAGCCATTTCGCCGACATGTCTCCCATCCCGCCTCGGGAGCGGCTGTCGCAAATGATGTCGTCGTTGTTGAGCGCCAGGCACTGGACGCTGGAGCGGGCCATGCGGGAGTGGGCAAGGACCGACGACGCCGTCGCGGCCAGCGTCCGAGCGGCCGATCAGCGGGTTCTCGACGCCGTCAGGCAGGCGTTCGTCGATCACGGTTTCGACACGGAGGACGCCGATCTGCGGGCCAACGCCACGTTCGCCGCGGGTATCGGCTTCCTCCATCTGTCCGGGCAAACGCCGAACGCGAAGGGCTCGGCCCGCCGGGAGCGATTCCTCGACCTGATGCTGACACGCTGACCCGGTTTCCATACTAAAAAGTATGGTACGTTCGCGGCCATGACCGCGGCCCCGGCAGTTCCTTCTCAGTCGCCGGATATCAGCCCAGAGTTCGTCGCCAACCTCGCCGAGCGCGCGCAGCGAGGCCGAGGAACTGCGGCGGCTGCCCAGCGCCACCGTCGACGAGTACGTCGCGTCGGGGCTGTCGGAGCTGCTCGTACCCGCCCGCTACGGCGGCCTACAGGCGCCGTGGCAGGCGATTCTGGACCCCGTCCGCCGGATGGCCCACGGATGCGCCTCCAGCGCCTGGACGCTGGGCTTCTACACGCTGCACAACTGGATGATGGCGCTGTTCGGCGAGCAGGCCCAGGAGGAGGCGTTCGCGACGCGCCCGTTCCTTGCCCCCGCTCCCCTTGCGCCCACCGGCCGCGGCGTGGCCGTCGACGGCGGCGTCAGGCTGTCGGGACGGTGGTCGTGGGCCACCGGCGTGATGCACGGAAACTGGGTCATCGTCGGCGCGCTGTGCGGCCCGGACGACGGCATCTACCCGGCGCTGGCGCTGCTGCCGATCGACGACGCCGCCGTCGTGGACGTCTGGCACACCGACGGCATGTGCGCCACGGGTTCCAACGACGTCGTCATCACCGACGCCTTCGTGCCCGCCCATCGACTGGTGCGGGTCACCGACATCTACAAGGGCACCGCGCCGGGTGCCGCGCTGCACGACGCCGACACCTACCGCTGGCCGATGGTGCCCGCGCTGGCGTTGTTGGCGGCGATGCCCGCATTCGGCAGCGCCGAACGCGCCGCGGACATCTACGCCGAACGCCTTTCTGCACGCGTGCTGGCCTACGAGGGCGTCACGCAGAAGGACAAGCCCATCGCCCAGGCCCACCTCAGCGAGGCCCGCGTGCGGCTGCGGGCACTGCGCGGGCTGCTCGACGACACCGTCGGCCAGCTCGAATCCCTTGTCGCCTCAGGCGATCCCGTGCCCCGGCCGGTGCGCGGTGAAGCGCGACTGGCCGCTGCGCACATCGTGCACGAGTCACGAGACGTCATCGCCCGGTTGCTCGGCGCGTCAGGGGCAAGCGCCCACTTCCTCGACAACCCGCTGCAGCGCATCAAACGCGACGTCGACGTGCTGTCGGGTCATGTGGTGTTCGACTACGACACCAGCCGCGAGCTTGCGGGCGCGTTGATACTGGGGATGGATGTCCCACGAACCTCGATGGTCTGAAAGGAGCCACCATGGCTGACGATGTACGCGATCGCTTCACCACGTTCTTCCAGAAGAGGGTGGCCAATCCGCTGATGCGACGACTGCCCATCCAGACGCTGCTCGAGACGACCGGACGGAAGTCGGGGCAGCCGCGCCACACCCCACTGGACGGCAGCAAGGTCGGGAAGGAGTTCTGGTTCGTCTCGGAGTTCGGGGAGAAGTCGCAGTATGTGAAGAACATCAAGGCCAACCCCAACGTCCGGATCCGGTTGCGGGGTCAGTGGCACAGCGGCACCGCCCATCTGATGCCCGACGACGACCCACACGAACGGTTGCGCTCGCTGCCGCAGCTCAACAGCTTCGGCGTGCGCACCTTCGGCACGAACCTGCTCACCATGGGCGATCCGGGTCGATCTGACCGACTAGCGATACTTCGCCGTTGACGCGGACCCCTCGAAAAAAGTAACGTCGGATTTACTTTTTCTTCTGCACCGACGTCTACGCGCACTGGAGCGAACCATGGAATCGTTCATTCACCTGCGGAAAGGCACCACCCCGCGGCGGCTGCATGCCGACCTCGACGGCCTCAAGGACGATGAACTCGGCCGCGGCGGGTTCACCGGCCGCACCGCCAACATGTACCGCCGAAACGACCCGACCGCATACCGCAGTGCCGGACCGCTGCGTCCCGTCGACGTGCTGGCAGGCGAGCTCAAGCCCAGCGACGCGACCGACGCCGCGGGCGGGCCGATGCTGCTGTTCTCCAACGCCGACTGCCAGGTGCTGCTGTCGCGGCGGTCGGAGCCGATGCCGTACTTCGCGCGCTATGTCGACGGCGACCTCCTCTGGTTCGTGCACAAGGGAGCCGGCCTTATCGAGACCGAGTTCGGCCCGCTGCGCTACCGCGACGGCGACTGGGTGTACATCCCCAAGGCGTGCACCTTCCGGCAGGTGCCCGACGACGAGTCCACAGTCCTGCTGATCCAGACGACCGACGAACTGCGGGTGCCGCCACCCGGCACGCTCGGCAGGCACTTCCCGTTCGACCCGTCGCAGGCCGTGATCCCCGATCCGGCACCGATGACGATGACGACGGACGCGACGAGTACGAGGTGCGGCTCATCCACGAGGGCGGACCGACGACGCTGTACTACGAGCACCATCCGCTCGACGTCGAGGGCTGGCGCGGCGACAACTTCCCGTTCACGTTCAACATCACCGACTACAACGTCGTGACATCGGACAGCGTGCACCTGCCGCCGACCGTGCACCTCTTCATGCAGGCCACCGGCGTCTACGTGATGAACTTCCTGCCCAAGCCCGCAGAGGGTGTGCCGGGTACCGAGCGCACGCCCTGGTATCACCGCAACGTCGACTTCGACGAGATCGCGTTCTTCCATTCGGGTTCGCTCTACGGCATCCCGATGCCGCCAGGGCTGATTTCGCATGCGCCGCAAGGTGTTCACCACGGCGCACCGGAGAAGGCGCGCGAACGGGCCCGCCGCAAGTTCGACGAATACGACAGGGTGGACTGGTCGGTGATCGCCATCGACACCCGTCGCAGGCTCATCCCGTCCGACGACGTGCTCGCCAACGATCTCGGAGCGGCGCCGGCCGCGACATCCAACCGGAGCCAGCACTGATGACAACCGCAGAAGCGCCGGTGAAGTACTCCTACGACCGAATTCCGTATCTGGTTGCCTACCAGAACAACTCGGGGGTCCGCGATACCTACGGCGGTGTCGCCGAACTGGTCGTGATGGAGAGCTACCTGCTCAAGCCGAAGGACAAGCCGTCGGACACGGTGCTGGTGTTCATGCATCCGATCGGCGGCGGCGCCTATCTGCCGATGATCACCGCGCTGGCCCGCGGCGGCCATCACGTCATCTACTGCAACAGCCGGTTCCGCGGCACCGACTCCGGGCTGCTGATGGAGAAGGTCGTCGAGGACCTCGGCGAATGCATCAAGGACGCCAAGAACCGGCTCGGATATTCGAAGGTCGTGCTGGCCGGCTGGAGCGGCGGCGGCTCGCTGTCGGTGTTCTACCAGCAGCAGGCGCAGAACCCGACGATCACCGCGAGCCCGTCGGGTGACGGGCCCGACCTGACCAAGCTCGGGCTGATCCCCGCCGACGGCATCATGCTGCTCGCCGCGCACGTCAGCCGCCACGGCACGCTCACCGAGTGGATGGACGCGTCGATACTCGACGAGTCCGATCCGGCCAACCGCGACCCCGAGCTGGACCTGTACAACCCGGACAACCCGAACCAGCCGCCGTACACCGAGGAGTTCCTCGAGCAATACCGGGCCGCGCAGATCGCGCGCAACCGGCGAATCACCAAGTGGGTCAAGGACAAACTGGCCGAGCTCAAGGCCGCCGGTCGGCCCGATGACGAGTTCGGCTTCGTCGTGCACGGCACCATGGCCGACCCGCGTTGGCTGGATCCCACGGTCGACCCGAACGAACGGGCGCCGAGGATGACCTATCTGGGTGAGCCTCAGGTGGTTAACAGCAGCCCCGTCGGGCTCGCGCGGTTCTGCACGCTGCGCAGCTGGCTGTCCCAGTGGAGCTACGACGACGCCAACGGCGACGCGGTCAAGTGCGGACCCGACATCGCGGTGCCCACCCTGGTGATCGGCAACCTCGCCGACGACGCCTGCACGCCCAGCCACACCCGCAGGTTGTACGAGGCCATCGGGCATCCCGACAAGGAGATGCACGAGATCCCCGGCGCCAACCACTACTACTCAGGACCGCAGCAGCGCGAGACCCGCGCCGAGGCCGTCCGCATCTGCACCGAATGGCTTCACCGACACGGGTTCTCAACGTGAGCACCGGTCCGCTGGACGGGGTTCGCGTCATCGAGGTCGGCACGTTGATCTCCGGCCCGTTCGCGGGCAGGCTGCTCGGCGACATGGGTGCCGAGGTCGTCAAGATCGAACCGCCCGGGGCGCCGGATCCGCTTCGGACCTGGGGACAGGCCGAACTCGACGGACATCACTTCTTCTGGACGGTGCACGCCCGCAACAAGAAAGCCGTCACGCTCAACCTCCGCGAGACCGCCGGCCGCGACCTGTTCCTCGATCTCGTCGAGCGCAGCGACATCATCGTCGAGAACTTCCGGCCGGGCACGCTGGAGAAGTGGGGGCTCGGCTACGACGCGCTCGCCGCCCGCAACAAGGGCATCATCCTGGTCAGGGTCTCGGGCTACGGGCAGACCGGGCCCGAGGCGCACAAGGCCGGCTACGCGTCGGTGGCCGAGGCCGCGAGCGGGCTCCGGCACATGAACGGTTTCCCCGGAGGGCCGCCGCCACGGCTCGCGCTGTCGCTCGGCGACAGCCTCGCGGGGATGTTCGCCGCGCAGGGCGCGATGGCCGCACTGTACCGGCGCACCGTCACCGGCGAGGGCCAGGTCGTCGACGCCGCGTTGACGGAATCCTGTCTGGCCGTGCAGGAGTCGACGATTCCCGACTACGACGTCGGCGGGGTCATCCGCGGCCCTTCCGGCACCCGGCTCGAGGGCATCGCACCATCGAACATCTATCGCAGCGCCGACGGCAGCTGGGTGGTGATCGCCGCCAACCAGGACACGGTGTTCCGGCGGTTGTGCGCGGCGATGGGACAACCCGAGCTGGCCGTCGACGACCGGTTCGCCAATCACGTTGCGCGCGGACGTAATCAGGACGAGCTGGACAAGATCATCGGCGACTGGGCGGCGCAACGCGGCCCCGACGACATCATCTCCACCCTGTCGCAGGCGGGGGTGATCAGCGGCCCGATCAACACGGTGGCCGAGGTGGTGGTCGATCCCCAGCTGCAGTCGCGCGGGATGATCGCCGACCACTGGGACGAGCGCATCGAGCGCAACGTCAAGGGACCCGGTGTGGTGCCCGTGCTTTCGGAATCCCCCGGCACCATCCGCAACGCCGGATCGGCGCGGCCGGGCCAGCACAACGACGAGGTATACCGCGAACTGCTCGGCAGGACCGACGCCGAGATGGCCGCGCTGAAGGAGGCGGGGGTCATATGAGCGCACTACCCGAACACGTCGACATCCGCGAGGTCGCGATGCGCGACGGGCTGCAGATCGAGGATCCGATCCCGTTGTCGGACAAGCTGAAGATGCTCGAGGCGATCGTCGCCACCGGCGTCAAGGAGATCGAGGCCACCGCGTTCGTCTCACCCGAGCAAGGTGCCCGCGCTTGCCGATGCCGCCGAACTGGCCGCCGAGCTGGCCAACTTCAGGGATGCTGCAGGCGTCGAATTCTCCGCTCTCGTCGCCAGCCCGAACGGTGCCAAGCGCGCGATCGCCGCAGGCCTGCACTCCATCGAGTACGTGGTGTCGGCCGCCGACGGCCACAGCCGCGCCAACGTCGGCAAGTCCACCGCGGAGGCCGTCGCGCAGATCGGTGACATCGTCGCGATCGCCCACGACAGCGGAGCGACGGTGGAGGTCATCATCGCCACCGCATGGGACTGCCCGTTCGACGGCCCGACGCCACCGCAGCGGGTGCTCGACATCGTGACGGCGGCCCGTGACAACGGCGCCGACCGGCTCGCGATCGCCGACACCATCGGCACCACAACACCCAAGCGGGTCACCGACCTGGTCGCCAAGGTGCGCCCGCTGTCAGGGGACATCCCGCTCGGCGCGCACTTCCACAACACCCGCGGCGCAGGGCTGGCCAGTGCGTACGCCGCGGTCTGCGCGGGAATCACCAGGCTCGACGCCTCCGTCGGCGGCCTCGGCGGCTGCCCGTTCGCGCCGGGGGCGAGCGGCAACATCGCCACCGAGGACCTGGTCTATCTGCTGCGCGACAGCGGAATTCACGTCGACGTCGACCTGAACGCGGCCATCGCGGCGGCGGGCGTCGCGCAGACCGCCGTCGGACACGAGCTACCCGGTGCGCTGCTGCGCGCCGGCGACCGGCTGCTCGGTGAGTAGCGTGCCGACGTCGACCTCGCTGACGCCGAAGGGTCGCCAGACCCGGCACGCCATCGAGCAGGCCGCAAGAAAGCTGTTCGCCGAGCGCGGTTTCCACGGCACCACCCTTGCCGACATCACGTCGGCGGCGGGTAAGTCCACCGCGGTGTTCTACCGCTACTACACCGACAAGGAAGATCTGCTCGCCGCGTTGGCCGAGTCGTTCCTGCGCGACATCGTCACTCCGTCCGGGTTGAGCCTGCAGCTGCCCGAGTCTCCGGACGACAGCGAGTTCTTCAGCTCGGTGGTCACCGGCTACTGGAACATGTTCAAGCAGAACATCGGCATCATGATCGCCGTCGCCCAACTGGCCGCGACGCAGAGGCGATTCGCCGATGTGCAGAATGAGTTCCGGCGCTTCGGCATGGACATCGTCGCCGCGTCCGTGCGGCGGGCCCAGGAGCAGGGCCACGGCACCGAGCTCAATCCAGAGCACACCGCCGCCGCCATCGCGCTGCTGTTCGAGAACTTCACCACGGTCTTCGTCGGCCGCTCCGGCCTCGGCCTGCAGATCAACGACAAGGACGCCATCGCGACGCTCGCGACGATCTGGAAGAAGACGCTGTACGGGTTCTGACGACTTCACAAGAGAGAGGGATCACCGTGGATTTTGCTCTCCCCGAGCACCTTCGGAGCCTGCTGGCCGAGATGGACGCATTCATCGAGGCCGAGATCAAACCGCTGGAACGGGAGAACATCCAGTACTTCGACCATCGCCGCGAGAACGCCCGCACCGACTGGGACAACGGGGGCATCCCGAAGCGGGAGTGGGAGGACCTGCTCGGCGAGATGCGAAGGCGCGCCGACGCGGCAGGCTGGCTGCGCTACGGTCTGCCGTCGCAGTTCGGCGGCCGCGACGGCAGCAACATCGACATGGCGGTCATCCGGGAACACCTGGCGCACAAGGGCCTCGGGCTGCACAACGACCTGCAGGACGAGTCGTCGATCGTCGGCAACTTCCCTCAGGTCATCATGATGGACCGGTTCGGCACCGATACGCAGAAAAAGGAGTGGACCGACGCACTGATCACCGGCGAGCGGTCGATGGCGTTCGGGCTGACCGAACCCAACCACGGCTCGGATGCCACCTGGCTGGAGACGACGGCCGTGCTGGACGGCGATGACTGGGTCATCAACGGCGCCAAGCGGTTCAACACCGGGGTGCACCGCGCCACCCACGACCTGGTGTTCGCCCGCACGTCTGGTGAAGCGGGCCAGGCCCGCGGCATCACGGCGTTCCTCGTGCCGACCGACGCGCCGGGGTTCTCCGTGCCGTACTACTGGTGGACGTTCAACATGCCGACCGATCACGGCGAGGTCGAACTCAAAGACGTCCGGGTGCCCGGCGACGCCATCCTCGGAGAGGTGGACCGCGGCCTCGAGGTCGGCCAGACGTTCCTGCACGAGAACAGGATTCGGCAGGCGGCAAGCAGCCTCGGCGCCGCCCAGCACTGCATAGACAGAGCCGTGGAGTATGCGGGTGAGCGCATCGTGTTCGGCAAGCCGCTCGCGGTGAACCAGGCCGTGCAGTGGCCGCTGGTGGAACTGCAGACAGAAGCACAGATGGTGCGGCTACTCGTGCGCTATGCGGCCTCGGAGTTGGACCGCAACCACCATATGGAGGTCTCGGACAAGGTGTCGATGGCCAACTACCGCGCAAACCGACTGGTCTGCGACGCAGCCGACCGGGCGATGCAGGTGCTCGGCGGGGTGGGCTACAGCAGGCACGAGCCGTTCGAGCACATCTACCGCCATCACCGCCGCTACCGCATCACCGAGGGTGCAGAGGAGATCCAGATCCGACGGGTGGCGCAGCGACTCTTCGGGTTCGGCCGCAAGTGAAACAGCAACTGGCAGAAGTTCTTGCGCCGGTCCTCGGCGAGGTGAGCATCGAGAACCTCACCACCCTGACCGGCGGGGCGAGCCGCACCACGTGGGCCTTCGACGCCGTCGGTGAGGACAGCAGCCAGGCGCTGATCCTGCGCACAGGACCACCCGACGATGTGCACGCGGGCATGGAGCTGGAGGCAAGCGTGCAGCAGCGCGCCGCGGCCGCAGGAGCACCCGTCCCCCACATCCTCGCCGCCGACAATTCGCCTGCCGCGCTGGGCAATCCGTACCTGATCTGCAACGTGATCGGCGGCGAGACGATCGTCCGGCGCATCCACCGCTCGCTCGACGACGCGGGGCGCGACGCGGCTGCTCGAGCAGTGTGCGCAAGCGCTGGCCGCCATCCACCGCGCCGACCCCGACGGGATCGGCCTCGAGCAGACCGAGCAGCTGACCGAGTGGCGCAACCGGCTCGACGAAATGGGCGATACCACAGCGACATTCGAGTGGGCGTTTCGGTGGCTCGCGGCCCACCGGCCGCCACCGACACCACCGAGGCTGGTGCACGGCGACTTCCGGATGGGCAACCTGATCGTCGACGGATCCGGCCTCGCCGCCGTGCTGGACTGGGAGCTGGTCCACATCGGCGAGGTCTACGAGGACCTGGCGTGGTTCTGCATCACGGGCCTGGCGGTTCGGGGCGCCGGAGGCTCTCGGCGCAGGCGGGCTCGGCAGCGTCGAGAGCTTTCTCTGCGCCTACGAGGAGGCCGCGGGCACCGCCATCGACCGCGATGCGTTCCGCTGGCACCTGACGGTCGCGACGCTGAGCTGGGGCGTCATCTGCCGCTTCCAGGCCGAGCGCCACCTTTCGGGGCAGACGCCGTCGGTCGAGCTTGCCGCCATCGGCCGCCGCGTCAGCGAAACAGAGTGGGATGTCTTGGATCTGCTCGAGGGTGGTGGCCCGCGATGAGCTCGCTGTACGGGCGGCCGACCGCCGCCGAACTGGTCGCGGCCGTCGCCGACTTCCTCGACTCCGATGTCCGCGAGTCCACCGAGGGCCAGGTGTCCTTTCACGCCCGTGTCGCGGCGAACGTGCTTCGCACCGTCGAGCGCGAACTGACAGACGACCGAGCCACACCCGACATGCTGGGCTACGACGACGAGGAACACCTGGCTGCCGCCATCCGGGCAGGCGATCTCGACGGAAGGGCCGCCGAAGTATTGCCGTGCCTACGCACGCTGGTGCGGCATCGCCTGGCCGTCGCACACCCCGGCTACGACGAGACGAATGAGCGTCGAGGTCACATCGGCCGCATCACCGACGACGCCCGCCGAGTGTGCGGATTCGTCCGCGACGCGCTGCGTTCGTGTACATAACCGCACAGTCGCATCTAGTCAGCGACTGCAGAGCGACAAACTCGACGCCGTTTGGAGAGTGCTGGTTCGAAGACGGCGGCAGATGAGGCCGTCTCGTCAGACCTTCCTGGCCCGCGCCAGCCAGGCGGGCTCGTCGACACGCGTGCCGACCGCCAGCCCGAGCTGTTCGGCGTGCATCTCGGTGACGACGCCGCGATAGGTCGTCGGCTCGAGGCTCTCCAGCTCCCAGCCGTCGGCGAAGGCGTCGCGGATCGTCTCGCCGCTGACCTCGGGGCCGAACCCCCGGCCCCCGTCGGAGAGCGCGAGGACATGCCACGGTGCCGCCGGACCGGCACGCGTTGTGCAGGCTGGCGACGTATTTCGGGCGGTCGCCGTCGTCGAAGATGTGGAAAAGCGCGCTGTCGACGATGGTGTCGTAGCCCGGCTGGTCTGCCAGGTTCATCGCGTCGGCGACCTCGAATCGCGCGCCGACACCCTTGGCCTCGGCATTGCGGCGGGCCTGTTCGACGGCCTCCGGCGCGAAGTCGATGCCAACCACGTCATAGCCGAGCCTGGTCAGCAGGATCGTGTGCTCACCGGTGCCGCAGCCGACGTCGAGCACCGTGCCGCGGATCAGCCCCGCGCGTTCCAGCTCGACCACCGCGGGTTGCGGTTCGCCGATCACCCACGGCGGGGTAGTCGTCCGGTAGAACTCATCGAAACGCGAAATGGCAGGTGTCGTATCCATGACTGACAGTCTTCAACCTGAACCCCAGTTGAGGTCAACCGTCGTCGCCGAGGTGGCCGACCGACTGTTCGCCGCGATCGAGAACGGCGACGCCGCCACCGTCGAAGCGATGTGGAGCGACGACGTGCTGGTCTGGAAGTCCGCCGAACCCGAGGAGCAGGCCAAGAAACGCGCCATGCGGGTGATCGCCTGGTTCATGGATATCACCACGTCACGGCGCTACGAGATCCTCGACCGCCAGTTCTTCGACGGCGGATTCGTCCAGCAGCACGTCCTGCACGCCACCGGAAAGAGGGGCGGATCGATCTCGATGAGGGTCTGCATCGTTATCAAAGTGGGTACGAATGGCCTTATCGACAAGATCGACGAGTATTTCGACCCCGCGGAGCTGGAGCCGCTGCTCCGCTCGGGCAACTGACAGGGAGACGACATGGCAAGCCTCAGCGAGTTCTTCAGCGATCCCGCATCGAGCGGGAACTGGACCCTCGTCACCGATCAATCGACGATCGCCGTGAAGGCCAAGTCGATGTGGGGTCTGGCGCCCGTCAAGGGCCGCTTCACCGAGTTCAGCGGCGGAGGCCAAGTCACCGCGCCACAAACCGTTTCCGGCCGAGTATCGACATCAAGGCCGCATCGATGCGCACCGGCATCCGTAAACGCGACGAGCACATGGCTTCCGCGGATTTCTTTGAGGCCGAGAAGTTTCCGGACATCGGCGTGGTGGTCACCGGCGCCGACGCCGTCGACGGCGACACCGTCAATCTGCGCGCAGACCTGACCGTCAAGGGCACCACGAAGCCGATCGAGCTGAAGACCAAGGTGACGCCGACCGGCGACGGCGGAATGCGGCTCACCGCCAACGGGCACGGTCAACCGTCAGGACTTCGGCGTCGACGGCAACCTGCTGGGAATGGTCGGCGACAACGCGACGCTCATCGGCGACGTGGTGTTCCGCCGCACCCAGACGTAACAGGTTCGTCTAGCATCTGGCGCATGCCCGAATCATCTCGGCCGCTGCGAATCATGGTCTACAGCGACAACCCGAGGACTCGCGAGCAGGTCCAGCTCGCACTGGGCAAGCGCGTGCATCCCGACCTGCCCGAGCTGACCTATCTCGAGGTGGCCACCGGGCCGACGGTGATCGCGCGGATGGACGAGGGTGGATTCGATCTCATCATTCTCGACGGCGAAGCCACCCCCGTCGGCGGCATGGGAATAGCCAAGCAGCTCAAGGACGAGATCGACGACTGCCCACCGATCCTGGTGCTCACGGGCCGCCCCGACGACGCCTGGCTGGCGAACTGGTCGCGTGCCGAGGCCGCCGTTCCGCACCCGATCGACCCCATCCGGTTGGGCGAGGCCGTCGTGTCGCTGCTGCGCGCCCCCGTGCAGTAATTGCTGCGCCAAATTTACTGTCGCCGTTGACTGTTCACGGCACGGCAAAGCCACCGGCTGGCAACCGAAATCGATACTAACCCCTTGTTGCGACGCCCATTTGAAACATCGCTAGGCTGTGGGTCAGCTCACATCGGAAAGCCCACGAGGGAGCGGTCACACCTGCATGAACCTGTATCTGCCCATCCTGATACTCGGCGCTGTCGCGGCCGGGTTTGCCGTGTTCTCGGTCGTCGCCGCGCTCCTTGGCGGGCCGCGGCGGTACAACCGCGCCAAGCTCGAGGCATATGAGTGCGGCATCGAGCCGATGCCGGAACTGGCGAACCCCGCGGCCGCAGGCCAGCGGTTCCCGATGAAGTACTACGTCACCGCGATGCTGTTCATCGTCTTCGACATCGAGATCGTGTTCCTGTACCCGTGGGCCGTCGCATTCGACAGCCTCGGGATATTCGCGCTGGTCGAGATGCTGTTGTTCATGGCGACCGTGTTCGTGGCGTACGCCTACGTCTGGCGCAGGGGAGGCCTGAATTGGGACTAGAGGAAAAGCTGCCGAGCGGCATTCTGCTGTCGACAGTCGAGAAGCTCGCGGGTTACGTCCGCAAGGGGTCGCTCTGGCCCGCAACGTTCGGTCTGGCCTGCTGCGCCATCGAGATGATGGCGACCGCAGGCCCGCGCTTCGACATCTCCCGGTTCGGCATGGAGCGGTTCTCGGCGACGCCGAGGCAGGCCGACCTGATGATCGTGGCGGGCCGGGTCAGCCAGAAGATGGCCCCGGTGCTGCGGCAGGTCTACGACCAGATGGCCGAGCCCAAGTGGGTGCTGGCGATGGGCGTGTGCGCGTCATCGGGCGGGATGTTCAACAACTACGCCATCGTGCAGGGCGTTGACCACGTCGTTCCGGTGGACATCTACCTGCCGGGATGCCCGCCGCGGCCGGAGATGCTGCTGCACGCGATCCTGAAACTGCACGACAAGATCCAGGAGATGCCGCTGGGCGTCAACCGCGAGGAAGCGGTCCGCGAAGCCGAGAAGGCGGCGCTGGCGGTCACGCCGACCATCGAGCTCAAGGGCCTTTTGCGGTGACAACGCCCAAACAACCCAACGAGCCCGACCAGCAGAGCCAGCACAGCGAGCAGACCGAGGACTCCCTGGCGCATCCCGTCGACTTCACCGACGGCAAGGGCGAGAAGGAAGTCGTCGGCGTCCGCCGCGGCATGTTCGGCCCCAAGGGTTCCGGCGACACCTCCGGCTACGGCCGGCTGGTCCGCGAAGTGGAGATGCCTGGCAGCTCGCCACGCCCCTACGGCGGCTACTTCGACGAGGTCGTCGACGGCCTGAGCGACGGTCATCGGCGAAGAGGTCTTCGGGGCGGCAGTCGAGCGCGTTGTGGTGTACCGCGACCAGATGACCATCGAGGTGCGCCGCGAGCATCTACCCGTGGTCATGCAGGCGCTGCGCGACGACGCCGGGCTGCGGTTCGAGTTGTGCCTCGGCGTCAGCGGGGTGCACTACCCGCAGGACACCGGGCGCGAACTGCACGCGGTCTATCCGCTGATGTCGATCACTCACAACAGGCGGATCCAGGTGGAGGCGACCGCCCCGGACGCCGACCCGCACATCCCGTCGCTGTTCCGCGTCTACCCGACCACCGACTGGCACGAGCGGGAGACCTACGACTTCTTCGGGATCATCTTCGACGGCCATCCCGCGCTGACGCGCATCGAGATGCCCGACGACTGGGTCGGGCATCCGCAGCGCAAGGACTATCCGTTGGGCGGCATACCCGTTGAGTACCACGGCGCCGAGATACCGCCGCCCGACGAGCGGAGGGCATACAGCTGATGAGCACACCAGACACCCCGCCCGAGGGCGGGGGAACCGACACGTTCGTCATGGTCGGCGGTGAGGACTGGGACCAGGTCGTCACCGCTGCCGCCCAGGCCGACGCCGGCGAACGGATCGTCGTCAACATGGGCCCGCAGCACCCTTCGACGCACGGCGTGCTGCGGCTGATCCTCGAGATCGAAGGCGAGACCATCGTCTCGGCCCGTTGCGGAATCGGCTACCTGCACACCGGGATCGAGAAGAACCTCGAGTACCGCACCTGGACCCAGGGCGTCACGTTCGTCACCCGAATGGATTACCTCTCACCGCTTTTCAACGAGACGGTGTACTGCCTCGGCGTCGAGAAGCTGCTCGGCGTCACCGATGACATCCCGGAGCGCGCCAGCATCATTCGCGTGATGATGATGGAGATGAACCGCATCTCCAGCCACCTTGTCGCGCTGGCCACCGGTGGCATGGAGCTTGGCTCGATGGGTGCGATGTTCTACGGCTTCCGCGAGCGCGAGCAGATCCTGTCGATCTTCGAGACGATCACCGGCCTGCGGATGAACAACGCCTACATCCGGCCGGGTGGGCTGGCCGCAGACCTGCCCGACGAGGCGCTGCCGCAGATCCGCGACATGCTCAAGCTGATGCCGAAGCGGCTGAAGGATCTCTCGGATCTGCTCAGCGAGAACTACATCTGGAAGGCCCGCACCCAGGGCATCGGCTACCTGGACCTGACCGGCTGCATGGCGCTCGGCATCACCGGTCCTGTGCTCCGCTCCACCGGGCTCCCCCACGACCTGCGCAAATCGCAACCCTATTGCGGTTACGAGACCTACGATTTCGACGTCATCACCGACGACGGCTGCGACGCCTACGGCCGATACCTGATCAGGGTCAAGGAACTGCACGAGTCGCTGAAGATCATCGAGCAGTGCGTCGAACGCCTGGAGAAGACACCGGGTCCGGTGATGATCGACGACAAGAAGCTGGCATGGCCCGCCGACCTGAAACTCGGGCCCGACGGGCTTGGCAATTCACCGGAACACATCGCCAAGATCATGGGCCACTCGATGGAGGGGCTGATCCACCACTTCAAGCTCGTCACCGAGGGCATTCGGGTGCCCGCGGGTCAGGTGTACGTCGCCGTCGAGTCGCCGCGCGGCGAACTCGGCGTCCACATGGTCTCCGACGGCGGAACAAGGCCGTACCGCGTGCACTACCGCGACCCGTCATTCACCAACCTGCAGGCGGTGGCGGCCACCTGCGAGGGCGGCATGGTGGCCGATGCGATCTCAGCGGTCGCGTCCATCGACCCTGTGATGGGAGGCGTTGACAGATGACGCTGTCCCCCAACGGTTCTCCGGTCTTCCTCGAGCTCGGCCAGCGGCCCGACGAGGCAGGTCCGCCGATCAGCGGCGAATCGCTGTACCCGGCCGACGTGACGGCCAGGCTCGAGGCCAGCGCCAAGGACATCATCGCCAAATATCCGCGGTCGCGGTCGGCGCTGCTTCCGCTGCTGCACCTCGTGCAGTCCGAGGACGGCTACCTCACCAAGGCCGGGCTGGCGTTCTGCGCCGGCCAACTCGACCTGACCGAGGCGGAGGTGACCGCGGTCGCGACGTTCTACTCGATGTACCGGCGCACCCCGACCGGCGAATACCTGGTCGGGGTCTGCACGAACACGCTGTGCGCGATCATGGGCGGCGACGCCATCCTCGACTCGCTGCAGGACCACCTCGGCGTGCACGCCGGCGAGACCACCGAGGACGGCCGCGTCACCCTCGAACACATCGAGTGCAACGCGGCGTGCGACTACGCGCCGGTCATCATGGTCAACTGGGAGTTCTTCGACAACCAAACCCCCTCCTCCGCAAGGGATCTGGTCGATTCACTGCGGGCGGGCGAGGAAGTCGTGCCCAGCCGCGGCGCGCCATTGTGCACGTTCAAGGAGACCGCCCGAATCCTCGCCGGGCTGCCCGACGACCGCCCGATCACCGTGAGCGGTCAGGTACCGACCGCGACGCTGGCCGGGCTGCGGGTCGCGCCGCGAACTCGGACATGGAGGCGCCGCCGCCGGACGCCGAGCCGAGCTCGTCACCACCGAAGTCCGACGGCACCAAGGCAGAGGCCGTCGAGACCACCAAGGACGAACCGGCCCCGGCACCGTCGGCCACCGTGCCCGCCGAAGCCGACACCAAAGAAACCGACCCGAGCAAAACGGACTCACGCGACTGACATGGCACCTGCTACTCCACTCACCCCCGTGTTCAGCCGGTACTGGGACGACCCCGAACCCTGGTCGATGGACACCTACCGCCGTCACGACGGCTACCGCGCGCTGGAGAAGGCGCTCGCGATGCAACCCGACGAGGTCATCGCCCTTGTGAAGGACTCGGGTCTGCGCGGCCGCGGCGGTGCGGGCTTCCCGACAGGAACGAAGTGGTCCTTCATCCCGCAGGACGACACCGGTGCAGGCGCGAAGCCGAAGTATCTCGTCATCAACGCCGACGAGTCCGAACCCGGTACGTGCAAAGACATTCCACTGATGCTGACCACGCCGCACTTCCTCGTCGAGGGCGCGATCATCGCGGCATACGCGATCCGCGCACACCACGCGTTCATCTACGTTCGCGGCGAGGTGGTCCCGGTGCTGCGGCGACTGCAGGCCGCCGTCGACGAGGCGTATGCGGCCGGCTATCTGGGCACCGATATCAACGGCTCGGGGTTCGACCTCGAGCTGATCGTGCACGCGGGGGCAGGCGCCTACATCTGCGGCGAGGAGACCGCGCTACTCGACTCGCTCGAGGGCAGGCGCGGCCAGCCTCGGTTGCGCCCACCGTTCCCCGCGGTCGCCGGCCTGTACGCATGCCCGACGGTGGTGAACAACGTGGAGTCCATTGCCAGCGTGCCGCCGATCATGCTGAACGGGATCGACTGGTTCCGTTCGATGGGAACGGAGAAGTCGCCCGGCTTCACGCTGTACTCACTCTCGGGTCACGTGACGAATCCCGGTCAGTACGAGGCGCCGCTCGGTATCACGCTTCGCGACCTCCTCGAATACGCCGGCGGCGTCCGTGCCGGTCACGAGCTCAAGTTCTGGACGCCGGGAGGTTCGTCGACTCCCCTGCTGACGGCCGAACACCTCGACGTGCCACTGGATTACGAGGGCATGGCCGGTGTCGGGTCGATGCTCGGCACCAAGGCGCTGCAGATCTTCGACGAGACCACCTGCGTGGTGCGCGCGGTGCGGCGCTGGACGGAGTTCTACGCGCACGAGTCGTGCGGCAAGTGCACGCCGTGTCGCGAGGGCACGTACTGGCTCAGCCAGATCTACGAGCGGCTCGAGACAGGACGCGGCACCGAAGAGGACATCGGCAAGCTGCTGGACATCTCCGACACCATCTTCGGAAAGTCGTTCTGCGCATTGGGCGATGGCGCGGCGAGCCCGATCCTTTCGTCTATCAAGTTCTTCCGTGACGAGTATGTCGAGCACCTGGACGGCGGTTGTCCGTTCGATCCGCACGCCTCGACCCTGATGGCAACCGAGGGGGTGGGTGCCTGATGACGATGACCGAACCGAGCCAGGATGCGCCTGCAGTGGAAATGGTCGACCTGACCATCGACGACCAGCCGATCAGTGTGCCCAAGGGCACGTTGGTGATTCGCGCGGCCGAGTTGATGGGCGTCCAGATACCGCGATTCTGCGACCATCCGCTGCTCGATCCCGTCGGTGCGTGCAGGCAGTGCCTCGTCGAGGTGGAGGGCCAGCGCAAGCCGATGGCCTCCTGCACCATCACCTGCACCCCCGACATGGTGGTTCGCACGCAACTCACGTCGGAATCGGCTGACAAAGCACAGCACGGTGTGATGGAACTTCTGCTCATCAACCATCCGCTGGACTGCCCGGTCTGCGACAAGGGCGGCGAGTGCCCGCTGCAGAACCAGGCGATGTCCAACGGCCGGGTCGAGACCCGCTTCGAAGACGTCAAACGCACGTTCCCCAAGCCGATCCCGATCTCTTCCGAAGTGTTGCTGGACCGCGAGCGGTGTGTCCTGTGTGCGCGATGCACGCGGTTCTCCCAGCAGATCGCCGGGGACCCCTTCATCGAGCTGTTGGAACGCGGTGCGCTGCAGCAGGTGGGCATCGCCCCCGGCGAACCGTTCTCGTCGTACTTCTCGGGAAACACCGTGCAGATCTGCCCGGTCGGCGCCCTGACCTCCACCGCGTACCGGTTCCGGGCGCGGCCGTTCGACCTGGTGTCCAGCCCGAGCGCGTGCGAGCACTGTGCATCGGGCTGCGCCCAGCGCACCGACCATCGCCGCGGAAAGGTGTTGCGCCGGTTGGCAGGTGACGACCCCGAGGTCAACGAGGAGTGGAACTGCGACAAGGGCCGCTGGGCGTTCAATTACGCAGGAGTCGGCGATCGCATCACCACACCGTTGATCCGCGAGGACGACGGCAAGCTGCGGCCCGCCTCGTGGGCCGAGGCGCTCCGCGTTGCCGCGACGGGGTTGGCTGCCGCTTCAGGGCGCGCAGGCGTGCTTGTCGGCGGCCGGTGCACCGTCGAAGACGCCTACGCCTACTCGAAGTTCGCCAGGATGGTGCTCGGCACCAACGACATCGACTTCCGCATTCGCGCGCACAGCGAGGAGGAGGCGGACTTCCTGGCCTCGGATGTCGCGGGCCAGCCGATGACGGTGACCTACGGCGATCTGGAGAAGGCGCCCGCGGTGCTGCTCGCAGGCCTCGAGCCTGAAGAGGAGTCGCCGATCGTCTTCCTGCGGCTGCGCAAGGCCGCCCGCAGCGGTGGTCTTCAGGTGCTGGCGATCGCGCCGTTCACCACCCGCGGCCTGACCAAGATGTCCGGCACGCTGATCCGCACCGCACCCGGCGGCGAAGCGGCGGCGCTCGACAGCCTGACCGAGGAGACGCTGCTAACCCAGCCAGGTGCGATCATCCTCGTCGGCGAGCGGCTCGCCTCCTCACCCGGAGCGCTCTCTGCGGCAAGCAGATTGGCGGCGGCGACCGGCGCAAGGCTTGGCTGGGTGCCGCGGCGCGCCGGCGACCGCGGCGCACTCGAGGCGGGCGCGATGCCCAACCTGCTGCCCGGTGGTCGACCCGTCGCCGATGCGTCGGCGCGCGAGCAGACCGCTGCCGCATGGCACATCTCCGAGCTGCCTGCCACCCCCGGTCGCGACACCGCGGGCATTCTCGCCGCGGCGGCAGCCGGTGAACTGGGTGCGCTGTTGATCGGCGGCGTCGAGCTCGCCGACCTTCCCGATCCCGATGCGGCGCTGGCCGCCATCGATGCGGTGCCGTTCGTCGTCAGCCTGGAACTGCGGGAAAGCGCGGTCACCGAGCTTGCCGACGTGATCTTCCCCATCGCACCCGTGGTGGAGAAGGGTGGCTCATTCGTGAACTGGGAGGGCAGGATTCGGCCATTCCAGCCGTCACTGCCCAGCAACGCCACCCCGGATCTGCGGGTGCTCTACACGCTGGCCGACGAGATCGGCGTCGACCTCGGGCTGCCTGACGCGGCGGCCGCGGGCGAGGAACTGGCCAAGCTCGGCTGGTGGGGCGGAGCGCGGCCCGCGGCCCCCGACGTGTCGGCGGGGGTGGCCGCTGAGCCAGGAAAGGGCGAGGCAGTGCTTGCCGGATGGCGCATGCTGCTGGATTCGGGCCGGATGCAGGACGGCGAGCGCTATCTCGCCGCGACCGCCCGCACACCGGTGGCCAGGCTGTCGGCGACCACCGCGGCCGAAATCGGTGCTGCCGAAGGCGATTCGGTGACAGTGGCCACCAACAGGGGCGAGGTCATCCTTCCGCTGGACATCACCGATATGGACGACCGGGTGGTGTGGCTGCCGATGAACTCACCGGGATCGGCGGTCTACGCGCAACTCGGTGTGACCGCGGGTGCCGTGGTCTCGATCGGACGGGCGTGACATGACAGACCTTTCGGCTTTCGGGCACGACCCGATCTGGCTGATGGTGGCCAAGGCGCTCGGCATCTTCGTGTTCCTGCTGCTGACGGTGCTGGCGGCGATCCTGATCGAACGCAAACTGCTCGGCCGCATGCAGATGCGCTTCGGCCCCAACAGGGTCGGCCCGAAGGGACTGCTGCAGTCACTTGTCGACGGCATCAAGCTCGGCCTGAAAGAGGGTCTCGTCCCGACAGGGGTCGACAAGCCGATCTACCTGTTGGCGCCGATCATCTCGACGGTGCCCGCGTTCCTGGCGTTCGCCGTCATCCCGATGGGGCCGGTGGTCTCGGTGTTCGGGCACCAGACGCCGCTGCAGTTGACCGACCTCGCGGTGGCGGTGCTCTACATCCTGGCCGTCACGTCGATCGGTGTTTACGGCATCGTGCTGGCCGGGCTGGGCGTCGGGCTCCACCTATCCGCTGCTCGGCGGGCTGCGCTCGTCGGCGCAGGTGATCTCCTACGAGATCGCGATGGCGCTGTCGTTCGCCGCGGTGTTCCTCTACGCGGGCACGATGTCCACCTCGGGCATCGTCGCCGCCCAGGAGGGCCGCTGGTTCGTCATCCTGCTGCTGCCGTCGTTCCTGGTGTACCTGACGTCGATGGTCGGCGAAACCAACCGCGCCCCATTCGATCTGCCCGAGGCAGAAGGTGAACTGGTCGGCGGCTTCCACACCGAATACTCGTCGCTGAAGTTCGCGATGTTCATGCTCGCCGAGTACGTCAACATGACGACCGTTTCGGCGCTGGCCACCACGATGTTCCTCGGCGGCTGGCACGCCCCGTGGCCGATCAACATGTGGGAGGGCGCCAACACCGGCTGGTGGCCGCTGCTGTGGTTCACCGCCAAGGTGTGGGGGTTCCTCTTCTTCTACTTCTGGCTGCGCGCCACCCTGCCGCGCCTGCGCTACGACCAGTTCATGGCGCTGGGCTGGAAGGTGCTCATCCCGGTTTCACTGGTGTGGATCGCGATCGTGGCCACCTCGCGCAGCCTGCGCGCCGCGGGCGAAACCGCATGGGCCAACGGGTTGCTCGCCGTCGGCACCGTGTTCGCGCTTCTCGTCGCCACCGTGCTGTGGCGCTCCATGAAGGTCAAGACCGTCCGGACGATCCCGGTGCAGGCGGCAGATGAGGGCGCCTTCCCGGTGCCACCGCTCCCAAAGGAGACGACCAATGCCTAAATTCCTGGATGCCCTCGCAGGTTTCGGGGTCACCTTCTCCACCATGTTCAAGAAGCCGATCACCGAGGAGTACCCCGAGAAGCCGGGCCCCGTCGCCAAGCGCTATCACGGTCGCCACCAACTGAACCGGTATCCCGACGGGCTCGAGAAGTGCATCGGCTGCGAACTGTGCGCATGGGCCTGCCCCGCCGACGCGATCTTCGTCGAAGGCGACAACAACACCTCCGAGGAGCGCTTCTCACCCGGTGAGCGGTACGGCCGGGTGTATCAGATCAACTATCTGCGGTGCATCGGCTGCGGGCTGTGCATCGAGGCCTGCCCGACCCGCGCGTTGACCATGACCAACGAATACGAGATGGCCGACGACAACCGTGCCGACCTGATCTGGGGCAAGGACAAGCTGCTCGCACCGATGGAGCCGGGCATGGTGTCGGCGCCGCATCCGATGCAGCCCGGCAGCACCGACGAGGACTACTACCTGGGCAACATCACGCCCATCGACAGCTGGCGCGAGGCACAAACGGTCGCCGAGGACGCCCGGTGACCATCGACGTCGTCGCACTGGCCGCCGATTCCATGGGCCGCACCTCGACGGCCGAGGCGGTCACGTTCTGGATCGTCGGCGCCATCGCGCTCGTCGGGGCGGTCGGGGTGGTCGCCGCACCCAAGGCGGTGTATTCGGCGATCTTCCTCGCCACCACGATGATCTCGCTCGCGGTCCTCTACATCGCGCAGGAAGCGCTGTTCCTCGGGATCGTCCAGGTCGTCGTCTACACCGGCGCGGTGATGATGCTGTTCCTGTTCGTGTTGATGCTCATCGGCGTCGACCTATCGGAAGATCTGGTGGAAACGATTCGCGGGCAACGCTATGCGGCGCTGATCGCGGGTGTCGGCTTCGGGGTGATGCTGATCGCGGGCATCGGCAACGTGTCGGTGGCCGGGTTCAAGGGGCTGGCGGAGGCCAACAACAACAGCAACGTCGAGGGTCTTGCGGCGCTGATCTTCACCCGCTACCTGTGGGCGTTCGAGTTGACCGGCGCACTGCTGATCACCGCCGCGCTCGGCGCGATGGTGCTCGCGCACCGGGAACGCTTCGAGAAGGCAAAGACGCAGCGCGAACTCGCCGAGGAGCGGTTCCGGCCAGGCGGACATCCCACGCCGATGCCCAATCCCGGTGTGTTCGCCAGGCACAACGCCGTTGACCTCGAGGCGAGGCTGCCCGACGGCTCGGGCTCCGACATTTCGGTCGCAGCGATCCTGCACCGACGGAGCGTGCACGAATCAGAGCACGAGGGTGGGACGAAATTGAATCCCGATAACTATCTGTATCTGTCGGCGCTGCTGTTCACCATCGGCGCATCGGGAGTCCTGCTGCGCCGCAACGCCATCATCATGTTCATGTGCGTCGAGCTGATGCTGAACGCGGCCAACCTCGCCTTCGTGGCGTTCTCCCGCATGCACGGGCACCTCGACGGTCAGGTGGTGGCGTTCTTCACCATGGTGGTCGCGGCCTGCGAGGTCGTGGTCGGGCTTGCCATCATCATGACCATCTTCCGCACCCGCCGTTCGGCCTCGGTCGACGACGCAAGCCTGCTGAAAAACTAAGGCCGCGATGACGATTCCGGTTTGGCTTCTGATTGCCCTGCCCCTGGCAGGCGCGGCGATACTCCTGCTGTCGGGGCGATGGTCCGATCCGTGGGGCCACCTACTCGGCTGCGCGACCTCGCTCGGCTCCTTCGTCGTCGGCGCGCTCCTGTTCACCGACATGCTTGGCCGGGGCGACGAGGAACGGGCCGTTCACGAGAAGCTGTTCACCTGGGTGCCGGTCGGCGAACTGCACGTCGACTTCGGCCTGCAACTGGACCAGCTTTCCGTGTGCTTCGTGCTGCTGATCACCGGCGTCGGCTCGCTGATCCACATCTACTCGGTCGGCTACATGGCCGAAGACCCGGACCGCCGTAGGTTTTTCGCGTATCTGAACCTGTTCCTCTCGGCGATGCTGCTTCTGGTGCTCGCCGACAACTACCTTGGCCTCTACGTCGGCTGGGAAGGCGTCGGCCTGGCGTCGTACCTGCTGATCGGGTTCTGGCAGCACAAGCCGTCAGCGGCCACCGCCGCCAAGAAGGCGTTCGTCGTCAACCGCGTCGGCGACATCGGCCTTGCCGTCGCGCTGATGGTGATGTTCGCCTACATCGGCTCGATCTCGTTCGAGGGCGTCTTCGCGGCCGCACCCGAACTGGGCGAGGGCACGCTCAACGCCATCGGCCTGCTGCTGCTGCTGGCCGCCTGCGGCAAGTCGGCCCAGGTGCCGCTGCAGTCGTGGCTCGGCGACGCGATGGAGGGTCCGACCCCCGTCTCCGCACTCATCCACGCCGCCACGATGGTGACCGCGGGTGTCTACCTGATCGTGCGGTCCGGACCGGTGTTCGACCTCGCGCCAGGCGCGCAGCTCGGTGTCGTCATCGTCGGCGCGGTCACGCTGCTGTTCGGTGCGATCATCGGCTGCGCCAAGGACGACATCAAGAAGGCGCTCGCCGCGTCCACGATGAGCCAGATCGGTTACATGGTGCTCGCCGCGGGCCTCGGCCCCGCCGGCTACGCCGTCGCGATCATGCACCTGCTGACCCACGGCTTCTTCAAGGCCGGCCTGTTCCTCGGCGCGGGCTCGGTCATGCACGCGATGGACGACGAGGTGAACATGCGCCACTACGGCGGCCTGCGCAAGCTGCTGCCGATCACCTTCGCCACCTTCGGGCTTGGGCTACCTCGCGATCATCGGCGTGCCGCCGCTTGCGGGCTTCTTCTCCAAGGACGGGATCATCGAAGCCGCGCTCGGCGCAGGCGGCGCCAAGGGCATCGTCCTCGGCGGGGCCGCGATCCTCGGCGCGGGCATCACCGCGTTCTACATGACCCGCGTCATGTTGATGACGTTCTTCGGTGAGCGGCGCTGGAAACCCGACACCCATCCACACGAGTCACCGAAGGTGATGACGTGGCCGATGATCCTGCTGGCCGTCGGGTCGGTGGCGTCGGGCGGTTTCCTCGCCATCGGCGGCACGCTCGAGCACTGGCTGGCGCCGGTCGTCGGCGAACACGAGGCACATCACGTGGTGCCAGCCTGGGTCGTCACCGTGATCGTGCTGTCGGTCGTCGCGGTCGGCATCGTCATCGCCTACCGGATGTACGCGCAGAAGCCGGTGCCTGACACCGCACCCGAGGAGGTGTCGGCGCTGACCGTGGCCGCGCGCAGAGATTTGTACGGGGATGCGATCAACGAGGCTCTGCTGATGAAATCGGGTCAGGTGGTGACCAAGGATCTGGTCTGGTTCGACAACAAGGGGGTGGACGGCGCCACCAACGGGCTCGCCACTCTGGTCGGGCGCACCTCGGACGGCCTGCGGCTAGCTGCAGACCGGCTTCGCCCGCTCCTACGCCCTTTCGATGCTGGCAGGCGCGGCCCTCGTCGTCGCCGTGATCCTGGCGGTGCAGCTGTGGTGACCTCTGGCCCGCCCTGGCTGACGATCATGTGGGCCGTGCCCATGCTCGGTGCCGTCGCCGTGATGTTGATCCCCGCAACCGGTCGTCAGTTGGCCAAGTGGGTCGCGCTTGCAGTCTCGGTGGTCGTGCTGGTGCTCGCCGTCATCGTCGCGGTCGAATTCGACCCATCGGGCCCGCAGTACCAGTTCGTCGAAAACATGCCATGGATACCGTCTTTCGGAACGGGCTACATCCTCGGCATCGACGGGATCGCGTTGGCGCTCGTCGTTCTGACCGCAGTGCTGGTGCCGCTGCTGATCGTCGCGGGCTGGAACGACGCCGACGACCAGGTCGGCCTGCGGGGCC
This sequence comes from uncultured Actinomycetota bacterium, assembly GCA_963829405.1. Classification (GTDB taxonomy): domain Bacteria; phylum Actinomycetota; class Actinomycetes; order Mycobacteriales; family Mycobacteriaceae; genus Mycobacterium. The sequence goes on from CAWHIZ010000018.1 coordinate 109,948, forward strand.
GCTCCACGCACACCTACCTGGCGCTGACCCTCGCCGTCGAGGGCATGGTGGTGATCTCGCTCGTCTCGCTGGACATCCTGCTGTTCTACGTCTTCTTCGAGGCGATGCTCATCCCGATGTACTTCCTCATCGGCGGGTTCGGCGGCGAGCATCGGTCCAAGGCGGCGGTGAAGTTCCTGCTGTACAACCTGTTCGGCGGGCTGATCATGCTGGCCGCGGTCGTCGGCCTGTATGTCGTGACCGCCCAGAGCGATGCCTTCGAGGCAGGCACATTCGATTTCCGCGCGATCGTCGCCGCGGTATCCAGTGGCGAGCTCGCCGTCAACCCGGCGATCCTCAACGCGCTGTTCCTCGGCTTCATGTTCGCGTTCGCCGTCAAGGCACCGCTGTGGCCGTTCCACCGCTGGCTGCCCGGCGCCGCGGTCGAGGCAACCCCGGCAAGCGCGGTGCTGATGATGGCCATCATGGACAAGGTCGGCACGTTCGGCATGCTCCGGTACTGCCTGCAGTTGTTCCCCGACGCGTCAACGTATTTCCGGCCACTGATCATCACCCTGGCCGTCATCGGCATCATCTACGGCGCCGTCCTGGCCATCGGCCAGACCGACGTGATGCGGCTGATCGCCTACACGTCGATATCGCACTTCGGCTTCATCATCCTCGGCATCTTCGTGATGACGAGCCAGGGCCAGTCGGGTTCGACGCTGTACATGGTCAACCACGGCATCTCCACCGCCGCGCTGTTCCTGATCGCCGGATTCCTGGTGTCGCGCAGGGGAACTCGCCTGATAAGTGCGTACGGCGGCGTGCAGAAGGTGGCGCCGGTGTTGGCGGGCACGTTCCTCGTCGCCGGGCTGGCGACACTGTCGCTTCCCGGCCTGGCGCCGTTCATCAGCGAGTTCCTCGTGCTGATCGGCACATTCACGCGCTACCCCGTCTTCGCGGTGGTGGCGTCGATCGCCCTTGTGCTCTCGGCGATCTACATCCTGTGGATGTACCAGCGGATGATGGGCGGTCCGGTGACAGAGGGCAACGACCGGCTGCGAGACCTGATCCCGCGTGAACTGGCGGTCGTCGCACCGCTGATCGCGCTGCTGCTCGTGCTCGGCGTGTATCCGAAACCCGCACTGGATGTCATCAATCCGGCGGTCAACCACACGCTGACCACGATCGACCAACCCGATCCCGCACCCAAACTGGCGGAAGGCCGGCCACGATGAACCTGCCAACCCCCAGCGTCGAGTACGGCCTGCTCTCGCCGATGCTGATCGTCTTCGGAGCCGCCATCGCCGGCGTGCTCGTCGAGGCGTTCGTCGCACGGCAGCGGCGCTACCCCGTCCAAGTGGTGCTCAGCGTCGTCGGTCTGGCAGCCGCGTTCGTCGCGGTGGTGCAGGTGGCCCGCGACCTCCACGGTGAGGTCGGCCGCACCGCTGTGATCGGCGCTGTCGCCGTCGACGCCCCCGCGCTGTTCCTGCAGGGCACGATCCTGCTCGTCGGCATTCTCGGCATCCTTCTGATCGCCGAGCGACAGATCCCCGCGCACGCGGAGTCCGAATCCGAAAGCGGTGTGCGCGGGTTGGATTCGTTCACGCCGCAGGCCTCCGCGGTGGTCGGCAGCGTCGCGGAGAAGCTGGCGACCAAGGCCGGTGTGATGCAGACCGAGGTCTTCCCGCTGACCTTGTTCGCCGTCGGCGGCATGCTGCTCTTCCCGGCGGCCGACGACCTGCTGACGATGTTCATCGCGCTCGAGGTGCTGTCGCTGCCGCTGTACCTGATGTGCGGGCTGGCCCGTCGCCGCAGGCT
>CAWHIZ010000019.1:0-390441 GCA_963829405.1 uncultured Actinomycetota bacterium
CGGCTGGCAGGCCGCGGGGCGCTGCTGCTGTCGGCCACCTGCGCGGACGGCGCCGTCAAGGACATCGAGCTGTACAGCCCGAACCAGCGCAGCGGCGAGGCGATGCGCCAGCTGTGGCGCAAGCTCACCCTGCGCGGTGGCGAAACCGCACCGTTCCACGCGTCGATGCGCCGCGTCGTCGAGCACCGCGCGCTGATGGCCATCGCGATCGGCGACCTCGGCCTCGCCAACACCTCGCCGCTGGCGGTTACCCCACTCGATCGCGGATGGACCCTCTACGCGTACACCCCCGCGAGCGGCACGCCACTCGACGAGGCAACCGAATCCACCCTGGTAGCGCGGGTCTGGGGCGCGTTGCGAACCCTGCACGATCAGCACATCTCGCACGGCGACCTGCGGGCCAGAAAGATCACCATCGACGGCGACACCGTGATGTTCGGCGGATTCGAACACGCCGAGTACGGCGCCACCGACGCGCAGATGCAGTCCGACATCGCGCAGCTGCTTGTCACCACGACCGCGCTCTACGACGCACCGACCGCGGTGCGGGCGGCGATGGGCGTCTTCGGCAAGATCGCCGTCCTTACCGCGTCACAGCGCCTTGCGAAAGCAGCTGTGCCCAAGCGCATCCGGGAGCCGATCGCCGATTCCCGCGGCATCCTCGCTGCGGCCCGCAACGAGGTGATGCTGCAGACCGGCACCGACGAGATCGCGACCGCGACGATCACGCGGTTCAACCGCAATCAGCTCCTGCAGATGGTGCTGCTCGTCGCGCTGGTCTACGTCGCGCTGCCGTTCATCAGCACAGTGCCGACGTTCCTGTCTGAACTCCGGACGGCGAATTACTGGTGGGCGCTGCTCGGGTTGATAGTTTCGGCATCGAAGTACGTCGGCGCCGCGGCGGCGCTGTGGGCATGCGCGGACGGGCTGGTGAGTTTCCGCAATCTCACGCTGATGCAGGTGGCCAACACGTTCGCCGCCACCACCACCCCCGCGGGCGTCGGCGGCCTCGCATTGAGCGCGCGGTTCCTGCAGAAGGGCGGACTCGGCGCACTACGGGCCGCGACCGCCGTCGCACTGCAGCAGTCGGTGCAGGTGGTCACCCACCTCACGCTGCTGATCCTGTTCAGCGCGTTCGCGGGAGCATCAGCTGACCTGTTGAAGTTCGTCCCGTCGATGACGATTGTCTACGCCGTCGTAGGCGTAATCCTCGCGGTGGTCGCGGCTTTCGCCGTCGTGCCCAAGCTGCGCAGGTTCCTGACGGGGACGGTGGTGCCAAGGGCCAAAGAAGTCCTCAACGACCTGCGCGAGCTGGCGAGCGAACCCAGACGCCTTGTCATCATCGTCCTTGGCTGCGCCGCAACGACTCTCGGTGGTGCGATGGCGCTGTGGGCGTGCATCGAGGCGTTCGGCGGTAACTCCTCGTTCGTCACGGTGACGGTCGTGACGATGATCGGCGGCACGCTGGCATCGGCGGCACCCACACCCGGCGGCGTCGGCGCGGTCGAGGCGGCGCTCATCGGTGGGCTCGCGGCGTTCGGTGTACCCGCGGGGATCGCGGTGCCGTCGGTATTGCTCTACCGAGTGCTCACCTGTTGGCTGCCGGTGTTCGTCGGCTGGTTCCTGATGCGCTGGCTCACCGACAAGGACATGATCTAGCCGTTGGAAATCGCAGAACGTGCAATCTCCGCGTATTTCAGCACCAATTATCGCAATGGGTACGTGCTCGCGACGAATTGCCTGGATTCTCCCTCGCGCGAATTCACTAAGCCATTATTGGCCGATCAATAAGACGTTCATTAGCTGTTCGTATTTCGAATCGCACGGGTCACGGTCGTGTGTCAGCATTGCGCCGTGACGGGACGCAATATCGCCATATTCGGGGCAGCGATGGCAGCGAGTTTGGCTCCATTAGGTGCAATTCCTGCTGCATCCGCTGCGCCTTGCCCGGACGTCGAGGTGGTGTTCGCGCGCGGCACCGCCGAAGCTCCTGGCCTCGGCCCAACCGGAGAGGCGTTCGTCGCCGCGCTACGCCCCCGCATCGGCACGAAGTCGCTTGACGTGTATTCCGTCGACTACCCCGCCACCACCGAGTTCCCCAAAGCGCTTGACGGCGTCCGCGATGCCAGCGCCCGCGTCGAGTCAATGGCGGCGAACTGCCCCGACACCAATATCGTGCTCGGCGGCTTCTCCAGGGCGCCGCCGTCGCAGGCTTCGTCACATCGAATGTGATTCCCGATGGCGCACCAGAAGGTGTGCCGAATCCGATGCCCGACGATGTGGCCGAGCATGTCGTCGCCGTCACCCTGTTCGGGAAACCCAATGATCGGTTCATGCGCGTGATCAACCAGCCGGATGTCGACGTGGGCCCGATGTATGCGGGCAAGACTGTCGAATTGTGCGTCGAGGACGACTTCGTCTGCTCGAGCGGCCGGGATTTCAACGCGCACACCCAGTACGTGGAAACCGGCATGGTCGACCAGGCGGCGACGTTCGCCGCGGGCAAGGTGGCGACGGCGCTGCCACGGGAGGTGGCTCCGCAGGCGCCCGCCGCTGCCGGACCGCCGCATCTGTCGACGACCCCTGTCGCGCCGCCGCAATCCGCCGCTGCGGCGCAACCGCAACCGCACTTGCAAGACGCGTGCCAAACTGAGTGCCGTGTCATCGGACCCGAATAGCCGCGAGCGCACCAGCGCCGTCAGCAGGCGCGACATCCTCAAATACGCGGTGGCCGGGCCGATCCTCGCCGGCCTCGTCGCCTCGACGGTCGAGGCGCCGAAGGCATCGGCAGCCAACGGCAAGCTGATCGACTTCACCGACAAGTTGGTGCCTGCCGACCAAGTCGCTGCGGCGGGTTACACGGGCGCACTTGTGTACGTGTCCGAACTTCGGCCCGGCGCCACCTTCGACTTCAAACCCGTCACACGCGAGTACGCGGATGCGCTGCGCGCGTTGGGGCTTCAGGTCGTCAGCTGCTACCAGTACGGCAAGCCGAACTGGCCGGGAGCACCGTCGGATTTCACGCGCGGGTACGACGGGGGTGTCTCCGACGCACAGACGGCGCTGCTCCTGCACGTCGCCGCAGGCGGCCCGGAGTCCGCGCCGATCTTCTTCAGCATCGACGAGGACATCGACGCCGCCACCTGGGAAAGCACTGCGGTGCAGTGGCTTCGAGGTATCAACTCTGTCCTCGGCGTCGAACGCACTGGTGTGTACGGCAGCGCCGGGGTATGCGGATGGGCGATCGCCGACAACGTCATCGGCCACTCGACGACACCGGGATATCGGTGGGCCTGGCAGACCCGCGCGTGGTCGGACGGTGAACGAGAACCCGCCGCAGTGCTCTATCAGCGCGTTATCGTCACCGCGTCAGACCCCGGCATCAGCATGGGCGGCTCCCATGTCGACGAGGACGATATCCTGGCAGCCGACTACGGTCAGTGGGACCTGGCGCGCTGATTTGCAGTGACGAATACGACGCCCGCAGTGACGATTTCGCACCCTCCGGTGTCGCTGCTGCGCGCCGCCAATCCGATCGTGCGGCGGCTATTGCGCATCCCCCTTGCCCGCGGACTCCGTGACCAGGTGATGGTCGTCGACGTCACCGGCCGCAGAACGGGGCGGCGATACTCGATACCGGTGAGCGCCCACCAGATAGACGGCACGATCTACGCGATGACGAGTGCGCCGTGGAAGCTCAATTTCCGCGACGGCGTTGCAGCTCAGGTCTTGCACAGCCGCGAGTCCATCGCCATGCGGGGCGAGCTCATCGAAGACAGTTCGATCGTCGGCGATCTGGCTCACCGCTGCGCGCAGGCCTACGGTGCCAGGCGCGCGCAGCCCATGATGGGCCTCAAATTCCGCGACGGACAGATGCCCGCGGTAACGGATTTCGCCGACGTGGTCGAGCGCGAACGCTATTTCGCCATCCGCTTCACCCCTGCGGCACACTCTGCTCGAAGCTGAAGACGTTGGAAGGGTCGTATTTCGTCTTGACCGCCCGCAAGCGGTCGACATTTTGACCCCAATAGGCCGTCTCCCACCCCGGCATGCCTGCATTCGGGACATTGACATATGCGCCATTCGCAAAGGGCGCTAACGCTTCACCGAACGCTGCGATCCAGGCCTGACACTGCGCTGTCTGCGGATCCGCTGAGGCAGGCACCTCGCTGCCGCGAAGCCCCCATGCGGCGCCCGGTTCGGCGTAGAAGAGAGCATTCCGGTGCGCGAACACCGAACCTCCCGGCGGCTCGCTGCCCGTGACTGTTCCGCCGAACGCGGTGGCGAAGTAATTGCATTTCGAGGTCGGGGCCTTCGCCATGAACGATCCGACGACCTCGATCGCCTCTGGCGGGAACGGGTCGTAGACGAATTGGGACAGGAACTTCCAGAACGCGGGCTCCTCGCTCGTCGGTATCTGCAAGCCCGCGTAGTTATCGGCCCAATCGGCTTCTGTCGCAACAACCTCTGGTCTTCCGATCGCGAGGATCGGCTCGAGCGTGGATATCGCCTCGGCCTCCGAACCGGAGGCAAGAAAGCCGAACACGTGTACCCGGTCCCGGTAGATCTCGAGCTGGCTGGTGAGGCGATAGTCGACGTACGGGGCGGCGGATTGCCACGCTTCGAAAACGGCACCGAGTTCCTCGAGGCCGGTCCAGGTGGCAGTCACGCAGGTCGTCTTCGTCAGCGGGTGAATCCTCAAGGTCAGCGCGGTGACGATCCCGAAGTTCCCATTGCCTGCGCCGCGCAGGGCCCACAGCAGGTCTGGGTTGTTCTCCTGGTCGACGATGATCGTCGCTGCGCCAACGCCTTCCGTCGCGACGACGACCTCCGCAGCCACGAGGTTGTCGGACGCCATGCCGTATGCGCGAGTGAGCGGACCCAAGCCACCTCCGAGTGTCGCCCCGGAGAGTCCAACTGTTCCCTCGATCCCGGTCGGCGCCGCGAAACCGGCCCTCCCGAGTGCCGTCACCGCCTCCAACTGGTTCAGTCCGGCGCCAACCGTGGCAATCTGCGCTACCCCGTCGATGTCGGCTGACTTCATCCTGCTTACGTCGATGACGATTCCGGCGTCGACGGCGTTCCATCCCTCGAGGCTGTGCCGTCCGCTGCGGACCCTGACGGGGACACCGTTGCGCCGCGCCCATGTCAGGGCGTTGACGACATCCTGCGTCTCTGTACAGAACACGATAGCCGTCGGCTCACTCGAGTACAGGTGGTTCCAGCCCATCCGGGCCTCGTTGTACGCTGAATCACTCTGCTGCACAACATCACCCGTCAAACCTGTTAACACAGCGTGGTCAGTGTTTGAAGACATCCGCTGCCCCTGGCTCGGTTTCGAGCACTTCGCGGTTCGTGACGAACAGGTATCCGAAATAGACCCCGCCGACGAGCAGAATGCCGAGCGCGATCAAGACGGCAGACATCGCCTCCGGAGGCGACACGAGGACGAGAACCACGAAAATCGACCACGCCAGTGCGCTTACCGCGATCGGCAGTTCGAGGTGGCCGAGGTCGAACGCATCCTCCTGACGTGCCAGCCGTTTCCGCACTGCGAGGTAGAGCACGATGATCATGCCGTAGAGAACCGACCCGATCACCCCTCCGCATGTGAGCAGTTCGAACAGAGCATCGCCGGGCAGCACGGCCATCAGCGCGAACCCGACGACGACCGGCAGGATGGTCGCCGGAATCGGTGTCTGCGTTCGGCCATCGACCCGCTTCATCAGCCGGTGGGCAGGGAATCGACCGTCTCGCGCCATCGCGAAAACCATTCGCGCGCAGGTGGCAAGCGTCACCAACCCGGCACCGAAGAATGCGAGGGTGATTGCGACCAGCAGCGACCGCTCCATTACGACACCAAGCTGGTCGCGCAGGATCAGAGCGACCGGCGAATTGGTCGCGCTGGCCTTCGGAATGTCGGCGATCGCGATTGTCAGCGCGATGACGAACACCATTCCGAGCACTCCGGCCGCGACGACGGACCCGACGATGGCGCGCGGGACGCTGCGGAACGGATCCTTGGCCTCCTCGGCCATGTTCGCGGCCGAGTCGAAGCCGACAAGCGTTGCGAGCCCCATGATCATGGCGGCCATCAGCCCGCCGCCGATCGCGAAGTAGTTGGGGGCACCCTCTGCGATACCGCGAGAGGTGAGGTTGCTGGCGGATCCCTCGCCGGTCACCGCCACCGCGATGAACAACGCGACGGCTAGCACGACGACGATGATCATTTCGAGGCCGACCGCGGCTGACGTGATGAAGCCGACGATGCGCGTCGACGCGATGACGAGCACAGCCTGTATGACAAGCACGACGAGCGTGAGAATGCGCGCGGTCGTTTGGTTCTCCTCCATGCCGAGCAGCGGCATGAGCGCCGTGTTCGCCAACGCGTTGTCGACGGCCACCACACCAAGCGTCAGGTAACAGAAGCTCAGCCAACCGAAGACCCATCCGACCTTCGGGTTCGCGAGTCGCGACGCCCACTGGTAAGAGGAGCCACTGAGCGGGATACGCGCGGCGAACTGCGCGACGACGAGTGCGATCAGAGTCTGCCCGACCGCGATGATCGGCCACAGCCAGATCCCCACCGGTCCCGAGTTCTGCAGCACATCGTCGTAGGTGCCAAAAATGCCGACCGCGACCGAGATGAACGCGAACGAAACGGCGAATACCTGAAACGAGCCGAGTGTTCGTTTGAGTTCGGGTTCGTACCCGGAGACCTCACCTACGTCGTCGGCAACATTGGCTTCAGGCGAGACTTCCGTCACCTTCGCCCCCCTTCGCAGATAATGGATCTCGAATGTAGCTGCTAAGGAAGGATGTTTTCAGTTATTGACGGTATGGCAGATAGTCTCACGCCGGCCTGACAGGGCTCCTCCAGCTAAGTCGGAGCCTGCTTCCTTCAGAGCGGTCGCGAGGACTCCGATGAAGTGACCCGCTGCGCCGCGCCGTCGCGGCTACGCTCGCCGGTATGGGCGAATCGAGTCGCACAACCGCCGAGCTGATCGTCGAATGCCTGGAGAACGAGGGCGTCACACACGTCTTCGGCATCCCCGGTGAGGAGAACATCCGCTTCACCGAGGCCGTTTCGAAGTCATCGATCGAGTACGTGTTGACGAGACACGAGCAGGGCGCCTCGTTCATGGCCGAGGTGTACGGCCGTCTGACCGGTCGAGCGGGCGTGTGCTCGGCGACACTCGGCCCCGGCGCGATCAACCTTCTACTCGGCGTTGCCGACGCGACGACGAATTCCACCCCGGTGCTGGCGATCTCGGCGCAAGTCGGAATGAACCGAAGCTACAAGGAATCGCACCAGAGCGTCGACCTCGTCTCGATGTTCGCACCGGCGACGAAGTGGTCGGCGCTCGTCGCGACACCGTCGGCCGTCCCAGAGATGGTCCGCAAAGCCTTCAAGCTCGCACAAACCGAACGGCCGGGCGCGGTCTATCTCGCCGTACCCGAGGACATCGAGGAAGCCCCAGCCGCGGCGGAGTCCCGACCGCTTCCCGTCAACGTCCCGCGACCCGAAGACCCCTCGACCGCTCAGCTCGACCGCGCCGTGGAGATCCTCACTTCGGCGAGTAACCCGATCCTGCTCGCGGGCCACGGGGCCGCCCGCAGCGGTGCAGCCGACGCGGTCCGCCGTTTCGCCGAGGCCCTCCACATCCCCGTCGCGACAACGTTTCACGGTAAGGGCGTCATGTCGGACGACCATCCGCTGGCGCTCGGGGCTGTTGGCTTCATGCGCCATGACTACGTCAACTTCGGCTTCGACCAGGCTGACGTCATCGTCGCCACCGGCTACGAGCTACAGGAGTTCGACCCGGTCCGCATCAATCCACGCGGCGACACGAAGATCATCCACATTCATCGCTTCCCCGCCGAGGTCGACGCGCACTACGACGTGGCGGTCGGATTGCAGGCCGACATCGGTACCACCTTGGATGCGCTGGCAGCGCGGGTGACACGCAATCAACCGACCGTGTCGGGCCATCAACGAATCCGGGAACTGCTCTTCGGTGAACTCGAAGGTGGACGCGCGGACGACAGGTTCCCGATGGCGCCTGCGCGCATCGTGGCCGACACGCGAGCGGCACTGCGAAGCGACGACATCGTCCTTGTCGACACCGGCGCGCTCAAGATGTGGATGGCTCGGCTGTACCCGACGTACGAGCCAAACACGTGCCTGATCTCCAACGGGCTCTCGACGATGGCCTGGACCGTGCCCGGAGCGATCGCGGCCAAGATCGCCCGACCCGATTCACGGGTGCTCGTCGCCACCGGCGACGGTGCGTTCCTGATGAATTCGCAGGAGATCGAAACGGCTTTACGAATCAAAACCCCGATGGTGATCCTGATCTGGGACGACAATTCCTACGGCCTTATCAGCTGGAAGATGGACCTCGAGATCGGCCACAACGTGGAGACGAAGTTCGCCAATCCGGACTTCGTCACCTACGCCGAGAGTTTCGGCGCGAAGGGCTACCGAATCTCATCGGCCTCCGAACTGCTCCCGACGCTGCGCCTAGCGCTCGATGACAACACGGTGAGCGTCATCGCATGCCCGGTCGACTACTCCGCCAACAGCGCGCTGATCGCCGCGCTCGGCGAGTTGGACGAGTCGCTGTCTTGACGTTGTGCAGCAGTTCGCTTCTCTGAAGGCGCGTCGGCCATCATCCGATTGGTCTCGCGCTCAAGAACTTTGTTGAGCGCACGAGGCGCGACCACATCCAATGCCCGCAGTGCTAGCGCCTTGCGTGGTGCGATACGCACGGGTCGGGTACGGGCGGCGGTAACCATCCAGTCGGCGGCTTCCTCGGCAGAGAGCGCCGGTTTGCCGTCGTATGCGCGGGTCGGTGCGATCATCGGGGTCGCGACCAGTGGGTAGTACACGGTCGTCGAGCGGACGCCGTGTTCACTCCACTCCGTATCGATGACGCGGCTGACTGCGCTCAATGCCGCTTTGGACGCGTTGTATACGGCGAAAAGCGGTGAGGATTCCGGCAATACGCGCCACGTGGCTACGTTGATGATGTGGCCGTCCCCGCGTTCGATCATGCCGGGTGCCACGCCGCGAATGAGTCGAAGCGGCGCGTAGTAGTTGAGCTGCATGACGCGTTCGATGTCGTGCCAGCGTTCCAGCGAGTCGATCAGCGGCCTTCGGATGGAGCGGGCGGCGTTGTTGATCAAGATGTCCACCGGACCAACGGCTTTCACCAGATCGTCCACCTGATCGAGATCGGCGAGGTCGGTCGAGTATGCGACCGCGGTTCCGCCTGAGCCAACGATCCGTTCGACGACTTCCTTGAGGAGGTGTTCGCGGCGTGCGACGGCGATCACCGTCGCACCTTCGGCGGCTAGCTTCTCTGCGGCAACCGCTCCGATACCCGACGACGCGCCGGTCAGCAATATCCGCTTACCGCGCAGCTCAACGGTCGGGCGGTCACGCCACTGCGGCATCGGGCGCATTCCAGCCATGCGTGCCGCTCGCTTGAGTTTGGAAATCACCGCGCTCCGCCTTTGGTCGGCGCGGGAGTTTAAGCCCGCTCCGCTAACAATCTATGGGGTAGCGCGTTCTTCGGTAGCAAATTTACGTATTAGTCAGCAATAGGCTCGGGCGTTGCGCGCGACCTGGCGCGCACTGCGATGAGCCCACCAGCGATCACCAATGCCATCCCGATGCACATCACCAGCGTCGGGCGGTGGTCCCACACGATCCAGTCGATCAACGCGGTGAACACGATGACGCAGTAGATGAAGGGCCCGACCTTCTCCGCGGGCGCGTACCGGTAGGCGATGACGAGAAGGACCTGGGAGAACAACTGCGATAGCCCGAGCGCGATCAACCACCCCCAGGCATTCGGCGGAATCGGCTGCCAATCGATGACAGCGATGGGGATCGTCATCAGCGTCGAGAGCAGGAAGTAGTAGACGAGGATCCTGGTGACGGGTTCGGTGGCGCCCAACCAGCGAACCGTCATCATCGCGATCGCCAACGCCAGCGCGCCGATGAGCGCCAAGCCCTCGCCGGTGCTGAAACTGTGAGTTTGGGGCTGCAGCACCAGGATCACGCCTGCGAACCCGATGGCTGCGCCGATCCACGTCGCCGTCGCGACCCGTTGTCGCGTGATGGCCCATGCGATGAGCGGCATCCACAGTGGAGCGCTGTACGTCAGCAGCGTCGCGTTGGCCAGCGGAATCATGGTGATTGCGACGAACAGGGCGTACCAGCATCCGGTTCCCGCTACTGCACGCAGGATGTGCAGGCCGATCTTGTTCGTGCGCAGCAGCGGCCATCCCCCGCGCGCCACGACCGGGACCATGAACGCGAGACAGATCAAGTTCTGGAACAACAGAAGCACGCCGGTCGAGGTGTACTGACCCGCCACCTTCGCCAACGTCGCCACCAACGCGACGCAGAAGAACGCGGCGGCGGTGAGTGCACCTCCAACGGCAAGGTTTTCCGGCCGATGCCCGGTCTGGCTACCGAACGCCTTCATCTCGTTCATCCGACCACATATCGATGAGAACTCCGCTCCGATCGATCGGCGACTCGCTGGCCTTTCGTGATCGTCGACGGCGACAAAGTGCGACACTCGGAACGCTTGTAGTCAACCGTGAGCGATGCTCCGACTACGGCGGGGGAGCGCAGATGACTAATCCCGGCTCTGGCCACATGCCGGAGAACCTCGCCATGGGGGCGGCCCTGAGCTCGCTGTCGTTCTTCTGTACCGCCGTGATGAGTGCCTTGGTGAAGGCGACTGAGGAATTGACCTCGACAGCCGTCGTCCTGTTGTTTCAGAACCTCATCTGTCTTCTTCTCATCCTTCCGTTCGCACTGCGCGGAGGTCTGGCATCTCTGAAAACAGAGAAGATCGGTTTGCACGTCCTACGGGCCGTGAGCGGAACGCTTGCGTGGTACGCGCTCTTCGTCGCCATCACGATGATGCCGTTGACGAACGCCATCTTGTTGACCTTCAGCGCTCCGTTGTGGATGCCGGTGATCGCGTGGATGTTGTTCCGCGAGAAGGTATCCAGGGCGACGTGGGTGGGCGCCGCCATCGGATTCGTCGGCGTCCTTTTGGTCCTGCAGCCGCATCACCAGCATTTCAACATCGGTGCCCTCATCGCCTTGGCAGGCGCGTTCTGCCTGTCCATTGCCTTCATGTCCGTCCGCTGGTTGGGAGCGACCGAGCCGACGTCGAGAATCCTTTTCTACTACTTCCTCATCGCCTCGGCGCTGTGCGCACCGTTCGCTTTTGTCGACTGGCGGCCTTTCGGCCTGCGCGGGTCGATCTACTTGCTTGGCATCGCGTTGACGCTGTTGGTGAGCCAGGCGCTCATCGTTCTCGCCTACCGCTACGCGTCCGCAGTCAAGGTCGGACCGTTCATCTACACGGTGATCGTCTTCACCGCGCTGATCGACTGGTTCCTATGGAACCGCGCACCCACACTGCTCGTCGTGTTCGGCATGGCGCTGGTGATCGGCGGCGGAATCATCGCCGTCCGCAAGAGGCAGAATCCCGCCGAAGCGACCGTGGGCGATAACTAGTCGAGAGCAGCCTTGACGTCCGCCTGGGTGTCCGCAAGGAAGGTCTGCAACTCGTCGCCGATCATGAATGTGGTGGTGAACTGCCGTTGCTCCGCGATCTGCATCCAGGTGGGTGACTGCACCATTTGACCGAGTGCCTTCTGCCAATATGCAACGGCGAACTCTGGCATATCCGGCGGACCGTAGATGCCTCGCCAGTTGGCGAGGGTGACGTCGAGTCCCTGCTCACGCGCGGTCGGTGCGTCGAGACCGGGTAGCCGATTCTCGGCCAGCACGCCAAGCGCCCTGAGGTCGCCAGACTTCAACGAGCCGATCAACTCGCTCACGCCACCGACCGCAACGCCGATCGCACCGTCGCGAAGCGCGTTGATCTGGTCACCGCCGCCCTCGAGGACGGCGTAGTTGATCGAGGACGGGGTGCCGCCTGCCGCAGATACGAGTAGATCGAAGGGAGCCTCATCGTCTTGTGCGGCACCGACCGCGACTCCGGCAGGGTCCGACTTGATCGCTGTCATGACGTCGCCGAGATTCTTGAATGGCGAATCGGCCCTGGTGACGACGACGAAGTACTCGGTCATCAGCCGGGCGATCATCGTGACATCGTCATATCCGTATTTCGAGACGCCGCGAATCTCGTTCATCATCATCGCCAGGGACGTGACCGAGATCTGGTCGTCGTCGCCCCTGTACTGCTCCACCATGGTGGCGAGGAAATCCGCACCGCTGGCGCCTGGCCGATTCTCGACTGGAAGCGGCACATCAACGAGGTGCTCCTTCTGCAAGGCGTCGACGACCGAGCGGATCGTGATGTCGAATCCACCGCCCGGATTGGCGCCTGCGGTCATCGTGATCGGGCCCGAGGGATAGTTCTCGTCGATGGGAGATGCGTCGGATTTCTGGCAAGCCGTCGTGAGAAGACAGATCGCCATTACGACGCCGATCAGAGGTTTTATCACCGGTGGAAGCACTCCTATGTCGTGGTGCGGCCGACGCGGCACGAAAAATCGGCGACAGGCAACCCCCCGGCGCCTCGTAAGCTGTCATTAGCTGAGAGTCGAGGAAGGCACACCATTTGAGCACGCCCGCCAAACCGCCGAAACGGCGGGCGCCGTTGTCGTATCGGCAGCTCCGCTGGTTCGCGGTCGCCCTCGTCCTCGCCATCACCGCCATCTTCGGCGGTTTGCGCGCGGCCGATCACGTCACACCGCTGTCGATGACGCAGACCTACGGCGACGGACCCTTGCGGATCACGCCGCTGTCTGTGGTCACGCTCACCGAGGCCGGCTTCCTCGAGCCTGCAGCGCCGCCGTGCGCCTACCTCGTGCTGCGGGCCAAGGTGGAGAACGTCAGCGATCGGGTGGTCCCGTTACCGATGCCCCACGCCGTGATCGGCTTCAGCGACAGTGACTGCCCCGCCGACGCCAGGCCTACACGGGACGACGTCGTCTCCGTCTCCGGAGTACCGGCGCAGTACTTCACCGCGTTCAGGGGCGACGACCAACTGACCTTCGACGGATTCGACCCGGGTTTCACTGACACATTCGATCTCGTGTGGAGTGTTCCGAGGGCCGCACTGAAAGAGAAACCATTGGTGCAGTTCCAGTTCCCGGAGATGACGGATCGACTGTGGCGGCTCAAGCTCGCAGAGGGTTTCTTCTCCGACTCCGAACGGTATGCGCAGATGTCGGTCACGCTCACAGAGCCGACGTGAACACGAAGAGCATGCCTGCCACGATGCGCATCGTGGTGGCTGTCGTGCTGTTGGTCGCCGCCGCACTGGTGTGGCAGACCCTGCCGAACAAACTGCAATCGTGGGCGCCGATCACCGAGAAGGGCACGGTCGGTGAGCGCGTCGTGGCTCGCGAGTTCGCCGTCACCGTCGAGCAGTCGATCCTGACCGACCGCATCACCTATACCGAATACGCTGACGCTCACGACTACCCGGGCGTCTGGGTTGTCGTCGTCGTCACCTACGAGACACTGACGACGCCCGCTTGGCCTCGGTTCGAATTGGAAGCGCTCGGCAAGCGGTACACGAACTTTCGACAGGCCCACAAGGCCGTCGAATTTCGGACCACCGGTACGAACGGCGAGCAGCCCGGTCTGCCTAAACGCGGTGTCATCGCATTCGAGCTTCCCGCGGTCCCCAAACACGCAGAGCTTTTGGTCACCAACAGGTCCGCCGACAAATTCGGCGAACCTCTCTACGCACCGCTGGATTCGCAGGTCGTGGTGCAACTGAAGCTCGATGACCCACCGAGGCCCCGTGTCGATCTCGATGTTCTCGAAGGCCAGGCCAAATGAAGGCCTGGTTGACGCGAAACTGGCTGCCCTTACTGGTGATTGGGGTTGTGCTCGCGGTCACCCTCGTCACGGTATCAATACCCCAATGGAAGGCCAACCCGGTCAGCGGACACGCCGCTGTCGCCGTTTCTCCCGGCGAGAGTTACGAGATGGGCGGGGTGACGATGCGGCTGAAGCCGGTCGAGCTACCGCCATTGGAACCTGCCTTCGGGGACACCACCACCGGTCGCGTGGTGGCATTCCTGCTGACCCGCGAGCACGACGGTGTGCCTACCGGTCCGCCGGACGGCACGGTCGACTGCCAGGCGACTTTCAGCGACGGCCGCAGACAGTGGCGGCAGGGCGATAGTTACGAAGTAGAGCAATGGGCCGAAAGCCAGGGCTACACAACAGAATGCTGGGATGTCGGCCCGCTGCTCGTCTCCATGACCGTTCCCGACGACGCCCACATCAGCCTCGTCGGAATCGCCTTCCGAAAGAACGTCGAAGTCGGCGAGGACGAGGCGATGCCCGATCCTTCGGCGCTATGGACGGTGGTCGAGTTCCAGACCTGACGACGTTTCGGTCTCGTGGACCCGGACCTGGTCGACGCAATACCAGTAGGCGGCGGCCACCAGGCAGATCCGCACGGGATCGACGAGCGCGCCAATCGCCGCCCTGATCGTCGTCTCGACACCCTGCCACCACACCCAGTCGTGCGGCCCGAGTGCCAGGGCGACACCGCGCCACAGATGGCCATCGGTGACGTCGGGGTTGAAATAGGCGCCGCCGGGTGCGAGAGCCACGAGCACGGTGTAGGTGAGCACGAAGAAGGCGATCGGCACCGCACCTCCGTGCAGAATCAGCTTGCCCGCGTCGACGATTGGGCCGAACCGCCCGAGTTGTTCCCGGAAGAACTCCGTCACCCGTGACCGAGCGGTACTCGGAATTCGCTGCCACCGAGGTCCAAGTCCACGCTGACCACGCTCGATCGCGCGGGCGGCGACCTCATCGCCACGATGACCGAGCAGCGCCCGCCGAGCACCACCCCATGTGGGCTCCAAGGGCGATCCGTACACGGTGTTCGCGATGGCCAACCAGGCCAGCGCGAGGCCTGCCGCTGCGACCAGCGCGCCGAGCAGCCCGCCGACGATCGACCACGCGTCCGCGAGAAAAGCGAGGTGGGAGAACACGTTGTCACGGACATCGGTCAGCCACACCACGACCCGCCGCTCCGAGAGCCACCGCGGGCTCGCGAACAGCACCGCGGCCGAAGCCTGAATCGCCACGAAAAGCCACAGCACGTCGAAGTACACGGCCAGCATCAAGGTCCACTTCGGCAGCTTCTCGCGCAGCCTGGTGATGAGCCAGCGGACCGTGAACGCGACGACGACCACGATCCACAGTCGCAAACCACTTGCCATGGAGGAGATTTGGTCGACGCGCTGCAGCGACATCGACTGGACCGCGGTGTAATCGACCGCAGACAAGAACGCCGAATAGTCTTCGGCGATGAGCTGCCACACCGTATAGATCACCAGGAACGGAAGGATCGCCGACGTCACCGTGTCGAAGACGCCCCGACGCTCTGTATCGACCCGCACGTGCTGTAACTCCTCGGTGGACGAGCGGATCACGAGAAACATCGCGAGGTAGCTCAGCAGGCGCACGATCGGCGCGAGGACGACGACGAACGTCCCCCACAGCACGCCGTGGGCCAACCCCACCGCGACCGCGGCGTGCAGCACCCAGTACCTGAGCAGCCAGCCCACCAGGTAGATGGCAACCAGCCAGGGCCAGTTCCTCCACCAGAGACTCGCAGTCCGGCGAACGATCGTCAGCAACGCCACCCCTCTTGCTCGGTGAAACCCTATCGCCCGGGCAGGGGTGTTGGACGCATCAAAAGTAGCTCCGCGGCGGGCCGGGCTACTCCGCCTCAAGCCGCGAACGGATCGAGGCGAGCCGCGCACGCAGGTCGGCTTCGTCGATGAGGCCGCGCTTCAACAGCGAGTGTGCAAGCGAGACAAGCTGATTCTCGGGGTAGGGCAGCTGTGCGTACCGGTCTGCCGAGAGCTCGTCTTCCTCATCGCGGCGCTGCTTGAACGTGAAGTCCAGCTCGTCGTTGGTGCTGCACGATCGGTCCAGCGCATCGCACAGACCGTCCAGACTGGTCTTCCACGGCGGCAACGGGTTCTCGACGCCGTACTTGGCCGTCATCGCCGGCCAGGCCTGCTCAGGCTTCGAGATCTCCGTCAGAACGGCGAACTCGTCACCGGCGCCACGGGTTTCGTCGACCACCCCGGTCACTCTTCGATCGGCCGAATCGCCGCACGGACCAAGGGGGTGACGTTCGTCGTGACACCCGGCCGTGGCAGTGCGACCCCGATGAGGCAGTCGCGGGTGATGATCTCGGTCAGCTGATCTTCGGTCCACCCGTCGGTGCCCTCAGGACGCATCGGCATGACCATGAAGCGGTGCTTCTGATTGGAGTCCTCGATCCGCACCTCGACCTCGTCGGGCAACTCGAGGCCGAACTCGGAGAGCACCTGGCGTGGCCAGCGCACGATGCGGCGCCGGTAGTTCGGGGTGCGGTACCACTCCGGTGAATTACCAAGGATCGGACGGGGGTAGCAGGAGCACAGCGCGCACACGATGACGTTGTGCACCGTCGGGGTGTCGGCGAGGATCTTGAACGCGACGAAGTCGCTCGGAGTGCCGAAGCCGGTCGGTTCGAGCCAGTCGATGCCGACCTCCTTGGCAGCGGCGACGGCATCCCTGATCGCAAGCTCCTTGAAGTCGTCGTCAAGCCAGGCCTTCGCCACCAGGCGCGCCCCAGGAGTCGGGCCGATGTGCTCGGCGTACTCGGTAAAGACGCGGTGATCCTCGGCCGTGAAAAGCCCCTTCTCGATGCACAATTCGCGCAACGCGATCTCGAGGACCTCGAAGTCGGTGATCTCATCGACCATCGGCTTGACGGTTCGCGAATGGTCGTGATCGTGATCGTGACCGTGGTCGGACATAGACGCGACTTTCCTTTCGATCAGGCTTGACTTCGAATTGAGTACTGCGCGCTCTCAGCCGACGGCTTCTAGCCAGCGCTCTGGGATCTCGGTCTGCAGGGTGTCGGACTTGGGACCGGTGTAGTTGTCCCACAGCGCAGCCTGGTTGAACCGCACGATGTAGAACCACTCCGCTTTGGCGTCCTCCCGATCCCAGGCCTCGTCCTCTGGAGCCGGGCTCTCGTAGGTCACCTCGGCGATCGTCCCCTCCGCGCCCCGGCAGTACTCGGGGGTGCGGGTGTAGAACATCGCAGGCAGTTCGCGCACCTTCACCTTGTCGCCGACGCTGAACTTCGCCGGGCCTGCCTGACCCGCGAAGCACTGCGGGTCCCCGATGCCGACGGCTTCGAGGTGATGCTCGTTGCGGTTGACGTTCGCACCGTCACCTTCGAACTTCGGCTTCGCCTCCGGATATCCGCCGTTCAACCCACCGGCGTAGCGCGCCTGCACCTCGGCGAGCCGATCGGTCAGCTCACCCCACGAGATGTGCTTCTTCTCCATCAGCAACCGGCCGACGGACCAGAGCCAGCGACTGTAGTACGGGAGGCCCAGATAGATCGCGCGCCCGACGTCGACATTCGCCAGCCGCCGACGTTCCTCGGACACCCAGATCCCGCGCCAGCCGAGAACCTCGCAGAGCACGTAGGTCATCAGCTCCCACTGCTCTTCTTCCTTGTTCTCGTAGAGGTGCGGATAGTCCAACTCGCCACCCACGTCGTGAGACGTCTTCATGTACGCGAGGAACTGGTCGTGGTTGATCATGTCCGGCGTCGGCCATTCCGGGACTTCGGGATAAGTCGTCTTCAGGCGCGAAACGAGGGCCAGTTGTCGGGCCCGCTCGGCAGCATCAGTCACCACGACCTACTTCCGCATGAATGTCGTCTACCAGATCAGCAGGGCTCAAAAATATCACCGGCTCAGCAAATGCACTGCGAAGTCGGGATTTTGGCGTTTCGTTTTCTGCATATCGGACAAAGCCGCTAGTAGGCATCGGCGTCAATATGCCGAAAGTGCCCTTGGCAGCGCTTCCCCAGCTATCCATTTGAGGTGAGGGGGATTCGCAAGATCTCGATTTACGACTCTCGCACTCGCATGGCATCTGCGACAGGATTCCCGACCCCCGACGCGACCTCATCGGAAATTGCTCGTCTCATGAGGCCGAGTCTCCACGTGCGATCAGCTCGTCGGTCTCGGCGGAGGCAGGTGCTTGGAGAAATCCTGCGAGGCCGTCGACTACGCCACTCACGAACAGCGCAAACGGCACAGCCGCATCATTGCGCCGCACCGCGCGCTCGCGCTCGGCGGCGAGATGCACCGCGAGGTCCTGAACCTGCTTAATCCTCATCGAGCGTGCCGATTCGGGGATGTGCGCTAACAGCCGTTGCATCCCGGAAGCGAACTCTTCCTGCGACTTCACCGCATCCGACTGGTGAAGTAGAACCTCGACGGCGCCGACACGTTGCAGCTGCTCGATGAAGGAAACGTACGAGCTGTCGGGCGACTCCGCCAACTCGATCAGCGGAAGAATGTGCGCCTCCAGCTGCTCCCGAAGATCATCAGGGTTCGCCCTGGCCCGCAGGAGCGCCCGGCGTTGCGTCAGGTCGCCCAAACGGTAGGCGAAGATTGCGCGGAGAAGATCGTCCTTGGACCCGAAGTGGTACTGGATCGCCGAATTGTTCGATGAGCCCGCCTCAATAGAGATCTGGCGCAGTGAGATACCGGCGAGTCCGTGCTCGGCGAATAGCCGTTCAGCTGCGAGAAGCAGCTGCAGCGCCGTCGCAGGAGGCGGACCGGTCGTGGCGTTCACCATGAGATCATTGCGCACTTGGCTTCACCGGATCGTTGAGATGCATGGCGTCGATCGTGGCCGTAGCCATCTGGAGCAGCTCGGGAGAGTTCGCCCTCGATGACCCTGCGAGCCATCGGGCCGCACTGCGACCCGAGACCCGCGAACCCAACTCGAAGGCGTGTCATCCCTGTGCTTTGATGCTCGCCTGCATGTAGGCCTCGATGTCGCTGGCGCGCTCCAGGAGAGCGTCATGCACCTCGGGCGCGGTGACGACAAGGAATCGGCCGGCTTCGACCGCGTCGGCAGTGAGGTTGCCGACCTCTTCCGCCGACACGATCTGGTGAGCCGGGGCAACTGGAGTCGCGCCGACTTCGCCGTACGCAGTGATGCCTTCGAGAATGTTCGTGATGACTCCGGACGGGCACAGGCATGTGACGCCAACGCCTTTCGGTCCGAGATACGTCGCTAACGCTTCGGACATGCCCACGATCGCGTGTTTGGACGCGACGTAGGGAAGGCGATCGAAGCCATAGCCCAGCAACCCCGATGCGGAGGCGGTGTTGACGACGTGACCACTACCCTGCGCGATCAACCCGGGAAGGAACACTCTGTTGCTACGGGCGACACTGAACAGGTTGACGTCGATCGTGCGAATCCAGGCTTCATCGGGCAACGTTTCCGGAGAACCGATCGCCAGCACTCCAACGTTGTTCATGACCATGTCAATTCGACCGAACCGCTCGAGGGCAGCGTCACGAAGCTTCTCGAGCTCGGCTTCCACAGTGACATCGGCAGGCAGCCCGATAACCGGATACCCCAGCGCGCCGATCTGCTCGACGACGTCTGCGACGCGCTGTTCAGATAGGTCGCTCACGACGACAGACGCCCCGCGTTGTGCGCAAGCGAGCGCGGTCGCGCGGCCGATACCGCTGCCGGCGCCGGTGAGCACAGCGACTGAGCCGTTGAGGTTGAGCGGCTTGCTCATGCGATACCAACCGCTTTGGTGCGCAAGAACTCGAAGAGACCTTCCTCGCCCCCTTCACGCCCGTAACCGGAAATGCCGACGCCGCCGAAGGCGAGCTCACAGCCGACCACCGGGCTGGCGCCATTGATGTACACGCCGCCGGCTTGCAGTGCTGTCACCATGCGTTGTATCCGGTCGATGTCCTTGGTGTAGACGTACGATGCCAGCCCGTATTCAGTCGAGTTCGCGATGTCGATTGCCTGCTCTTCGGTATCGAAGCGGATCAGCGACAGCACCGGTCCGAACACTTCGATCTGGCCGAGTTCGGAGGCCGGGTCCACGTCTCCGAGCACTGTCGGTTCGACGAAGAAGCCGTTTGGAAGGTGGCTGGGAGCGCGACCGCCTGCCAGGAGCTTCGCCCCATCGGCTTGCGCTCGTTCGATCATTGCCAGGATGCGCTCCTGCGCCTGGCGGGTGACGACAGGACTGATGACGGTCGCCGGATCAAACGGATCACCACACCGCATGCCGTCGACCATCGAAAGAATGCGCTCCACGACGGCGTCGTAGATGTCGCTGTGCACGAGCATGCGCGACGCGATCGCGCAGCCCTGCCCGGCGAGTGTGCCAAGGACGCTGAAGGCATTGACGGCGACGGCCATGTCCAGGTCCGCGTCTGGGAAAACAATATTGGCGGACTTGCCGCCGAGTTCGAGAACGGCGGGCTTGAGGAATTCAGCACACGTCGCGAGGATTTTGCGGGCCGTTGACGGGCCACCGGTGAAGCTGACCTTTTGGACCAGCGGATGGCGTACCAGTGCGTCGCCGGTCTCCGGGCCGCCGAGCACGAGATTTACGACGCCGTCGGGGATGCCTGCTTCTCGGACCAACCCCATCACATGTTCAGTGGCGTAGGGCGTCAGCTCGGACGGCTTCATGACGACTGCGTTTCCCGCCGCCAGAGCCGGAATCAGCTTCATGCCAACGGATACCACCGGGCCGTTCCAAGTGAGAATGATGCCGACGACGCCATACGGCTCAGGCATCGAGTAGGCGAGCTCACGCTGATTGGCCGGAAATGACGTGACGCGCCCTTCGACCTTGTCGGCCCAGCCCGCGTAGTAGGACGTCCAGTTCGCCATGATGCCGACGAGTGGCTGACTCATGCCCGCCGTCATTCCGTTGTCGAGTACCGACAGCCGGGCGATCTCGTCGGCGTCGCGCTCCATCAGCTCGCTGAGTCGACGAAGGACTCGTGCACGCTCCGACGGCCGCCACGCGCGCCAGGCCGGGTATGCGGCCTGAGCGGCCTGCACCGCGGCATTGACGTCATCGGGCCCGGCAAGCGGGACGGACCCTTGGACCTCGCCGCTTGCCGGATACACGTGGTGGTGCACGCCTCCTGAACCGCTCGTACGTGCCTCGCCGCCGATGTGCAGGTGCACTTCGGGAACGGTCAGGTCAACGCCCATGCTGTGGTCCTCCGTCTCGCGTTGCACTCGTAAGATACATGACTTATTAGTAAGGCACTTGACTTCATAGGTCAAGTGTGTGCCTAATGCTCGGATGGACGTCAAGGAGCTTTTCGATCTCACCGGCAAGGTCGCAGTGGTCACAGGCGGAGCCGGCGGAATCGGCGAGGTGTATGCCGAGGCGCTCTGCGACGTCGGCGCTTCCGTCGTCATCGCCGACGTCAACCTCGACACGGCTGCGCTCACGGCTGACGCGCTGCAGGACAAGGGTTTCCGGGCCATCGCGGTGCATCTCGACGTGACCTCGGCAGATTCGGCCGCGCAGATGGCGACGGCGGCGATCGAGGCGTTCGGCGGTATCGACATTCTGATCAACAATGCCGCGGTAATGACCAACCTGCCGCCATACGGTTTGTCGAATATGCCGGTGCCGGACTGGGATCGGGTCCTCAACGTGAACCTGCGCGGCCCGCTGCTCTGTACCCAAGCGGTCATCGAGTCGATGGCGAAACGCGGCGGCGGCCGGATCGTGAACGGTTTATCCGCGGGCGGCTTCATGCCGGGCGGGATCTACGGCGTCTCGAAATACGCGCTACACGGACTGACGTGCAACCTCGCCGCCGAGCTTGGCGGTCGGGGCATCAACGTCAACGGGATCGCGCCCGGGCTTGTCGACAACGAGAGCGGTTATGTGAGCCTGCCGAAGGATTCGCCGTTCCGGGACATCCTCGGCGCTCAGATTCCAGGGAAGACTTCGGGTCCGCCTGCAGATTTGATCGGAACCATGCTTCTGCTGTGCTCGCCGGCGGGCGAGTGGATCAACGGCCAGACGATCTCGGTCGACGGCGGCTGGATCATGCGGCTTTGAGTAAGCAATAACGGCCTCGACGAGAGGATTTCATCGATGTCTGAATGGTCGACGAGCGACGATCGCCAGGCGGTCGCGAGGGCCGAATACGAGCGCATCATGACGACGCCCAGCCCTGATCCCAGTGGCGCTTTCATCGAGGCTGGGGTCGTCGGCTTTGTGTTCGGCGAGATGTGGCGCCGCGGGGTGCTCACTCCCCGAGACCGCCGGTGGATCACGCTCACGTGCGTCGGCGCGGCCGGTGCGATCACTCCGATCGAAACCCACGTCTATGCAGCGCTGAAGAGCGGGGACATCTCCCACTCCGAATTCGACGAATTCATCCTGCATCTCGGCACGCAAGCGGGCTGGCCCAAGGCGTCTGCCATGCACATGTACGGAATGATGAGCATGTTCAAGATCGCCGAAGAATCCGGTGAGCAACTGGGAACGCACGACTTCGAGCCCTGGGCCGAACCCACCGATGACAGCGTCCGGCGTCAACGCGGTATCGCCGCCTACGAGGAAATCCACGGTGCGCCACCACCAACCGCGTCGACCCCGTTTCAAGGTCGCGCCCGCCTCGACTATCTGTACGGCGAGGTTTGGAGTCGCCAGAAATACCTCACCCGCCGCGACCGACGAATCATCAGCATCTGCAGCGCCGCCTCGGACTCCATCGATGAAGAGGTAACCGACCACCTTCAGGCTGCCCTCACACTCGGCGACATGACCTCGGAGGAACTCGAGGAACTCGTCGTACATTTCGCGGTCTACCTGGGCTGGAATCTCGGACGGCGCCTCGATGATCTGTTGTGTGCCGCCACGGACTTACAGATCGGAAACCGATGACAACGAGTCACCTGGCGGAGGCGGACTACTTCACCGACGCCGCCATCGCTGCGCACCCCTACGACTATTGGGATGAATTGCGCGGGCAAGGACCTGTTGTTCGGGAACCGCACCACGGCGTGGTGGCGGTGAC
Source organism: uncultured Actinomycetota bacterium (assembly GCA_963829405.1). Lineage (GTDB taxonomy): Bacteria > Actinomycetota > Actinomycetes > Mycobacteriales > Mycobacteriaceae > Mycobacterium. The sequence continues at coordinate 22,951 of CAWHIZ010000019.1, forward strand.
CGGGTACGAGGAAGTGCAGGCTGCGTTCAAGGACGTCGAAGCGTTCTCCGCGGTCAACGCCATCGGCGGACCTTTTCCGCCATTGCCGTTCACCCCCGACGGCGACGACATCAGCGAACTGATCGCAGCGCACCGCCATGAGTTTCCGATCTTCGAGCACATGGTCGTGATGGATCCCCCCGAGCACGGGAAGGCGAGGTCGCTGCTGAGTCGCCTGTTGACACCCCGGCGTCTCCAGGAGAACGAGGAGTACATCTGGAGCCTCGCCGACAGGCAGCTCGACGAGTTCCTTGCAGATGGGCGGTGCGAGTTCCTCGGCGCGTACGGGAAGCCCTTCGCGACGCTGGCCATTGCCGATCTCCTCGGCGTGCCCGAAAGGGATCGCGCCGAGATCCGCCACAACCTCGGCGCTGGACGGCCTCGCGGCGGCAGTGTCGGCGGGCTGAATCACGAGCCCGTCGGGAGCAATCCGCTGCAATACCTCGATGACCTGTTCAGCGGATACATTGCCGAGCGTCGCCGAACGCAGCGTGACGACGTACTCACCGGTCTGGCCACCGCCACCTACCCTGACGGCTCTGTGCCGCCGCTACTCGAAGTCGTCCGACCGGCGACATTCCTGTTCGGTGCCGGCCAGGAGACCGTCACCAAGTTGCTGAGCTCAGCGGTCCAGGTACTCGGCGACCGACCGGACCTGCAGGATCGCCTGCGCGCCGACCGCACGCTGATCGGCGCCTTCATCGAAGAATCCTTGCGCATGGAGAGCCCGACCAAGGTCGACTTCCGACTCACCCGCAAGTCCACGACACTGGGCGGCGTCCCCATCAAGGCGGGCACCGTCATCATGCTCTGCTTGGGTGCTGCCAATCGTGACCCACGAAAGTTCGAGACTCCTAACGAGTTTCGCTTGGATCGCAAGAACGTTCGCGAGCACATTGCCTTCGGGCGAGGCATCCACACATGCGCAGGGGCGCCGCTGGCCAGAGTCGAGGGCCGGGTGACCATCAACAGGCTGCTCGACCGGACACGGGACATCGCAATCAGTGAGGCACAGCATGGACCTGCTGGTGCACGGCAATACCGCTACACGCCGACCTTCCTGCTGCGCGGACTCAGCGAGCTGCACATCGAGTTCACGCCAGTACCCGGGTAACACCACCTGCGCCGTCGATGACGTTCTCGCGGACCCCGAGCTCAGTCGGTCGGCCGTCCGGTCGCCTGATCGTTGTTCTTCTGCGCGCCCCATCCACTTACTCGGTCGACGTCGATCAGCGCGCTGACTCGAGCTCGGTCGCGGTTGCCGTACGGCTTGCCGGTGTAGTGGCGGGACAACGCGTCGATGTCGGCGAGGCCCTCGTCGTCATAAATCTTCGTGACCCGCCCGATGACCGTCACGTGGGTGTACCAGTCACCCTCGTCGAGCACTGTCAGCGAGACTCGCGGGTCGCTCCTGATGTGCTCCAGCCGGATACGGCCCTCATCCATGTTCACCAGAAGTTGGTCGCCGCGAAGCAGATACCACGTCGCGGCCGATACCGGCTGGCCGTCTGACCGAACGGTGCAGATGACCGCTGGGTTGGCCCTGCCCAGCATCTCCTTGGCTGATTCCGTGAGTCGTGACTGCGTCATTGGCCGATTCTTCCACGTCGTCAACCTCACGCTCGGTCAGAGTCAGCGGGCCCTGGAGTGAGCGCGATGGTGTCGATCATGGCGTTGGCGATGCGGTTCCTTGCCTCCGTGTCGACTCCCGCCTTCGCGAGCGCCTCGAGTCCGCGATGCGTCGTCAGGATCAGGCCGCCGAGCGCGGCGGCGTCGGCGGCCGGATCTACTTGCCCGGCATGCTGCGCCTGCTCGACGAGTTGGCGGCAGCTGTCCAGTAGCGACCGTCGTCACCACGGCGCGCAACGCCACCGACGAGACGCCAAAGGCCGCGACCTTCATCCAAGGCGACATCAGCACGCTCGAGGGTGCGCAGGCGTTCGCCGCGGCAGCGCTCGACGAACTGGGCGGCGTCGACATCGTGGTCAACAACGCGGCGGCGGCACGCGCACACGTCGGAGGCATCTCAACCATCCCCGATGGGGAATGGCTCGACGCGCTCGACCTCAACTATCTCTCCGCCGTCCGGGTCAACAACGCGCTGTTGCCTGCGCTGCGCGAGGCCGGTGCTGGCAGCGTGATCGTCAACATCTCATCGGGAGCGGCGCTGACGCCCGCGCCGCCGTTGGCCCACTACGGTGCTGCCAAGGCCGCGCTCAACGCCTACGGCAAAGCGCTCGCTGCCGAGCTGGCGCCAGCCGGAATCCGCGTGACCACGATCGTGCCGGGCAACGTGCTCACCCCGGGGGCCGACGCGATCCGCCAGGACTTCGCCGACTCGATGGGCGTCTCGCTCTCCGACACCACGGCGGGCATCCCGCTGGGTCGCCCCGGGGACCCGCGCGACATCGCCGAGGCAGTCGCATACCTCGCCTCGGACCGGGCGCAGTGGATCACCGGAACCAGCCTGATCGTCGACGGCGGCGAACTCCCCGGCATCTAGGTCTCGCTGGGCCGCAGTGGTTTCCGGCGCTCACCGCTAGATGGTGCCCAGGGCTTCAACGATCGGGCTCAGCGGGCGAGGAACGCCAATAGTTCGTGGTTGACGTCCTCTGCGTAGGTCCACAGCAGGCCGTGGGGCGCTCCGGTGATCTCGACGAACTCGGCACGGGGAAGCAACGCATGTAAGGGACGCGCTGTGGCGTCGATCGGCAGGATCCGGTCGTGAGTCCCGTGGACGATCAAGACGTCGATGTCGTATCCGGCGATCTTGGCGACGTCTGCCCGGAAATCGGTTGTCCACGTGATCACCGCGGCAACAGATGCATATGCCGACCCCGAACACGCTGCCTGCCAAGAGCTTTCGATGACATCGCCGCTGATACGGACACCGAGTGTCTCGTCGGTGTTGTAGACGTCGGCATAGAACTGACGAAGGAAGGCGTAGCGGTCTTTGACTGCGGCGGCCAGGGCCGAGGCGAAGACCGCGCCGTCCAGACCGGCCGGGTTGGTGTCGGTTCGCAGCAGGTAAGGCTCCAGTGCGGCGATGAAGACTGCCTTATCGATCCTGGCTGGTCCATAGGTGCCCAGGTAGCGACCGACTTCGCCGGTGCCCATAGAGAATCCAGCTAGTACGACGTCGGTGACGTCGAGGACCTCGATCAAGGTGTTGAGGTCCGCGGCGAAGGTGTCGTAGTCATAGCCGAAGGTTGCGTGCCCTGAGCGGCCGAATCCGCGTCGGTCGTAGGTGATCACGCGGTATCCGGCGGCCAGCAATGCGGGTACCTGCTTCTCCCACGCATGCCCGTCGAGGGGAAAGCCGTCGATCAGGACGACGGGCTGACCGTCGCCGTGGTCCTCGTAGTAGAGGTCGATGTCGGTGCTGTCCTCGACGTCGACGGAGATGAAGGGCATGGCGATCGCCTTTCAGCACGATAAGGGTTGCCCGGTGCGCCGTCCGCGCGCAGACCGCGTGGTTCGGCCAGCACAGCACAGCGCCGTCGCCGACGAATCCTGGGAAAACCCCAGTCGGTCACCCGGATCACGACGACGTGGTGCCGCCATGTCCCTCCAGGCCCCTGGACAGGGCGGCAGCGAGTTGGCGGCGAGACGTCACGCCCAGTTTTCGGAAGACCTTGCTGAGGTGGTATTCCACGGTGGACGTGGTGACGAACAGTCGACTGGCGATCTCCGCGTTGGTCGCGCCGGCGCCGGCTTGGCGGGCCACCTGCGCCTCCTGCGGTGTCAGTCCGAACGGGTTCTCTGCGTGCGGCACATCATCCGTCGTCTGGCCTGCGGCGCGCCGCTCGGCACCTGCGCGGCCTGCGAACGCGGCGGCTCCCATCGCCTTGAACATGGCGTGGGCCGTCCGCAGCTGTATCTCCGCGTCGCGGCGACGTTTCCTGCGGCGCAGCCACTCGCCGTAGAGCAGATGTGCACGCGCGAGTTCGGTGCGCACCGCGGTCCCCGCCAGCTGGTTGATGGCCTCCAGGTAGTACGGCTCGGCGTCAGCGTCGGCGGCCATCAGCGCGCGCGACCTCGCCAACAGCCCCAGAGCCCATGGGGTGGCCGCGGCGGTGGCGCGTTCGGTCAACCGCGTCAGCGCCATCTCAGCGGCGGGGCGGTCTCCGCCACGCACGCCGGCCTCGACGACCTCGGGCAGCACCCGGTTCCCGAAGCCGGGCGGGTCATCGTGGAATATCTGCAAACCCCATCCGAGCGCCTCCGGGTACCGGCCCAGCCCGAGTTCCAGGACGGTCAGACCCATCAGGGCGAAGATCTCCAGAATCGAGGCGCCCTTCTGCCGACCCCAGTCCGCGGTCGAGGATGCCACCGCGCGGCTCTCGCTTTCGCGGCCCTGCCAGGCGCGCACTTCCAACAGCACCCCAGTCGTCGCGGGGGGCGGCACCCCGATCAGCGTTGAGATCTCGGCGGCCTCGCTATAGCTGTTCTCGGCATCGTTCATCTGACCTGCCCAGGCCTGGCTCGTCGAGAGCCCGGCCAGGGTGATCCGCATCGCCCCCAAGGCGCCCTGCCGGCGCTCGATCGCCTGGGCGCGTTCGAACATCGCCCGACGACCCTGCTCGTCCCACACGTCGTCGGCGGCGAACCACCCCAGAATCGTTGACGGGATGTCGACGCGGGCGGCGGCCTCGTCGGTGAACATCAACGCCACCGCGGCCCGCAGCAGCGGAACCGCATCGGCGTAACCGCTGGCGATTCGGGTAGCGAATCCATCGAGTAGCAGGTCGTTGCCGCTGGGCGGCCGACGCGCGTCCCGCTCCGCACCCAGCACCGCGTGCGCCACCTCTTCGAGGGTCGTGCCTGCGGTGTATTGGCGGGCGACGATCGCCGCCTGCATGGCGTCGAACAGAATCCGCCGGATCAGGGACACGTCGGCCGGCTCGACCCTGGTCGCAGCCTCCAACAGGATGGCGGGAGCATCCTTGTGCCGGGAGAAGAACACCGATATCGCTGCGCGCAGGCGTTGCACGGTGACGTGCATGCCGGCGTCGTCGAGTCCCGGAGTCGCCAAGTCCAGCAGGGCCTCCGCCAGTGGGCCGTCACCAGCCGCCAGGTATGCCTGCGCGGCAGCCAGATACCGCAGTGCTCGGTCTCGGGTGTCGGGCGACAGCTCAGCGGAGCGCGTCAAGAACGCAGCCTGCATGGTGTAGCCACCCCGACGCTGTGCGCGTTCCGCCGAGGCCTGCAGATCAGCGGCGATCGTCTCCTCGGGGGTCGTCACGGCGGCCGCCCGGTGCCAGGCAGCCTGGTCGTCGTCACCGTCACGATGGGCCACCGTGGCCAGCGCGTCGTGCACGCGCTGGCGTTCCTCGGGTGTCGCACCCTCGTACACCGCCGAGCGGATGAGGGGATGACGGAACACGATGCGCGGCTCCAAGGACACGATCCCCTGCTGCACAGCGTGATTGGCCGCCGCCGCGGCGACACCCAGGAGCGCCCCAGCTCGCCACACTGTCGATGGCTTCTCGTCGGCGCAGGCCGCGGCGATGAGCAGAACGGTGCGTGCCTCTGACGACAGGGTGGCGACTTGCGCCAGGAAGTGGACATCCACCCGGCGCCCGACCGGCAGGCGGCGGGGCAGGGGAAACCGACCCGGCCAACTGTTCGGCGCTGAGTTCTCCGACCAGCTCCAGCATCGCCAACGGGTTGCCGCCGGTCTCGTCGATCACGCGCGCGGACACTCGCGGATCCAGCGGTCCGGCCACGGCCTCGTCGAGGATCGTGTGAGCCGACGTCGAATCCAGTGCGGCGATCCGACGGGTCGTCAATCCCTCCAGCGGCGTCAGGTCACCGGCGTGCTCGCGGGCACTGAACACCATGCCAATGGGGTCGGCGTACAGGCGCCGCGCGATGAATCCCAGCACCGCCAGCGACTCCTGGTCCAGCCACTGTGCATCGTCGATCAGGCAGACGAGCGGACGTTCCGCTGCGACGTCGGACAGCAGCGCCAACGCGGCCAAACTCACCAGGAACCGGTTGGGTGGCGGCCCGCCGGTGAGGCCGAACGTCACCTCCAGCGCGTTGCGGTGCGGGCCGGCCAGCCTATCGAGTCGATTGAGGTAGGGCATGAAGAGCCGGTGCAGTGCAGCGAAGCCCAAGCCGCAACTCCGATTGCGCGCCGACGATCCGCAGGATCGACACCGCGGCAGCCGAGTCCGCCATGTACTGCAACAAGTGGGTCTTGCCGACGCCGGGTTCGCCGGTGAACACCAGCGAGCCGCTGAAGCCGCCGCGGACGTCGGTCGCGAGTTTGTCGAGCATCGCGCACTCGGCGGTCCGCCCAACAAGGGCGCGGGTCACGCGGGCAGGATCTGTCCGATCATCGGTCAACGTGCTTCCCCACGCTTGTCGCCCGGTTCAGACACTGACACAGCCCATTCCTGCGGTGCTAGCCACTGAGAACAGAGACTAGATCTGGCCAGCGCATTGTGACAGCGATCCGTAACGTTTCCAACGACTGGGGTTCATCCCGGATTCGCGCAGGCCTGATTCCGTGGTCGGCTCCAGTGGGACGGCAGAGCCGACCCGCATACCCCGCCCACTGCCCTGCCGGCCCAAGCATGCGACGGCAGCTTCCGAATAGGTGACGTTCATGAGTGCTTTTGCCACCCGGTACAACACAGCGACGATCGACGGACTCGAGGTGTTCTACCGCGAGGCCGGAGATCCGAACAACCCGACGCTGCTGCTGCTGCACGGCTTCCCGTCCAGCTCCCACATGTTCCGCAACCTGATCAACTCGCTGGCCGACGAATACCACCTAGTGGCTCCAGATCACATAGGTTTCGGTCGCTCGGCGATGCCGACGACGACCCAATTCACCTACAGCTTCGACCGTCTCACCGAAATCACCGAAGGTTTGATCACTCATCTCGGCCTCGACCGGTTCGCCCTTTACATCCACGACTACGGCGCCCCGATCGGCCTCCGGATCGCCAGCCGTCGCCCCGAACGGATCACCGCGCTGATCACTCAGAGCGGCAACGCCTACATGGAAGGCTTCACCCCGTTCTGGGACATCCTGTTCGCGCACGCGAAAGACCGCGCCGCCAACGAGGACGGAGTGCGCGAAAAGTTCACCCCCGAGACGACGTACTGGCAGTACACCCACGGCGTGCCCGCCGACCGGCTCGACAGAATTGCGCCCGAAACCTGGCAGCTCGACCAACTCGGCCTTGACCGCAAGGACAACGATGCCATCCAGCTGCAGCTGTTCTGGGACTACCAGTTCAACCTCGACGGCTACCCCGCGTTCCAGGAGTACTTCCGCACCCATCAGCCGCCGCTGCTTGGTCACCTGGGGCAAGAACGACGAGATCTTCGGCGCCCCTGGCGCGGAAGCGTTCCGCCGCGACTTCCCCAACGGCGAATTCCACCTTCTTGACGCCGGCCACTTCGCGCTGGAAACCCATGGCGAGGAGATCAGCGGGTACATCCGCGACTTCATGCCGCGAGCACTGGCCACCGAACCGGTGAACTGATCCGTATCTCGCGAACCGGCCCACGTTGCGCCGCGAAGTCCATTCATCCGCAGCCGAGTGACGCGCTCGCGGGAAGACTGAAGCGGACCGAGATCCAACCTTTGTCGAACATCATCCGGGCCTCATGCAGACCGATCTGCTCGCCCGCAGAAGGAGAATCCCAGTGGAATACAACAACAGCGACACTGCGGTTGTCATCATCGACCCGCAGAACGATGTCCTGAGTCCCACCGGAAAGAACTGGGACAGTGTCGGGGCCAGTGTGACCGAGAACAACACGGTCCAACACTTGGTCGACATCCTTGCTGCCGCCAAGGCCACGGGCTTCGGCGTCTACATCTCTCCGCACTACTTCTATCCCACCGACAGCACCTGGCTGTTCAACGGCCCACTCGAATCCGACGAGTTCGCCACCCACACCTTCGCCCGCAACGGCGCCCTCACGCTGGACGGATTCACCGGGTCCGGCGCCGACTGGCTCGACGAATTCAAAACCTTCATCGACGACGGCGAAACGATCGTCGTCAGCCCACACAAGGTGTGGAGTCCCCAAACGAACGACCTGATCCTGCAACTCCGTAAACGGGGCATCGCCAAAATAATCCTCTGCGGCATGTTGGCCAACATGTGCGTGGAGTCGCACCTGCGGGACCTGCTCGAGAACGGTTTCGAGGTGACCGTCGTTCGCGACGCCACAGCAGGCCCACGGCACCCCACCCGGGGGGACGGGTACCAGGCGGCACTTATCAACTACGCGTTCCTCGCCCACGCCGTCGTCGCCACAGCCGAGGTCGTAACCGCTATGACCGCAGCAGTTGAGAGCACCGACACATGACCGCCGCGCCCGACCCAGCTGCGCTGGATCGCTTCGTCTACTCACAGCAGCCGGGTTATGACGAAACCGCAACCCGCGCCGCCTTCGCCGGTGCGGTCCCACTGAAAACCATCGTCATCTACTGCTATGACCCACGCGCCGCCGCCATCCCTGCCGAGCTTGCCAAACTGTGGACGGACGAGACCTACCCCGGCGACCTCATCCTTGACGACAGCGGCCACAAAGTCGGCAGCACCGCAACCATCTTCCCCATCGTCGTCGCGGGCGGCCGAGCCACCGACGCCTTACGCTCCATCACCGTCGGCCACCACCTCTTCGGACTTCAGAATGTCGTCGTCGTGCATCACACAAACTGTGGGACAAGCAGTTTCACACCGCAGGGCCTGCTCGACGCCTATCGCACCGAACAAGGTAGCGACCTGTCTGACACCTACGACTCAGACAGCCTCGCAATCGGCCATCTCGAAACGTCACTCGACTATGACGTCAACCTGCTCCGACGATCAAAGGCGGTTCCCGCAACGGCGAAGATCTTCGGCATGGTGTTCGACATCGACAGCAACGAATTCACGGTACTGATCCCCGCGACCGAACGGAACTAAGAGATGCAAAGGCTCACAACGCCGTTCGGATTCGAGTCGACGGCCGACGACGTGATGACCGGCATCGACCTGACCGGCAAGCGGGCGGTGGTCACCGGCGCAACCAGTGGACTGGGCGTGGAGACCGCCCGTGCACTGGCGGCGGCCGGCGCAGAGGTGGTGCTGGGCGTACGCCGGCTCGACGCGGGCCGGAAAGTCGCCGAAGAGCTACGACACACCACGGGAAACGACGCCATTGAGGCGGCGCCGCTCGACTTGTCCGACATCTCCTCGGTCTCCGCATTCGCCAGGGCGTGGAACGGCCCGCTGCACATCCTGGTCAACAACGCCGGAGTCATGGCGTTGCCCGAACTGCAGCGCAACGCGCTGGGGTGTGAGATGCAATTCGCAAGCAACTTCCTCGGGCATTTCGTCCTCGCCGTACAGTTACGGAGACGCTCTCGCCTCCGCCGCCGGCGCGCGCGTGGTATCGGTCAGTTCTACCGGGCATCTGTTCTCGCCCATGGTATTTGACGATCTTCATTACCGGTTCCGACCCTACGATCCGATGACCGCTTACGGTCAGTCGAAGACAGCGACCGTATTGCTGGCCGTCGAGGTAACCGCGCGGTGGGCCGATGACGGAATCGTCTCCAACGCACTGAATCCGGGTGCGATCGCCACCGGTCTGCAAAAGCACACCGGCGGGTTGCGCACTCCTGAGGAGTTTCAGAAGACCGTCCAACAGGGCGCCGTCGACATCGGTGCTGTTGGCGGCGTCGCCGCTCGTCGAGGGGTTCGGGGGACGGTACTTCGAGAACAACAACGAAGCCGACGTAGTCACCGAACGTGCCGAGAATCTCGGCCGTGCCGGCGGGGTCGCGAGCTACGCGCTCGACGGCGACAACGCGACGCGTCTGTGGCGCGAGGCATCCTCCCTGACGGCGGTCGGATAGTCGTCGACCAGACCGGCCCAATGTCATAGGTCGCGGACCAGACCCGGAGTCGAACCCGACGGTCATGACCTTGGTGGCAGGTGCAGGATTCGAGCCTGCGTGCGGTACAAGGTCGATTCAGCAAGTTCGTCGTTGCAGGCAACGGAATCAACCGGCGAGCGGCCAGTTTGTTTCGACGCGCCTGCGTACACGAGGCGCAGCGGCAGGCCAAGGTTGACGGCTACATCGAGGACCTTTATCAACAGTTGGCACCACCGATGAGTCCCTGAGAACCGCGATCGTTCGGCAGACAGCTGGTTAGGCTGATTGATCGGTTCGACGTGGGGAGCGGCTCTTGGTCACGTTAGACCGCCTGGTGAACGTTTTAGGCAGCTACGGCGTCCGCTTGCGTTTCTGCCCGATACCGCGATCAACCGAGCTACGCAGCGTCATCCTGCATGAGGTCACAGAAGATCGCACGGTCGTGGGTGACGTGCTGCTCGGCATCGGTGCCCGCTCAGTCAAAGAAGCGGTGCGCTGGGCCGCCTCCGCGCGGGCGGTTGTCGTGCTGATCCGCGGCGGCGACGACGCCGCATTCGACGGCGCGGACGAGGGCGTCGCGGTGATGGTGGTTGACCCGGCCGTGTCGTGGAGCGAGTTGGCCGCCGTCATCTACGGACTGGTTATGGAAGGCCGCGAAACCGAATCCGGCCGTGGCCCAACGGATCTATTCGCGTTGGCCGACAGCTTGGCTGAAGCGACCGGCGGCGCGGTTATCATCGAGGACCGGCTTTCCAGGGTGCTGGCGTATTCCAGGCGGCAGCAAGACGCCGACCCAGCGCGGGTGGCGACCATCGTCGAACGACAGGCACCCGAGCAGTTGCGCTCACTCTTCGATGCCCGGGGCGTGTACGCACATCTGGCGGCCTCCGACGAGCCGCTGTTCGTCACCGACGACCCTGATCACGGGATGACCGGGCGAATGGTGGTCGCGGTGCGCTCCGGACGCGAACTCATGGGATCGGTGTGGGTGGAATGTAGGGCGCCGTTGTTCGGGACCGCACTTACCGCATTGGCAGACGGTGCCCGCACGGTGGCCCTGCACCTGCTGCGGTCGCGAGCCAGCGCGGATCTGGAGCGCCAGGTCGAGTCCGAACTCGTGATCCGGTTACTGGAGGGCATTGCCGATGCCGCAACGGCCGCCAGCCGACTGGGCCTCCCGCCCAACCCGTTACGGGTGATCGCAGTTCAAGCCTTCATCGGCGCTGAACGCGACGCCGCCCTGCTGCTGGCGTTCGAGCGCGCCACCACCGGATTCGGCTGGTCGCGGCCGGGACGCAGCGCCTTGGCCGGTAACACCGTCTACACCCTGCTGCCCGGCGAGGACGCGGAAGCGGCACGGCGATGGGTTACCGGTCTGCGGGCTGCTCTACCTGACGGCGCAACGATGCTGGCCGGCATCAGCGGCCCCGCCGTGGTAGCAGACCTCCCCACGGCGCGTCATGAGGCCGACGAGTGTCTGGCGTTGCAGGAGAGCGCACGCCCTGGCGACGTGCCTGCGGCCTACGACGAGTCGTGGGACGACATCTTGATGCAACGGCTACGCACGGCCGCGCGATCAGGTCGCTCCCCGGACCGAGGGCCAGTAGCCGAGTTGCGTCGCCACGACCGCGCACATGAGACCGAATATGTGGCGACTTTGCACGCCTGGCTGGAGGCCCAGGGCGACCCCGCCGAGGCCGGCGAGCGGTTGGGCGTGCACGAGAACACCGTGCGTTACCGACTGCGCAAGATGGCTGAGATCGCCAACCTCCACCTGGACGACGCCAAAAAGCGGCTGGCCATGATGATCGAACTCGCTGCAACCAAAACCGACTGACCAGGCGCGCTGTCGAAACACGACAAAGCACCACTGCGACCTTGCCCAACTGGGGCAAACACTACGGCAGCAATCAACACCACCATGGACCCAACCGATGGTGGAGCTGTGGAGGTGGGTGATGATCGCCAGGAGGGGAATCGAAGCCACGCGGCGAATCCGAGTCACCGAGAGGGCATGTCAATGACCCCGACGATCCCCACGATCAATGCGGGACGGCCCACCCGCGTGCTGACGAAGTCGCGATAGACACGTTCACTGTGCGCCTGCCCCGGTGGCCCGTTCTGCTGCGGCTACTGGGCCGCGATCCATTGGTCCGTACCACCGCTCGTATCGAGGCACTGGCTATGCCGAGCAGCCCGAAACCCGTCACACCGTGGTCGCGACGGTCACCGACGTCCCGGACTTCCCGATCTTGCGATGAGGTACCACCACCGTGTCGGCGCGGTGGACTGCCGCCGGCGCCGAACATACCGGCGCAGTCGAGACGCTGTCGACAACCAAAACTGGTGACCGCGGCCGCCACCGCGGTGACCCCGCTCCCCAGTCGCATGCTCTTCACCGATGCCTGCATTTCCCCGTTCGTCACGCGTTACTGATGAACACCGATCGGCGTTGTCGGATACGAACAACGAGGCGTCGGCAGGTTGTCCGATTTGAGCAACCGTTGCAGGGTGCGTCCCGGCCACCATGGAGATAACAACGAGTTCAACTATGGAGGTTTGTGATGAGTGGCGTCGAGCGCATTGACGGCGGTCCGCGGTCGGCGATCGTGGTCGGTGCGGGCATCGTCGGGTTGTCGACGGCGTGGTTCTTGCAGGAGCGCGGAGTCGATGTCACCGTGGTTGATCGCAGCGGCGTGGCCGCCGGCGCCTCATGGGGCAACGCCGGCTGGATTTCACCGGCGCTGACCATCCCGCTGAACTCTCCGGGCGTGCTGCGCTACGGGCTGCGCTCGCTCCTCGACCCGGCGGCGCCATTACATATTCCGCTGAGCGCCGACTCCGCATTGGCCAGCTTCCTGGTCCAGTTCGCCGCCAACTGCCGGCCGTCGTCGTGGCGGCGGGCGGTGCGGGCGAATGTGCCGCTCAACGAGGAAGCGATCGAGGCCTACGACGTGCTCGTCGCCAATGGGGTCGACGCGCCGGTGACCGACGCCCCGATCACTGCGGTATTTCGCACCACTGAAGAAGCCGAACACATGATGCGTGAGGTTCGCGCGCTCGAAAACGCCGGGCAGACAATGTCTGTCACCGCGCTGGCCGGTGAGGCATTGCGCGAACAAGTGCCCCTGGCTGCACCGGCTATCACCGCCGCACTGAACATCAACGGTCAGCGCTTCGTCGACCCGGGCCGCTTCGTGCACGCGCTGGGAGAAGCAGTCGTGGAACGGGGGGCATCAATGCGTACGGCCGAAGTTCGGGCCGTATTCAGCTCCGGCAACGGGGTTACGGTGCATCTGGCCAGCGGCAAGCCGTTGACGGCCGATGCCGCTGTAATCGCCACCGGCGCATGGCTGTCCCGGCTGGCAGGAACGCGAGTTCGGGTGCCGGTGCGGGCCGGCCGCGGGTACTCGTTCACTGTGCCCGTGGAGCGCCCCATCCCGGGCCCCATCTATCTACCCGACGTGCGGGTGGCGTGCACGCCCTACCAGGGAGCATTGCGGGTGTCGGGAACCATGGAGTTCCGCGACCCGCACGAACCCGCGATGCCTGCGCGGGTGGGCGCGATCGTCGCCTCGGCCAGCCCGTTGCTGGAGGGCGTGCGCTGGGCCGAGCGCAGCGACATCTGGGTCGGTCCGCGCCCGGTCACCCCCGATGGCCGCGCCCTGATCGGCGAGATGTCACGTGGCGTCTACGTGGCCGGCGGTCACGGTATGTGGGGACTGGCTCACGGCCCGGTGACCGGCCGACTGCTGGCCGAACAGATCACCACCGGCAAGCAGCCCGAAGCCCTTCGCGAATTCGACCCGCTGCGCCGAACCGGCCGGTAAACGCTTGCAAAACGGCGGTGCACACCGCCCGTGAACCACGCCCACCATGGGCACCCGAGTCGTCAGGGGCGGCGCGTTGTTCCGGCCCGCCCCTGACGGCAACCCCTACCTAAACGAAAGACATCCGAAATGACTAGCACCGTACCTGTGTGGATGACGCGACAGGCCCACACGCGGCTGCAGAACGAACTGGCCGCGCTGCGTTCACACGCCAACATCGAAGTCCCTGACGACTTCATGGATTACGACGACAATTTCGTCACGAACTACACCGCGCGACAGGCACGTATCCGGCAAATCCAACACCTACTGTCCAATGTCGTGGTCGGTGAGGATCCGCCCGACGACGGCGTCGCCGAACCGGGCATGGTCTTGACGGTGCGCTACGACGACACCGGCGAGATCGACACATTCCTGCTGGGTGTGCGTGGCGTCGAAGACGCCGACATCGACGTGTACTCGGTGCAATCGCCGTTAGGCTCCGCGATCGTCGGGGCTCGCCCCGGCGAGCAGCGCACCTACACGATTCCCAGTGGGGCCAACCTGCCCGTGACGCTGCTCGAGGCGGTGCCTTACGGAATGCACGCGCCGGCACCCAAGCGCACAGCGATGACCTGACATCGCGCCCAGTCTTCTAGCAAGCCAATAAAGGGAAACTGATATGCCCACTACGCCACGTGTGTGGATCTCATCGCAGGCTCACGAACGGCTCCACCGGGAACTGGATACCCTGCGCTTTCTGTATTCCGCCGGAATCTCCGATGAGGATGCCGACGAAAATGCCGCCGCTGTGAGGCGCGCCTGGGAGGTACGAATTCAACAGATTCATGATCTGCTGATCAACGCCGTCGTCGGCGAGGATCCACCCAACGACGGGATAGCCGAGCCTGGAATGGTAGTCACCGTCCGCTACGACGCCACGGGTGATACCGACACATTCCTGCTCGGTGTGCACGGCGCCGAATACGCCGACATGGCAGTCCATTCCATCCAATCCCCGTTGGGTGCCGCAATCGCAGGGGCACGCGCCGGTGAACGCCGCACCTACCAATTGCCCACGGGCGCCCCCATTGCTGTCACGCTGCTCAAATCAGTGCCCTACGGACTTCACATCGCTGACCTGAACCAGCACGCAACGCTTTGAGGTCAAAAAACATCAAAAGACAACGCCCACAGATGGTTAGGAGAGGATCTCATGTCTCCCACAGCTCCCACTATCGTCACGCTCAACGGCCAACTCAACAAGGCCCACCGAAGAATACGCGAACTCCAAGCCCGCGAAACCGAGCTGCTCGCCCAGAACAGAACCCTCTGGGCCGCCATCGCCGAACTCACTGACGAAGACCCACGCTCCCCCGCGGAACTCTGCACGAGTCCGCTGACCGCACGGTCGTCCAGCGATTTCAGATTCGGCGTCGGCGAGCGCATGAGCTCTACAACCTCAGCGCCCGAACACAACTCGTCATAAACGCGCGATCTCACCACAGACAGGGCAGTACATGCTAGCAATCACCGAGAACTTCAGCGACGTCTCAGCGCGCCGGCCGATCATCGGAATCGGCACGCGCCGCGCTGGCGATCCCCTGCTCTCCCCCGTCGCGCTGCAGCGATGGGAATCCGAGGGAGGCGCAGTACCGGCACGGGGATCACAGGCTCAGCAGCAGGACGCATGAGCACTTGGCTTCGAGACGTCTTGGGTGGCCGCCGGCTGCCTTAGCTGATGAGTCGGCCGAAATGGTTCGCGAAAGGAAGGGAAAACCATGTCGAAGAACACCGGGTCCGCGATGATCACTTATGTCGCGTACGTACTACTACTTTTTGCGTTCGTTCTGTTGGGGCTGTTCGTCGCGGCGCTGGCATTCGGGAACGGCGTCGCCGGTGCAGTGGCCGTGGCCCTCGCCGCGTCTCTGACCGCGTCAGTCCTCGGCTTCCGAGTGGCGGCCTCGAGGCGCGCGCGGGCCGCTAAGAAGGCGGGCCACCGTCACAAGTTGAGCGTCTGGACGAGCACGCTTGATCCAGATCAGCTCGATCGATACCGGGCGAACTATCGCGGCTCGCGAGACGAGGCGCAAGAACGCCTCGCGTCGCCGTCTGACGTCGACCAGGCTGTCGCACGTCCGCGGGAATTGCAGGAAGCCGCTTAGGACTGGGCCCGTAATTGTGAACTGACCAGTCGGCGAACGCAGCGACACGGCTCGGCGCGCCGAGTTGGCAAGGCGAGTCGCCGAACAGGTCCGTCTCAACGTCGGGGACGCAGTGACCGTCATTGCGAAGTTCAACATGGACGACGGTGTGCGACGCGGTTTTTGGCTCACCGAATGACGACAGTGCTGTGCTGTCGAAACGCAACAACGCGCGAAGGCATCGTTGTCCTGCGCAGGCAAGCCCGCCCAGTAAAACCCGACCATCATGGAATTGAAGCCAATGATGTCAGAAGCGAAAGGGCCAGCGAGCCAACGCCGGGGCGGACGCTACGTCGGTCCTCCATTTACGCCGGCTGCGCTCACATCGGATTGTAAAGCGACTCGTCGGAAGGGGTCTGAATAACCATGCCGCATAAGCCTGTTCGCTCGATCGACCTACCACGTCGGCGCGTCCTCGGGTCGGTGATGGCGCTGGCCGTAATGGTGCCGCTGCTGGCCGTCTCGATCGCTGCCGCATCCTCCGGAGCTGAACATACGACCGCCGGGGTGGATGGAGTGACCGCCGCGCTCTTCATGTGGGCAGCGGTGACAGCTGCAGCGACGATTGCGTCGACCGGTATTGAGGCGATGTTTAAACGCATTCGCGCTATCAACGATCCTGGCAAACCGTAGTTCCGCCGATCTTCTGATCGCCCAGTCAAATCACAACTACAGGAGAACTCTCATGTCCGCACCACCTTCGTCGTCAGGAACTGTCCAAGCTCGTCGACGGGCGATCGAGCGCCCCCGATTGCTGTTGAAGTCCTCACTCCGTTCTGCAGGAGTCGCGCAGGGCGTCTGGTGGACCCTGACCGACCAACTCGATATCGACCTTCGGCTGCTGCTCGCGACCTTGCCGTCGGGGGCGGGACCCGTCGAGCGGGTCATCTACAACGAGAATGACTGGGCACCAGCACCATTGCGGATGGAGTTTCGCGGCCACAGCGTCATCCTCGAGCCCAGTAACACCACAATCAACACAGTGACCGTCACCGGCAAGAAGTTCGGAACGCTCGCGCTGCTGGTGGTCCCACCCGAATCCACCCATGCTGCGTCACATACCGCGGCGATGACATCGACCGACCGTCATGAATAGGGATCAGACCACGCGGCTTGCGCGACTTGATCCCCTTCGCCGAACCGGCCGCTAGTACAACCGAACCGGCGGTTCGCAACGCCCGTGAACCACCCTCACTACCGGCCGGCCCCCGACAACAACTCCGACTAAACGAAATGGAAACGACTCGCAATGACTAGCACCGAACGTCTTTGGATGACACGTGAGGCACACACCCTGCTGAAGACGGAACTGGCCGACCTGCGTGCCCGGCGCGGCCTCGGCATCGAAGTCCCCGAGGACTTCATGGACTACGACGCCAACCTCGCGGCCGCCCACTCGGCGCGACAAGCCCGCATTCACCACATTCAGAAGCTGCTGGGCAACGCCGTCGTCGCGAAGGATCCGTCCGATGACAACGCCGCCAAGAGGAATTGACGTGGCCACGACGACACGGGTCTGGATCTCGCCGCAGGCCCATGAGCGACTACACCGCGAACTGGATACTCTGCTTTCCTCTTCTCCGCCAGAATCGCCGACAAGGACACCGACGACAAGGCCACCGCACTCCGACGCGCGTCGAAGTGAAGTCGCTAACGTCTGATCAAGAAGCGGAATGGCCTCTGACCTTGGTGGCAGGTGCAGGATTCGAACCTGCGTAGGCGTAAGCCGACGGATTTACAGTCCGCTCCCATTGGCCGCTCGGGCAACCTGCCATTGTGCGACTAGCAGGGTACAACGAGCAGGCGCCGGGGACGAAAACGGCCAAGTCGCTCCCTCGTCGAGATCGACGTTTTGCAGAGGTCTACTCGCACTTTCCCTGCGAAATGTCGGTTTCGGCGGCGTGGGATAGTACTAACCGAGATCACCACCGAAGGAGGACGCAATCCAATGGCGGATTCAAGCTTCGACGTCGTCAGCAAGGTCGACCGTCAGGAGGTCGACAACGCCCTCAATCAGGCCGCGAAGGAGTTGTCCACCCGCTTCGACTTCCGCGGCACCGACACCCATATCGAGTGGCAGGGCGAGGAGGCGATCACCATCACTCGTCCACCGAGGAGCGCGTCAAGGCCGCCGTCGACGTGTTCAAGGAAAAGCTCATCCGTCGCGACATCTCGATGAAGGCGTTCGACGCGGGCGATCCGCAGGCGTCCGGCAAGACCTACAAGGTCACCGGCAGCATCAAGCAGGGCATCGACAGCGACAACGCCAAGAAGATCACCAAGCTGATCCGCGACGACGGGCCCAAGGGCGTCAAGGCGCAGATCCAGGGCGACGAGATCCGCGTCAGCTCCAAGAAGCGCGACGACCTTCAGGCCGTCCAGGCGTTGTTGAAGAAGGCCGACCTCGAGGTCGCGGTGCAGTTCGTCAACTACCGCTGACGCAACTGGTCGGTGATGTCGATCCCGGCGCTGTCATCGCGGTGGTCGTTGGTGTTTCGGCACTCACCTGACAGCCGGACCGTGCCGCGCTCCCTGTTGAACGAGTCGCCGCCGGTGATCGCGGCGCGCACCTCGTTGGTGTGCAGGAGCGTGCCGAACGACCGGTCGCCATTCGGGTTGTCCATCCAGCCGTGCGACACCATCATCTTCGCGATCTGCTTGATATAGCGGCCCTCGTCGACGTCCTTGGGCAGCAGGAATGACACCTGCACCTCGCCGTAGTAGAGCGCCTCGTTCTGACCGCCACACGCCACCCAGCCGAAGCCGCCGGTGACGTCCTGCAACTGGTTCAGGATCACGAACTCTTTGGCGGGGTCGATCACCTGCTGCATAGAGGCCTCGTCGGGCAACGGGACGATCGTCGGCTTCGACGACTCTGCCTTGGGCGTCTTGGGCGCCATCGGGAAGCATCCCGCCGCTACGGCGACGATGCCGACGAGCGCGCACGCCAGTCGGAGCAGGGCGGGTTCGGGTGGCCATCACTGCTTGACGACTTGCTCCGTCACGTTGACGGCGGCGTGGTCGCGCTGGTCGTTCATGTTGCGGCACTCGCCGAAGATGTGGACGTAACCGTCCTCCTTGGCGACGGGGTTCTGGCCGATGATCGCGAACACGGTGTCGGTGTGGATGACGGTGCCGAACGGATTCTTGCCCGGCGGTGGACCGTCGTACCAGCCGTTGCCCTTCTGCACCATCGTCTCGGCGAGTTGTTGGAAATACGTCTTCGGCTCGATGTCGTCGGGAATGCGAAAGCCCATGTCGACCCTGCCGCGATACGGCGGCTCGCCCTGGTCGTTGCACGCCTCGTAGTCGAAGCCGGCGCTGACGTCCTGCAGCGCGGCCACGGCCACGATGGTCTTGGCGGGATCGACCACCTGCTTCATCGTGTCCGCGTCCGACAGCGTCTCCACCGGGCCTGGCGGCGGTCGCGTCGACGACGTGTCCTTGCTGTGAGGCAGCATCGAGCACCCTCCTAACGCGACGGCGAGCCCGAGGATCGCCACACCAAACTGAATTCGATTAGAACGCATGGTCTTTGGTAATCGACTCCGAGGGACGGCCGGCTTCGGGATCGATGTACGCGGGCGATCCCGGTACATCGAAGCCTACGGGCGGCAACGGGATCCTTCCGCCGAACGGCAGGTCGATCTCCGTCGGCAGATCGACGTGCGGCTGACGACGACCCTCGGCAAGCAGGCCTTCATCCGCCAGCTGACCGCTCTCGCCGGTGGCGATGTAGGTCATCGCACGCAGCGACTCGGTGCCGGGGTCGTAGTAGTGCGAATGGTCGTTCGTGTCGAGTCCGTCGCGGCCGACCACCTCCGCGTCGAATCGGACCGACCCGAACTGATCCCCCGCCGGGTCGAGACCGAGGCCCGCATCCAGACCGATCGGATAACCCAGCTTCCGATTCAGATAGTCGTGCATGTACTCCGGCGCCGTGCCGACGTAGCTGACCGGGTCCGTCGACGCAGAGCCGACGTACAGATTGCCACCGTCGAGGTGGAAGTCGGCGGCATTTCTCGCCAGATCCGTTCCCGGACAACCCAACAGCACCGCATCGTTCGCGTGCATGCCGGACCCCGCGAACGCGTCGGCCACCGTCGTCGAGCCGTACGAGTGCCCGATGACCGTCACGTGCTGCGCAGGGTCCTGATGGGTGGTCCACAGGCCGTTGACGTCGGCGGCCAATAGGTCGCCGCCCGCGCGAGCCAGATCCGGGTTCGCGACGCGCGGTATCGGTGAAGCCGTCCGGCGCGTCGTAGCCCATCCACGAGATCACCGCGTGGGTGCTGTTCGGATCGGCCGCCTCCGCCTGGTCCCACAGGTTCATGGCGTCGTTGTGGCCGTCGCTGAGCCAACCGCCGTTCACACTGCTCCCGGTGCCCGGCACGATCACCGTCGTGTTGTCGGCGTAATCCGGGTTGCCGATCGCGATCGCGGCCCGGCCCTGGCCGCGGTCGGCGAGCGGTTCGTATTTCCACAGCATGACGGGCCGCTGACGGGACGGATCGGGGTCGCCGCCGCGCTGATGGTTCATGCCCTCTTGAACCTTCAGCGCATTCCGGTAGCGCGTGACGTCGTCGGCGGACAGTCCGTAGAAGCCCGGGTTGGCCAGCACCTGATCGGCCGTAACGCCGTGCTGCGTCGCGGTGTCGTTGATCCGGTTGAGGTCGTCGGTGAGCACCTGCTGGTTGATCGTGTCTCGCGCAGCCGCGGGAATTCCGTTGAGATTGCCCAACTCTGCGGGATGCTCTTCGATCAGCCGCTCGCGGTCCTTCTGGCTCAGCGACTTCCACCACTGTTCGACCTGTTCGGTGCTCGCACCCGGCGGCGGCAGCGGTATCGGTCGCGCTTCGGGTGGCACGTCGACCACATCGTCGGCCTTGTCCATCGCCGCGGCCAACTCGACATCGACGGTATCCGCCTGCGCCAGAACCTGTTTCAACGCATCGTGCAGCACCTTGGCGTTGTTCCAGTCGTTCTGCCGGGCCAAGCCCGGCACCGCAGGCCGCACGTCGCCTGACACCGGGTCGACCACCATGCCGCAGTCCCTGGCCATGTTCAGCACCTGCTGCAGATTGTCCTTGACGACCTGGACGTTGACCGCTGCCGCGTCTGCCGAGCGGGCGGCGGCCGAAGCCGCTCGGGCATCCTTCATCAACGCCTGACGGGTCTCCTCGATCGCCTTCTTGGCCTCCTCGGAACCAGGGCCGGTCCACTCGGGAAACCTCGGCAGGCTGTTGGCGGTGTCGGTCGAGGTCTGCGCGCGGGTGCGGGCGGCGTCACCAACGGCGCGCACCGCGCCCGGGTCCCAGCGCTGCACGTCCTCGATCGTCAACGACATGACGCCTACAGGTTCGTCGGGTCCAGCGACGCGATCTTGTCGCGGTTGTTCTCCTCGGTCCTGGCATAGGCCGCCGCAATGCTCGACAGTGCGTCGGCCTGCGAGCCCAGCACGCGGTGCAGTTCCGCCGTTGCGGACTCCCAGCGCTGAGTTTTGGCATGGATCGACTGCGCCGAGCGGCCCACAAGACCGGGCTGCGCGTCGCCGGCCGTCGTCGTCGAGGATCTGTGCCCGGCCAGCAGTGCATCGGCGTAGTCGCGAACACGCCCAGCGTGATGGGCCAAGTCCTGCGGATCGACCGTCTATCGGTTGAGGCACGGGGAGCCTTTCTGCCAACTGGCAATCGACGCTACCAGCGGCGAAGAGGGGTCATCCACACCAATTTGTGCACACCAGCTAACTTCGCGAACGCGGGCCACGCAGTTTCTCAACTGCCAGTGAAACGGCATGCGTCGGCAATACGCTGATGCCATGGCACCTGCTCAACGCGAACCCAAAGTCGTCGTCCTCGGTGGAGGCTCCTGGGGTACCACCGTCGCTTCCATCTGCGCCAGGCGCGGGCCGACGCTGCAGTGGGTCCGCTCGGAGGAGACCGCCAACGACATCAACGAAAAGCACCGCAACACCAAGTACCTCGGCGACGAGGTCGCGCTGTCACCCACCCTGCAGGCCACCACCGACTTCTCCGAGGCCGCCGACTGCGCCGACGTCATCGTGATGGGCGTGCCGTCGCACGGCTTCCGCGGCGTGCTGGAGCAGCTGGCCAAGGAGCTACGGCCGTGGGTCCCGGTGGTGTCGCTGGTGAAGGGCCTCGAGCAGGGCACGAACTACCGGATGAGCCAGATCGTCGACGAGGTGCTGCCCGGGCATCCGGCGGGCATTCTGGCCGGGCCGAACATCGCGCGCGAGGTCGCCGAGGGCTATGCCGCCGCCGCCACGCTCGCCATGCCCGACCAGCATTTGGCCGCCAACCTCGCAAACCTGTTCCGCACCCAGCGTTTCCGGACCTACACCACCGACGACGTCGTCGGCGTCGAGATGGCGGGTGCGTTGAAGAACGTCTACGCGATCGCCGTCGGGATGGGGTATTCGCTCGGAATCGGCGAGAACACCCGCGCATTGGTGATCGCCAGGGCGCTGCGCGAGATGTCGCGGCTCGGCGAGGTGATGGGCGGGCACCGCGATACCTTCGCGGGCCTTGCAGGCATGGGCGATCTGATCGTCACGTGCACATCGCAGCGCAGCCGCAACCGTCACGTCGGCGAGCAGCTCGGCTCGGGCAAGAAGATCGAAGAGATCATCGAGTCGATGAACCAGGTCGCCGAAGGTGTGAAGGCGGCCAGCGTGGTCATGGAATTCGCCGAGAAGTACGGGATTTCCATGCCGATCGCCCGCGAAGTCGACGGCGTCCTCAACCACGGCTCATCCGTCGAGGACGCCTACCGCGGCCTCGCTGCCGAGAAGCCCGGGCACGAGGTGCACGGCTCGGGCTTCTGAGCAACGACTAGTTGGCGAAGGGGTTCGTGCCTTCGGGTCGGTCGACCATCGGATTGACCTCGCCCACAATCCAACTGGCGCCGGGGCTGATCACGTAGCCCGCCTGGTTGCGGCTGTCGACACACGTCGTGGTGGTGCCGTCGGTGCCGCAACTCAGCGTCTGGAACGACAGCCGCGAGTTCGCCGGAAGCGGTTTGACCTCGCCGATGTTCCCGAACGGGTTGGCGGCGACGTTGGAGAACACGGGCACCCCGCCCATCGCGCCGCTGACCAGATTCGCGCCTTCCGGTGCGCCGGGCATCGACCCGCTGCAGCCGTAGCCGCCGGAACGTTGCAGCATGCACGTCAGTCCGTCGGGTGTGGTGAACGCGTACGCGCTGTCGCCGAGGACCGCGAAGTCCGACGGCTTCACCGGTGCGTACCCGTTCACATTGGGCGGCGGTGGCGGTGGAGGCGGTTCGTTCGGATCAGCCGCGGCGATGGCAGGCGCGCCGACGACGGCCGCAGCCACAGCGCCCAACATGATCGTTCTGCTCAGCATCGGCCCAGCTTAGATGGTGGTCGAACGGACCAGCAGAAGTTCTAGCCGAACGTGTAGCTGCCCGCGGGGCTGATCACGAAGCCCGACTGGTCCGCGGCGTTCCGGCAGGCCGTGGTGGTTCCGTCGGTGCCGCAGCTGACGGTGCGGAAGCTCAGCCGGGTGTTCGGCGCCAGCGGCTTTGCCCCGTCGAACGCCCCGTAGAGCGGCTCGGCGGCATTGGCGAACCCCGGTGTTCCCGACACCGCTGCGGTGACCATGTTGGCGCCGTTGGGTGCTGCGGGGATCGGGCCGCTGCAGCCGTACCCACCGGACTGTTTGTCCAGCACGCAGGTCACGCCGCCGGGCGCGGTGAACGCGTACCAGGCGCCGTCCTGCACCGCGTACTCCGAGGGCTTGGCCGACGGATAGGAGTTGATATCGGGCATCGGCGGTGGATCAGCAGCAGCGATGCCGGGCGCGCCCAAGATCGTGGCCCCCGCGGCCCCCACCGCGCCGATCAGAAGTCGATTCAGCACGGTTTCTCACCCTAAGCGGTGGCAATGCGCGTCGCCAGCGGGCCGTCAGTAGTTGCCGGGCCCCCGGCCCGCCATCTCCTCGAGGCGGCGGATCCGGTCCTCCATCGGCGGATGCGTGGAGAACAGCTTGCCCATCTTCTCGCCCGCGCGGAACGGGCTGGCGATCATCAGGTGCGCCTGGTCGGCGAGCTGCGGCTCTGGCGGCAGCGGTGCCTGCTGCACGCCGCCGCTGATCTTGCGCAGCGCCGAAGCCAGCGCAAGCGGGTCGCCGGTCAGCTCGGCGCCGGACTGGTCGGCCTGGTACTCCCGCGACCGCGAGACCGCCAGCCGGATGACCGTCGCCGCGATCGGGCCGAGAAGCGAAACCAGAAGAATGGCAAAGGGATTCGTGCCGCCCTCGCGGTTTCCGCCGAACATGCTGGCGAAGAAGGCCAGGTTGGCAAGCGCGGTGATCACCGACGCCATCGCCCCTGCCACACACGAGATCAGGATGTCGCGGTTGTAGACGTGGGACAGCTCGTGGCCGAGCACCGCGCGCAGTTCGCGCTCGTCGAGGAGCGCAAGGATGCCGGTCGTGCAGCACACGGCGGCGTTGCGCGGGTTGCGACCCGTGGCGAACGCGTTCGGGTTGGCGGTGTCGCTGATGTACAGCCGCGGCATCGGCTGATGCGCGGTGGTGGCCAGCTCGCGCACGACCTTGTACATGAACGGCGCCTGCACCTCGGTGACCGGCTGCGCATGCATGGCCTTCAGCGCCAGCTTGTCGCTGTTGAAGTAGACGTAGACGTTCATGCCGATCGCGAACAACACGGCCAAAAACATGATGTTCCTGCCGAACATCGCCCCGACGGCCACGATCAGGCCCGAGAACAATGCCAGCAAAAAGAATGTCTTGGCCGTGTTCGCACCCGAATGCCAGCTCATCAGCGTCCTCCTACGTCTCCGCTAACTCAACGCCGATCATCCATCGCGGGTTCCTCAGCCGTGGCGGTTCACCGTGTAATCGACCAGCGAGATCATCGCCTGCCTGCCCGGCCCGTCGGGCAGATTGGCCAGTTCGTCGCGGGCCTCGGCGGCGTACCGCGCGACGGTCTCCTTGGCCGCCACCATGCCCTGCGACCTGCGCAACAGGGTGAGCGCCTCGGCCAATTCGTCGTCGTCCTCGATGGGGCCCGCCAGCAGTTCGCGCATGCGGTCGCCGTCCGGACCGGTTTCGCGCAGCGCGAAGAGCACCGGGAGGGTGTGCACGCCCTCGCGAAGGTCGGTGCCTGGCACCTTGCCGGACTCGTCGGGGTCGCTGTCGATGTCGATGATGTCGTCGGAGATCTGGAAAACCGTGCCGACGATTCCTCCGAGGCGGCTCAGCCGTTCGATCTGCTCTTCGTCGGCGCCGGAGAACGTGCCGCCGAACCGGCCGGACGCCGCGATCAGGCAGGCGGTCTTCTCGTAGACGACCTTCAGGTAGTGCTCGACGGAGTCGACGTGGTCGGCGGCGCCGCGGGTCTCCCGCATCTGGCCGGTGACCAGCTGGGCGAACGTCTCGGCGATGACACGAACCGCGTCAGGCCCGAGCCGCGAGACAAGCCGCGAGGCCGTCGCGAACAGGTAGTCGCCCGCCAGGATCGCGATGTTGTTGCTCCACCTGGCGTTCGCGCTCGGAGCGCCGCGGCGCACCTGAGCCTCGTCCATCACGTCGTCGTGGTACAGCGTGGCCAGGTGCACGAGCTCGATGACGGCGCCTGCGACGGTGACCTGCCAGTTGTCGGGGTCGGGGCCCAGCTGGGCGGACAGCACGGTGAACAGCGGGCGGAAGCGTTTGCCGCCCGCCTGGAACAGGTGCTGCACCGCCTCGGCCATCAGCTCGTCGGCTTTGCCCAGCTCAGTGGACATCAGATCCTCGATGCGGGCCACGCCGTCGCGGACATCCTGCGCAAAAGCGGGGTCGCCGAAGTCCACGCCCGCCACCACACTCGCCGGTGTCCTCACCCTGCCAACATACTGGGAGATATGAACACCAGCGCTGACGTGGTCGTGGTCGGGGCGGGACCGGCGGGGTCGGCTGCCGCCGCGTGGGCCGCTCGCGGTGGCCGCGATGTGCTGGTGATCGACTCCGCGCAGTTCCCCCGCGACAAGGCGTGCGGAGACGGGCTGACTCCCCGCGCCATCTCCGAGATGCAGTTGCTCGGCCTCGGACCGTGGCTCGACGGGCGCATCGCGCACCACGGGCTGCGGATGTCGGGCTTCGGCGCCGACGTCGAGATCCCGTGGCCGGGACCGTCGTTCCCGCATACCAGCAGTGCCGTGCCGCGCACCGAGCTCGACGACCGTATCCGGATGGTGGCCGTCGACGAAGGCGCGAAGATGATGCTGGGTGTCAAAGCGGTTGATGTGCAGCGTGATTCGACGGGTCGCGTTTCTTCGGTGCTGTTGGACTCCGGCGCTGAGATCGGGTGCGGGCATTTGATCGTCGCCGACGGAGCGCGGTCGACGCTCGGCCGCGTACTCGGCCGCGAATGGCACAAGGAAACCGTGTACGGCGTGGCGATCCGCGGCTACATCGCGACGCCCGCGCGCCAGCGAGCCGTGGATCACCTCGCACCTCGAGCTGCGGTCACCGCAGGGCGAGGTGCTGCCCGGCTACGGCTGGATCTTCCCGCTGGGCAACGGCGAGGTGAACATCGGCGTCGGCGCGCTGGCGACCTCGAAGCGGCCCGCCGACGCGGCGTTGCGGCCGCTGATGTCGTATTACACGTCATTGAGGCGTAAGGAATGGGGCTTCGAGGGCGAGCCGCGACTCGGGCTGTCGGCGCTGCTGCCGATGGGCGGCGCGGTGTCCGGGGTGGCGGGCCCGAACTGGATGCTGATCGGGGATGCCGCGGCCTGCGTGAACCCGCTCAACGGCGAGGGCATCGACTACGGGCTGGAGACCGGTCGACTGGCGGCGGAGATGCTCGGCTCGGGTGACCTGACGACGGCGTGGCCGACGGTTCTGCAGCAGCACTATTCGCAGGGGTTCTCGGTCGCGCGCCGGCTCGCGCTGATGCTGACGTTCCCGCGCTTCCTGCCTGCGACGGGCCCGATCGCGATGCGGTCTGAGTTCCTGATGAACATCGCGGTGCGGGTGATGGCCAACCTCGTCACCGACGAGGACGCCGATTGGATCGCACGCGTATGGCGTCGCGCGGGCGCGGGCTCGCGGCGCCTTGACCGTCGCCCCCCGTTCAGCTGACTTCGGAATGGGTAAGCATTTGCCGATGGCAAAGGACCCGAGCGTCTACCGAGCACCGATGCGGTCGCGTCGCGATGACGTCGACCTCGGTGCGACGATCGAGCGGGCACTCGCCCGTGGACTGTGCGGATTCGGAGGCGCGACAGGAGCCAACGGACGAACGCGCGGCGCGCCGCATCGAACGTTTCCGCGATGTCGCGAATGGTTCGTTCGTCTGGACCCGCGACCCGGATGGGCTGTACTGGCTCGGTCGCATCACAGGTCCGTACTTCTACGACAATGATGATGAGGCAGCCGCCGTCGACCTGGTTCATGTTCGCGAATGCCGTTGGCTGGCAGAGCCTTTCCTTGAGCAGTCCGTGCCCGCCGCCGTCATCGCCACCTTTCGACGCGGTGGCCGCAACTTCCAGCAGACCCACGATGCGACCGTCGGCGCCGAAAGCCAAGAGCTGTGGGACGAGTTCAGCCAGCGCGAGTAATCAGGCGAGGGACCTTGCGAAGCCGCTGACGTCGCGGATGGTCGCGGCGAAGACCTCGGGCAGATAGCCACCCAACAACAGATCGCAGCCGTGGCCGGTGCCTGCGACGATCCGACCGACCGCGGGCACGCCCGCGCGCACCAGCCTGCGGTAGTAGAGCAGCCCCTCATCGCGCAGCGGGTCGATCTCGTTGACCGAAATGACATGCGGCGGAAGGCCAGTGAGTTCCTCATCGGTCGCCGCCCCTGCATAACACGTCGCGTCGTGCGAATTCTCGCCCGTCGGGTCGTACACCCAACCGGCGAGGCCCATGACCTCCCTGGTGAGGAAGTAGCCGTCGCACTCCTTCAGCGACGGCAACTCGTCGGGTTGCTCGTACCAGCGACCCGACAGGAACGGGCATTGCGCGTAGGCGCCGGCGATCTCGTTGAGCCAGCCCTCTCGCTTCGCCTTGTGCAGGGTGGTGAGCGTCAGGTTGCCGCCGCCGGACTCACCGCAGGTGATCAGGTGGCTGATGCCGAGATCCGCGCGGTTCGCATACGCCCAACGGATGGCGGCCGCACAATCGTTGAGGCCCGCCGGGTACGGGTGCGGTCCGAGCCGTCCACCCGCGTTGCGGAATTCGACGCCAATGACCACAAGCCCTGTGGCGGCGAGGTTTTCGCGCGCTCGCGTGTAGCTGGTATCGGTGACGCTGTTGATCGCCATCCCACCGCCGTGAAAATGCACGACCCCGGGAAGCTCGCCCCCGATTGGATTCGGGTGAGTGATGTACACCGCGATGTCGTTGCCGTCGACGCCGGCGATCGTCGTCGTCATGGTGACGACGCCGTTGGGGCTCGGCAGGTTCTGCGCCAGCGCCTCGAGTACAGCGCCCATCCGCGTCTCCGTGGCGGCGACGACGGCGAGCTTGTCCGCCATCGGCATGTCCGGTGTCACGGCAGGCACCGGCATGTGGCCGTCGAGCCCGAACGGTGCGAGCGCCTTGACCATGCGGGGATCGGCCCGCGGATCCGTGCCGATGGTGCAGGTGGGATCCGCGAGGCGACCGTACATTCCGCGACCCTAGCGCGACGGCTTCACGGCAGCGTGAAGGGCGACGATCCCGCCGCTGAGATTGCGCCAGCGCACCGCTGACCAACCCGCATCGGAGATCTGACGGGCGAGATCGGGCTGGTCGGGCCACGCCCGGATCGACTCGGCGAGATAGACATAGGCGTCGGGGTTGGACGACACCTTCTGCGCGATCCGCGGCAGCGCCTGCATCAGGTACTCCTTGTACGCGGTGGCGAACAGCCTGTTGGTCGGCGTGGAGAACTCACACACCACCAGCCGCCCGCCCGGCCGCGTCACCCGCGCCATCTCGCGCAGACCCTCGGCGTGGTCGACGACGTTGCGCAGCCCGAAACTGATCGTCACCGCGTCGAAAACACCGTCGTCGAACGGCAGCCTCGTCGCGTCGCCCGCGACCTTGGGCACATCACGGCCGCCGCCCGCGGCGAGCATCCCCACCGAGAAGTCCGCGGCCACACACCACGCGCCCGAGCGCGCCAACTCCACCGTCGACACCGCCGTGCCCGCCGCCAGGTCCAGCACGTTGTCGCCGGAACCGATGCGCAGCGCCGACCTGGTGGCGCGCCGCCAGAACCGGTCCTGACCCAGAGACAACACCGTGTTGGTCAGGTCGTAGCGCTTCGCGACCCCGTCGAACATCGACGCCACTTCGCGCGGGTCTTTGTCCAGCGACGCCCTGTTCACGCCCGTGACGGTACCTGCGAACTTCCTATGACCGGGAATGCCCAGCATGAGAGTGGGCATTCATCCCAGCATGGCTAAAAAAGTTTGGTTCATCACCGGGACATCACGAGGCTTCGGCAGGGAATGGGCGATCGCGGCCCTCGAGCGCGGCGACAAGGTCGCAGGCACCGCCCGCGACACCGCGACGCTTGCCGACCTCGTCGAGAAATACGGCGACGCGCTGCTTCCGATCCAGCTGGACGTCACCGATCGCGAGGCCGACTTCGCCGCCGTCAAACAGGCCCACGACCACTTCGGCAAGCTCGACATCGTGGTCAACAACGCCGGCTACGGGCACTTCGGCTTCATCGAGGAGCTGTCCGAACAGGAGGCGCGCGACCAGATCGAGACGAACCTCTTCGGCGCGCTGTGGGTGACCCAGGCCGCGCTTCCCTACCTGAGGGCGCAGCACAGCGGACACATCATCCAGGTGTCGTCGATCGGCGGCATCACCGCGTTCCAGAACGTCGGCATCTACCACGCGTCGAAGTGGGCGCTCGAGGGCTTCTCCCAGGCGCTGGCGCAGGAGGTCGCTCCGTTCGACATCCACGTGACGCTGATCGAGCCGGGCGGTTTCGACACCGACTGGGCGGGTCCGTCGTCGAAGCGGTCGACCCCGCTGCCCGACTACAAGGACGTGCACGAGGACGCCGACCGCGCCCGTGCGAAGCGGGTGTCGAAGCCCGGCGATCCGACGGCCTCGGCGGCCGCGATCTTGAAAGTGGTTGACGCGCAGGAGCCTCCGCTGCGGGTCTTCTTCGGCGAGGCGCCGTTGCAGCTGGCCAAGGCCGACTACGAAAGCCGCCTGGCGACCTGGGAGGAGTGGCAGCCGGTCTCGGTGCTCGCGCAGGGCTGATCGGCGCGCAGTTATGACGAATCCGTAATGATTTGCTGATCGGCTAACGGGAACAGAACTGTTTACGACTAATCAGTGGGCGCGAAGAAGCTGCGTCCAGTCCAGGCATTTTTCAGCCACAGCGCCAACGACGCCGCTCAACGACACGGGTCAGCGGGCTAGCAGTCCGCTGACGAAGGATGGGCAACAAAGATGAAACAACCCAACTGGTTTCGCCGGCTTTCCGCAGGGACGCTGGCCGCAATCCTGATCGCCGGCTTGATCTCTGTCGCGGGCGGTTCGCCGATCGCATCCGCGATATCCCGGCCGGGACTCCCGGTCGAGACGTTGATGGTTCCCTCGGCGGCGATGGGACGAGACATCCCAGTCAGGTTCCAGGGCGGCGGTCAGCACGCTGTGTATCTGCTGGACGGACTGCGCGCACGCGACGACAACAGCGGCTGGGACATCGAGACTGCGGCCTTCGAAAACTACTACCAGTCAGGCGTTTCCGTCGTCATGCCGGTCGGCGGCATGTCGAGCTTCTACTCGGACTGGAACAGCCCGGCAGTGGGCAACGGAACCACCCAGACCTACAGATGGGAAACGTTCCTGACGTCCGAACTGCCCTCCTACCTGTCGGCGAACAAGGGCATCTCTTCCAGCGGCAACGCGGTCGTCGGCCTGTCGATGTCAGGCAGCGCGGCACTGATCCTCGCGGCCTACCACCCGAACAACTTCCGCTATGCCGGATCGCTGTCGGGCTTCCTCAACCTGTCGCAGGGCATCTGGCCGACACTGGTCGGTTTCTCGATGCGCGACGCGGGTGGCTTCGACGCCACCGCGATGTGGGGTCCAGGTGGTGGGCCGACGTGGCAGCGCAACGACCCGACACTGCAAGCAGGCAAGCTGGCCGCCAACGGCACTCGCCTGTGGGTCTACACCGGTAACGGCACCCCGACCGAGCTCGGCGGAGGAGATCTACCCGCCACGTTCCTCGAAGGGCTGACGAAGGACAGCAACGTGGCCTTCCAGAACGCCTACACGTCAGCGGGCGGGAAGAACGCCACCTTCAACTTCCCGCCGAACGGGACGCACAGTTGGGGGTACTGGGGTGCGCAGCTCAACGCGATGAAGCCCGACATCCAGCGGACGCTGGGCGCCTGAGTCCATCCGGAGCCGGGCAACCTACGGGGGGTGCCCGGCTCCGGTTGCTCGGTTGACGCCTAGGCGGCCTTGACGCCTCGGGTGCCGAGCACGGTCTCGTAGTGGCCGATCAGCTCATCGCAGATGGCCGGCCAGGTGCGGCCGAGCACGCTGCGGCGAGCTGCCACCGAGTAGCGCTGACGCTCGGCGAGCAGGTGGTCGACCGATGTCGACAGCCGGTCTTCGAACCCGGCGACGGGCAGAAGCAGCCCGGTGTGCATGGGCGCCACCAGATCTCGCGGTCCACCCGCGTCAGGTGCGATGACCGGCAGCCCCGATGCCATCGCCTCCTGTACAGCCTGGCAGAACGTCTCGTGCTCGCCGGGATGGACGAAGACGTCCATGCTGGCGTAGGCGGTGGCGAGCTGCTCGCCGTACAGCGCACCCGTGAAAACCGCTCTCGGCAGCACTGATTCGAGCTTGGCCCGGTCGACGCCGTCGCCGACGACGACGAGTTGCAGGTCGTCACGGCCGGCGAGCACCGCCAACCGTTCGACGTGCTTCTCGGGGGCGAGGCGACCGACGAAGCCGACGATCGGCTTTCCGTCGGGTGACCACTGTCGGCGAAGCCGCTCGTCGCGCGCCGACGGCGCGAAGCCCGCGATGTCGACGCCACGCGCCCACTTGTGCACCCGGGGGATGCGATGGGCGACAAGGTTTTCCATGGCAGCCGTCGACGGGGCCAACGTGCGGTCCACCCTGCTGTGCACCATCCGGGTCCACGCCCATGCCGCGCGTGCGGTGAAGCCGACGCCGTAACTCTCCGCGAAACCGGCTACGTCGGTCTGGAAGATCGCCACCGTCGGAAGGCCCAGGTAGCGAGCGGCGTGCATACCGCCCCAGCCGAGCAGGGCCGGCGAGGCGAGGTGCACGATGTCGGCATCGAAACCCTTGAGCACGCTGACCATTCGCGGCCGAGGAATCCCGAGCGGAAGCGAGGTGATCTTCGGAAACATCCGCGACGGCACCCGGTGAATCCGGACACCGTCGTGGACGCGGTCGGCGCGCGGTTCACCGCGTGGGCTGTCCGGGGCGATGACGAGGACCTCATGGCCGTGGAGGCGGAGATGCTCCATCACCCGAAGCACCGAGTTGGTGACGCCGTTGACATTCGGGAGGAAGGACTCTGCGACGATCGCAACGCGCACACCACGATGGTGACATCAGCGGCTGTCGGCAAGGTTGCATCCGGGGATACGACACGCAAAGTTCTCGTGCCGATAGCCGCGAACACCGGTGTCCCGGTGCGGGTATTCTGCGCACTAGGAAGGGGGGTTGACATGCGAATTCCCCGCGCAGCCGCGGCGGTGACCGCCGCCCTGCTCATCGGCGCTGTCGGCTGCACCAACCAGGTCAGCGGCACCGCGACGATGAGTTCGACGAAGCCTCCGCTCGGACTGAGCGAAGACGGATACGGGATCGTGGCGGGCTATCCCGACGCCCCCGTGCAGATCGAGGTGTACACCGAACCGCAGTGCACCCACTGCGCCGATCTGCAGGCCGCATACGGCGACGACATCAAGCGACACATCAACCTCGGCGACCTCGCGGTGACCTACCGGCCGCTGACCTTCCTGGACGATCCGAGTACCGATCACCACTCCGAGCGGGTCGCGAACGCGCTGTTTCTCGCCGTCGGCGCGCCCGAGGCGACCGACGAGAACAACATGGCGTCAGGACCTGAGTTCCAGACCTTCGTCGAAGACCTGTGGGCACATCAGGAGCCCGGCGGCCCAGGGCCCAGCGACAAGCAGATGGCCAAGATGGCGCAGGAGTCCGGCCTACCCGACGATGTCGCGGGCCGCATCGGCGACGGCGACACCGCCGACACCATCGAGATGGAGGAGATGGCCGCCTACAACTACGGCGCGCTGATCGGCATCGACCCGATAACTACCGGAACGCCAACGGTTTACGACCTCGGCACAAAGGAAAAGGTCGATATTCACGACAACGACTGGCTGACCAACTTACTGTCCTCGACCTGACGCTGCGGCCTGCGTTCCCAGTAGGCCAGGCCCATCAGCGCGGCCCCTCCGATCAGCCAGCCGACGACGGCAATCGACCCTGCCGGAATGATGGCCAGCGACGCGTTGCGGTCCTGCACCCGAACCAGATCAGGGTTGCCCTTGTCGTATTCGACGTAAATCCGCATGCCCGTGTCCAATTCGGACGGGTAGAGCACTCCCAGCTCCGGCCGGTATGTGACGCGGTCCGGTGTGACGAACTCGATCGTCGATCGCCGAGGCCCCGCACTGAGCACCTCGGCGGCGGCCACCCCCATGTTGCGCTCGATCTGCCGGTCGTTGCGCCATGCACCGAGCACCAGCAGCAGCGACTGCACCGTCACAAGACAGGCCACGATGACGACAGCGATCCGCATGCGACGGAAGTTCCGTTCGCGTCGGGTCTCGCCGGGCCGGCCGTAGAGGTGCGGAATCACTTGCGGGACAACGCGGTGCACCAACCGCTTCACCCGGTCGATCACAAGGCCGCCTTGATCGACGCGTGCAGCGCCCGCAGCGACGACCGGTCGGCCTTCACCTCCAGCACCCGCATACCGTCGAACGGTTCGTCCAAGGCCGCGGCCAGATCGTCGACTTCAATCTGCCGACTCTCCACGTGGTACGCCCGGCACAACGCACCGACATCGACGTCGTGCGGTGTACCGAAGATTCGCGACGACACGTCGGAGAACCGCGGGTCGCCCTGTTCGAGCAGTTCGAAGATGCCGCCGCCGTTGTCGTTGGACACCACGATCGTCAGATGCCGCGGCGTCGGCTCCGTCGGCCCGATCAACAGCCCGGAGCTGTCATGCACGAAGGTCAGGTCACCGATCAGGGCGACGGTTCGGCCACCCGTGCGGTCATGGGCAAGGGCGGCGCCGATCGCCGTCGACACGGTGCCGTCGATGCCTGCGACACCGCGATTCGACCGCACTGTGATGCCCTGCGCGTTCAGGCCGACCAGCGCGGCGTCGCGCACCGGGTTCGACGCACCCAACACCAGTTGGTCGCCTTCGCGAAGCGCGTCCGCGACCGCGGCCGCGACGTGCAGGCCGGTCGTCAACGGATGCGCCTTGAGCTGATCGCGAACCGCGTCGATCGGCGTGGCCGTTGACCGCCGCGCAGCGGCGCAACCAGG
This sequence comes from uncultured Actinomycetota bacterium, assembly GCA_963829405.1. Lineage (GTDB taxonomy): Bacteria > Actinomycetota > Actinomycetes > Mycobacteriales > Mycobacteriaceae > Mycobacterium. The sequence continues at coordinate 57,491 of CAWHIZ010000019.1, forward strand.
CCGGATTCGGCTCACCGTTCAGGACCGCACGGGTGCCGGTGGCCTGCGAGTTTCCCGGAGACGTCGGGCCAGCGGGGACCGGTCGTCAGCGCGAACACCGGCACCGATGCGTCGGCCAGCAGCGTCGAGACGGGTCGGTGCAGCGTCGGGCGGCCCGCCATGATGACCTGCTGCGGCCGCAGCAGCGGCAATGCCATCGGATGCAGCGGGTTCGCCGCGGGCGGGGCGGTCGGCTCGGCAACGGTGGGAAGCGTGGCGAGGTTCGGGTGCACGCCAGCGCCGTGGCCCGCGATGACGACCGTGTCCGGCGTGACGTCGATGTCCAGCGGCTGGTCGAACGTGACCGGCGGAGTGTAGGTCCACGACTTGCCGCCAGGGCGACCCTGCGGTGCATACGACGTCGACGGGTCGAGGTCGCGGTCGGGCACGAGCGGTTCGCGCAGCGGGATGTCGAACTGGACCGGCCCGGCGTTCGCGGTACGAGAACCGGTGGCCGCCGCCAACACTCGGCACGTCGCAGAGCGCCATTGCGCGTTGAAGTCGTCCATCTTCTCCGGGGCGTGCTCGGCGAGCCCGAGGCTGACGTTGGCGCGCACCTGCGTGCCGAAGTAGCCCAGCTGTTCCATGGTCTGGTTCGCGCCGGTGCCGAGCAGTTCGTAGGGCCGGTTGGCCGACAGCACGATCAACGGCACGCGGGCGTAGTTGGCCTCCACCACCGCGGGCCCGAGGTTGGCGACCGCGGTTCCCGACGTCATCGCCACGCACACGGGAGCGCCCTCGGCCACCGCCAACCCGATCGCCAGATAGCCGGCGGTGCGCTCGTCGATGCGCACGTGCAGCCGGACCCGGCCTTCACGGTCGGCATCGTGCAGCGCGAACGCCAGCGGCGCATTCCGCGATCCCGGGCACAGCACGATGTCGCGCACGCCGCCGCGAATGAGTTCGTCGACGACGACACGGGCCTGTGCCGTCGATGGGTTCACCACTACAGCCTATTCGGCGAAGAAATCCAGCGCCGCGACGTTCACCACCTGCGGCTTTTCGATGAAGCCCAAGTGGCCGGCATCCTGAATCTCCAGGTAGCGGCCGTTTGGCAGCGCCTCGGCGACCTCGCGGCTGAGGTGCGCCGGCAGCACGATGTCGTCGCTGAACCCGATGACCAGCACCGGCGCCGTAATAGTTCGGTAAGCCGGCAGCCGGTTGTCGTGCGGGCTGACCTCGAGCTGAGCCCGCATGCCTGGCGTCGCCTTGGTCGGCCACATGGTGAACATGTCGATCCAGTCACGCACCGCATGATCGTCGTTGAGCGTCTTCGGACTGAAGCTCTCCACCAGCCGCAGCTTCGCGTCGAAGGTGGCGGGCAGCTCGATGCCGGAGTCGCCGAGCTCGCGATCGGCGACGCGGAAGAAGTCGCGGGTGCGGTCGTGGCGGCCCCGTGTCGCCATCAGCACCGCGGAGCGGACGAGTTCAGGGCGGGCCACCATCAGCTCCTGCGCGATGAACGATCCCATCGACACTCCGACGATGCGGACGGGGTCGAGGTCGAGCTTTTCGATCAGCGCAGCGGTGTCGGCGACCATCTGCTCGGTACCGAAACCGCTCGCCTGTTCGGTCGCGCCTATCCCCCGGTTGTCGAAGGTGATCGCGCGGTAGCCGGACCGCACGAACGCCGGGACCTGATGTAGATGCCAGGTGCGGCCCGCGCCGCCTCTTCCGGCGATGAACAGCACCGGGTCGCCGGCGCCTTTTTCGTCGTAGGCCAGGTTCACCCAGCAGAGGCTACGCGGCCGCCCGCGCCGCCACCGATTCGTACTCCTGCTTCATGTCGGCGGTCACGCTTGGTGCGAACACGACGGCGATGTCCTCGACAAGGTAGGCGTGCGAAATCGACCCCGCGTACTTCTGCGCCTGCCCCGTCGTCGAGAACTTGTACACCGAAACGGTGTCCGTGCCGACGGCTTGAGCGCAGTGCACCGACGGGCACTGCTCGGCGGTGACGTCATGCGCATTCAGTGCGGGCAGCCCCGCTTTGGTGAAGGCTCCGACCACCTGCTTGGCGCTGACCCCGTTGAGCGGCGCGGGGTTGTCACCAGTGCCTGCACTCGAGCCGACCGAAGCCTTGTTCCCGCAGGCGGCCAGGGTCACAACGGCCACCAACAGGAAGGCCGCGATGCAGGCCGCACGTCTCACCTCACCGACGCTACGCGAGATCGGCGGCTACGCGCTTCGCGCGCGCCCTTGCGGCGCTTGGCCCTCGCGCGCTCGATCGCGGTGTCCCACAGCAGACCCGTCACCGCCTTGAGCTGCTTGGGTTTGACGAGATCCTTCGACATCAGCGCGGTGGCGGCGGCCTTCGTCGTCGCCGATGCCTTCGACATGTGGCCGGAGTCGAACGGCGGCTGCGGGTCGTACTCCATCGAGAGCTGGATGACCTTCGCGCGGCCCTCGCCACCGATCTGGCCTGCGAGCCAGAGTCCGAGGTCGATACCGGCGGACACGCCCGCACACGTCACGGTGTCGCCCTCATGGACGATGCGCTCGTCTCCGACGGCCTTGACGCCCAACGCTTTCAGCGCCGACAGCGCAGCCCAGTGCGAGGTGGCGCGCTTGCCCTCGAGAAGCCCCGCGGCGGCGAGCAGTATCGAACCGGAGCACACCGATGCCGTCCAGGTTGCGGTTTCGTGCGCGCTGCGCAGCCAGTCGAGCACCTTCTCGTCGCGGGCGTGTTCCATGGTCGTGAAGCCGCCGGGCACCAGAATGACGTCCGGCGACGGTGTTTCGTCGAACGAATGCGTGGCTCCCACGACGAGCACGCCGGAGTCGGCCGTGATCGGGCCCGGTTCGTGCCAGACGAAGCGCACCTCGGCGTCGGGCAGCATACGCAGGCTCTCGTACGGTCCGATGAAGTCCAGCGCGGTGAAACCGGGGTACAACACGATGGCGATCTGCATGATTCCTCCTCTAGGCGAATGCCTTGCGGTACTGGTCGGGCGAGACGCCCATTCGTCGAACGAAGTTTCGGCGCATGGTCTCTGCGGTGCCGAACCCGCAGCGGGCAGCGATCACGGTGACGGTGTCGTCGGTCTGCTCGAGTTGGCGGCGGGCCGCTTCGGTGCGAATCCGCTCCACGTATGCGCCCGGCGCCTCGCCGACCTCGTCGGTGAAGACCCTGGTGAAGTGCCGGGGGCTCATCGCGGCGCGGCGGGCCAGCTCGGAAATGTTGTGCGTGGCACCGGGTTCGGCTTCGACCGACTCCTGCACGTCGCGGATCGGCGCCCGCTTGGCCCGAGGCATCCACATCGGCGCGGCGAACTGGCTCTGCCCGCCTGGCCGTCGCAGATACAGCACCAGATAGCGCGCCACCGTCTGCGCCACCTCGGTGCCGTGGTCCTCCTCGACCAGCGACAGTGCCAGGTCGATCCCGGCGGTGACGCCGGCAGCGGTCCACACTGACGGTGAGCTCTGCACGAAGATCGGATCGGGATCCACAGTGATGGAGGGAAATTCGCGGGCCAGCTCATCGGCGAAGGCCCAGTGCGTCGTCGCCCTGCAGCCGTCGAGAAGCCCGGCCTGCGCGGCCAGGAAGGCACCTGTGCAGACACTGACGACGCGGCGGGCGCTGCCGGACACCGCCTTGACCCAGTCGACGACGTCCGGATTCTCGCGGGCCGCGGCGAGTCCCCAGCCGCCGGGAAGCACGACGGTGTCGATCGGCTCGTGCGGGTCGGGCAGTGGCTGCGCGACGAGAGTGAGGCCGGTGCCGGTGGCGACGTTCTGCCCGTCCGCGGATGCGATGGTCACGTCGTAGCCGTCGTCGGCGCGGTTCTTGGCGGCGAGGTGCATGGTCGCGCCGGTGAACACGTCGAACGGTCCGACCATGTCCAGCGCTTGCACGCCGGGATAGCCGAGGATCACCACCGATCGCGTCACCGTCCCAGTGTTGGCCACTGAGGCCCATGTCGTCTACGCCCTGTACCCCACAAATTAGGCCATCGCGTCGGATGTCGCGGAAATGCCTGCCCAGAGCGGAATGATCATTAACATAGGCGCCGTGCTCGCCACGCTACGGAAGTTCTTCGCCTTCGAGATGACGATCGCGGAATGGATCGGCACGGCCATCCTCGCCGCGATCCCCTACCTGGTGATCGGCGTGATCTGGTCGCTGACGCACACCGACCACCTCGGCGGCATGACCGGCGTCGACCGCACGGTGTCGTTCCTCGGATCGATCGTGAGTTGGCCGGTGCTGTTGTTCTCCGATGTGTGCATGGCATGACCGAGACCCGCATCTCGGCCACGAGACAGACCGCACGCTGGGATCCTGACGCCGACGTCTCGGTGGCCGACGCGATGGACTTCTGGTCTTTCGCCGGCGCCGCGGCCAACGTGGTGATGCAGTTGGCGTGGCCAGGCGTCGGCTACGGCGTCGTGGAGAGCAAGGTCGACTCCGGCAGCATTCTCAAGCACCCGTGGAAACGACTCCGAACGACGTCTCAGTACCTCGCCGTCGCCGTATTCGGCACCGAAGCGGACCGCGCCGCGTTCCGCGAGGCGGTCGACGGCGTACACCGGCAGGTGATATCCACCGCCGAAAGCCCGGTGAAGTACAACGCCTTCGACCGCGAACTCCAGATGTGGGTGGCGGCATGCCTTTTCGTCGGCCTCGAGGACACCTACAAACTGTTGCGCGGCGAGATGACCGCAGAGCAGGCCGAGCAGTTCTACCGGTCGTCGTGGACATTGGGCACCACCCTGCAGGTCACCGAGGACCAGTGGCCTGCCACCCGTATCGAGTTCGACACGTATTGGGACGACGCATGCAAACGGGTGGTCATCGACCCTCCGGTGCGCGACTATCTGCTCGACCTGATCAACCTCCGGATGATCAATCCCATTCTGGGGCTGCCGTTTCGGCCGCTGTTGAAGTTTCTCACCATCGGCTTTCTCGCTCCGGTGTTTCGGGATGCGCTCGGCGTGAAATGGAGCAGGGGCAGGCAGCGCCGCTTCGAATGGCTGTTCCTTCTTGTGGCGTTCGTGAATCGGTTCCTGCCGGTGTTCATCCGCCAGGGCGGCAGCTTCATCGTCCTCGCCGACGTTCGCAGGCGCGCCCGTGCCCACAGCGCGCTGGTGTGACGATGGCCGGTCTGCGTCGGCTGCTGAGCCGGAAGGTGAGCATCGAGGCGATGCTCGAGTTCGCGATGTGGGTCGCGATCCCCTACCTCGTCGTCGGCATCGTGTGGACGTTCTTCAACGCCGACGACGTCGCGCGGATCGAAAGCCACTTGGAGACACGCATTCCCGCGGGGTCCGACCTTGCCGCGTTCGGAGCGACGTCCGCGATGTGGCCGTTTCTGCTATTCGGCCACGAGGTCTGCGCGCCCTGATTCGAAGCAGGCCTTGATCCGGTCGATCCACCACTGGCGGCGCTCGGCGGGCGCGGCCAACGCCGCGAGCCGCGCCGGATCCGGAGTGGCGGCCGAGACGGGCAGGTAGCCGTCGACCGGCGTCAGCGGTTCGGCGACGTCCTCGACGAAGAGTCCGCCGGTGCCGAGCCCGCATGCGTACCGCAGGTCCGGCAGTGCGCCTGCCGCGAGTAGACCGCGGCCGATGCCGACGGCCGAGTCCAGCGCGCTGGACACCACGATCGGGATGTCGATCTGCCGCGCGATCTCGAGCAGCGCCGCAACCCCACCCAGTGGCGCGACCTTCAACACCGCCACGTCGGCGGCGCCGGATCGCACCACATGCAGCGGGTCGTCGGCCTTGCGGATGCTCTCGTCGGCGGCGATCGGCACGTCGACGGTTCGACGCAGTTCGGCAAGCTCGGGCACCGTCGCGCAGGGTTGTTCCAGGTACTCCAGCGGCCCGTCGGCGGTCAGCGCCCGTGCCGCGTCGACGGCCTCGGCGACGCTCCAGCCGCCGTTGGCGTCGACTCGCACCGTCGGCACCTGCTCGCGCACGGCGTTGACGCGGGCCACGTCGTCGGCGAGTGTCTGGCCCGGCTCGGCGACCTTCACCTTGGCGGTGCGCGCACCGGGGAATCGGGCGAGCACGTCGGGCACCTGCGCGACGGTGACGGCGGGCACGGTCGCGTTGATCGGGATGCGGTCGCGGTGAGTGGTCGGCCGCTCGGTGTACGCGGCCTCGATCGCCGCGGCCAGCCAGGCCGCCGCTTCCGGCGGTTCGTATTCGAGGAAGGCGCCGAATTCACCCCAGCCCGCGGGGCCGTCGATGAGCGCTAACTCGCGAACCGTGATGCCGCGGAACTTCACGCGCATCGGCAGGGCGACGACGTGAAGGCGCTCGAGGATGTCGGCTAATGACGGCACGGGTTCAATCATTCCCCACGTCATACTTCGGTCATTGTTCGGTAAGAAATTGCGTGGGTTTAAAAGGGCGCCGCAGGGAAAAGCCTCAGTTACTTAACTACCGCCGAAACATGAGGTATGCCATGCAAATAGCCCTTCGTACGTCCGTCGTCGCCGGCATCGCGGCCGTCGGCGCAGGTGTCATCGCCATGACCCCGACCTCAGCGCCGCCCGTCGCCCGTTGCCGCACCACAGCCCGTTTCACCTGACGTCGCGCTGGGCGCGCTCACCGACCTTCTGCCGCCGCCGAGCGTCGGGTCGGGCGCGCTCCTTGGTGTTGGCAACGCGATTGCCGGTGGCGCCAACCTCGCGGTGGCCCCGATTGTGGCGGTGCGCTCTGCACTTCCGCCCGCCCCCTTCGTGCCTGCGGGCGTGGACCTGAGCCTGCTGACCGGCCCACCGAACCTGGGCGCAGGCAATACCGGCAACTTCAACACCGGCATCGGCAACACCGGCAGTTTCAACACCGGTATCAACAACGAGGGCAACTTCAACATCGGCACCGACAACGAGGGCAGCTTCAACATCGGCTTCAACAATGTCGACAGCGGCAACCCCGTCCCAGGCGCCAGCGACCTCGACAATGAAGCCGTCGCCAACATCGGAATCGGGAACAACGGCGACTTCAACGTCGGGCTCGACAACACGGGCTCACGCAACTTCGGCACCAACAACGTCGGCGCGCTCAACCTCGGCTCCGGTAACCGCGGCGTCGCCAACCTCGGCGCGAACAACACCGGCAGCTTCAACGCCGGGATCGGCAATACCGGCAACGGCAACGTGGGCTTCTTCAATTCCGGCGACAACAACATCGGGGCCTTCAACTCGGGCAACACGATCGGGGTGGGCGGCATCGGCGTCCCCAACCCGCTCGGCAACACAGCGGCAGCCGCGAAGACCGGGGCTGCCACCACGCAAGGCGGCGACGACTAGGGGCGTCACGCCGCCCGCGATGGGCGTCGCCTGACAACTCCGCCACCCGGTCAGGCGGCGCCCACTCGTGGGGGAGAATCGCTCAGAGGAGAAAATGCGAATCACGAAGATCCCCGGCCAAATAGTCGAATCCGTTCTGTCGATCGCAGGCATTCGCATCGGCACCGAGGAGCCGCACTACATCGCCACGCCGGTGGGCGATGGCGTCGAGGTGCGACGGTACGGTCCCCGGATCGCGGCGGAGACGACGGTCGCCGCCGACGAGGATCGCGCCCGCAGCATCGGCTTTCGACGGTTGGCCCGCTACATCTTCGGCGGGAACCATCGCGACGAGGAGATCGCGATGACCGCACCGGTCGCCCAGCAGACCGGTCGTCGCGGCGACGAGATCGCCATGACGGCACCCGTCGCACAGGCGCGGCAATCAGGTGACACGTGGACGATCCGGTTCTTCATGCCGTCGAAGTGGACGATGGACACCCTGCCCAAGCCGGACGGCGACGACGTCACCCTCGTCGAGGTTCCCGGCGAGACGGTGGCCGTGCTCCGGTTCAGCGGTGACCGCGGCCCCTCCGCCGTCGCCGCCAAGACCGACGAACTCGTCGCGACGTTGCGGGACAAGCACATCGACGTCGTCGGTGAACCGGTCGCGTGGTTCTACGACCCGCCGTGGACGCTGCCGTTTCGGCGGCGCAACGAGATCGCCGTTCCCGTCGCTCAGCCCGCGCCGTAGACCTTCCGACCCGCCAGATACGTCGCGCGCACGTCGAGATCGGCGATCTGCTCCGGCGGCACTGAGCGCGGATCCGCCGACAACACAACGAAATCCGCGTACTTGCCGACCTCCAGCGAGCCCGCGACGTCGTCGCTGAAAAGCTGCCATGCCGCGTCGATCGTCTGCGCCCGGATGGCCTGCTCGACCGTCAGCAGCTGTTCTGGACCCAGCACTCGACCGCTCGGCGCCGTCCTGGTGGCGGCGACACTGATGTTGCGCAGCGGCTCCTCGGGTGTGACCGGTGGATCGTTGTGCAGAGAGATGCGCATACCTGTGGCCACGGCCGAACCGCACGGCATCCAGCGTGACCCGTGCTCGGGCCCGAACAGCCCGTCGACGATGATGTCGCCCCAGTAGTGAATCTGGTCGACGAAGATGCTGCAGGTGACTCCGAGATCGTGTGCGCGCCTTAGCTGTTCGTCGGTGATCGCCCCGACGTGCTCGAGGCGTAGCCGGTGGTCGTTTCGCGGATGCTTCTTCAGCGCCTCTTCGTAGACGTCGAGGATGGTGTCGACGCCCTTGTCGCCCTGCACGTGGCAGGCCATCTGCCAGCCCAGCGGAAAGTACGCCTCGACGATCTCGGTCAGCTGCTCGCGGGTGTAGTTGGCGCAACCGCACGAACCCGGCACGACGCCGATGGCACGGGTGGCGTCGGTGTCCAGGTACGGGAAGGTCAGGTCGATGTTGCCGACCCACGGCGACCCGTCGACCCAGATCTTGATGCCGACCTGACGCACTGTGTCGTCGCCGTTGTCCAGCGTCTCGTCGGTGGCCATCGTCGCCGTCGACATCTCGTAGGTGCGCAACCGGACGGTGAGCTGTTCGCGCAACTGGTCGAGCATCGGGCGAAACATCGGGTCGAACGCCATCTCCGAGCACATCGTCAGGCCGGCACGGTTGAGCCGCGCGCACTCGGCGAGCAGCATCGCCGGGTAGTCGTCGGGCTGGATGGCGCCGGCGAGGAGCGGAAAAACGGCACCCGTTTCCTCGGCGGAGCCATCCAATTCGCCCGCGGCGTCGTGGCCGTACTTGGCGCCTTTGGGGTCGGGGGTGTCGCGGGTCAGCCCGGTTTTCGCGGCGGCGGCGGAGTTGAAGTACGCCTTGTGGCCGGAGTTGTGAATGATGACCAACGGCGTGTCCGGTGCGAGGCCGTTGAGCCATTCGAGCGTCGGCTCGGGCAGGCCGTTCTGCAGAAGCGGGTCCCAGCCGTTCAGGTACGCGCCGTCCGCGCCGCGCTTGGCCACCTCGGCACGGACCGCGGCGACGACGTCGTCGGCCCCGGGAATCGTGACCGGCCGGATGTCGACCAACCGGTCCGACAAGCGCGATCGCCTCCATCAGCGGGTGCCCGTGCGCCTCGATCAGACCAGGCAGCACGCAGCCGTCGCCGATGTCGACGACCTCGGTGTCCGGCCCGATCAGCGGCTCGATGTCGGCCCTGCTGCCGACGGCAGTGATTCGGCCATCGACTACTGCCATCGCCTCGGCGGTGGGTTGTGCGTCGTCGACCGTCAGGACTGTTCCGTGGATGACTAGCTCAGCGTTGGGCACGGAGCCATTTTGCTGGACGCCGGTTAGTTGAAGGCAGAAATGAACCCAGCCCAGGCGGGAGAGGCGCCTGGGCTGGGGATTGGGAGAGATGTTGTTGGCGGTCAGCCGCCGAGTGCGGCAGCCTGGGCCTCCATCGCCGCGGCCTGGCCTCGAGCGCCTGGGCCGCGGCCATCCCCTGGGCGACTGCCGGCCGTTGCTCGGGAGCTGCAGCGGCGAGCGTTGACGCGGATCTGCTCGGCCTGCTGCACGCAAGCTGGCGGCCTCGGCCCTGAGGTCTGCGGCCTTGCTTTGCATTTGCCGCCTTTGTTGCGGCCGGCGTCGTCTTCGGCCTTCTTCTTGGCCGCGGCCTCCTCGTCGGCCTTCTTCTGTGCATCGGCCTTGGCCTGCGCATCGGCTGCAGCCTGCGCATCTGCCTTGGCCTGGTCGTTACCGTTCGCGGGGATCTGAACCGGCGCCTGCTGCACCGGTGCCTGCTGCGCTGGCGCCTGCTGAACCGGGGCCTGACCGGGAATGGTGATGACGCGGGGGGCCGGGTTGTTCACCACGACCGGGGAGGTGGAGGGCGAGTCATCGTCAACGAGCGACGGGATGTTGATCTCCGAAGGGATGTTGAAGACCGTGCTCGGCGTGCTCTGCGCGGTGGTGGTGGTCTCCGAGTTCTTCATGCCGAGCACGAGCGCGAAGGCGCCGATGCCGATGGCCAGCAGCGCGAGGGCGCCTGCGGCCATCTTCATGCCCGAACCGGAGTTCTGCGGGGCGACCGGCGCCGGGGCGTACATCGGCTGCGGGGCGTACTGGGGCTGGGGGGCGGGCGCGTAGTAGGTGTTGGGCTGGCCGTAGTGGCTGTTCTGGGGGCCGTAGTAGCTGTTCATGATCTCTCCCGTGATCCTTGGGCTTCCCGGTTTGGGCTGCTCTCACGGGTAGGAGCGCTGGGCCTATGGCAGTCGCACACTTTTTTCGAAAAACTTCTGAAAAGTTTTTTCACCGGGCTTGTCGATTCCGCGGGGTTGCCGTTCGACGTGTCAACGAGGGCACGATGGACGGGCCCCTTCAACCACCGATAGAAGGAGACAGAAATGTCGCGCTACATGCTGATCATGCGGTCCACCCCCGAGGCCGAGGCCGCCATGGAAGAGCTGGACATCGACTTCAACGAGATCATCGAGTCGATGGGCCGCTTCAACGAGGAGCTCGTCAAGGCCGGTGTGCTGCTGGCCGGCGAAGGCCTGACCGGACCCGAGGAGGGCTTCGTCGTCGACTTCAACGCCGACCCGCCCGTCGTCACCGATGGCCCGTACACCGAGGCCAAAGAGCTGTTCAACGGGTTTTGGATCCTCGATGTGTCCTCGAAGGAAGAGGCCAAGCAGTGGGCCAAGAAGGTGCCGCTCGGCAAGGGCGTCAAGCTCGAGGTGCGGCGGGTGCACGACACCGAGGAGTTTCCCGCGGACAACCCGTGGATCAAGAAGGAAATCCAGTGGAGGGCCGAACTGGCCGAGAAGATCGCCGCACAGGCGCGGGCCGACGCCGACAAGTTCGCCGGCTGATTCTCGCCGAAACGAATTCCAGCACGGGAAGTGCGAGTAACGCGTGCTGGAATTCGTTTCGCGGAGCGCCGTTTACCTGGCGCGGATCCTGATGGGTCCGCGCCAGGTCGCGTCCGGATCGACGACGTCGTCGCCCTGGGTGATGACGACCTCGCCGGCCTTCGCGAGTTCTCGTGCGACATCGCGAGCCTGGTCCATCAGGTCGCGCCAGTTCTCCCCGTCGACGGCTCGGGCGGCGTCGGACGGGCAGATGCTCTTGGCAGGCCCGCGTTCGTGGGTCATTCGCAGGATCGCCGCACGCAGGCGCTGCTCAGTCACGTCATTGAGGAAGCCCGGATACCCGGCCCTTGAAACCATTTCTGTAACACGTTCTAATCTGAAGGCATGAGTGACGACCTGTTGCGCCATCCCCTGCACTCCGGCCACCTGACGGTGGGCGCCCTCAAGCGCCACAAGGACAAGCCGGTTCTGTTCCTCGGCGACACCACCCTGACCGGCGGCGAGCTCGCCGACCGCATCAGCCAGTACATTCAGGCGTTCGAGGCGTTGGGCGCGGGCAGCGGGACCGCCACCGGTCTGCTTTCGCTTAACCGGCCAGAGGTGTTGATGATCCTCGGCGCCGGCCAGACGCAGGGATACCGCCGCACGGCACTACACCCTCTCGGCTCGCTGGACGACCACGCCTACGTGCTCAACGACGCGGGCGTCACGTCGCTGATCATCGATCCGAACCCGATGTTCGTCGAGCGCGCGCAAGGGCTGTTGGAGAAGGTGCCCGGCCTCAAACAGGTCCTGACGATCGGTCCGGTTCCCGACGCGCTGTCCGACGTCGCCGTCGACCTGTCCGCGGAGGCGGCGAAGTATTCGCCGAAGCCGTTGGTTGCCGCCGACCTACCGCCGGATCACATCGGCGGGATGGCCTACACCGGTGGAACCACCGGTAAGCCGAAGGGCGTGATCGGCACCGTGCAGTCGATCTCCACGATGACGAATATCCAGCTCTGCGAGTGGGAGTGGCCGGAGCGGCCGAAATTCCTGATGTGCACGCCGCTGTCGCACGCGGGTGCGGCGTTCTTCGTGCCGACGATCATCAAGGGCGGCGAGCTGGTGGTGCTCACCAAGTTCGACCCGGCCGAGGTTCTCAAGACCATCGAGGAGCAGAAGATCACGGCGACGATGCTGGTGCCGTCGATGATCTACGCCCTGATGGACCATCCGGATTCGCACACGCGCGACCTGTCGTCGCTGGAGACCGTGTACTACGGCGCATCGGCGATGAACCCGGTGCGGCTCAAGGAGGCGATCGACCGGTTCGGCCCGATCTTCGCGCAGTACTACGGCCAGTCCGAGGCGCCGATGGTCATCACCTATCTGCCGAAGGGCGATCACGACGAGAAGAGGCTGACGTCGTGCGGGCGGCCGACGGTGTTCTGCCGGACCGCCCTGCTCGACGGGGACGGCAACCAGGTGGCCCAGGGCGAGGTCGGCGAGATCTGCGTCAGCGGCCCGCTGGTGTCCGGCGGCTACTGGAACAAGGCCGAGGCGACGGCCGAGACCTTCCGCGACGGCTGGATGCACACCGGCGACCTGGCGCGCGAGGACGAGGACGGCTTCTGGTACATCGTCGACCGCACCAAGGACATGATCGTCACCGGCGGCTTCAACGTTTTCCCGCGTGAGGTGGAAGACGTTGTCGCCGAACATCCTTCGGTCGCACAGGTCTGCGTCATCGGCACACCGGACGAGAAGTGGGGCGAGGCGGTGACCGCGGTCATCGTGCTGCGGCCCGATGCGGCGAGCGATGACGAGGCGGTCGCGAAGGTGACCGAGGAGATCCAGGCCGCGGTGAAGGAGCGCAAGGGTTCCGTGCAGTCGCCCAAGCAGGTGATCGTCGTCGACTCCGTCCCGGTGACCGCGCTGGGCAAGCCGGACAAGAAGGCCGTCCGCGCGCAGTTCTGGGAGGGCGCCAGCCGCGCCATCGGCTGATTTCTAACCGCGTGGGCCCCCGCGAAGCTGACAGACGCATAAGTACCCCAAATTCCATAGTTGAGGGCACTTTTGCGTCTGCTCGCGGTTAGAAGGTGAGACGCCGGGAGCCGTGACCACCTCGGCACAATGGGCACGTGCCCGCCACCGATCTACGCGAAACCGTGGACGCGGTGTGGCGGATGGAGGCCGCCAAGATCGTCGCGACGCTGACCCGTGCCGTCGGCGACGTCGGGTTGGCCGAGGATCTGGCGCAGGAAGCCCTCGTCGACGCGCTGACGCAGTGGCCGGACACCGGCGTCCCGCGCAATGCGGGCGCGTGGTTGACGACCGTCGCCAAGCGCAAGGCGATCGACTTCTGGCGGCGCCAGGACAACCTCGACACCAAATACGCGACGCTTGCCCGCGACCTGGAGACCCAGATCGACGAGCCCGCATGGGATCCCGACCGCATCGACGACGACGTCCTCCGGCTGGTCTTCATCTCCTCGCACCCGGTGTTGTCCCGCGAGGGACAGATCGCACTGACGCTGCGCGTGGTCGGCGGTCTGACGACAGACGAGATCGCCAGGGCGTTCCTGACGTCGACGCCGACGGTCGCGGCCAGGATCACCAGAGCCAAGAAGACGTTGGCCGCGGCGAATGTGCCGTTCGAAGTGCCCGACCGCTCGGAGTATCCGAAGCGGCTTTCCGCCGTGCTGTCGGTGATCTATCTGATCTACAACGAGGGCTACTCGGCGTCGTTCGGACAGCGGTGGGTTCGCGACGAGCTCTGCAGCGAGGCGCTGCGGCTCGGCAGGGTGCTCGCCGCGCTGGTGCCCGAGGAACCAGAAGTGCACGGGCTCGTGTCGCTGATGGAGTTCCAGTCGTCGCGGTTCGCGGCGCGCACCGACGCCGACGGCGCACCGATCCTGCTCGAGGACCAGAACCGGACGAAGTGGGACCGCGCACAGATCGGCCGCGGGGTCGCCGCGTTGGAGCGCGCCGCCGACGCCGTCGCGAAGAGGGGCACCGGCTGGGGGCCGTACGCATTGCAGGCCGCGCTCGCCGAATGCCACGCCACCGCACCGACGGCCGCCGACACCGACTGGCAGCGGATCGTCACGCTGTATGACGGGCTGATCCAGATCTCGCCGTCGCCGGTGGTCGCACTGAACAGGGCCGTCGCGGTCGCGATGGCGTCCGGGCCGCAGGCGGCGCTCGACATCGTCGACGGGCTGACCGGCCTCGACGGGTCCTATCTGCTGCCGAGCGTTCGGGGCGAGCTGCTCGCCCGCCTCGGCCGCCACGACGAGGCCGCCGCCGAGTTCGCCGCGGCGGCGGAGCTCACCGACAACGAGCGAGAGCGGGATGTGCTGACCGACAAGGCTATTCGAGCGCGCGAGGGCTAGGCGCCGGGCACATCGGTTCGTGCGGCCACCGATGCGGGCGTCGCCGTGTCGAACACCTCGATGGCGACGTCCTCGTCGCGGTAGCCGCCGATCCGGTGCAGGCCGGGCGTGGCGGCGATGACGCCGTTGGTCTGGTCGCCGGTCATCGGGTAGTCCTCGACGGAATGCCGCCAGTGCGCGGCGACGACCGTCGCGGGGTTCTCCAGCCGTGGCACTTCGCGATCCAGCATCTCGCGCAGCGTGGACGCCTGCAGGTAGTAGCCGACCTCGGACAACACGACGAGATCGAAATCCGTTGCCGGCCAAGGTTCGTCGAGCGAGCGTTGCATCAGGGTCACGCTCGCGTCCGTCAGCCGTTCCCGCGCGGCATCGATCGCGGCAGGCGCGACGTCGGTGGCGGTGACGTGGTCGCAGCGGGCCGCGAGCAGTCCGGTCAGCACTCCGACCGAACAGCCGGGCTCGAATGCGTGCCGGTATCGCGGATGCGGCAGCAGCGCCATCGTGATCGCGAACTTGCGTTGCTCGTACCACCGATTCTGCAATTGCCACGGATCGGCCGAACCCTCATACATCCGATCGAAGTACGCATCGGGTAGTCGCGCGGTCATCGGAACCGTCCGGCAAGGCGTCCGAGTTCGGCGAGATCACGTTCGGCGTGGCTCTGCCGCACGTACATGGTGAGATCGGCGACCCGCGCGGCGTGCTTGGCGTCGGAGGCCAACGGTCCCGGCCCCAGCGCTCGTCCGGTGCGGCCGATCGCCTCCTCCACCGCCGTTTCCACCACCGCCCTTGTCCGCCGCGCGATCAACTCCCCTCGCCCGTCGCGATCCAGCGGATCCGCGTCGATCTGGCTTGCCGCGGACAACAGCGTCGCCTCGGCGGCTGTGAGCGCGGCATCGACCGCACCGAGGTGCGCCAGTGTGTGTGGGTCGACGGACTCGCGGGCGCCCCGCTCGTACAGCGGCGCGGCGACGGCCCGCGCCCCGCCGAGCCAGCAGGCGCTCACCCCGACGGCGCCGTGCCAGAACCCTGGCCGGTCGAGGTAGTCACCGGGGGCGCCGACGGCAACGGCGGGCACGCCGGTGAATTGCACGGACCGGGTGTCGGAGTCCGCCATCCCCGCATTGCGCCAATTGCTGGCGAGCGGCTTCACCCGGTGGTCGCCGAGGTCGACGGCGAACAGGCCGCGACGGTCGTCGTCGACCCGCGCCGTCACGAGGGCGTGCGTGCAGATGCCCGCACCCGAACACCACACCTTGGTGCCCTCGAGCGTCACCTCGTCGCCGTCACCGCGTGCGAGCACGGCGGCATCACCTGACTCGGCTGCCCAGACACCCCACAACTGATCGGGTTTGGGTTCTGGGCCGCGCAATTCGGCGAGGATCGCGACGGCGTCGGTGTGCGCCTCGGCCAGTCGGCCCGCCGACCACGTCGTCTTCGGCCAGTTCGGCCAGCCGACACCACCGGTGCGCGGTCTGACCCGAACCGGGTAGCGGGAGGTCCAATTCGCCCGCGGCGAGCCAGCGCCGGACGAGAAGGTTCATGTCCGGCCGCCGGCCTTCCGCTTCAACGCCGAGTGCGACAGCTCTCGAAGATGGCTGTGCGAATCCGCCTGGGGCACGGCCGTCACGGCGATCCGAGGTCGCCACGGACAGTGTGGCGTCGCGGTGGATCTTCATGTTCGCGGCCTCGAACCGGTCGACGAGTTCGACGTCCTCCCCGGTGGGCAGCGCGCGGAAGCCATCCACCGCCCAGTACGCGTCGCCGCGAAATCCCATGTTCGCACCGTGAATATGGTTGTGGCTCTTGCCTTTAGAGTTATAGGCGCGCATGTAGCGACGGACCACGTCCGCCGAGTGATGCCGCCAGTTCGACACTCGGACGACGCCGAGCACCATATCGGCGTCTGACTGCAGCCATGCGCTGCAACCAGTCGGCGGGCACCTCGCTATCGGCGTCGGTGGTCGCGTACCAGGTGCGAGCGGGATCGACGTCGGCGCATTCCGTGCGCGCGTACTCAAAGCCCGCGGCCCTTGCCGCGCCGACGTTGCCCGCGTCGACGGTGACGAAGTGGACGTCGGGGCCGAACTCGCCGACCAGGCGGTCGCTTCCGTCGTCGGTGGCGTCGAGCACGACCACCGTCAGCACGGGAACCGGCACGCACAGCGCGGCGGTCCCGATTGCCCGCAGACATCGCGGCAGATGCGCCAATTCGTTGTGGGCCGGCACCACGACGACGGCCTTCGCCAGTTCCATGCCTGCTAGATAGCCGAAAGTCGGGGGTTTCAACCTCAGCGACTAGACGAAGACGATCTCGCCGACCGCCATCTGCCGCGCGATGACCTCTGGCGCCAAAAGGGGCGGTCCGTCACCTCGCTGCAGCTGGCTCGAAAAACACTCGAGCGCCGCGGACTTCGCCGCCACGTCACGCGCTGTCAGCGGCGCCCGCTGCAGCGGTGTCCCACGGCACGGCGGGATCGTCGGGAAGGGCCCAGTGCCACATCCAGATCGGATACTCGAGGAACACCGAAGGGGCGCTTCTCGACGCGGCCGCCGCGGCCCTGCCGGTCGCCTCGTGGTCGGGGTGACCGTCGCCTCGCCACGTCGCGGCACACCAGGTGCCTGGGGGCGATTCGGCCAGGATCGCCTCCAACTCGACCTGCAGCCGGTCCTCGTTGGCGGTGATCTCGCCGTCGGGGATGCCGAGGAAGATCGGTCGCGCCAGGCCAAGCCGGGCCGCCGCGGCAAGCGTTTCGTCGCGACGCGTTTCGGCCAGCTGCGCGCGACCGCCGGCATCTTCTGGATATGCAGCCTCACCATCGGTCACCGCCACCACCTGGACCGATATCCCGCGCTCGGCGAGCGCCGACGCGGTGGCACCGAGGCCGAGCGTCTCGTCGTCCGGGTGAGCCGCAACCAAAGCAGCGCAGGGCAGTCGCTCGATGTTCAGCGGCGTGAACCGTCGGTCCGATCGGGTCCAGATCTCGACGGGGGTGCCGCCCCCGGCGAGCGGTTGCGCGGCGAAGCGTGCACAGTTGCTGATGGGCTCGGTCACCGCCGTGGAGTAGCCAGTGGCCTGGATAATGACACCTTCCGGCCGTGAAAGGATTTCAACCGTGGCTGTGCGCGCTGTTCTGTTCGACTATTCGGGCACGCTGTTTCGTCTCGAAGAGGACGACAGCTGGTTCGAGGGCATGACGGCCGACGAGCGCGAGGTCGACGGACACGTGCAGGCCGAGCTGATGCGCCGCCTCACCGCTCCGACCGGTCGCTCGGTCGAGATGACCCCGCAGGCCTACGAAGCATGGGTCAACCGCGACCTCGCGCCGCACCTGCACCGCGAGGCGTACCTGCATGTGCTTCGCAAATCGGGACTGCCCGACGAGCACGCCGTTGCGCTCTACGAGCGCGTGATCAACCCGATGTCATGGACGGCGTACCCGGACACCGCCGAGGTGCTCAAGGGGCTTCACCGGCAGGGCATCAAGACCGCGGTGGTGTCCAACATCGCGTTCGACGTGCGGCCCGCGTTCGAGGCGATCGGCGCGGCCGACGACGTCGACGAGTTCGTACTGTCGTTCGAGGTCGGCGCGGTCAAGCCGTCCGCCGCGATCTTCCAGACCGCGTTGACACGGCTGGGCGCAGTGCCCGAGTACACGGTGATGGTCGGCGACAGCGAGGAGGCCGACGGCGGCGCCGAGGCCCTCGGCTGCGGGTTCCTGCTCGTCGATCCGCTGCCCACAGTCGGAGCGACCTGACGGCCTGCGCAGTGCACTGACCGGCCACGGCGTCACCCTGTAGGCGCAGTACCGTCGAGCCATGGCAGAGCGCATCCGGCCGCCGCTGATCCTCAAACCGCTGAACAAGGTGTTCATGCTCATGCTGCGTCTCGGCATCCCGATCTCCCGGGTGGAGAGGCCGGTGGTGCTGACGGTGCCCGGCCGCAAAACCGGGAAACCGCGATCCACGCCCGTCACGCCGATGGAGGTCGACGGTGGGCGCTACGTCGTGAACGGCTATCCCGGCGCGGACTGGGTCGACAACGTTCGCGCCGCGGGCGAGGTCACGTTGGCCAGAGCGCGTCGCACCGAGCGGGTGCGGATGGTGGAGCTGTCGCCGGCGGAGGCGCGTCCCGTGCTGCGGGCGTTTCCCGCACTGGTGCCCACCGGCGCGGATCTGATGAAGCGCGTCGGTCTGCTGACCGAGGGCACACCCGACGAGGTGGAGGCGTTGGCGGGCCGCTGCCCGGTGTTCCGCATCGACCCCATCACGTAGCGTTTTGGACATGTCCGAGAGCGCGCGCATCCGGCCGCCGTGGTGGTTGAAGTACGTCAACAAAGTCATGATCGGCCTGCAGAAGCTCGGCGTCGGCGGCGACAACGGCCCGGTGATACTGGTCGTGCCCGGCCGCAAGACCGGCAAGCTGCGCTCGACGCCGATCACGCCGATGGTCGTTGACGGCAAGCGGTACGTGTTGGGCGGGCTGCCGGGTAGCGACTGGGCCGCCAACGCGCGCGCCGCAGGCGAGGTGGAACTGCGGCTGGGGCGTACCACCGAACAGGTGCGGATGGTGGAGTTGCCACCCGCCGAGGCGAAACCGTTGCTGCGGTTGTTCCCGATCGAGGTGCCGACCGGTGTCGGGTTCCTGAAGAAAGCCGGCCTGGTGACGGGGCCGAACCCCGACGAGTACGAAGCGCTCGCTGGACGTTGCCCCGTGTTTCGATTCGACCAGGTAAACGCATGAGCGACAACCCTTTCGACCCTTCGACGGTGGCAGCCCGTCGACGGCTTCGAGCTGACCGACATCACCTATCACCGCCACGTCGTCGACGGGGCGCCGCAGCCGACGGTGCGGATCGCGTTCAATCGGCCCGAGGTGCGCAACGCGTTCCGCCCGCACACCGTCGACGAGCTGTATCGCGTTCTCGACCACGCCCGCATGTCGCCCGACGTCGGCGTCGTGCTGCTGACCGGTAACGGGCCGTCGCCGAAGGACGGCGGCTGGGCGTTCTGTTCCGGTGGCGACCAACGCATCCGGGGCCGCACCGGCTACCAGTACGCGGCGGGTGAGACGGCCGACACCGTCGATGTGGCGCGCGCAGGACGGCTGCACATCCTCGAGGTGCAGCGGCTGATCCGGTTCATGCCGAAGGTCGTCATCTGTCTCGTCAACGGGTGGGCCGCGGGCGGCGGGCACAGCCTGCACGTGGTCTGCGATCTGACGCTGGCCAGCCGCGAGCACGCGCAGTTCAAGCAGACCGATGCCGACGTCGGCAGCTTCGACGGCGGTTACGGCAGCGCATATCTGGCCAAGCAGGTCGGCCAGAAGTTCGCCCGCGAGATCTTCTTTCTCGGCAGGCCCTACAGTGCCGAGCAGATGCACGCGATGGGCGCGGTCAACGAGGTCGTCGACCACGCGAACCTCGAGACGGTCGCGCTGGAGTGGGCCACGACCATCAACGGCAAGTCGCCGCAGGCGGTCAGGATGCTGAAGTACGCGTTCAACCTGACCGACGACGGGCTGATGGGTCAGCAGCTATTCGCCGGTGAGGCAACGCGATTGGCGTACATGACCGACGAGGCCGTCGAGGGCCGCGACGCGTTCCTCGAGAAGCGCGATCCCGACTGGAGCCAGTTCCCCCGCTACTTCTAGCGAATCGGGCGCGCTATGCGACGCTGAGCGTGCGTTAGCGCGCCGAATTCACTCGCCTTCGGCGGTGGCTGCGCGGCGGGCGTCGCGGCCGGTCTTGAGCAGGCTGAGCACGGTCGTGATCGTCAGCGTCACGACGATGAACAGCAGCGACGTCACGATGCCGATCTCGGGCAGATGGAAGTTGCCGACGTGGTCGAGGTGGCTGTGGTGCAACGCCTCGACGATGAGCTTCACGCCGATGAAGCCGAGAATGAGGGCCAGCCCCTTGCTGAGGTAGACGACCTTCTCCAGCAGCCCGCCGATCAGGAAATACAGCTGCCGCAGTCCCATCAGCGCCAGCGCGTTGGCGGTGAAGATGATGTACGCGTCGTTGGTCAGCCCGAAGATCGCCGGGATCGAGTCGAGGGCGAACACCACGTTGGCGATGCCGATCGCGGCGATGACGATCACCAGCGGGGTGAACATGCGCCGCTTGTCCGCGCGGGTGACCAGCCGGCGGCCGTCGTAGTCCTCGCTGAGCGGCAGGATCCGCCGCAGGAAGCGCAGCAGCGGGTTCTTGTGAAAGTCCGGCTCGTCGTCGGGGTCCTCGAGCGCCAACTGGATCGCGGTGTACACGAGGAACCCGCCGAGGATGTAGAAGACCCAGCTCCACGCCGCGATCGCGGCAGCGCCGGCGAAGATGAATACCGCGCGGAACACCAGCGACAGCACGATGCCGATGTAGAGGACCTTGTCCTGGGCGAGCTCGGGCACCGCGAACCTGGACATGATGATCATGAACACGAACAGGTTGTCCACGCTGAGGCTGTATTCGGTGATGTACCCGGCGACGAACTCCTGGCCGCTCGCGCCCGGCGCGAAGATGAAGAGCCCGACGGCGAACGCCACCGCCAGGCTGACGTAGACGAGCACCCAGCGGACCGCGTCCTTGGTGGTGACCGTGCGTTGTCGGCGGCCGATCACTGCGAGGTCGAGGATCATGATGGCGAGCAGCGCCACCACGGTGATCACCCAAACCAGTGGGGACACAACAGAAATCACGTTTGACCTCCGGACGGCATGACGCAACGGTCCGAAGGTCTCTTCCGCCTCGGGCTACCGAGACCGGCACCGCCGGGTCGGCCATGGGGCCTTCCGTGATGACGACAGTGCCGCGAAGGAATACTCCCCTTCACGAACAGGCAGAACTATAGTCCTCTGTGCAGAACTTGTCGCGTCGAGGGGTCACCTTGCTCAGAAACGGAACGTGGTCTGGCCGTGGGGCGACTTCGCGAACGCCAGCACCTTGGCGGGAGGAACGCGGTAGACGAAGGCGATGTGGCTGTCGCCGCTGTCGTCGGTGTGGCCGAAGCCGTCGTCGGAGGGCGTGAAATCCCAGTCGCCGTTGTACTTCTCGCGAACGGCGTCGGCGAGCTTCGTCAGCGCATCGCGTCCTGTCACCCGTTCGGCGTCACCCTCGACGATCACGTCGAGCCCGTCGTTCCACGTGTTGACACCGGTCGTGACGGCCACCGCCAGACGAGTGATCGAGGTTCTGCGCCTTCTGCTCCTCCGGCCCTGTGCAGAACACGAACGCGTCGTCGATCCAGGCGCCGACCAGCGGGGTGATGTGCGGGCGGCCGTCGCTGCGCACGGTCGTCAGCCAGTAGAGCTCGGCGGCCGCCAGCGCGTCGCTGACCTGCTGCCAGGGCACGGGCTCGGAGGCCTCGCTGAATCGGGTATCGAGCTTTCCGGTTATCGCCATACCCATACCGACCCTGTGACGACGCACAACTCATCGTTCATAGACTCGGCGGGTGAGTAAGAGCCCACTGCGGCGGCTGGCCAACGAACTCGTGCTGGCCAGCATGCGACCGCCGATCGCGCCACAGCTGATGTCGTACAGACCCGGCCAACAGGATGTCGACCTCGACGGCAAGCGCATCCTGATCACCGGCGCGTCGTCGGGCATCGGCGAGGCGGCCGCTTACAAGTTCGCCCGCCGCGGGGCGACCGTCGTCGTGGTGGCCCGCCGCAAGGACCTGCTGGACGAGCGTCGCTGATCGGATACTCGCTGACGGCGGCGACGCGTTGGCCATCGACTGCGATCTGGCCGACCTCGACGCCGTCGATGCGCTCGCCGCTCGCGTCGAAAAGGAGATCGGCGGGGTGGACATCCTCGTCAACAACGCGGGCCGGTCGATCCGCCGCCCGCTGGCCGAGTCGCTCGAGCGCTGGCATGACGTCGAACGCACGATGGGCCTCAACTACTACTCGCCGCTGCGGCTGATCCGCGCCCTCGCGCCCGGCATGCTCGAGCGCGGCGACGGCCACATCATCAACGTCGCCACCTGGGGCGTGTTCAGCGAATCCTCGCCGCTGTTCGCGGTTTACAACGCGTCGAAGGCCGCGCTGTCGGCGGTCAGCAGGGTCATCGAAACCGAATGGGCGCACAGGGGCGTGCATTCGACGACGCTCTACTACCCGCTGGTCGCCACGCCCATGATCGCGCCGACCAAGGCCTATGACGGGCTGCCCGCGCTCACGCCGGACCAGGCCGCCGACTGGATGGTGACCGCGGCGCGCACCCGACCGGTGCGCATCGCACCGCGGATGGCCGTCACCGCCAAAGCACTCGACACCGTCGCGCCCGGGTTGCTCAACGCGCTGATGAAGAGGCAGCGGCTGCAGCCCGGCGCCTGACGCGCCTGTGCCGAATCCGGGATCGCACGTGATAGACACAGATCCATGGAGATCCTGGCCAGCCGGATGCTCCTGCGGCCCGCGGACTACGACCGCTCGCTGCGGTTCTACCGCGACGAGCTCGGCCTCGCGATCGCCCGTGACTACGGCGCGGGCACCGTCTTCTACGCGGGCCAGTCACTGATCGAGCTCGCAGGCCACGGCGAACCCAACGCGGCGGGGACGATGTGGCTGCAGGTGCGCGACGTCTACGCCACCGAGAAGGAGCTGACCGGCCGCGGTGTGGCGATCGCGCGTGCGGCACGGGAGGAGCCGTGGGGTCTGCACGAGATGCACGTGTCCGATCCCGACGGCGTCACCCTGATCTTCGTGCAGGTGCCCGAGACCCATCCCCTGCGCCGCGACACCAGAAACTGAAACGGCCCCCGGCTCGAAGCCGAGGGCCGCTCAGATAGATCTGAGCTCAGCCGGCCGCCAGCGGCCAGCCGACGGAGGCCAACCGCGAGGCGACCTGGTGGATCTCCTCGGGGTTGGGCTCTTTCGCGATCACTGAGTGCACCGCGGTGCGAATCTGTTGTTCTGTCA
Source organism: uncultured Actinomycetota bacterium (assembly GCA_963829405.1). Lineage (GTDB taxonomy): Bacteria > Actinomycetota > Actinomycetes > Mycobacteriales > Mycobacteriaceae > Mycobacterium. Next base: position 80,959 of record CAWHIZ010000019.1, read on the forward strand.
CCGTGTCTGACGCCGTCGACTTGAGTACCGACTGAGCGGCCCTGATGACCTCGTCCTCGGTGAGGCTCCGCTTGAGCAAGGCAAGCAGCGCGAAGTAGTCCTTCTGCGGCACACCCTCCGGATAGCCCCGATGCAGCCAGCCGAGGATGTTGTCCATAACACCCGGACTGGTATTGGTGTCGGTCATGTGATCTCCACTCACTTCTTGGGCATGAACGGGAACGGGTCGAAACCGAAATGGTGGACGATCGTCGCCCTGGTGATCCAGACGACGGCGGTGATGATCACCCACGCGACGAACGCGAACAGCGCTATACCGAGGTACTTCATCGCCGGGTTGGACGAATGGGTGGTGCCGTCGGCCTCGGTGACGCCGGCTCCGTTGGAGTAGGCCACAAGGCCACCGGCGAAGACCGCGGGAAGGCCCGCACCGAGGACGAGTCCCACGACAAGGACCTTGAGGATGCTTTCAAAGTAAGTCATCGATTTCCTTCGATTCAGAAAGTGACCGCGGTCAGACCGCGGCGGTGTCCTTGGTGCCCTTGGTGTCCTTGACGGCCGCGCGGACCTCGGCGGGGACGACGGAGTTGGTCGAGTCGTCCCAATCGGCGTTGACGTTGCTGCTGTCCACCTTCTGCTGCTGGGCACGCCACCAGATGTAGAAGGACAGGGCGCAGAGGATGACGAAGATCAGGCCGTCACCCGCGAGGTCGGAACCGGTCAGCGACTTGACTCCGTGCGAGAGCCAGTACGACAGCGCGCCCATGATGCCTGCTGCGGGCAACGTGATCAGCCACGCGATGGCCATCCGACCCGCGACCGCCCAGCGGACCTCCGCGCCTGGCTTGCCGACGCCGCTTCCCAGGATCGACCCCGTCGCGACGTGGGTGGTCGACAGCGCCATGCCCGCGGCACTGGAGCTCAAAATGATCGCGGCAGAGGATGCTTCCGCGGCGAAGCCCTGCGGGGACTGGATCTCGACCAGGCCCTTTCCGAGGGTGCGGATGACCCGCCAGCCGCCGATATAGGTACCGAGGCCGATGGCGATGGCGCAGCTGAAGATGATCCAGAACGGCAGCCCGTTCTCCTTCACGTCGCCGGTGAGATGGCCGGTGGTGATGAGCGCGAGCGCGATGACGCCCATCGTCTTCTGCGCGTCGTTGGTGCCGTGCGACAGCGCGACAAGAGAGGCGGTCGCGATCTGCCCCCAGCGGAAGCCCTCTTCGCGACGCTTGGCCACGCACGTTGCGGGTGATCCGGTAGACCAGCCAGGTGCCGCAGCCTGCGACGAGACAGGCGATCAACGGCGCGGCGACGGCAGGGATCAGCACCTTCTGGGTGACGCCGGACCAGTTGACGCCCGCGGCGCCGAGCGCGGCGAGACCCGCGCCGATCAGACCGCCGAAGAGCGCGTGCGATGAACTGGACGGAATGCCGAACAGCCATGTCAGCAGATTCCACAGGATGCCGCCGATGAGTCCGGCGAAGATGATCGTGAGGCCCATCGATGCGTCGATGTTCGGGATGAGCGCGCCCGTTTTGCTGTCCTGAACCTTCAGCACCGACGTGGTGACGGTGACCGCGACCTCGACCGAGAGGAAGGCGCCGACGAGGTTGAGGACACCTGCCAGCAGCACGGCGGTCTTGGGCTTGAGCGCACCGGTCGCGATCGACGTCGCCATCGCGTTTCCGGTGTCGTGAAACCCGTTGGTGAAGTCAAAAGCCAGTGCTGTGAAGATCAGCAGCACCAGGATGATCATCTCTGCGCTCATGATTGCCAATTCTGAGGGATTCTCAGCGATTTTGGCGAATCGCCAGTCACCCTAAAAGGGCCTTCGAACAGGCACTTTGCCGGAACACCGAAGGTGTTCATCCACTGTTCACCTACCGTCTCGGACTCGTTTGCCTGTGGCGGCCAGGTAAGCCGTCCAGGCGGCAGTTCCACTATCGTTCTTTCGTGGAATTGTGGTCGGTTAGCCACGCCGTTGGAGCTGAACGGTGAACAAGTTTCTCGCGAAGATCGTCGCGTGGATCACTGCCGGATACCCGGAGGGTGTGCCGGGACCCGACCGTGTCCCGCTTTTCGCGCTGCTGAAGCCGCGCCTGACGGACGACGAGGTCAAGACCGTCGCCAGGGAGTTGATCGACCGCGGCGAATTCGACCACGTCGACATCGCCGTCCTGATCATCCAGCTCACCGACGAACTGCCCGCCCCAGAGGACGTCGAACGTGTGCGCGCCCGCCTTGCCGCCAAGGGCTGGCCGCTCGACGATCCGCGCGATCCTGAGGAGACGGAATAGCCGTCCTGCGCCCCGTCCCCGTGCCGGCTGGACCGTCGGCATTGTCGGTGATGCCCGCGGTCGAGAGCGCTCTGGCCGGCGGCCACCGCGATGCTGCCCGTCCCGGCCGACGACGAACGTCAAACCCGTTTGCTGACAACGTCATTGCGGGTCGACGACGATATCGACGACGACGTCGCGGTGGTGGTGTCGACGTCGGGTACCACGGGCACTCCGAAGGGCGCGATGCTGACGGCGGCCGCACTGACGGCCAGCGCCGACGCCACGCACAGCCGCCTCGGCGGGCCGGGGCGATGGCTGCTCGCCCTGCCCGCCCACCACATCGCGGGCCTGCAGGTGTTGGTGCGCAGTGTCATCGCGGGCCGCGCCCCGGTGGCCGTCTCAGCCCGATTCGACGTATCCGAACTACCCGATGCGGTTTCGGCGATGGGTCCCGGTCGGCGGTACGCCTCGCTGGTGGCCGCACAACTCGACAAGGCGTTGGCCGATCCGGCTGCCGCTTCGGCCCTCGCCGAACTGGACGCGATACTGATCGGCGGCGGCCCGACGCCTACCCGCATCGCGGAAAGAGCTGCAGCGGCTGGGATTTCGCTGGTGCGCACATACGGTATGAGCGAAACGGCGGGCGGATGCGTATACGACGGCATGCCGCTGCACGGAGTCCGCATCCGCGTCGACCTCGACGGCCGGATCGCCCTCGGCGGCGCCACGCTGGCCAAGGGTTACCGGAATCCGCCCGAGACCGACCCGTTCGCCGAACCGGGCTGGTTCGTCACCGACGACGTTGGGGCGCTTGATGGTTCGGGGACGCTGCGGGTACTCGGCAGGACCGATGATGCGATCAGCACCGGCGGGCTGACCGTCTTTCCTCAACTGGTCGAGAACGCGTTGGCCTCTCATCCGCGGGTTGTCGACTGCGCGGTCTTCGGTGTGCCCGACGATCGGCTCGGCCAACGCGTCGTCGCCGCCGTCGTTGCCGCGGACGGCTACACACCACCGACGCTGTCCGAATTGCGAACCCACGTCAAGACGATGCTGGATCCGACGGCCGCACCCCGCGAGGTGCACATCATCGACGAGCTGCCACGACGCGGGATCGGCAAGGTCGATCGCAGGAGGCTGGCCGAGCGGTTCGGTCACTGAGCTAGCATCCGGGGATGATGCGCCTATTCGCGATCGCCGCCAGTGTCGTCGCCATTTTCGGCGCCACCGCCACCGCCGCCGCGGAACCTGTCGAGCAGGACGGATCGACATACGCGATCGGCAAGTGCTTCGACCCGGACAAGCCGCTCGTCGAGAAGCCGGTGTCGTTCGAGTACAACTGCGACACCACCGGCGTCATGAAGGACATGGCATGGACCGCGTGGGGAGCCGACGGCGCCAACGCGACCGGCACCGACAGCTCGGTCGAGTGCAGGCCCAACTGTGCCCAGGGCCGAACCCTTGTCAATCCGATCGTCGTGCACGCGTGGAATCCGGTGGCCGCGCCGAGCGCGGCATGCCCGCAGGACGTCAAGTTCTACACGGATATGACCATCGCGTACCCGAAGGGGACGCCGCCGTGGATCAAACCGGGCACCACGTGGTCTCCCGGAACCGATTTCGTGACGGTCGACGGCATGCCCGCGGTGCACTACTCCGAGCTGACGCCGACGTGCGCGCCGCTGTGAGCGGTGTGCCGACGCGTTAGCGCTCCACCTTGACCGTCACCGGGTGGACGTTCCAGATGTCGTCGCAGTACTCCTCGATGGCGCGGTCCGACGAGAACTTGCCGCTGCGGGCGGCATTCAGAATCGACATCCGCGACCACGCATCTCGGTCCAGCCACGCAGCACTCACCCGGTCCTGACATTCGACGTACGCGCCGTAGTCCGCCAGCACCAGGAACGGATCGTCGTAGCGCAGATTGTCGACCAGTGGGCGGAACACCTCGGTATCGCCGTGCGAGAAGTGTCCTCCGGCAATGAGATCCAGCACCGCTGCAAGCTCGGCGTTGGCTGCGACGTAATCCGACGGGCGATACCCGTCGCGCTTGACGCTGCTCGACCTCGTCGACCGTCAACCCGAAAAGGAAGAAGTTCTCCGCTCCCGCCTCTTCGCGGATCTCGACGTTCGCGCCGTCGAGGGTGCCGATCGTCAGCGCTCCGTTCATCATGAACTTCATGTTGCCGGTCCCCGACGCTTCCTTGCCTGCCGTCGAGATCTGCTCCGACAGATTGGCCGCCGGATAGATCAGGTGCGCGTTCTGCACGTTGAAGTTCGGCACGAACGCGACCTTCATGAACCGGTTGACGTCGGGATCGAAGTTGATCATGTCGCCAACGGCGGTTATCAGCTTGATGATCCGCTTGGCCAGGAAGTAACCGGGCGCCGCCTTACCGCCGAAGATGAACGCGCGCGGTGCGAGTTCGAGACCGGGGTTCTGCTTCACCCGCAAATATTGCGTGACGATGTTGAGCACGTTGAGGTGCTGTCGCTTGTACTCGTGGATCCGCTTGACCTGGATGTCGAACATCCAGGTCGGGTCGAGTTCGACGCCCGTTGACCCCCTTACGAATTCGGCCAGCCGAGCTTTGTTGGCACGCTTGACATCTCGCCACTCGCTGGCGGAACTCCGGATCCTCGATGAACGCCTCGAGCCCGCGCAGCCGATCGAGGTGGGTCAACCACCCGTCCCCGATCTTGCGGTCGAGCAGCCCGCGCAGGCCAGGGTTGGACAGCGCGAGGAATCGACGCGGTGTCACCCCGTTGGTCTTATTGGAGAACCGCTCCGGCCACATCTCGAAGAAGTCCTTGAGGACGCTTTCCTTGAGTAGTTCCGAGTGCAGCGCGGCGACGCCGTTGATCGCGTGGCTGCCGACGGTGGCCAGATAGGCCATCTTCACGCTTTTGCCACCCTCTTCGCCGATGATCGACATCCGCCGGACCCGGTCCTCATCGCCAGGGAACTTTGCCCTGACCTCGTCGAGGAACCGGCTGTTGATCTCGTAGATGATCTCGAGGTGACGGGGTAAGCACTCACCGAACATCGCGAGCGGCCACTTCTCCAACGCTTCCGGCAGCAGCGTGTGGTTGGTGTAGCCGAAGGTGGCCACCGTGATCGCCCACGCGTCGTTCCAGTCCAGCCGACGCTCGTCGACCAACAACCGCATGAGTTCGGCGACACCGATCGATGGGTGGGTGTCGTTGAGCTGCAACGCGAATCGCTCGGGCAGGTCGTGCACCGATGCGTCGGCGAGGTCGTCCATGATGTGCAGCACGTGCTGCAGCGAGCACGACACGAAGAAATACTGCTGCAGCAGCCGAAGGTGTTTGCCCGCCTCCAGCTCGTCGTTGGGGTACAGCACCTTCGTGACTGTCTCTGAGGTGACCTCGTCCTCGACGGCCTTGTAGTAGTCGCCGGTGTTGAACGCCTCCAGTGCGAACGACTGCACGGCGCGCGCGCTCCACAGCGTCAACACATTGCACGTGTTGACGCCGTAGCCCTGAATCGGGGTGTCGTAGGCGACGCCCTCGATGACCCGACCGGGAATCCACCGGATGCGCTGGTTGCCTGCATCGTCGGTGTAGAACTCGGTGTGACCGCCCCAGTTGACCGGGTAATGCACGTCGGGCTTGGCGATCTCCCACGGGTTACCGTTGGCCAGCCAGTTGTCGGTCTTCTCGACCTGCCAGCCGTCGTGGATCTCCTGGTCGAAGATGCCGAACTCGTAGCGGATGCCGTAGCCAATGGTGGGGCGCTCCAGCGTGGCCAGCGAGTCCAGATAGCAGGCCGCAAGGCGGCCGAGGCCGCCGTTGCCGAGGCCAGGTTCCTCCTCGCACGCCAGCACTTCCTCGTAGCCGACGCCGAGTCCCTCGAGTGCGGTGCGGGCCGCCTCCTCTATTCCGAGATTCAGCAGGTTGCTGCCAAGCTGAGGACCCATCAGGAACTCGGCCGACAGGTAGCAGGTGACCTTGCGGCCGAGGTCGAGTGAAGTCTGCGTCGAGGCGACGCGGTTGTCCTGCATACGGTCACGAACCGCCAGCGCGGTCGCCCGGTAGAAATGCTCCGGGCGCAGCGCTGCGGCGGGTCGGCCCACCGAATAGCGCAGGTGATCGACGATTCCGCGTCGCAACGCGTCTGCGGACAGGCCGGTTCGGCTGCGTTCGTGCGGCGTCGTACGGGTGGCGCCGGCAGCGGTCGGAGGAGGTCGGTCATCGGCGCAGTGTCGCAGAAAAGTGCGTCGCACAAATGAACTTCAGGCGAGCATGATGTAGCCATGCGTCGTGAAGTCACCACCGTCGACGATCTGCGCGAGATCGTCGGCCATCCCAACTCCGCCGTCAAGAACAAGGTCGGCGATCGGCTGTCGGCCGTGCAGAGGGAGTGGTTGGCGCACTCCCCGCTGGGTTTCGTCGCGACGACGGACGCGGCGGGCCGCGTCGACGTGTCGCCGAAGGGCGATCCGCCGGGCTTCGTGCACGTCATCGACGACACCACGATCGCGATCCCGGAGCGGCCGGGGAACAAGCGAGTGGACGGCTACCTCAATGTGCTGGAGCGCCCGCATGTGGGCACGCTGTTCCTGATTCCCGGTCGCGGCGACACCCTGCGGATCAACGGCGTCGCGCGCATCCTCGCCGACGCCGACTACTTCGACGAGATGGTCGTGGCTGACAAGCGCCCCATCCTGGCTTTGGAGATCGACATCCACGAGGTGTTCTTCCATTGCGCCAAGGCGTTTCTGCGGTCCGACACGTGGGATCCGGCGACGTGGAATCCGACTGCGGTGCCCAGCGTCGCGCAGATCGCCAAGGCCATCAAGAAGGACATGAGCATGGAGGAGCTGGAGAAGTACTACACCGAAGACAACCTGCGCAAGATCCTCTACTAGCGGGGGTCCTCATTCGCCGGTTGTTTCGCAGCGAGATCCGCGGGTAGGCGTCCGACGGAGGTGTGACCGATGGACTGGCTGGCAGCACCCGAATGGTGGTGGGGCAGGCTGGTCCTCGAACGCGGCATGGCCGTTGTCTACCTGATCGCCTTCGTGTGTGCGGCGCGACAGTTCCGTGGCCTCATCGGTGCGCGCGGCATGCTGCCGGTCCCGGATTATCTGGCGCAGCGGTCATTTCGGTCGACGCCGAGCGTCTTCCATCTGCATTACTCCGACGGTTTGTTCGCCGCCGTCTGCTGGGTCGGTGCCGCGATATCCGCGGCGATGGTGGTCGGCCTCGCCGATGCCGTGCCCGTGTGGACGGCGATGCTGCTCTGGTTGGTCTTGTGGGCGCTGTATCTGTCGATCGTCAACGTCGGGCAGATCTGGTACTCGTTCGGTTGGGAGTCGCTGCTGCTGGAAGCCGGCTTGCTGGTGGTGTTCGTCGGCAACGACGAGGTCGCCCCTCCGGTGCTCGTGATGTGGTTGACGCGCTGGCTCCTGTTCCGGGTCGAGTTCGGCGCAGGCCTGATCAAGCTGCGCGGCGATAGATGCTGGCGCGATCTGTCCTGTCTGGACTACCACCACGAGACGCAGCCGATGCCGGGTCCGCTCAGCTGGTTCTTCCATCATCTGCCGCGTCCGTTTCACCGGGTCGAGGTGGCGGGCAATCATTTTGCGCAGCTCGTCGTGCCGTTCGGGTTGTTCGCTCCCCAGCCGATCGCCAGTGTTGCGGCGGCGATCATCGCCGCGACCCAGTTGTGGCTTGTGCTGTCGGGCAACTTCTCCTGGCTGAACCTGCTGACGCTCGTGCTGGCCGCCAGCGTCATCGACCCCTCGGTTCTCGGCATCGCGATCGCCGCGGATATACCTGCGTCACAACCGTATTGGTACGCCGCGTTGGTCGTCAGTGTTCGCGGCGCTGGTCCTGGTTCGCAGCTGGTATCCGGCCAGGAACCTGGTGTCGCGTCGGCAACGGATGAACAGCAGCTTCGACCCGCTGCACATGGTGAACACCTACGGCGCGTTCGGCAGCATCAGCCGAACCCGGGACGAAGTCGTCATCGAGGGAACGGCCGCACCCGATCCGTCGGACGAAACCGCTTGGCGGGAATACGAATTCAAGGGTAAGCCCGGTGACGTGAAGCGGATGCCGCGCCAGTGGAGCCCGTATCACCTGCGGCTCGACTGGCTGATGTGGTTCCTCCCGCTCTCGTCGGCGTACGCACAGCCGTGGCTGATGCCGTTTTGCACTGGCCTGTTGACCAACGACCCGGCGATCATCGCGCTGTTGCGCACCAACCCGTTCCCTGACGCGCCGCCCACCCACGTTCGGGCGACGCTGTACAGGTATCGCTTCAGCACCCCGCACGAGCTCAGGTCTGAGCGCGTCTGGTGGCGGCGTGAGCGCATCGGCGAATACCTTGCGCCGGTGTCCCTCGACGAGGCGAGCTATCTGAGCCGACGGTTCAGATCTGGTTGATGCCGCCGTCGACCGGGATGTCGGCGCCTGTGGTGAAGCTGCTCAGGTCCGAAGCCAGGAACAGCACGGCGTTTGCGACCTCCCGCGGCTGCCCGAAGCGGCCCATCGGGACGATGCTGCGCTGGTAGTCCTCGAACTGCTCGGCCGCCGTGGGTCCGGAGAACAGCAGGCCGGCGAGATTGATCGATGCCGGGAGTGTTGGTGGCACCGGGGCTGACGGCGTTCACGCGAATCCTGCGGTCCCGCAACTCACTTGCCCACGTCCTCGCGAACGAGCGGATCGCCGCCTTGATGGCCGCGTAGACGCCGGTGCCGTCGGCCCCGCGGGCGGCCACGGTCGACGCGTTCAGAACTATCGAGCCGCCGTCGTTGAGCAGCGGCAGCGCCTTCTGCACGGTGAAGACGACACCCTTGAGGTCGATGCCAAGCAGGTGGTCGAGATGTTCCTCGGTGATCTCGCCGATCCGCGCGACGTCGATGGTGGCTGCGTTGGCGAAAAGAACGTCGATGCGCCGTCCGCTGTCGGCGACTGCCGCGTAGAGCCGGTCGAGGTCCTCTGCATTGCTGACGTCGCCCTGCACGCCGGTGGCGTTGTCACCGAGTTCCTTCACCGCCACCTCGAGTTCGGCCTGACGGCGACCCGTGATGAAGACATGGGCGCCTTCTTCGACGAATCGCTTGGCGGTGGCGAAGCCGATGCCGGTGCTGCCGCCGGTGATGACGGCCGTCTTGCCCGCTAGAAGTGCCATGTTCGTGCCTCTCTCAGTTCTGTACCGTTCGGTCAATAATTAGAGACACTTCACCGCAGAGGTCTATTCCGCCGAGGTCAGCCGGTGGGTATCAGCGACACCATCTCGTCGGCGGCTGCCCGCAGCGCAGCGGGCTTGGCGCCGCCCTTGTGCAGGGCCTCCTGCCCGCGCATGAACGCCAGCAGCGTGCCCGCCAGCACCTGCGGGTTCTGCTTGGCGTCGATGTCGCCATCATGCTGGGCTTCCTTGATGCAGGCGGCGAGCTCGTCGCGCCAGGTTGCATACGCCTGTGCGACCTTCGCCTCGACGGCCTCGTCGGTGCCGCCGAGCTCCGCGGCGCTCTTGGCCATCAGGCAGCCGCGTCTGCTCTTGTCCGCGGCAATCGCCTTGACCTGCCCGCGGATATGACGCGCAAGCCGTTCATACGCGCCGATGTTCGGGTCACGCAGACCGGCGCGGACCACGTCCAGCGATGAGGCGATGTAGTCGTCGAGCGCGCGCAGATAGAGGCTGTGTTTGTCGCCGAACGCGCCATAGAGACTGCCCTTGCCAAGACCGGTCGCAGCTGTCAGGTCGTCGACCGATGTCGCTGCGTATCCGCGCTCCCAGAACTCGTCTCGCGCAGCCGCGATGACGTCGCCTTCATCGAATGTGCGAGGACGTGCCACAACTACACGATACGCCGATTATGGACTGATTATTCCGTAACCATCACCAGGACCGCGCGGGTGTACAGGAAGTGGAAGCCCTGACGTTGCACGTTCTGCTGAGATTTCGACCCCGGCGCCGTGGTCACGACCGCGATGTCACAGCCGGCCTCCGCCGCGTCGGCCAGCCGGGTCGCCAGCAGAGCGGACTGCACACCCCGTCTACGGTGCTCCGGCGCGGTGGCCGCCCCCACCAGTTGTGCGACCCGGTCGGTGACAGCCAACCCGCCCCCGCCCACCACAACACCGTCCCGGCGTGCGAGGTAGGTCAACGCGCCCGCGGCGACGAAATCGCGTTCGGCGCGCTCGACGATCTCCTTCGGGAAGTCCTCGTGCGACGCGACGCCCTGGTCGTCGGGATGGGCGAACCCGGTGACGACCACGTCGATCCAGGCATCGAGTTCGTCTTCGCCGCCGCGCCGGATGTCCACCCCGTCAGGCACCGGCGGTGTCTCGCCGCTGCGCAGGGGGCGTCCGAGCACATTCTCGAACGCGACAAGGCGATAGCCGCGGCCGGTCAGCACGATGCCGATCTCCGGGTCCGCCATATGCGCCAACTCCACCTGAACGGCGGCACCACGATCCGCGTACGACGCTTCGATCTCATCGAGCGCCGCAGCGTCCGGAACACCGCCGAAGCCGAGCCCGACGACCTTGTTGAACGGCGCCCCATCGTCGGCGAAGCATGCGTACCCACCCGCGACGGGCGTGGCAAAGGCGCGACCGGGATCACGCCGGATCGCGGCGTCGGTGCCCGCGGCGATCAATTTGGCTTCGGCACGCTCGATGCGCTCGGCCAGTTCGACGCCGCAGAAAAAGGGTTCGGTCACGGTTCCTATGAGACACCACAGGCATCCGGCAGGCGACCGGATATCCGCGCCTGCACCTACGCTGGCGGTCGTGCCCACGCTGCAGATCGGACGTAAAGAGGCGGTGGCCGTCGGCGTCGCCGTGGTCCTGCTGGTCGCGGCATTCGTCGTCCCGCACCTGCATCTGGGCATCGTCACGCCGCTGATCAACTCCACACCCGAGCGTTTCCGAACCTTCGCCGGGGTTGCCCCGATCTTCGGATGGTGGAACGTCCACGTCGGATGGGGCACGCCTGCCGCCGTCCTCATCGGGATCGCGGCGGTGGTGTGGGGACCGACCGTCGCTGCGCGGATTCCGTGGCGCGCGCTCACGTTCGCGACCTGGGCGACGTCGTGCGCGTGGGCGTTCTCGCTGGCCATGATCGACGGCTGGGAGCGTGGCTTCGCGGGCCGGCTCACTGCCCGCCACGAGTACCTGCGCCAGGTACCCATCGTCGACGACATCCCCAAGGCGCTCAGCAGCTTCTCCCGCCGAATCCTCGACTACCAGCCGGATTCGTGGATCACCCACGTGTCCGGTCATCCCCCCGGCGCGTTGTTGACGTTCGTCTGGCTGGACCGCATCGGCCTCAGCGGCGGTGCGTGGGCCGGACTGCTGTGCCTGCTGGTGGGGTCGAGTGCGGCTGCCGCGATCATCGTCACGGTGCGCGCCGTCGCCGACGAGGAAACCGCCCGCCTTGCGGCTCCGTTCGTGGCCGTCGCGCCGACGGCGATCTGGGTGGCCGTTTCCGCCGACGGCTATTTCGCGGGCGTTGCCGCATGGGGTATCGCCCTTCTGGCCTTGGCGGCTCGGCAGAAGGTGCGAGTACCGCTGCTGGTCGCGGGCGGTTCCGGGGTGCTGCTGGGCTGGGCACTGTTCCTCAACTACGGCCTCGCACTGATCTCGTTCTTGGCGCTGGCGGTGCTCATCACGGCCGTCGACTGGCATACCGCGCTACGCACATTGGTTCCCGCAGCGCTGATGGCCGGGTTCGTCGTCGGCGTGTTCTTCGCCTTCGGATTCTGGTGGTTCGACGGCTATAACGCTGTGCAGGAACGCTATTGGCAGGGAATCGCGCTGGATCGGCCGTTCCAGTACTGGTCGTGGGCCAACTTCGGATCGGTGATATGCGCGATCGGCCTCGGCAGCGTTGCCGGGATCGGACGGGCGTTCGACATCGCCGCCATCCGCAGGGCTCCCGGCCTGCGCGTCCTGGTACTCGGCGCGCTGTTGGCGATACTGTTCGCCGACCTGAGCATGCTGAGCAAGGCCGAAACCGAACGCATCTGGCTGCCATTCACCATGTGGCTCACCGCGGCGTGTGCGCTGTTGCCACCACAGTCGCACCGCTTCTGGCTCAGCCTCAACGTCATCGGCGCCCTCGCGCTGAACACCCTCATCCTGACCAATTGGTGAACTCTTCACGTCGTTTAGCGCGCAGCCAACGGGCTATCCGGGTGAGTGTGAGATTTGTTCGCGAGGGCACCGGCAAGCCGCTGCTGCTCGTCCACGGCCTCTCCAACCTGCAAAACTGGGCGCTCATCTGCGGTGATCTGGCGCGCGAGCGTGAGGTCATCTCGGTTGATCTACCCGGATTCGGCGAGAGCCCACCTCTGGAGGGCGAGGTGACGGTGGCGTCCCTCACTGACGCAGTCGAAAGCTTCATCACCGAAAAGGATTTGGGCGCTGTCGACATCGTCGGGAGCTCGATGGGCGCGCGGATGGCGTTGGAAATGGCCCGTCGCGGTCACTCCGGAAACGTCGTCGCCTTGAACCCGGGCGGGTTCTGGACCGACGCGCAGGTCAAGATCTTCGGCGCCACAGTGCGCACATCGATTGCACTGGTGCGGCGGATCCAGTCGCTGCTACCCGCTCTGACGCGCAGCAAAATCGGACGCAGTGCGCTGATGCTGCAATTCTCAGCCCGACCGTGGCAACTGGATCCCGAACTTGTGTTGCAGGAGCTTCAGAACTTCGACCGGTCCCCAAGCCTGGACGATGCACTCGACGCCTTGATTCACGGGCCGAAACAACAAGGGGCGCCGCGGGGGTCGTTGAACGGTTCGGCAGTGATCGGATGGGGGCGTCAGGACAGGGTGACGTTCCCCAGCCAAGCGCAGCGGGCACAGGAATTGTTCCCCGACGCTTCGCTGCGATGGTTCGACGATTGCGGCCACTTCCCGCATTGGGATCAGCCGGGCGAGACCGTACGCGTCATCCTCGAAGCGACCGGATGAACGTCAAGCCCACGACGTAACGGTTCGACTGCTCGCAATGACTAATCGATGACGTCCATGGCGATGCTCCAGCTTCTCCGACTGAGGACGTGATCGACGGGAGATACTTCTGCCATGACGAGCCGTCCACCGGCAGAGCCTGGTTCGCAGGATGATCAGCGAATCGAGCCCTCAGATCACGTCGGCTATGGGTTCCCCAGTGGACTGTGGCGCGGCCTCGCCGAACGTCCGCCACCGGGAGTGAAACTGGTCCAGCGCTGGCGCAGCCCGTTGCGCGGGCTGTGGCTGACCTCTGTTCTGGGCTCTGTGCTGTTGGTCATGTTGCCGATCGTCATCGTCACGGGACTTCTGTCGTACATCGCCTACGGCCCGCAGTTCGGGCAGGCCATCCCCGGCGATGTCGGTTGGTTGAAGCTGCCGACCTTCGACTGGCCGACCGAACCCGCGTGGATCTACCGACTGAACCAAGGCCTGCACGTCGGTCTTGGCCTGATCCTGATACCGATCGTGCTGGCCAAGCTGTGGTCGGTCATCCCGCGACTCTTTACCTGGCCGCCGGCACGCTCGATCGCGCAGGTGCTGGAACGCATTTCATTGCTGATGTTGGTCGGCGGGATGCTGTTCGAGATCATCACCGGCGTGCTGAACATCCAGTACGACTACATCTTCGGGTTCAGCTTCTACACCGCGCACTACTACGGCGCGTGGGTGTTCATCGCCGGTTTCGTCGTCCACATCGCAATCAAGATCCCCAAGATGTGGACCGGCCTGCGCTCGATGTCGATGCGAAAAGTGCTGCGCACCAGCCGAGCTGACACCGTCGCGGAACCGTACGAGCCGGACGGACTGGCGGCCGAGAATCCGACTGCCCCGACCATCAGCCGCCGGGGAGCTCTCGCACTTGTCGGAGGTGGGGCGCTGTTCATCGCGGTCATCACGGCGGGGCAGACCCTCGGCGGCTTCACCCGCAAGGCGGCGCTGCTGCTGCCACGTGGACGCACACGCGGCGACGGGCCCAACGACTTCCAGGTCAACAGGACGGCATGGGCCGCGGGCATCACACCGAAGCTGACCGGCGACACGTGGCGGCTCACCCTGACCGGAGGGCCCTCGAAGAGGGAGATCGACCTCGCCACGCTGCGCGCCATGCCGCAGCACACCGCCCGCCTGCCCATCGCGTGCGTCGAGGGCTGGTCGACGACCGAGACGTGGACCGGTGTGCGGCTACGCGACCTCGCCGCGCGTGCGGGCGTGCCCGAGCCCACATCCGCGTTCGTGCGGTCGGTCGAACCCCGGGGCGGCTTCAACCGCGCCACCCTGCAGGCGAACCAGGTGATCCACCCGGATTCCCTTCTGGCCCTGCGTGTCAACGACGCCGACCTGTCACCCGATCACGGCTATCCGGCACGCATCATCGTGCCTGGCCTGCCGGGAGTGCACAACACCAAATGGGTCGCGTCCATCGAGTTCAGGGCGGGCTGACATGCACACAGCCCTCGATCGATTCCGCGCGGTGTACGGTTCGAATCCGCTCCACCTGTTGACACTCATCGTCGGCTTCGCGCTGCTCGGTTACGTGCTCGTCACCGTCACGCCGTCGGCGTTGTGGAATCCCAACACCTGGTGGCAGTCGATTCTGGTGTGGTTCGCGGCAGCCATCATCGCCCACGATCTGCTGCTGTTCCCCCTCTACGCGATGCTCGATCGGATCTTGGTCGCAGGTAATCGATTACGACCACGCGCGAAGACGTCCGTTCCGGTACTGAACTACGTGCGGATCCCTGCGATGGGGGCAGCGTTGACGCTGCTGGTGTTCCTACCCGGAATCATCCAGCAAGGGACACCCGCGTACGCCGCAGCGACCGGCCAGACTCAGGAACCATTCCTGGGGCGTTGGCTGTTGTTGACCGCGGCGATGTTCGCCGTCAGCGCCGTGGTGTACGTCATTCGGCTGGCGCTGTCACGGCGGGCTACGCGGCAGCCAGGCTAGCGACGACCCGCGATCCGATCGGGTGAATGCCCGCGAGCACCAGACCCGACGTCCTCGGCAAGCTGCGCCGCGCAGTCGATTCCGACGGACGCCCATCGGAACCATGGTCCGATTGTTTGACGCGACTCCAGGCGCACCCACCCGGAATCGACACCCGTATTGGCCGAATCGAATTCGGCGATGCAGCGGCCACCGTGCTTCAACAGCTCAGCGGCCCTGCCGAACACCCGCCACGGATCACCGCCGAGTCCGACATTCCCGTCGGCCAACAGCACCGTCTGCCAACGTCCGGTCCCGGGAAGCGGTTCGAACACGTCACGCACCAATGCGGGTGCGCCGCTGCGTCGCGCAAGCCCGACCGCGGTGGCCGACTGGTCGACGCCGAGCGCAGGGACGCCGCGCTCGATCAGCTCGGGCAACCAGACGCCCTGGGCCGCAACCCAAATCGATCGTCGGACCCTTGCACAGTCCCAGCACCGCGTTGTCGAATCTGCGGTCGGCGTGCTGGCCGCCCAGCCAGCTCCGCACCGGCAGCTGGCGCAGCCGACCGTCGTCATGGCGGACCCAACACCGCTCGCCGTCCAGGGCCCGGTCGTAGAGATTACCCAGCATGTCAGAGCCCCGCAGCCGCGATCGCGCGGACGAACCGACTGTCGGGCGCGCATTCGGCGCGAACCAGTTCGACGTCGTCAACGGTGTCGACATCCGATAGTTCGGCAACCAACTTCACGGATAACCCCTTGTCACGCAATGCTTCCAGCGTTGCCGGCCCGGTGTCCGAACGCGACGTCGGGATCGCGTGCAGGCAGTCGGCCATCGACGGATCGGTCACGCCAAGCACCCACCACCCGCCGTCGCGGGCGAGTCCGAAGACGACGTCGTTCTCCAATAACGCCTCTGCGCATTCGGTGAGCAGGCCTGCGGTCACCTGAGGCGTGTCGGAGGCGATCAACAGGACTGGACGGGGACCTGCCGCCGCCGCGGCGTCAGAGATCGCGTTCGCCAGCCTCGCCGAGAAGTCGTCGCCACGCTGCTCGACGACATGCACGTCGTTGAGGCGTGAACTGATCTGTCTGCGGCCACTGGCGTCGCTCAAATTTCCGGTCAGCGCAACAACTTTGGCCTCCACCGGGGTGGAGTCGACGGCATCAAGGGTGTCCAACAGCGACGCCGCCGCGATATCGGCGGCCGCCGCATCGCCGACCGTCGCCGCCAGTCGGGTCTTGGCGAACCCTGCGACCGGTGCCTTTGCGATCACAACCAACGTCACCGGTATCACGAGATCGCCCGCCAGAAGTCCAGTCCCGCATGGATACTGCCGCGGAGCGATCCGCTCACCTTCGACTTGCCGCCGGTCCGCGGCCCATACGGCACGTCGCGTTCGACTACCGTCCAACCGGCCTCGGCCGCGCGCACCATCAACTCGACGGGATAACCGGTGCGGCGGTCGGTGATACCGAGGGCGAGCAATGGGTCGCGGCGCGCGACGCGCATGGGTGCGATGTCATGGACCGGCAGCCCGTAGCGGTTGCGCAGTCGCCAACACACTGCCGCAGTGCCCAGCCGCGCGTGCCACGGCCACCGCAGCCCGGGTACCGGGCGCCGCCGACCGATCGCCATGTCGGCGCCGCGGTCGAGTTCACTCACCAATGCGGGCAGCTCTGCGGGATCCAACGATCCGTCTGCGTCGACGACCGCGACGATCGGCGTCGTCGCCGCCTCGACACCGGCGTGCACCGCCGAGCCGTATCCCGGACGCCGCTCAGTCACGACGTCGGCGCCGTGGCGGCGGGCAACTTCTGCGGTGTCATCGGTGCTGTTGTTGTCGACCACAAGCGCTCTATACCCACTTGGAAGGGCAGACAGCACCCCTGGCAAAGAGGCCGCCTCGTTGAGACAGGGCAGCACCACTGTCACGGAACCGTCGGCCATAGCTACCGACGCTAGGCCTCCTGCGACGCAGGCACCAATCCCAACGATGACAAAAGCGTGACATCGGTGCAGGTAGTGGCCGCCGCACAGCTAACCTCATGAGTAATGACGCGCGTGATGATTGCCGACGACGACAACGTCGTTCGCGATGTCGTGCGCCGATACCTGGAACGAGACGGTCTCGAGGTCGCAATCGCACGCGATGGAAACGAGGCGTTGCGACTGCTGGGAACGCAGCGCATCGACATCGCCGTCCTCGATGTGATGATGCCCGGGCCCGACGGCCTGGCCCTGTGTCGCAGCCTGCGCCAGCGCGGCGACTACACACTCCCGGTGATCCTGCTGACCGCGCTCGGCGAGGAGGATGACCGCATCGCGGGGCTGGAGGCGGGCGCCGACGACTATCTGACCAAGCCGTTCAGTCCGCGCGAACTCGCGCTTCGGGTCCGCTCATTGCTGCGCCGGTCGCCGGCATCGGTCGGGGCGTCGCTGGTCGACCTGACGGTCGGAGAGCTGACCGTCTCGACTGCGTCGCGCTCGGCGACGGTCAGGGGCGAGCCGGTCAGCCTGACCAACCGGGAGTTCGAGCTACTCCTGTTCTTCATGACCCACACCGACACTGTGTTCTCTCGCGAGGAACTCCTCAAGCAGGTGTGGCGGTGGGACTTCGGCGACCTCTCCACGGTGACCGTGCACGTCAAGCGATTGCGGTCCAAGCTCGGCGACCAACACCGCGTGCAGACGGTGTGGGGCCGCGGCTATCTGTGGAGCGGTAGTGCCGGCGACTGATTTCTGGGAGATCGTCGGGTGGGCGCTGGCCTGTTCGGTTCCCGTAGTGCTGGCAGGCGCGCTGATCATTCGGCTGGCCCGGTCATGGTCGTTGGCGGTCAGCATGGTGGCCCTGGTGTTGATCCCGACGATTGCGACGTTCACCGGGGTGCTTGGCGCCAGCGGGTTCATGGTCACCGAGACGTTCGAAAGCACCGCAGTCGTGCTGGTCATCGTGTCGATCGTGACGATCCCCGCCGCAATAATGATGGCCCGCTACCAGGCCCGCCGCACGGTGTGGGAGCAGGAGATCCGCGACTCCGAACGCGCCGCGGAGGTATCGCGGCGGCGGCTGGTCGCGTTCGTCAGCCACGACCTGCGCACGCCGCTGGCCGGGATCCGTGCGATCTCCGAGGCCATCGGCGACGGCGTGGTGTCCGACGCGGAGGTCCGCACACACGCCAAACACATCGAGCAGGAATCGATTCGGCTCTCCGACATGGTCGACGACCTGTTCGAGATGTCGAAGATCAATGCAGGCGCGATTCAGCCCGTTTTCGACAAGGTGGCGCTCGACGAGGTCGTCGACGACGTGATGGCCGCGCACCGCATCGCGGCCGAGCGGGCAGGGGTCCTACTGACGGCGGATCTGCCTGCCGAACCGGTTCGGGTGGTCGGCAGCGATCGGGCGCTGGTGCGGGTGCTGTCCAACCTGGTGGCCAATGCGATCGCGCACACGCCGGAGGGCGGCACCGTCGAGTTGGCGCTGGGCTCCGACGAGAACGGAGCGTGGGCGCGCGTCGACGACACCGGTGTCGGCATCGACGAGGCCGACCTGCCGCGAGTGTTCGACGTCGCATACCGGGGTTCCAATGACCGGGTTCCGCGCACCGATGCGTCGCTGCCCAGCGGGTCCGGTCTTGGCCTTGCCATCGCCGCCGGGCTCGTGCAGGCGCACCGCGGCACGCTGTCGGCGCGCAACCTGGACACCGGCGCGCGGTTCGAGGTGCGGCTGCCGTTGGCCAGCGACTGACGTCGGCTAGCTTCGGCCCATGCCTCTGCGCAACGGCGAGAACGGGTACGGCGTTGTCACCAAGGTCCTGCATTGGCTGACGGTGGTCGCCATCGTCGGGCAGTTCCTTGTCGGCTGGACGATGGAAGCCGACGACGACGCGTTCGACCGCGAGAAGGACCGCATCGATGCGTTGGAGGATGCGGGCAAAGACCGCGCCAAGGAACAGGGCGACGCTGCGGAGGATGCGTTCAAGGACGAGATCGACCGCTTGGACGACCAGCTGGATGCACGCGAGGACGACTATGTGTCCGCGGCGTTCTCCGATGTGTTCTCCGGTGATTTCTTGACCGACGGCGTTTCGCTACCGGAAATCCATGTCCTTCTCGGCCTCTCGATCATGGGGCTCGGCCTGCTGCGCGTCGCGTGGCGGGTCGCGACTCCCCTGCCGCCGTGGGCGCCGTACCTCCGGCCGGGCGAACGGCGGCTCGAAGCCGTGCTGGAGAAGCTGTTGCTGGCGCTGCTGTTCGTCGTACCTGCGTCGGGCCTGCTGCTGATCGCATCCGGAGACGACTGGCTGCCTGCGCATATTGCGGCGCAGTTGGTGCTGCTGGCCGTCATCGCGGTGCATGTCGGGCTGGTGCTGAGCCACACCGTCGTCCGGCGCGACGGACAGCTGCGGCGGATGCTCTGACCTCGGCAAAAGGCATCGGCGGTTGTACTTGAATGATTGTTCTACTATCGTCGTCGATCATGGCGACAACTGATTCCCGCAAGGCTCTTCGCAAGTTCAAATTCGAACGGCAGGTGGGCCGCACGATCGTCAACCCTCTGGTCGGAGCGCTCGACAAGATGGGCATCCGCGCATCGTCAACGGTCGAGCTGGAGACCACCGGCGCCAAGTCCGGTCAACCCCGTCGGGTGCCGCTCACCGGCCGCGCCGACGACAGCGGCGTCTGGGTGGTCTCTCAGCACGGTAAGCGCGCGGGCTGGGCGCACAACATCTGCGCCGACCCCAAGGTGCGGGTGCGCGTCAACAACGAATGGCGCAACGGCACAGCGGCATTCGCGCCCGACGATGACGTCGTCGCAAGGGCCCGCAGTTTCGGCGGCAAGCGCAAACTGAGCCAGTCCGCCACCGCGCTGGGAATGCGAGCCCTGCAGAGCGACCCGATCTCGGTGCGCATCACCTTCACCGACTGACTGCGAATTGGGCGCGCTAAGCGACGCTGAGCGTGCACTAGCGCGCCCAATTCGCTGGGTGACAATGGGTGCGTGCAGATACGCATCATCGGCTCCGACCTTCCCGGTCGCGACTGCCCGCCAGGCCACAACTTCCCCGGCTACACGAACGTCCATGTCGGCATGCAGACCAAGCGCCGACCACCGGAGCTGCTGAATCTCACGCCCGGCGATGCGACCGAGGTGACCTGGACCGTCGACTGCGAGGTGAAGGGCTCCGACGTGCGTGGGCCGTACATCCAGGGCAGGCCGGGCGATCGATTCATCTATCTGAACTGGGGCAGCGTCGACGGCGACGGCCGCATGGACATGTTCCGTCGCGCGAAGTTGATGCTCGACGGCGTGCCCGCCGATGTCCTCGCCAAGGCCGCGAAATCCGGAATGCTCGTCGGCCGACTCGGGCTCACCGACGCGAAGGGGCAGCCGCTGTGCGCGGCGGCGCGACCGCCCGTGATCGAGTGGTCAGTCGGGTAACGAGTTGCTCAGCCGTTCGGTCGCGGCCAGGTAGTCCTCGATGAACTCGCGCACGACTTCGCGCGCCGGTTTGACCTTGTTCATCAGCCCCACGCCCTGCCCGACGAAGTAGGTCGCCAACGCCTGCGCGCCCGGATGACCCTGCGAGGCAAGAACATCGACGCGACGGATGACGGGCTCGCACAGCATCGACTGCAGCGGCAGCGGCAATGTCTGGTGACCACCCGGCGTCGGCGCCCATGCGTCGGTCCATTCCGAAACCAGTTGCCGTGCAGGCTTTCCCGTGCGGCCGGTCGAGCGAATGGTGTCCCGCGACGTCGCCGCGAGGAACTTCTGCTTGGTGTGCGGAGCCGTCTCGGCTTCCTCCGTGGTGAGCCAGACCGATCCCGTCCACGCGCCGTCGGCACCCATCGCGACGGCGGCGGCCATCTGCCTGCCCGTCACGATGCCGCCCGCGGCCAGCACGGGAACCGCGCCGTCGATGGCCTCGATGACTTCGGGGACAAGCACCATCGTGGTGACCTCGCCGCAGTGGCCGCCCGCTTCGGTGCCTTGCGCCACAATGAGATCCACGCCTGCCGCAACCTGTTTGGCCGCGTGTTCCTTGGCGCCGACGAGTGCCGCGACGGGGATGCCGCGCTCCTTGCCCGCGTCGATCATGTAGTCCGGCGGCACGCCAAGCGCGTTGGCGATCAGCTTGATCGGGTGGCTCATCGCCGCGTCGAGCAGTTCACGGCCCGTGGTGCCTGCCAACGACGAGCCGCCGATGAACGGCTTGGGATCGGATTCGATGTCGTGTGCGGCCAACAGCTCGGCGACGTATCCCCGCACCTCGTCGGGAATCCGCGCGGCCAGGTCTGAGGAGGTGACCTTCTCGCCCTTGCCCTCGAACTTGGCGGGCACGATCAGATCGAGCCCGTAGGGCTTGTCGCCCACCTGGTCGTCGATCCACGACAGTTCCTGGTCGAGCTGTTCGGGGGTGAAGGCCGTGCCGCCGAGCACCCCGAAACCTCCGGCGTTGGTCACCGCGGCCACCACATCGCGGCAGTGGCTGAAGGCGAAGAGCGGGAAGTCGATGCCGAACTGTTCACAAATCGCGGGTTTCACCCGTTCAGTATCGCTAGAGCACTCCCGACTCCGACAGGAACCTCCCGACCTCATCGATCACGCGGTCGCCGCCTGCGAGCAGAAGGTCGTTGTGCCCGGTGCCCGGCACCAACAGGTAGCGCTTGGGGTCGGAGGCCGCGTCGTACAGCTTCTTGCTCAGCGCCTCGGGAACGACGTCATCGCGGTCACCGGCGACGATCATCACCGGTGCCGTGACCGAGCCGATCCGGTCGATCGACGGGAAGCGGTCGATGAGCACCAAGCCGACCGGCAGCCACGGATAGTGGACCTTGCCAACCTCTGCAAGTGATGTGAACGGCGAGCGGAGTACGAGTGCGGCAGGCGGCCGTTCCATCGCGAGGCCGATAGCGACTGCGGCGCCGAGGGATTCGCCGAAGTAGACAATTCGGTCGGGGTCGACTTCGGGCTGGGCGGACAGCCATGCCTGCGCGGCGCGCGCATCTCTCGCGAGGCCGTTCTCCGACGGAGTGCCTTTGTTGCCGCCGTACCCGCGGTAGTCGAACAGCAGCACCGACATCTTCAGCCGGGACAGGCCGACAGCGAGCATCGCCCGCCCCGACCGGTCTCCCCCGTTGCCGTTGAAGACGACGACAGCCGGACCGGGTTGTCTGGTGGACGACGGGTATGTACCAAGCGCCAAGGCGCTTGCCGTCCTCGGTTTCGAGCACGACGTCGCGGCCGCCAGGGAAATAGGAGGCTGCGGACGGAACCGGATCACGCGTCGGGAAGTAGATGAGCCGACGCTGTTGCGTCTGGATCGCGACGATCAGTGCGGAAGCCACCAGCGTGACGATAAGCGCCGCGACGAGAATCCGCCGCGATCTACTCCGTGTCGTCGTTCTCGTTCTCGGGCGCTGCGGGCGCCTTCTTGTGAAGGCTGTCTGCGAACTTCTTCAGCGACGAGTTGAAGTCGTCGGAGATCTTCTTCAGCGGCTTCGGCCGTTCGGAATTGGACGATCCCGTCGGCGGCCGTCTGTGGCGTGGACGCAGTTTCTGTTGGCGGTCAGGCTGTTCTGCGACACCGACGAGTTGGTCAGCGTCGACAGGAACGGCAGCTTGGCCGACTTCGCCGAGGGGCTTGGTGATGAAGTTGGCCGGATTGCCGATGTTCTCGAATGCGGTCTCGGCGCCGGCGGTCGCGCCCTCCTGCGCGGAATCCGGCACGCTCGCCCAACGCCGACCGAGCGACGAGAACGGCTTCATCGGCCGAGGAATGGTCGGGTTCGCCGGTATCGCCGGGTTAGCCGTCGTGCCCAGGCCATCGTTGTAGCCCGCGTTGACCAGGTCGGTCATGACGTGGATCGATCGCGTTGGCGAGGATGTCGCCGCCGGGAATGAGCCGCAGCGGCCTGCGTCAGAGGCAGGTTTCCGCTGTCGACCGTTACGTAGGTCGTGGTGACCTGAGTGCCGTCTGGAGTTGGCCGGCACGGGTTGCGTCAGGGCTGATTGACTCCGTCACTGTCGACGACATAGTGCGTACCCGGTTCCAAGGGTGTCGTCGTTGTCCCTCGGCGGTCCGTGTACGTCGGAGTGTCGCCCGGTCTGATCCTGCGTGATATTCAGCGCCTGATTTTCCGCCCCGTATCCGAATGCGTACGCGGCCAGGCTGTTTCCGAGCGCGAACGGATTCAGCGGGTCGACAGGCGCATCCGAGTTGATGTTGTACTCGTAGGCGACGTCCAACACGGTGAGCGCCTGAAGATTGTTCGGCGTCGGGGCCGCCGAGGTGAAGAGCAGCGGCGCGAAGGCCGCGTAGGTCGTCCAGAAGCCGCCGCCGGCACGGTTGGTGTTGTTGTCGAGGATGACGAGTGCCGATGCTGAGTCGAAGTCGCAGGAGTCATTGCGTCATTCTGGCAGAGATCCCCAGCGCGGTGCCGGCCTGGCCTGCGCCCCACCCGGAAGCCGTGACCCGGCTGTGTCTGTCGCCGTCTTGAGCGCCGATTGATGGCGTCCGCGATGCCCTGCGGCCCCCGGAAGAACGGCACAACCTCCTGCTCTGCTGCGGTCCGTAAGGATCGCGTGCTTCCAGTCGGTCCCGTAGTACGTCGAGCCCGCGAAGAACTGAGACGTCGAGTTGGCGGCCGAAACCAGAGCCGCCAACTGCACGTTCGGAGCGACCGCTGCCGTCGTACCCGTCACCACGGCGGTCGACAGACCGGTGACGCTGAGTGCGGCGGCTGCGAGGCCGGTGCCTCCGCGCTTGGCAACCTCAGTGTGAATCGGCGACTGCTTGCGGTGCTTACCGGGCACGGGGCCTCCAAGGATCATGCGGTGGACGCAGGTTGCGTCCCCCAGACTGGCAAACGCTAACACGAGGTCAGGCCTGGAGCCATCCCGCTTCCGCAAAATTCATCAAGCGCGCTGTCTAGCCACGTAAAGGGGCATAGGCGAACTCCCGAAGACCGTCGCGAGGATCGACGGCCGCGTTAAATTTCAGCAACTCTCGTGCACCCGTCGGACTGGCCACGATGTGGCGGACGTCGCCGCTGCGGTACTGGCCCGTCACCACGGGCATCGCATCCCCGCGCGCCTCGCATAATTCGGTCGCGACCTCGAGGATCGAGATCGGCTTGCCGGAACACACATTCGCCGGATTGAAGCCGTCGAGGTTCGCGTTGACCGCCAAAACGTTGGCGGCGGCGATGTCGTCGACGTGAACGAAGTCGCGCATCTGCCCGCCGTCCTCGTAAACCCGCGGCACATCGCCCGCTTCGAGTTGCGACCGGAAGATCGCCGCGACCCCGGAGTACGGGGTGTCGCGCGGCATGTTCGGCCCGTAGACGTTGTGGTACCGCAACGCGACCACCGATCCGCCCGTCGACTCCGCCCATGCCAGCGCATAGTGCTCCTGCGCGAGCTTGCTCGCCGCGTACAGGCTTCGCGGCCGCAGCGGGGCGTCCTCGTCGACCAGCTGCCAATCCAGCTGTTCGCCGCCGACGGGGCAGCGGTGTTCGAACACCCCGGAGTCCAGGTCGGCGCGTGTCCGCGGCAGCGGGTCGACGACGCCGTGCTCGGCGCAGCTGAACCTGCCCTGGCCGTAAACCACCATCGACGATGCGAGCACCAGCCGACGGCAGCCCGCGGCGAACATCTCCGCGAGCAGAACAGAGGTCGCGTAGTCGTTGTGGCTGCCGTAGGACGGCGCATCGGCGGCGTCCACGCCGGCGCCCACCACCGCGGCCTGGTGGCACACCACATCGACGCCGTCGAGCAGCGACTGCGACAGCCCCGGCATCTCTGACGTCGACGCGCTGCACGCCCTCGGGTGGCTCGGCGTTGTCGCCGTGTGCGGCGGGCAGCATGGCGTCGACGGCGACGACGTCGTGGCCGTCGTCTGCCAACGCGGTCGCGACCCGCGACCCGATGAAGCCTGCCGCACCGGTCAGCAACACCCTCATGGCAGCTCGAACGGCAGGTCGACACCCTCGTGCGCCAGGCACTCGGTGCACAGCCGCTCCTTGGTGACCTGATCGATCGCCTCGTGCACCAGCTTCTTGAACGGCACCAGGTTGCGCTCGAACTCGGCGAACACGTCCACGGCGCGCACCCCGGCCCCAGCGGCCACCCCCGCATCGACATCAGTCACCAAAGCGATTGCCGCGTAACACATCTCCAGTTCGCGCGCCAGCACCGCCTCGGGATAACCGGTCATGTTCACCAGCGTGAAACCCTCCCGCGCGAACCACTGACTCTCGGCGCGCGTCGAGAACCGCGGGCCCTGCACCACCACCATGGTGCCGCCGTCGACAACGCCGGGAAGGTCGGTCACCGCCGCCCGCAGCGACGGGCAGTAGGGGTCGGCGAACCCGACGTGGATGCCGCCGGAGTCGAAGTAGGTGTCTTGGCGCCCGCGTGTCCGGTCGACCAGCTGATCGGGCACCACCATCGCGCCGGGTCCGAGTTCGGCGGTGAGGCTGCCCACCGCGCATGGCCCGAAGATCCGACGGACCCCGAGCGCGCGCAGCGCCCACATGTTGGCCCGGTACGGAACCGTGTGCGGCGAGAACTCGTGGTTGACACCGTGGCGCGGCAGAAACGCGACCTCGTGACCACCGACGGTGCCGACCGTGATCGGCGCGCTCGGCTCGCCGTAGGGCGTGTCGAGGTTGACGCTTCGCGCATCAGGACCGAAGAACGAGTAGAAGCCGCTGCCGCCGATGACTCCGAGCATCGCTCCATTCTTATGCATCGCACTCTCGCGTCACGTGCCCGGCCGAACCATGACGCTGTTGTGACGTCCTCGGCTAGCCGGGTTCCGTCGGCCGACCGGTGCGGGCACTCTGGCAAACGAGCTCATGCCCTTCCCGACAACCCGCACCCGCACGTGGGCTGCCTTGGCTGTCGGCCTGACCGGCTTGCTGGTTGCCCTCGCCCTTCCCTTCGCTCCCGTCTTCGCCACAACCACGACGGTCACCTGGCCGGCCGCGGGTCAGCCGGTCGCGTCGAGCACAGCCGTCTTCGCGCCGTACCGGCCCAGCACGCTCTCGGTATCTGTGCCGTGCACGGCTTTGCGCACAGGCGACACCGGTCGGCCGGTCACAGTGCTGGCGACCGGGACCGCCGGTGACGGGCTGTTGCTGACGGCACAACCAGGCACAGCCGTGCTCCAGTTGGACGACCGGCGCCTCGACCTGGTCATACCTGGCGGCTCGGTGGATTGCCATCTCGTCGTCAATGCTGACGCCGCGGGCGTCACCGTCGACAGGCCCGACGGGCGGGTCGTCGAATTGGCCGGGCAGCCGGTACCGGAAGTCTTCGGATTCCGCACTGACCTCGGCGCGACGAAGGCACAGGGAATGCTGGCCACCGCCAGCGCCACCTCACCGTTCGCGACCTCGCCTGCACCGCTGAAGATCGTGCTGATCGCGGTGCAATTGCTTGCGGTGGGGCTCGCGCTGGTTCTGCTGCGCAGTGCCAGACCGCGACTACCGCGATTCCGATGGTCGCGGTTGTGGTGGATCGACGGCGCGGTGCTGGCGGCGCTGTGCGGGTGGGCCGTCATCGGACCGCTTTCGGTTGATGACGGATGGGCGACCACGATCGCCCGCAACATGGCCGCCACCGGCAACCCTGGAAACTACTACCGCTGGTGGGACGCAGCGGAATCCCCGTTCGCGTTCAGTCAGCAGTTGCTCGCCCCGCTGACCGAGATCAGCATCGCACCGTTGTGGCTGAGGGTGCCGAGCACCGTGCTCGCGGCGGCCACCTGGTTCGTGCTGTCTCGCGGGGTACTGGGCGCCGTGCTACCGGGGCCGGCAACGGCAAGGGTGCGGGTTCTCGCCGCGGTGTTTCTGCTCGCGGCCTGGCTGCCCTTCAACCTCGGGACGCGCCCGGAAGCCTATGTGGCGCTTGGTGTTACCGCCGCGCTGGCGTTGGCTCTGCGGGTGACCAGTCGTGCCGGGCTCGGCTTGCTCGCTCTCGTCGTGGGACTGACCATCCCGATGAGCCCGAACGGCTTGTTGGTGATCGCCCCGATACTGGTGTGTGCGGTGCGGTTGGTAGCGGCCCTCGGCGCGCCGAGCGAAGACGGCTCGAGGTGATCGCCGATGTGGCGCTGCTGTGTTGCGTTGCGGCCATTGGCATTACCGTCGTCTTCGCCGACCAGACGTGGGACGGCGTGGCCACCGCCACTGATTGGCACACCTATTTCGGACCCTCGATACCGTGGTATCACGAGGCTGATCGATACGCCTATCTCCTCGAGCACAGCCAGCAGGGCAGCGCAGTCAAGCGGTTACCGGTGCTGCTGTCGATCGCGCTGCTGCCAGTCATCGGGCTGCTGACGATACGACGCCGGGATCCCGACGGACTCGGTGGAAAGGTCCTCCGACTCGGCGCCGTGGTGATCGTCTCCTTGATGCTGTTGGCGCTGACGCCGTCGAAGTGGTCCTACCATTTCGGTGCTGTGGCAGGGATTTTCGCGGCATTCCTCACCTCCGCCGTCGTCCTGGTGTTCCACCGGGCAAGGGCGCCCGGTCGAGCCATCGTCCTCGTCGGTGTCGCGGGGTCGCTACTCCTGGCTGCGAGCGCTGCCCTCGCATTCGACGGGCCGAACGAATGGTGGCTGGCCACCCTCTACGACGTCCCGCTTGCGGTGGTCCCGCTTCGACCGCTCGGCGTGCCGCTGGACAACCCACTGCTGTGGATGGCAATAGTGGCCGTGGCGGTCGCCGTGATGGGCCTTCGCCGTCCGCAGAAGTTTCGTCGGCTGGCCGCCCAGGCCTGTGCCGCCGGTCCCGCGTTGGTGGCTCTGACGGCGGGCGCCACAGCACTGGTGGTGCTCTACGGATCGTTCGTCGACGCGCCGCTGCGGCGACCCTGCGGGCTCGATAGCGCTTGCGAACCTGGATCGGATCACCGGCGACAGGTTCTGTGGCCTGGCCGACGACATCGAAGTGTTGCTCGACGGCGAGATGCTCGCCCCCTCAGAACCAGTCGGAGAAACAACCGGGTCCGTCGGACACGTGGTTCGTGTTGCCCGGCCTCGCACCGAACGACGGAGTGGCCGTGTCCGTCTCGGGTCGAACGACAGGCGCCGACGGGCTGGCATTCGAATTCGGGCGTGCCGGCGGGGCGACGGTCACGCCGCTGGGGCAGCGCGTGCCCAGTGGCCGTCCCGCGCCCGACGAGGACCCCGCGAAGCCCACGTGGCGCACGATCGGCGTCGATGCTCCCGACATTCCCGCGGGCGCCGACCGGGTTCGGATTCGCGCGGTCGACGGCCGCACCGACGCACTCGAACGGCCGGCGTTCACCGGCCCACGCCTGCGGTCAGCCGTCGGTTTGACCGCATTCCTCGCCGACAACGGCCCGGTGCTCACCGCCTGGCCGATGGGCTATGTGTTTCCCTGCGTGCACAACATCGCCGAGGTCTCCGGCGGAGTGGCACAGACGCCGCGCACCGTCATCGAATCGCCGCGCCCGAGGGCGACCGAGGATCGGCAGCGCGACATCGGCGGTACGTTCGCCGAGCTCGACATGTTCGGCAAGCTGCGCGAAATTCCCAGCAGACTGAAGGATCATCCCGATGTCGACTGGGGGTCGGTATGGGTGTCAGCCGACACCGCAGCCCTCGACAGCTATCAGCGGACGGTCAGTCGCACGATCGTGCCGGGAGCAGGCGCCACCCGTGGCCAACGCCCTGAACGCTGAGTTCGTCGATCACTCCACTGGGTCGTCGGTGCGCTCCTGCGCGCGGCGGACCCCTTCCCGGATCTCGAACACGTCGGTGGCCAGGCCGCCGACCGCACCGAAAACGTCCTTGACCGCGGTAGTGATGATGGCGGCCACCTCGCCGACCGTCGAGGCCACAGATTGGGCGGTCTCCTGAAGCGCGTCCTTGCGGACTTCGCCAATACTGAGTCGTTCATCCATGGTCCTCAGTCTTCGGCCGCAGCCGGGCGCCGACAATGTGTCCGTCGTCACTTCGCTCCGTCTTTTGACCGACCATGACACGATGGCCTGCGTGGCCAGTGTCGCGCAGTGGGTCGAGGGGGCCCGCCCGCGTACCCTGCCCAACGCCATCACTCCGGTGATCGCGGGCACCGGTGCCGCGGCCTGGCTCGACGGCGCGGTCTGGTGGAGGGCCCTGCTGGCGCTGGTCGTCGCGGTCGCGATGATCGTCGCGGTCAACTACGCCAACGACTACTCCGACGGCATCCGCGGCACTGATGACGTCCGAGCGGGGCCGCTGCGGTTGGTCGGATCCCGTTTGGCCACACCACGTTCGGTGCTCACCGCGGCGATCGTCAGCTTCGGTGTCGCCGCTGCGGCCGGGGTCGCGCTGGCCCTGGTGAGCCAGCCGTGGCTGATCGCCGTCGGCGCAGTGTGCATCGCGGGCGCGTGGCTCTACACCGGCGGCTCGAAGCCCTACGGATATCTGGGACTCGGCGAGGTCGCGGTCTTCGTGTTCTTCGGCCTGGTCGCCGTGCTTGGAACCCAGTACACCCAGGCCGGACGGGTCGACTGGGTCGGGCTGGCACTGGCGGCGGGCACCGGGTCGCTGTCGTCGGCCGTGCTGGTCGCCAATAACCTGCGCGACATCCCGACTGACAAGGAAGCCAACAAGATCACGCTGGCGGTGCGCCTCGGCGACTCGAACACCCGGCTGCTCTATCTGGGCCTGCTCGCGGTCGCGTTGCTCATGACGCTGCTCTTGATGCTTGCGACGCCGTGGTGCGCGGTGGGGTTGGTCGCCGCGCCCCTGGCCTGGCGCGCGGCACGTCCGGTGAACACCGGAGCTCTGGGCAGGGACCTCATCCCCGTGCTGCGCGACACCGGGCTGACGATGCTGGTGTGGTCCATCGCGATGGCACTCGCGCTGTGGCTCGGCGGATGAACGCCTGCGTCAGCTGACGGCCGTCGGCGCGTCGGCCGCTTTGACCAACTGAACCTCGGGCCGCGCGGGCACCTCGTCGGCGAGAAACCACCGGAACGCGAGATTGCCCAGCGGATACCCCAGCGTCGTAATCGAATTGGGATGCGCTGTCATCCCGGGCGAGAGAACGACCGTCACCGATCCGTCGGCGTTCGGCACGGCGCTGTGACCGTTGACCGAGCTTCGAGCGTCCTCGACGCCGGGGGTCGCCATGAATTGGTTCCACACCACCAGATTCCAGAACCGGCATTTCGGCGGCCGATGGGTGATGACGAGCGCCTCGTCGTCCTCGAGCACGAAGCTGCCGTAGGCATAGCACGCGTCGCGCGCCGACCACCCGAAGTTCGAGTCGGGCACCTGATAAGGATCTGCGAATTCGTTTGCGGCCGCCGATATCTCGTGTCCGAGTGTGTGAGCGTCTTCCACCCGCGCGCCGACTGCCAGCGGCAGGATCGCGAACATCGTCCGCATCCAGGCTGCGCTCGCCCGCAGGGCTGCGGCGGTTTCCTCGTCACCATGACGGAACGGGTCAGGCTCGTCGAGAGCCTCGATATGCCAGCTGACGGGCCGTCCGGTCTGCGGGTCGGCCTGATAGTCGCGGGTCATCAGCACGGCCGCGTCCGGGCGTCGGCCCGAGTTCGAACGAGAAGTTGCCTTCGGCGTCGATGTCCAGATCGTCGTCGCGCAGGATCGCGACGACCCGGTCCGACCAGGCACCCGGCGACGGTTCGTTGTAGGCGGTCACGGAGAAGTAGACGCTGTCGTTCTTGTTCCCGCTGATCCGGTATCGCCGCTTCGGGTCGACCGGACACATGAAGTAGTAGGCGTCGGTGTTGTCTCCACCCCAGCGGCGATCCTGTCGTGACGGCGAGTTGAGCTCGACCCAGCGCGGTCGACTCGGGTCGGGGAAGAGGTAGGTGTCGAATGCGACGCCCAACGTCGTCGCCAGCATCCGATAACCGTCGGCGATATGCCTGTCATCGGTGACGGCGCGCTCGCCGTCGAGGAACGAAGCGTCCAGCCCTCCAAGGGTTTCCAGCAGCTCCCGCCACGCGGCCGTCGACTGGCTCTTACTGATGGTCATGCGCTGATTCCTTTCGTGATCAAGGTGGCCGTGCGCTCCACCCAGGTGTCGTCGAGGTCGTCATTGCGCGTGATGATCGCCATCAGCGCCATGCCTGCGATGGCCTCGACCAGCTCGGCGGCGGTCACATCGGCGCGAACTTCGCCCCGCCGCACGGCGTCATTCAGACGATCGGTCATACCGCGGGACGTGACGTCGCCGAACCGGCCGAGCAGCTTCGCATGCAGCGTCGGGTCCGTGGCCATCTCCGCGAGCAGACCGGGCAACGCGGCCCGCGCCGCAGGTGTGGTCAGCACACCCGTCGTCCGTCGCACCATCTCGCGCACGTCACCGGCGAGCGATCCGGTGTCGGGTAGCTCCGTCGCCTCAGATATCTGGAAAGACGGCCTCGTGCACCAGATGTGCCTTGCTCGGCCAGCGCCGGTAAATCGCCGGCTTGCTGGTGGCGGCGCGCTTGGCGATCGCATCGACCGAAAGGGCGGCGTAACCCGA
Organism: uncultured Actinomycetota bacterium; assembly: GCA_963829405.1. Lineage (GTDB taxonomy): Bacteria > Actinomycetota > Actinomycetes > Mycobacteriales > Mycobacteriaceae > Mycobacterium. The sequence goes on from CAWHIZ010000019.1 coordinate 112,697, forward strand.
CGTGCCGAGCAGTTCGACCGTCGCACGCAGCACTGAGTCGTCGATGCGCGGATTTCGGGGGCGGCCGAGGTCTGTTGTCATTACGAAACTCAGAGTAACATAAGTCGGCGTGACCGAAGCCACAGCAGCCGTCGTCCACCTCGACGACCTCACCGAGCCGCGCTTCAACGAAGGCGCACAACAGATCCGCGACATGATGGCGTCGATGGCGCCCGACTGCCCGCTCGACGCGGGCGTGCTGCATGCCAAAGCCTCCGCCGAAACCGGGCTCGAGGACTTCGGCGCCGCCGACTATCGCGAGCGCCTCGACGCCTATCTCGCTGCGCTGCAAGAGATCCCGACCATGAACCCGGTCGGGATCGTCAACCACCACGCCCAGATGCTGCAATGGCTCAAGAACCGCCTGCTGCTCACCGACCTGCTTGCGCGGCATCCCGAGATCAACGACATCGAGCTGCTACCCCCGGTCGTCATTGCGGGGCTGCCCCGCACCGGCACCACCCACCTGCACAACCTGCTTGCCGCACCCACGACGTTCCGGACGATGCCGTACTGGGAGAGCAACGAACCGTTCCCGCTGCCCGCCGAAAGCGGCATCGAGCCCGATCCGCGGTGGACGCGGATGGACGTCGCCGTCCAGGTGATGAATGTGGTGATGCCGCACTTCCCGCTCATGCACGAGATGACGGCAGACCACGTGCACGAAGAGATTCAGCTGCTGGCCAACGATTTCTCCACGATGCTGTTCGAGACACTCGCGCACGTACCGGGATGGCGCGACTACTACATGGCCCACGACCAGACGTCGCACTACGAGTACCTCGAGACGCAACTCAAGGCGATGCAGTTTCTGCGGGGCGGTCGGCGCTGGCTGCTCAAATCACCACAGCACCTCGAACAGCTGCCGGTACTGGACAAGGTCTTCCCCGACGTGTTCGTGATCTTCACCCACCGCGACCCGACGCCGGTTGCGCTGTCGATGCTCGCGATGATCACCTACTCCGCGCGCATGTACTGCTCGCCGGTGCCGGTGAACGACATCTCGTCGACCTGGATCGAACGGTTGGGCCTGATGCTCAACGCGCTCGTCCGCGACCGCGACACCATTCCGCCGGAACGTTCCATCGATGTCCGATTCGACGAGTTCATGGCCGACGAGATGGCCGTCGTCACGCAGGTGTACGAGAAGGCCGGCGAAGCGCTCGACGATGACGCGCGCGCGGCGATCGGCGGCTACCTGGCCGGTCATCAGCGCGGCAGGCTCGGCACGGTGGCGACATCGCCGGAGATGTTCGGCCTCGACGAGCGTGACCTCCGCGACCCGTTCGCCGCCTACGTCGCCCGATTCCTGGCCTGATTTCCCCCGCGTGGGGCCCCCGCGAATCTGAGGACAGACGCAAATGAGCATCTTTGACCGGCGTTTCGCGTGCATTTGCGTTCCCGTACCTCCGATGCGGGTCCAGCTCGCAGGAGAAGTGATCCGCAGAACCGCGCGACTGAACGCATTCGGTGTGCCAACCCGTGACCACGGGTACTAGCAACGTGGCCCGTCCACGGCTAGAAAGGCACAGATGACCGCAGCACCCGCACGGCTCGACCAGCGCGCCATCGCCGATGCCCAGCGCATCGTCGGTGCCGTCGGCGACGCGTTCTCGGCAAAAGTGGTTGGCCAGCAGAACCTGCGCGAATCGCTGCTGATCGGCCTGCTCACCGGCGGGCACGTCCTCATCGAGAGCGTTCCTGGCCTGGCCAAGACCACGGCCGCCCGCGTCGTCGCGGAATCCATCCACGGCGGCTTCCAGCGCATCCAGTGCACGCCGGACCTGCTGCCCAGCGACATCATCGGCACCCAGGTCTACGAGTCGGCGACGAACTCGTTCGTCACCCAGCTCGGCCCGGTGCACACCAACATCGTGCTGCTCGACGAGATCAACCGCTCCAGCGCAAAAACGCAGAGCGCGATGCTCGAGGCGATGGAGGAGCGGCAGACCACCATCGCGGGAACGGTCTACCCCATCCCAGAGCCGTTCCTGGTGATCGCCACCCAGAACCCGGTGGACCAGGAGGGCACCTATCCACTGTCGGAGGCGCAGACCGACCGATTCATGCTCAAGGACGTCCTGTCCTACCCAAGCCCCGACGAAGAGGTCGAGGTGATGGACCGGATGGACGCCGGCCTCTACGACAAGGGCAACCGCAGCAGGCCGGTCGTCGGGCTCGACGACATACGTCGGCTGCAGGACGTGGTCCGCCACGTCTACATGGACAGGGCCCTGACTCGATACGCCAGCGAACTGGTCGGGGTGACCCGCGAACCCGACGAGTTCCTGCCCGCGCAACTCGCCCGTCTCATCGAGTACGGCGCCAGCCCGCGCGCGACCATCGCGTTCGTCAAGTCCGCGCGCGCACTCGCACTGCTGTCGGGCCGCGCGCACGTGATCCCCGACGACATCGCCACACTTGCCCACCGCGTGCTGCGGCATCGCCTGATCCTCGGCTTCGAGGCGGCGAGCAACGGCGTCACCCCCGAGGTGGTCATCGACGCGGTGCTGCAAGCGGTCCGAGTCCCCTAGGTTCGGCGTGGGCAAGCATCTCAACAGGGCGAGGTCGCATTTCGGCACCGACACCCGCGGTCTGCTGGAAGGCGGCCGCTATGCGCTATTACACAGCCGCAGCCTGGAATTCGACGATCTGCGCCCCTACGTGCGCGGCGACGACGTCCGCGACATCGACTGGAAGGCGTCGGCGCGCTCGGGCAGCGTGCTGATCAAGCGCTTCGTCGACGAGAAGCACCACAAGATCCTGCTCGTCGCCGACGCAGGCCGAAACATGACGGCACAGGCGCCGAGCGGTGAGGCGAAAATCGATGTCGCCGCCAACATCCTCGGCGCCATCGGGCTGATCACGCTCGGCCGCGCCGATCAGATCGGCATGGTGTACGGCGACGGTCGCGGAGACGTGAACATCCGCCAGAGCCGCGGCGAAACCCACATCGAAAGCATGATGCACCGGTTCTACGACCACGCGCTGACGGACCCGGGACCCAGCGACATCGCCTGTCAATTGAACTATGTGGCAACGCATTACCGCCACTCGATGCTCATCGTCGTGGTCTCCGACGAACCCGAGGTCGACAGCCATCTCGAGGAGTTGGTGCGCCGTCTCACGGGTCGGCACGACGTCCTGTGGGCGATGGTCGCCGACGCGCCCGCCATCGGAACGTCCGACGCCCACCGCGACGGGTACGACGTCGCGACCGGCAACTTCGTGATCGGCGAAGGCGATCTCGGCCCCCGTGTCGTCGCCGCGTATCGGCGCGCCGAGGCGAACCGGCGGCGCACACTCGACGAGTTCATGACCGCGCGCGCGGTTCCCCACACGATCATCGGCGGCAGCGGACAGATCCGCTCCCGCGTCGTCGAGATGGCTCGAATCTTCTCGTCCGCCTCACGTGCGGGGGTGCCATCCCGTGCCGGATGACGTGCTGCAGTTCATCTTCGGCCCTTCGCCCTACGCGGCGTCGTGGCTGTGGCTCGGGCTGGCGCTGCTGGTCGATCGTCATCGCGTGGTATGTCGGCGTCGTCGTCTGGACGCTTCCCGCCCACCGGCTGCGGGCCATCCCCCTGATCCGGTCGGTGCATTCGAAGCTGCTGCGACGCAAGTTCGTTCGCGCGATCCAGTCGATCGACGAGCGATACCGCGCAGGTGAGTTGACGGCGGCGGATGCGAGTCACCAGATGAGCCGAACGCTGCGCAGCTTTCTGCACCAGGCGACCGGTACCCCTGCGCAGTACCTGCATGTCGAGGCGATCCGCGCAGGCGATCTGGCCGAGGCGGCACCGCTGTTCGCGGCGCTCAACGACGCGCAGTTCAACACCGCGTCGCCGGTGGACGTCCACGAGGCCGGCTCGACGGCCGAGGAGTTGATCCGGTCGTGGCCCTGACCTGGTGGCCCGTCGCAATCGCCGGATTCGCCTGTGTGGCAGTCGCCGTCGTCCTGGCGCTGCTGCTGCCGATGGAGCAGGTGCGGCGCCAACTGCGCCGGATGGCGAACACCTCCCGGTTGACGCGACTCCCCGAATACGCCCGGCTGGCCCGGTCGCGCTTTCTCTCGATGCTTGTTGCGGTGGCGTTGATCGGGCTGCTGCTCGGCGCCACGGTGCTGGCCAGCGCTCGGCCGAGTGGATGGTGGTGGTCGAGCGCGGCACCCGATCCGCCGGACGACATCATGCTCTGCGTCGCCGAGCCCGTCACCGAACCGGTCACCGGAGCGTTCCTGACGTACTTCGCGGACCAGGCGAGAACGTACGGAACTCAGCGCATCGGTCTCACCTCGCCGAACCGGCGCGTGATCCCCATGACGCGGGACTACCAGTACGTGGCGGGCAGGCTCGGCGACCTGTCCCGGCTTTCCGGGGACCGGGCCGACGACGCCGCCGCCAGCCCCGCCTCCTTCACCCCCGCGGTGTCCTACGTCGACTACGCGTCCAGCGTCGAGGACATCCTGGCGTTGTGTATGACCGGCTTCCCGTCCTTCGACTCCACCAGCTCACACCGTCGCACGCTGATCTATCTCGGCTCGGGCCAGCTACGAGAAGCCGGAGAGACAAGGCCGTCGTTGCTGACCGCGGACCAGGTCAGCAGCATGGCGAGCAAGGCAGGCATCCAGATCAATGCGCTGAGTACCTCCAGCCGAAATGCCGGCGTCCTTCCTTCGATCTCGAAATCATCCGGCGGCCAATACTTCTCGCTCGAGGGCAGGCAGGATCAGCTCAGCGGTGACCTCGACCTGATTCGGGACAACCCACCGGCGGCCACCGCCCCGGCCGAAGAGTCCGCCACCTCCTGGTTCGGCGATGCGCCCGCCGTCCCGCTCGCGATCGCCGTTGTGGCGTCCATGCTGCTGTGCCTGTCGCTGATGGTGTTGAGACGATGACGTTCCAGCCTGCGCTGCCGGCCGTCGTGCTGCTCGCGGTCGCCGTGGTGGTCATCGCCATGCGGCTGCTGACCATGCGGCGCCTGTACGCCACGGCCGGGGGCCGATGGGCGACGGTCTGGCGGTGGTCGGGCCTGACGCTCGCCGTGCTGCTGATCCTCATCGCCGCGGCCAGGCCCGGCATCGATCACGGCGAGCGCGGTGCTGCCGCGGCGGCGCGCTCCGCGGATAACACCAACGTCTTCTTCATCGTCGACCGATCGCCGGACTCGGCCGTGGAAGACCACGGCGAAGGCGAATCACGAATGTCGGTTATTCGCAACGATATCGAGACCTTGATCGATCAGTACCCAGGAGCACGGTTCGCGATGATCGCCTTCGCGTCCCGCCCGTCGCTGGACTGGCCGTTGTCAGAGGATGCCTGGAGCCTGCGTCCAGAGGTAGCGCGGCTTACGCCGTATCCCGCGAGTGCCGAGGACGAAGGCGTGAATGCGGCGGCCGCCGCCAACGTCCTGCGCTATCAGCTCATCGGAGCCGGACAGCAGTACCCCGACTCCGAGAGTCTGGTGTTCTACTTCGGTTCTGGCGCAGCAGGTTCCCGCGCGCCGCAGGGCGAGTTCGATCCGACCGCCGGTTCGGTGGACGGCGGTGCGGTGTTCGGATACGGCGCCGCCAGGAACGAGGCGGGCCTGCGGCGGATCGCCGAAGAACTCGGCCTGCCCTACGTCGACCGCGACGACGGCAAGCCCGTCGCGGAGTCCGCACCAGGACGCGGGGAGGCAGCGCCCTCGGTGGGCGCGTCGGCCGGTGTGGCCGACCGAACGGAGCTGTACTGGGTCTTCACGATGCTGGCCGCGGTGCTGCTGCTGTTCGAGCTGTTCGCGAGCATCCGCGATATCCGCCGCACGCGTCTGGCCAGACGGGATGTGGCGCTGTGACAAGCAGACCGTCGCGGTTGACCCTGCGCAGGCGGCTCGTGCTGTTCTCCGCACCGGTGGCGCTGATCGTCCTGATCGCGGCCGTCAAGATGATTTCCGTTGTGGTTGCAGGTAATTCGGCGGTCACGAACTTCCGCGACGGTGACGGCGACGCGCTGGGCGGCGACAGCTCGACGCTGAGCGCGCTCAATGTGATCGAGCGGGCGAAGGCGCCGTTCACGGCGGGCACGGCGGCGGTGCTCCAGGGCCGCCTCGACGATGCCGACGCGCGGTTCTCCGAGGCGCTGTCACTGACCGCCGCCGACCAGTCCTGCCCCGTCCTGGTGAACCTGGAATTGGTGCGCGAACGCCAAGGCGACATCGACGGCTGGGAAGGCCGACCCGATGACGCCCGCGAGCGCTACCGAAGTGCACTGGCCATCGTCGAGGGTGCGCCGGACGGTTGCTTTGCCGACAACACCGATCCCGATACCGAACGCCGCGCCGTCAGGAATGACACGGTTCCGCGGCTGAAGGCCAAGCTGGACGGGCTCGACAACGCGCCACCGCCACCGCCTCCCTCGCCACCGCCCGCCCCGCCGCCACCGCCGTCGGCACCCCCGCCCGCGGTCGGCGCGGGAGATCCCGAGGGACAGCCGGGTGAGCTGCGGCTGGATCCGGGCAACGGCGATCCCGACGACAAGCTTCGGCAAATACTGCAAGACGCCGCTGGCTGACCGATTTCGGCGCGTAGCCTCAGCCCATGACTGCGGACGACGTCGAACAAGCAAGCAAACTCGCAGGCGGCAACGTCGCAGCGCTTCTCCCACAGGAGGGCCGCTCGGTCGAGGAAGAGCGGCTGCACCGCAAACAAAACCTGGCGGCGGCGTTCCGTCTGTTCAGCCGCTTCGGCTTCGACGAGGGCGTCGCAGGGCACATCACCGCACGCGACCCCGAGTTCACCGATCACTTCTGGGTCAACCCGTTCGGCATGCACTTCGGCCACATCCGCGTCAGCGACCTGTTGCTGGTGCGCCACGACGGCACGATCGTCGAGGGGGACCGGCCGCTGAACCAGGCCGCATTCGCGATTCACTCGCAGGTGCACGCCGCCCGCCCCGACGTGGTCAGCGCCGCACACTCGCATTCGGTGTACGGCAAGACGTGGTCCACCCTCGCCCGGCTCCTGGACCCGATCACCCAGGACGCGTGCGCGTTCTACGACGACCATGCGCTGTTCGACCAGTACTCCGGTGTGGTGCTCGACATCGAGGAAGGCAAGCGAATCGCGCACAGCCTCGGCGACTGCAAGGCCGCCATCCTGCGCAACCACGGCCTGCTCACCGTGGGACATTCGGTCGAGGAGGCCGCGTGGTGGTTCATCACGATGGAGCGGTCCTGCCAGGCCCAGCTGATGGCGGAGGCCGTGGGTAAGCCGGTACTGATCGACCCGGCGATGGCCAAACATACTGCGGGACAAGTCGGTACGAACTTCGCCGGATGGTTCAGCTTCCAGCCGCTTTTCGCTCGCATCACCCGCGAACAGCCGGATCTGTTCGACTGATCCGAGCTCACCTCATCGACTCGGCGGAACCAGAATCGTTTTGCCGGGTAGGCGGTTGGCGTCGGAGTCGTCGTGCACCGCAGCTACGTCGGCCAACGGGCGTCGATCCGCGACGTCGATCGACAGCGCTCCGGCGTCGACGAGGTTGACGAGGTTGGCGAGCTGCACGGCATCGCTGCGGACGAAGACCCGCTGGGCACGCACTCGCCGCCCGGCACCGTCCTGTCCCGACGTCATGGTGCCGACGTAAAACCCGCCGTCTGCGACGAGGCTGACGAGGGCGGCCGTGTCATCGGATGAGGTACTCACCAGGTTGAGCACGACGTCGAACGGTGCCCCAGCGACCAACGGCGTGGTCGCGTAATCGATGTAGTCGACGATCCGGTCGGCGCCGTACTGGCGCAGACGGTCCGCGCTGCGCGTCGACGCGGTCGCGGTGACGACGGCGTCGGCCTGTTTGGCGAGCTGGACTGCGTAGCCACCGACGGCCCCGCCAGCACCGTTGATCAGGATCGTCTGCCCGGCCGTCAGCGAGGCGACCTCGAACAAGGCCTGCCACGCCGTCAACCCGACGGTCGGCAGCGCAGCGGAATCGGCCAGCGGCACCGACTTCGGCGCGGCGGTCAGTACGTCGGCAGGCGCGATGACGTACTCAGCCGCAGCACCGTCGGCATCCAGCGGGAGCATCCCCACGACTTCGTCGCCGACATCCCAACCGTGAACCCCGGCACCGATATCGGAGACAGTGCCCGCGACGTCGACGCCCGGTATGTGAGGAAAGGCGATCGCATAGACCTCGGAGAGATAGCCGCCGCGGATGCCCGCGTCGACCGGGTTGAATGACGTCGCCGCCACCTTCACAACGACCTGTCCTCGGCCGGGCGCCGGGCGCTCGATGTCCTCGTACTGCAGGACGTCGCTATCCCCGTAACGGTGGTACCGAACTGCTCTCATTGTCGACTCCATCTCATCGGTGCTTCGATATCGAAGCAGTTACTCTCTCGATAACTGCTTCGAAGTAGAAGCAATTCCCCTATCGGCGAGTGACGCCGATCACGTTGCTTCGATTTCGAAGCTTTAGAATCGCGACATGGCCAAAGCGCTCGAGCCGCAGCAGATGCACGCCTACTTCGCCCTCACGGAGGCGGTCAGCCTGCTGCAGTACGCGGTGCAGCGGCAACTGCGGGCAGAAGGCGACCTCAGCTATGTGCAGTTCGAAATACTGGCCCTCCTCGCCGACGCAAAGCAGCCACTCACCATGACCAACTTGGCCGACGGTGTCGTTTACAGCCGCAGCGGGCTGACCCACCAGGCCGGAGTGTTGGAAGACGCCGGTCTCATCACCCGTCGCGCGAGCTCGGTTGACCAGCGCGAGACGGTCGTCGAGATCACCAAGGCCGGCGCGGCGCGCGTCGCAAAAGTCCTGCCGGGCCACATCCAGATCGTCAGCGACCTGCTCTTCGAAACGCTTTCCGATCGCGATGTTCGCACTCTCGGTGACATCATGAGTCGCGCGCGCGACCACATGCGTTCGCTCCCGCCCAGATCGGCGGCGCCGCGCAACCGTCGCGCCTGACGTGGACTCAACGCAACACGTCGAGCAGTCGATCCAGGTCGTCCTCGGTGTTGTAGAGGTGAAAACCGACGCGGACGGCGCCGGCGCGGATCGACGCCCGGATGCCTGCGTCCTTGAGCTTCTCGGTCGACGTGGTCGGGATCGAGACGATCGCCGAAGGTTCTTGCGGCAGTTGCAGTTCCGTACGAAGGCGTGACGCCAGGCCCAGCGCGTGCGCCTCGACCTCGGCCCGGTCCAGCGACGCCAGCCACGGCAGAGTCAGGCCCGACCCCAATGCGCTGAACCACGTCGGCGACACATCGAACCGTCGGGCATCGTCGGCAAGCCGCAGCGGCAGCCCGTAGATCGTCGACCACGGCTTCTCCCCCGCGTACCAGTTCGCGGCGTGCGGGATCATCGAGCGCGACACGCGCTCGCTCATCGACATCCAGGCGGTTCCCCGCGGCGCCAGCAGCCACTTGTACACCGCCGCTACGGTGACGTCGGCCCACGGCAGGGCGATGTTCTTCCAGCCCAGCGCCTGGGTGACGTCGACGACCGTCAGGGTGTCGGTGCCCGCCACGTTCGCCCGAAGCGCGTCGACGTCGAGCACCGCGCCGTTGGCCGACTGCACGAGGCTCACCGTCACGACGTCGAAGTCGCGGGCCCTAGTCACCAATTCGTCAGAATTCAGCTCGGTGATGGTGACGCCCCGCGACGCCTGGGCGGCGAACGGAAAACTGGTGCTGGTGAATTCGCCGGGCAGAGTCGCCACCCGGCTGCCGTCGGGAATGGCGGCGGCGACGAGTCCGAGTGCGGACGACACGGTGCCGGCCATCGTCACCGAGTCGACCGGCACGCCGACCAACGCCCCATAACCTGCCCGCCCGGCACTGACGGATTCGTCGAACGACGGCACGTCCATCGTGCCCGCCTGCCAGGTGCGCAGGCAGTCCTGCAGCGCATCGAACATGAACTGCGGCGGCAACCCGTATGTCGGCGAGTTCAGAAACCCTTCTGCGCCAACGAATTCGGCACCGAAAGCCTCACGACTCATCGCGTGCGTCACTTCTTGGGCGGCTCGTCGCCGCGCAGCCTGGCCTGCAGCTGCTCGCGGTCCTGGCGGCGCCGCTCGTCGATCGCAGCAATGCTTGCGTTCGCGCGCCTGCGCAGAGGGGCGAAGATCCACATCCCGAGTGGCAATGCGATCACGATCGCGAACAGCAGCGCGATGACGACCGGAAACTCACGCAGTCCGAGCAGATGGGCACCCCCGAAGATGACCGCGGCCAGGACGGCAACGAGCAGAAGGCGGGCCAGCATGTAGGCCAGCACATCGACGACGAGGCGGGATCCGGGGCGAGACTCAGGCACGGGCTGAGCCTACCGACGGCGCGTATATTCACAGACAAGGAGGTTTTCTGCGTGGCTTATCTGCTCCTCGTCGTCGTCTTGGCCGGCCTGGTCTATATCGGCTGGCGGCTGACCCGCGCCACGGCCGCTCGGCCGAGGCCGCGCACGATCGGCCCCGATGACGACCCGGATTTCCTGCGCCGGATCGGGCCCGAGGACAAACCCCGCCCGAACTGACCCGCGCAGCCCTTAAAACAGGTCGTTGGGCCGCTTCGAGCCCGGGAAGCCCTCGGCCACCACCGCTGCCAGCTCGATCAGCGCCTCGCGCGTCTCGCGGCGCAGGCGTTCCAGGCTGATCTCGGCGCCCTCTTCGAGGTGCGGGTCGAACGGCACCAGCCGCACCGCGCGGCAGCGCCGGTTGAAGTGGTCGACGACCTTCTGCATATCGACCTTGCCCGACCTCGGACGCACCGCGTTGATGACCGCGATCGAGTTGCGCACCATGTCCTCGTGGCCGTGCGCGTCGAGCCAGTCCAGCGTCGCCGAGGCACTGCGGGCGCCATCGACAGAGCCCGAGCTGATGACGATGAGCACGTCGGCCTTGGACAGCACAGCCGACATCGCCGAGTGCATCAGCCCGGTACCGCAGTCGGTGAGCACCAGGCTGTAGAAGCGTTCCAGCACGTCAAGCGTCCTGGAGTAATCGTCGGCGCTGAACGCCTCTGAGACGGCCGGATCGCTCTCCGATGCCAGCACCTCGAGCCGGCTCGGGCCCTGCGACGTGTAGCTGCGGACGTCGCTGTAGCGGTCGATGCCCTCGGCGTCGCGAAGCAGATGGCGCACCGTGGCTGGCGTCTCCAGCGGAACCTTCTGGCTCAACGTGCCGCGGTCGGGGTTCGCGTCGACCGCGACCACCCGGTCGCCCCGGATCGACGCGAACGTCGCACCGAGCGTTGCGGTGATGGTCGTCTTGCCGACTCCGCCCTTCAGCGACAGCAGCGCGATCCGGTAGCACCCCTGCATCGGCCGGTTCACCTGAGCGAGCAGGTTGTTGTAGTGCACCGCCTTCGGGCTTTCGCCGAGGTTGATCAGCTTGCCCGAGGCCAGGAAGAGGACCCTGCGCCAGCCCGACGACGGCGGCCGCTTGTTCTGGCGCAGCAGCGATGAGGTGGAGAGCTCCGGGTAGGGCTGCGGCACGACGTCGGGCTGGCTGATCGGAATTCCGGTCGGCGGCGTGGGATCGGTCCACTCCGGCGGCGGCGAATCGTCGTTGGCCGGATCAGTGAACCGCTGTTGTGACCGAAAGCCTTGCGACGGATCGTCAGACAACGGCTAGCCCCTTCTCATTGGACGGATGTCTCACCCACGGTGTCTCGTTGTCGGCTCAGCCGACCCCGGCGTACGAATGCAGCCCGACGGTGACGAGATTGATGAAGAACAGATTGAACACCATGGCGACGAAGCCCACGACGTTGATCCATGCGGCCTTCTTGTCCCGCCAGCCCGCAGTCGAGCGGGCGTGCAGGTAGGCCGCGTAGATCACCCAGGCGATGAACGACACCGTCTCCTTGGGATCCCAGCCCCAGTACCGGCCCCAGGCCTCCTCGGCCCATATCGCACCGAAGATGACCCCGAAACCGAACACCGGGAACGCGAAAATCGTTGTGCGGTAAGCGATGCGATCAAGGGTCTGCGCATCGGGCAGCCGTGCCACGATCCGGGCCACGGCGCCGTCGGCATCCGGTGCGCCGAGCCGAGACATCTTGACGAGGAACAGGATGCTGGCCACACCCGCGACAAGGAACACCCCGGAACCGAGGCTGACGACCGACACGTGGATGGGCAGCCAATAGGACTGCAGCGCGGGCATCACCGGCGCGGCGTTGGTGTAGAGCCACCGACCCGACACCGTCAGCAGGATCAACACCGGTACGAGCACGAACACCCACAGTGCGCGGAACTGCGGACGGCGCAGCACGATCGCACCCGCGACCAGACCCGAGAAACAGGTCAGGTTGATGAACTCGTACATGTTGCCCCACGGCACCCGTGAGGTCGCCATGCCGCGCAGCACGATGCACACGAACAGCAGGCCGATGCCTGCGTAGACGAGGACAAGCCCGGCCCGTCCGATGCTTTCGTCGAAGGGGCGCTGCGGCACGTCGGCGACAAGTCCGGGGGTGGCGCTGTCGGCGCTGACGGTCCCGGCCGCGACAAGCTCGCGCTCGGCGACCTTCCTGCTGCCGACGGCGGCGAGCTCGACGGCGAGGAATATCAGCGCGACCACCAGCACGACGACCGACGAGGTGAAGGCCCAGTCCGAGTAGCGGGCCAGCCCGATGTCGATGTGCTCGGTATTCATGCGATCAGACCTTCTCTCTTCGACGGCTCCGCGGAATCGAGGCCGTCGAGAAGTCGGGCCGTCAACCGCTCGAACTCATCGCCCCAACCCGAGTTGTCGGTGCGCGCGAGTCCGCCCAGCTCGACGCTAACCGTACCTGCACCACCTGGTGTGATTCGAATCCAGACCCTGCGCCGACGCACGATCAGCGACACCAGCAGGCCCGCCATCATCGTCAGCGCGGACACCAGCACCCACACCTGCGCGGGATCGTGGGAGACCTGCACGTTGATGAACGGCACCGCCCCGTCGAAGCGCACGAGCGTGCCGTCGTCCAGCCGCGCCTGCTCGCCCGCAGGCAGGTTCACCCGCGCCACCTTGGTCAGCCGCTTCTGGTCGATCAGCCGAGGGTCGAGGGAGAACAGCGACTGCGGCCGCCCGGTGTCCAGCCCGGTATCGCCGCGATAGATGTCGACGGCCACCGCGGGGTCGTTGAGCGCAGGGAAGCTCGACGACAGCAGGGTGCCGTGCAGCTGCTCGGTCGGCGCGAACAAACCCTGGATGGCGATCTGGTGCTTGCGCCGCTCGTCGGCGTCGGGATACGTGCCGCCCGGCGGGTCGAACCGCATCACACCCGACGACAGCAGGGTGATCGCATCGTCGGGCCGCCATTGCACCGTCTGGGTTCGGGTCTGACCGTCGGGAAAGGTCACGGTGAACGTCGGTGCGTAGCCGTGGCCCTGCAGGTAGACCCGGTCGCCGCCGATGCGGAGCGGTTCGTTGACCTTGAGGTGGTAGGGCCGCCACGTGTCCGTGTCGAGGTCGGCGCCCTCCTGATAGTCGATGTTGGCGGCGAACGACAGCGCCTGCCCCGACGGCAGATACTTCGCGTCGAAGTCGTTGACGCGCAGGCAGATCGGGTTCAACGACGTGCCGTCGACGGTGTTGCCCGCCCGAAACGAGTCGAATGCGGCGGGCGACGCAGAGCAGAAGCCCGGCCCGCCGTCGGCGATCACGATGACGTTGCCCTCGTAGCCGAACAGCTTGCCGACGGCCACCGAGACGAGCAGGCCAAGCAGCGCGAAGTGGAAGACGATGTTGCCGAACTCGCGCAGATAGCCCTTCTCGGCGGAGATCTCGACGGCGTCGCCGTCGTTGCGGGTGACGCGCCGCCAGCCGCTCAGCCGCTCGGTGACAGCGGCGGTGACGGCGTCGGGTTCGCCCGACACCTCGGCGATGTGGTGTTTGGGCAACCGGGTGAGGTTGCGGGGTGCGCCGACGGGCGTCGCGCGCAGGTTGCGGATGTGTTCGAGCAGCCGCGGGGTCAAACAGCCGACGAGGGATATGAACAGCAGCGCGTAGATGGCGGTGAACCAGAAGCTGGAGAACACCTCGAAGGCCTGCAGTCGGTCCAGCCACGGCCCGATCGTCGGGTGTTCGACGATGTACTGCTCGACCTTGGATTCGTTGAGGCTGCGCTGAGGCAACAGCGCACCGGGGATCGCGGCCAAGCGCGAGCAGGAACAACAGCACCAGCGCGGTGCCCATCGACGTCAGCGTGCGCCAGGTGTTGCGCGCGTACGCGAAGATCCTTCTCATATCGGCAGTGTCACGTCGCTGACGAATGCGTCGCGCACCCATGAGACGAAGTCGTTCCACACACCGGTGACCAGCGCGGTGCCGACCAGGATGAGCAGCACGCCGCCGAAGATCTGAATCTGTCGGGTGTGACGCCGCAGCCAGCCGAGCCCCTGCACGGCGCGTGCGGAACCAAAGGCCAACAGCACGAACGGAATCCCCAGTCCAAGGCAGTAGGCGATGACAAGAAGTACACCGCGGGCGACGTTGGGGCCTTCGGTGGCCGATGCCACCGCGATGACACCGGTGAGCGTCGGGCCGAGGCACGGCGTCCAGCCCAGCGCGAACACCGCACCGAGCAGCGGCGCACCGCCGATCGTCGACAGCTGCCTTGGCGCGAACCTGGTATCGCGTTGCAGCAACGGGATGAAGCCGACGAACACCAGACCCATCAGGATCGTGATGACCCCACCGATGCGTTGCAGCAGAACCTGATTGGTGATCAACGCACCCGTCATGCCGAGCACCGCGACCGTGCCGAGCACGAACACCGCGGTGAACCCCGCCACGAACAGGGCGGCCGCTCCCGCGACGCGAAGCCGCGCGGTCTTCATCGAGATCGACGTTTCGGTGGCTTCCTCCCGCACTTCTTCGCCCAAACGTGAGTCGCGGCGTGCAAGGCGCGGTTCGTCCTCCACCCCGACGACCGCGGCGAGGTAGGACAGATAGCCGGGAACCAGGGGAACGACACACGGCGACGCGAACGACACCAGCCCGGCGAGCACGGAGACGCCCAGCGCCGCCAGAACCGGTCCGGCAGCGGCGATCTCGCCGAAACCGGTCATGTCTTCGGCGCCGGTTCTGCGGCCAGCCGCGCCACGACGGGTTGCAGGTCGGATGCCAGCAGCTCCCGCAGGAACACAGCCGCAACCCGATGCTCCCGGTCCAGCACGACCGTGGAGGGGATGACGGTGGTCGGGTATTTACCACCGAATGCGATCATCGTGCGCATCGACGGGTCGTAGATGGACGGGAACGTCACCTTGCGGTCGGTCACGAAGTCGCGGGCGGCGTCACGGTTGTTGTCACGGACGTCGATGCCGAGGAATGCGACGCCGTCGGCCTTGGTGGCGTCGTACACCTGCTGAAGCTGGCTGATCTCCGCGCGGCACGGTCCACACCACTGTCCCCACACGTTGACGACGACGACCTTGCCCGCGAAGTCGTCGAGCGAGAGCGTCTTTGCGGGATCCATCAGGCTGGGTCCGGCCAACCGGCCTGGGCTGCCACGGCTTTCGGGTGGATCGTAGAAGATGTCGGTCTTGCCGCCGGGTGCGACGAACTCGAAGGTGCCGCCCTGGGCTACGGCGTCGTCACCGGTGGAGCATCCGGCGAGTGCGACCAGCGCCGCACTCGCGATGACGACCCACCACCTCACTGACCGGCCAGCTCCGAATAGCCCCAGCCGACGTAGGTGTCCCCGTGGAAGTAGAACGACGTGACGGAGGCGAGGTTGCACAGCCGCCGAGTCGGAAAGTGGTGCAGCGGCTTTCCCGTCATCGCCCGTCGCAGTGTCTCCACCGGGAGCTGATGGCTGACGCACACCGCCTCGTGACCCGCGCCCTTGACCCTGGCGCGGTGCAGGGCGGCCTTCATCCGTTCCGCGATCTCGGCGTACGGCTCACCCCACGACGGCGTGCGCGGATTGCGCAGATACCACCAGTTGCGGGGATCGCGAAGAGCACCGTCGCCGGGTGAAACCTTCTGGCCCTGAAAGATGTTCATCGATTCGATGAGATCGTCGTCGGTGTTGATCGGCAGCCCGCGCCGTTCCGCGATCGGGGTCGCGGTCTCCTGCGCGCGCTCCAGCGGCGACGCCACGACGTAGACGATGTCGCGGTCGGCCAGCCAGTCGGCAACCCGCTCCGCTTGCGCCCTGCCCTTGTCCGACAGGTGGTAGTCGGGCAGCCGGCCGTAGAGGATCTTGTCCGGGTTGAACACCTCGCCGTGCCGCATCACGTGCACGATCGTCTTGTCACTCATGGGCGTTCGGCTCCTGCCGCGGCTTGCGCGGCGCCCGGCAGCGCGGCGCCGATCCGGTCGAACGCCTCGTCGTCGAGAGCAGCGGAGACGAACCACGTCTCGAACGCGCTGCACGGCGGATAGACGCCCGCGTCGAGAAGTGCGTGGAAGAACGCCGGATAGCGCCACGTCTCGGTCGCCTTCGCCGATGCGAAGTCGTTGACCGGCGCATCGGTGAAGAAGATGCTGAACATGTTGCCCGCCCGCGAGATTCCGTGAGCGACACCTGCGTCGGCCAGCGCTCGCGAGAGCATGTCGGTCAGCCGGTCGGCGTTGGCGTCCAGCTTCGCGTACACGTCGTCGTCGGCAGCCCGCAGCGTCGCGAGCCCGGCCGCCATCGCGACGGGATTACCCGACAGCGTGCCCGCCTGGTAGACGGGACCGAGTGGGGCCAGCCGCTCCATGACCTCGACCCGCCCGCCGAACGCCGCCGCGGGCAGGCCGCCGCTCATCACCTTGCCGTAGGTGAACAGATCGGCATCGACGGAATCGATTCCGTACCAACCGGATCGGCTGACCCGGAAGCCGGTCATCACCTCGTCGAGGATCAGCAGCGCACCGTGCTCGGCGGTGATGCGACGTAGCGCGGCGTTGTAGCCGGGCAGTGGCGCGACGGTGCCCATGTTGCCCGGGCTGGCCTCGCTGATCACGCAGGCGATCTCGTCGCCGAACCGGGAGAACACCTCTTCGACCGCAGGGATGTTGTTGTAGGGCAACACGATCGTGTCGGCGGCGGCGGCGCCGGTGACACCAGGCGAGGACGGCAGGCCAAGGGTCGCGACGCCCGAGCCCGCATCGGCGAGCAGCGCGTCGCTGTGGCCGTGGTAGCAGCCGGAGAACTTGATGATCTTGGCGCGGCCCGTATAGCCGCGGGCCAGCCGGATCGCACTCATGGTGGCCTCGGTGCCGGAGTTGACCAGGCGCAGCCGCTCGACCGGGTCGACCCGTCCGATGATCTCGGCGGCCAGCTCGCTCTCGCTGGGGGTGGGGGCGCCGAAGGACAGCCCGCTTGCCGCGGCGCGCTGCACGGCGTCGACGACGGCGGGGTGGGCGTGGCCCAGGATCATCGGGCCCCAGGAGCACACCAGGTCGACATACCGGTTGTCGTCGGCGTCGGTCAGCCAGTAGCCCTTGGCCGAGGTGATGAAGCGCGGGGTGCCGCCGACCGCGGAAAAGGCCCGCACCGGCGAGTTGACCCCGCCGGGGATGAGGGCGCACGCGTCGGCGAAGAGTTTCGCGGAGACGTCGGTGCTGGCCATGGCCACCAGTGTCCCAGCTAGCCCAAGTGCGTCAACTACAGGGTGTAGGAGTACGGCCGGGCCGGCGTTGGCCTCGATTTTGCGGTGAGGGTCGTGATCGACCGCTCAGCACAGCCCTCAACGCAAAATGAGCGCGCAACTCAGCCCGGCGTCAGCGCGAAGGTCGGGTGGTCGGCGTCGGCGGGCAGCTCTTTCCAATAGCCCTCGACGACCTTGCCCGCCAGCGGGCGATACGCCGCGATGATCGGCGCCCGCTCCTCCACGGGGACCTCGCTGGCGACGTAGCGCGTATCGCCCAGCTTCACGTTCGGGTCGGCGCGGACGTTGCGCACCCATTCGGCCTCGCCGCGGGTGGACACCAGGTACTTGACCCCGCCGACCTCGGGTACGACCACCGGGATCTGCTGCGGCTGCTTGCTCACCCGCTTGATGACCGTCAGCGTCTGGCTGTTGCCGACTCCGGTCGCCATCGCGACCTTGTTGAAGATCTTGCGAACGAACCACGGGGGCTTGAGGTAGGCCATAGCCCCGAGTTTGATGGGCGGTGTGCAGGTACCGCAATGGGTGGCCCGATTCAACAAGTACGTGACCAACCCCGTCCAGCGGATATGGGCTGGTTGGCTGCCGGGGTTCGGGATCCTCGAGCATGTCGGCCGCAAATCCGGCAAGCCGTACCGCACACCGCTCAACGTCTTCCCCACCGACGACGGAGTCGCGGTCCTGCTGACCTACGGGCCCGACCGGGACTGGCTGAAGAACATCACCGCCGCGGGGCATACGGAGCTGCGACACATGGGCAAGACGATCAAGCTGACCGAGCCGCGGGTCATGCCAAAGGCCGAAGCGGCCACCCACGTGACGGGGTTCTGGCGGGCGATCTTCCCGCGGCTGCCTTTCGAGTCGGCCGTCCTGCTGACCCGGATGAATGCCGGCGCCTAGTCCCGTCCGCCTGCGACGGTCTCGGCCATCAACCGCTTTGTGAGCGGCGCGAGTTCGATGTCGCCCGGATCGACCGGATCCACCCACGCGATCTCGTCGATCTCCGCGGCGGCTCGCGGTTCACCCGCGAGGCTCGTCAGGAACACATCCGCCTCGACGGTGTGGCCGGGCTCGTTCGCCGCATCGGCAACCCGCCGTCCGAGCGGCTGAACCGCCGATGCCGCAACACCGAGTTCTTCCACGACCTCGCGGTGCACGGCCTCGACAGCAGATTCACCGGCCATGATCTTGCCGCCAGGCTGCATGAACGTCGCGGTGCCCCGCTTACGCACGACGAGCATGCGACCGTCCGCATCGAGGATTACCGCGGCGGCAACCCGAATCACCGATGGCGCGTTCACTTTCGCGCGGTCACATGCGCGCGGATCGGCCCCTTGGCAACCGTGGTGAACGGCACGTCGACGGGAAAATCGTCGTCGAGCGACCTGATCTCCTTGGCCCGGACGATGGTGGCGAGCGCAAGGGTGGTCTCCAACCGCGCGAAGTGTTCGCCGATGCACGATCGCGAGCCGCCGGCGAACGGAATGAACTGCCAGCGGTCGAGCGTCTTCATCGCCTCGGGGCTGAACCGCTCGGGATCGAAGTCGAGGGGTTTGCGCCAGACGTCCGGATCCCGGTGCACCGCATAGATTCCCACCAGCACGAGGGTGCCTTCCTCGACCCGGTATCCGTCCACTTCCATGTCGCGGACGGCCATCCGACCGACGCCCGCGGCGGGCGGGCACAGCCGCAGCGCCTCGTGCAGCACCTGCACCGTGTAGCCGAGCCGGGACACATCGGCGGGTGCGATCTCGCGATCTCCGAGTTGCCGTATCTCGTCGGCGACACGGTCCTGAACGTCGGGGTGATGCCCCAGCACCCACAACGCGTAGGTGAGTGCGGTCGCGGTCGTGTCGTGACCGGCCAGCATGAAGATCAGCAGGTCGTTGATGATGTCGTCGTCGGCGATCGACTGACCCGTTTCCGGATCGGTGGCCGCGATCAACGCGTGCACGAGCGGCGCATCAAGGGTCGGATCGGCACGGCACGCCTGCAGCATGTCGCCGGTCACCGTGCGCAACGCCGCCACCGAAGCGCGCGCACGCGCGCGTGCGGGGGTCGGCAACCACTTCGGTGAGCGCACAGGGCGCAGAGCGCGGTCGGCGGTGTAGGACGACGCGACGTGCATGTGATTGGCGATCACGTCTTCGCGGTCGTTCAGGTCGAGGCCGAGAACCGAGCGGCCCAACGACCGCATGGTCACCCGGCGGCAGTCGACGTCCAGATCGACTTCGCCACTGTCCGGCCAACTTTCGCACAATGCGTGCGCCGCGCGCGACATGTGACCGCCGAAATTGCGGACGTTCGGTTTGGTGAAGACCGGTTGCAGTGCGCGCTTGCGGGGCAGCCACGGCTCGTTGGGCAGGACGAACAGGCTGTCGCCCGCGAGCTGCTGCACTTCTTCGTGGACGATGCAGCGCTCGGACGGCCGAGTCGTTGCGGCCGAGCACGTCGCGTATCCCGCTCGGCGAGAACACCGCCACGACAGGAGGAAACAGCCACTTCGGACCGAATTGAATGCGCGTGACGGTGCCGCCCGCGTCGCGCAGCACCTCTTGTCCGGCGTCGAGATTGCGCACCGCACGCAGCAATTGCCGAATCGACAGCGGGTTCTTCGGGGCCAACGGCAGCGTGCCGACCTCGCTCACGAGTACCAGGACAGAACCTCCCCCTCGCCCTGCGTCATCACCGTGCCGGGCATCACCCTCAGCCGGTACGGGCTCAGCCGCAGCGCGGCGAACTCCTTCGACGTCGGGCCGTCCTTCCACATCGGGATGATGGTCGGGTCGTAGCCAACCGGCTCTGGGCCGTTGGCGAACTTGTCCCACACCGCTTTTCGGGTCTCGTCGTCGGAGTACCACTCGACGAGACATTCGGCGCTGCAGGTGTCGTGGCTGGGCGCCCAGTAGCTGACCGACACCTCGGGATGCGCGGCGAGGTGTTCCCTCTTGACCGGGCTCGGCACGGTGGCGATCCAACCGAACAGGTCGGTGCCGTCCCACTCCCAGATCGGGTGCAGGATGCGTGAACGCGGACGGCTGTCGGAGTCGACCGTCGCGACCGACGCCCACACGATCGAGTGCGCCATCTCGATGAAGGCGGGCGCGATCCGGTCGAGTGGCGTCATCGTTGACCACTCTAGGCAGACGTGCCGCCAGGAGGCGTCGCCCGTCAGAGGACACGTTCGCACTTCGCGAGCAGACGCAAAAGTACCCGGAATCAGCAAATGGAGGCTTTTGCGTCTGCTCGCGCTCGGCCGGTACCAGCCCGTAGCGCGGTCGGCAGGCTCGGCAGGAAGTGCCGGGTCGCGAAGGCCCGGATGTCGTCGGCGGTCTCCAGCGGCTGCGCGCCGGGCAGCAGCAGAGCCATCGCGGCGTAGCGCAGGATCGTGTCGGCCAGCTCGTTGACCGCCTGCGCACCGATGCGGTCGGCGAACCCGTCGGGGAAGATCTCGCGAAGCGCGTCCGCCATCCGCTCGATCGCGGCGCCGTAGTGCGTGCGGGCCATCTCGAGCACCACCGCGGGCTCGTCGCTCATCATCCGGTTGAGCACCCGGTGCCTGCGGAACCGCAGGATCGACAGGGTGAACGCCTCGACGTAGAAGTTCGCCTGCGCCCCAGCCTGTTTCAGCTCGGCTGCGATATCGGCGAACAGCGCGACGTTTTCCCGTTCGATGACGGCCGCGACCAGCTCGTCCTTGTTGGAGAACCGGCGGTAGATGGTCGTGCGGCTGACACCGGCCCTTCGGGCAACGTCTTCCAGCGCGACGCGGCGCAGGCCATGCCGTTCGAACTCGACGACGGCGGCGTCGAGGATGGCTTCGGTGCTCGGGTCAGTCGCGGGCATACCCGGCTTGGGCGAATTTGTTGAAGCGCAGCCGCATCGGCAGATGGTCCCACAGCCAGTTGACCGGACGCGACCGCCACAGCGAGGCGAAGCGTTGGTAGCGCCGCTCCTGGCGCGTCGCTCCACGGCAGGCCGAGCAGCGTCACGGGTGCGCGGCGGCATGCCACCTGTGGTCAGGAATGCGGCGACCGGGTTGAAGACGGCCGAGATCGCCCGCCAGAGCGGAGCGGGCACACCCTTCGGGCAGGGATAGCCCTTGGTGACGTAGCCGACGCCGTATTTCGCGGTCGGGTGGGCGACGACGATCTCGTCGATCATCCGCGTCCAGTACTGCTCGAACGCGGCGTAGTCGGCGGGCATCGCCTGCTCGCTGACGCCGTAGCGGCGATACCAGGTCTTGGATTCGAGGTAGATCTGCTCCTTCTCCTCGCGGCTGAGCCGCTTGACGAAGGTGTCGGCGAAATACAGCACCTGCTCGACGAACGTGGCGTGCGCCCAGAAGTACGTCTCCGGGTTCGAGCGCGTGATAGCGCTCGCCGTCCGGCATCGTGCCCTTGATCTCGGTGTGGAAGTCGCGGACCTGCTGGCCGGGGTTGTCGTCGTCGCTGCCGTAGACCGTCATGAAGATCGGCGGCAGCGAGCGCTTCACCCGCGCCGCGGTGTCGTCGAAGAACACCGAGTGGTCCAGCACGCCCTGGCCCAGCTCGGCCAGCATGTTCTGCAGGACCGCGGGTCGCGGCCCGATCAGGTACATCCGGTTGTCGCCGAAGTACCGCCAGACCAGCGACTGCGGCCCCAACGGCAGTGCGTCCAGCTGCTGCGGGCGTCTGCGCCAACTCCGTCATGTGAAACAGTGTTACAAATTCTGAACTTTGTACCAAGAGTTCTGTGAGCGGGGTCACCAATACGATTTCTCCATGCCACCGGTGACTCGGCTACTCGACCTGTCGACCCGCTACTTCTGGCGGAGCGTCGGCCGCCGGATCGACGTCGACGGCGCCGACAGCTGGCTCTCGTCGCCGACGAACGCCGCAGGGGCCCGTGGTGACGACTGGCTCGGCGTTCTCGCGGCCGACGGCCGCGTTCGGCCGCCGCTGGCCGACGACGGGCTGCTTGCCGCGTTCTCAGCGCTCGACGGGCCGCAGTTCACGTCGGCGAAGGTGGACGACCGCGTGCGGGATTTCTACGAGCGGACGGCCTCGTGGCGGATGGAGGTGTGGTCGCAGTGGAACGCCCTCTTCGCGCCTGGCGGCGACCTGATCGCCCGGCTGTGGGGGCGCCGCGTCGGACAACTCGCGCTACCCGTCGAGCCGTTGTCGGTCAGCCGGGGAATGGCGAGCACGGTGCGCGTCGTCGACGACGAGAACGGCGACCGCGTCGGCGCGGCATGGGTGCGCGACCTGAAGTCCGACGGATCGAAGGTCTACAGCGGCTTCTACCGGGTCGGCCGGCTACCGGGCAACGAACAGCCGCACGTGCACGTCTCGTTTCCGCTCGAGAGTGGCAGCGTCCAGGTCTTCCTGACACCCCGCAATGACGACGACGGATCGTTCTGGTTGCACTCTCGCTCAGCGTCTTTCGGCGCCGACGGCGCGTACGCCGTCGTCCAGTTCGACGACGACTGGTATGCCGCCAAACCTCCGTTGCGGGAGACGTTTCACGTCTTCACCGATGACGAAGGGGTGCTCAGGACCGATCACTGGCTGAGAGTGGGTCGATGGAAGGCGCTACAGCTGCACTACCGACTCGACCCGCAATAGTTCGCAGACGGGCGATGCCGTCGACGGCAAGCACGCCGGCCACGGTCGCCAGCAGCAGCATCAACACCAGCATCGGCGGGCTGAGGGCAACCGACGTCGTCTGTGGCTCGCCCTCGCAGGATCGGGGCGACGGTGACGATCGACCGTGCGCCGAACCAGCTCCACACGGCACCCGCCGCCGCCACGACGGCCAGCACCAGCTCGACGGTTGCGCGCCGTTTCTGTCTCGTCGCCCGGGCCGGCCTCATGACTTGGGCTCCGGCGGGATCCGCTCGTCCATCAGGTGAACCAGCTGTGCCCGCAGTTGCCGATGCTTGCGGGCCCATGCCTGCGCGGTGCGGTCGTTGCTCAGCCGCACGCCGATGCCGGTGCGGCCCTTCGGCACACCGGTGAGCTCGCCGAGCGCCCGCGCGGACATCCACTGGTGTTCCTCGTTGCCCTCCGGAGCGGGATAGACCCGCACGATGTCGTCGATGGGTGTGCGCTCGGCGCCCTGACGCAGCACGGTGGGCGTCAGCTCCACCGACGTGTGGATCCGGGCCGCCTTGACCTGAACCGCACACGAAACTCGTCACCAGCACGAAGAAGACCGTCGGCACCAGCCATTGAAAGCCCAACCCTGCCGACATCTGGATCAGCACCATCGCAATCCCGGCAAGCGGCCCTGCCGCCACCCACCACCAGCTGGCGCCAGGCTCGTAGAACAGGACGTTGGCCTGCTCGCTCGGCTGTGTCACGGCGTCTCCCCGAGATGGAACCAGTCTTGAGCGGACGGCCGCATGATCAGCACCGCACCCACCATCGTCAGGATCATCGGTATCAGCCACAGCACGCCACCGGTCATGAGCGTGAAGAGGGCGAGCAACACCACAAGGGCGAGCGCGAGGCCGACCGCTGCTCGTCGCATCCGAGCATGGCCTGCCCTTGTGCGGCCTGCGAGATAACCGAGCGCCAATCCCGCCACCGCGAACAGAATTCCGGCACCGCGGAAAACGGGCGGCAGGTTGCCTCGCGTCAGCGCCATCAGCATGCCGAGGACCACAAGCGATACCGCCGCAAGCAGCCAGAGCCAGAACACCGCATCGACGATGCGTGGTCGTACCGGCACGGGTGCTGACATGGTCGGCAAGCCTAACGAACGAAGAAGGCGTGGGCGTCTTTGCGGTGCAGCAGGAACACTCCGCCTGCGATCAGCACCGAGCCGACGATGGCGCTGACCGCGTAGACCACCGCGGGCGCTGTCGCCCGGTCGATGGAGAACAGGCTTGTTCCGGCGTACACCACCGAAGCGACCCCGCCGCCGGTGAGCAGTGTGCGGGCCCAGCGGTAGCCCAGCCGCATCAGGAACAGGAACGTGACCACCACCGCGGCGATGACGAAGACGAACAGACACGAGAAGACGATGACGATCGCGGGCGGCTGTGGGCGCTGCGTGCTGACAAGGTCGACCAGATATCCGGCGACCATCAGCGGCACAGCCACCAGCCACAGCCAGAAGCCGGTGTCGACGTCGGCTGGGCGGCCCTCGTCGCTCACACCCTCGCTCACGCGAGCCAGTCGGCCGCGTCGGCCGCCCAGTACGTCAGCACGATGTCGGCACCCGCGCGCCGGATGCTGACCAGCGACTCCAGCGCCGCCGCCTTGCCGTCGATCCAGCCGTTGGCGGCCGCTGCGCTGATCATCGAGTACTCGCCGGAGATCTGATAGGCGGCCACCGGCACGGGCGAGATCTCGGCCGCGGCAGCCACCACGTCGAGATAACCCATCGCGGGCTTCACCAACACGATGTCGGCGCCCTCGGCGATGTCGAGTTCGATCTCGCGCACGGCCTCGCGGGCGTTGGCCGGATCCTGTTGGTACGTGCGGCGATCCCCGCTCAGGCTGGAGGACACCGCCTCGCGGAACGGGCCGTAGAACGCCGACGCGAACTTCGCCGCATACGCCAGGATCACCACATCGGTGTGACCGGCCGCGTCAAGCCCTTCGCGGATCGCGGCGACCTGGCCGTCCATCATGCCGCTCGGGCGCGACAACATGTGCACCGGAATCAGCCTGCGCGACAGCAAGTTCGATATAAAGCGCATTGGTCGCGTCGTTGTCGACGCGACCGGAGGCGTCCAGCACCCCGCAGTGACCGTGGTCGGTGAACTCGTCGAGGCAGGTGTCGGCCATCAGCACCGTCGCCTCGCCGAGATCCTTGGCGAGGTCGCGAAGCGCGACGTTGAGAATGCCGTCGTCGGATACCCCCGCCGATCCGGTGGCGTCCTTGTCCTCCGCGCGGGGCACGCCGAACAGCATCAGGCCACCGACCCCGGCGTTGACGGCGTCGGCGGCCGCCTTGCGCAGCGAGTCACGGGTGTGCTGCACGACGCCCGGCATCGACTGGATCGGTTTCGGCTCGTCGATGCCGTCTGCGACGAACATCGGCAACACCAAATGCCTTGGCTCCAAGGACGTCTGCGCTACCAACCGACGAAGCGCCGGTGTCGACCGGAGCCGACGCGGACGGTGACTCGGATTCGCCATGCTAGGCCACCTTCTTTCCACGCAGGGCTAGCGGCGGCGACTCTTCTTGCGCGGCGGCGGCAGTGCGCCCTCGGCGCGCAGCCGGGCGGCGTGCTCGGCCAGTGCCTCGACCAACGGACCCACCGCCGCGACCTCCGGCTGCACATCGACCCGAAGGCCGAATTCGGCTGCCGTTTCAGCGGTCTTGGGTCCGATGCACGCGACGATGGTGCGGGCGTGCGGCTTGCCCGCGATCCCGACCAGGTTGCGCACGGTCGAGCTCGACGTGAAGCACACCGCGTCGAACCCACCCGTCTTGATCATCTCGCGGGTCTGCGCGGGCGGCGGCGCCGCACGCACCGTGCGGTAGGCCGTGACGTCCTCGATCTCCCAGCCGCGGTCGCGAAGACCTTCGGCCAGCGTCTCGGTCGCGATGTCGGCGCGCGGCAGCAGAACTCGGTTCACCGGGTCGAAAACGTCGTCGTAGGGCGGGAATTCGTCGAGCAGACCCAGCGAGGACTGCTCACCCGACGGCACCAGCTCCGGCTCGATGCCGAAGGCGCGCACCCGGTCGGCGGTGGACTGTCCCACGCACGCGATCTTCACACCGGAGAACGCGCGGGCGTCGAGGCCGAACTCGTTGAACTTGTCCCAGACGGCGCGCACCGCGTTGGTCGAGGTGAAAACCACCCACTGGTAGCGGCCGTCGACAAGGCCCTTGACCGCGCGCTCCATCTGCGCCGGGCTACGCGGCGGCTCGACGGCGATGGTCGGCACCTCGATCGGCAATGCGCCGTGCGACACCAGCTTGTCGCTCATCTCGCCTGCCTGGTCCTTGGTGCGCGGCACCAGCACGGTCCAGCCGTACAGCGCCCGGCTCTCCCACCAGTTCAGCTTTCCGCGGTTGGCCACCGTCTTGCCGATCGTCACGACCAGCGGTCCGGTGAGCGGGCCCCCGGGCTCGTTGGCGCCGATCGCGGACTTGTCGTTGAGACCGCCGAGAGTGGTCTCCACCGAACGCTGCTGGCACGTGGTGCCCTGCGCGGTGACGACACACGGTGTGGTGTCGGCCAATCCGTACTCGATCAGCGTGCTCGCCGCATCGGCCAGATGCGATGCGCCCGCCTGCAGGATCAGCGGTCCCGGCGCCGCGGCCAGCGCGGCCCAGTCCACGTCACCGCGAACGTCGGCCTCCGTGTGCGACGAACCGAGCGGGAGGCCCGCGTAGGTCGGCACGGCGGTCGTGGCGGGCAGGCCCGGCACGATCTCGAACGGCAGGTGCGAACGCGTCAGCGCATTCACTTCGGTGATCACGGAGTCCAGCGACAGCGGGTCGCCCGCGACAAGCCGAACCACGTCGACCCCGGTGCGGGACTCTGTGGCCAGAGTCTTGGCCACCTCAACCGGATCGCCGAGCGCGGGCCGGATATCGGCCCGCGGGTCCACGCCAGTGGGAGGATCGCGGTCACGGTCTGCGCATCGCCGTCGGTGTCGGTCGCGGCGTCGGAGGCCTGCGACTGTGCCGAGGCCTGCGCGGGACCCGACGGTGGCGGCAGTTCCGACCCGCACAGGGCCAGCACCGCTTCGGGTACGTCGGGGTCGGTGAAGATCAGCGCCGCATTGGCGAGCACCGTCCGCGCCCGCGTAGTCAGCAGGCCCGGGTCGCCAGGCCCAGCGCCGACGAACGTGATGCGGCCGGGCCTCTGCTTACGCCCTCGGGTCGTCATCTGTCCCTCCCAGCTTCGTCCAACAAATCGCGTGCCCCCAGTTCGAACAACTCCGCGGCGACCGAGAGACCAAGCTCTCGTGCCCGCTCGGGAGTCCCGATGCCGGACGCACGGATCACGTCGGATCCGTCCAGCGTCGCCACGCAGCCGCGCAACGACAGCTCTTCGAAGACTCGGTCGTCCTCATCGATGGACTCGACCACCTCGGCGATCGCGCCCACCGGTGCGGAACAACCCGCCTCCAGTTCGGCGAGCAGGACACGTTCAGCGGTGACTGCGGCGCGCGTGTCGGCGTCGTCCATCTCCGCCAGCAGCGCGACGAGCTCGGTATCGCCTGCGCGGCACTCGACCGCAAGCGCACCTTGAGCCGGCGCCGGCAACATCTGCACCGGCTCCAGAGTCTCGGTGACATCGCCCAAACGCCCGATGCGGGCCAGTCCCGCTCGGGCGACGACGACGCCGTCGAGATCACCATTGCTTACCCTGTTCAACCTGGTGTCAAGGTTGCCTCGTAGGGGGCGGATTTCCAAACCGAGACCCAGTGCTCTAAGCTGCGCGGTCCGCCGCGGGCTCGAGGTGCCGATCACCGAGCCTGCAGGCAATTCTCCGAGAACCAGTCCGTCGCGGGCCACAAGCGCGTCGCGGGCGTCCTCTCGCGGGGGTATCGCGGCGATCGTGAACCGCGGATCCTGGGCGGTCGGCAAATCCTTGTACGAGTGAACGGCCATATCGACCCGGCCGTCAGCGATGGCCTCGCGAAGGGCCGCGGTGAAGACACCGACGCCGATCGAGGCGATCGGATCGCTCGATTTGTCGCCGTCGGTGACGATGATGACCAACTCGGCGGGGTGCCCCTTGGCCACCAGCGCGTCTTTGATGACACTCGCTTGGGTTTTAGCCAACAGGCTGCCGCGGGTGCCTATCCGGATGAGATCTGCCAAGTGTTACTCAGGTTTTTCGAGATCGGTTGTGGCAAACGGCAATTCGTCGCCGGCCACGATGGGCAACTCGGAGCCCGCGACCGCTTCGACGGCCTGCGGGTCAAGTTCGAACAGTTCGCGAAGCGCCTCGGCGTAGCTGTCGCCGCCCGGTGAGCTGGCCAGCTGTTTGACGCGCACGGTCGGTGCGTGCAGCAGCTTGTCGACCACTCGGCGCACGGTGCGTGCCACCTCGTCGCGCTGGGTCGCCTCGAGGCTCGGCAGCCGGTTGTCCAGCCGCAGCAACTCGGCCTCGACCACGTCTGCGGCGCGTTGGCGAAGCGCGGTGACAGTGGGCGTCACCTCGGCCATCCGCTGTCCGGCCAGGTAATTGGCGACTTCGGCAGCGACGATCGTGCGGGCCGCCTCGGTGTCCGAGGACGCCGCGCGGGCCGCCGGATCGCGCTGGATCCGGTCCATGTCGACGACGAACACGCCGGGCAGGCCCGCGACGGCGGGATCGACGTTGCGGGGCATGCCGAGATCGCAGACCACCAGCTGCTTCGGCTCGAAACCATGCGCCAGCCCGCGGTGCACATCGGCCAGCGACACCACCGGCCGCACGGCGCCGGTGCAGCTGACGACCACGTCCGCGTCGGTGAGCACCGGCGTGAGGTGGTCGAACGGGAAAGCGTCGGCGGTGACGCCGAGCTCGCGGATCTTGTCGGCGAGCTTCTTGGCGCGGGGCAGCGTCCGGTTCACGATGTGGACGCGTTCGACACCCGCGCGCACGAGATGCTTGGCCGAAAGCGCGCCCATCGCGCCCGCGCCGATGACGACGGCGCTACGACCGGCCAGCCCGCCCAGCTTGCTGTCGGCCATTCCGAGCGCGACGGACACCACCGAGGCGCCCGCGGCGTCGATGCCCGTCTCGTTGTGCACCCGCTTGCCGACCGACAGCGCGCGCTGCGCCAGCTCGTGCAGCGTGCGTCCGACGGTGTGGTTGGCCTCTGCGGACGCGTAGGCGCGCCGCACCTGGCCGAGCACCTGCTGTTCGCCGACCACAGCCGAATCCAGGCCGCTGGCAACGGAGAACAGATGCTCGACGGCCGCTTCGGCGTAGCGGACATAGGCGTATTTGGTGAGGTCACCGAGCCCCATGCCGGAATGTTCCGAGAGCACCTGCCCGATCACCGAGAGTCCGCCGTGGAAGGCGTCGACCACCGCGTAGATCTCCACGCGGTTGCAGGTGGACAGCACCATGGCCTCGGTAACCAGTGAGGACTGCAGCACCTGGTCGACGATCTTGGCTTGATCGGACTCGTCGGTGCTCAATTGCTCGAGGACGGACACCGGCGCGCTGCGGTGCGACACCCCGAATAGCAGCACGCTCATGGCATCGTCACCACGTTGACCAGGTTAATCGGTAGTTGGTTAGCTCTCCAAATTCGTGACGCGGTTAACCCTCGTTCCGCCGGCCGATATCTGCCCTCAACCTGGGCTCGTCGAGCTCCCAGTAGCTGTGTTCCCTGTCGTCGAGGAGGACCACCGGTAGCCGATCGCCGAACTCGGCCCGCAGCGAGGAATCGCCCGCCGCGGCCGCCGCGTCGACGTCGGTGCTCGTGAAGTCGAAGCCGAGCTCGTCGGCCAGCTCGGACAGCCGTGCGGCCGTCCGCTCGCACAGCGAGCAGCCCTGCCTGGTCAGCAACATCACCTGCGCGCGGTCCACGGCGTCCAGTATCGGCGAGTTCCGGTGTCATAGTGTTGATACGTGCCCGTTCGCGATGGTGACGAAGCCGCCGTCCAGGCGTTGGCAGGCGATGCCAGTGCGGAGACCGCTGTCGCGCACATCGCCGAGGACGAGGACGCCGGCCTCGCGGCGCCGCCGCCGGATCTGACCGCGGCCGCCTTCTTCGACGTCGACAACACGCTCGTGCAGGGTTCCTCGCTGGTGCATTTCGCCCGCGGACTGGCAGCGCGAAAGTACTTCACCTACGGCGATCTGGCGCGATTTGGCTACGCGCAGGCCAAGTTTCAGCTCACCGGCCGGGAGAACAGCGACGACGTCGCCGAGGGCAGACGCAAGGCGCTGGCGTTCATCGAGGGCCGGTCGACCGCTGAACTCGTCGCGGTCGGCGAGGAGATCTTCGACGAGATCATCGCGGACAAGATCTGGCCAGGCACCCGCGCGCTCGCGCAGATGCACCTGGATGCGGGCCAGCAGGTGTGGCTGGTCACCGCGACCCCGTACGAGCTGGCCGACACGATCGCCCGTCGGCTCGGGCTGACCGGCGCGCTCGGCACGGTCGCCGAATCCGTCGACGGCGTGTTCACCGGTCGCCTGGTCGGCGACATCCTGCACGGCCCCGGCAAGGCCCACGCGGTGAGGTCGCTGGCCATCCGCGAGGGCCTCAACCTGCGCCGCTGCGCGGCCTATTCGGACAGCTTCAACGATGTTCCGATGCTGTCGCTGGTCGGCACGGCGGTGGCCATCAACCCCGACGCCGACCTGCGTGACCTGGCCAGGGAACGCGGATGGGAGATCCGCGACTTCCGGACCGCGCGCAAGGCGGCCAGGATCGGAGTGCCGTCGGCGCTGGCGCTCGGTGCGGCGGGCGGCGCACTGGCCGCGATCGCATCCCGGCGTCACGACAGATGAACCACCCGCAAGCGCGCTGATAGGCTCTCGCCCGCCATGGCCATTGCTGAAGACATCATCGGAACCCACTACCGGTATCCGGACTATTTCGAGGTCGGCCGCGAGAAGATCCGCGAGTTCGCGAGCGCGGTCAAGGACGACCATCCCGCGCATTACAGCGAGGACGCCGCCGGTGAGATCGGGTACGACTCACTCGTGGCGTCGCTGACGTTCCTCGCTGTCGCGGGCCGCAAGGTGCAGCTGGAGATCTTCAGTAAGTTCTCGATCCCGGTCAACATGGAGCGGATCCTGCACCGCGACCAGAAGCTGAAGTTCCACCGGCCGATCCTCGCAGGCGACAAGCTGTTCTTCGACTCGTACCTGGATTCGGTGATCGAGGCGCACGGCACCGTGGTCGCCGAGATCCGCGGTGAGGCGAGCGACGCGGACGGCAAGCCGGTCATCACGAGCATCGTCACGGTCATCGGTGAGGCCGCCCATGACGACGAGGCCGATGAGATCAGTGCCACGATCAAGGAACGCCGTGATGCCGCCATCGCGAAAATGATTGCCGGGCAAAGCTCTAAGAGCTAGCCGGGTTTACTGCGGGCCGTCGGCTGGATATCAGCCGAGGAACATATTCCTGCGGTTGGCCAGCAACTGATAAAGCGTCTGCTGGATGGTTTCCCGGACCTGGTCGGTCAATTCGAATGTGACCATCGGATCATCGGCAGCCGCGTCGTCGTAGTCGGACGTTTCGATGGCCTCGCCGAACTGGATGTGCCACTTCGACGGCAACGGCATCAGCCCGGCGGGACCCGCGAGCGGGAACAGCGGGGTGATCGGGAAGTACGGCAGACCGAACAGTCGGGCCAGCAGCTTCACGTCGGCGATCATCGGGTAGATCTCCTCGGACCCGACGATCGAGCACGGAATGATCGGCGCCTTGGCCCGCAGCGCGGCGGCGACGAAGCCGCCTCGACCGAATCGCTGCAGCTTGTAACGGTCCTTGAAGTGCTTGCCAAGGCCCTTGTAGCCCTCGGGGAACACTGCGGTCAGCTCGCCGGCGGCCAGCAGCCGGTGCGCATCGGCGGTGCAGGCCATGGTGTGCCCCGCCTTGCGTGCCGCCTGACCCATCATCGGCATGTTGAACACCATGTCGGCGGCCAGCAGCCGCAGATCGCGATGCGCGGGATGGTGGTCGTGCACGGCCACCGACGTCATCAATCCGTCGAACGGCAGCACGCCCGCATGGTTGGCGACGATCAGGCCCGCGCCGGTTTCCGGCAGGTTCTCGATACCGCTCACTTCGACGCGGAACCACGAGTTGAAGAAAACCCTCAGCAAAGGAAGGAACACCGAATTGTTGAGGTGTTCATCGAAGCCGAATTCGTCGACGGTGTAATCGCCACATCATTCGTTTACGAACGAATTCAGCAACTCCCGCGATGCGCGTCGCGAGTTCGTTTGGCGACTCGTCGGAACCCGACGCGTCTGCCGCGCCCGCACGGCGCTCGTCGATTTCGCGCACCACGGCGGCGATCTGCTCGGCCGAGGCGCGACCGCTTGGGTCGCTCAGAAGGGAGGGATGTCGGCGCGCGGCTTCGCCACGGGCCGCTGCCCGCCGCTGCGCGGCCTGCCGACCCGTATTCGAGTGCAGCGGAATCACTTTGGCTTTAGATTCGCCCGCCACTTCTAAACCTTCTCCCCACCCGATTTCGAGTCTTCATTCAACGTCCCCAACGCTGCGCCGCCGATACGGCGCGACTCTCCATTGAGCGTACCCATCGCGGGTCAACGATCGGAGTCAATCCACGACCACGCACGTAATCGTCGAAAGCGTCCGTCGTGGTCCACTTCGGGTTATAGCCTAATTCATTGCGCATGCGCGCGGTGTCCATGACCCGGCCGTAGCTCAAGTAGTCCAGCTGTTCGCGATCCAACTCAGTGTAGCGAGTTGCGCGGCTCAGCGAATCCACAGCGGACAGCGCGAAACGCGGGATCGGCAGCGGGAGGCGGCCTGCACGACGGATCGCCTGAGACATCATGATGATTCCGGCCGCGCCGACGTTGTAGGTGCCCGACTTACCCGCCATCGTCGCGCGTTCCAGCGCGCCGAGCGCGTCCTGCTCATGCAGCAGCTGCAGCCGCGCGTCATGGCCGATGACGGTCGGCACCACAGGGCCGGCCAGATACCGCGAAAGGGCGGTGTCCATCGCCGGGCCGATCATGTTGGCCAGCCGCAGGATCGTCAGCGTGATGTCCGAGCGCCTGCGCGCAAGGCCACGCGCGTAGCCCTCGATGTCGGCGCTGTCGCGGGCGAAACCCTCGCTCGGTGGCCGCCTGCTGCTCGAGTCCTCGGTGAACAGCACCGGATCCCATGCGCTCGAGCCGTACACCTCGGATGTCGACTTGACGATGACCCGGCGCACCGACGGCGCCTTCTGACACGCGGCGAACAGCTGGATCGCGCCCATCACGTTGAGTTCCTTCAACGCCGCCTTACCGCCCGAGCGCGGCGTGTAGGACGCCGCGGCGGCGTGCACGACGGTGTCGACGTCGCCGTTGCGGATTACCTTCGCGATGAACGGATTGCGAATATCGGCGCGGACGAACTCGGCGCGGCCCATGCGCCGCAGCAGGTCCTTGCTCGGTGCGATGGCGTCGACGGCGATGACGTGCTCGATGGCCGGGTTCTGCGCGAGCCGGGCGGTGAGGTATCCGCCAAGGAAACGGCAGGCGCCGGTGACCAGCACGACCTTGGGGTGGCGCAGGGTGCCATCGTCTTGCCCCGGGTTACGGCCCCCGGAGCGGTCTTGAGAATCCATCCGGTTCAGCCTATCGACGGAGCGCCGAAACTACTTGCCCAGTTTTCTGCGCTGCACCCGGGTGCGACGAAGCAGCTTGCGATGCTTCTTCTTCGACATGCGCTTACGCCGCTTCTTGATGACTGAACCCATAAACTCCGCTACCTAGATTGTTCCAAGACGTCTTCTCACGCCAGTTGTTGGCGGGACCCGCACACTTTACCGGGCCGCTGTTGCGGAGAGAAAACGGCTGGCAACGAAGCGCTCGCGCGAGGAGCCGACGACCGCGGTTTTAGCCGGCGTCGAAGTACGAGGTCTCCAGCAGGTCGTGGACCGCCTTGGCGTGCACGCGGAACGACCGGCCGACCCGCACCGCGGGTAGCTCGCCGTTGTGCACCAGGCGGTACACCGTCATCTTGCTGACCCGCATGAGGCTGGCCACTTCTGCGACGGTGAGAAATTGAGCCCGCGGCGGCTGGTCGGGAGCCGCATCGTTACGTGCGTGCTTCCCGGCGGCCGAATCCCGCCCCGATGGCCCGTTCATAGACGTCATCGCAACCCAATCCTTCAGGCACGGGCTGTTCCAGCGGCTTCCCCACCGCTGGGTACGACCCCGCGCTTACTCGAGGAGAATAGCGTGGTTATTGGGGTTATTGCGACGGGTGTGGGCTAATCGATTGAAATTCGTTGAATTACCCGGATGTGATTCCGAGCTGCGAAGATCGTCGTTTTGCGGCCTCGACCGCCTCCGCCAGAGCGTGCCGTAGGCCGCCCTTTTCGAGTTCTCGCAGACCAGCGGCCGTTGTGCCGCCAGGAGAGGTCACGGTGGCCCGCAGCTGAGCCGCCGTGGTGTCCATTCCGGTGCCAAGCGCCGAGTCGCTCACGGATTGGGCCACATCGAGCCGTTCGAGCAACATCGCGGCCGATCCGGCCATCGTTTGCACCACCAGATCGGTGGCCACCGGCCGGGTCAGACCCGCCGCGACGCCCGCATCCACCAGCGCCTCGACGACCAGGAAGAAGTACGCGGGACCCGATCCCGACAGCGCCGTCACGGCATCCATCTGCGATTCCGACACGGTCAGCACACCGCCGACGGCGTCGAAGATGCCCGAGGCCTCCTTGAGCTGTTCGGCTGTCGCGAACCGGCCTGGAGCCAACGCGCTCACGCCGCCGCCGACGACCACCGGCGCATTGGGCATGACCCGGATGACGGGTGCGCCCGCTGGCAGCTTCGATTCGTAGAACTCGGTGGTGACGCCCGCGGCGACCGTCACGAAAACCTGCTCTGCGCTGTCGCTCTCGGCGTGTGCGGCGGCATCGGCGATCTCGTCGACGACGCTTCCGACATCAGAGGGTTTGACGGCGACGATCACGAACGAGGCGTTCTCCGCCGCATCGGCCACGGAGGTGACCAGCACGGAGTACGTCTCGGACAGATACTTCGCGCGGTCGGAGTCCTTTTCGGCCACCACCAGGTCCTTGACCTGCCTACCCGCCCTGATGAGCCCGCCGAGCAGCGCTTCGCCGATACTTCCGCCGCCGATGATCGCGATCCTTGCCACGGTCAAAGCATTGCAGACGCCGCCTGCGGTTACTGCGCGGGCGGCACCATGGCGAGCTGGCGACTCTGTACGACGATGTGGCCCTCGCAGTCGACGACGATGTGATCCTCGTCGAACCAGTCCTGCCCGATCTGCACCGTCGTGCACACGATGCGCAGCCAGCCAT
Source organism: uncultured Actinomycetota bacterium (assembly GCA_963829405.1). GTDB lineage: Bacteria > Actinomycetota > Actinomycetes > Mycobacteriales > Mycobacteriaceae > Mycobacterium. The sequence continues at coordinate 148,252 of CAWHIZ010000019.1, forward strand.
CAGCGGGCAGCGTGCGCAGAAACGCCGTCAGCTGCACGGTGGGCGCCCAACCGAATCGGTTGACGCCGAACGTGACCGGCGCCGACACATCGCCGCACAGCAGCGCGAACAGCGGGTCGGGCGCGACCCCCTTCGGCCTGACCCAGTACTCGATCACCGGAGGCCCGCCGTCGGTGCGGGGTTGCAACGTCGTCAGCGACGGCCGGATGTCACAGCCGTGGGCAAGGTTGACGACATCGGCCATCGGATGGCCGGGGCCGATCGGCTCCAGTCCCGGTGGCGGCTCCGGCGTCATCAACGGCACCACCGGGTTGACCGAAAGCAATGGCGGAACGTGATGTTCGGGCTCGCCCATCGTCACCGACGCCCGCACGGCGGTGCGATCGCCCTGGGTCAGCTCGACGTCGATCAGGCTGACGCGGCGGCCGCGCTTGCGGACCGTCGTCGTCACCCGCATCGGGCCGGGGTCCGGCGCCCACAGATAGTTTCCGGAGATCGCGACCGGCCACACTGCTTCGTCACCGTGCTCCATCCGCGCCGCATTCGCACACAGCGCCAACATCGCGCCGCCGTGCACCTTCGGACCCGACCCCCTCGGGCCGATCGTCCAGTGCTCGTTCAGCTCACCGTCGTAGTGGCCGTCGCCCGCAGGCGTGAGCGCCATCGCGTCGGTGAACAGAGTGGATCCAGACACGTGTGTCCTTCATGGTCAGCGCAGCAGGTGCTCGCGGGCGAATTGAAGCGATTCGTTGAGCAGGGCCTCGCGTTCGGTGGCCGTCCTCGCGCTCGACGTGGTGACCTCGAGGATGACATGGCCGGAGAAGTCGCTTTCGGCAAGCATTTCGCAGACCTCCACCGTCGGCTGCGTGCCGCGGCCGGGCACAAGATGCTCGTCGGCCGAAGCCCCGCTGCCATCGCACAGGTGAAGATGCACGAGGCCGTCACCCATCCTGTTGGCCATGTCGACCGCGTCGGTGCCCGCCGTTGCGGTGTGCGACAGGTCGAGCGTGTAGTGGGCGTGGTTGCCGTCCAGCGGGTCGTAGGAGGGCGCGAAGGCCGAGATACCCGGCCCCGGCCTACCTCCCCGCTTGCGCATCCGCTCGATCGACGTCTGCCCTGCGCCGAAGAACCGGTCGGCGCGGAACGGGAACATGTTCTCCACCGCCACCATCACATCGCTGCCCGACTCGAGCTCGGCGACCTGATCGGAGAAACCCTCGGCGTAGCGGCGCTGCCATCGGAACGGCGGATGCACGACGACCGTCTGCGCGCCGAGCTGTTCGGCTGCGCGCACACTGCGATCGAGCTTCGAGATCGGATTGGCGCCCCACACCCGCTGCGAGATCAACAGGCACGGCGCGTGCACGGACAGCACCGGCATCGAATACTTCTGCGACATCGCCTCGATCGCGTCGACGTCCTGGCTCACCGTTTCGGCCCACACCATCAGCTCGACTCCGTCATAGCCGAGCTTGGCCGCGTACTCGAAAGCGGCCTCGGTCCTCAACGGATAGACCGAGGCCGTCGATAGACCGACCTTGATGGCGGGGCGCACTGTGCTTGTCTTAGCGGGCTATCCCGATTGCAGCAGCGCGAGCGGCCCAAGCGTGACCAGGGCGCCGACTGCCACCGCTATCAGCGTGCTGCCGATGTCTTCGGTTTTGCGTACCACGCGCACGCCGACCACGAGGCCGAGGATGACCAGGACCGACAACACCAGCGCGACGATGTTGTTCCACTTCCAGAGCTGGTCGAAGCCGATGAACAGGCCCGCACCGAACAGCACCGCGAGGATGCATTGGCCGACGACAAGGGCGCCGTGGGCGACCGGCGAGATCGTGGACTCGCCTCGTCGTCGTCGAGGTCGAGGTCGTCCTCGTCGAGGTCCTCGTCGTGTTCGACGCCGATCTCGCCGTATTCGAGGTCATCGAGGCTCGGGCCGCGGCGTCGCGCGATGTCGTCGGCGACGGTGTCGCCACCGAAGAGCGTGCCGCCCGACGAACGCAGATACGACGGCAGCTCGTCGGCGTCGGTCTCGGTGTCGGGTGCGGTCGCGGCGGCCATCGCGGGCCGGGTCATATCGGAGGCCACGGCGCCGACGGCGTCATCGTCGTCGACATCCAGCGGATCCGGGCTCATCTCCTCGGCGCCGACGCCGCCCGGATAGCGCTTCGGTCCCAGGCCGAAATGCGGCCGGCGCGCGGGCGGCTCGAAGAACGTCGGCTGCGCTTCGCGCTCCGCGATGTGCGCGGCGTAGTCGGCTTCCTCGTCGGTCTGCGGGGGCAGCGGAGCCTCGTCGACCGTCACGTCTTGAACGTCGTAGGTGTCATGGACGTCATAGGCGTCCCTGGTGTCGTGAAGGTCTTCTATCGCCTCGGCCTCGTCGACGTACTCGGCGGCGCCGTTGCTCGGCAGCGGGCCGGGGTAATCGTCGCGAATCTCTTCGAGCTGGTCGGTGGCCGGATCGGCGGCCTCGCGGTGGGTGTCACCGGTGATGATCGGGATCTCACCGGTCAGCTCGGCGACGCTGACCGAATCGGAGTTTCCGCGGCGCCGACGGCGCCTGCCGCCGACGGGCGGTGCGCCGATCGTTCCGTTCTTTGCCAGCAGTTCCGCGACCGAAATCGGCCTCGTGCTGCTGTGGCTCTCTTCTGGTCCTGTCATCGTGTGTTGCCTCTGGGCTTGGCGGGGTGTCGGTCGGCATCGCGTACGGATGTCTCAACCAGTGCGGTTCCGTCGGCCTCGCTGTCAAGTTTCCGCAGGATAAGGCCTTCTCGCAACGCCCACGGGCAGATGTCCACGGTATCTATCGCCAGCGCTCGCATGCTCGCCTCCGCAACCAAAGCTCCTGCCACTATCTGTGGCGCCCGTTCGGCACTCACCCCTTCCAACTCTGCTCGGTCAGCAGCGGTCATCCTAGAGATGAAAGCTATGAGCTGCCTAAGGCCGGTAGCTGTCAGTGTCCTCTTCACGCGCGGGCCTGCCCCGGAAGGCGCTGCCCCGGTGAGTCGCGCCAGCGAGCGGAACGTCTTCGAGGTGGCCACCGCGAGGTCTGGACTGCCCGCCTTGAGCATCTCGGCGCCCGCATCGGCCAACTCGTTGGCCAGCCAGTCCCGAAGCATCTCCACCCTTCTGCGGCCGGGTGGATCGTCGGGCAGCCATTCGCGGGTGAGCCTGCCCGCACCGAACGGCAGCGACATGGCCACCTCGGGCTCCTCGTCGACGCCGTTGGACAGTTCCAGCGACCCGCCGCCGATGTCGATGTTGATGATCCTGCCTGCGCTCCAGCCGTACCAGCGGCGCACGGCGAGAAAGGTGAGTCGGGATTCGTCGACCCCGCTGAGCACCTGCAGCGCAACCCCGGTCTCGGCCAGCACGCGCGCCAGCACGTCTTCGGAGTTCTTCGCATCGCGCACCGCGGAGGTGGCGAAAGCCATCAACTCGGCACAACCCGAACTCGCGGCGATCGTGGAGAACTCGTCGATGGTGCTGATCAGCTTGTCGGCGCCCTTACGGGTCAACTTTCCCGACGAATCGATGGCTTCGGCAAGGCGAAGCGACGCCTTGGTGGAGCTCATCGGTGTCGGATGGCCGCCGCGGCGCGCGTCCACCACCAACAGGTGGACGGTGTTGCTGCCCACGTCAAGCACACCTACTCGCACGCGTTCAACCTAACCGCTGCGGCAGTGAACTTTGTGAGCGCATCGCGGTGTGGCGAAGGGCGTTCGTTCAGTCGGCGACGCGGAAGTTGAACACCGACTCGTCGAATGTGTTGTAGCTCTCGTAGTCGACCAGGTCATACAGGTCCCGCCGATGCTGCATCTGACCGAGCAGGGACGTCAACGACCCTTCCGCCGCGAGGGTGTCGAGGGCTCGTTGCGCGGCGCCCATCGCCATTCGCAGCAACGAGACCGGCCAGATCACCACGTTCACGCCGACGTCTCGAAGTTGGTCGACGGTGAACAGCTCACTCTTGCCGAATTCGGTCATGTTGGCCATCAACGGAACACCGACGGCCGATCTGACCGCCGCGAACTCCGCCAGCGACTCGAGCGCCTCAGGGAAGATCGCGTCCGCACCCGCGTCGACAAGGCGCTTCGCGCGCTCGATCGTCGCGTCAACGCCATCGACGGACCGGATGTCGGTGCGCGCGATGATGACCATGTTCGGGTCACGTCGGGCATCGACCGCCGCGCGGATGCGTTGTGCCGCAGTGGCTTCGTCGACGACCTGCTTCCCGTCGAGGTGACCGCAGCGCTTGGGGTTGACCTGATCCTCGATGTGCAGCGCCGCCAGCCCGGAGTCTTCGAGGTCAGCCACGGTGCGCGCGACGTTCATCGGCTCGCCGAAACCGGTGTCCGCATCGGCGAGTACCGGCAGTTCCGTCACCCGTGCGATCTGACGGGACCGCGCGGCGACTTCGGTCGAGGTGGTCAGACCGATGTCCGGCAACCCCAGATCAGCACTGAGCACGGCGCCGGAGACATAGACGCCGTCGAATCCGCTTCGCGCAATCAACTTGGCGGACAACGGATTGAACGCACCTGGGAACTGCAGCAGTCCGCCCTCGGCGAGGCGTGCGCGCAGCGTGGCCCGCTTCTGGGCCGGAGTGGTCGTCGCGTACAGCATTTTCAAGCCTCCGTCAGAAGATCCCTGCCGGTCCTGCCGGCGGCAGAACACCGGGCAGCGCCGTAAAAGTCAATTCCTGCAACTCTTTTGGCTTCAGCTCCGGCAGGCGCAGGGCAAGTGCCAGAAAGCGTTCTGATTCCTCTTCGCCAAGCACAGGCACTGCGAGACTGCGGAATTTCTCGACATACTGTTCGCGGCGCGAACGGCCTGGCGCCGGTGGGATGTGCGTCGGCGACGCTGATCTCGTCGACGATCTCGGTGCCGTCCTCCATGGTGATCACCACTCGCCCGCCATAGGACTGATCCGCGCCCGCCGCGTGGTACCGCTTCGTCCACACCTCGTCTTCGACGGTGGACACCTTGCGCCAGAGAGCGACGGTGTCCGGGCGCGTGGCCCGCTCACGCGCATACGACGCTTCGTGGTGCCAGGTTCCGTCCTGCACGGCGACCGCGAAGATGTAGGGCAGCGAATGGTCCAGCGTTTCCCGCGACGCCGCGGGATCGTATTTCTGCGGATCGGCAGCCCCCGACCCGATCACATTGTGGGTGTGGTGGGACGTCTGGATGACGATGCTGCGAACCCGCGCCGGATCCGCTACTTCGGGGTGTTCGCGAAAGACTCTGCGAGCCAGATCAATCCAGGCTTGCGCCTGATACTCGGCCGAGTGCTCTTTCGTGTAGCTGCTCAGGATCGCCCGTTTCGGCTCACCGGGTTCGGGCAGCGGCACGTCGTAATGGGCCTGCGGACCGTCGAGGAGCCAGGCGATCACGCCGTCCTCGCCTTCGTAGATCGGCGACGGGCTCGTCTGTCCCCTCATCGCGCGATCGACCGCCTCTACCGCGACCTTTCCCGCGAATGCGGGTGCGTACGCCTTCCACGAGGAGATCTCGCCCTTGCGCGACTGCCGGGTGGCCGTGGTGGTGTGAAGCGCTTGGCCGATCGCCTGGAAGACCACCTCCGGCCGCAGCGCCAGCAGCGTCCCGATTCCGGCCGCCGCCGACGGGCCGAGGTGTGCGACGTGGTCGATCTTGTGCTTGTGCAGGCTGATTGCGGCGACAAGGTCGATCTGTATCTCATATCCCGTCGCGATACCCCGAACCAACGAGTGCCCGTCGGCGCCCACGTGCTGGGCAACGGCGACTATCGGCGGGATGTTGTCGCCGGGGTGCGAATAGTCCGCAGCCAGGTAGGTGTCGTGAAAGTCCAACTCGCGCACCGCGACTCCGTTGGCGAAGGCCGCCCATTCGGGGCTCACCCGCAGGTCTGCTTCACGGCCGAACACGGTGGCGCCTGCGCCGCCCGAACTCGGCGGGTGCGCGACGGCCTGCTCCCTGGCCGCCGACGGCGCCCCGCGTCCCACGGATGCGGCGGCCACGCCTGCGTTGTCGATGATCCGGTTGATGATCATGTCCACGACGTCGTCGCCCACCTCGACGGGATCGGCGGCCACCTGCGCGATGGCCCATGCGAGCTGACCCTCCCGAGACAGTCCCTCCTCGCTGCGGTGAACGCGGACGCGATGGTTCTGCATGGACGACGATCCTTTCTCGGCGTCAGTTGGAGCCGAGGCCGGTGTAGTCGTGACGGAAGTGTTCGAGGCTGTTGTGCAGATGGACGTGGGTTGCGTGCACAGCAAGCGCGCCATCGCTTTCGGCGATCGCGGACGCGATGAGCGCATGTTCGAGGGCTGACGCGGCCAACCGCATCGGGGACGCCCCCGCCTTCATTCGGACGCGGGCCACGTGTGCGCGCAGGGTCTCGAGCGCATCGAGGAGATACGGATTGCCCGCGGCGACATCGACCGCCTCGTCGAAGCGACGGATCAGCGCGTAGTACTCCCCGATCTGTTGATCCGACACGCGAGCATCGAGCAACGGAGCGTGCCATGCGCGGAATTCGGCGGCGTAGTCGGCAAAGGCGACCCGATCGGCATGACGGGCGGCCAGCGCGGCCGCCTGCGCCTCGAGACAGGTCCGCATCTCGTACAGCGCATCGACGTCGGCATCGGAGACGTCGGTGACGACGAGGCCTCGACCGCGTTTGTCGTCGAGAAGACCCTCGGCGACGAGCCGGCCGAATGCCTCGCGAACTGGGGTTCGCGACACCCCGAGCCGCGCGGACTGTTCGACCTCGAAAAGCGTGCTGCCTGGACCGAGCAGGCCGTCGAGGATCTCCGACCGGAGTTGATCGTAGGCACGGCCAGCCGCACTCAAAGGCTTCGACGCCATCGCGTCAGTGTATACACACAGGCTCGGCAAACAACTGCGACGATGGGATTTCCGCAGCACCATTGCGGCTGAGTGTCCATTGTGTATACGTTCGTCATACCCGACACTGTCGTCAGCCCCCGGAGGTCCCCGATGCGAACCCCACGACTCGTAGCGACCGTCATCGCCGCCGGTCTCGCTCTGGCCGCGTGCAGCGGCAACAGCGGCACCGACGGCGGGAGTTCAGGCGGAGGCGGCGGCGGAGGTGACTTCAAGCCACTCGCGCGAGTCGAGATCATCGCGCCCGCCGCACCCGGCAGCGGATGGGACCAGACGGCACGCGCCGTGCAGGAGGCCCTGACAGCCGCCGACCTGGTGCGCAGCGCGGACGTCAAGAACGTGCCCGGCGCTTCGGGCACGGTCGCACTGGCGCAGGTCGCGCCCCAGAAGGGCAAGGCCGACCTGCTGATCGCCTCGGGGCTGGCGATGATGAGCGGCATCATCACCAACGGCACCGACGTGACACTCGACGACCTGACCCCGATTGCCCGCGTCGTCGGCGAGTACGAAGTGATCGTCGTGCCGAAGGACGTGCCGTTCAACAACGCCGACGAGCTCTTCGCCGCCATCAAGGCCGACCCCAAATCCGTTCCGATCGCCGGTGGTTCGGCAGGCAGCGCCGACCAGATCTTCATCGGCTTGTTGGCGCAGCACTACGGAGTCAAGCCCGCCGACGTGAATTACGTGCCATACAGCGGCGGCGGCGAAGCGACAACGGCATTGCTCGGCGGAAAGGTGCAGGCAGGCGTGGCCGGACTCAACGAGTTCGCCGAGCAGATCAAGAACGGCAACCTCAAGGGATTGCTCATCTCGTCGGCCGAACAGGTCGAGGGCACCGACTTCGCCCAGACCGCGACCCAGATCGATCCGAAGCTGGAGTTTCAGAACTGGCGGTCGATCATGGCGCCCACCGGCATCAGTCCCGACCTGACCACCCAGTACATCGAGGCGATGAAGCGCATGCACGATTCGACGGCGTGGACGGATGCGGTCAAGAAGAACGGCTGGAACGACAACTTCCTCGCCGGTGACGAGTTCGGCACCTGGCTGAAGGAGGAGAACGCCCGCGTGCAAACGGTTCTCGACGAACTCGGTCTGGCCAAGAAGGCGGGTTAATGACCGCAGAGCCGACCGAGGTGGAGTCGGCGCGCAGGCCGATTCCGTGGGGCGACTGGGTGGTGTCGCTTGCGCTGCTCGGAATCGGCGTCGTGGTCCTGTTCGACGGCCTGCGCCAAGCGGAATCCACCTCAGCGTCCGGCGTTGGCGCCGGATTCATGCCGAAGGTGGTCGGCGTCCTTCTGATCGGGCTTTCGCTCGCGCTGATGGTGCAGGTGGCGCGCGGCAAACTCGGCGAGGCCGACGAGTCCGAGGGCGACGTGGATGTGCGCCAAACCCGGTGGGTGCCGCTGGCGGTATGCCTGGCCGCGGTAGGAGTCTTCATCGGCGCCGTTGAGCCACTCGGCTACATCATCGTCAGCTCGATCGTCTTCTGGCTGACCGCGTGGGCGCTCGGCGCAAGGCACATCATCCGCACCGCCGTCATCGCCGTCGTGCTATCCCTCGTCGTCTACTTTGCCTTCACGCGGCTGCTCGATATCCCGTTGCCTGCAGGCTTTTTGGGCTTCTGATGTCGGGTATCGAGGGGCTGCTGCACGGGCTTTCCGTTGCGATCACACCACAAGCTCTGTTGTTCGCATTCATCGGAACTCTGGTCGGCACTCTCATCGGCGTGCTGCCGGGCATCGGCCCCGCACTGACCATCGCGCTCCTCCTGCCGATGACGTACGGCATGGAGCCAGAGCTGGCGTTCATCATGTTCGCGGGCATCTACTACGGCGCCATGTACGGCGGCTCTACGACGTCGATCCTGCTCAAAACCCCCGGTGAATCGGGCTCGGTGATCACGGCCATCGACGGCAACAAGATGGCGCGACAGGGGCGCGGCGCTGCGGCGCTGGCCACCGCCGCCATCGGGTCGTTCGTCGCAGGAACCATCGCCACCGTGCTGTTGGCCTTCTTTGCGCCGTGGATGGTCAGCGTGGCCGTAAAGCTCGGAGCTCCCGACTATTTCGCGCTCATGGTCGTTGCGTTCCTCTCGGTCAGCGCACTCGTCGGATCCTCGCCATTGCGCGGCATGATCTCGATGTGCCTCGGTCTGGTCGTCGGCCTCATCGGCATCGATTTTCAAAGCGGCCAGCAGCGGTTGGCCTTCGGTCAGGTCGCCCTGCTCGACGGCATCGACACCGTGGTGCTGATCGTCGCGCTGTTCGCGGTGGGCGAGGTGCTCTACGTTGCGGCGCACCAGGTCTCCGACCATTTCGACCTTCTCGCGCTGCAGAAGGGCGCCAAATGGATGACCGGGCAGGATTGGGCGCGCTCATGGCGCCCCTGGCTGCGCGGCACCGCGGTCGGCTTTCCGCTCGGCGTGATACCCGCGGGTGGATCGGAGATACCGACGTTCCTGTCGTACGCCATGGAGCGGCGTCTCTCCAAACACAAGGAGGAGTTCGGCGAAGGGGCGATCGAAGGCGTCGCAGGACCAGAGGCGGCCAACAACGCCAACGCCGCAGGGACCCTTGTGCCGCTACTGGCGCTCGGCATACCGACCTCGGCGACCGCCGCTGTCATTCTGGTCGCGTTCCAGCAGTACGGGATTCAGCCGGGCCCGCAGCTGCTGGAGAGCCAGTCGGCCCTTGTCTGGGGGCTCATCGCAAGCCTGATCATCGCCAACGTCATACTGCTGGCGCTCAACCTGCCGCTCGTCGGCCTGTGGGTGAAGATTCTGGAGATCCCCAAGCCGTACCTGTTCGCAGGCATCATGACGTTCGCCCTTTTGGGCACGTACGCCGTCAACGGATCGACGTTCGACGTGGTCATTCTGCTCGTGCTCGGCGTGCTCGGATATCTGATGCGCCGGTTCGGTTTCCCGATAACTCCGATGATCGTCGGCGCGATTCTCGGACCACTGGCAGAAGTGCAACTCCGGCGCGCACTCGACATCGCGGGCGGAGACCTGTTGACCCTCGTCAGCACGCCGTTCACCATCGTGGTCTACCTGACTCTGTTGGCGGCACTCGTCGGCGGATATCTGCTACGACGGCGCGCAGTCCAAGTGGTGCACACGACCGAGCCCGAAGAGGACAGGGTCGACGAGGAGGGCGCGCCCCGGCCTTGACAGCGTTCGCCTGCGAACCGAGGTAGCGTTGAATGCTGTGACGTCAGAGCATCCCGGCGAGGTTGAACTGGATTTCGCCCGCGAATGGGTGGAGTTCTACGACCCCGACAACCCTGAGCACCTGATCGCCGCCGACATGACATGGCTGCTGTCGCACTGGACGTGTGTGTTCGGCACGCCTGCGTGCAAGGGCACTGTCGAAGGCAGGCCAGACGACGGGTGCTGTTCGCACGGCGCGTTCATCTCCGACAAGGACGACCGCAAGCGCCTCGAGCGCGCGGTGGATCTGTTGACCGACGAGGACTGGCAGTTCCGGGAGAAGGGCCTCGGCCGCAAGGGCTACCTCGAGATGGACGAGTACGAGGACAAACCCAGCGAGCGCACCCGAAAGTACAAGGGCGCCTGCATCTTTTTGAATCGGCCCGGTTTTGCCGGCGGTATCGGCTGCGCGCTGCACAGCAAGGCGCTCAAGATCGGTGTCGAACCGCTGACGATGAAGCCCGACGTGTGCTGGCAGTTGCCGATCCGGCGCAATCAGGAGTGGGTGACGCTGCCCGACGGCACCGAGATCCTGAAGACCTGGATCACCGAGTACGACCGGCGCGGTTGGGGCGAGGGCGGCGCCGATCTGCACTGGTACTGCACGGGCGATCCGAACGCGCACGTCGGATCCAAGCAGGTATGGCAGTCCTACGAGCCCGAGCTCACCGAACTGCTCGGCGAGAAGGCCTACTCCGAGCTGGCGGCAATGTGCAAGCGGCGCAGCGGTTTAGGGCTGATCGCCGTGCATCCGGCCACCCGCGCTGCCGAATCGAGCGATCACCCCTCCAGCTTGTAACCCAGTCCGCGCACCGTGACGAGGTGAACCGGGTTGGCCGGATCGGCTTCGATCTTGCTGCGCAACCGCTTGACGTGCACGTCGAGAGTCTTGGTGTCACCGACATAGTCGGCGCCCCACACCCGGTCGATGAGCTGTCCACGGGTGAGCACCCGGCCGCTGTTGCGCATCAGATACTCGAGCAGATCGAACTCCTTGAGCGGCAGCGTGATCGACTCGCCGTTGACCGATACGACATGGCGTTCGACGTCCATCCGCACCGGACCCGCCTCCAGCACGCCGTCGGCGATGGCGGAGTCGTCGGGTTCGGTGCCGCGACGCAGCACAGCCCTGATCCGCGCGATCAGCTCGCGGGCCGAGTAGGGCTTGGTGACGTAGTCGTCGGCGCCGAGCTCCAGCCCGACGACCTTGTCGATCTCGCTGTCACGCGCTGTCACCATGATGACCGGCACGCTGGAGCGCGACCGCAACTGCTTGCACACGTCGGTCCCGCTCATTCCGGGCAGCATCAGGTCGAGCAGCACGATGTCCGCGCCTGCTCGCTCGAATTCGGCAAGGGCCGAAGGCCCGTCCGTCACGACGGTGGCCTCGAAGCCCTCCTTGCGCAGTAGGAACGCCAGGGGATCGGCCAGGGACTCCTCGTCCTCGACGATCAACACGTTGGTCATGGGCGTTTGCTCATTTCTCTCATTGGTCCGATCGTTCTTCGGACTCGCTGACGCGGTCCGGATAGGCCGGAATCGACATGGTGAACGTCGATCCTGTGCCCGGCTGACTCCACAGCCGGATGGATCCGTTGTGATTGGCTGCAACATGTTTGACGATCGCGAGCCCGAGGCCGGTGCCTCCTGTTGCTCGCGATCTGGCTTTGTCCGCGCGGAAGAACCGCTCGAACACCCGCTCCTGATCGGCGGCGGCGATGCCGATTCCCCGATCCGTCACGGCGATCTCGATGTTGTCGCCCCTGCGCCTTCGGCTGATCGACACCGGGGATCCTTTGGATGAGTACGCGATTGCGTTGGACACCAGGTTGGCCATCGCAGTTACCAGAAGTGGTTGGTCGCCGAGCACTTGGTATCCCGTCGGCGCATCGGTGGTGACGGCGATATCGGCGTTGTCGGCGGCCACCTTGTATCGCGAAAGCGCCTCCGCGACAACGGTATCGATGTCGACGGCCTCCAGGTCGGGCAGCGGCTCCGCGCCCTGGAGCCGGGACAGCTCGATGAGCTCGCCGACCATGTTGCCGAGCCGGTTGGACTCGGCGACCATCTTGTTGGCGAACCTGCGGACGTTGTCGGGGTCGTCGGCGGAGGCCAGCAGTGCCTCGGCGAGCACGCCCATCGCCCCGACCGGCGTCTTGAGCTCGTGGCTGACGTTCGCGACGAAGTCGCGGCGGGTGGCCTCCATCCGCGCGTGCTCGGACTGGTCGTCGACGTAGACGACGGCGAAACGGCGGTCGTCCTCTGTCAGCAGCCGGACATGGCCGCGGACTGAAAGCCCGGAGCGGCCGGGAAGTGCGCGCCTGCGCGGGGAGAGATCGACCTCGACGTCGTCGCCGGTGGCCAGCACGCGCTGCGCCGCGAGCCAGGCGCGGTCGTCGAGCAGGCGGTCACGCACCAAACCCAGTTCGCGGGCTCGGTCGTTGGTGTAGACGACGTCACGGTAGGTGTCGACCACGACGATGCCCACCGGGGACAGCGACACGATGTGGGCGAGCATCTCGGACACGGTTATGCCGGACTCCTCGACCGCCCGCCGCTGCTTTCGCTCGGCGAGCTTCGGGACAAGGCCCGCTCCCACTGCCGCACCGATCGCCAGCGCCAGCAGTGCCACGACTGCGGTCAGCAGCAGTGCGGAAACCACACTCACGAGCAAATGGTACGAAACTGGTGAACGTCATCCCAGCAGCGTGCGGCCAAAGCGGGACATGTCACACGCTCAAGTGCAGGTGTTCGGTCGCCGTTCATCCAGTGTTTGCCCAGGACCGCCGTTCGCTCGATTACTTCGCGCCCTGGCTCGCGACGGCCGCAGCGCCCGCCGCGGCCGCCTCCGGGTCCAGGTAGGTGCCACCGGCGACCTTGGGCCGCAGGTCGCCGTCGAGGTGGTAGAGCAGCGGGATGCCGGTCGGGATGTTCAGGGCGACGACGTCCTGGTCAGACATCTTGTCGAGGTATTTCACCAGCGCCCGCAGCGAATTTCCGTGCGCGGCGATCAGCACCGTCTTGCCTGCCTTCAGGTCGGGCACGATCGTCTCGGTGAAGTAGGGCACGAAGCGGGCGACCACGTCGGCGAGGCATTCGGTCAGCGGACCGCCGCCGATGTCGGCGTAACGGGGGTCGGTGTCCTGGCTGTACTCGCTGCCCGCTTCGATCGGCGGGGGCGGCGTGTCGTAGCTGCGCCGCCAGGCCATGAACTGCTCTTCGCCGTACTTCTCTTTGGTTTCGGCCTTGTTCAGGCCCTGCAGGGCCCCGTAGTGGCGCTCGTTGAGCCGCCAGTCGCGGTGCACGGGGATCCAGTGCCGATCGGCCGTGTCCAGCGCCAGGTTCGCGGTGGTGATCGCCCGCCGCAGCAGGGACGTGTACAGAACGTCGGGCTGGGTTTCCAGTTCTTTGATCAGCTCGCCGGCACGGACGGCTTCTCCCCTGCCCTTTTCGGTGAGGTCGACGTCGACCCATCCGGTGAACAGGTTCAGCGCGTTCCATTCACTTTCGCCATGACGCAGCAGGATCAGCGTGGAATCTCCCATGGCAGAGAGACTAGTCCCGACCGGGTCAGTCGTCGTCGTCGATCAGGTGCTGGAAAGCCTCGAGGTTCTTCAGCGACTCGCCGCGCGACACCCGCCACTCCCATTCCTTCTGGATCGACGAGCGAAAACCCAACTCCAGCAACGTATTGAAGTCACTGTCGACGGCCTCGAGCACCTGGCCGAGCACGCGATCGATCTCATCGGGTGTCACAGAAGCCAGCGCCATCCGGCCCACCAGGTAGATGTCTCCGACGTTGTCGATGGTGTAGGCGACCCCGTACAGCCGACGGTTGCGCTTGAGCAGGAACCGGTAGACGCCCTCGTGGTTCTCGTCGGGCTTGCGGCAGACGAACGCCTCGACGCGCACCGAATGCTCGCCGATGGACAGGATCGTGTTCGTCTTGAGCCGCCGCTCACCGGGCAGTTCGACGATGATTCCCGGCAGACCGCCGTGTGCGCCCTCATGTCGCGTGTAGACGAGGTCGCTCTCCTTGCAGGCGTCCTCGATCACCTGCTGGACGCTGCGAAGTCACGCGCGCACTCCGCGCCTCATCGAGAACCGGCGCCCGGTGCGGCGCCCTGCGACGCTGCGCTGATGGCGGGCCCGGTAGTCGCTCATCGCGTGCCCGTAGCTGGCCAGCAGCCCGTCGACGGTATGCGCCCAGGAGAACGTGGAGGCGTGCTCGACGGCCGCGCGCTGCATCGTCTCGGGGCCGCGCTCGAATACGGCGGCGATCGCCTGTGCCCAGTCGTCGGGGTCGTGGCCCTCGACGAGTGCGCCGGTGACGCCGTCGCGGACCGCGACGGGAAGCCCGCCGACGGCTGCGGCCACCACCGGGGTGCCGCAGGCCTGGGCCTCGACGGCGACGAGGCCGAACGATTCGGAGTAGCTGGGCACCGCGACGAGGTCGGCGGCGCGGTAGACGTTGACGAGTTGTTCGCGCGATTGCGGCGGCAGGAATGTCACCCGATCGGCGATACCCAATTCGTCGGCCAGCCGAACAAGTCCGTCGGGTGCGGCCAGCCCGCTGCCCGAAGGGCCGCCCGCCACAAGCACCCGCACGTCCGGCAGCTTGGCGGCCGCACGCAGCAGCACATCGGGTGCCTTGAGTGGCTGGATGCGGCCGACGAACGCGACGACGCGCTCGCTGTCGGCAACGCCGAGCACCTGGCGCGCCGCGCGCTTGTCGCCGGGTGTGAAGGTCTCCAGGTCGACGCCGGGGTGGACGACGTCGATGCGTTCGGGATCGGCGTGGTGCATCGAAACCAGTTGCTGTGCTTCATGTTCGGTGTTGACGATCAACCGGTCCGCCTCGTCGACGACCTGCTGTTCACCGACCGCGCGCAGCGGCGGTTCCGGTGCGTCGCCGTCGGCCAGCGCCGCGTTCTTGACCGCGGCGAGGGTGTGCGCGGTGTGCACGAGCGGAACAGCCCAGCGATCGCGCGCCAGCCAGCCGACCTGACCCGAGAGCCAGTAGTGCGAATGCACGATGTCGTAGTAGCCGGGCTCGTAGTTGGCCTCGGCGCGCAGCACGCCCGCGGTGAAAGCGCACAGCTGGGTGGGCAGGTCGTATTTGTCCAGCCCCTCGAACGGCCCCGCGACGACGTTGCGCACCAGCACACCCGGCGCGACCCGCACGGTCGGCTGATCCGCCGACGACGTCGCCCTTGTGAAGATCTCCACCTCGACTCCGCGGCGGGCCATCTGCAGCGCGCTCTGCAGCACGTAGACGTTCATGCCGCCGGCATCGCCGGTGCCCGGCTGCGCCAGCGGGGAGGTGTGCACCGACAGCACGGCCACTCTCTTGGGAGCAGGCACGGCGGCGTTCGACCGGGACAGATCCGTCGCTAGGCGCACACACACATGTCTACACCGTGTTCAGTGACGGCCGTCGCCGAGTTCGGGTCCGAAGAACGCGTCCCAAAACGCGCCGCTCGCGTGAGCGTTCAGCGCCGCGGCTTCTTCTCTCAGCGCCAGCGCCAGTTGATGAATCCGGTACTCGGTCGCGCGTGGCATCGACGCGGGTCCGTACGTCCGCGCCTCAACCGCCGAACCCTGCCGTGTGCGATCTCGTATCGCAATGCGTCCGATATCGCCTTCGACGCTCGCCCGGCAACGTCGAACCCGTGGTAATCGAGCACGTCGACGAGGTCGACAACGGTGGCCGGACCGTTCTGGAACAAATGAAGCGTGAGCACGCACCGCAGTTGGTAACCGCGCAAACGGCACTTGGTCGTCATCGCCGACCATGACATTCCAGGCCGACATCACCAGTCCAGGCGACATCACCATCCAGGCGCACATCTCGGCCAAAAACGAGTGGGCTCGGAGTGCCCGCCTTCGGGCGACATTGTCGTTGGCGATTAGCAGGTCTTCCTACGAACGACTTTGTCGCTCAGAGGCGGGCAGCCTGGCAGTTCGTCGGATCGCGTCGAAACGGCGAGTCGTGCGAAGGAACTCAGGCGGTCGCTTCCGGCCTGCGGGCGAGCGCCCGCCGCATCGCGCCGATCGGGTCGGCGTAGATGCCGCCGAGGGACACCACACCCGCACCCGCCTCCTGGACACGGTTACCGAACGACGTCACCCGGATGTCGCGTGCGGGCAGCACCGAGCGCTCGCGGTAGGCCGCCTCGACAAGGCTCATGCCCTCGGGATACTCGGTGAACGCCTGACCGCCGACGACCAGGTCGTCGGGGTTGAGCATGTCGCGCAACAGCGCGACGGCCTCGCCGAGCACGCGTGCACGCTCGGCAAGCAGTGCGCGTGCCTGCTCGTTGCCCTGCCGTGCCGCCCGCAGCACGCCGGTCATCGTCGACGCCGGGCCTTCAGCGGGGATCACCCGCTGCTTGCGCGCGGCGATCAGCACCGCCTCGTCGCTGACCGTCGACTCCAGCTGACCGGTTCCGCCGAGCAGGTCCGAGTGGGCGGGCAGGCCCGCGATGGTGCCGGGACCGCTGGCCGGTGAATGGACCTTGCCGCCGATCGAGAGCGCGAATCCGACCGTCTCGCGGGCGTACACGTACAGGCTCGTCGCCGGATGCGACGCCCGACGCGTGCCCAAAAGCAGCTCGGCGCCCGCCATCGCGTCGACGTGGCTGGCGACCGAAACCGGAAGGCCGAGCGCTTCGGCGATCACCGATCCGACGGGCGCATCGGACCAGCCGAGCCGCGGGTGGTCCAGATAACCCGTCGAGCTGTCCACGACACCGCCTGCAGCGATTCCGACCCACAGCGGGCGACGGCGGTGCCAGCGGCTGAGGTAGCGACGCGCGCTCGCCGCAAGCGAGGCGAGCGCGGCCTCCTGGGAGCCGCGCGGCGTCGGCATCTCGACGACGTCGAGCGTGCGGCCGAACAGGTCGGTGGCCACGATGCTCGTCGTCCGCGCGCCGATGTGGATGCCGAGCGTCAGGAACGGTTCGTGGTTGACCTCGACGGGCACCCGCGGCCTGCCGATGGCGCCGGACACCGCGAGGTCGGCGCGTTCCCGCAGCACGCCCGCATCGAGCAGCGCGGTCACCTGACGGTTCACCGTCGCGATGGACAGCTGGGTGACCTTGGCGATGACGTCGCGCGCGATCGGGCCGCGCGAGCGGGCCGCGTTGAACACCGATGCGGCCGCGGCATCGGCCACGTGCAGCGACGGCGCAACGATGTGGTGGCGCGACAAGAAGTGCGCGCTTGGTGTGGGCGGCGGTGGGAGCTGGGCGGAGAGTGGTGGTGCGCACTTTGGTGTCCTCTTGGTAGTCGGCTGGTGGGTCGTTGCCACACCTGCGACTCAGTAGGACTGGGGGGGTCCGGACTCGGTCAGGCGCGGCGGAATGCGCGGCGACAACAACAACACGCGCGCCGTGCGCCAAGAGCCTGACTACTGCGGATCACGCCGTGAACTTAGCACAGCCAACTAGTGCCCTGCCCAGTGACGTCGGCCACTATCGCGGGAAATGCACCGTCTGAGTGGAGAACAGCTTGTGCGGCCTTGCTGAGGTAGTTCGCCGCGGCGACCACACCCATCCAGGTGGGAATCAGTTCGGAATCGCCGTAGACGATAGCGGCACGCCGACTCCAGCGTGTGACCGCCGATGCTCATCCGGAAGTTCAGCCGCGGCGTGATCAACACCGTGCCGGGCGCAGGCTCGGTGGCCGGGTCCATCTCGTTGGCGAACGCGATCACGACCGCCAGGTGGTCGTCGCCGTACCAGCGTGCTGCCAGACCCGCGAAGCTCTCGCCGTCGACGACGGTGTGGTGGCCGACGTCGGCCAGATCCGGGATGAGCAGCCACGCGCCCGGCTCGATCGGCTGCTGGGCGACGCCGCTGGCGACCTCCCAGATCAGCTGCATCTTGGTGTCCTGGGTGCCGTAGTAGTGCTGGGTGATCTGCGCCCGCGCGGCGGTGCTGTCGGCGGTGGTGAACAGGTGCCGACGCGTGACGAACGGGATGAGCAGCTCCTGCCCGACGAGGATCAGGTCGGGGTTGGCGAGGTTGTTCATGCGGGCGATGACCGGATACAGGTCGCCGTCGCCGTATTCGCGCGCGGCGATGCCGAACAGGGTGTCTGCCAGGCGCAACGGTGTAGTTCTTCATGTCGTTTCCTTCTTCAGCGGATCGGATGGCCACGAGGTAACGCTCATCGGCGCGACGCCACACGAGTAGCCGACTACTCGATTTCGTAGAGTTGGTTTCCATGACGACACCCGAAGCCGACCGCAAGGTCGCGGTGGTCACCGGCGCCAGCGCCGGTATCGGCGAAGCGACCGCGAGAACCCTTGCCGCCCAGGGTTTTCACGTTGTATGCGTGGCACGGCGCGAGGCCCCGATCAAGGACCTCGCCGCGGAGATCGGTGGAACGGCGTTCGCCGCCGACGTCACCGACGGCGATGCGGTGGCGTCGCTGGCGGAATCACTGGGCCGGGTGGACGTGCTGGTCAACAACGCGGGCGGGGCCCGCGGGCTGGAGTCGGTGCTCGAGGCCGATATCGACAACTGGCGGTGGATGTGGGAGACCAACGTGCTCGGCACGCTGCGGGTGACGCGCGCGCTGCTTCCGAAGCTCATCGCATCCGGTGACGGTTTGATCGTCACGGTGACGTCTCTCGCCGGGCTGGAGACCTACGACAATGCGTCCGGCTATACCTCGGCGAAGCACGCTCAGGGTGCGCTTCACCGCACGCTGCGAGGCGAACTTCTCGGAAAACCCGTGCGGCTCACCGATATCGCACCGGGCATGGTCAAAACCGACTTCTCGGTCAATCGGTTCAAGGGTGACCAGGAACGGGCCGACGCCGTCTACCGGGGGCTCACTCCGTTGGTGGCCGAGGATGTCGCCGAGGTGATCGGCTTCGTCGCGTCGCGGCCGTCGCACGTCAACCTGGACCAGATCGTGATCAAGCCGCGCGACCAGGCCAGCGCAACGCGGTACAACCGCACGTAGCAGATTCTGTTGGAGTAGCTCAATACGCATGTCGAGTGTTGACGCACGCGTCATTATCTCGATGTGAAGAAATCATTTGCTGCAGCGGCCGTCGCCGCGGGCGCAACCGGCGTTCTGGTGTTCGGATCGACGAGTCCGGCCGAGCGATTCCGCCTACAGCCGCCGGTCTACCTCTACGCGGGCGGGACGCGACGGGTCGGGAAAACCGTCGGAAACCTCCGAGCCACGGAGTGGGACACATTTCATGGCCCAGATCATGTACCTCGGCATACACGGTTCAGTACCCCCGTGACCTCGCGCCTCTTGATCGGCGACACAAGACACTGGACGGCTCGGCGGACGAGGGCGCGGACGAGGCGGTACGTCTGATCCTACTAGCACGACGCCGGGGGCAGCCGTCAACCTCGTCGGGGTCAGCCAGGGCGCAGTGGTCATGGCACAGGACCAAGCATGCGCTTGATCGCTGACACCTGATGAGGGGATCGACCCGAGCGAGGATCACTGTCACTCACCTTCGGCGACCCCACGAACCCGGACGGCGGCTTCCTGGCGAAGCTCGACCGGTGGAACATCAACATCCCGGGATTCAACGCCGGTAACCCACACTCCCGGCGAAGGGCGCATATGTCACGGTCGCCATCGAGTACGACGTGATCGCCGACTCCCCCGACAACCTGAACCCGGTGTCGTGGGTAAACGCGCTGATGGGCGCGACGCTACGACCACGCGACGCTATTCGCAAGACCTCCTCAGCCGAAGCCGCCGCCGAGCACCGGGTCGTGAGCAACACCGAGGAGTGGTACCAGGCTCCCGGCGACGATCAGGCGGTGGCCTACTACCAGCACAACCTGATCAAGCAGAAGAACCTGCCGTTGACCCGCCCGCTTCGGGATATCGGCACACGAGATCGCAGACGATGAGCGGCGATGTGCGCGTCAACCGTGCCGTCGATCGGCTCGACAACCTGCTGCGGCCGTCGTGGACGCCGGATACGACGGCGGTGAGCCCGGAGGAACCCGCCACGTCGGCACGACGACGAAGCACTATCCAGACGGGAGCGAGACCGCGGTCGCCGACCCTGCGGTGGCCAAGCCGAAGACATCGACGGACACCGGTCCGCGACGCCATCAAGACCGTCAGCGAAGCGGTGAAGAAGTTGACGAACAGGCTGGCGCCGAAGCCGGCCGAAGTGAGCTAGCCGCCGGGACGGCCGTTGACCGGTTGCGGCGCGCCAGAAGGCGTCGCGGGGGCGGTGCTCGGGATCCCCGACGGCGGAGCCTGCGACGACAGCGCCGACATCGACGTCCACTCCTCCCACGGCACGGCCCAGTCCCAGAGATCGCCGTCGGCGTAGGACAGGTCGATCGAGGTGCCCGTCACCTCGACGGGGTCGCCGTAGATCGCACTGTTGAAGTACTCCTGGGCGTTCTCGAGGTTGAGGTTGATGCAGCCGTTGGTGACGTTCGTATTGCCCTGGGCGCCAATGCTGTTGGGGTTGCAGTGGATGAACTCGCCGTTGTTGGAGATGCGCACGGCGAACCGCTCGTGCACGTTGCTGTAGCCGGCCGCCGGGTTGCTCATGTAGAAGTCTTCGTACTTCTCGGTCACCACGTGGACACCGCTGCGGGTGATGTTTCGCGGCAGATCGCCCTCGCCGTAGCTGCAGGCGAAGTCCATGATGATGCCCTCGTCGGTTTCGACCTGTATGCGGTGCGACGGGGCCGCCGCCTTGACGACCTGGCGGCGCCCGATGGCGAAGTTCAGCGAGATGTCTTCCGCACCGTAGGCGCCTTCGCCGAACTTCAGCCCGTAGAGCTTGGCGTCGACGTTCACCGTTGCACCCGCCGGGTAGTAGTCCCGTGTGCGGTAGTGCACCCGCGAACCGCCCACCTCGTCGGGCAGCCATGCCCAGCTGCCCTCGACCGGCGGATTGGTGGTCACCTTCAGCGCCTTCTCCACGGTGGCCCTGTCCTCGTCGGCGATCGCCGCGTCGAACTGGATGATCACCGGAGCAGCGACGCCGACGACCTGGCCGTCGGCGAGCTGGAACTGGCCGTTGACCTGAGTGGACGGGTTGACCGTCGTGAACTTGCCCTCGACGGGGACGGCCTTCCCGTCGCGGCCGACCACAGCGCCCGCCCACGTGTAGTCGGCGCCGTAGCCCAGCGGTTCGGTGGCGGTGAAGACAGTGCGCTCGCGGTTGACCGCGCCCGCGACGACCTTTCCGTCGGTATTGGTCAGGGTGACGCGCTGGAGCCAGCCGTCGCGGACCTCGACGCGAACCGGCGTCGTCGGATCCACATCGGCGGCCTCGTCGGCGGGTGTGTAGGTCAGCGATGGTGCGGACGGCGCCTCGGCGGCCTCCGACGGCGCCTTCGACTTGCCAGAACACGCGGCGAGCACGCTGGGAGCGACCACCCCGACCGCCAATGCGGTCAGGGCCCGGCGCCGAGATATCGGCGGCAACGGATTGGCTGGGGTCACGTGTTCCAAAGATACCTAGAGAGCGGCTCCAACCAGAATCGGCTCGGGTGTGAGTTCGATCCCGAATGCCGCTTCTACCCCGTCGCGTACCCGTCTGGCCAGGGCAATCACGTCGGCGGCGGTGGCTGTGCCCCGATTGGTCACAGCCAGCGCGTGCTTGGTGGAAAGCCGGGCTGGGGCGTCGTCGCCCGGATAGCCCTTGGCGAAGCCTGCGTGCTCGACGAGCCAGCCCGCCGCCAATTTCACGCCGTCGGCGGCCGGGTAGTTGGGCACGGGTGCCGCCGAGCGCGCCTGGATCCGCTCGAACTCCGCGAGCGGCACCACCGGGTTGGTGAAGAACGAACCGACGCTCCAGGTGTCGTGGTCGGCGTTGTCGAGCACCATGCCCTTGCGCCTCCGCAGAGCCAGCACGGCGTCGCGCACCTCGGCCGGGTCGGCGCGGGCGCCCGGCTCGACGCCCAGCGTCGCGGTCAGCTCGCCGTAGCGCAGCGGCGCGCTGCGGCCGTCCGCGTCGAGGGCGAACTCGACCTCGAGCGCGATCGCGGCATCGGAATTCTTGAGAATGCTTGTCCGGTAACCGAATCCGAGCTCGTCGCCGCCGACCCAGCGGTCAACGCCGGTGGCACGGTCGAGCAGCCTGACCCGTCGGATCGTGTCTGCGACCTCCGCCCCGTAGGCGCCGACGTTCTGCACAGGGGTCGCGCCCGCCGAGCCGGGGATGCCCGAGAGGCATTCGAGGCCGCCGAGGCCGTGCTCCAGTGCGGCGACGACGACGTCGTCCCAGACCGCGCCCGCCTCGGCGCGCAGGATGTCGCCGTCGACGTGAATGCCTGTGTTGGCGAGCCGCACCACGGTCAGGCCGGGTATCTCGTCGGCCATCACGACGTTCGAGCCACCCGCGAGCACCAGCGGCCGTTGCGTCGAGCCGGATTCGTCGTTCAGCGCCCGGATCACGGCGATGATCGCCTCGGTGGTCTCGCAGGTGATCATGCGTTCAGCGACCGGACCGACGCGCAGGGTGGTCAGCGGTGCCAGCGGCACCTGCTCCTCGACGGGGACACCCCCTATCAGCGAACTGACCACGGGCGGTAACGGTAGCCTGGCCAGCTATGCCGCGCTCATTCGACATGTCCGCCGAGTACGAGGGCAGTGTCGAACAGGTTTACCGCGCATTCGGCGATCAGAACTACTGGCTCGAGAGGTTGGCCGACTCCGGCGCCGACACGGCGACGCTGGATTCGATGACGGTCGACGGCAACGGCGGTATCGACGTGGTCACCACACAGGTGCTGCGCAGGGATCGGTTGCCAGGCGTGGTGCAACAGTTCCATCCCGGCGATCTGTCGATCGTCCGCGAGGAGGTGTGGACCCCGGTCGACGGCGACAAGGCGACGGCCACGGTGACGGGATCGATTCCCGGCGCACCCGTATCGCTGACGGGCACCGCGGTGCTCACTGCCGCAGGCAAGGGCGGCTCACGCCTGCAGTTCACCGCCTCCGTCGAGGTGCGGATCCCGCTCGTTGGCGGCAAGGTCGAGAATTTCATCGGCAGCCAACTCGTCGAATTGCTCATCGCCGAACAGCGATTCACCACGGCGTGGATAAAGGACAACCCGTAAATCGCCGGTAACCTGGTGTTATGGGCGCCCCCGTCGGACAGTTGACGCGGGGCACCACCGGTCACAACCGGCTTCGGCGCTGCGACCGCTGGCTCGTGCACTCACCGCGGATCCGGACCGCACTGCAATCTGCCGCCGACCCTCTTGTCATCGATCTCGGCTACGGCGCACTGCCCGTCACCACGCTCGAGTTGGCCAGCAGGCTGCGGACGGTCCGCACCGACGTCCGGGTGATCGGTCTGGAGATCGACCCCGAGCGGGTCAATGCGGCGCGGGCCGCCAAGAACGACTTCGTCGAGTTCGGCCTCGGCGGCTTCGAGTTGGCAGGCCACCGCCCGGTTTTGGTGCGCGCGTTCAACGTGCTGCGGCAGTACCCCGAGGATGCGGTCGACGAGGCCTGGTCGCTGATGAGGACGCGACTGGCGCCCGGCGGCCTGATCATCGACGGCACCTGCGACGAGATCGGCAGGCGCTGCGGCTGGGTGCTGCTGGACAGCCACGGACCCGCAAGCCTGACACTGGCCTGCGACCCGTTCGCCATCGAACGACCGTCAGACCTTGCCGAGCGCCTTCCCAAAATCCTTATCCACCACAATGTCTCGGGTCAGCCGATCCATTCGCTTCTGGCTGCGGCCGATCACGCGTGGGCCAGCGTCGCCGGTCACGGGGTATTCGGGCCGCGGGAGCGGTGGCGCGCGATGCTGAACATGCTCCGCGAAAGCGGCTGGCCGGTCGAGCCTCCCCGCCGCCGCATGCGCGACGGGGTGCTCACCGTGCCCTGGTCCGATGTCGCCCCCGGCGGGGCTCCGTAGTCCGATGTCGCCCCCGGCGGGGCTCCGTGGCCTACTGTTGCCCCGCCTCGGCCTTGAGGAGTTCCGGCTCCTCGACCGCCGTGCCCACTCCGTCGAGTGCGTCGTCGACGTCCTCGGCGACCCGGATGTCCAGGCCGCGGATCGGCGCAGGCGGGGTGAGCAGCGCGATGGCCACGTAGGTCACCAACGACGCGCCGAACGCGATGAACGTCGGCCAGCCGTCGAACGTCGCGTCGAAGACTCCGTTGGGGATGTAGAGGATCGTGTTGTCGAGCCCGTACATCGTCGGCGTCATCACGAACAGCACAAGGCGGACGGCCAGGCCGACGACGATCGACACCAGCGCCGCCGTGGAGGTGCCTTTACGCCAGACCAGCCCGAGGATGAACGGCACCACCAGGCAGGCCAGCAGCAGGTCGAAGGCCAGGGTGAGCAGGATCCCGGTCTGCTTGACGTAGATCGCGATCAGGATCGACAGCACGGTCATAGGCACCATCGCGATGCGGGTGGCCCGCAGCAACGGGTCGGGTTGGCCCGGCACATGCACACGCCGAACACCGCCCAGGTTGCGGACCGAGACATTCGAGATGGCCAGGATGGCGCCGTTGGCGGTGCTCATGGATGCGCCGACGAGACCGCAGAGCACGATGATCGTCAAGAACAACGGGGCGTACTGGTCCAGCAGCACGAACAGGATCGGGCCGTCGAGTTCCTCGGGCATGAACGCTTTCGCCGCGAGCACCACGAGGCCGAACGGGACGCAGATCGCCACAACGCCGGTCGCGGCGCCGAAGCAGGCCCGACGGGCCGTCTCCGGGGACTTCGCGGCGAAAACCCTTTGCATGAAGTCGATTGCGACGATGTCGCCGATGCCGAGCGCGATCAGTGTCGCCCAGTTGATGGTGGCGCCCTGCGCGGGATCGGTCATCTGACCGAGGTCAAGCGGACCCATCCCTTCTTCGATGGCGATGCCGTGTGTGACGGCCATCCAGATCAGCAGACCGACGGCGCCGATCAATACGAGACTCATCTGGATGATCGCGGTGTACGCATCGGCCAGCAGGCCGCCGGTACCGGTGTATGCGACCGCGAGAACCGCGATGACGACGGTTCCGAGCCAGTACGGCCAGCCGAGGAAGTAGTTGAACAGGAAGCCGCCCGCCACCAGGTTTCCCGCGACCAGGATGCAGAACCCGACGATCAGCATCACCGACGCGGCCTTCTCCACGGCGCGACCGAACCTCAGGCGGTAGTAGTCCGGGAACGACGTCAGACCCATCCGGTTCATCGGCTTGGCGAAGAACACACCCGTCAGGAACAGGCAGAGCGCAAGCCCGAGCGGCAGGCAGGCGCCGGCCCAGAAGCCGAATTCGGCTGCCAGGTCAGTGTTTCCGAGGGTGGCGTTGGTGTCGACGGCCGAACCCATCAGGGCGCCGCCGACCAACATCAGCGGCAGCATGCGGCCGCCGACGAGGAAGTTGGCGCTGTCGCCCGCTATTCGTTTCGAAACCATGAAGCCGACGAATACGACGACGGCGATGCTGATTCCGACACCGAGAAGAATCATGTGGGGAGCCTCCTTGTGCGTGTGGAGCCTCCCGGGCTTTTATCCCGCCGTGGAGCGGCAGGCCACGTCGCCGAACCGCCTGCGTCTCTCGGACCAGACCCGTGGATCGGCGGAACCCTAGACGCGCCTCACAAATGAATGTGAGTCGTCAGCCAGACAAACTCCATCCGGTTACGGCGGTTTGCGGGCCGTGTTAACCCTGCGTTGCGTTTCTCGAGTGGCGGGTTGGCCGATCGCTGCCAAGATAGGAACCCAGGAGCCCCACGGACTCCCCGGACGAGGTGCGTCGTACCCGGCTAGCGACAAGACGGCGCGTGAGGAGCACCCGTGACCGACGAAAACCAGCCTCTCAATGCCGAAGGCGCGTGGGCTCAGCAGGCCGAGGCGAACCTCGGCGATCGCCGGCTGCGCGAGGAGATCGAGCGCGGTCTGAGCTTCGGCCTCGAGGCCGCCCCCACCATCAACGACCGGACCATCTCGACATTCGTCCGCGGCGAGAAGCCGCACTTCGCGGGCGAACGCGGCACGTTCCTGAAGTGTCCGTTCATCGAGGACGTCAACCAGGTCGACGACGCCGAGGTCGCCGTCTTCGGCGTTCCGCTGGATGCGGGCGCCACCTACCGGCCCGGCACCCGGTTCGGACCGCAGGGAATTCGGCGCTCTACCAACCTGTTCGGCACCTACAACTACGAATCCGGCGTCGATCTGCGCGAGCAGCTCAACATCGTCGACATCGGTGACGTGTTCACCATTCCGGGCAATCTGGAGAAGTCGTTCGACCAGATCAGCCAGGCCATGGCGCACGTCGCGCAGAAGGGCGTCATGCCGATCGTGCTCGGCGGAGACCACTCCATCGGCTTTCCCACCATCCGCGGCCTTGCCCCGTACATGGACGGCAACATCGGCATCATCCATTTCGACCGTCACGTCGACACCCAGGAGACCGACCTGGACGAGCGGATGCACACCACGCCGTGGTTCCACGCCACCAACATCAAAAACGCCCCAGCGACCAACCTGGTCCAGATCGGGATCGGCGGCTGGCAGAGCCCGCGGGAGGGCGTGAA
This sequence comes from uncultured Actinomycetota bacterium, assembly GCA_963829405.1. GTDB lineage: Bacteria > Actinomycetota > Actinomycetes > Mycobacteriales > Mycobacteriaceae > Mycobacterium. The sequence goes on from CAWHIZ010000019.1 coordinate 174,888, forward strand.
GGTGGGCCGGGACCGCAAGTCGACGGTCATCACCGTCGGCGACGTGGAGCGCGTCGGCGTCGAGAAGATCGCCGAGATGGCGCTCGAGATCGCCTGGAAAGGCGCCAAGGCGGTGTACCTGTCGTTCGACATCGACGTCATCGACGCCGGCTTCGTACCGGGCACCGGCTGGCCCGAGCCGGGCGGGCTGCTGCCCCGCGAGGCGCTCAACCTGGTCAAGATGGTCTCCGAGCCCGGCTTGGCGGGCATCGAGGTCGTCGAATGCTCGCCGCCGTACGACTGGGCCGAGCAGACCGCGTTGATGAGCTCGCGGGTGATCCTGGACAGCCTGGCCGCGCAGGTGCGGTCCGGAAAGCTCGGCAAAAAGTCCGCTTCCCTCGATCGGCCCGCCTGGGGGCCGTGACCGCGGCATTACCCTGGTGACCATGCGAATCGCGTTGGCGCAGATCCAGGCGGGCACGGACCCTTCGGCCAACCTCGGCCTCGTCGAGGAGTACACCCGCCGCGCCGCCGACGCGGGCGCGGGTCTTGTGCTGTTCCCCGAGGCCACCATGTGCCGATTCGGGGTGTCGCTGGCTGATGTCGCCGAACCCCTCGACGGGCCATGGGCCGACGGCGTCCGGGGTATCGCGGCCCGCGCAGGCATCACCGTCGTCGCCGGGATGTTCGTGCCTGCCGACGCACACGACGGGCGGGCGCGTGTCACCAACACGCTGATCGCGGCGGGCCCCGGTGTGGATGCGCACTACGACAAGATCCACCTCTACGACGCGTTCGGCTTCACCGAGTCGCGCACGGTCGCCCCCGGTCATGAACCCGTTGTGATCACCGTCGACGGCGTCGGCGTCGGGCTGACGCTGTGCTACGACATCCGCTTCCCCGAGCTCTACGTCGAGCTGGCCCGGCGCGGCGCCAAGGTCATCACCGTGCACGCGTCGTGGGGCACCGGAGAAGGCAAGCTCGAACAGTGGACGCTGCTGGCCCGCGCACGGGCGCTGGACACCGGCAGCTTCGTGGCCGCGGTCGGTCAGGCGTACCCGGGCGACGAGATCGCCGCGATCGGACCGACCGGGGTCGGCGGCAGCGTGGTGGCGTCCCCGCTCGGCGAAGTGGTCGACGTCGCGGGCGCCGAGCCGTCGCTGCTCGTCACCGATATCGACACCGAGACCGTGCAGTCGGTCAGGGACACGATCGCTGTGCTCCGCAACCGCTCAGACTTCGCTGATGTTCATAGGGCAGAATCGCGAGCGTGACTGATCCCTGGGCTCGCCCGCCTGACCAATCTCAGCCTGGTCAGCCCCCGCAACCCCCGCAGCAGTTCCCGCCGAACGCACCGGGTCAGCAGGGCGCCCCGCCCCCTGGCGGACCCCCGCAGACGGACTCCTCGGGGTTCGGAAGGGTCAAGAAGCTCTTCCGCGACCCGCTCACCATCGTGCTGGTTGTCGTCATCGTGGTGGCCCTCGTCGCCGCGGGTCTGCTTGCGGCCGAGCTCTACGCGCGAGACCGCGCCGATGACGTGGTGGCCGCGGCCACCGAGTGCGTGGTGCAGGACAACGCCACCGTTTCGTTCGGGGCATCGCCGTTCCTGATCCAGCACATGACTGGGCACTACGGCAACATCTCGATCGAGACCGCGGGCAACCAGATCCGCGAAGCCAAGGGCATGAAGGCCCAGGTCGACATCGACGATGTGCGGCTACAGAGCAGCGGCGACTCGAAGGGCACGATCGGCTCGCTGAACGCGACGATCACCTGGACGGCCGACGGCATCATGCAGACGGTGCAGGACTCGATTCCCGTCGTCGGCAGCTTCGTCAGCGGAGTGAAGACGAACCCGTCCGACGGCACCATCGAGTTGGAGGCGGCGCTGGGCAGCAGCATCACCACCAAGCCGACAGTTCAGGACGGCGGCCTCGCGCTACAGGTCGTCAACCTCAGCGGGCTTGGCTTCACGCTGCCGCGCGAGACGGTGCAACCTGCGCTTGACGCGTTCTCCACGCAGCTGACCAACAACTATCCGCTCGGCATCAAGGCCGATGACGTCACGGTGACCGATACCGGTGTGACGGCACGCTTTTCGACGAAGAACGCCACTATTCCCGCGGGTGACACCGACCCCTGCTTCGCGAACCTCTAGACCTCTAGGCCAGCCCGTCGAGCACCGCACGGGTTCCCGAGAGACCTAGGCGCGTCGCGCCTGCGGTCAACATCGCGACGGCGTCGTCGGCGCTGCGGATGCCGCCACTGGCCTTGACCCCGATGCCGGGCCCGACCGTGGCTGCCATCAGTTCGACGGCGCGCACCGATGCGCCACCGCTGGGATGAAATCCGGTGGAGGTCTTCACAAAGTCGGCGCCTGCCTCGACGGCCGATCGGCACGCCGACGCCAATGCGTCCTCGCCCGCGAGGGCCACAAGCGCCGCCGACTCGACGATGACCTTGAGGACGACGGCGGGAACGGCTGCGCGGACGGCCGCGACATCGGTTCGCACGGAATCGAATTCACCGGATACGGCGGCGCCGACGTCGATGACCATGTCGATCTCGTCGGCCCCTGCGACGACCGCGTCGGCAGCCTCGGCCGCCTTGATCGCCGAAAGATGCTTACCCGAGGGAAATCCCACCACCGAGGCGATGTGCAGGCCCGCGGGCGCAGACGCCTTGGCGACGGCGACCATCGTCGGTGATACGCACACCGAGTAGACGCCCAGGTCCGCGGCCTCGGCCACCAAGGCCACCACATCGCGTTGCGTGGCTTCGGGTTTGAGCAATGTGTGGTCGACGACCGCGGCGACGTCGCCGCGGCTGTAGGCCCGCGACACTAGAACGGTTCTTCTGTGCCGCCGGGATTGCAGTGCGCGGCGACCATCTCGTCGCCGGAGACCTCGGGCCGCCACGGCTCCAGATTCCAGCTGGTCTTGCCGGGTTCGGCCAGTTCGGCGTAGGACCAGTGGCACATGAATTGCTCACGCATACCGGGGATGTCGGCGTCGGGCGAGAGCGTCAGCACTTCGGTCCACGCCTCGTCGGCCTGTGCGGTGGTGCCGACCTGAGTCGCGGCGATGCGCGCCGAATCCGTCGGGTACACGCGAAGGCTGGACAGGTCGCCCCATTTCGCCCATTCGGCCTGTGCGACATACGGCGGGCCCGGCGCGGTATCGGCGGTTGCATTGCCCGCGAGGATCAGCGCAGCGGTCATGGCCGCCGCCGGGGCGGCAAGGATGCGACGCATGGTGCTACCGCGACTTTCCCTGGATATCGAGGATCTTGGGCCGAACGTCGACCAGATAGATGCCCGATGCGACGGCGGCGATCGCCGCGCCGAAGGGATCGCGGAACACCAGCAGGAGAAGGACGCTGCCGCCGATGATCAGCAGCCAGACCGGCTTGGTGAGCTTGCCTGCCGCGGTGTACGCGTCGGGGCGTTGCATGGCTGCGTGCACGAAGGCGTAGACGGCCACCGCGAATGCAGCAACGACGAGGGCCAAAACAATGACGCCCGCTAGGTCGGCAAGGATCACCTCACCAGCCTAAGCGGGCGCCACCGTCGGCGTCGAATTTACTTCTGGGTGACCTTCTTGGCCGGAGCCTTCTTGGCCGGGGCCTTCTTGGCCGGAGCCTTCTTGGCGGCCTTCTTCACAGGGGCCGCAGTCTTCTGCGCCTTCTTGGGCAGCTCAACGCCGACCAGCTTGGCGGCACGCTCGCCGACCGCGCGGGTCTGCGTGGCAACGTTGCCAAGCGCTTCCTGGGTCAGCTCGACGGCCTGGTCGGTGTAGCTCTCAACCCGACCGGCTGCCTCTTCGAGGGCAGGCTGGTTACGCAGCCGCTCGAGGGCGACCTCGCCGCGCTCGATGAGCTTGTTGTAGGTGGTCTGCGCGTTCTCGGCGTAGTTCTCGGCGAACTTACGGAGCTCGTCGCTGCTCAGCCGGTCGCGGAGGTCACCGAACTGGTTCGGCAGGTCCTCCTGCAGCCTGGTGAGCCGCGCGCGGCTCTCCTCGACGCGCGCCTCGGCGTCGGTGCGGGCCTCGCCTGCACGGTCGCGCAGGGTGGCAACGATCTCGTTGACCCGCTCGAGGGCCAGGTCGGCTGCGCCGACTGCGGCGAGCAGCGGGGCCTTGAGGTCGTCAACGGTCGGCTGGGCGGTGGTGGTCTTGGCAGTCTTCTTCGCCATGTCTTTACTTCCTTTCACTGATTTCTCTCGGTCATCTCTACAAAGCGATAGGTCTTGTCTCAGTCAGTCGCTTGCTCCTCATCCGATGGCCCGTCCTCGGCGACAAGCGCAGCTTCGTTCTGTTCACAAAACGATGTGTAGATGTCGAGCAGCACCTGCTTCTGCCGCTCGGTGATCGCCGTGTCGGTGATGATCACGTCACGAACCTCGTTGGCCTCACTGGGCTCCAGGATTCCGGCTCTGATGTAGAGCACTTCCGCAGAGACCCGCAGTGCCTTGGCGATCTGGCTCAACACATCGGCTGAGGGTTTCCGCAATCCCCGCTCGATCTGACTGAGGTAGGGATTGCTGACGCCGGCCTTCTCGGCCAGCTGCCGTACCGATACCTGAGCCGCCTCACGCTGCGTTCGAATGAAGCTCCCGATGTCTTGCGCAGCGCTGGAGACCACATCGACGAGCTTTTCGTCCTGCGACATGGGTTACCCCCTCGGTGCGTCGGGTATTCGGTCTGACGACACCACGGTACGACGGGGTGCTAACTTTTGCAAGCACTAGTTAGCGCAGGTCAGAAGAGTAGCTGGGCTACCGAATAGATAATCAGGCCCGCCAGCGCACCGACCACGGTGCCGTTGATCCGGATGAATTGCAGGTCACGGCCGACATGAAGTTCGATGCGTCTGCTGGCCTCGTCGGCGTCCCACCGTTCGATCGTGTCGGTGATGATCGTTGTGATCTCCGCCCCATATTGGGAGACCAGGTGTTGAGCCGCCCTGATGATCCAGTTGTCGACCTTGTCGCGCAGATCGGCGTCGTCGCGCAGCGACTCGCCGATGTGTACCGCGGAGTCGGCGATGCGGGTGCGCAGGGCTGACGACGGGTCGTCGACGGACTCCATGAAGATGCGCTTGGCCGTGTTCCAGGCGGTCTCGGCGGCACGGGCGATCTCGTCGCGGGCCATGATCTGTTTCTTGACGTTCTCGGCCTTGCCGATCGTCGCCTCGTCGTGCTGGAGGTCTTCGGCGAACTCGAACAGGAACTTGGTGGCCGAACGCCTCAACTCGTGGTCGGGATTGCGGCGAACCTTGTCGGTGAAGTCCATCAGCTCGCGGTGGATGCGGTCGCCGATGAGGCTGTCGACCCAGCGCGGCGACCACGTCGGCGAGTCGCGTTCGATGACCCGCTCGATGACCTCACCCGCGTTCAGCGACCACTGGAACGCCCGATCGGCGAGCAGTTGCAGCAGCGCTTCCTGCCTGCCCTCTTGAAGCAGGGTGGACAGCACGCGACCGATCGGCGGCCCCCACTGCGGTTCGGCGATCCGCTTGACGATCATCCGGTCCAGCACGGCCTGGACGTCCTCGTCGCGCAGCATTTCGACCAGCACCCGCAGCACCGTGGACGCCTCGGCGGCCACCCGCTCCGCGTGTGCCGGTTCCGACAGCCACTTGCCGAGCCGGCCCGCGACCTCGGCGTCGCGCAGCTTGGTCTCGATGACGTCCGGCGACATGAAGTTCTCCCGGACGAAACTGCCGAGACCCTCCCCCAGTTGGGCCTTTTTGCGCTTGATGATCGCGGTGTGCGGGATCGGGATCCCCAGCGGGTGCTTGAACAGCGCCGTCACCGCGAACCAGTCGGCAAGCGCACCCACCATGCCCGCCTCAGAGGCGGCGGCGACATATCCCGCCCATTCGCCGGCGCCGTTGGCCTCGGCCCACCGGCAGAACAGGAAAAGCACCGTGGCGCCGACGAGGAAGCCCAGCGCGACGAGCTTCATCCGCCGCAGGCCACGGCGGCGTTCCGCGTCGGCGACGGAGTCGACTCCAGCCAGCGTTTCGGCGAAGCTGGCCCGCTCGGCAGGAGGCGCAGGAAGCGCTTTCAAGGCGCCGGCTCCCGCCTCGGGTCTGTGTGCCACTCCTACATCATCCGCTACAACCGGGAGTGTTGGCCGTGCCCACCGGCGTTGGCGTCGTCATCGGCCGTAGTATCGAGTAGATCTAGGGAATGGACTAGCGCGATAGTGGCTCAGCAGACCCCGCCGGGGGCAGTCAAGACCGATGGACGAAAACGGCGCTGGCACCAGCACAAGGTGGAGCGCCGCAATGAGTTGGTAGACGGCACGTTGGTGGCCATTCGACAGCGCGGCAGCAACGTCAGCATGGACGAGATCGCCGCCGAGATCGGGGTCAGCAAGACCGTCCTCTACCGCTACTTCGTCGACAAGAACGACCTCACCACCGCGGTGATGATGCGGTTCGCCCAGACCACCCTGATCCCGAATATGGCCGCAGCGCTGTCGTCGAACCTGCAGGGCTACGAACTGACGCGAGAGGTCATCAAGGTCTACGTCGAGACCGTGGCCGCCGAACCCGAGCCCTACCGCTTCGTGATGGCGAACAACTCCGCAAGCAAGAACAAGGTCATCGCCAACAGCGAGGAGATCATCGCCCGCATGTTGGCGGTGATGCTGCGCAGGCAGATGGTGGATGTCGGCATGGACACCGGCGGTGTCGAGCCGTGGGCGTATCACACAGTCGGCGGCGTGCAGTTGGCGACGCACTCGTGGATGTCGCATCCGAGGATGAGTAGCAACGAGCTGATCGACTACCTGACGATGCTGTCGTGGAACGCTCTCTGCGGCATCGTCGAGGTGGGCGGTTCCCTTGACGCGGTTCCGGGAAACGGCACACCCGTCGCCGATCCTTCCGCCACAGTTGCTCAAGAGATGAGCAAGCCCGACGAGCTGCCCGACCCGTGGACCCATGAGCCGCACGAGTTTTTGGTGTACCGCGACGGCGACAAGATCGAAGATGTCGACACCAGGGCGACGCCTGGGTTCAAGGGCAACAAGTCCGACGCCGCCGACCTGCAGCCCGAGCGCAACGAACGCTTCGCAGAATTGCAGGAAATGCTGTACGCCAACAGCAAGGGCGCAGGCGACAACAAGTCGTTGCTTCTGGTGTTGCAGGGCATGGACACCGCGGGCAAGGGCGGGATAGTCAAACACGTTGTCGGAGCTGCTAACCCGCAGGGCATTCGATACCACGCATTCGGCGTGCCGAGCGAGGAAGAGCGCAAGCACGACTATCTGTGGCGGATCCGGCGGGCGCTGCCTGCGGCGGGCGACATCGGCGTGTTCGACCGGTCACATTATGAGGACGTGCTGGTGGTGCGGGTTCACGATCTGGTGCCGCCCGAGGTGTGGAGCAAGCGCTACGACGAGATCAACGAGTTCGAGAAGCAAGTCGTCGAATCCGGCACCACCATCATCAAGGTGGCGATGTTCATCTCGCTCGATGAGCAGAAGAAGCGGTTGACCAAGCGGCTGCGACGACCCGACAAGTACTGGAAGTACAACCCGAAGGACGTCGACGAGCGACTGATGTGGCCGAAATATCTAGAGGCCTACCAGGCGATGCTCGAGCGCACGTCGACGGACTACGCGCCGTGGCACATCATCCCGTGTGACCGCAAATGGTACGGCAGGCTGGCGATCCTCGAGCTGCTCATCGAGGCGCTGGAGCGGACTCAACTTGTCTTGGCCGCCAGCCGATTTCGACGTCGCCGCCGAGAAGAAGCGGCTCGCGGAAAGCTAGCTCGCCTAGCTTCATCGCGAGGCTGCGGTAGTTGACGTATTTTGCCCGGTTTTCGTCATATTCCGCAGTTTCGCGGAACCGATCTGCGGTTGGGCACGCCCAAACGGCATGCGAGGAATTGTTGTCGGATCAGAGGCGATCGCGTCGGGCAGGCTGACGCGGCATGACCTGCGAACGCGATACGTCAAGTTGCACCGCAACGTCTATGCGCCGGCGGGCCTGGAGCTGACCGCGCTCGACCGTGCTCTCGCGGCATGGCTGTGGTCCCGGCGTGAGGCGACACTCGTGGGCGTCTCTGCCGCGGCGGCCCTTGGAGTTCGTTGGTTACCAGGCGACGAGCCTGCCGAACTCGGGAGACTTCGACACCACGCGCCCACCGGAATCGTGATCCACTCCGACGCCATCGCCGACGACGAACAACAGATTCGACGCGGCATGGCGTGTACGACGCCGGCGAGGACTGCCTACGATCTCGGCCGTCGCCTCTCAGGCGAGGACGCGGTCATTCGTCTAGATGCGCTGATGAACGCAACCAAGCTGTCTGTTGATCGAGTCGAGCAGATCGCCATTCGATACCCCGGCGCGCGCGGAATGCGGCAGCTGCGAAGGACACTCGCACAAACGGACGGCGGCGCGGAGTCTCCACAGGAGACGCGCCTTCGTCTGCTACTCGTCGAGTACAGGTTGCCAAGACCGGTGACGCAGATACCGGTGCGAAACGACTACGGCAAGGTGGTGCGCAGGATCGATATGGGCTATCCCGAATCGATGGTCGGTGTGGAGTACGACGGCGAGCAACACTTCACCAACCCTGACGACTACGCCAACGACATTGAACGGCTTGAGTTCCTGGCCGACAAGGGCTGGAACATCGTGCGAGTCAGCGCACGGCAGCTGCGGCATGAACGCCAGCAGATCGTCGATCGGGTCCGGATTGCGCTCGCGCGGGCCTGCGCTACTTGACGAGGGTGAACTGCCCGACGTTGGTGATGCCGCGCCGGAAGAAGTCCGCGCACCCGATCAGGTAGCGCATGTAGCGGTCGTAGACCTCCTGCGAGGTGATCTCGATCGCCCGCTCCTTGTTGGCGGCGAGGTTGGCCGCCCAGATGTCGAGCGTCTTGGCGTAGTGCGGCTGCAGTAGATGCGTGCGCTCGAGGACGAAGCCCGAACCCGCCGCCAGCTCTTCGATGTCCTCCACCGCGGGCAGTTGTCCGCCGGGAAAGATCTCGGCGGCGATGAAGCGCGCGAACTTCAGGTCAGTGATGGTCAGCTTGATGCCGTTGTCGCGGAAGAACTTCTGGGTGTGCGCCAGGATCGTGTGCAACAGCATTCTGCCGTCGGCGGGCAGGATGCTGTACGCCCGCTCGAAGAACAGCGGGTACCGATCGGCCTTGAAGGCCTCGAATGCGCCGATCGAGACGATCCGGTCGACGGGCTCGTCGAACTCCTCCCAGCCCTGCAGCCTCACCTCGACGGTGCGCTCGGTCGGGATCGATGCCAGCAGCTTCCTGCTGTACTCGGACTGGTTTCGGCTCAGCGTGATGCCGATGACGTTGACGTCGTAGACCTCGATGGCGCGCCGCATCGCTCCACCCCACCCGCAGCCGACGTCCAGCAGCGTCATGCCGGGCTCGAGGTCAAGCTTCCCGAGTGCCAGGTCGAACTTGGCGATCTGCGCCTCGTCAAGCGACATGTCATCGCGTTCGAAGTACGAGCAGGTGTAGCCCATCGTCGGCCCGAGAAACAAGGCGAAGAAGTCGTTGGACAGGTCGTATATCGACTGGGATTCCTCGTAGAAGGGCTCGAGACCTGCCATCGCATCCGACATGAAAAAATCTGCTCCGCTCTCTATTGCCCCTTGTCAGGCGGCGACGGAGGTGCAGAGCAGATGACTGCGTACACGACCGGCTCCCGACTGAACCGGTAAGTCACTTTACGAAGTTAACCTAGCCAAGATACGCAACGAACCCAAGTCCGCAGCTCAGTACGAGTAGAAGCCTTTGCCGGACTTCTTACCGAGCTGGCCCGCCTCCACCATCCGCAGCAGAAGCGGCGGCGGAGCGTAACCCAGGATCCTTGTACTCGTCGTACATCGAGTCCGCGATGAGCTTCATCGTGTCGAGGCCGATGAGGTCCGACAGCCGCAGCGGGCCCATCGGGTGGGACAACCCGGCCACCACGGCCGTGTCGATGTCGTCGACCGTGGCGACACCGGCTTCTGCCATCCGGATGGCCGATAGCAGGTAGGGCACCAGGAGCGCGTTGACGATGAAACCCGACCGGTCACCGCAGCGCACCACCTTCTTGCCGAGCACGCCGCTCGCGAACTCCTCGGTGCGCGCCAGCGCCTCTTCGGAGGTGACCAGCGTGTTGATCAGCTCGACAAGCGGTAGCACCGGCACCGGGTTGAAGAAGTGCAGGCCCAACACGCGGCTCGGATTCTTCGTTGCCGCAGCGATTTTCATGATGGGGATGCTGGAGGTGTTCGATGCGAGCACGGCGTCGGGATCGGTGATGAGCTCGTCGAGCTGGGCGAAGATCTTGCCCTTGACGGCGGCATCCTCCACGACGGCCTCGATGACGAGCTGACGGTCGGACAGATCGGCGAGGCTTGTGGTGAACGTCAGCTTCGCCAGCGCGGCGTCGCGATCAGACTCGCTGAGCTTGCCCTTGCTCGCCGCGCGCTCCAGCGATCCGGTGAGGCGCTTGCGGCTCGCTTCGGCCAGCTCCTCGGTGGGCTCGAAGACGATCACATTCGCGCCGGCCTTCGCCGACACCTCGGCGATGCCCGAGCCCATCTGGCCGCCGCCGACGACGCCTACCCGTTCAATGCTCACTCGATGACTCCTCTTCACAGCATCAGGCCCCGCCCAATATAAGGACGGGGCCTGATGTCAGCGAACGGCCAGTGCTAAGCCGTTGGTTCCACTTCGCAAGCTCAGTGGAACTGGCCCTCTTCGGTCGAGCCCGTCAGCGCCGTCGTCGACGACGTCGGGTCAACCGTAGTGGCGATCCGGTCGAAGTAACCGGCGCCGACCTCGCGCTGGTGCTTGGTCGCGGTGTATCCGCGCTCCTCCGCGTCGAACTCGCGCTCCTGCAGCTCGACGTACGCGCTCATCTGGTTGCGGGCGTAGCCGTAGGCCAGATCGAACATCGAGTAGTTCAGGGCGTGGAAGCCGGCCAGCGTGATGAACTGGAACTTGAAGCCCATCGCACCGAGTTCCTTCTGGAACTTGGCGATCGTCGCGTCGTCGAGGTGCTTCTTCCAGTTGAACGACGGCGAGCAGTTGTAGGCCAGCATCTGGTCGGGGAACTCGCTCTTGACGCCCTCGGCGAACTTCGCGGCCAGCTCCAGGTCAGGGGTGCCGGTCTCCATCCAGATCAGGTCGGAGTACGGCGCGTAGGCCCTGGCGCGCGCGATGCACGGCTCGAGGCCGTTCTTCACCCGGTAGAAGCCTTCCTTGGTGCGCTCACCCGTGATGAACGGCTGGTCGCGCTCGTCGACATCGGACGTGATGAGCGTGGCGGCCTCGGCGTCCGTGCGGGCGATCACGAGGGTCGACACGTCGGAGACGTCGGCCGCGAGACGGGCCGAGGTCAGCGTGCGGATGTGCTGCTGGGTCGGGATCAGCACCTTGCCACCGAGGTGGCCGCACTTCTTCTCCGATGCGAGCTGGTCCTCCCAGTGCGAGCCGGCGACGCCTGCGGCGATCATGGCCTTCTGCAGCTCGTAGACGTTCAGCGCGCCGCCGAAGCCTGCCTCACCGTCGGCGACGATCGGGGCCAGCCAGTTCTCGACGGACGTGTCGCCCTCGACCTTGGCGATCTGATCGGCGCGCAGCAGCGCGTTGTTGATGCGGCGCACCACCTGTGGCACCGAGTTGGCCGGGTAGAGGCTCTGGTCGGGGTAGGTGTGGCCGGACAGGTTCGCGTCACCGGCGACCTGCCAACCGGACAGGTAGATGGCCTTCAGGCCGGCGCGCACCTGCTGAACCGCCATGTTGCCGGTCAGCGCGCCGAGCGAGTTGACGAACTCCATGTCGTGCAGCTGGTTCCACAGCACCTCTGCGCCGCGGCGGGCCAGCGTGGCCTCCTCGACGACGGAACCCTGCAGGGCCACCACGTCGGCGGGGGTGTAGGTGCGCTCGATGCCCTTCCACCGCGGATTGGTGTCCCAGTCGTGCTGGATCTGCTCTGGTGATTTCGGCGTGCCAACGGTGGACATCGGGCTGCTCCTTCGAATCCTTGTTAATTCCACAGCGTCTTCGCTGTTGTGCTAACTCGAGGATGCATCAAGACATATCCGCTGGTCCACCCGTTTCGGTTGCCAATTTTCGCTAACGGGTCCCGCATTATTGCGAATTCTGCGAAGACGATGACCAGCTTTACCGGTTCAGAAGTTACCGGCTGGTAGCCAATCTTCGCAGGTCAGTACGCTCGTACTGTTAAGCGCTGGGGGCTACAGCGAGAAGATGGATGCGACGGCTTTCGTCTCGTCGCCGACCGCGTATGTGAGCGTTGTAACAGTGCGATCCGCCAGTTCGGCGCCGAACTGTTCGGTCGAACCCGCGGGATGGGTGTGCGCGATGATCTCCAACTTGTCGCCGAGCGCCACCGCCGCGTCGTGTTCGATGGTCACCCGCAGCGGTGCCTTCAGCATCTCCGGCGTGCCGGCGAGAAACTCCTCCACCACACTCCAGTACACGGAGTTGTTCATGTGGTCGAAGATGTCGATGTCGCTGACGCGTACCGGGTACTCGCGTATTTCCGTCGCATCCTCGCGGCTACCGGCCTTCAGATAGGCCTTCCACCTCAATCGGCCCTCGTCGGTGGTTCGCCGCAGGCCCTCGAGGAAGTCGTCGGAGATGCGCGCGGGGCCCTGCGTCTCGCGGTTGATGTTGATCCAGAATGCCTCGGACTCGATCAGCCCGCCTTTGCGTCCGTCGATGCGGACCCGCATCTCACACCAGCGGTTGGACGTCCCCGAACACCAGCGCCGCAGCCTCAACATGTCCTTGAACTCGATGGGCTCGATCAGGTCGACCATGGTGCGGCGCACGATCCACAGCGGGTGCGTCTCCTCGAACCCCATCTCGCGGAGTTGATCCGAGCCGATGTCCTGGATGTGGCGGGTGGCGGCGTCGAACTTCAGCCTGCCTTCGCGGTCGACGTCGGCGACCCGCAAAGGCCATTCGATGTCGAATACGTCCGGGTGCGGATCGGGCACCGGCATCAAGACCTTTGCCAGACCGCCGGGCGGGTCCTGCTTGGTACTCATTGGTGCAGATAATGCCACAGCCTGCCCGGATGCCAAGTCTGCGAAGGGGTCCTTCACACTCTCGTTATGCTTTGTGACGTGGCCAAAACCTTCGTCGGTTCACGGGTGCGGCAGCTACGAAGCGAGCGCGGATTCAGCCAGGCCGCACTGGCCCAGATGCTGGACATCTCGCCGAGCTATCTGAACCAGATCGAGCACGACGTCCGGCCGCTGACCGTGGCGGTGCTGTTGCGGATCACCGAGGTGTTCGGCGTCGACGCGACCTTCTTCGCATCCCAGGACGACACCCGGCTGGTCGCCGAGTTGCGCGAGGTGACGATGGACCGCGACCTCGCCATCGACGTCGACCCAGCGGAGATCGCCGACGTCGTCAACGCCCACCCCACGCTGGCCCGAGCGATGGTCAACCTGCACCGGCGCTACCAGATCACCACCACGCAATTGGCCGCCGCCACCGAGGACAGGTTCTCCGACGGCAGCGGCAGCGGGTCGATCACGATGCCGCACGAGGAGGTGCGCGACTACTTCTACCAGCGGCAGAACTATCTGCACGAGCTCGACACCGCCGCCGAGGATCTCACCATCGACCTGCGCATGCACCGCGGTGACCTCGCCCGCGACCTCTCCGACCGGCTGACAGCCGTGCACGGGGTGCACATCGTGCGGCGCACCGACCTCGGCGACACCGTGCTGCACCGCTACGACCCCGCGACGCGCAGGCTCGAGATCGGCAGCCACCTGTCCTCGGGTCAGCAGGTCTTCAAGATGGCGGCTGAGCTGGCCTACCTCGAGTTCGGCGGCCTGATCGACAAGCTGGTCGCCGACGGCAAGTTCACCAGCGAGGAGTCGACGACGCTGGCCCGGCTCGGCCTTGCCAACTACTTCGCCGCGGCGACGGTGTTGCCGTACGGGCAGTTCCACGAGGTCGCCGAGAAGTTCCGCTACGACGTCGAGCGGCTTTCGGCTCTCTACTCGGTCAGCTACGAGACGATCGCGCATCGACTGTCGACGCTGCAGCGGCCGTCCACACGCGGGGTGCCGTTCTCGTTCGTCAGGGTCGACAGGGCCGGAAACATGTCAAAGCGGCAGTCCGCCACGGGTTTTCACTTCTCGTCCAGCGGCGGCACCTGTCCGCTGTGGAATGTCTACGAGACGTTCGCCAACCCGGGAAAGATCCTCGTCCAGGTCGCACAGATGCCCGACGGCCGCAACTACATGTGGGTGGCGCGCACTGTCGAACGCCGTGCGTCGCGATATGGTCAGCCGGGCAAGACATTTGCCATCGGGCTCGGCTGCGAACTTCGGCACGCACACCGACTCGTCTACTCGGAAGGACTCGACTTGTCGGGCGACATCGCCCACACCGATCGGGGCGGGCTGTCGGGTATGCGAGCGGGACAACTGCCCGCAGCGCGCGTTCCCCGCACTCGGCCGCGCGCTGGACATCGACGAGCACCGCAGCACCGTGTCGCCCTACCTGGTGAGGCAGTCGTGAGCGCACCCGCCCGCATCGAACCGGGCGGCTTCCGCGAACTGGGCCCGATCGGCTGGGTGATCGCCCGGCTTGGCGCGCGGACCATCCGGGCGCCGCGGTTCAGCCTGTCACCGTGCTGGGTCAGCACAAGCTGCTGTTCCTCGCGTGGCTTCCCTACAGCGCGATGCTTGCTCGGCATGCTGAGCAAGCTGCCGGTGCGCGACGCCGAGGTCGTCATTCTGCGCGTCGGCCATCTGCGCGACTGCGAGTACGAGCTGCAGCAGCACCGCAGGCTGGCCAGGTCCCGCGGCATCGGACCCGAGCTGCAGGCCAAGATCTTCGAGGGTCCCGATGCCGAGGGGTTGACCGACCGGCAGCGGGCGCTGATCACCGCCACCGACGAGTTCGTCGTCACCAGGGGCGTGTCACCGGAGACCTGGGCGACGCTGGCGAGCCACCTGAACAAATCGCAGCTGATCGAATTCTGCATGCTGGCAGCGCAATACGACGGACTGGCGGCCACCATCGCCACACTCAACGTGCCGCTGGACTTTCCCGACTAGAGGTAGGTGACGCCGAGGACCACCAGCGACAGCAGCACCGGCGATATCGGCAGCGCGCACAGGAACGCCGCCCAGACATCCTTCTTCTGCTTGTAGGCACGCCAGCCGAGCAGTCCGGCGACGATGCCGACGACGAACGACGCCGCCGCGACCACGAGCACCCAGCTGCTGACCGTGCGCGTCGCGATGGCGACGGAGATACCTGCCAGCCACATCATGTGGCCGACAATCAATCCGCCGATACCGGCGACCCAGATCGCTCTCGCTGTGCTGACCGTCTGCACGTTCAGAAATTGATCATGTGACCGGCGAGCCCGTGGAAGCACTCCTGCAGCGCTTCGGACATCGTCGGGTGGGTGTGTACGTTGCGGGCCAACTCGGTGGCGGTCAGGTCCCACTTCTGGGCAAGGGTCAGCTCGGGCAGCAACTCGGACACGTCGTGGCCGATGAGGTGGCCGCCGATCAGCTCGCCGTACTTCCCGTCGGCGATCAGCTTGACGAAGCCGCTCGGGTCGCCGACGCCGTGCGCCTTGGCGTTCGCGGTGAACGGGAACTTGGCGACCTTGACGTCGTAGCCCTCCTCGCGGGCCTGCTCCTCGGTGAGCCCGAAGCTGGCCACCTGCGGCTGGCAGAACGTCGCACGCGGCAGCATCCGGTAGTCGCCGAGCGGCAATGTGTCTGCGCCGCCGATGGTTTCGGAAGCGACGACGCCCTGCGCTTCGGCCACGTGCGCAAGCTGGAGCAGGCCGGTTACGTCGCCGATCGCGTAGATGTGCGGCACGTTGGTGCGCATGTAGTCGTCGATGCCGATGGCTTTGCGTTCGGTGATCTGCACGCCGGCCTTGTCAAGGCCGTAACCCTCGATGTTCGGCGCGAAGCCGATCGCCTGCAGCACCTTCTCGGTCTTCAGCTCTTCGGACTTGCCGTCCTTGCTGACCGTGACGGTGACCTCGCCGCCATCGTCGGAGATCGCCTCGACCTTGGTGCCGGTGAGGATCTTGACGCCGAGCTTCTTGAACTGCTTCTCGATCTCCTTGGACACCTCGGCGTCCTCGTTGGGCAGCGCCCGCGGCAGGAACTCGACGATGGTGACGTCGACGCCGTAGTTCTTCATCACGTAGCCGAACTCCATGCCGATCGCACCCGCGCCCGCGATGACAATCGATTTCGGCAGATCGCGCGTCATGATCAGCTTCTCGTAGGTGACGACGTTGTCCGACAGCGACGTGCCCGGCACCAGCCTGGTGCTGCTTCCGGTGGCGATGATGACGTTGTCGAACGTCACCTTCTCGGTGCCGCCCTCATTGAGGTCGACCTCGAGCGTGTGATCGTCGGTGAACTTGCCGTAGCCGTTGATCTCGGTGATCTTGTTCTTCTTCATCAGGAAGTGCACACCGGTGACGCGGCCCTCGGCGACCTTGCGGCTGCGGTCGAATGCGACTCCGTAGTCGAACGTCGCCTCCCCGCTGATGCCGAACTGCTTGGCTTCCTTGGTGAAGATGTGCGCGAGTTCCGCGTTTCGCAGCAACGCCTTCGACGGGATACAGCCCACGTTGAGGCACACCCCGCCCCAATACTTGGGTTCGACGACTGCGGTCTTCAGTCCTAGTTGGGCGGCGCGGATCGCTGCGACGTACCCGCCTGGGCCTGCTCCGAGAACAACGACGTCATAGTGGCTCACCCCGCCAACATTAGTAGGGGATGACGCCTATCAGACAGCGGCTGGCGTGATCGCAGAAGTAGACGCCGTAGAGCACCGCCGCCGCGGCCATCGACGCGAACGGCGCCGAGAGCAGCGCGATGCTCAACGCGGACATCAGCGGCCGGTCCGGCACCATCGCCGCGATCAGGGCCGCGACGATGCACATGACCAGGTAGACCAGCACGATGAAGACGGCGGGCGTCTTGTTGATCGAGTGGAACCACCAATAGAACAGGCCGAGCCCGACCGCCGCCGCGACCACCCACGTCGCGACCACGACGAGCACGAACGTCCAGCGCTTCAGGTACCGATCCACGGTCGACGCGACGGGCTCGTCGGCGACAACGGGCTGCGGTTCGGACGGCGCCTCGTCGGTGAGCGCAGGGCATGGCGCCGGTGAAGGTGGGCGTGAACGGCGCCGTCGGGTCCGACTGCGAGTCGGGTTCGGCGTCGCCGTTGGTCGACTCCGGCTGCACTCGAGGCGGATGCCACCCCAGCGGCGCGCGGTGGCGGTGCGTTCCGCGGTAGGTCTGCTCAGGCACCGTGCACCACCTGGATCGTGGCGAGCGCGCCGAACCACGCGGGTGCGATCGCGAGGACGAATGCGCCGAGGGCCGTCATCCATGATCGGTGCGAGAACAGGATCAGCACCATGCCGAACACGCTGGGCACCCCGACCACGAGTGCGAGGACGACGTCGGGGCGGATGGGCGCGTCGATCAGCTTCGTGGCCGCGATTCCGCCAAGCAGCCCAGCCGCTGTGCCGACAAGCATCGCGCTTGCGAGAATCCATGCCCGCGGTACGGGGATCACGTCTTCGACGATAACGCCGCGTCAGGTCGGGACGGCTTTACCCGCCCGGCGTGGCAGGTAACGGACACGCATCAACCGCTTCCGCGACGATGTGTGTCCCCGTCGACGGCGGGCGCGCCCCTCGTTCGTAGTCGGCACCCGTCACCGCGGGGTTGTCGGCCAGCGCCCGATTCTCGGCGTCGGTGAACGCCCGGCCGCGCGACAGGAACCGCATGCCCTCTGGCGCCTCGATGCTGAACCCGCCGCCGCGGCCTGGCACCACGTCGATGACCAGCTGGGTGTGCTTCCACGCCTCGAACTGCGGACCGGAGATCCAGATCGGCACCCCGGGATCGCCGACGTCGAGAACACCCAACAGGACGTCGCGGTCGCCGACGATGAAGTCGCCGTCGGGATAGCACATCGGCGAGGACCCGTCGCAGCAGCCGCCCGACTGGTGGAACATCACCGGACCGTGTTTGCCCTGCAGCTTTGATCAGCAGGTCGGCCGCCGCGCGAGTGATCAGTGCGCGCGGCGGGACCTCCTGCGAATTCGGCGCGCTTTGCGACGCTGAGGGTGCGTTTGCGCGCCCAATTCCCATTAGAAGAAGCCCTGGGCCTTGTTGCTGTAGCTCACCAGCAGGTTCTTGGTCTGCTGGTAGTGGTCGAGCATCATCTTGTGGTTCTCGCGGCCGATGCCCGACTGCTTGTAGCCGCCGAACGCCGCGTGCGCGGGGTAGGCGTGATAGCAGTTCGTCCACACCCGGCCTGCCTTGATGTCGCGGCCTGCGCGGTAGGCGGTGTTGCCGTCGCGGCTCCACACCCCGGCGCCCAACCCGTAGAGGGTGTCGTTGGCATCGAGATGGCGTCGTCGTAATCCTTGAACGACGTCACCGCCACCACCGGTCCGAAGATCTCCTCCTGGAAGACCCGCATCTTGTTGTTGCCCTCGAAGATGGTGGGCTGCACGTAGTAGCCGCCGTTGAGGTCGCCGCCGAGTTGCGCGCGCTCCCCGCCGGTGACGACGCGAGCGCCCTCGTCCTTGCCGATCTCGATGTAGGACAACACCTTTTCCAGCTGATCGTTGGACGCCTGCGAACCGATCATGGTCTCGGTGTCCAGCGGGTCGCCCTGGCGGACGGCCTTGGTGCGGATCGCGGCGAGTTCGAGGAACTCGTCGTAGATGTCGGACTGGATCAGGCTGCGCGACGGGCAGGTGCACACCTCGCCCTGGTTCAGCGCGAACATCGTGAAACCTTCCAGCGCCTTGTCCTGGAAGTCGTCGCCCGCGGCCATCACATCGGAGAAGAAGATGTTGGGGCTCTTGCCGCCGAGTTCCAGGGTGACCGGGATCAGGTTCTGCGACGCGTACTGCATGATCAGCCGGCCCGGTCGTGGTCTCACCGGTGAACGCGATCTTCGCGATCCGATTGCTCGACGCCAACGGCTTGCCCGCCTCGGCTCCGAAGCCGTTGACCACGTTGACCACACCCGGGGGCAGCAGGTCACCGATCAACGACATCAGGTACAGGATCGATGCCGGCGTCTGCTCGGCAGGTTTGAGCACGACGCAGTTGCCTGCCGCCAGGGCAGGCGCGAGCTTCCAGGTGGCCATCAGGATCGGGAAGTTCCACGGGATGATCTGCCCGACGACACCCAGCGGTTCGTGGAAGTGATAGGCCACGGTGTCGTCGTCGATCTGGCTCAGCGAACCCTCCTGCGCGCGAATCGCGCCCGCGAAATAGCGAAAGTGGTCCACTGCCAACGGGATATCGGCGGCCAGCGTCTCGCGGATCGGCTTGCCGTTGTCCCACGCTTCGGCCAGCGCGATGGAATCGAGGTTCTCCTCGATGCGGTCGGCGATCTTGTTCAGGATCACCGCGCGCTCGCCGGGTGCCGTTTTGCCCCACGCGGTGGCGGCGCCGTGCGCGGCGTCGAGCGCCTTGTCGATGTCGGCCTCGGTGGACCTCGGGATCTCACAGAAACCCTGACCCGTCACCGGCGTCGGGTTCTCGAAGTACTCGCCACCCGACGGCGCAACCCACTCACCGCCGATGAAGTTGCCGTAGCGCGACTCGTAGCCCATCAGTGCGTCGGCGGACCCTGGACGTGAGAATACGGTCATGACTGACTCCTTCGACAGTTGTTGCTGATCAATACTTTTGGTGCGGTTCGCGCATCGGTCCGATAGCCGGTGCCGTCGGCGACGGCAACAGACCGCCACGGCGGGCTCAGACCCTGCTGACCTTGCATCAGTCCCGATTGTGCTCTCCATCACACTTCCCCGCCAGCCGCCCCTCACCGATAGACCCGCCGCTGCCCTTGTGGCCCGCTGCGATTGGGTGTGTGGTGGGTCACATGACTCGGACGTTGGACCACGCCACTGACCTCACCCCGCAGGATCGGGTCACCGCCTGGCTCGCCGACTTCGAGGCGGCACTGGCGGTGCGCGATATCGACCGCGCGGTCGCGAAGTTCGCCACCGACAGCTTCTGGCGCGACCTGGTCGCGTTCACCTGGAACATCAAGACCGTTGAGGGTCGCGACCAGATCGCCGGCATGCTCGGCGATCGGCTGGCCGCAACCGACCCGTCGAGCTTCCGCACCCGCGAAGACGCGACCGAGGACGCCGGGGTGGTGTCGGCATTCATCGAGTTCGACACCGCCGTCGGCCGCGGCATCGGCCACCTGCGGTTGAAGGGCGATTTGGCCTGGACACTGCTGACAGCGCTGCAGGAGCTCAAAGGCCACGAGGAGCCCAAGGGCCCGTCTCGGGTGCTCGGCGCCGTGCACGGCAGCGATCCGGACACCCGCTCATGGGCGGAGAAGCGCGCCGACGAGCAGGGGAAGCTCGGCTACCAAGAGCAGCCGTACACCCTCGTCGTCGGCGGCGGACAGGGCGGGATCGCGCTCGGCGCGCGGCTGCGCCAGCTCGGCGTCCCGAGCATCGTGGTGGACCGCCACGAACGGCCGGGCGATCAGTGGCGCAACCGCTATAAGTCGCTGTGCCTGCACGATCCCGTCTGGTACGACCACCTCCCGTATCTGCCCTTCCCGACGAACTGGCCGGTGTTCGCACCCAAGGACAAGATCGGCGACTGGCTGGAGTTCTACACCCGGGTGATGGAGGTGCCGTACTGGCCGAAGACGACGTGCCTTTCGGCGTCGTTCGACGAGAACACCAAGCGGTGGACCGTCGAGGTGGACCGCGACGGCGAACGCCTGACGCTGCACCCGGCGCATCTGGTGCTCGCAACGGGGATGTCCGGAAAGCCGAGCACGCCCACGTTGCCGGGCCAGGACGTGTTCCGCGGCGATCAGCACCACTCCAGCGCGCACCCGGGACCCGACGCCTACGTCGGTAAGAAGGCTGTGGTGATCGGGTCCAACAACTCCGCGCACGACATCTGTAAAGCGTTGTACGAGAACGGCGTCGACGTGACGATGGTGCAGCGCTCCTCGACACACATCGTGAAGTCCGACTCCCTGATGGACCTGGGGCTGGGCGACCTGTACTCGGAGCGGGCCGTGAACGCGGGGATGACCACCGAGAAGGCCGATATGACGTTCGCCTCGCTGCCGTACCGGATCCTGCACGAGTTCCAGACCCCGGTTTACAACGCGATCCGCGAGCGGGACAGCGACTTCTACGAACGGCTGGCCGCCGCCGGCTTCGAACTCGACTGGGGCGACGACGAATCCGGCCTGTTCATGAAGTACCTGCGGCGCGGATCGGGCTACTACATCGACGTCGGCGCATCCGATCTGGTGGCCGACGGCAAGATCAAGCTTGCGCACGGCCAGGTCGAGCGTCTCACCGAAGACTCGGTGGTCCTGGCCGACGGCACGGAACTGCCCGCGGATGTGGTGGTGTACGCGACCGGCTTCGGCTCGATGAACGGCTGGGCGGCCGACCTGATCGGTCAGGACGTCGCCGACAAGGTCGGCAAGGTGTGGGGGCTTGGCAGCGACACCACGAAGGACCCAGGCCCGTGGGAGGGCGAACAGCGCAACATGTGGAAGCCGACCCAGCAGGAGAACCTCTGGTTCCACGGCGGCAACCTGCATCAGTCGCGGCACTACTCGCTCTACCTGGCCCTGCAGCTCAAGGCGCGCCACGAGGGCATTCCCACCCCGGTGTACGGCCTGCAGGAGGTCCACCACCTGAGCTGACGGACGACCGGACAGAATGGCGGGGTGAGCACCGACCCCTACCTCTGGCTGGAAGACATCACCGGCGACGACGCGCTGGATTGGGTCCGACAGCACAACGAGCCGACGCTCGCCGAGCTGTGCGGCGAACGCTTCGAGCAGATGCAGACCGAGGCGCTCGAGGTGCTCGACACAGATGCGCGCATCCCGTACGTCCGCAGGCGCGGCGACTGGCTGTACAACTTCTGGCGGGACGCGGAGAATCCCCGCGGCCTGTGGCGGCGAACCACGCTGGACAGCTACCGCACCGACGCACCCGACTGGGAGGTGGTGATCGACCTCGACTCGCTGGCGGCCGACGAAGACGAGAACTGGGTGTGGGCGGGCGCGCGGGTCATCGAGCCCGACCATTCCCGCGCCCTGATCACGCTGTCACGCGGCGGTTCGGATGCCGCGGTTGTGCGTGAGTTCGACATGCGGACAGCAGAATTCGTCGCCGACGGCTTCGTGGTTCCCGAAGCAAAGACCCAGATCAGCTGGGAAGACGAGAACAGCGTGCTGATCGGCACCGACTGGGGTGAGGACTCGCTGACCGAGTCCGGCTATCCGCGACTGGTCAAGCGGTGGCGTCGGGGAACTCCGCTCGACGAGGCGCAGACGCTCTTCAGCGGTTCGCGCACCGATGTGCTCGTCGCGGCGTCGAGGGACCACACGCCCGGCTTCGAGCGGACCTTCCTCAACCGCGCCGTCGACTTCTTCAACGACGAGGTCTACGAGTTGCGCGACGATGAGTTCGTTCTCCTCGACGCACCCACCGACGCCACCGTGTCGGTGCACCGCACCTGGCTGCTGATCGAGCTGCGCACCGACTGGGACACCCCGTCGGGCACCTACCGGGCCGGGTCGCTGATCGCGGCCGACTACGACGAATTCCTCGCGGGCACAGCGGATCTGCACGTCGTATTCGAGCCCGACGACCACATCAGCCTCAACCACTATGCGTGGACGAAGGACAAACTGGTCATCGTCACGCTCGCCGACGTCGCAAGCCGCGTGCAGACGGTGACGCCGGGCAGTTGGGAATCCGAGCCGGTGCCGGGCATTCCGGACAACACGAACACCGTCATCGTCGACATCGATGACCTCGGCGACGAGATCTTCTTGGATTTCAGCGGCTTCACCACGCCGTCGCGGCTCCTGCACGGCCCCGTCGAGGGCCCGTTGGAACTGATCAAGTCCGCACCGTCGTTCTTCGACGCCGACGACATCGCCGTCGCACAGCATTTCGCCACGTCGAAGGACGGCACCGCGATTCCGTACTTCGTCGTCGGTCGGCGTGACGACGACAAACCCGGTCCGACGCTGCTTGGCGGCTACGGCGGGTTCGAGGTGTCCAGGACGCCCGGATACGACGGCGTGCTCGGCCGGTTGTGGTTGGCACACGGTGGGACGTACGTGCTCGCCAACATCCGCGGCGGCGGCGAGTACGGGCCGGGCTGGCACACCCAGGCGATGCGGGAGGGCCGCCACCTGGTCGCCGAGGACTTCGCCGCTGTCGCAGACGATCTGGTGAAGCGCGGCATCACCACCGTCGAGCAGTTGGCGGCCCAGGGTGGCAGCAACGGCGGCCTGCTGATGGGCATCATGCTGACGCAGTACCCGGAGTTGTTCGGCGCACTCGTGTGCAGCGTGCCACTGCTCGACATGCGCCGCTTCCACCTGCTGCTTGCGGGCGCGTCGTGGGTAGCGGAGTACGGCGATCCCGACGACCCCGACGACTGGGAGTTCATCGCGAAGTACTCGCCGTACCAGAACATCTCGGCGGACCGCCGCTATCCGCCGTTGTTGATGACGACGTCGACCCGAGACGACCGCGTCCACCCCGGCCACGCACGCAAGATGACCGCGGCACTGGAGGCGGCGGGCCATCACGTGCAGTACTACGAGAACATCGAGGGCGGTCATGCCGGGGCGGCCGACAACAAGCAGACGGCGTTCCGGTCCGCGCTGATCTTCGAGTTCCTGCACCGCACGCTGAAAAATTAGTGCATCAGCGCATTCGCACGCGCCGGTAAGCTGACAGCAAACATCTCCGGGAGGCATCACGATGTGGGTTGAGCCCGAGCTGTTGAGCTCAGGTGGGAACGTGTCACGCGCAGCGGGCGAGCATGTGCTCGGCGGTGCCGCGAAGCTGTCGGCGGCTCCGATCGGAGCGAGCATCTTCGGCGATTTCGACGCCGCGCAGTCATTTCACGGCAGGCTCAGCGCCCACCACATCGGCCGGGTGACGCAGATGCGGAACAACCATCGGACGCTGACCGACGTGGGCACCAAGGCGAAGACAGCCGCGGTCTCGTTCGCCGAGACCGAAGCCAAGAACAAGTCCGCGCTCGACACCGTCGCGGATGCCTGACTATCCCCAGCTGGTCCACCTGAGTGTTCCCGAACTGATCGGTGCCGCCGGGGGCGACCCGTGGCAGGTCGACGACACCATCCAGGCGGGCGCGCCCGGTGAGATCAACGAGCTGGCCGCCTCGTTCCGCGCTGCGGGTGTATGCATCACCGAGACCGACGAAGAGTTCAATCAGGCCAAGAAGCGCTTCGACGAGTCCTGGGACCGCGACGATCCTGCGCATCCGATCAACGACGCCGAGGAAGTCAGGCGGGCCACTGCAGTGGCTCAAGCTCAGCAAGGAGCAGATGGCCAAGGTCGCCGCGGATCTGCAGAACATCGCGGCGACGCTCGCGGAGGCGCAGCGCAGCGGGCACGTCTCGATCAGCGGCCTCAACGCCCGCCTCGTGCAGATCGACAACACCATCGCCGCGGAGATCGCGCGGGCCCAGGCCGACGGCGTGCAGCTCGACTGGTCAGCGCTCAAGGCCGCGGCGATCGACGCCACCAAGGGATCCTTGGGTGAGATGACGGCCGTCCGCGACGCCTACGCGTCCAAGCTGGACGAGGCCGAGCTGGACATGGCCGCCGACGGCTACGACATGGACGCCATCGCAGGCGGCGAGGGCGAAGGCAAGCCGTCAGCCGAGGATCAGGCGCGCGGCGCCGCCGACCGGTACGACGAGATTCAGCGCGCGCAAGACGAGGCACTGGTCAACAGCGGCGGCCCGATGACCCCTGAAATGCAGGCCGCCGCAGCACGTTTGCGCGACTTCGGGATCGTCAACGACCCCAACGCCAACCCCTATGCCAAGCAATACGCCGGCGAGCGCCTCAGCGACTACAACATGTCGAGGTTCGTCGGACCGCTGCCCGTCGACCCCGTTCTCGGCAGGGACGCCCGCCAGCTGGCACAGTCGCGCCTCGAGTTCCAGCAGAAGCTGGAGGCGGGGCTGCTCGGGTCGGCGCCGATGTCCCCGGATGCCGCGACGGCCTTCCTCGACAGCTCTGAGACACAGGCGCGGTCGATGGTGCTCAGCCGCGCCGAGCAGCAGCTCCGCGAGATGGGCCTGTCCGACTCGGGCGTGTTGACGGTGATGAAGGGGCTGGGGTCGCTCGTCCGACAGCGTCGGCACCGGTGTCGAGCAGTACGGGGACTCGGTGGAGACCGGCAGGCACGCGCTGGACGGGCTGTCCAAGGCGGACGCGGCAGCGCTTCGCGAAGTGGGGAAAGCTCGGCACGGTCGGCAACATCGCTCAGCTGGTCATCGCGGGCATCGAGTATCCCGAACAACGACTGGAACCCCAACGAAGAACTGGGCAAGGCGGGCGGCGGCGTCCTCGGCAGCATGCTCGGCGGCGCGGGCGCAGGCGCCGCCGTCGGCTCGTTCGGCGGCCCGTTCACCGCCGCCGGTGCCGCCGTCATCGGTGGGCTGCTCGGCGGATTCGCCGGTTCCGACATCGGCGGCGGCCATCGGCTCCATGTTCGACCCGCAACGCTATAGCTCCCGGCGGCGGCGGCGGCAGCTGGTAGAGGATGGCGATCACCGGGGTGGCGAAGGCGCTGTTCTACGCGGGCCTGTGCGCGTTCGTCCTTGGCGGCCTTGGTGCAATGCTCCCGTGGAAGTCGCGGCGATTGTCCTCGGCGTCGATTCAACGGCGGATCTACTGGATCGGGAGCCATCGCGGGCGCGCTGCTGTTGTTCGCCGGTGTGCTGCCGGACTGGCGCTCGGCGCTCTTCGTCAGCATGTGCGCCGTCACTCGTCATGGTCGGCACGGCATGGCGGTTCACGTCGCACCTGAAGGTCGGCGGCAGGATCTACGCGGCGAGCGCCTACCACCGGAAGCCCGACCCGCCACCTGCGCTGCGATCCGACGGCGAGTAAGAACGACGGCATGCGCATAGTCATTGCAGGCGGACACGGACAGATCGCGTTGATCCTCGAGCGGCTGCTGTCGGAGCGGGGCGACTCGGTCGCCGGATTCATCAGGAACCCGGCGCAGGTCGGTGACCTGCAGGCGGCGGGAGCCACGGCTCTGATCGTCGACCTGGAGAAGGCCTCGGTCGACGAGGTGGCCGCGCAACTGGTCGGCGCCGACGCCGTCGTGTTCGCCGCGGGGGCGGGGCCGGGTAGCGGCGCGGCCCGCAAGGAGACCGTCGACCGCGACGCGGCCATCCTGCTCGCCGACGCGGCGCAGGCCGCAGGCGTCCGGCGATACGTGATGGTGTCCGCGATGGGCGCCGATCCGGAAGCCACCGCCGACGACGAGGTCTTCCAGGTCTATCTGCGCGCGAAAGGCATTGCCGACGAGGCGATCCGGGAACGCACCTCGTTGGACTGGACCATCGTGCGGCCGGGCGGACTCACCAATGACGCGGCGACCGGACGCGTGACGGCGGCCGAGTCGACGGGCCGCGGCAGCATCCCCCGCGCGGACGTCGCCGCGGTTCTCGTCGCGGTGCTCGACGAACCGCGAACCGCAGGCAAGAGCTTCGACCTCATCTCGGGCGAGACGCCGATCACCGAAGCCGTCGCCGCGCTTGCGCGCTGACGGCGATACTGGAGGCATGCCCGAGTTCGAGACCCTGCTGTACACGACGGAGCCGCCCGTTGCGACCATCACCCTGAACCGCCCGGACGAGCTGAACACCATCGTTCCGCCGATGCCCGACGAGGTGGAGGCCGCCGTCGGCCTCGCCGAACACGATCCGGCGGTCAAGGTCATCGTGCTGCGCGGCGCGGGCCGTGCGTTCAGCGGCGGTTACAACTTCGGCGGTGGCTTTCACCACTGGGACGACATGTTGACCACGGACGGCCGCTGGGATCCGGGCAAGGACTTCGTGGCGATGACGTCCCACTCGACGAGCCCACACCAGAAGTTCCTGGCGATCTGGCGGGCGTCGAAGCCGGTGATCGCCCAGGTGCACGGCTGGTGCGTCGGCGGCGCAAGCGATTACGCGCTGTCCGCCGACATCGTGATCGCCAGCGATGACGCCGTCATCGGCACGCCGTACTCCCGGATGTGGGGCGCCTATCTGAGCGGAATGTGGTTGTACCGGTTGAGCTTCGCGAAGGCGAAGTGGCATTCACTGACCGGTGAACCGTTGACGGGCCGCGAGGCTGCAGACATCGAGCTGATCAACGAGTCGGTGCCGTTCGACCGGTTGGAGGCACGCGTCGCCGAGGTGGCGTCGATGTTGTGCCGAATTCCATTGTCGCAGTTGCAGGCTCAGAAGCTGATCGTCAACCAGGCCTACGAGAACATGGGCCTTGCGTCCACGCAGACGCTCGGCGCGATTCTCGACGGGCTGATGCGCAACACCCCGGACGCGATGCGGTTCGTCGACACCGCCACCGAGGGCGTGCGCGCGGCGATCGAGCAGCGCGACGGACCGTGGGGCGACTACAGCCAGGCCCCGCCGGAGCGGCGGCCCGACCCGTCACACGTCATCGAGCCCTAGAGCCCGGCGCGGAGGTTCAGCAGAGCGTCGAGGTCGGCGATCGCGCGCAACGTGTCGTTGAGGTGCGTGCAGGTGCTGATGCCGACGAACTCGGCGCGCACGCGGTCGCGGATCTGCGAAAGCGTCATCCCCTGGATTCGCGTCGCACTCCCGATGGCGCCTGGACATTCCTGCCACGGCAACACCCGTACGTTCGCATCGACCGTGGCGACGGTCCTCGTCGAGGCGTCGATCGAACCCTCGACCGTGTACTCGTGCACGATCGTCTCGACGCCGTCGCCGTCGACGTGCGAGTCGCGGAAGTGGGCGTCGAATTCGCCTGCGGGACTGAGGTCGAGCCTGCGGAACCGCCGCATGCCGTGCGGGCGCAGCGGTTCGACGGTGTGAATGCCTTCGGCGTCGAGCGGCGGGGCGACCGGTCCGTGCACCGACGGAATGGTGCCGTTGCGCTTGGCGTACGGGACGAGCGAGGCGTCCTCGGCGAAGCCCGCGCAGATGCCTGCCATGTGGTCGGCGGTGCCCGCGGGCAGCTTCTCCTCGATGCCCAACGTGATCGCCACGTGCTGCGTCGAGTAGCCGGAGACCAGTGCGGCGCCGACCCAGTCGTCGAGCAGAAGGTTCAGCAGCCCCGCCCGCGCGACCTCGTCGGGAAGCAGCGTGCCCACCGTCGAGCGAAAGCCCGGTCCCACTCGGCTGCCGAGCAGTTGCGTCAGCCGCGCGTCGTGCGGGTCGGCGGCGATCTCGTCGATGACGCGCCCGGCCAGGTGCGCGCGCACACCGACCTCACCGAGCACATCCGCTCCGCGCTCGCGGCCCACCACATCGCGGGCCCGCAGGTCGACATCGGAGTTGCCGGGTTCGGCCGGATGAGTGTCGATGCTGCTGGTGCGGCGCAGTGCACCGGTGGCGAGCGACGGCCACGTCTGGACCGGCCGCTGGGGGCCCGCGATGTCCGTGACGAATGGCATGGCGAGACTCTATTCGCTGCGGCGCAACACGCCGAGCACCGATACCAGGACGCCGAATACCGCAAGCACTCCGCCCGCCGCCAGGGTCAGGTTGAGCCAGTGATGCAGGCTCGCTTCCGCCGTGTCGACCATGACGTCGGCCACCGTGCGGATATCGCCGGTCGTGTTGTTGAGTGCGTCGTCGACGTAGCGCCTGCCGACTTCCAGCCCGGCCCAGCCCGCCGCTCCGACGAGAAGAGCTGAAACACCCAGGGCGGCAAGGGCTTTGCCGCGAGAGCGGGCCGCCGCAAGCGTCAGCAGCGCGGCGATCCCGGTGAGCACTCCGACGCCGATGCTCGCCCACGGACCCCACGTCGACAACATTTTCAGCTGACCGGGCCGCAGCGACGAGGACTCGGGCACCGTGATCGGCACCGTCAGCGTCTCAGGGACGTCGAGGTTGAGATTTCCGAGCGTCTGCCGCAACGAGTCGTCCTTGAGCATCGGTGCGATGTCGACGAGCCACCGGTCGCCGTCGGCCTGGTCGTGCTGGACGGAGTCGGTGAACATCCACCGGTGCGCGATGCGGTTGGCCTGCGCGAACTGTCCGGGAAACCCGGAATTGGCGGTGTAGGCGGAGGTGACCCCGCGCACCAACTCGTTGTTGTTGAGCGCGTAACCGCTGTCGGCGGCCAACTGCGTGATCTGCGTCGACAGCTCGGAAGCCATCGCCTCCTGCAGCTGGGGATCCTTGGCCGCCTCGGCAGCCAGGGCCGCGTATCCGTCCTCACTGACCACGTTCTGCTGGGCCCAGGACGCGGGGATCGCGACCGCGAGCAGCACCGTCGTCATGAGCCAGAACAGCAGCGCCGCAAGAAACCGCACGCTGTCCTCCTACGCCGAACGGGCGCGCGAGTGTCAGTCGGCCAGTGCGCGCCCGACGATGAGGGGGTCCGGCCGGCCGACCACCTCATGGTCCTTGTTGTCGTAGTCGAACTTACTCAGAACGTGCCGCATGGCGTTGATGCGGGCACGCTTCTTGTCGTTGCTCTTGACGACGGTCCACGGCGCGATCTCGGTGTCCGTCCAGGCGAACATGTCCTCCTTGGCCGCGGTGTAGTCGTCCCACTTGTCCAGCGAGGCGAGGTCCGTCGGCGACAGTTTCCACTGCCGGACCGGGTCGACCTGGCGGATGGTGAACCTGGTGCGCTGCTCTGCCGAGGTGACGGAGAACCACAGCTTGGTCAGGCTGATGCCGTCGTTCACGAGCATCTGCTCGAACAGCGGCACCTGCCGGATGAACTCGGCGTGCTGTTTTGCGCTGCAGAACCCCATGACCCGCTCGACGCCCGCGCGGTTGTACCAGGAGCGGTCGAACAGCACGATCTCGCCTGCGGCGGGAAAGTGCTCGATATAGCGCTGGAAGTACCACTGGGTGCGCTCGCGGTCGGTCGGCTTCTCGAGCGCGACCACGCGAGCCCCGCGCGGGTTGAGGTGTTCCATGAAGCGTTTGATGGTGCCGCCCTTGCCTGCCGCGTCGCGCCCCTCGAACACGATGACGTGCCGAAGGCCGTTGGCCTGGCTCCACTTCTGCAGCTTCAGCAGTTCGATCTGCAGCAGCCGCTTCTGCTCCTCGTAGTCCTCACGCTTCATGCGCTCGTCGTACGGGTAGCCCTCGCGCCACGTGTCGACGACCTCGCCGCCGGGCACCAGGATCAGCTCGGGGTCGTCGTCATCGTCGTCGCGCACCGTGTAGCCGTTGAGAGCAGAAGCATCCAGAGTCACGGCGCGAACGGTATCGACGCAGGCAAACACCTCGGTGAACCCGCGGTGAACGGGCGGTGGCTTCGGCCGCCGAGAAGACGGTTGTTGATGAGATTCGCGCGATTTTTATCAGGAACCGTATCCTCGCGAGATCGCCGGTACGTCTGGGAGGTGCGTGACATCGATACCGAGCTTCCATGGGATGCGTTGCTCCCGTTGCTGGCGCTGAACAGGACAATCTGCCGCGGGATCCTCGGCCCGGTGGTGGCGACGCAGGGTTCGGGGCCGTTTGACGAAGGCGGCTTCGATGACTTCCTCCGAGAGTGCGGAATCTTCGTTCGCGCAGTGTCCGGCGACGTTCCTCCGGATATCGTCGTCCTGGGGAGGCATTCATGGAATCAAGAGGAGATTGACACTCTTCGCGTGCACGCCGGGGCATGGATGTCCGGGTCTACTCACAGGAGATGCTCGTCGCCTCGATGGCAATTGGCAGCGATATCTTCGACCACGACGGGCAGCACGTGGAGTTCGTCGACAACCACCCTGCACTTGAACGTTTTCACTACGGCCCGGACGAGGACCACGACGGCGAAGTGACTTATCCCGATCTCACCGACTTCGGGCCTGATGTCCGACAGCGGAAGCTGCTCGTCAACTTCGACACCGGTGAATGGCAGCCGTCTGGCGTCTTGAGCGAGATGGGGTATCGCGTCGGGAAGAACGGGCTGAGCGACACCGTACGTCGGACAATTCTGGCAGAGGTCCTTGCGGTAGATCTCGTGCCGCAGTCGCCTGCGGCGAGCGCGTATGTCGCCGAATGGGGTTCGCCGTACAGCAGACAACGACTGCAGAAGATGGTCAATTCGATTGCCGCCTTTGCGCGCAACGCGCGAAGGCGCGATGCGGACTACTCAGAAGCGATCGCAGATTGGGAAAGCGATCTCGAGTATCTCCGCCTGACCTACGGTTCGTACTGACGATCCGCGGTGAACGGGCGGTGGCTTACTTCGCGGTGCGGCGCGGGCGCACCAGCGCCAGCTTCGTCATCAGCTTGTTCATCCGCGTCAGCGCCTTGTGCGAGTTGTTGTAGTAGTTGCCGCCCGCGCCGACGTTGGTGCGTGGCGCGACGACGGCCTCCTGCCTGCAGTACTTGCGCAGCCCCTCGGCGCCACCGAACCGCGCGCCCATCCCCGACGTCTTCCAGCCGCCCATCGGCGCGGTGGTGCACATCAGGTTGGAGATCACGTCGTTGATGTTGACGGCACCGCAATCGATCTGCACGGCAACATCTTTGGCGCGCTCGACATCCTTGGAGAAGACGGATGCCGAAAGGCCGTATGGGCTGTCGTTGGCGAGCCGGACCGCCTCGCCCACCGTCGCGACCTTCATGATCGGCAGCGTCGGGCCGAAGGTCTCCTCGGTCATGCACGTCATCGAATGGTCGACGTCGACGAGCACCGTCGGCGGATAGAAGCTGCCCTCCCCCGCCGGGCGCTGCCCGCCGGTCAGTGCCTTGGCGCCCGCGGCCAGCGCATCGCTCACGTGCCGCTCGGTGACGGCGACCTGGTTGTCGTCGATCATCGAGCCGAAGTCGTAGCCCGCACCCGCGCCCATCTTCAGCTTCTCGACGTCGCGCACGACCGCGTCGACGAACTGGTCGTAGACCGATCGAGGACGTAGACCCGCTCGACCGAGACACACGTCTGACCCGCGTTGAACATCGCACCCCACACCGCGGCATGCGCGGCGAGCTCGATGTCGGCGTCCTCGAGCACGATCATCGGGTCCTTGCCGCCGA
Source organism: uncultured Actinomycetota bacterium (assembly GCA_963829405.1). Taxonomy (GTDB): domain Bacteria; phylum Actinomycetota; class Actinomycetes; order Mycobacteriales; family Mycobacteriaceae; genus Mycobacterium. The sequence goes on from CAWHIZ010000019.1 coordinate 206,978, forward strand.
GTTCGAGGCTGACAGGGGTGAGCGTGCGGGCGGCGCGCTCCATCACCTTGGCGCCGGTCGCGCACGACCCGGTGAACTGGATGAAGTCGGAGTTGTCGATGACGGCCTCGGACACCTCGCGGGCGCCCTGCGCGAGCGCAAGCACCTCCGGCGCACCCGAGTCCTGCCAGCCGCGCAGCAGCACCTCTGCGGTCAGCGGGGTGCGCTCGGACGGTTTGAGCAGCACCGAGCACCCTGCGGCGAGGGCGCCGATGGCGTCCATCAGGGCGTTGGCCACGGGATAGTTCCACGGCGCGATGATGCCGACGAGCGGGCGCGGCCGGAAATGCACGGTCACCTTCTTGATCGCCAGGAACGGCAGCGACGCAGGACGCGTCTCCGGCGCGAGCGCCTTCTCCATCGTCTTGATGTAGTACGACAGGATCATGATCAGCAGCGGCACCTCTTGCGCCGCGTCGACGGCCGACTTGCCGGTTTCCTTGATCAGCAACGCCTCGATCTCGTCGCGGTGCTCGCCGAGCCAAACGGCGTAGCGGGCAAGCACTTTGGCGCGGCCCTTGGCGCCGCGGGCTTCCCACGCCCTCTGCGCCTCGCGCAAGCCGGCCGCGATGCGCGGCACATCGGCGGGGTCTGTCCAGCGCACCTGCCCGGCGGCGTCGCCGGTCGCGGGGTTGCGGATGGTGGTCGCAGACGAGGACGAATCAACTTCTGGCGTCGCGGTCATGACCTCCAGCTTAACGAGTGCTGTGATCTGCGTCGCAGGCGGGTTGACGCGTGTCAAGTTTCGCCGCGACGGCAGCGACGCACACCACCGCGCTGCCCAGCAGCAACGCGCCGACGGTGTCGGTGAAGTAGTGGTAGGTGACGCCCTGCCCGACCGCCCCGAGCACGCTGACGACGGCCGCGACGACCACCGCCCACCACGCGGCACCCGCAAGCAGGACCAGCATGCCCATCACGATCACGACCGTGGTGGTGTGGCCGCTCGGGTAGGCGAGTGCCGACTCGCTGCGCCGCCCGAAGATCGGCTTCATGAGCTGGACGAGGGCGATGCCGCGAGCGGGGACACCGCCATCACCGCCGCGAGCCGCCGCCTGACCGAGGTAGAGGGCGACGGCGATGCCGAAGAGCAGCGCGGTGGCCAGCATCCACGGGTCGGTGAAGAGCAGCAGCCTGCGCGCGGGCGTGCGCCGAAAGTGATGAAACCAATCGTCCAACGGCGTCGAGCGTTTGCCGACGGCCAGGCCGAGCGCGGACATGGCCACGACAGCGATCCCCGACCACAGCAGCAGCGCTCTGCGGCCGGCGATACCTTCCACGTCAGGCGGCGATGCCGCGGATGTAGGCGGCCTGCCCGAGATGCTGCGCGGCGTCGTCGATGATGCTGACGAGCCGAGCGCTCGCAGTGACCGGCGGTGTCCAGTGGGTGTCCACCACGCGGCTCAATTCTTCCGCGGTCACCGACGCGATGTACTCCAGCGTGACCTTGTGCACGGCGTGGTAGTAGCCGGCGAGCAGGTCCGCGGGCGCCCGGACCTTGCCGACGTCCTCGGGGTCGTGGCCGTAGCCGTGGTCGTTGCCCCCCAGGTCCAAGCCGAACCGGTCGTCCCAGCCGTCGCGGGTCCACACCTGTTGGACGCCCGCGAGGTGGCAGAGTTGCATGTCCTGCTGGCGCGCGCTGTGCCAGATCAGCCAGGCGATGCTGTTGGCGTGCGCGGTCGGCCGGAAGAACGACACCTCGTCGGTCAGGCCGTCGGTGAGGTCGTCGACATGTTCGATCTGCCGGGTGAACGCGTCGCGGAGCAGTTCGCGGACCACGTGGACGTCGGAGTCAGCCATGCGACCGACGCTACCCGCGCGCAGTTACAGCGGCGGAGCGCCTGCGCCGTCGGTCGGCGCCGGAGCGCCTCCGTGGAAGACCGCTTCGACGTTGTTGCCGTCGGGGTCGCGGACGAACGCGCCGTAGTAGCCGGGGTGATACTCCGGCCACAGCTCGGGCGCGTGCAATGACTCGGCCCCGAGTTTGAGCGCGGTGTCGTAGAACGCCTGCACGGCGTCGTGATCCTTGGCGTGGAACGCGACATGCACCTCACGGTTGGGGCCGCTCGCCTCGCCGACGTTCATGTCGGCGATCCAGAAGTCGGGTTTGCCTTCCGTGCCGTAGCCGATGGCCACTTGGTAGTCCAGCTGCCGGGTGTAGCCCAGCACTGAAAGGACCTCGTCGTAGAAGGTCTTCGATTTTTCCCAGTCCGCACAGTTGATTCCCAGGTGGTCGATCACGGCCCCATCCTGGCATGACGCCACGACACAGTCGTACATTCAGCGCATGGCGTACGAGTTGATAGTTCGCGGCGGCACCGTCGTCGACGGTCTCGGCGGGGAACCGTTCGTCGGCGATGTCGCGATCGCCGACGGTGTGATCGCGGCCGTCGGATCCGTCGACGGCGACGCGGTGCGCGAGATCGACGCGACCGGACTTCTTGTGACGCCGGGCTTCGTCGACCTGCACACCCACTACGACGGTCAGGCCATCTGGTCGGACCGGATGTCGCCGTCGTCTGCCCACGGCGTGACGACCGCGGTGATGGGCAACTGCGGTGTCGGTTTCGCGCCGTGCCGCACCGAGGACCACGACGTTCTGGTCGACGTGATGGCAGGTGTCGAGGACATTCCCGGCGTCGTGATGGCCGACGGGCTGCCCTGGACGTGGGAGACATTCCCCGAGTACATGGACGCATCTGGACTCACGGCGCCGCGACATCGACGTAGCGGCGTTCCTGCCGCATTCACCGTTGCGGGTGTACGTGATGGGCCGGCGTGGCGCGGAGCGCGAGCCCGCCACCGCCGAGGACCTCGCGCTGATGCGAAAGCTGGCGACCGAGGCGATCGAGGCGGGCGCGCTGGGTTTCGCGTCGTCGCGGTTGGCCACCCATCGCACCGACGGCGGCCAGCAGATCCCGAGCTACAACGCGGCCGAGAACGAGATCCTCGAGATAGCCCGCGGTATCGCCGACGGCGGCGGCGGGCTGATCCAGTTCGTGCCCGACATTCCCGCGGGTGGTTTCCAGCCCGTTCTGCAGCAGGTGTTCGACGCCGCAGGCGAGGTCGGTCTCCCTGTGACGTTCACACTGCTCGTGCTCAACAGCGGCGACCCACTCTGGCCGGAGGCCATGACGATGGTGGAGAAGGCGAATGCCGATGGCGGCGATATCACCGCGCAGGTGTTTCCGCGGCCGATCGGCCTGATGATCGGGCTGGAACTCACCGCCAACCCGTTCGTGCTCTATCCCAGCTATCAGGAGATCGCTCACCTACCGCTCGCGGAGCGCGTCGCCGAGATGCGCAAACCCGAAGTGCGGGAACGCATTCTGGCCGACACGTTCGGCACGACCACGGCCAACCCGTTGATGTATCTGGCGCAGATGTGGGAGTGGATCTTCCCGCTCGGCGATGACGCCGACTACGAACCCGACCGGTCGATGAGCATCCTGGCGCGCGCGCAGGCCCGTGGTGTACCGCCGATCGAAGAGGCCTACGACCGACTGCTCGACGACGACGGGCACGCCATTCTGCTCGGCGCGATGGCCAACTTCGAGAACAACTCGTTGGACACCGTCGGTGAGCTCATTCGTCGTGACGACGTCGTGCTCGGACTCGGCGATGGCGGTGCGCATTACGGAATGATCTGCGACTCAAGCTTTCCCACGTATCTGTTGGCGCACTGGGCGCGTGACCGCAAGTCCGGCCGGCTCAGCGTCGCCGAGGCGGTCCACGAGCTGACATCGGCTCCGGCCCGCGTCGCCGGTCTGGCCGACCGCGGCCGAATCGCGGTGGGCTACAAGGCCGATCTGAACGTGATCGATCACGCGGAGATGCGGCTGCACAAACCCGTCATCGCCCACGACTTGCCCGCGGGCGGGCGTCGGCTCGACCAGACCGCCGACGGCTACGTCGCGACGATCGTCTCGGGCGAGGTCATCGCCGAGAACGGCGTGCCCACCGATGCCCGTCCGGGCAAGCTGGTGCGCGGCAGGCAGCCGGCACCGTCGACCGCATGACGCGCGTCGCGCCATTGGCCCCGCCGTGGAGCGAGGCCGACGCCGCCGACATCAACAGCTGGGGTCACCCCGACCGCACCTACGAGCCGCTGCTGCTGGTGCGGTGTCTGCAGCGGCATCCGGCGTTGGCGGCGCGGCTGCGAAAGCTTGGCGAAGCGCTCTACGTCGAGGCGCGGTTGCCCGCCCGCATGCGAACCATCGCGATCCTGCGCATCTGCGCGTTGGTGCGCTGCGAGTACGAGTGGGGCGGGCAGGCGGCGTTCTGGGGTCCGATCGCGGGCGTCAGCGACGACGAGTGCGACGCGCTGGTGACCGGTGGCGCCGACGACGACAGGTGGTCGGCGGGCGACCGCGTGCTGATCGGCGCCGTCGACGAACTGGAACGCACCGGGTCGTGGTCGGAGTCGATGTGGCGTGCGCTCGGCGAGTACCTCGACGACGAGCAGCGGATGGAGTTGCTCATCGCGGTCGGCTGGTACCGGACGATCTGCACGCTGTGCAACGGACTCGCTCTGCCCGTCGAGGGCTGGATGCGGCGCTGGCCCGCCTCAGCCGACTGAGCGGCGGTCGCGGCGCAGCCCTGGATGCTGCTTGGCAAGCGTCTTGAGCAGGACCGGTCGCGGAAGTGCTTGCATGAAGCGGGTACTCACCACATTGCGCAGCCCGGCGATCACGATGCCGCGGTCCTTTTCCAGCGCTTCGACGCCGATGCGGGCGACATCGCGCGACGGCATCCACAGGAATTTCGGGAACGCCTCGGCGAACTTGTCCTCGTCCATGCCCGCCGCTTGAAGGAACTCGGTGCGAACCGGGCCAGGCGCGAGCATGGCCACCGTCACGCCGGTTCCCGCGAGCTCGCCGCGGACGCCGTCGGTGTAGGTCTTCACGAACGCCTTGGTGGCCGCATAGCCTGACTGGCCGGGAAACGGGTGATAGCCGGCCGTCGACCCGACGTTGAGGATCGCGCCCCGTCCGCGGGGCACCATCTGCTGCACCGCGCGGGTGGTCAGGTCGATGACGGCCTCGACGTTGACGCGCACCTGCGCGATCTCGTCGGCGACCGGCGTCTTGGTGACCGACCCGATGGTGCCGACGCCTGCGTTGTTCACCAGGATGTCGACGGTCAGCCCGCGGTCGGCGACGGCGTCGAGCAGGCCTGCGCGGGCGTCGGGATCGGCGACGTCGCAGGCGATCACCTCGACTCGCACGGCCTTGCCGAGCTCTTCTGCGAGTTCGCGGAGTTTCTCCTCGCGGCGGGCGACCAGCGTGACGCCGTGACCGCGGGCCACCAGTTCGCGCGCGATGTCGGCGCCGATACCCGATGAGGCGCCGGTGACGACGGCGGTGGAGGTCGGCGACGGACTAGGCAAAGGCATGCCCTCGAACCTACAAGCCCGATTCTCACCGCATGACGGGCCACGTCGATCAGGCCGAACGCTATGACGCACTGCTGGCTGCGACCGCGGTGCTGTTCGCCAACGGCCAGTCAACCCAGATGACCCAGACCGCTGTCGCGCGACTCAACCGAGGGCTCGAGCTCGACGCCGTCGTCGTCCCGTCGTGGTCGATGTTGACGCTGACCGATGTCGGCTCCCGCAACACCGTGATGACCGCGGCGGTGACGCCAACCGCGATCAACATGCGCAAGGTGTCGACGATGATGTCGGTCGTCGACCGCGCGCAGGACGGCCCGCTCGAGCTGGCGCACGTGGCACGCGGAGTCGCCGAAGCCGATGCGCAGTCCGTCTCTCCCACAGCGGCTTTCGTGATCGCCTGCGCGACGGGCGCCGCGGCGCTCTCGGTCATCTACGGTGCAACGCAGCCGCTGGTGATTCTTCTGGCGGCGCTGGCCGCGGCAGGCGGCGGCCTGTTGCGCAGATGGTCGGGCCACTTGGGCGCGAGCCCACTGGTGCAGGCGTTGATCGCGGCGGTGCTCGCGGGTGTTGTCGGCGCGGCGGCGACCCATCTCGATCTCGGCGCGTCCGCCGCTGTCGTCGCGATCTGCCCGGCGATGGTGCTGGTGCCCGGCCCGCACATCCTCAACGGCGCGCTTGACCTGCTCGATCTGCGGGTGACGCTCGGAGTCGCGCGGCTTGTCTACGGCCTGCTCGTGCTGACCGCGATCGCAGGCGGCCTGATCGTCGGCCTGCACATCGGGGGTCAGACGCTCGCCGTGACGGCACAGTCGAGCAGTGCCCCGTTCATCGTCGACGTCCTCGCCGCCGGTGTCGCAGCGGCGTCCTATCCGGTGTACTTCTCGATGCCGTGGCGGATGATCGGCTGGCCCGTCGCCGCCGGCATGCTGGCCCACGCCGCGCACTGGTTGGCCATCGAGGCGGGCGCGAGCTTGGCGATCGCGGCTTTTCTCGCCTGCCTGTTGGTCGGCGTGCTGCTGGTGCCGATTTCCCATCGCATGCGAATCCCGTTCGCGGGCATCGGGTTTGCCGCAGTCGTCGCACTGGTGCCAGGCGTCTTCGTGTTCCGCACGCTTGCAGGTTTCGTCGAGTTCGCCGGTCACCCGTCGGCGCAGCTGCTCAGTTCGTCGGCGGCCGACCTGATCGTCGGAACGATCATCGTCGCCGGAATGGCGCTCGGCCTTGCACTTCCGATGCACGTGTACGCAAGCCGCCTCACCCGGCGCGGGAAGTACTGAGTCACCACGTCCGCCGCCGGAGCACTTGTCCGCTTGAGAGTGTCATCAATTGATGACGCCTCGTGCTCCGTCGTCATCATTTGATGACGCGTTACAAGAGGCAGATGGTTGCGGCTTGTGACTGTTGGGATCGACAGACCGCTGACATCATGGCGTCACGGTGGACCACGATCAACGGCCGATGCGCTGACCGATGTGCTTGGCGTATTGACGCCGCGCGATCGACGGCCGTGCCCACGCCATCGCGCCGCCCGCGAACCTGGCGGCTACACCGATCAGCGTGGACGGCTGCGGCGACGACTGCGTGCCGCTCGGCGGCTAAGGTCGGCGCCGCCCGGCTCCCGGGATTCGATCCACGAAGCGGCCGAGCCGCATGACCGTGTTGTCCAGCGGATCGACGATCTCCGTGAGTCGCTGCAGCGTAGGCAGAATCGCGACGAGTTCGTCGATGCCCTTCGCCAACTTCTCGGCGTGAATGTCGATGCCCTGCGCGGCCGTACTCAGGCCGGATATCTCCTCCGCGATCTTGCCTGCGTTGCGGTCGATACCTGCGGCACTGGCGCCGAGTTCGGACAGATTGGCGGCGATGATCTCGGCCGCGCGTCGCAGTTCGGCGACATCGTCCAACGTCGAGCCGACGCGGTCGATCAACGACGCCAACGCCACGGCACGACGTGCTGTTTGCCGCACGGTGGCTTCGGTCCAGCTCAGCACCCCGCCGAGTCCGGGCACGGCGCTGACGTCCACCTGTGGCGCTGAATAGCCGATTAGCTGCATGGGATGGATTGTGCCCTGCGCCGCCTCAGTTCGAGGCAACCGCGCTGGAACGAGTTGATGCGCACGAAAAAGCCCGACCCCTTGTGGGGGCCGGGCCTTTTCGTGAACGTTGGACTCTTTAGAAGTCCATTCCGCCCATACCACCGGTCGGGTCGCCAGCTGGTGCGGCGGCCTTCTCCGGCTTGTCTGCGACGACCGCTTCGGTCGTCAGGAACAGCGCCGCGATGGACGCGGCGTTCTGCAGCGCCGAACGGGTCACCTTGACCGGGTCCGCGACGCCCGCCTTGAGCAGGTCCTCGTACTCGCCGGTGGCGGCGTTGAGGCCGGTGCCCGCCGGGGAGTTGCGAACCTTCTCTGCGACGACGCCGGGCTCGAGACCCGAGTTGAAGGCGATCTGCTTGAGCGGAGCTTCCAGCGCAACCTTGACGATGTTGGCGCCGGTGGCTTCGTCACCGGTCAGGTTCAGATCGTCCAGCGACGGCGAGCTCTGCAGAAGGGCCACGCCACCGCCGGCGACGATGCCCTCCTCGACGGCCGCCTTCGCGTTGCGAACGGCGTCCTCGATGCGGTGCTTGCGCTCCTTGAGCTCCACCTCGGTGGCAGCGCCGGCCTTGATCACCGCAACACCGCCGGCCAGCTTGGCCAGGCGCTCCTGCAGCTTCTCGCGGTCGTAGTCGGAGTCGCTGTTCTCGATCTCGGCACGGATCTGCGAAACCCGACCTGCGATGGCATCCGAGTCACCGGTGCCCTCGATGATCGTGGTCTCGTCCTTGGTGACGACGATCTTGCGGGCCTTGCCGAGCAGCTCGACGCCTGCGGTCTCAAGGGAGAGGCCGACCTCTTCGCTGATGACCTGACCACCGGTGAGGATGGCCATGTCCTGCAGCATCGCCTTGCGGCGGTCACCGAAGCCGGGTGCCTTGACGGCGACCGACTTGAAGGTGCCGCGGATCTTGTTGACGACGAGCGTGGACAGCGCCTCGCCCTCGACGTCCTCGGCGATGATCAGCAAGGGCTTGCCGGACTGAATGACCTTCTCCAGCAACGGAAGCAGATCCTTGACGGTCGAGATCTTCGACGACACCAGCAGGATGTACGGATCCTCGAGGACCGCTTCCTGACGCTCGGCGTCGGTGACGAAGTAACCCGAGATGTAGCCCTTGTCGAAGCGCATGCCCTCGGTGAGCTCCAGCTGAAGGCCGAAGGTGTTGGACTCCTCGACGGTGATGACACCCTCGTTGCCGACCTTGTCCATCGCTTCGGCGATGAGCTCGCCGATGGACGGGTCGCCTGCCGAGATTCCCGCGGTGGCAGCGATCTGCTCCTTGGTCTCGACCTCCTTGGCCGACTTCAGCAGCGTCTCGGTGACCTTCTCCACGGCCTTCTCGATGCCGCGCTTCAGGCCGAGGGGGTTGGCGCCCGCCGCAACGTTGCGCAGACCCTCGCGCACGAGCGCCTGGGCAAGCACGGTGGCAGTGGTGGTGCCGTCGCCCGCGACATCGTCAGTCTTCTTGGCGACTTCCTTGACCAGCTCAGCGCCGATCTTCTCGTACGGGTCCTCCAGGTCGATCTCCTTGGCGATGGACACGCCATCGTTGGTGATCGTGGGGGCGCCCCACTTCTTCTCGAGGACGACGTTGCGGCCCTTGGGGCCCAGCGTCACCTTTACCGCGTCGGCGAGGGCGTTAAGGCCCCGCTCGAGGCCGCGGCGGGCCTCTTCGTCGTACGCAATTGTCTTGGCCATTGCGAAGTGATTCCTCCGTTAGGGGGTGGCACACGTATATGGCCGGGAGAGTGCCCGCGACGGACGACCATGAGCTGTGTGGCTCGGTCTCACCGTCCCGACCTAGCACTCACTGGTCGCGAGTGCCAGTTCCATTTCTAGCACTCGACCAGGGAGAGTGCAAGGTAGGTCGGACCTCGTTCACCGTGCGCGAAGGCCGTCCAAGAAGACCTCGGTCACCCGTTCGGCGGTATCGGGATAGGCGGCCTGCACCGCGCTGGCGCCAGTCATCAGCGCCTTCACCTCGCGCACGACGAGATCGGACCGCACCGTGCCTGCCTTCTGCGCGGCCCGCAGCAGGTCACCCAGCATTTCGAGGAAGTTCGCCTCGACGTCGGGCATCGCGGTGGCGATGTCAAGGCCGACCCCGGCGAGGGCCTCGGCGAGCCCCTGGTCGGTGGCCCCCCACTGCAACACCATGGACCGCAGGAACGTGAAAAGGGCTTCGCCGGGGTCACCCGTCCCCAGCAGCGCACGGCCGCTTTCGATGATGTTCGTGATGCGGTCCTCCACGACCGCCTTGTACAGATCGTCCTTGGTCGGGAAATGCCGGTAGACGGTGCCTGCGCCGACGCCTGCGCGCCGCGCGATCTCGTCGATCGGCACCGAGAGCCCCTCCGCGGCGAAGGTCTCGTATGCGACCTCGAGCACGCGGGCACGGTTACGCGCCGCGTCGGCACGCTGCGGCCGGTCCGGCTGAGCCACCTGCATCACCTCGGGAATAAGAAAGCGGGGCGCGCGTTCCGTATAGTCGTATCAAACGGAGCGTCCGCCCCGTTTAACCGATTGTAGGAGACCATCGTGAGCAAGTGGACCACTACCGACATTCCTGATCAGACCGGCCGCACGGCCGTCGTCACGGGATCCAACACCGGCCTCGGCTTCGAAACCGCCGCCGCACTGGCCGCCAACGGTGCGCACGTCGTGTTGGCGGTGCGCAACGTCGACAAGGGCAACGACGCCGCCGCCCGCATCGGCGACCGGACGCCGGGCGCCAGCGTGGCAGTGCAGGAACTCGACCTCACATCGCTGGACTCCGTGCGCGCCGCCGCAGAACAGCTTCGGTCCAACCACGACACCATCGACCTGTTGATCAACAACGCGGGTGTGATGATGACGCCGAAGTCGACGACCAAGGACGGCTTCGAACTGCAGTTCGGCACAAACCATTTGGGCCACTTCGCGTTCACCGGCCTGTTGCTCGACCGCGTGCTCGCCGCCCCCGGCTCGCGCGTCGTCACGGTCAGCAGCGTCGGACACCGCTTCGCGCGCAACGGTATTCGCTTCGACGACCTGCAGTGGGACAACGACTACGGCCGCGTCGCGGCGTACGGACAGGCCAAGCTGGCCAACCTGATGTTCACCTACGAACTGCAGAGGCGGCTACAGGGCACGACCACCATCGCGGCCGCCGCACACCCCGGCGGCTCGCGGTCCGAACTGACTCGCAATCTGCCGCGCGCGATCCTGCTCCTCAACAGCGTTCTCGAGCCGATCTACCAAGGCCCCGACATGGGTGCGCTGCCGTCGCTGCGGGCGGCAACAGATCCTGGCGTCATCGGCGGGCAGTACTTCGGCCCCGACGGATTCGGTGAGCAGCGCGGCTATCCCGTCGTGGTGGCGTCGAGCCGGGCATCGCACGACGTCGCGGCCCAGCGGCGGTTGTGGACGGTGTCCGAGGAGCTGACCGGCGTCACCTTCCCGGTGCCCGCTCTGGTCTGAGTGCGGTGGTGCGGGCCGGTCACTCGGCGGGTTTCGCCCGTTCGGCCCGCCGTTCCGCAATCTTTTCCTTCAGCTGCCGGAACCCGGCCTCGACTCGATCCCCCAGATCGCGCAGATTCTTGCGGATGGCCTGACGTACCTCGCTGCGGTGCTCACGGCGCTCCTGGCCGACATCGGTTGCCTTCTCGCTTCTCGCTCGCAACGGTTCCCTGACCATCTGCTGGCTCTGGACATTGCGGTGGATCTCGCCGTCGTAGAGATACGGCCGGGTGTCACCGGGTTGGTCGTGTCGCAGGTATCCGGCGTCGACGACAGGGCGAAGCATCTGATCGGCCCTGTCGACGAGTGCGCCCGGCACGCCGACATCACGAAACACCTGCGTCAGGGGCAGGTTCTTGGAAGGGACGAGATACGTCGTGACTGGACCGTGCTCATCGTCTCCGGGGATCTCGCTCTCAGGGCGTCAAGCCGCCCACATCCGCGGTGAAGCTCGGCGGGCCGTGAACGTAGGCAATACCGGCCAGCGCGTTGGCGGAGGAGATCAGATTCCACGGACGATCGGGCGGGTCGGACCAGCCGTCGTACTCACCGATCACGATCGTGGTGGGGTATTCAGACGGCTTGATGCGGGTGATCGTGTAGTTCAAGAGGGGAATGAAGGTGCCCTCCTTGAAGTACTCGGCGACGCCCGCCTCCGGAGGCGCGATCAGAACAACGCTGATATCCCCTTTCCGCGGATCAGCGCTCTTGGCCAACTCATGCGCAACTCTCCAAGCGACCATGGAGCCCATCGATTCGCCGGCGATCACAACTTTGCCGTTGGTCTGCTGCACTGCGATGGTCGCTTGTTTCACGCCGCCCAGCAGGGCCGCATCAGCGGCAAGTGGGTTCTGCGAGTAGTCGACAATCAGCGGGGTCTTATCGCCGTGAAAGTGGATTCCGATATCCGGATAGGACTGCGCCACAATCGGATAGAGCGGATTGATCCGCTTGAATGGCATCGCTCCCGGAATCAGGATCGGCTTCTTCGGCTTGGCTGACCACGGTCGCGATTGCGCCGGACGCCAGCAGCAGTGACGTCGCGGCGACGACAGGTACCAACCGTTTGCTCCAGTTGATCATCGCGTGAGGCTCGCACACAGATCACAGCTCGCCGAGCGAATTTGCAAAGTTTGAAACGGACGACGAATCGGAGAAAACCGGAGTTACACTCTCGCGCCTACGACAGGTCGAGCAGTTCCTCGTGGAAGCCGCCGAAGCCGCGCGCAGGATCGGTCAGGTGCACTTCGAGGATCCAGTGGCAGACCCGTCCGGCGCGGTCGGTGCGCCGCATCGGGTGGTCTGATCCCGGCGCGATGTAGGACTCGAGCTTGTCCCCTTCGATCAACTCGTGCGGGAACTCGCCGACCAGATGCCCGGCGATCGTGCCGCCGAACTCCCAACCCGCATCGTGGCTCAACTCGACGACGTGATCGAACAATTCGGCGCCCGTGATGTCCTGGTGCGAATCGAAGTAGTCCCGTCCCTTCGCCCAGACGCGAGGCAGGTCGGCGCACAATGCGTGTTTTCCAGCATCGTCGCCGAGCACGAACGTCCGCCCGAAGTCGGCCTCCCAGCCTTCGAAGATCGGGCCGAAGTCGCAGAACAGGATGTCGTCGTCGGCGATGGTCCGGTCCGGCGGGTTCTGCCGGTAGGGCTCCAGCGTGTTCTCCCCCGCCCGCACGATTCGCTTGTGCCAGTGGCGGTCGACGCCGAACATCTCCGCGGCCAGATCCCGGATCTCGTCGGACAGCTGCGTCTCCCGAACGCCGGCCCGAATCATGCCGCGATGCTCGATCTCGGCGAACAACTGCTCCGCCTTATTCTGGGCATCGAGGAGCATCTCGGCCCTGAGATCCTCGTCCGCGACAGTCACTCCTTCGATGCTACGACCACTGTGGAGCCCTGATGTCACTCATCGTGCCGCCGTACCCACCACCGCGCTACACCCGCGACGATCCAGAGGTCAGCGCGTGGGTCCGGCGCGGAACCGACCCGCCGGACTACGACTCGTTCGGCCTCGTGTCGTACCACTACCTGGCCAACCAGAAGCAGACCAACGGCGACTACGGGCTGTACCGCGTCGACATCGCCCCGAACGGCGGCGGGCCGGGACCGCACTTCCACCGCGCGATGTCGGAGGCCTTCTTCGTACTGTCGGGGACGGTGAAGCTCTACGACGGAAACGATTGGGCCGACGGTTCGCAGAACGACTTCCTCTACGTTCCGCCCGGCGGCATTCACGGCTTCCGCAACGAGTCGGACGAACCGACGTCGCTGTTGATGCTGTTCGCTCCCGGTGCGCCGCGCGAGCACTACTTCGAGGGACTCGCCGAGCTGGGCGACATGACTGACGATGAGCGCCGGGAGTGGTTCATCAAGAACGACAACTTCTTCGTCAACTGACCAGCTGCGCGGCCAGGTACGGCGCGGTGCGGCTGCCCTTGGCCTGACTGACTTTCTGCGGTGTGCCCGCGGCGACCACCCGACCGCCGTCGTCGCCTGCGCCGGGCCCGAGATCGATCACCCAGTCCGACCCGGCGACCATCCGCATGTCGTGTTCGGCCACCACCACGGTGTTGCCCGAGTCGACAAGGCGATGCAGCTGCGCATCGAGCAGCGTCGACATCGGCCGGGTGCAAACCGGTGGTGGGTTCGTCGAGCACGTAGAGCGTGTGGCCGCGGCGAGGTCGCTGCAGTTCTGAGGCCAACTTGATCCGCTGCGCCTCCCCGCCGGAGAGTTCGGTCGCAGGCTGCCCGAGACGCAGATAGCCCAACCCGACCTCATGCAGTGTCGTCAAGCTGCGCGCCGCGGCCGAAACATCGGCGAAGAACTCCGAGGCCTCGTCGACGGTCATCGCCAGCACGTCGGCGATGGTGCGGTCGCGGTACCGCACCCGCAACGTGGCCTCGTTGTAGCGTGCGCCGCCGCACGTCGGGCAGGTGGCGTAAGTGCCTGGCAGAAACAGCAATTCGACCGATACGAAGCCCTCGCCCTGACAGGTCTCGCAACGGCCTTCGGCGACATTGAACGAGAACCTGCCCGCTGTCCATCCGCGTCGGCGCGCCGCAGGCGTCGCGGCGAACTCCCGCCGAACGGCGTCGAACAGTCCTGTGTACGTGGCCAGCGTCGAACGCGGGGTCCGCCCGATCGGCCGCTGGTCGACGGCGACCAGCCGGCCGATCACCTCCACGCCCTCCGCCGTGACCCCAATGCTGGCATCATGATCGAGGTCGACGATCTCAGCATCGGAATCCTCTGCGTCGGTGTCGCTTTCGGTCTGACCCGCCGTGCGGCCCAGATGGCGCTTCACCACATCGCCGAGCACCTTGACGACGAGCGTCGACTTGCCTGAGCCGGACACGCCGGTGACGGCGGTGTAGACGCCCAACGGCACGTCGACGTCCATGTCGCGCAGGTTGTGAAAGCAGATGCCTTGCAGCCGCAGCCGTCCCGATGGCTTACGCGGGTTCTGCGGCACGGATCCATGATCACCGAAGAGATACCGGCGGGTGATCGACTCCTCGACGTCGTTCAGACCCGAAACGGGCCCACTGTAAAGGACTTTCCCTCCGTGCTCACCTGCGCCGGGGCCGACATCGACGATCCAGTCGGCACGACGAACCACATCCATGTCGTGTTCGACCACGAACAGCGAATTGCCTGCTCGCCGTAGCCGATCCAACACATCGAGCAGCGGTTCCGCGTCGGCGGGATGTAGGCCCGCAGACGGCTCGTCCAGCACGTAGAGCACCCCGAACAGCCCCGCGCGCAGCTGCGTGGCCAACCGCAGCCGCTGTAGTTCACCCGGCGAGACGGTGGGCGTACGCCGGTTCAGCGTCAGATACCCGAGGCCGAGATCGATGAGCACCTGAATGCGCGCGACAAGATCAGCGGCGATCATGGTGGCGACCTCGGTCAGTTCACCGGACTCCGTCGACTCGAAAGCCGCCGCGGCGTCCTTGCGTGCCGCGGTCGGGCGCAGCACATCGGCGAGTTCGGCCAACGGCATCGCAACGTAATCGGCGATGGTGCGGCCCGCGAAGGTCACTTTCAGCGCCTCGGGCCGCAGTCCCGAGCCGTGGCAGAGCGGGCATTCGACGCTGTCGACGTACTGCAAGACGCGACGTCGCATCATCGCGCTCTGCGAGTTGGCCAGCGTGTGCCGGACGTGGCGTTCGGCGCTGGAGAACGTCCCGTTGTAGTAGTAGTCCGCGGTGACCGGATGCTGGCTCGGATCGATCTCGACGGTCGGCTGCTCTTCTGTGAACAGGATCCAATCACGATGGCGCTTAGGCAGTTTCCGCCATGGCTTGTCGATGTCATAGCCGAGCGTGATGAGAATGTCGCGCAGGTTCTGGCCCTGCCAGGCGCCTGGCCATGCGGCCACGGCGCCCTCGCGGATGGTCAACGACGGGTCGGGCACCAGGGTCTGTTCCGTCACCTGGTGGATCCGACCGAGGCCATGGCACTGCGGGCAGGCGCCGACCGCGGTGTTCGGGGAGAACGCATCGGAGTCGAGTCGTTCGGTGGCCCCACGCGGATACGTTCCGGCCCGCGAGAACAACATCCTCAGCAGGTTGGACAGGGTCGTGACGGTGCCCACCGTCGACCGCGAGGTCGCCGAGCCTCTGCGCTGCTGTAGTGCGACGGCGGGTGGCAGACCGGTGATGTCGTCCACCTTGGGCGCGCCGGTCGGCAGCAGCAGGCGTCGTGCGTATGGCGCGACGGATTCGAAGTACCTGCGTTGCGCCTCGGCGTAAATCGTTCCGAACGCGAGCGACGATTTGCCCGACCCAGAAATCCCGGTGAAGGCGACCAGCGCGTCGCGCGGGGCGGCGACGTCCACTCCCCTTAGGTTGTGGACCCGGGTACCGAAGACCCGAACGCACGGGTCGATCTCGTCGCTTCGCGAATCAGAGGTTGCTGGCATTCTGGGCAGCAGAGTACCCGCGCCGGACCCCGGTAATCAGCATGTTTGCGACGACCCTGTTGCGGCGACCACCCGCGACACACCGCATGTCCGGCGACGCGCCGCGCTTAAATGCAAACCCGTAATCCCTTGCGTTAGGCTGCTGTCCGATCAGTTGAGGAGTCTTGGGTGCGGGCTAGTGGCGCGCCCGACACCCAGGCTCTGCGTAGCTGGCAGCGTCGGGCTTTGGTGCGGTATCTTGCCGCGCAGCCTCGCGATTTTTTGGCCGTGGCGACCCCTGGCTCGGGCAAGACGGCGTTTGCCCTGCGCGTCGCCGGCGAGTTGCTGGCCGACGGCGCCGTCGAGCAGATCACCGTCGTCGTGCCGACCGAACACCTCAAGACGCAGTGGGCGCTGGCCGCGGCCCGGGTGGGTATCGCGCTCGACCCGAAGTTCAGCAACTCCGCCGCGCACACGTCGTCGGAGTACCACGGCGTCGTCGTCACCTATGCCCAGGTCGCCAGCCACCCGACGCGGCACAGGGTGCGCACCGAGAACCGGCGGACGCTCGTGGTGTTCGACGAGATCCACCACGGCGGCGACGCGAAAAGCTGGGGCGACGCCATCCGCGAAGCGTTCGACGATGCGACGCGACGCCTCGCGCTCACCGGCACACCGTTCCGTAGCGACGACTCCGCGATCCCTTACGTCATCTACACACCCGACGCCGACGGGCTGATGCGGTCGCGGGCCGACCACACCTACGGCTACGCGGAAGCGCTCGCCGACGGTGTCGTGCGCCCCGTTGTGTTCCTCGCCTACTCCGGCGAGGCGCGATGGCGAACCAGCGCGGGCGAGGAACATGCGGCCAGGCTCGGCGAACCACTCAACGCCGAGCAGACGGCACGGGCCTGGCGCACAGTCCTCGACGCGAAGGGCGAGTGGATACCCGCGGTGCTGCAGGCCGCCGACACGCGGCTGACCCAGAAGCGAAACGGAGGCGTGCCCGACGCGGGCGCGATGGTCATCGCATCCGACCAGAAGGCCGCACGCGCCTATGCCGCCGTGCTGACCAAG
Source organism: uncultured Actinomycetota bacterium (assembly GCA_963829405.1). Taxonomy (GTDB): domain Bacteria; phylum Actinomycetota; class Actinomycetes; order Mycobacteriales; family Mycobacteriaceae; genus Mycobacterium. The sequence continues at coordinate 224,000 of CAWHIZ010000019.1, forward strand.
CTGACCGGCGAGACGCCGACCCTCGTGCTGTCCGACGATCCCGGCTCGTCGGCGCGCATCTCGGAGTTCGCGGCGGGAACCGGCCGGTGGCTGGTGGCGGTGCGGATGGTGTCAGAGGGCGTCGACGTACCGCGGCTGTCGGTCGGCGTGTACGCCACCAGCGCTTCGACGCCGCTGTTCTTCGCGCAGGCGATCGGCCGCTACGTGCGGTCACGGCAGTCCGGCGAGACGGCGAGCATCTTCCTGCCTTCTGTGCCTGCGCTGCTTGACCTGGCCAGCGAGATGGAAGCCCAGCGCGACCACGTGCTTGGCAGGCCGCACCGCGAGGACCAGGGCTTCGACGATGAGGCGCTCGTGGATGCGCAGCGAAAGAAGTCCGAGGGCGACGAGGACTCCGGTTTCGAATCGCTCGGCGCCGACGCCGAGTTGGATCAGGTCATCTTCGACGGCTCGTCGTTCGGCACCGCGACGCCCGCGGGCAGCGACGAGGAAGCCGACTACCTCGGCATCCCCGGCCTGCTGGACGCCGCCGCGATGCGAGACCTGTTGCGGCGCAGGCAGGAAGACCAGATCTCGAAACGCACTGCGTCCGGTGAGGTTCCACGGATCTCGACTCACGGCCAGCTGCGCGAGCTGCGCAGTCAACTCAACACGCTCGTTTCGGTCGCACACCACCGCACCGGAAAGCCGCACGGCTGGATCCACAAGGAACTGCGCCGCATCTGTGGCGGGCCGCCGATGGCTGCCGCGACGAGCGAACAGCTGAAGGCCCGCATCGAGGCCGTCCGGGAGTTGCGGTCCTAACGCTCCTCGGCCAGTGCGCCGAGGTGGCGCAGCGAGTTGTCGAGATGCGATACGTCGAACGGCGGGAACGAGATCTCCTCGCGCTTCTCGGGTGGCACGCCCGACCAGTCGTAGGTCAGCGTCACCTCGGTCCGGTCGTCGGCGACCGGTTTCAGGTCGTAGCGCCAGAGCCAGCCGCCGAAGTCGAGCTTGGGGCTCCGTATCAAATTGCCGCGGTCGTCCGGTCCCTGACCAGGTAGCCAGGCGATGGCGTGCGGCTTGTCGAATACCTCAACCCTGTTGGACATCTCGTAGTGCTTCTCGGGGTGGTTGTCGTGGTACATGCCCATCCGGAAGATCTGGCCGACTTCGGTCAGGGGCTTGCCGTCGACCGGCTGCCGCACCCATCCCGTGCCGTCTATCGCCTCATGGGTCGCCGGATCCGTCAGCACCGCGAACACCGTGTCCGCCGGTGCGTCGACCGTGGTGGAAACGCTCACATTTTCTTTACTCATGTCAGTGCAGACCGTCGGCACGCGCGGAACTCATCGCTAGAGTCCGAGGACCTCCGGCAGGTCGGCGACCGAGTCGATGACGTGGTTGGGCTGCATCGCGAACTCGTCGGCGGCCCACCGGTCGAGGGTGTCCTGCCGGAACTTGCCTGTGCGCACGAGTACGCCGGTCATCCCCACCACCTGCGCGGCCAGCACGTCGTTGTTGAGGTCGTCGCCGATCATGTACATCTCGTCCGGGTCGACGCCGAGACGTGTTGCGGCAGCGAGGAATCCGGCCGGTGCCGGTTTGCCGACCGCGCTCGCCTTTCTGCCGGACGTCTCCTCCATCCCGATCAGGTACATGCCGGTGTCGATACGCAGTCCCTCTGTGGTGTTCCACGACGTGCTGCGGTGCATGGCCACCACGGGCACGCCCTGGGCCATCCAGTCGTAGACCCGGCTGAGCGTCAGGTGGTTGTACTCGGGGCCCGCGCCGCCGAGCAGGATCACGTCGGGGGTCTCCGGTGCGGCCGCGTCCTGGCCGTGGTCACTCGCGTAGACGATGTCGATGCCGGGCATGTCCTCGGCGATCTGACCGCTGTTGACCAGGAAGCACCGCGCATCGGGGTACTGGCCGCGGACGTACTCCGCCGTCAGCGCCGCCGCGGTGATCACCTCGTCTGCGGCAACGTCCATGCCTGCATCGGTCAGCAGTTTGGCGATCTGCCTGCGCGTGCGTGTCGTCGTGTTGGTCAGATAAGAACGGGCGATCTGGTTGTCCGCAAGCACCCGAAGCGTCTCGGCGGCGCCCTCGATGGGCTGCCATGAGGTCACGAGGACACCGTCGATGTCGAACAGCACCCCACCGATCGCCATGGTGCGACCCTAATTGGCTGGCTACGGCCTCGCCCACTCACTGTCGGCCACCCACGGTGACGCGGTGCCCGCGACGGACCAACTGAGTTCTGCCGGAACGTCGATCAGCTGGTAGTGCTTCACCCCTGCCGCGGTCGCCGCGATCAGCGTCGCCACCCCCGCCCTTCGCTGGAAGAACGTCTGGCGCACGGTCCATCCGATGATGCCCTCCGCGGCGATGCAGTCGCGGCGGCGCTCGACGCTGCCCGCCCTCGCCACCAGCCACCGCTCGTCGACCCGGTGCCCGAGCGCCCGCACCCGGTCGGCGGCCAGCAACGCACAGCACAGCGCAAGCGCGGCCACCACGATCCACGCCCATGCGGGCACCGCGACGAACGCCGATGCGACGGCCAAGGCGACCGCTGACGACAGCGGGCAACGCGAGCCCACGCGTCCATCGCCTGCGCGTCGCGGCCGCGCCGTGCCCCCGCACCGGACCGGATACCGCGTTGACGTCGGAGATCAGCTCGGTCAGCACGGATTCGGCCGTATCCGCCGGGCACGGCGGCAGCAGAAGCGAGGCCTCCCCCGCACCCGCGACGCCCGTCATCACCGCGTCCAGCCGCGCGCCGCCGAGCAGTCGCACCAGCAGCGGCTGGCGCAGGGTGCCGCCGCGCAGCCTGCGCATGTCGAAGGTGTGCTCGCGCTTGCGCAGCAGACCGTGCTGCAGATGCAGCACATCCGCGTCGCGTCGCAGCACCAGGTTCCCGAAGGTCAGCAGAGACCGGAGCACCGACAGCGCCACCGAAGCGAACACCACGACCGCGATGACGGCGGCGACGCTCGCGACAACGCCGAACCGCTGCGCGGCATCGCGACCCGACTCGGCGAGACGCGAATGCTCAAGCACCGCACCGAGACCCGCCTGATAGATGACGCCGACGGCGGCGAGGATCATCGCAAGCCCGGTGAAGCTCAGCGGGCTGTAGCGCAGCCAGGACGGATGCCAACGGGCCAGCAGCCGCCCCGGCGACTGCTGCTGTTCGCCTGTCTCGTCAGCGTGCGCAAGCGAGTCGGCGAGCAGGATCGAGCGCAGCCGCGGCACCTCTTCGGCGCGCACCGCGTCGAGCGCGAATTCCGTGTCGCCGGTGGCCTGCTGGCCGGTGCTGACCCGAAGCACCGTAAGCCCGAGCAGTTGGTGAAGCAGCCGGGCGTCGGTCTGAACCGACCGAATCCTGTTGCGCGGCACCGACACCACCTTGCGCTGCAGGACTCCGGTGCGCAGCTGCACCTCATCGGGTTCGATGCGGTAGGTGGTGGTGAACCACCGCAGCACGCCGAACGCGATCGTCACCGCCAGCGCGGCCACCGTCCACCACGAGTTGCCCGTCGCCGAACCCAGCACGACCGCACCGACCAGCAACGGAATCTGTCGCAGCACCTCGTGTACGGGGTGCACCAACAACATTCGCGGGCTCAGCCGGTGCCAGACCCGCTCTGTCGCGGCGAGCGGTCACGTCGCGTCCTCCGCTCCGATCGCGGCGATGTCGGTGAGCTGCGTGACGACCCGGTCGGCCACCGGCGCGTCGAGCGCCACGATGCGCACCGCACCCGCCGAGGACGCCGTCGTCACCGTCACGTTGGCGAGTCCGAACAGCCGGTCGAGCGGGCCGCGGTACGTGTCGACGGTCTGCACCCGCGAGATCGGCGCGATCCTGCGCTCCTGCACAAGCCAGCCGGTCCGGGTGTACACCGCCTGCGGGCTGATGTCCCAGCGGTGCACGCGGTAGCGCCACAGCGGGACGACGCCGACGTACAACACCATGGCCAGTGCGGTGGCCACGCCCGCGACGAGGTGCGCCCACGCCGGCCTGCTGTCGATCACGAACCACACCACCTGGCCGCCCGCGAGCACCAGCCACGGGATCGCGGCGCCGATCGCCCACACCAGCGGCGCCTTGCGGCTCGGCGGGTTGGCGGGGTCAACCAGGTCCATCAGCGGTCCTTTCCAGGTGCAGGCATTCGGTGGCGCCGAAGAGACGCAGCGTTTTCAGTGTTCTTGCCGGTATCTGGCCGGCGACCTCCGAGGTGGCGGCGATGATGGGCGAGTCGACGTCGACGCTTCGACCCTGGGTGACGATCGTGGCGGAACCGGCGGCGACGACGTTTCGCACCCAGTCGGCCTCGTGTGCCGTACGGCAGGGCGATCAGGAACCCGTTGCCGGTCTCGATGACGTCGACCGGGGTTTCATACGTTCGCCCGCTGGTTCTGCCCGTGTGCCGGATGACCGACGTCTGGGTGCCCGCAGAGCCCGCGGTGCGCATCACCCTGGGATTCGTCAGCGTCCGGTTCATCCGCCGCACCGCGTCGAGGACCGGCGGCAGCTTCCACCGCATGCCTGCGACCAGCACCGACAGCAATACCACCGCGATCCCGACGACTGTCCCGGCTATCAGCCCGGCCGTACGGACGCCTGAGCGTTCTGACATGGGAACGACGGTAACCGCCCGTGGGTAGTGTGCTGGTGATGAGCAGGAAGTGGACCGCCTCCGATGTACCAGATCAGTCCGGCCGCGTCGCCATCGTCACCGGCGCCAATTCCGGGCTCGGCTACGACACCGCAGCCATCCTCGCCGACAAGGGCGCGCACGTCGTGCTCGCCGTGCGCAACCTCGACAAGGGCAAGGAGGCCGTCGAGAAGATCAAGGCCGCAAGCCCGAATGCCGTCGTCGCACTTCAGCAGCTGGACCTGTCGTCTCTCGACAGCGTCCGCAAGGCCGCAGACGAACTGCGCGCCGCCCACCCGCGCATCGACCTGCTGATCAACAACGCGGGCGTGATGTACGTGCCGACACGTGAGACCACCAAAGACGGCTTCGAGATGCAGTTCGGCACCAACCACCTCGGCCATTTCGCGCTGACGGGCCTGCTGCTCGAACAACATGACTGTCGGTCGACGGATCGCGGGTCGTCACGGTCAGCAGCGTCGGGCACCGCATCCTGGCCCGCATCCATTTCGACGACCCGCACGTTGTCGCGCAAGTACAACCGCGTCGAGGCGTACGGCCAGTCGAAGCTGGCCAACCTGATGTTCACCTACGACCTGCAGCGACGACTGAAGCTCAAGGGCGCGCCGACCGTGGCGCTCGCCGCGCATCCCGGCTTCGCCGACACCGAGCTGATGCGCTACCTGCCCGACTTCATCCCGGCCTTCATGTGGAAGTCCGTCACCCAGCCTGCCGACAAGGGCGCGCTGCCGACGCTGCGCGCCGCGACGGACCCCGACGCCCGTGGCGGCCAGTACTACGGGCCCGACGGCATCGGCGAGGTCAAGGGCAGCCCGAAAGTCGTTGCCTCCAGCGAACAATCGCGTAACGAGGACCTGCAGCGACGCCTGTGGACGCTGTCCGAGGAGCTGACCGGCGTCACCTACCCCCTCTGATGCGGTCCGTCGACGAGCACCGGCGCGTCGTCGCCGCGTTGATCACGGCCCGCCCGCCGATTGCGGTGGCACTCTCCGATGCGCTCGGCCTCGTGCTCGCCGATGACGTGGTGGCCACGCTGTCGCTGCCCGGTTTCGACAACTCGGCGATGGACGGGTACGCCGTCTTCGCGGACGACATCGCGGGGGCGAGCGACGACGAGCCGGTGTCGCTGCCCGTCGCCGAGGACATCCCGGCGGGCCGTACCGACCCGTTGACACTGAAACCCGGTACGGCACACCGGATCATGACGGGCGCACCGCTCCCGTCCGGCGCCACCGCGGTGGTGCCCGTCGAGGCGACCGACGGCGCGACGGACACCGTGGCGATCCGTGCGGCCGCCAAGGCGGGCCAGCACATCCGGCGCGCAGGCGAGGACGTCGAGGCGGGCACCACCGTGCTGCGCGCCGGTCAGGTCCTGACGCCTGCGGCGCTCGGCCTTGCCGCCGCGCTCGGGCTCGGCGAGCTGACTGTCGTTCCGCGGCAACGGGTTCTGGTGATGTCGACCGGTTCCGAGCTCATCGCGCCCGGCGAACCGCTGAAGCCGGGGCAGATCTACGAGTCGAACGCCGTCATGCTCGCCGCGGCCGTCCGCGACGCAGGTGCCGAAGTGGTCGCATCGCCGATGGTCGGCGACGACGTCGGCCAGTTCCGCGCCGCGATCGAAGAACATGCGGGCGACGCCGATCTCATCATCACCACCGGCGGCGTGAGCGCGGGTGCATACGAAGTCGTCAAGGATGCGTTCGGTGCCGGAGCCGGGCTGCCGGCGACATCCAGCCCGACGGGCAGGTCGAGTTCGTCAAGGTCGCGATGCAACCGGGTATGCCGCAGGGCGCGGGCACGGTGGGCGACACATCGATCATCACCCTGCCGGGCAATCCGGTCAGCGCCCTTGTCTCGTTCGAGGTCTTCATCCGCACACCGCTGCGCGCGGCGATGGGACTGCCGCGGCCGCAGCGCCCACTGCTGACAGCGGAGCTGAAGGAGGATCTGACGTCGCCGCGCGGTAAGCGGCAGTTCCGCCGTGGCGTGCTGGACGCCGAGGCGGGCGAGGTCACCAGCTACGGCCCGCCCGCATCGCATCATCTGCGCTGGCTGGCCTCGGCCAACTGCCTTCTGGAGATCGACGAGGACGTCGCCGAACTGGCCGCCGGATCCGCTGTGCAGGTTTGGGACCTTTCAACGGGGTAGCCACCCGTAGAATCGCGACACGATGGCCAGACGCCCCGACCTCAGATCAGGCCCCGCGCGACTGGTGGCCCTAGCGAAAACCACTATTCCCCCGATGCACCGCGCCGGCCTGCCGTTCGTCGGCGCAGGTCTTGCGGTCGCCGCCGCGGGTCGCCGCAACCGGTGGCTGCGTCGCGCCGGTCTGCTGACCGCGGGTGCGAACGCGGCGTTCTTCCGCCACCCGCCGCGGGTGCCGCCCACCCGTCCCGGCGTCATCGTCGCCCCCGCCGACGGGCTGATCTGCCTCGTCGAGGAGGCGGTGCCACCGGCCGAGCTGAACCTGCCCGAGCGGCCGCTGCAACGCATCAGCATCTTCCTCTCGATCTTCGACGCCCACGTCCAACGCATCCCGATCAGCGGCGAGGTGGTGTCCGTCGTGCACCGGCCCGGGCTGTACAAATCCGCCGAGCTTGCCGCGGCCAGCGAGGACAACGAACGCAACAGCGTGCTGATCCGCACGCCCGAGGGCCGTGAGGTGGTGGCCGTGCAGATCGCAGGCCTGGTCGCCCGCCGCATCGTCTGCGACATCAAGCCGGGCGAGAAGGTGACGATCGGCGACACCTACGGCCTCATCCGCTACGGGTCGAGGTTGGACACCTATCTGCCCGAGGGTTCAGAGGTGCTCGTGCTGCCCGGCCAGCGGGCCGTCGGCGGCGAGACGATCCTCGCGGAGTTGCCGCGATGAAACCCCGCGTCAAACGACCGGTCCTGTCCGTGCGCATGCTGCCGAGCGCGATGACCGTCGCCGCGATCTGCCTCGGCCTCTCGGCGGTGAAGTTCGCACTCGACGACCGGCCGACCGAGGCGATGGCCTTCCTTGCGGTGGCCGCGATCCTTGACGCGCTCGACGGTCGCACCGCGCGCCTGCTCAAGGCGACGTCGAAGATGGGCGAGGAGATCGACTCGCTTGCCGACGCGGTGAACTTCGGTGTGGCACCGGCATTCATCGTCTACGGCACGCTGTTGTCGCATTCGCGGATCGGCTGGATCGTCGTGCTGCTGTATGCGGTCTGCATCGTGCTGCGCCTTGCGCGGTACAACACCATGCTGGTCGAGAACAAGCCCGCGTACATGGACCAGTTCTTCGTCGGCATGCCCGCACCCGCGGGCGCGATCGGCGCGATCGGACCACTGGCCGCCAAGATGCAGTTCGGCGACGGCTGGTGGACGTCCGAACCCGCCGTGGTGATCTGGATGATCGGCGTTTCCCTGCTTGCGGTCAGCACCATCCCCATGCGCAAGGTCCACACGTTCGCGATATCGCAGAACATGGTGGTACCGCTGCTGGCGCTGCTGGCCGTGCTGGTCGCCGCGTCGATCCTGTACGGCTACGTCGTGATTCTGCTGATCATCTTGGGATACGTCATCCACATCCCGTTCGCCGTGCGGACGACGGCGTGGTTGTCGAAGCACCCAGAGGTGTGGGACGACAAACCCAAGGCGCAACGCCAGGCGCGACGGGCGAGCCGGGGCGCAAGCCGGGCGGTCCGACGCGCTCAGCCGCACCGTCGGTCGATGGCCCGCCTCGGCCTCCGCAGACCACCGGGGCCCTGATGTGACCGGGCTCGACGTCGCCGACCGCCCGGCGCCACGGCATCAACTCACGCTCACCGCGCGGCTGAACACCTCGGCCTTGGACTCCCGTCGCGGCGTGGTGCGTCTGCATCCCGAAGCCATTGCCGCGCTGGGTATTCGGGAGTGGGATGCGATCTCGCTGACGGGTTCGCGGACCACAGCCGCGGTCGCAGGGGTGGCACCCGACGGCACGCCGGCGGGCACCGCCCTGCTCGACGACGTCACGCTGTCCAATGCCGGGCTGCGGGAGAACACCACCGTGCTCGTCGCGCCCGTCACGGTGTACGGCGCCCGGTCGGTGACGGTGCGCGGATCCAACCTGGCCACCCAGTCGATCTCGTCGGCGACCCTGCGCCAGGCGCTGCTCGGCAAGGTGATGACGGTGGGCGACACCGTATCGCTGCTGCCGCGCGAACTCGGTCCCGACATCCCGTCGTCGGCGGCGAGCAGCGCGCTGGCCTCGGCGGTCGGCATCACCTGGACGTCTGAACTGCTGACGGTGAGCGGCGTCGATCCGTCCGGACCCGTTAGCGTGCAACCCAATTCGGTTGTGATCTGGGGCGACGGAGCCGCGCCGGCGGCGACATCGGACCGCAGAGCCGCGCCGGCGGCGACATTGGACCGGAGCACCGCTCCCGCACCGCAGTCGACGTCCGGGCAGCACGTGGTGACGACGCCTTCGGCAGCTTTCAGACACCGCGATCACGTTCGACGACCTCAAGGGCTGCCACACTCAGGCCGGTCGGCTCACCGAATGGCTCAAGCTCGCCCTCGATGAACCCGATCTGCTCAAAACCCTTGGTGCCGAACCGAATCTCGGGGTGCTTGTGTCAGGACCCGCCGGTGTCGGCAAGGCCACGATGGTGCGGACGGTGTGCGCCGGACGGCGCCTGGTCGAACTGGACGGCCCGGAGGTGGGCTCGCTGCGCGCCGAGGACCGGCTCAGCAGTGTCGCCTCGGCGGCGGCGACCGTGCGTGACGGAGGCGGCGTGCTGCTGATCACCGACATCGACGCGCTGCTACCAGCTGTCGCGGAGCCGGTGACGACACTGATCCTGGCCGAACTTCGAACGGCGGTTGCCACCGAGGGCGTCGCATTCGTCGCGACGTCGGCTGTCCCCGAATCGATCGATGCCCGGCTGCGGGCGCCCGACCTGTGCGACCGCGAGCTGGGTCTGAGCCTGCCCGACGGCGCGATCCGCAAGCAGCTTCTCGAGGTGTTGTTGCGCGGTGTGCCCGCCACCGACCTCGAACTCGGCGAGATCGCCGAACGCACACCGGGATACGTGGTCGCCGATCTCGCCGGCACTGGTGCGCGAGGCTGCGCTGCGCGCGGCGGCAAGGGCCAGCGAGGACGAGAAGCCGCCGACCCTGACGCAGGACGACATGACGGGTGCGCTGAGCGTGATCCGTCCGCTGTCGCGGTCTGCCACCGAAGAGGTGTCCGTCGGCTCGGTGACGCTCGAGGACGTCGGCGATATGGCCGAGACAAAGCAAGCACTCACCGAAGCGGTGTTATGGCCGCTGCAGCATCCCGAGACCTTCGAGCGGCTCGGCGTCGACCCGCCGCGCGGCGTGCTGCTGTACGGCCCGCCCGGCTGCGGCAAGACGTTCGTGGTGCGCGCGTTGGCCAGCTCCGGACGGCTGTCGGTGCACGCGGTCAAGGGCGCCGAACTGATGGACAAGTGGGTCGGCGCATCGGAGAAGGCCGTCCGCGAATTGTTCCGCCGGGCCCGCGATTCCGCTCCGTCGCTGGTGTTTCTCGATGAGATCGACGCGTTGGCGCCGCGGCGGGGGCAGAGCTTCGACTCCGGTGTCACCGATCGGGTGGTGGCGTCGCTGCTGACCGAGATGGATGGCATCGAACCGATGAACGACGTGGTGGTGCTCGGCGCGACCAACCGGCCCGACCTGATCGACCCCGCGCTGCTGCGGCCGGGCCGGCTGGAGAAGCTGGTGTTCGTCGCGCCGCCTGACGCCGACGCGCGTCGCGACATCCTGCGCACCGCAGGCAAATCCATTCCGCTGGCCGACGACGTCGACCTCGACTCGCTCGCGGACGAGCTGGACGGCTACAGCGCCGCCGACTGTGTCGCGCTCCTCCGTGAGGCCGCGCTGACCGCGATGCGGCGGTCGATCGACGCCGCGGACGTGACGGCCGCCGACGTCGCCAAAGCCCGCGAGAACGTGCGCCCATCACTGGACCCGGTACAGGTCGAGGCGCTGAAGGCGTTCGCCGCCGGCCGCTGAGGGACTACGGCCTCGCCTCGAGAACCAGGTTGAACGGTGTCTCGGTGGCGCGCCGGAATCGCGTGAAGCCGCCGCCGTCGACGACGACCTCGCGCAACCGGGCTTCACCGGCCTGAGCCCCGAGCGCGGGGCCCTTGCGCGCCAACGAAACCGGCACGCAGATCTGCGTGGAGGCGCCGTACATGACTCGGCCGACCGGATTCAGGTTGTCGGCGACGCTGTCGTTGGCGAACGGCTCGACGATCATCGCGGTGCCGTCGTCGCTGATCGCTTCGCGCGCGTGGCGAGACACGCTGATCGGGTCCCCCATGTCGTGCAGGCAATCGAAGAACGCGATCAGGTCGAAGTCCTTGTCTTGGTAGCCGACCGCATCGGCGACCTCGAATCGCGCATTGCCCGCGCCCGCTGCCGCCGCCTTTTCGGTTGCGACGGTGATCGATTCGTCGTGATAGTCGTAGCCGACGAACTCCGAATCCGGATACGTCAGCGCCATCAGAATGGTGCTCGCGCCGTGCCCGCACCCGACATCGGCCACCTTGGCTCCGCGCTGCAGCTTGTCGACGACGCCGTCGAGCGCGGGCAGCCATGAGTCGATCAGGTTGGTGTTGTAACCGGCGCGGAAGAATCGCTCGGTTCCCTCGAACAGGCAGGGATGGTGCTCACCCCACTCCATCCCTGCCCCGGATTTGAAGTTGTCGAGCGTGTGCTCGAGCGCATGGAACGTCGCCTCGACGATGTTGTACGCACCCGGCATGTCGACAGGGCCGTTCGGGTCGGTCAGGCACAGCGCCTGCTCAGGGCTGAGCGACCACTCGTCGCTGGCGCTGTCGTAGTCGACGTATCCGCCCGCGCCCTGATTGCCCAGCCATTCGCGGACGTAGCGCTCGTCGGTGCCGGTGCGTTGCGCCAGTTGGGCCGACGTCATGGCGCCCTTCGCCAGTTCGCGGTACAGCCCGAGCCGATCACCGACCAGTATCAGCGTCGCGCTCATCGCGGCGCCGAGATCGCCGACCGCCTTGCCCAGGAATTCGTTCAACTTGGCTTCGTCGACAGCCATGGCTGCCTCATTTCGTTTGTCGGGTTCTGGCGCCCTTCATGGTGCTGCGCATGCGGGGCGGGCGGAGGACATTCGACAACCTTGATCTTGACAGTGACAAGTTGGAGAGGCATAGTCGTACCAGGAACTAGGCACTGTCAAGATCAAGACGGGAGGCACGCCATGACCGCCCCAATCACCGCGTCCATTCGGGCAGGCGACCGCGAACGGGAGAGGACCGCCAACCAGCTGGGCTCGGCGCTGGCGCAGGGCTACCTCGAGATGGGCGAATACGAGACCCGGCTGACGGCCGCATTCGCCGCCCACACCACCGCCGAGCTGGGCGGGCTCGTCGCGGACCTGCCGCTGGCGCAGCTACGCCGCAACGACCCGCGCCGCCGCGAGGCGCGAAGGGCCGCAGCCCGCCGTGGCGTCCAGATCCATCTGGCCGGCTACCTGGCGATGGTGGTCATCGTGCTCACCGTGTGGCTCGCCGTCGGGCTGACCGCAGGCGCCTGGTACTTCTGGCCGGTCTGGCCGATCCTCGGCGCGGGCATCGGCGTCCTCGGCCACGCGCTGCCGATCCGGCACGCGTTCGCCTGCCCTGCGCGTCAGGGTTCGATCAACCCCGCGCGAATCGCGTAGCGCGTCAACGCCAATCGATCACGAAGGCCGAGCTTGGCCAAAGTGTTCGTGCGGTGCCGGTCGACCGTCTTCGCGCTGATCCCCAACGTGTTGGCGATCTCGCGCGAGGAATACCCCTCGGCCACGAGCTTGAGCACCTCCTCCTCGCGCGGGGTGAGGATGGTGTCGGGTAGCCCGTCGCCCGAACGGGCGCGGTGCAGGTAGTCGCGAATCAGCGCGGTCACGGCGCCCGCGTAGAGGAACGGCTCGCCACGCAGGGTCGCCCGGCACGCCTCGAGCAGATCGCGGTCGGCCACCGATTTCAGCACGTAGCCCGAGGCACCCACCTTCAGCGCCTCGAAGAAGTACTGCTCGTTGTCATACATCGACAGGATCAGGATGCGCACGTGCGGGTGTGCCCGGTTGATCTCCCGCGCCGCCTGCAGACCCGTCATCCTCGGCATCGCGATATCGAGGATGGCGAGGTCGGCAGGTGTCTTATCGAGGGCGGCAATCGCCTCGTGCCCGTCGGCGGCCTCGGCAACCACCTGCAGGTCGGGTTCGGCGTCCAGGATCATCCGCAGACCACTGCGCACAAGGGCGTGGTCGTCGGCGAGCAGGATCCGTGCCGGTTGAGCCAGCATCAGTCCCTCCCTCCGCCGAGTGGGATGACCAGCCGAACCTCGGTGCCCTCGCCTTTCGGTGAGCTGATCGTCAGGTCCGCGTTCACCAGAACGGCCCGCTCGCGCATACCGTTGATGCCCGCGCCCTCGGCGACGACGTCGCCCTTGCCGTCGTCGGCGATCCGCAGGGTGAGCCGGTCGCTCGTGGTGTGCAGGTCCAGCCAGACCTTGCCTGCTTCGGCATGGCGCACGATGTTCGTTAGGCTCTCCTGCGCGATGCGATAGCACACGAGCTCGACATCGTGAGGCAGCCGATCCGACTGCGGCTCAATGTGTTTGACCACGCTGACGCCCGCAGCGCGGGTGAACTCGGTGCACAACGCGGACAGCGCGCTCTGCAAGCCGAGGTCTTCGAGTGCGTCGGGCCGCAGCCGCCGCGCGATGCTGCGCACTTCGTCGAGACCCGCACGCACCGCCTCCTGCGTACCCGCCAGCTCGTCGCGGATCTCGTCGGGCGCGCGATCGACGGCGCGCTTGAGGATCAACAGCGCGACGGTCAGCGTCTGGCCGATCTCGTCGTGCAACTCCCTTGCGATGCGCTGACGCTCGTTCTCCTGCGCGGCGAGTGCCGATGCGCTTGCGGTGGTGCGCTCCCACTTGAGCATGGGGGCAAGGCTTCGCCGCAGCAGCAGCGCGTTCGCGGTCAGCATGATCGCCAGCCCGACGACGAGCACCGGGATCTCGGTGAGCTTGATCCGCGACGACACGCTCGCGGGCGACACGGCCAGGATCAGCGTGCCGAGCACGAAGATCAGGCCGTTGATCAGGAAGACCCGCCGAAACAGCGCGGCCGCGGCCGTTCGCGCCCGGTTCATGATCTCCACAGTGGCCTGACTTGCGGCGATTTGTCCATAAGGTCCGTTCCCCACCCGAAATGGGTGCCAGACCCGATGGCCGATACGACCACTCGCTGACGACACTTGCGGCGAGCCGATCGGAGAACGAGGACGATGACTACTACTTTTCGCGACACCGCCGATACCTCCGGGAACGAAATCATGCAGGCACACGAGATCGCCGTTAAGCCGCCGACGGTCCGGACCGACGACCCGGTGTCCAAGGCCGTGCAGTTGATGGTCGTCAATCGACTGCCGGGGCTCGTCGTGGTGGACAGCAAGGACCGGCCGATCGCGGTGCTGCCCGGCACTCAAGTGCTGCGGCTGACGATCCCGGAGTCCTACCGCGACGATCCCGCTCTGGTGCGAACGGTCGACGAGATCCACGCCGACCTGTTCTGGCACGGGCCGGGCAAGCTGACCGTCGGCGACTGCCTGCCCAACCCGGTCGCCAAACCCGCGACGGTCGCCCCGGACGCCACCCTGCTCGAAGTCGCTAGCCTGATGGCCAACAAGAGAAGTCCGCTCATCGCGGTCGTCGACCGCGACGGGCGCCTCGTCGGCGCAGTGACCCTCGAACGATTACTCACCAGCCTGGCGGTAGCCGGACCCAACGACTGAATTCGCACGGCGCCGTGCTGGCACCGGTGCTCGCGCTGACGATATTCGTCGTCGCGTTCTATTTCATCGCGACCGAGCGAGCCAACAAGGTCACCATCGTCCTTGTCGCCGCGGGCCTGATGACCTTGCTCGGACTCACCCCCGGCAGCGATATCTTCTACTCCGAGCACGAGGGCATCGACTGGAACGTCATCTTCCTGCTGCTTGGCATGATGGTGATCGTCGGCATCATCAAGCAGACCGGACTCTTCGACTTCCTCGCGATCTGGGCGGCAAAGAGATCGCGGGGCAAGCCTTTTCGGCTGATGGTGATGTTGATGACGATCACCGCGGTGGCGTCGCCGGTGCTGGACAACGTCACGATCATCATGCTGGTCGCCCCGGTGACCCTGGTGATCTGCGAGCGCCTCGACATCGCCGCGCAGCCCTTCCTGATCGCCGAGGTGCTCGCGTCGAACATCGGCGGCGCCGCAACTCTGATCGGCGATCCGCCGAACATCATCATCGGCAGCAGGGCGGGCCTGACGTTCAACGACTTCCTCGTCAACATGGCGCCTGCCGTGGTGGTCATCTTCGTGCTCTTCGTGGTATTCACGAAGTTCTTGTTCCGGAAAGACCTGAAAGCCAACAGCATTCACCTCGATCAGGTGATGGCGCTGCAGGAACGCCGAGCCATCAAGGACACCAGCCTTCTTGTGCGGTCGCTTGCGGTGCTCGCGCTCGTCATCGCGGGCTTCAGCCTGCACTCGGTTCTGCACGTCGCACCGTCGATCGTCGCCTTGCTCGGCGCGGGAACGATGTTGTTGGTCACCAACGTCGATGTCGCCGAGATCCTCCCGGAGGTGGAGTGGCCGACGCTGGTGTTCTTCATGGGCCTGTTCGCGATGGTCGCGGGCCTGGTCCACACCGGCGTGATCGGGTGGCTCGGCGATCTGGCCGTCGTGGCGTTCGGCGACAACTTCTTCGCCGCGGCCACCGGGCTCCTTTTCGGTTCGGCGATCCTTGGCGCCTTCATCGACAACATTCCCTACACCGCAACGATGACGCCGGTCGTGGAGGGGATGGCCGCCAAGGCCCCCGACGTGGAGACCGGCCGCGCGCTGTGGTGGGCGTTCGCGTTCGGCGCCTGCTTCTCCGGAAACGGCACCGCGATCGCGGCCAGTGCCAACGTGGTGGCCATCGGTATCGCGGCGCGGGCGGGCAACGCGATCAGCTTCTGGAAATTCACCCGCTACGGCGTCGTGGTGACGCTGCTGAGCACCGCACTGGCCTGGGTGTACATCTGGCTTCGCTATTTCTGAGCAGGCCGCAGACTCCAGTGGGCGATCGCGGCCGCGGCGTGCGATTCGGTCGGCGGCGCGTCGTCGGCCCACGCGACGTAGCCGTCGGGGCGCACCAATATGGCGGGAGGCAACTCGCGGTCACGGTGCACGGCGTGCACCACGTCCGTGCGATCGATCTCGACGTCGCCGGTCGTCGCCATCACGAACCGGCCGGCCCGGAGCAGTTCGTACAGCCGGGTGCCGCCGCAGTCGACGTCGGGCATGCGCCTGCCGACCATCTCGTGGTCGCCGCGGGACGGTCGCGGATAGTCGATGCCGATCTGGCTCAGCCGTCCCGCCATGAATCTGCGGCCTGCGGGCACCCGGGTGATCGCCCCGATGGCGAGGCCCTGGACCATCCGCTGCACCTTGGACCGGCCCAACACCAACTGGTTGAACGCATCGGTCAACCGCAAAACCGCCGCACCAACGGGAAGCCGCTCGCGCTGGTAGCTGTCCAGCAGCCAGGACGGGGCGCATCCGCGGACGTCGGCGGCCATTTTCCAGCCGAGATTCATCGCGTCGGCGATGCCGGTGTTCATCCCCTGCCCGCCGAGCGGAGAGTGCACGTGCGCGGCGTCGCCCGCGATGAAGACCCTGCCGACGCGATACCGCTCGGCCTGCTTGCGTTCGGACAGGAACCGCGAACTCCATCGCATACCCGTCATGCCGTAGTCCTCGCCCGCGATGCGGTGGAACGAGTCGCGGATCTCATCCAGCGTGACGGGTTCGGACAGCGGCGCCTGCTCGCGCAGCCGGTCCCATGCGATGGCGCGGAACCAGCCGTCGCCGAACGGGATCATCAGCACGGCGCCGCGCTCGTTGGTGACACCGTTCAGCGTGTCCTGCGGCGCCCTGCGTCAACGCGACGTCGGCGAGCAGGATGTGTGTCTCGTACTGCTTGCCTTCGAACCCGATACCGACGAGCCGACGGACGGTGCTGTGCGCGCCGTCGCATCCGACGACGTACTTGGTCCGGATGGACGTGCCGTCCGCGCACGCCACCGTGACGCCGTCCGCGTCCTGGGTCAGCCCGACGACCTCCGCGCCGCGCACCACCGGGATGCCCATGTCGTCGACCCTGGCGCCAAGCACGTTCTCGGTGCCGCTCTGCGGGACGATCAGCAGCATCCCGAACCTCGTCGGCAGCTCACGAAGGTTCATCGTGACCCCGCCCGGCGGCGCGATCTCGTAGACCGGGACCCCGCGCGTCAGCAGCTCGTCGGCCATCCCCCGCGCGTCGAGCAGCTCGAGCGTGCGCGCGTGTACGGCGAACGCCCTGGTGATGTTCGGTATATCGGTGCGCTCCTCGAGCAGCTGGACCCGCGCGCCGCCGAGCGCCAATTCGCTGGCCAGCATCAATCCGGTGGGGCCTGCGCCGACCACTATCACATCGCATGCGTCCACGACGCCGGATGCTAGCGATATTCGCCCACGTAGACTGGGGTTCAGCCAAAGCCATCCCGGCCTGACACCCCGACCTCAAATCTCGATCGGAGTGCCTTGCTCGTCGTCCTGTTCGCCCACGCGGTCGCGACCGCGGCGGCTCCGCTATTGGTGTACCGATGGGGGCGGAAGGCGTTCTATCCGCTGGCGCTCGTTCCGCTCGGCTCGCTTGTCTGGGTGGGACTGAACTGGCCGCAGCGAGGGCAGGCGCAGCGCGTCGACGTGTCGTGGGTGCCCGAGCTGTCGATGGACATCACGCTGCGGTTCGACGCGCTCGCGGCGATCATGAGCGTGCTTGTGCTCGGCATCGGCGCGCTTGTGCTGTTCTACTGCGCCGACTACTTCCACCACCACGACGGGAAAGCCGAGAAACGGCTGCCCAGTTTCGCCGCCGAGCTCGTCGCGTTCTCCGGAGCCATGTTCGGCCTTGTGGTCAGCGACAACATGCTGGTGCTCTACGTGTTCTGGGAGCTCACCACCGTGCTGTCCTTCCTTCTGGTCGGGCATTACGCCGAACGCGCAAGCAGCCGCAAGGCGGCCGTGCAGGCGCTGCTCGTCACCACTGCGGGCGGGCTCGCGATGCTCGTCGGCATCGTGATACTCGGCACCGTCTCCGGCACCTACCTGCTCTCCGAACTGATCGCGGCACCGCCGACCGGGCTCGCGGTGTCGGTCGCCATCGCGCTGGTTCTGATCGGCGCTCTTGCGAAGTCGGCGATCGTGCCGCTGCATTTCTGGCTGCCCGGCGCGATGGCCGCGCCAACCCCGGTCAGCGCGTATCTGCACGCCGCGGCGATGGTCAAGGCGGGCGTCTACCTGGTCGCGCGGCTGACGCCCGGCTTCGCCGACTCGCCGCCGTGGCGGCCGATGGTGATCACGCTCGGCGTGGTGACCGTGCTGCTTGCGGGCTGGCGGGCGGTGCGCGAGTACGACCTGAAGCTGATCCTGGCGTTCGGCACGGTGAGCCAGCTCGGCTTCATCATGGTGATGGTCGGTGCGGGCGGCAGCGACATGATGCTGGCCGGGCTGGCGCTTCTGTGCGCGCACGCCATGTTCAAGGCCGCGCTGTTCATGGTCGTCGGCATCATCGACCACACCACAGGAACCCGTGACATCCGCAGGCTGGCCTGGCTCGGGCGAGCGCAACAGGCCGCTGCTGATCATCGCCGTCGGCGCGACGGCGAGCATGGCGGCACTGCCGCCGTTCCTCGGCTTCGTCGCCAAGGAAGCCGACTACGAAACCCTCTTGCACAGTGAGTCATTGGGCCATGCCGCGCCGTTCGTGCTTGCGGCCATCGTCGCGGGCTCGGTCTTCACCACCATCTACAGCCTGCGGTTCCTGTGGGGTGCCTTCGCGAAGAAGGGCAGGGCCGAACCCAGCAAGCGCGTCGCGGCGATGCACGCCGCGCCTGTGACATTCCTTGCCCCGCCGGCGATTCTGGCCGCGGCGGGCCTGCTCTTCGGGGTGTGGCCGTCGCCGCTGGACAACGCGCTCGACACCTACGCCGACACCGTTCCCGGTGACGGCGACTACGAGCTCGCCCTGTGGCACGGCTTCAACCTGCCGCTGCTGTTGTCGGCGCTCGTGCTGGCGATCGGCATCGCCGCCTTCTTCGCCCGGTCGCGGTTGCGGCGAAACAAGTTGGTGTACCTGCCTCTCGGAAACGCCGACCGCATCTACGACGCGACGATCCGCGGGCTCGACGTGCTTTCCGTCCGGTTGACCGGCACGACGCAGCGCGGTTCGATCCCGGCCACCCAGTCGGTGATCCTGGCCACGCTGGCGATCGTGCCGGTGGTGGTGCTGATGCTGGGCGCGCGCGACCGGCCCGAGTTCGCACTGTGGGGTTCGCCGCTTCAGGTGATCGTCGGCGCGCTGATCCTGGCCGCCGCGGTCGGCGCGACCATGATGCGTAACCGACTGGCGGCGGTGCTGCTCGTCGGGGTGACCGGCTACGGCTGCGGCACCATCTTCGCGTTCCACGGCGCACCCGACCTGGCCCTGACCCAGTTCCTCGTGGAGACCCTGACGCTGGTCATCTTCGTGCTGGTGCTGCGGACGCTGCCTGCCGAATCCGACCGCACCAACATCCGCAGGCACCGGCTACCGCGGGCGGCACTTGCGCTTGCCGTCGGCGCAAGCGTGACGACACTGGCGGCGTTCGCGATGGCAGCCCGCACCGGTGTCCCGATCGCGGCGCTTCTGCCCGACGCCGCCTACTACCGCGGGCAGGGCGCCAACACCGTCAACGTGCTGCTCGTCGACATCCGGGCCTGGGACACGCTCGGCGAGATCTCGGTGCTGCTGGTCGCGGCAACAGGGGTGGCATCAATGGTGTTCCGGCACAGGCGTTTCGGAGCCGCGCCGCGCGTCTCGGACGCAGGCCAGCCCGACATCGGGCCGGTCGGCGCTGTGACGAACAGCCCGGCCGCAGGCGATACCACCTGGCTGCGCGGCAGCGAACTGCGCGATCCGCGAAACCGATCGCTGGTGCTCGAGGTCGCGACCCGGATGATCTTCCCGCTCATCATGGTGCTCTCGGCGTACTTCTTCTTCGCGGGCCACAACACACCCGGCGGCGGCTTCGCAGGCGGGCTGACCGCCGGTCTCGCGCTGGTGCTGCGGTATCTCGCGGGCGGTCGTTACGAACTCGGCGAGACGCTGCCGCTTGACGCGGGCAAGATCCTCGGCACCGGCCTCGCCCTGTCGGCGGGCACCGCGGTGGCGTCGCTGTTGCTCGGTGCACCGGTGCTGTCATCGGCGGTGCTGGAGTTCGACGTTCCGGTGCTCGGCCACATCAAGCTCGTCACCGCGTTGTTCTTCGACCTCGGCGTGTATCTCATCGTCGTCGGCCTGGTTCTCGACGTGCTACGCAGCCTCGGCGCACGGGTGGATGTCGAGATGGCCGAGAGGCGACCGGTGACGGTGGTGCCACGATGACGGCGTTCCTCGTTCCCCTCGTCTTGATCGGCGGCCTCACCAGCGTCGGGGTGTATCTGCTTCTGGAGCGCGGCCTGACGCGAATGTTGTTGGGACTGTTGCTGATCGGCAACGCCGTCAACCTGCTGATCCTGCTGGTGGGCGGCCCGTCGGGGAACCCGCCGGTGCGCGGCCGGATCAGCGACGGCCAGACCTCCACCGCCGACCCGTTGGCGCAGGGGATGATCCTCACCGCCATCGTCATCAGCATGGGCATCGCGGCGTTCGTGTTGTCGTTGATCTACCGGACCTACCAGCTGACCACCGACGAAGAGGTCGCCAACGATCCCGAGGACGCCCGGGTCGCCAAGCTGACCGACGAGGAGCTCGCCGCCCTCGACGAGGCAAGGCCGACTCCCGATGTTTCGCGCGACACCGACGAACCCGACGAGCTGGATGCGCTGCCGGGGCTGGAGGGTTCGCGATGAGCACGACCTCCACGGTGTTGACCCCGCTTCCCGTCTTGATCCCGTTGCTCGCCTCGGCCGCGACGCTGGTGGCCGGTCGCCGACCCCGATTGCAGCGAGCGATCACGCTGGCCGCGTTGTTCGCGGTGGTCGGGGTGTGCGCGGCGCTGGTGTACTTCGCCGACCGCGACGGAACCATCGCGGTGCAGGTCGGCGGCTGGGGACAGTCCGTGGCCGGAATGGGTCCTCTCGGCGTCACGCTTGTGGTGGACCGGCTTTCGGCGCTGATGCTGCTCGTCTCGTCGATCGTCCTGCTGACGGTGGTGTTCTACGCCATCGGGCAGGGCATCCGGGATGGGGACGACCGACAACCCGTTTCGATCTTCCTGCCCACCTACCTCGTGCTGTCGGCAGGCGTGTGCAACGCCTTCCTTGCCGGCGACCTGTTCAACCTCTTCGT
The DNA here is from genome assembly GCA_963829405.1 of uncultured Actinomycetota bacterium. Classification (GTDB taxonomy): domain Bacteria; phylum Actinomycetota; class Actinomycetes; order Mycobacteriales; family Mycobacteriaceae; genus Mycobacterium. The sequence goes on from CAWHIZ010000019.1 coordinate 245,088, forward strand.
CGGGTTCGAGGTGTTGTTGGCGGCGAGTTTCGTGCTGCTGACCATCGGGGCGAGCGCCGAGCGCGTACGGATCGGCATCTCCTACGTGATGGTCTCGATGGTGTCGTCGGTGATCTTCTTGATCGGCATCGCGCTCATCTACGCGGCGACCGGCACACTGAACATGGCAGAAGTCGCCGTCCGAATGGACGGGGTGGCGGCGGGCACCCGCAGCGCTATCTTCGCGGTGCTGCTCGTCGCGTTCGGGATCAAGGCGGCGGTCTTCCCGCTGTCCTCCTGGCTGCCGGACTCCTATCCGACCGCCCCGGCGCCCGTCACCGCGGTGTTCGCCGGCCTGCTGACGAAAGTCGGTGTCTACGCGATCATCCGGGCGCATACGCTGCTGTTCCCGAACGGCGGGCTGGACCGGATGTTGATGGTGGCGGCGTTTTTGACCATGATCGTCGGCATCCTCGGCGCGATCGCGCAGAGCGATATCAAGCGGCTGTTGTCCTTCACCCTGGTCAGCCACATCGGCTACATGGTGTTCGGCGTCGCGCTGTCCAGCGAGCTCGGCATGTCCGGTGCGATCTATTACGTCGCGCACCACATCCTGGTGCAGACGGCGCTGTTCCTCGTCGTCGGCCTCATCGAGCGACAGGCGGGAGCATCCACGCTTCAACGGCTCGGCGGCCTTGCGGCTGCGAGCCCGCTGCTGGCCTTCGTATTCGTCATACCCGCGCTCAATCTGGGTGGCATTCCGCCGTTTTCCGGCTTCGTCGGCAAGGTCGCGCTGCTGGAAGCCGGCGCCCAGAACGGTTCCGTGCTGGCCTGGCTGCTTGTCGGCGGCAGCGTGGTGACCAGCCTGCTGACGCTGTACGTGGTGTCCCGCGTCTGGACGCTGGCGTTCTGGCGCACGCGCACAGACGCGCCGGAAGGCGATGTCGCCTCGGCGGCTCCGTCGGTGCTACTCGACGACACGGAAGACATCCTGCTCGCCGACCGCACGGACGTCGGGCGGATGCCGGTCGGCATGATGCTGCCGACCGGAGCGCTGGTCGCCGTCGGGCTCACGCTGACGGTGCTCGCGGGCCCGATCGTCGCCTACTGCGACCGCGCGGCAGCCGAAGTGCTTGACCGTGACCGCTATATCTCGGCCGTCCTTTCAGGGGCGACGCCATGAGAGGCCTGCTGCTGCGAGCATGGGTGCTCTGCTGGTTGATGCTGGTCTGGGTGTTGTTGTGGGGCAGCGCTTCTCCCGCCAATGTGCTCGGCGGCTTCGTCGTTGCCGCGCTGGTGACATGGTTGCTTCCACTTCCCGCAGTGCCCGTCGAGGGACGGCTGCATCCGCTGTCGCTGCTGCGGTTGGTTGTATACGTGGGCTATCAGTTGGTGCTGTCGTCCCTGCAGGTCGCCTGGCTCGCGATCAAACCGGGACCGCCCCCGCTGACGGCGGTGCTGCGCGCCCGGCTGTCGATCAAGTCGGATCTGGTGCTGGCGCTGGCCGCCAACATCTTGACGATCATCCCCGGCTCGATGGTGCTGGAGATCGACCAGGAGAGGCGGCTGATCTACGTCCACGTGATCGATGTCGGCAACGACAAGGCCGTCGCACGCTTCCACAAGCAGGTCGCTCAGCTCGAACGCCTGTTGATCGCGGCGTTCGAGCGCGACGCCGACTGGCAGCCGTCCAGCACGAAGGAGGACGCGTGACACCCATCTGGATCATCTCCGCCGTCATGCTGACTGCGGCCGCGATCATCGTGATGTTCCGGATCCTGGCCGGGCCGAGCACGCTGGATCGCCTCGTCGCGCTGGACACGCTTGTGGCGGTGACGATGTGCGCGATCGGAACCTGGGCGGCGTTCAGCCTGGACACCACCGTCACCTACGCACTCAGCGCGCTCGCGCTGATCAGCTTCGTCGGCTCGGTGAGCGTCGCGCGGTTCCGGGTGCCCGACATTCGCCGCAACCGGGAGAGCAGGTATCCGCGATGAACATCGCCGACATCATGACCGCGGTGCTCGTGCTCAGCGGTTCGGCGCTGGCACTGACCGCCGCGATCGGCGTGGTCCGCTTCCCCGACACGCTGTCGCGCATGCATGCCGCGACCAAGCCGCAGGTGCTCGGGCTGCTGCTGGTACTGATGGGCGCGGCGATCCGGCTGCGTGGCAATGTGGACGTGGGCATGCTGATCCTGACCGGCATCTTCACCCTGATCACCGCGCCGGTCGTGGCGAACCGGGTGGGCCAGTTGGCATATCGCGAGCAGAACCTCCACGACCAGCTCATCAAGGACGAACTACACGAATCCACTCAAGGCGGACCGAATGACCAGAACTGACGACGACTCCTGGGACATCACAGAGGGCGTCGGCGCGACCGCGCTCGGCGTGGCGTGGGCGCGATCTCAGGAGGCGACGTCGGAGTGCCCGTTGTTCACCGACCCGTATGCCGGGGTGTTCGTCGATGAGGCGATCGCGCGCGGTTGGCAGATGCCGCAGCGGCAGATGGCCGAGCGGATCCGCTCGATTGCCGGCTACGCCGCGTCGCGCACGAAATGGTTCGACGAGTTCTTCATCGCCGCGGGCGCGGGCGGCATCGAGCAGGCGGTGATCCTCGCCGCGGGCCTTGACGCAAGGGCATGGCGGCTGCCGTGGAACGAGGGAAGCGCGGTCTACGAGATCGACCAGCCGAAGGTGCTCGCCTTCAAGTCCGAGACGCTGCACAGTCGCGGTTCCGACCCCGCGATCCGCTATGCGGCGGTGCCCGTCGATCTTCGGCAGGACTGGCCGAAGGCGTTGCGGGAAGCGGGATTCGACCCGAGTGAGCCGACCGCATGGGCCGCCGAGGGACTGCTGCCCTACCTGCCTGCCGCCGGCCAGGATCTGTTGTTCGAACGCATCACCGACCTCAGCGCCAAGGGCAGCCGCGCCGCCGTTGAGGCATTCGGCGCCGGGTTCTTCGATCCGGAGTACCTGGCCAGCAGGCGCGAACGGATGCGGCAGATGCGCGAAGAGGAAGACGTACCCGACGACACACCCGACGTCGCGGACCTGTGGTTCATCGAGGACCGCACCGAGGTCACCGACTGGTTCACCGATCACGGCTGGGACGTGTCGGCGATCGACGCCGCGGACCTCATGACGCGGTACAACCGCGCGACCGATGACGATACGACGCCGCGAACCGTTTTCGTCGAGGCGAGACTGGGCTAGTCGCCCGACAGCTGGAACTCGACGAGTGCGCTGACGGTCTCCACGGCCTCGCGCAGCGCCGTCACCCGTGCCGCGACGGTCGGCGCGGCCAGCACCGAATACCGGTCGGCCTCCCCCATCGGAAGGCGGGTCGTCAACGCGTACAACCACATTGCCGCATCAGGCGCCGCGTCGGCTCCCGCAACGATGTCGCGCCCGCTGACCTCCGCGCCGCGGGCACGGGCGATCCGCTCGAACAGGGCGATCATCGTGTCCTCGATATCGCGGATGGCGTCGGCACCCACCGGTTCGCCCGGTTCGTCGGGCCACTCCTGGATCGCGGCGCGCGGATACGGGTTGTCGGGTTGCCATTCCAGCACCCGGATCCGCTCGGCCATCACGCAGTTGAGCCGGTAGCGGCCGTCGCCGAATTCGGACACCTCGGTGATGTGGGCCATCGTGCCCACGTCGCTGCGGGCGTCGCCGCCACCCACCTCGCGGCCCGCCGCGATCAACACGACGCCGAATGCCGGGTCGTCCATCGCCAGGCAGTCGGCGACCATGGCGGAGTATCGCGGTTCGAAGATCCGCAACGGCAGTTCCTCGCCGGGCAGCATCGCCCGCTCGAGCGGGAACATCGGGACGTTCGCCACAGCTAGGTGTCCAGTTCCCCGACCAACGCGTCGACGACGGCGCGCAGGTCGCCGTCGGTGTCCTCGGCGATGCGCCGCTGACGCTGATAGGACGCGCCGTGGCCGTAGATGTCGGCGACGCCTGCCAGCTCGTCGGCACAGCGCAGCGACTTCGCCACCGGCTCGAGCCGGTTCAGCAGCTCGTCGAGGTCGTCGGTGACCAGCCGCTCGTTGCTGTCGGCGTCGAGGATGATCTCCGCGTCGAGTCCGTAACGCGCTGCGCGCCACTTGTTTTCCTGCACGTGCCACGGTGGCATGGTCGGCAGCTCTTCACCGGCATCCAGCCTGCGGTCCAGGTCGACGATCAGGCAGTGCGTCAGCGCGGTCAACGCGCCGAGCTCGCGGAGGTTCGACACACCGTCGAAGATGCGCACCTCCACCGTGCCGAGATGCGGCGAAGGCCGGATATCCCAACGAATCTCGTTCATGTGGTCGATGATGCCGGTCTTCTTCTGGTCACCGACGAAGCCCTCCCACTGCGCCCACGTCTGGAAGTGGAACGGCAGCCCGGCCGTCGGCAGCTGCTGGAACATCATGGCCCGGTTGCTCGCGTAGCCGGTGTCCTCGCCGTCCCAGTAGGGCGACGAGGACGACAGCGCGAGCAGGTGCGGATAGTGGTTGAGCAATGAGGTGACGATCGGCATCACCTTGTGCGCCGACGAGATCCCGACGTGCACATGCACACCCCAGATCAGCATCTGGCGGCCCCACCACTGCGTGCGCTTGATCAGCTCCGCGTAGCGCGGTGCGTCGGTCAGCTTCTGGGCGGACCACTTCGCGAACGGGTGAGTGCCCGCGCAGAACAGCTCCATGCCGCGGTCCCTGACAACCTTGCGCGCGGGCACGAGCGTGGACCGCAGGTCGTCCATCGCCTGTCCTGCGTTGTCGCAGATGCCGGTGACGACCTCGACGGTGTTGCGCAGCAATTCCTTGTGCACGCGCGGGTTTTCGCCGATCTCGGCGATCACCGCGGCCGCCTCGTTACTCAGATCGCGGGTCTCGGCGTCGACGAGGGCGAACTCCCACTCGACGCCAACGGTCGGCCGGGCGGACCCGGCGAAATCTATTCGACTGCTAACCGGAACCGATGACACCGCAGGCGACCCGCTTTCCGGCGTCGCCGGTGGCGAGCGTGGTCTGATCAGGGGGAGGGGTGCCGTTGATCTGTTGGTACCGCTCCGGCGGGATGTTGGCGAAGTTGTCGGCCTTCTCGTGAATGATGATCGACGTCTTCGCACCCGCCTCGAGGTCCTCGGCGGTGAACGCGTCGGTGGTCGTCACCAACTCCGCGGACCCGTCCTCGCGCACCTGCAGCGACGAAAGATCGCCGCTGGCCGGATGCCCGCTGTGCCCCGGCACCTGGAAATGCCCTCCGGCGGAGTTGAAGTCGCCCGGCTCGCCACCGGTCGGCGCGACCGAACTGGCCTCGCACTTACCCACCGAGTGGATGTGCAGGCCGTGGAAGCCCGGCGCCAGCGCGCCGGTACCGGTGGACTTGACGGTGATCGTGACGTAGCCGCTGGAGAAGGCGAAGTTGGCGGTGGCCACCGTGGCGCCGCTGGGATTCTTGAGTTGCGCGGTCAGCGTGTCGCCCGACGGCGCCGCTTCTGCCCTGGCCCTCACCCTCGGCCTCGGTCGAGGGCGCGGGCGACCCGGTCCACACCGATGGTGTGGTCCCCGGCTGCGACGCCACCGGCTCGTTGGGGGCACAGGCACTCAGCGCGAGTGCCGGGACGGCGAACAGGGTGGCTAGGGTCAGCGTCTGCGCACGCGAGGCAAGCATGCCTGGAAGCCTATCCCGTCACCGCCACGATGACGCCTGGTGGTTGCTCGGCCAGTTCGGGCGCCCTCGGCTCGACCGGCGCCTGCAGCAACTCGCCGACCTCATCGGCAGACTCCCGCTCGCCTGGGGCGTCGCTGAAGTAGACGGTGGTCGCGGTCAACCCCTCGATGGTGAGGTTCCCGGTCTCGGTGACGTTCCATCCGCCCTCGCGCAGCTGATTGGCCGTGTTCTCGGCCGCACCCGCCGTCTCCGAGGTGTTGTAGACGCGAACCTCGGCCTTCTCGGCAGGCGGCGGTGCCTCCGAAGAGGTCGGCGGGGGTGTCGACGTGGTGGAAACCGTCACCGACGGCGCATCGTCGGCGCTGGAGTCGTCTCCGGAGCCCATGGCCTGGAATCCGACCAGCAGAAAGACGACGCCGAGGAACAGCAGCACCATCACCATGGCGCGCAGGGGCAGCCCGGAGGAATCGGAATGGCGCTCGTTCATTGGGCCCACCTTATCGGCGTGGTCCGCGAACCCACGAAAGGCTCAGGTCACCTCGAAGCCGAGACGGCGTGCCGCCCGCGCCTTCTGCCTGCTCGCTCGAAGCCGCCGCAGCCGTTTGACCAGCATCGGATCGGCCGCCAACGCCTCCGGCCGGTCCACAAGGGCGTTGAGCACTTGGTAGTAGCGGGTCGCCGACATCGAGAACAGCTCCTTGATGGCGTCTTCCTTGGCTCCCGCGTACTTCCACCACTGCCGTTCGAAGGACAAAATGTCGTGTTCGCGACGGGTCAGCCCGTCAGAGAGCTCAGTGTCGTCCCCGGATTGCTCAGTCCGCGCCATGGCGCCGTCCATGTTGCCCCTGGACCCTTCCCACACTCAAAAGCTCGCTAGCGATACGGCGAATATTGAACCACGGCATTGCTTGTTGGGCCGTCAGCCAACCGGGCGAGTCGGCTCACTTAAGCTTGCCAACCGTGGCAGTCGTACCCATCCGAATCGTCGGAGATCCCGTCTTACACACCGCGACCACGCCGGTGCCCGTTGCCGACGACGGTTCGCTGCCGCCCGATCTCGCCGACTTGATCGCAGACCTCTTCGAAACGATGGACGCCGCGTACGGGGTCGGCCTCGCCGCCAACCAGATCGGGGTGGCCAAGCGGGTGTTCGTCTACGACTGCGCGGAGGACCGCGGCAAGTCGGCCCGCAGGCGCGGTGTGATCGTCAATCCGGTGCTGGAAACCTCTGAGGTGCCCGAGACGATGCCCGACCCGGAGGACGACGACGAAGGTTGCCTTTCGGTGCCTGGCGAGTCGTTCCCGACCGGCCGCGCCGACTGGGCGCGGGTCACCGGCCTGGACGCCGACGGGACGCCGATAACGCTGGAGGGCACCGGGTTGTTCGCGCGGATGCTGCAGCACGAGACCGGACACCTCGACGGGTTCCTGTATCTGGACCGGCTGGTCGGCAGGCACGCGCGCAGCGCAAAGCGGTCGGTGAAATCGCACGGCTGGGGTGTGCCCGGTCTGACGTGGATGCCCGGCGAGGATCCCGACCCGTTCGGACACTGACGTGACGGGCCTGCCTGCGGTCGGCACGCGGGTCAGCCTGCGCTACCGGCTACCCGAAGGTTCGGACCCACCGCTCACCGATGTGATCGGACACCTGCTGCAGACGGGTCCGAGCATCCTGGTCCGGACCAAAACCGGTGCGGTGGTTGAGATCGCCGCCGACGATGTCGTCGCCGTGCGGGCGTTGACGGACGCCCCGGTGCGGACGTCGCGGATCCGCGCGATGGAGCACGCCGCCGCGCTGGCATGGCCGGGAACCGAACAGCAGTGGATCGACGGCTGGCTGGTTCGCGGCGCGAACGGCTACACGCACCGGGCGAATTCGGCTGTGCCCCTTGGCGTGGAGGCGAGTGTGGCTGCCGTACCCGCGATCGCCGACTGGTACGCGCGGCGCGGCCAGACGCCATGGCTTGCGGTGCCCGACCGGTTGTTGACCCTGCCGCGAACGATTTCCGCCGCCATCGAAACGGTCGTGATGGTTCGCGATCTGCCTGCGGGGCAACCCGATACGACGGTGGCGTGCGCGCCGCGTCCCGACGCGACGTGGCTGCGCATCTACGAGCGCGACGTTCCCGTCGAGGTGTTGTCGGCCGTCGTCGACGGCGTCGTGGTCTTCGCCAGCAGAGGTGACGCCGCCGTCGGACGCGGCGCGGTCACCACCGCTGCGGACGGAACCCGCTGGGCGGGCGTGTCGGCCATGCGCGTCGCCGAGGCGCACCGTCGGCGAGGCCACGCGCGGGCCATGTGTTCGGCGCTGCTGGCCTGGGCCACCGAGCAGGGAGCACAGCACTGTTATGCGCAGGTTCTCGTCGACAACGCGCCTGCGATCGCGTTGTACGAAGGGCTGGGCTTCACGACGCAGCACCGCGCGCGCTACATCGACGGCCGTATCTTGTAGCCATGCGGCTGGCCACCTGGAACGTCAACTCGATCCGGGCCCGCGTCGACCGCGTCACCGACTGGCTGGAACGCGCCGACGTCGACGTGCTGGCCATGCAGGAGACCAAGTGCAACGACGACCAGTTCCCCACCATGCCGTTCGCCGCCATCGGGTACGACGTCGTGCACTGCGGCTTCAACCAGTGGAACGGGGTGGCCATCGCGTCGCGTGTCGGTATCGACGACGTCGCGGTCGGCTTCGACGGGCAGCCGACCTGGAGCGCCAGCCCGGAGGTCGAGGCCGCGGCCGAGGCACGCGCACTCGGCGCGACGTGTGCCGGCGTGCGGGTGTGGAGCCTGTACATACCGAACGGCCGCACGGTGGACTCTCCGCACTATGCCTACAAGCTGGCATGGCTTGCCGCGCTGAAGGATACGGCGCAGGGGTGGCTTGCCGAGAACGCCGGCGCGCAGATCGCGCTGACCGGTGACTGGAACATCGCGCCCACCGACGAGGACGTCTGGAGCGTCGAGGCCTACCAGGGCAGTACCCACGTCACCGGGCCGGAGCGAGCCGCGTTCAGCGCGATCGTGGATGCTCGATTCACCGATCTGGTGCGGCCCTTCACGCCCGGCCCCGCGGTCTTCACCTATTGGGACTACACCCAGCTGCGCGTTCCCAAGAACCGCGGCATGCGCATCGACTTCATCCTCGGCTCACCGGCGTTGGCGCAACGGGTGACTCACGCCGAGATTGTTCGCGAGGAACGAAAGGGCAAATCACCCAGCGACCACGCGCCGGTTCTGGTTGAACTGGGTACCTGAGTAACCCACTACCTCAGTGCGAAAAAGGAACTCCAAGGTGCTGTCGCCAGGACTTACCCTCACGTCAGCAGCGATCCGGGGGTGCTCTGATGAAGACACAAGAAGCCGAATTGCGGTTGGCATTGGTCTGCTACGGCGGCGTCTCGCTGGCCGTGTACATGCACGGAATAACCAAGGAACTGCACAAATTGCTGCGTGCGGCAAGGAAGTTCGACGAGCATCCCGTCACGAATCCGTTCGACGGCGGCACGGAAGCCGTGTACTTCGATGCCCTGACCGACATCGCCGCGACCGGGCCGAGGCTGATGGTGAGCATCGACATCATCGGCGGTACCTCGGCCGGTGGCATCAACGGAATCGCGTTGAGCAAAGCCATCGGACGTAACGCCAGCCTCGAACCCCTGAAAAAGGTGTGGATCGACGACGGCGACATCCGCAAGCTGCTTCGCGGCACCAGGTTGTTCGGTTCGAAGGCGCAGGTGCTCTTCACGGTCGCCAGGCAGCTGACCAGGCTGATGGGTCCCTCGTCGCCGCTGCGCGGCGAGTACATGTCGAAGTTGTTGCTGCAGGCGTTGACGGATATGGACGAGGATCGGGGGTCCGAAGCGCCGTCGCTGTTGCCCGGTAAAGCTCCCGAGCTCGAACTATATGTTCCGACAACAGATCTCAACGGGTTCGAGGTGATCGTCCCGTCCGGCATCGGCGGTGCGAGCAATCGCGACAGTGATTACCGTCAGGTGCTGGTCTTCCACGGGGTCGGCGGCGACCTGGAGCGGTTCGGAGAGGAATTCACCGCCGATCTCGCGTTCGCGGGCCGTGCGACCTCGAGCTTTCCCGGCGCTTTCGCCCCCGTGAGCCAGGCGTCGTTCAAAGACGAGGTCGGCAAGGACGTCGCACTGCACCCGGAGACCGTGTTGCTGTGCCAATACGATCGGGACCAAACCGCGGACGTCTATTTCGTCGACGGCGGCGTGCTGAACAACGCCCCGTTCGATCTCGTGATCGACGCGATCGCCAGGCGCAGAGCACAGTCGCGCGTGTACCGACAGCTGATCTATATCGAACCCGATCCCGGGCAGGCGCTCGACTCGCCGATCGGCGCGAAGCCTGCGGGCAAGGGGAGACGATGGCTCAAGGACCTCTTCTACACGTTGTCCACGGTTCGGGGCAGCCATCCGATCCTGACGGAGCTGACGAAACTACGCGATATGAACTGGCGTATCGCGGAGGTTCAGGCGATCGCCGAGCAGCAGGAGGCCTACGTCGAGGATCGAACACAAGACGTTCTGCGAGAAAATGATGCCGGCAGGCGACTACAGCGAGATTGGCGGGCGCGACGACCACCCAACTCGTCGACGAACTGACCGCCGCCAGTGCGCTGCCGCCCGACGACGTGATCCGGGACATGTCGAACAGGGTGTACAAGACGCGCGCAGGAGTCTCTCGGCGCCACGTGGTCGACGTATCAGCGGCTGAAGTTCGAAGCCGTGCTGAACCGGCTCGCCGACGAGATCAACGAGTGCCTGGGGAATCCGAAGCCGTCGGCGAAAGCGGGGTTCGTCGCCGCGACTTTGATCGCGTGGGGGCGTCGGCACCCGGCATGGCAGCACGGCTCGGAAAACACAGAAGCGCTCGGGAAGCTGTTGCAGGCCATCGATATGCCCTACCGCGAGCGGCGCCTGGTCTTCATCCTCGCGCGAATCAACGACCTGTACGACATGGACGACGAGGTGAGACCGCCGGTCGGCGATATCGATGCACTGAAGGCGAAAGTCTGGTCGATGATCGCGGAGATCCGCGCGGGAACCGTCGCGGCGGTCGGGCTGATCCGGCTGGGGGGTGCATTGGATCTGCTGAACCTGAGCGACAGCCGAGGCCGTGGCGATGAACCCGGAAGCGTTCGCACGGGCCAAGAAAGACGATCTGCAGAGAATTCTCGACCAGTACGCCGACAATGTGAAATCCCTCAGTGACGACAGCGCGGAGCTGCTGACCACATTTCGGGCGCACACCACGGGCTGGACATCCGCGGGGGCACGGGACTCGCTGCTCAACCGCTACCTGGGCTTCGCCCTGTGGGATGGCATTCTGTTCCCGACGATCTCACTGAGCGAACTACCCCAACTATCGGCAATCCCGGTCGCGCAGTTCAGCCCACTGAACGCAACAGCGTTGACACCACCGGCCGATAAAGGCGAGACCAAGCCGGCCAAGCTGAAGGGCATTCCCGTTCACCATTTCGCAGCCTTCTTCCAGGCGGAGTACCGCGAGAACGACTACCTATGGGGCCGGTTGGACGGCGCGGAGCTGATTCTGCGAATGCTCTACGACGTGGCGAAAACCCATGCATCCGAACCGATCGCGGCTTCCGGCGAAACCCCACCGCACCTCGCGGCCGCACTCAAGGCGGTGCTCGACACCGAAGACGACCTCGGCCGGATCAAGCCCCTGCGCGAGTATCTCGCCAAGCAGGTCGAGACGCTCGGTCAGGCCTCGGTGTCGGCGTCGCCGTAGCGGCCGGGGTTGAACATCGAAGCCACCGCACCGATGAGCATCATCACCGCGGCGGCGACGAACACCACCATCAGTCCGCTGTGGAACGGCTCGGTGATCAACTGCGGGAAGAAGGTCTTCCCCGTCAACACGTCGACGTTGACGCCGGGGTCCTGCAGCGCACCCGAGGGGGCCAGCAGTTCGGCGATCGGGTTGTAGCCGAGGAACGCCGCGAACAGGCTGCCGACCGGAGGCAGGTTGGCCACATCGTCCGCGACCGTCGCCGAGACGCCCTGGGCTTGCAGCCCGCTGCTCATCGCCGACGGCAGGGTGTGGGCCAGCCCGACGATCATCAGCGAGAAGAAGACACCGATCGACAGCGACGAGCCCGCGTTGAAGAACGTCGCACGCACACCGGATGCGGCGCCGCGCTGGGCCGCGGGCACGCTGGACATGATCGCCGCGGTGTTGGGCGCGGTGAAGATGCCGCCGCCGAGGCCGTTGAGGAACACCAGCACCGCGAAGACCCAGTAGTCGAAGTTCACCGGGATCATCACCAGCGCAACGAAAGTCGCCGCCATCAGCAGCATTCCGCCGACGGTGAACGGACGTGCGCCGAAGCGGTCGGACAGCGAGCCCGCGAGCGGGCCGGCCACCAGGAAGCCCGCCGTCATCGGCAGCATGTATATGCCCGCCCACAGCGGGGTCGACTCGAAGCTGTAGCCGTGCAACGGAAGCCAGATGCCCTGCAGCCAGATGATCAGCATGAACTGCAGGCCGCCGCGGCCCATCGACGACATCAGCCCTGCGAGGTTGCCCATGCCGAACGATGCGGAGCGGAACAGCCTGATGTCGACCATCGGCTCGGCCACCCGCAACTCGATGAAGCAGAAGGCCACAAGCGACAGCAGGCCGAAGACGATCGCGCCGAGGACATACGGGCTCGTCCACCCGGTGCGTGGAGTCGCCGTACGGCTGGATGCCGTACGTGATGCCGGTCAGCAGCACCGTCAGGCCGATACCGAAGGACAGGATGCCCGGCCAGTCGAGTCGGCCCGGCGTGCGGACGCCGAGTTCCCTCAGCGACCGGATGCTCCAGATGGTGCCGAGAATGCCGATCGGCACACCGACCCAGAAGATCGCCTTCCAGTGCCACTCGGAGAGGAACCCGCCGATGAGCAGACCGAGGAAGGAGCCCGCGACGGCGGCCACCATGTTGACGCCGAGCGCCATGCCGCGCTGGTTCGACGGAAACGCGTCGGTCAGGATCGCCGACGACGACGCCATCAGCATCGCGCCGCCGACGCCCTGCACGACCCGCCAGCCGATCAGCCACAGCGCGCCACCGCCGAGGTGGAACGGATCGAAGGACAGCGCGACGGCAGCGACGGTGAAGACGACGAAGCCGAGGTTGTAGATGCGCACCCGGCCGAACATGTCGCCGAGTCGGCCGAACGGGACGACGAGAACCGCCGTGACGACCAGGTAGCCCATCAGCATCCACAGCAGGTAACTCACGTTGCCCGGCGCCAGTGGATTGAGGCCGATGCCGCGGAAGATGGCGGGAAGCGAGATGAGCACGATCGAGGCGTTGATGGTGGCCAGCAGCGTGCCCAGCGTGGTGTTGGACAGCACCACCCACTTGTAGAGGGGGTGGTCGTGGTCCATCCGCCTGCGCCTGCGCGCGGTTTCGGCGACGGCCACGTCGGCATTGGCCACGATCGGGGGTTTCGTCATCTCAATCTCAGTAGTCATCAACTTCGCTTACGTATCGATTCCGAGCACAAAACACATATATTAGCTATACAAACCATTCGGCAGCAATTTGTGTTCCATGCGATAGCGTTAGACCGGCCTGAACACCCTCGCGGGAGCGCGCACCGAGCGCGCTGAGAGGACGGCTCGAGCTCGTCACGGTGCCGTCGACCGTATGAACCTGACCGGGTAATGCCGGCGTAGGGAGATGCGATGAGTTTCCTACCTCTGACCCCCGGCGGTCAGACCCCGCTGCGGGTGATGACGATCGCCGGCTCGGACTCCGGCGGCGGCGCGGGCATCCAGGCCGATATGCGCACCTTCGCGCTCCTCGGCGTGCACGCCTGCGTCGCGGTCACCGCGGTGACCGTGCAGAACTCGATGGGCGTCAAGGGTTTCCACGAGATCCCGCTCGACGTCATCGCCGGCCAGATCGAAGCCGTCGCAAGCGACATCGGCATCCAGGCCGCCAAGACGGGGATGCTTGCGTCGTCGGACATCATCGGGACCATCGCCGACACCTGGCGTTCGCAAGGCCTTGCGGGCACTGTTCCGCTGGTCGTCGACCCGGTCTGCGCGTCGATGCACGGCGATCCGCTGCTGCACCCGAGCGCGCTGGACTCGCTACGGACCGAGCTGTTCCCGCTGGCCACGCTGGTGACACCCAACCTCGACGAGGTCCGGCTGATCGTCGACATCGACGTCGTCGACGACGCCACCCAGCGCGACGCCGCGCGCGCCCTGCACGCGCTCGGGCCGCAGTGGGCGCTCGTCAAGGGCGGCCACCTGCGGTCGTCGCCGGAGAGCCCCGACCTGTTGTTCGACGGCACCGACTTCTACGAGTTCGACGCGACCCGGATCGACACCGCCGACGACCACGGCGCGGGCGATACCCTGGCCGCCGCAACGGCCAGTGCGCTGGCCCACGGCTACACCGTGCCCGACGCGGTCGCGTTCGCGAAGACGTGGGTGACCGAATGTCTGCGTGCCGCCTACCCGTTGGGACACGGCCACGGCCCGGTGTCGCCGCTCTTCCGGCTGAGCAGGGAGCCTCGTGAACCTCGATGACATCGCGGGCATCGCGCACGAGCCCGCGGGCACGCCGAAGGGCGCCGTCGTGCTGACCCACGGGGCGGGCGGCAGCCGGGAATCGCCGCTGTTGAAGAGGATCTGCGACGAGTGGGCCGCGCGCGGCTGGCTCGCTGTCCGCTACAACCTGCCCTACCGCCGGCGCAGGCCGAAGGGTCCGCCGTCGGGGTCGGCCGCCGCCGACCAGGCGGGTATCGTCGAAGCGGTCGAGCTGGTCGCAACGATGGTCGAGGGGCCGGTCGTCGCCGGCGGTCATTCCTACGGCGGCCGGATGACGTCGATGGCGGTCGCCGACGGCACGGCGCGCGTCGGTGCACTGACGCTGTTCTCCTACCCGCTGCACCCGCCGGGCAAGCCCGAACGCGCCCGCACCGAACACCTGCCGCGGATCGAGGCGCCGACGGTGTTCACCCACGGCACCTCCGACCCGTTCGGCTCCATCGACGAACTGCGCGCTGCCGCGGCGCTGATTCCCGCGGCCACCGAGGTCGTCGAGATCACCGGCGCCCGCCACGATCTCGGCTCCAAGACTCTCGATGTGCCGCGCCTCGCCGTCGATGCGGCGCTACGGTTGCTCCCGTGACCACGCCCCCCGGCCCGCCGCCCTACCCGCCGCCACCGCCGCCCGGCGGTTATCCCCCGCCGCCACCGCCGTCGGGCGCATATCCACCTCCGCCGCCTGGGGCCATATCCGCCGCCCCCGCCGCAGCACTATCCGCCGCCGCCCGGCCCGTACGCGCCACCGACTCCCGGCACCAACTGGTGGGCCGTCATCTCGCTGATCTTCGGCGTCATCGGCGGCGTCCTGATCAGCGTTGTCTGCGGCATCATCGGGCTGAACCGGGCCAAACAAGGCCATGGCGGGCGCGGTATGGCCATCGCGGGTCTTGTGCTCTCCGCGCTGTGGGCGGTGGGGATCGTGGTCGTGGTCGCGGCCCTGCTGATCTTCGGCAAGGACACCGTCAGCGCGACCGAGGTGAAGGCGGGCGACTGCCTCAAGGAACTGCCCGACTCGGGGCTGGTGATCACCGTCAACACCGCGTCGTGCAGCGAACCGCACACCGGTGAGATCTTCTCGGTGATGAAGATGCCCGACGGGGACTTCCCCGGCACGTTCGCGATCGAGGAATACCAGCACAAGTGCGCGCCGGAACTCGCGGATTATTCGCCCGAGGCCGCCGAGGACCCCGACGTCGGTCTGTTCGTGCTGTACCCCAGCGAGGATTCGTGGGCTCAGGGCGATCGCGCGGTGACCTGCATCGCGACCACCGATTCGCCCCGCACGGGAACCCTCAAGAAGTGAGCTGACGGCCGAGGCCTGTTAACTTACTTTTGAGTAAGGTAGCGTCGAGCCATGACTCCGCAGCGATTGGACGCGGTCGTCGTCGGGGCGGGATTCGGTGGCATCGGGGCGGCGATCCAGCTACGCGGCTCGGATACGACAATTTCGTCATCCTCGAACGCGAGGACGACCTCGGCGGCACCTGGCACGTGAACCGCTATCCCGGCCTCGCCGTCGACATCCCGTCGACCACCTACTCGTACTGGTTCGAGCCGAACCCGAACTGGTCGCGGCTGTTCGCCCCCGGCAAGGAGCTCAAGCGGTACGCCGACGACGTCGCCGACAAGTACGACGTGCGCCGCCACATGCGATTCGGCACCAGCGTTTCCGGTGCCCGCTGGGACGAGGACACCAAGACGTGGCATGTCGCCGTGGCGGACGGTGAAACGCTGACCGCGCGGTTCCTGATCACCGCCACCGGGTTCCTTTCCCAGCCGCACACGCCGGATATCGACGGCATCGGCGAGTTCGACGGGCGGATCATCCACACCACCGACTGGGACGACGACTACGACTTCACGGGCCGCCGCATCGGCGTCATCGGCACCGGCGCCACCGCGGTGCAGCTCATCCCGAAGCTGGCCGAACGAGTCGCCGACATGACCGTCTACCAACGCACGCCGATCTATGTGGTGCCGAAGCTCGACTTTCCCATCGCGGGGCCGCTGCGGCGACTGTTCGGTCGAGTTCCTCTCGCGCACCGTGCCTTTCGCTGGGTCACCGACAACATCCTCGAGCTGATGATGGTGTCGGCCGTGCTGCACTACCGGCAGTTCAAACTGCTCAACAGCGGGGCTGCCGTGCTGGCGAAGGCCCACCTGTTCAGATCGATCCGCGATCGCGACCTACGCCGCAAGCTCACCCCGGACTACGACTTCGGCTGTAAGAGGCCGACGTTCTCCAACACCTACTACCGCGCATTCACCAAGCCGAACGTCCATCTGGAGTCCACCTCGATCGAACGCGTGGAGCCGGACGGCATCGTGACCGCCGACGGCCGCAAAGCGTCCATCGACACCCTGGTGCTCGCCACCGGATTCGACCTGTGGGACGCGAACTTCCCGGCCATCGAGGTGATCGGACGCGACGGCCGCAACCTCGGCAAGTGGTGGCGCGACACAGATTCCAGGCCTACCAAGGCGTTTCGATGCCGTCCTTCCCGAACTACCTGAACATGGCGGGACCGTACGCCTACAGCGGCCTGTCGTACTTCGACACCGTCGAACGCGAGATGCGGCTCATGGACCGGTTGTTCCGCGAGGTCGCGCGCCGCGGCGCCCGCACCTTCGAGGTGACCGAGGACGCGAACACCCGCTTCCTCGACCGCATGACAGAGCTGCTCGGCGACTCGGTGTTCTACGGCGGCGACTGCGCGTCGTCGCGGTCCTACTACTTCAACCACAGCGGCGAGGCGACGCTGCTGCGGCCGACCTCCACCTACAATGCCATTTCCGAAGCATCCCGATTCCCGTTGAGCGACTACCAGTTTGCGTGATCAGAGAGGACCAACCGTGGCCAAGAAGAGTTCCGGCGGATCGCGCATCGCGACCCTGGCCGGCCTCGGCGTCGCAGGCGTCGGCGTCGCGCACTTCGTCAAACCCGAATTGTTCGACGACGTGACCGGGCAGGCGTTCCCGCGCGAGACCCGCAAGCACGTCTACATCGACGGCGGCATCGAAACCGCGATCGGCCTCGGGCTCGCTTCGCGCAAGACGCGCAAACTCGCCGTCGTCGGGTTGCTCGGTTACGGCGCCTATCTGGCGGGCAACGTCGTACGTAACCGGTAGCGGCCGAGCAGCGTGAGGTCGAGCATCCTGGCGACCAGCACACGCGACGCAACGGTGTTGTCGTAGTGCACGAGTCTGCCCACATCGATCACCAGCGCCATGGCGGCGTGTACGGCGAACCGCGCCTGCCCGACGGTCCAGTCCGACCGGATCGAGGTGACAAGCCGCACCCACGATTCGACCGTCGCCCTCTGCAGGTTGCGGAGGATCTTCTGGTCGGCGGGCGCCATGTTCACCCGTTCGGTGTAGTAGACGTAGGCGAGCTCTGGATGGTCGAACGACCTCTTCACGTAGGCGTCGATCAGTC
Organism: uncultured Actinomycetota bacterium; assembly: GCA_963829405.1. Classification (GTDB taxonomy): domain Bacteria; phylum Actinomycetota; class Actinomycetes; order Mycobacteriales; family Mycobacteriaceae; genus Mycobacterium. Next base: position 262,770 of record CAWHIZ010000019.1, read on the forward strand.
CGGTCAGCGCCTCCTCCGGGTCTGTCACCGCACCGAGGATCGACGAGGCCTCAGACGACAGCCGGTCGGCGGCCCTCCGGTATATCGCCGCGAGGATGTCGTTCTTGCCGGAGAAGTACCGGTAGATCCCCGACGTCGGCATGCCGACGGCCGAGGCGATCTCCTCCATCGTGGTGTCGCGGTACCCCTTTCGGTTGAACAACGCAACCGACTCCGTCAGCAGCGCTTCGTATTTCGACGGGTCGACCCCGACGCGGCGCCTGCGCGCAGGCTCGTCGGTGGGCAGGTCTGCGACGTCGGCCGTCGAGATCGCGGTGGCGACTTCGGCGAGCACGGCGCGGATGTGCACCGCGGGCAGCTTGGCACGGTGGTCGACGATGCTGCCGATCACGCTCAGCATCGACGACGAAAGCATCCAGCGCTGTCGCGAGGTGAGTCCGGGCCGAAGTGCCATGAGCGGCCGCTGAATTCGGTGGTTCACCGTCCGCATCTGACCGTTCAGCGTCGCCTGGTCGTCACCGCGAAGGTAGCGAGCCTCCCACCGGTACAGCCCACCCGACTCACGGTTGGCCAGCGCAGTGTCGGTGATCGCGGCGATCAGCCGCTGCAGCGTGTCCGCATCGGCCTGCGCATCGTCGGAGAACGCCGTGCAGGCCACGAGCTGCTCGCCGAGCGCGAGCACCGCGTCGCGAAAGAGGTCGTACTTGCTCGGGTAGTGCCGGTAGAGGGCGGTCGCCGAGATCCCGACCCTCGAGGCGATCGCCTCCATGCTGACCGTGTGATAGCCGAGCGCGCTGAATGCCTCCGCGGACGCGCGCGCGATCTGCGCCTTCCGATCCTTCGGTCGACGCCTGATGCCTGCATGAGGGACGGGCCGGCCGAGACTCATTCGCTCCTCGCTTGCGCCGCGCGCCATGGCGCTCACCCTAACGGAGTTGTCGGGAACTTATCGGCGGACTTCGGCTGATAAGAATTGACAAACCCGTAGCCAAAAGAAGAATGATCATTAACATAGCGATCAGTTGCAGACCGGACGGGGGTCCCGTGCTCGACGCGTTTAGAAGGTTGCTCAGCTACCGAGTGAGTGTCGGTGCGCTGATCGTCGTCGCGCTCGTGTTCGGCACCCCGTACCTCATCGTGGGCGCCATCTGGTCGAGCCCCACACCGACCATCTGAACCGGATGGGCGGCATCGACCTGGTCGTGTCGTTTCTCGGCGCGATCGTCTCCTGGCCGGTACTGCTCGTCGCCAACGTCTGTATGACCTGACAGGGAGGAAAGACTTGCATCACTATCACCACCGCGCGTTCTACCTCGGCGTGCTGAGTATCGCGATGATCGTCGTCGGATTGCTGGCACTCAACTTCCCGGTCTACATCGACGTCTTCGACCAGTTCGGGTTTCAAATCAAATGCGGCACCGGCTACTTCGCGAACCTGACGCAGGCCGCCGAAGCCGGTGGGGACTATCCCGGGCAGTGCGAGACCGCGCTGATGCTGCGCCGCCTCTGGACGATCCCGCTGATCGCGTTCGGCGCGATCCTGCTCGCCGGGGTGGTGTTCGTCGCCGCCACCGTGTGGGGCCGCGAGTCGGTGTTCGGGGAGGATCCGGCCTGACCTAGGATCACCTCCGGTGAGCACGCCGGAGGAGCCCGCTCTGCAACGGCGCCTCGGCATCGCCGACGCCGTCTCGATCGGGCTCGGCTCGATGATCGGCGCCGGGATCTTCGTGGTGCTGGCACCCGCGGCGGCCGCGGCGGGATCGGGCCTGCTCATTGGTTGGCTATCGCCGCCGTCGTCGCCTACTGCAATGCGATCTCATCGGCGCGGCTGGCCGCGCGGTATCCGCAGTCGGGCGGAACCTACGTCTATGGCCGCGAGCGGCTGGGCGAGTTCTGGGGTTACACCGCGGGCTGGAGCTTCGTGGTCGGCAAGACAGCGTCGTGCGCTGCCATGGCGTTAACCGTCGGCATCTACGCATGGCCGACCCATGCACATGCCGTCGCGGTCGTCGCGGTCGTCGCCCTGACAGCGATCAACTATGCGGGCGTCGAGAAGTCGGCGATGCTGACTCGCGTCATCGTCATACTCGTGCTCGCCGTGCTGGCAGCAGTGGTGGTGGCCGTTGTGGGAGACGGCGTCGTTCGCAACGGACCCGTGTCGGGTTTCGGTGACACCACCGTCCTCGGGGTGCTGCAGGCGGCGGGCCTGTTGTTCTTCGCATTCGCCGGTTACGCCCGCATCGCCACCCTCGGCGAGGAGGTGCGCGACCCGGCACGCACCATCCCGCTGGCCATACCGATCGCGCTCGGCATCACGTTGGTCGTCTATGCGGTCGTCACGATTGCGGTTGGGCTGCAGCTGGGCAGCGACGTGATGGCGGCGTCGAGCGCTCCACTTGCTGACGCCGTCCGCGCCGCAGGACATTCCGGCCTCGAACCCGTGATCCGTGCCGGCGCGGCCGTCGCAGCGCTCGGGGCGTTGTTGTCGCTGATACTCGGCGTTTCGAGGACAACGCTCGCGATGGCCCGCGATCGTCACCTTCCACACGCTCTGGCGAGCGTTCATCCGCGGTTCGGCAGCCCTCACCGGGCCGAGGTGGCGGTCGGCGCCGTCGTCGCGGTTGTCGCGGGCGTCGCCGACGTGCGCGACAGCGATCGGCTTCTCAGCGTTTGCCGTGCTGATCTATTACGCGATCGCCAATGCATCGGCCTTGACGTTGGGCCGCAAAGGCATTCCGATACTGGGTCTGGTCGGCTGCATACTGCTGGCTGCGCTGCTGCCGATCACCTCGGTGCTGGCCGGCTCCGGCGTGGTGGCCCTCGGCGCAGCTGTCTACGCGGTGCGAAGGTTGCGGTAGGCCTCGACTGCCGTCGGCAGCGTCATGAAGATGCGATCCTCGCCGATCTTGTCGACCAACCCTGCCGCCTGCAGCGCATCCCTGAGATCCTGCTTCACCCGCGCCATCGCGAACTCTATTCCGCGGCTTTCCAATTCGGCCCGCAACTGGTCGAGCACGTCGAGCGCGGTGAGGTCGACCTCCACATTCGCTTCGGCATTCAGCACGAACCACTTCACCGGATCCTCGTTCTCGTCAACGGCTTCAAGAGCACGTTCGCGGAAGTTCTCTGCGTTGGCGAAGAACAGTGGCGCGTCGTACCGGTACACCAGCAACCCCGGCTCGGGATCGGCTTCCGGGTAGTCGTCGAGATCGTGCATGCCCGCGAGGCCGGGGACGAATCCGAGCACTGCGTCGTGCGGTCGGGCCACCCGGCGCAGCAGATCCAGGATCGATGCCGCGATGGCGACCAACACGCCGTAGAGCACTCCGAACAACAGCACCGATGCCGTGGTGGCGATGGCCAGGATGAGCTCACTGCGCCGAAACCGGGCCAGCCGCTTGAACTCCGCGACGTCGACCAGCCTCAGAGCGGCGTAGACGACAAGCGCTCCGAGCGCGGCCATCGGAAAGTTCGCAAGCACGCCGCGCCCGGCGACCATCACGACGAGCACGAAGCCCAGCGCCACGATCGAGTAGAGCTGGGTCTTGCTGCCAAGCGCGTCGCCCAAGGCGGTGCGGGTGCCACTCGAGCTCACCGGAAATCCGTGCAGCAGACCGGTTCCGGCATTGCAGACGCCGAGTGCACGCAACTCTGCGTTGGCGTCGACGCGCTGGCCGTGCCTCGCCGCGAACGTGCGTGCGGTCAGCACATTGTCGGAGAACGCGACGATCGCGATACCCGCCGCCGGGATCAGTAGGGCAGAGACATCGGCCAGATCGATACCGGGCAGGCCGGGCGCCGGCAGGCCGCTCGGGATATGACCGATCACCCGAATGCCGTTGCGGTCCAGTGAGAATCCTGTGACGACAGCAGTGGCGAGCAGGATCGCGATCAGTGGGCCCGGCAGCCGCGGCAGCAGCCGGGCCAGCGTAAGAAGCACGCCGAGGACCGCTACCGCCAGCGCGACCGTCGGCCAGTGCACGCCGTCGAGCCCAGCGACGAACGACCGAATCTGGTCGACGAACTCGTCGCCCTCGACCGAAACGCCGGTGATCTTGCCGAGCTGGCTGCCGATCATGATCACCGCGACACCGGCCATATAGCCGACGAGCACCGGTCGCGACAGCAGATCGGCCAGGAATCCGATGCGCATCAGGCCTGCGACGAAACAGACCGCGCCGACAAGGAGCGCCACCGCGGCCGCAAGCGCGGCGTAGCGCTGCGGGTCCCCAAGCGCGAGCGGCGCCAACGCCGTCGCGGTCATCAGCGCCGTCGTCGACTCCGGACCGACCGACAGCTGCCGCGACGACCCGAGCACCGCGTACACGGCCAGCGGCGCCAGCGCAGCCCACAGCCCGACCACCGGCGGCAGTCCGGCCACCGTGGCATACGCCATCACCTGCGGTACCAGGTAGGCGGCGACCGTCACACCGGCCATCACATCGCCGCGCAGCCATTCCCGCCGATAACCGCGGAACTGCTCGAGCCCAGGCAAGATATTCATCGTGATCCCGCTGACATGGAAACACGTGGAAGCACAGGCTGACCCGGACTTCGTCGTCGCACCGGACGAACGGCTGGACTGGGCAGCCACCATCGGCATCGGCGCCCAGCACGTGGTCGCGATGTTCGGCGCCACCTTCCTGGTGCCGGTGCTCACCGGCTTTCCGCCTGCGACCACCCTGCTGTTCTCCGGTATCGGCACGGTGCTGTTCCTGATCATCACCGGCAACCGGCTGCCCAGCTACCTCGGCTCGAGCTTCTCGGTGATCGCGCCCGTCACGGCGGCGGTCGCCTCGCACGGCGCAGGCAGCGCGCTCGGCGGATTGATCGCCGTCGGCCTCGCGCTGATCGTCATCGGCGTCGTGGTGCACGTCGTCGGCACGCACTGGATCGACGTGGTGCTGCCGCCGGTGGTCACCGGCGCGATCGTGGCGTTGATCGGTTTCAACCTCGCGCCCGCCGCGAAGTCGAACTTCGAGAAGGGACCACTGGTCGGGATCGTCACCCTGGTGCTGCTGGTCGCCTGCCTGGCGTTCTTCCGCGGCATCATCGGTCGCCTCGCGATCTTCACCGCCGTCGTCGCCGGGTACGTGCTGGCGCTGATCCTCGGCGACGTCGACACATCCGGGATCGCCGCCGCGCCGTGGATCGGGTTGCCGGAGTTCCAGACACCGACGTTCACCCTCGCCGTGCTGCCGATGTTCCTGCCCGCCGTGATCGCGTTGATCGCCGAGAACATCGGGCATGTGAAGTCCGTCGGCCAGATGACCGACACCGAAGTCGACCCGTTGATGGGCCGCGCGCTGGCCGCCGACGGCGTGGCCACCACGTTGGCCGGCTTCGGCGGGGGTTCGGCGACCACCACCTACGCCGAGAACATCGGCGTGATGGCTGCGACGCGCATCTACTCGACGGCCGCGTACTGGGTGGCCGCCGCGGTGGCCATCGCGCTGGCGTTGTGCCCGAAGGTCGGCGCGGCGATCTCGGCGATCCCGCCCGGTGTGCTCGGCGGCGCAACCATCGTGCTGTACGGGCTCGTCGGCATCCTCGGTGTGCGGATCTGGCTGACCAACGACGTCGACTTCTCCAAACCGCTCAACCAGATGACCGCGGCCATCCCGCTGATCATCGGGATCGCCGACTTCACCTGGCAGCTGGGCGGTTTGACCTTCACCGGGATCGCGCTCGGCTCGATCGCCGCGCTGCTCGTCTACCACGGCATGCGGCTGCTCGGCCTTCGCACGACAAGGGCGCAGGCAAACGACACCGATACGGTGGAGGCGTGACCGCACGCCACGCACTGATCCGACGACCGTCACCTCGGCTCGCCGAGGGGTTGGTCACCCACATCGAACGCAGCGACGACGTGGACATCGACCTCGCCCGTCGCCAATGGGACGGTTACGTCGCGGCGCTGCACAACGAGGGCTGGACCACCCACGAGGTGCCGGAGGCGCCGGACTGTCCCGACTCGGTATTCGTCGAAGACACCATGGTCGTCTACGAAGACCTTGCGGTCATCTGCCGTCCTGGCGCCGACGAGCGGTGGCCGGAGGTTTCCGCGGCGGAAGACGCGGTCCGCGCCCAGGGGTATCGCGTTGTGCGCATCGAAGCGCCAGGCACCCTCGACGGCGGCGATGTTCTCAAGCACGGCGGCACCGTCTGGGTCGGCATGGGCGGCCGCACGAACGCCGAGGGGATCGCCCAGCTGACCGCCCACCTGCAACCGCTCGGCGCGAACGTGGTGACCGTCCCGCTGACGAAGGCACTGCACCTCAAGTCCGCGGTGACCGCGCTACCCGACGGATCGATCATCGGCTACGAACCCGTCGTCGACGATCCCGGCGTGTGGGGTGAGAGGTTCCTCGCCGTCCCCGAGGAGCAGGGCGCGCACGTGGTGCTGCTCGACGACGACGCGCTGCTGATGTCGTCCGCCGCACCGCGGACGGCGGAGAGTTTCCGGCAGCGCGGTTACCGGGTCATCGCGGTCGACATCTCCGAGTTCGAGAAGCTCGAAGGATGCGTGACCTGCCTTTCGGTCCGGCTGCGCGGCCGCCCGTAGATCACCGGCCCTCGAGCACCGCCGATGGTCCGCGGTTCAGCATCTGGCGAGCCACGATGACGCGCTGAATCTCGCTGGCGCCCTCCCAGATTCGTTCGACGCGAAGCTCTCGGAACATCCGCTCTGCGACGTTCTCGCGCATGTAGCCGCGACCGCCGAACACCTGCACGGCGCGGTCCGCGACCCGGCCCGCCATCTCGGAGCAGTACAGCTTGGCCATCGAGGCCTGGCCGTGCACGATCTTGCGGTCAAGGCCCGCGTCGATCGACCGGGCGACCTCGTAGAGCATGGACCGCGCGGCGAACAGTTCGGTCGCGCTGTCGGCGAGCATGCCCGCAACCAACTGGTACTCGCCGAGCGGCCTGCCGCCGACCTCGCGGGTCTTCGCGAACGCGGTCATCTCGTCGACGAGGCGCTGCGCCGCGCCGACGCACCGCGAGGCCACCATCATCCGCTCGAACCGGAACCAGTCCTGGGTGAACGTCATCGGCTCACCCTCGGCGCCGACGAGATGCGACGCAGGCACTCGGACGTCGTTGAACGCGACGATCGGGTGCTCGTCGGCGATGTTGTGCGAATAGTGCGGTGTGCGAACGACTTCCATGCCGGGCCACGGCACGTCGACCACCAGCAGCACGTGGTCGCCTGCGTGCTCGCCGGTGGTCAGCACTGCCTCGACGAATACGTAGTCGGCAAGGTTGTACGACGTGACGTGCCATTTGACGCCGTTGATCACGTACTCGTCGCCCTCGCGGCGCGCGGTGGTCTGCAGCTCCGACACGTCCGAGCCTGCGAACTCCTCGGTGATCGCATACGCCTCGTGCTTCTCGCCGCGCACGGCAGGCAGCAGCCAGCGCTCGAGCTGATAGTCGGTGGCCACCTGCGGCCACCACTGCGGTGGCGTCGCCATCACCCACGCGAGGCCGTTGGTGACCCTGCCGCACTGCTCCTGCACGAGCACCTGCTGCAGCGCCGTGCAGCCTGGGCCGCCCACCGACTCGGGCATGTTCGTGGCGTACAGACCGAGCTCCATCGCCCGCCGCGAATGCTCTGCCGTCAGCTCCTTCGGAAGCAGTCCGCCCGCCAATTCGGCCTCGACCTCGTGCGGCATCAACGACTCGACGAAGCCCTTCGCCGTATCGCGGATCCGCAGATCCTCATCCGAGAGTCCGTACATCACCAAAGCCCGCTCCTTGCCCTTGACTGATTGTTCAGTCTATGCCAGCGTTCCACAGTATGACCAGTGCTGACGTCGTCGTCGTGGGTGGGGGAACCGTCGGAGCATGGACGGCGGTTCAGCTCGCCGAACGCGGCGTCAAGCGCGTGGTCCTGCTCGAGAAGGGAACGCTCGGCGACGGCGCGAGCAGCAGGGCGGCGGGCATGGTGCGGGCGCAGGGCGGCACCGAAGCCGCGATCGTGCTCGGCATGCGCACGCAGGACTTCTACGCCGCAAGCGGCGACCGGTTCCCGCTCGACTGCGGGTTCGTCGCACAGGGGTATCTGATGCCGTGCTTCAGCGACGCCGAGGTCGCAGCGGCCCATGACCGCGTCGCGCTTCAGCAGAAACTCGGCCTCGACGTCGAGTGGTTGTCCGCTTCGGACGTCGACGATATGCACACCGGCATCGCTGCGGGCGCCACGATGGGCTCGTCGTACGCACCCGGCGACGGCTACATCGACGCGCCGCGCAACGTGCTGGCCTACACCGCGGCACTCGTCGCCCACAAGGTCGACGTCCGGGAGCGCTGCCGATTCACCGGGCTGCGTACATCTGGCGGCCGCGTCGTCGGCGTCGACACCTCAGACGGGCCGATCGACACCGAGCACGTGGTGCTCACCGGCGGACCCAAACTCGCCGAGGTCGGTGCGGCAGCGGGCGCGAAGGTGTGGGCGGGCGGCGCGCGTCACCAGGTGGTGGTCACCGCACCCGTCACCGCATTCGACGTGCACGACGTGCCGATGGTGTTCGACCTCCCCTCCGGAATCTATTGGCGGCCAGGCGAAGCCGGCGGCCTGCTGTGGGGTATGAGCAATCCAGAAGAGGCCCCAGGAGTGGCGGCCGACTTCGACGAGACCTACTTTCAGAAGGTCCGCGACCGGATCGAGGAGTTGCTGCCCGGCCTCAAGGGCCTCGGCCTGCGCAGGACATGGGCGGCGACGATCGACTACACCCCCGACCACCTGCCGATCCTCGGGCCGCTGCTCACCGACGACGGCCCGGTCGACGGAACCGTCGTCGCCAGCCCCGCGGGGCACGGCATGATGTGGGGCCCCGCCGTCGCCGAGGTGGCCGCCGACCTGACGATGACCGGTACAGTGCGACTGGCTCGACCTCACCGACCTCGGGCTGGACCGCTTCGACGCCGAGGGCAACAGTCGCGTTGCGCCCGAACCGATTTCCCTACCCTTCCCAGAGAAAGCCGGAATGTGAACACAATTACCACTGCAATCCTCGCCAATGCCGCCGATGCGGAGCTCGAAGACTGGGGCCCGCTCGAAGAGGCAACCGGAGATCCGATGGCGACCCACGGCGTCGAGATGTGGGTCGACGGAGGGAAGTCCGCGGGTATCTGGCAGTGCACACCGGGCCCCTCGTACTGGGTGCAGGACGAGAACGAGGTCATCTACCTGTTGTCGGGCCGGATGACCGTGACGCCTGACGGCGGCGAGTCCGAGGAGGTCAAGGCCGGCGACATCGCGGTGTTCCCGACCGGCTGGAAGGGCACCTGGGACATCCACGAAACCGTGCGAAAGGTCTACTCGATCTTCTGATCTCTATTCGGTCTCTGTCGCGCAACAGGTTGTGCGGCAAGGCGATTTTCGTCATCGGGTGACCGACAATCACCGATGTGACGCAATCGCGGGAGTCCGACGATGGCGCGTGAGATATCCCGTCAGACGTTCCTGCGCGGGGCCGCGGGAGCTTTGGCCGCGGGCACGGTTTTCGGATCGGCCAGGGCGGTCGCCGAGCCACTCGCCACCGGCTGGGAAGGTCTCTCCGCCGCCATCGGCGGGCATGTCCTTCTCCCGGGCAATGGTGAATTCGCCGCGGCGAAACAGGTTTTCAACACCAACTACAACGGCTCCTCCCCTGCCGCGATCGTCACACCGACATCGGTGGCCGACGTTCAGAAGGCGATGGCATTCGCCGCGTCCAACAAGCTCCATGTCGCTCCGCGCAGCGGCGGGCATTCCTACACGGGTGCGTCAACGGCGAACGGCGCCATGGTGTTCGACCTACGCCAGCTGCCGGGCGGAGTCGATTACGATGCCGCCAGCGGACGGGTCACCGCGCCTGCGGCGACTCATCTGTGGGAACTGCACCAGGTGCTTGCCGCCGCAGGTCGAGGTATCCCGACGGGCATCTGCCCGACAGTCGGGGCCGCAGGACACGCCCTCGGCGGCGGGCTGGGCGCCCAGTCGAGGCATGCGGGCCTGCTTTCCGATGCACTGACCTCGGCAACAGTCGTGTTGCCGGGGGGTCAAGCCGTCACCGCGTCCGGGGCCGAGAACCCCGACCTGTTCTGGGCGTTGCGCGGCGGTGGCGGCGGCAACTTCGGCGTGACGACCTCGCTGACCTTTTCGACGTTCCCGGTTTCGGATGTCGACGTGGTGAACCTGCACTACCCGCCGGAGTCGTTCGCGCAGGTTCTCGTCGGTTGGCAGAACTGGTTGCGGACCGCCGACCGAAACAGCTGGGCACTGGCGGACGGCACCACCGACGCGACGGGTACGCACTGTCGGATCATGGGGACCTGCCCGGCCGGGTCGGGTAACGGCATGATCGGTGCCGTCACCAAGGCCGTCGGATTGCAACCGGCGGGCACCGACATCCAGACCCTCAACTATCTGGACCTGGTGAAGTATCTGGCGGGCAATCTCAACCCGGCGCCGCTGGGATACGTCGGCGGATCCGATGTCTTCACCGTCGTGGACGCGGGTGCGGCGCAAGGCATCACCGCAGCGATGAACGCCTTCCCTCGCGACGGGGGCCGCATGCTGGTGATCATGCACGCTCTCGATGGCGCGCTCGCCACGGTGGCGCCAGGAGCCACCGCATTTCCGTGGCGAAGTCAGTCCGCGCTTGTGCAGTGGTACGTCGAGAACAACGGTTCCCCGTCGACGGCGGTCAACTGGCTCAAGACGGCACACCAAGCGGTGCAACCGTATTCGGTCGGCGGCTATGTGAACTATCTCGAGGCAGGCCAGCCACCTGCGCGATACTTCGGCTCGAATCTCTCCAAGCTGAGCGCAGTCCGACAGAAATACGACCCCAACCGGATGATGTTCTCCGGGATGAACATCTAGCACCCGTTGCGTCGCGCCGACATGCGCCTCACCCTTTGGCAGCGGACCGTTCGGTGGCGAGGTTGTCTTGGCTGGCCGCCCACGAACCCAGCAACTTGAGGCCATCGGCGGTGGGGGTGTTCGCCGGCGCGGTGTAGATGTTGAGCTGGAGGCCGGGGTCACCAGGAAGCGGCATCGCCTCGAAGTCCAGATCGAGCTGACCGACAGCGGGGTGCCGCAGGCGCTTCCGGCCGGACCGGTGGAAACGGACATCCTGAGACGCCCACTGCTTCCGGAAGAGCTCACTGCGCGTGGACAATTCACCGACCAGGGCGATCAGGTCTTCGTCGTGTGGGTTCTGACCGGCTTCCATCCGAAGCATCGCGGCCGCGTCGCGGGCGATCTTGTCGTAGTCGACGAAGAACTCTTCGGCAGCTTCGGGATTCAAGTACACGAACCGCGCGGTGTTCGCGGGCCGACGCGGATCGGCGAGCACTGGGGCGTAGAGGGCGCGGGCCAACTGGTTCATCGCCAGCACGTCATGGCGGCCGTTGCGGATCCACGCCGGCGCGTCGGTGATGGCATCGAGAACCTGTTGCAGGGCGGGGCGAACCGTCCCCGATGTCTTTCGCTTACGGCGGCTGCTTCCTGCACCCGAAGCCCTGGCGAGCGCATAGAGGTGTTCGCGCTCCGCCTCGTCCAGTTGCAGCGCAGAGGCAAGAGCGTCCAGGACGCTGTCCGACGCGCCGGCCAGATTGCCACGCTCCATGCGGACGTAGTAGTCGACGGACACCCCGGCCAGCATCGCGACTTCTTCACGCCGCAGACCCTTGACGCGGCGGTTGCCGCCGTATGCCGGAAGCCCGGCCTGCTGCGGGGTGATCCGCGCCCGCCGCGAACTCAGGAACTCGCGCACCTCGCTGTGGGGGTCCATCGCGGTCATAGCTCCACCGTAGGCACGCCGGCTGCCCGTTGGGAGGTACTGCCAATACCCCGCTCATCAGGCACTCCCAGGCTCCGTCGGTGAGGCCTAGCGTCGAGCACATGAGCATTCCCACCTTCACCCTCAACAACGGTCTCGAGATACCCGTGCTGGGCTTCGGCGTCTTCCAGACGGCGCCCGAAGAGACCATCGCTGCCGTCGAGACGGCGCTGCAGACCGGCTACCGCCACATCGACACCGCCGCGGCGTACGGCAATGAGCGCGAGGTCGGAGAAGCGATCCGCCGGTCCGGGCTGGCCCGCGAGGACATCTTCGTCGAGACCAAGGTCTGGATCACCGACTTCGGCTACGACGCCACATTGCACGCCTATCGACAAGGCCGTGGGCAAGCTCGGCGTCGATGAGCTCGACCTGCTGATCCTGCATCAGGCACTGCCCGGCGAGTTCGACCTGACCGTCGCCGCCTACAAAGCGCTGGAGAAGCTGTACGCCGACGGCAAGGTCCGTGCGATCGGCGTGTCCAACTTCATGCCGACTCACCTCGAGAAACTGCTCGCCGAAATCGAGGTGGTGCCTGCGGTCAACCAGATCGAAGTGCACCCCTACTTCCGACAAACGGAGTTGCTCACCTTCGACGACGAGCACGGCATCCTCAACCAGGCGTGGGCGCCGATCGGTGGCATCACGTTCTACCGCGAGGGCCCGCACACGTCGACCCTGGAGAACCCGGTCATCGGCGGGATCGCCGCCGCGCACTCGAAGACCCCGGCGCAGGTCATGCTGCGGTGGCACCTGCAACAGGGCCGCCAGGTGATCCCGAAGTCGGTGACGCCGTCTCGGATCGCCGAGAACTTCGACGTCTTCGACTTCGAGCTGACCGCCGAGCAACTGGCCGCCATCGACGCGCTGGACACCGGCATCCGCGGCGGTCCGGAGCCCGAGGCGATCACCCGCGAGAACTTTGGGATTGACATCCCGGAAGCCTGAGGAGGATTCATGCACACACGCACGCTCGGCCAGGGACTTCAGGTTTCGGCGGTTGGTCTCGGCGCCATGGGGATGTCGCAAAGTTACGGCCCCAACCCCGGCGACCGCGACGACATGATCGGCGTATTGCGCTACGCGGTCGAAGAGGCCGGGGTCACGTTCTTCGACACCGCCGAGGTCTACGGGCCTTACGTCAACGAGGAACTCGTCGGTGAGGCGTTGGCGCCGCTACGCGACCGGGTCGTGATCGCCACCAAGTTCGGCTGGAACATCGTCGACGGCAAAATGGTGGGTACCGACTCTCGCCCCGAACAGATCAGGCGTGTCGCCGACGCGTCGCTGCAGCGGCTACAGACCGACGTGATCGACCTGTTCTACCAGCACCGCGTCGACCCGAACGTGCCCATCGAAGACGTCGCAGGCACGGTCGCCGAACTCGTACAGGCCGGGAAGGTCCGGCATTTCGGGCTCTCGGAGGCCGGCGCCGCGACCATTCGGCGCGCCCACGCCGTTTATCCCGTCACGGCGGTGCAGAGCGAATACTCGCTGTGGACCCGCGACCCTGAACCAGAGGTCCTTCCGGCCTGCGCTGAGCTCGGCATCGGCTTCGTACCGTTCAGCCCGCTGGGAAAGGGTTTTCTCACCGGAACCGTTTCGCGAACAACGGATTTCGCTGCGGGTGACGTTCGGTCGACCATCCCGCGGTTCGCCGCAGACAACATTGGCGCGAACGAAGCGCTCGTGAGTCAGGTCCGCGTGTTGGCCGACGAAAAGAACTGCAGCCCAGGACAAATCGCGCTGGCGTGGCTGCTCGCCCAGCAGCCGTGGATCGTCCCCATCCCGGGCACCCGCCGCCGCGAACGGATCGAGGAGAACGCCGGTGCCACCCAAGTCGCGCTCTCGGCCGACGACGTCGCCTACCTCGACAAGCTCGCCGCACGGGTCGGCGTGCAGGGTGACCGATACAACCCCGCCGGAATGGCGATGGTGGGCCTGTGATGACGAGTACCAGATCGATCAGTAAGGAGAACGACAACCGTGAAACACGCGAAGTTACGAGACCTTGACGTCTCGCGAATCGGCCTCGGAGCCATGGGTATGTCCTTCGGGTACACCGGCGCCGGAACCGACGACGCCGAGTCGATCCGCACCATCCATCGCGCCCTCGACCTCGGGGTCACGTTCATCGACACGGCCGAGATCTATGGCCCGTACGTCAACGAGGAACTGGTCGGGCAGGCGATCAAGGGCCGGCGCGACCAGATCGTGGTGGCCACAAAGTTCGGCATGGTGTCGCACACAGGTGGCGGACCAGGCAACCTGGACAGCAGCCCGGCCAACATCCGCACCGCCGTTGAAGGGTCGTTGCGCCGCCTCGGTACCGACTACATCGATCTGTACTACCAGCACCGCGTCGACCCGAACACGCCGATCGAGGACACCGTGGGGGCGATGGCGGAATTGGTCGCGGAAGGAAAGGTACGACACCTCGGCCTGTCGGAGGCCGGGGCGAGCACGGTTCGCCGTGCCCACGCGGTGCATCCGATCACCGCTCTGCAATCGGAGTACTCGCTGTGGACACGTGATCCCGAACCCGCGGTCCTTCCGGTGCTGCGCGAACTCGGCATCGGTTTCGTGCCGTATTCGCCTCTCGGACACGGCTTTCTCACCGGCGCCATCCGATCGATGGACGACTTCGACGACAACGACTGGCGCAAGACCAGTCCTCGGTTCATGGGCGAGAACTTCGACCGCAACCTGCAGATCGCCGACGAGGTGCAGGCAATCGCCGCAGAAGCGGGCGCCACACCTGCTCAGGTCGCGATCGCCTGGCTGCTCACCAAGGGCGACGACATCGCACCGATCCCAGGGACCAAGCGCGTGAGCCGGGTGGAGGAAAACATCGCCGCCGACGGAATCGACCTCAGCGCCGAGCAACTCGAGAAGCTGAACAACCTCACCCCGCCTGCAGGCGATCACCACAACGAGGCGCAGATGGCGATGATCGATCGCTGACTCAACGCAGAAACCATTCAGGGGGAGAATCATGAACTTCACAGGCCGACTTCAGCTTTCGCTGATCATGCTCGCCGATTTCGTCGTGCAGGCTCAGGCGGTCCAGATTTGTCGGACCCCCCTGCGATGATGGTTTTATGTCCTCGTCGGCACCGTCGTTCATTCCCTCGCCGCCTCGGGAGGCGCGGCTGGAGGTGTTGTTCGATGAGTTGTCGGAGTTGGCCGGTCAGCGCAACGTGATCGACGGGCGCATCGTGGAGATCGCCGCGGAGATGGAGCGGGACGGGTTGTGGGGTGCTACGGGCGCGCGTTCGGTCGCGGCCTTGGTGGCCTGGAAGTTGGGCTCGTCTTCGGCTAACGCGCACACCATTACTGCCATCGCGAGCCGTTCGGCGGAGTTTCCCCGCTGCGTGGCGGGCTTGCGGGAGGGCCGGCTGTCGCTCGATCAGGTCGGCGTGATCGCCGAGCGGGCATCCGATGGTTCTGATAAGCACTATGCGGCGCTGGCCGAGGTCGCCACCGTCGGCCAGCTGCGCACCGCGATCAAGCTCGAACCGCGACCGCAACCAGATCCGCGACCTGAACCGCAGCGCTCGATCACCAAAACCAGCGCCGGGCACGCCACCATCTGGAAGATCACGCTGCCCAAACTTGAGGCAGCCAAATTCGATGCAGCGCTGCAATCCCACCAGGATGCGTTGATCGCCGAGTGGAAGCGCGATCACGACGACGACAAGCGCGACACCGGTGACCGCGAGTCAGAGCAGCGCCCCCCGATACCTAATATCGGCGATGCGTTCCTGCGTCTGGTCGAGGCCGGGTGGGACGCCGACGCCGCGCGCCGCCCCCACGGGCAGCACACCACGGTGGTGATGCACGTCGATGTCAAAGACCGCGTCGCCGCGCTGCATCTGGGCCCGCTGCTGTCGGATTCCGAACGCCGCTACTTGACCTGCGACGCCACCTGCGAGGTGTGGTTCCACCGGGACGGGCAGGTCATCGGGGCCGGGCGGGCCACCCGGGTGATCAACCGCAGGCTTCGCCGCGCGCTCGAGCATCGCCACCCCACCTGTGCCGTTCCCGGCTGCGGGGCTACCCGTGGTCTGCATGCTCATCACATCCGCCACTGGGAAGACGGCGGCCCCACCGAGTTGGACAACCTGGTCCTGGTCTGTCCGTACCACCACCGGCTGCATCATCGCGGCGTCATCACCATCACCGGACCCGCCGACCAGCTCGTCGTCACCGACAGCGCGGGACAACAACTCAGCGCGGGATCGCTCGCCCGCCCACCGACCAAACCCCCACCGGCCGTGCCGCCCTACCGGGGACCCATCGGCGAACGCGCCGACTGGTGGTGGTACGAACCCTTCCAACCCCAACCACCACCCACCAACAACTAGCGCCAAGCCCACACAGGTGCGACCCTTCACCGCGTGACATCACCGGGGTGCCGTCCGCCACATTCAAGACTTAACAGGCACTGCGATGGGTACTTACACCCGACAGACTTCGCTCTAGATCTGGGCGCAACCTCGCAAACTAGCTGATAGGAGAATTGCGTCCAGATGCAGGCTGTCCGCACGATCAATGAGCCACAAGCCAGGACCGCTCGTGCCCTGGCCGACCACGTCACGAACCCGGATGGTTCCGGGATCTGCCAATGCGGTGACGGGTACGGCCTCGACTCGACGACCAACTGGCCACAGCACACCAAGAGACAGTTCCGTATGACGCCCAAGGAAGCCACGCGATGCTGACCAACCTCCTCCGCCAGGTTGGCTGAACAACGGTCGGTATACCGGCGCCGAGTCCTCTAGCGCCGGTTGCGGAAGTACTGCTTGTACGCCTCGGCCGACTCACGCAAGCCGGGGTCGGCTTCGAACTTCGGCTCGAACTTCGCCCAGGCCGCTTCTTTCTTGGCGGGCAGGTACTCCGTCGGCCAGTACGGATGCTCCTGCGGTGAGTACTCGCGCAGCACGCGGCGCGCGACGGTCGCCTTGTGCACCTCGTCGGCGCCGTCGGCAAGGCCCATCGTCGGCGCGCTCGCATACATCGCCTGCAGCGGCGTGAGATCCGTCGTGCCGAGCGACCCGAGGATGTGCAGGGCGTTGAAGGACACGTCCCGCAGCACCTTGGCCATCGTGAACTTGACGGTCGCGATGTCGGTGCGGGCTTCCTTGGTGCTGGAATTGTCGATCTTCCAAGCGGTTTCGAGGACAAGCAGCCGCAGCATGCGGATGGCGGCATAGGAGTCGGCGATCTTCTCCTGCACCATCTGGTGTTCGCCGATGATCTTGCCGTGCGACTCGCGCGACAGCGCCCGCTCACACATCATGTCGAAGGCCAGCTTGCACTGGGCGATCGTGCGCATCGCGTGGTGGATGCGGCCGCCGCCGAGCCTGCGCTGGGCAAGCGTCTTGGCGCCGTCCTCTGGACCGAGCAGGTGGTCGAGCGGAATGCGGACGTCGCGATAGATGATGTGGTTGTGGTTGCGCGGCTCCGGCTGGATCTCGACCCCGGGAGTCTTGCGCGGCACGACGAACATGCCGTTGGTGCACATCACGAAGAGGATGTCGGCGACGCGGCCCGCTGAGGTGAACCACTTCTCGCCGTTGATCACCCACTCGTCACCATCGCGAACCGCGAGTGTCGTGAACAGATTCGGATCGGATCCGCCCTGCGGTTCGGTCATCGAGTACGCCGAGAAGATGTCCTGGTTCAGCATCGGCTCCAGCCACCGCTTCTTCTGCTCCTCGGTGCCGAAGGCGGCAAGCATCTCCATGTTTCCGGTGTCGGGCGCCGCGGCTCCGAACATCTGCGGCGCGCCCGCATACCGGCCGATGATCTCGTTCAGCAGCGCCAGCTTGAGCTGGCCGAAGCCGGGCCCGCCCAGTTCCTCGTCGAGGAATAGCGCCCACAGCCCCTGGTCCTTGATCTGCTGCTGCAGGCCTCTGACGTACGCCTTCACCCGCGGGTCGGGCGAGCGGACCGCGTAGGGAAAGACGAACTCGAGCGGTTCGACCTCCTCCTTGCAGAACTCCTCGACCCAGTCGAGCTTCTTCTGAAAGTCCGGATCAGTCGAGAAGTCCCATGCCATACCTCGAGATTCTGCCCCGTCCCGCTCTCTAGGAAGTGAGCAGGAGCGCAGAAGTCACGAGCATGACGGCGGCGGTGAGGCCGTGCACTCCCAGGGCGATCGACTTGGAGCCGCCGCTGCCGAGCACGATGGTCGCGTCGGCGAGCGGAATGATGGTGGCGGCCAGTATCACCCAGCCGAGCAGGTGGGTCGCGCCCGCGCCCATCAGGATGAGGACGAACAGCCCCGATGCGATGTCGCGGACGCCCTTGACGCGCAGGTAGGCGCCCGCGGATGGCTGACCGAGATCTGGTTGCACACCGTAGCCGGCGGCGGCGACCCGCGGCGCGACGATGAATCGTGCGCCGATGAAGATGATGGCCGCGGCGATGAGCCCGGCGAGCGTATAGCCGATGGTGGTGGTGGTCATCATCAGATCGCCAACGCGACGCATAGCGCGGTCACGGCGAGGCCTTGCAGCGTCGCGCGGGCACTGATGATCTGGTCCCACTTCGCCTGCAGCGCACGGCCGTTGGACAGCGTGTGGCCGGCGTCGGTGGCCGCGGTCAGTTGACGGTTGATGGGTGCACTCACCCGGGTGTAGAGCACGATCCAGACCACCTGCGCGACCACTGCGATGCCCGCCGCGACGGCCTGTGCCCAGTGAGCGGTCACCGTGGCCAGCACCGCGGTTGCCGCGGCGGCGACGATCCCGAGCACCCCGGGCACTGGCATTCGGCGGTCTCCGTATCGATGCACGCGTCCCATGACCGCGACCAGGGCACGATCGTCGACCAACGCCAAAGCCGGTCGCAGCACGATCGCGCCGAACACGTCGGTGCCGTACACCACGGCCGTACCAAGCACAGCGACCAGTGCCGCGGCACGGATGAACAGGTCTGACGCCATGTCGGCACTTCCTCTCAGCGGATAACCGCTAGCAACGCTAACCCCCAGGTCTATTCGTGTCAATAGCGTTGCTATTATTCCTAGCAGTGCTACAGTCAGGCATGACCGTTGCGGATCGCCGTGCACGTGAACGAGCCGCCCGCCGGCGGCTGATCATCACAACGGCCCGCCATTTGGCCGAGGCCGAAGGCTGGGATGCCGTCACCACCCGTCGGCTGTCCACCGAGGTCGAATACAGCCAGCCTGTCCTGTACAAGCACTTCGCGGGCATGGAGGAACTCGCCGATGCCGTCGCCATCGACGGGTTCGGCGAGCTCGCCGACGTGATGCGGGCCGCCCGTTCCGACACCGACGCAGCCCGTGACACCCTGGCCCGCATCGCGCACGCCTATGTCGACTTCGCCCGCGACAACCCGGCGGTCTACGACGCGATGTTCGCCCGCGCGACCACCTTGCGATTCGCCGCCAAGGACACACCGCCTCAGCTGACGGCGGCCTTCGCCGAGTTACGCCAAGCGGTCGCCCTCGTCGCTGACGAACAGGATGCGGATGCGCTCACCGAGGTGTTCTGGGCTTCACTGCACGGACTGGTCACCCTTGGCCGTACCGGCCGACTACGACCCGGCTATGAGTCGGAACGTCTTCAACTGCTTGTCGATCAGGTCGGCTGATTTGGTATCAGGAGCGCATCAACTGCGACGACCCCGTGCGGGGACACAATCACCGGATTGGCCTCGACGGCGTCGACCACATCGCCGATTTCCATCGCCTTCTGCGAGAACGCAACGATCACCCGCGCAAGCGCATCGATGTCGACCGCGGGCTGACCACGCCAACCGTCGAGCAGGGGACGGATGCGCAGCCCGTCGAGCATGCCGCGGGCGCCCGCATGCGACACCGGAGGGATTGCCACCACCCGGTCGGCGAGCAACTCGACCAGGGTGCCACCCGCCGCGACGATCAACAGTGGACCGAAACCCGGATCGCGCACGATCCCGACCGAGATCTCGACGCCCGCGTCGACCATGGGCTCCACGGTCACCGCGGGCCCAAGCGCATCCGCCATCGTCGCGTATGCCGAACGAAGGGCATCTGCATCGGCGATGTCGAGCACCACACCGCCGACGTCGCTCTTATGAAGGGCACCAACGGTTTTGAGGGCCACCGGGTACCCGACCGCATCGGCGGCGGCGACGGCTTCGCCGACCGAGCCTGCGGTCCTGATGTCGACCACCGGCACCCCGTAGTCCGCCAACAACTCGAATGAGGATGCTTCACCCGCGAGCCCTGCGGCCCACCGCGCCCTGCGTGCCGAGTCCACCTCGACCTCGGTCTGGTCGACGAGCAGCGGCCACCTGGCAAGATGCCCCATCGCCGCAAGCCCGCTGCGCGCGCTCTCCAATACCGGAATCCCGCTGTCCCGCAGCCGTTCCGCCGTGAATGGGTCGATCGCCGACGCCATCGACGCCAGCACGGCGATCGGCGCGTCGGTGAGCTTGGCGACGTCGATGACCGCGTCGGCGTAGGCGGTGTCCCCGTCGAACTCTGTGACCAGGTCGACGGCGAGCGCGGTGACCGCGACGGCCGGATCGTCGACCATAGCGCGCAGGCAGGCGCCGAACAGGCTCCTTGTGTCCGCGCCCGTGCCCCACACGTCCAGCGGGTTGGTGGCGGCCAATCCGTCGTCGAGCATCCCGCCGATGGTGCTCAGCGTCGAGGGGGCGAGGTCGGCGAACTCGACTCCCATCTCGTGCGCGAGGTCGGCAACCAGCGCACGTTCGGCACCCGAATCGTGCACGGTAGCAATGCCTCCGCGCTTGGCCCGCCGCCCGGCGGAGAACAGCTCGATGGTGTCGCTGAACTCGGCAAGATCGCTGACGTGCACGGCGCCGGTGGCCGCGCAGAACGCACGCCATGCCGCGGCCTCGCCCGCCAGCGCGCCCGAGTGGGCGGCAACCATGGCCCGTCCCCTCGGCGAACCGCCGACAGTCAGGATAACCACGGGCACATCCTGCCCGGCGGCGCGCAGCAGCGTCTTTCGCAGTCGGGGAACTGCGCGCGGTGTCTCGAGAAGCAGTCCGATGACCCGGGTTTCGGGGTCATCGAGCGCGTAGTCGACGTAGTCGGCGGTGTCGGTGACGATCTCCTGCCCCGACGACACGGCCAGCCGGAAGCCGAACCCGCGACGGGCCCGCAGCAGCGTGGAGAACGCCGATCCCGAATGGGTGACGAGGCTGACGCCGCCGTCGGGCAGCGGATCCGGCTCCAGGTAGCCGAGCGCGCGAACCCCGAGTGCGTTGTTCACGAAACCCATGCAGCCCGCACCGCATACCGCCATCCCGGCTTCGGTGGCGATGGCCGCGATCTCGTCTCGGAGCCCGTACGCGGAGCCGAAAAGGACGGCGGATCTGGCCCCCGCCGCGGCGGCCGCCGCCAACTGGTCGAGCAGCACCGAATCGGGGACGCCGAGCAGGGCCACGTCGACGGGTCCGTCCAGGTCACCGATCGACGGGACACACGGCAGGTCACCGATCCGGTCGTATCTCGGGTTGACGAGCCCGAAGCGCGGCGAACCCCGTTGCGCCTCGATGATCATCCGCGATCCGAGGCTGTCGGGGCGGGCGCTCGCACCCACCAACGCCATCGACCGCGCGCCGAGCATCGCGGTGATGTTGTTCTCTTGAGTCACGAACGGCGGAACCGGTTGCGCCCCTTCTTCTTGTCGGCCATCGCAGCGCGGGCCGCCTGCCAACCGGGGATGCCGCAGACACCGCCGCCCGCGTGCGTGCCCGAGCTGCCGTTGTACAGCCCGGCGATCGGCGTGCGGTAGTCGGCGTAGCCGGGCGCGGGCCGCATGTGGAACAGCTGCTCGAGCGACAGCTCACCGTGGAAGATGTTGCCGCCGATCAGGCCGTACTCCTGCTCCATCTCGTACGGTCCGACGACGTCGCGGTGTGTGATCGACGCCTTGAAGCCCGGTGCCACCTGGTCGTAGGTGTCGATGACCCGGTCGGCGTAGGCGTCGAGTTCCTCGAGATGCGGCGCCTCGCTCCATTCGGCGGGCACCCACTGGGTGAACAGCGACATGATGTGCGTGCCATCGGGATTGAGCGTCTTGTCCAGAGTCGTCGGGATGACTCCGTCGCTGAACGGCAGGGTCGCCGGCTTACCGACGCGCGCCTCTTGGAACGCCGTCTCCAGATAATCGATCGACGGTGCCATCTCGATCGAACCGGTCAGATGTTCGGCCATTCCGGAACTGGGGTTGGCCGTGAAGCTGGGCAGCTCCGACAGCGCGACATTGACCTTCACCACGCCGCTTCGTGACTTGAAGTGCTCGATGTCGCTGACGAAGTCGTCGGGCAGCTCTGTCCGCGAAAGGTGATCGAGGAAGGCGATCTTCGGATGCAGGGTGGTGACCACGAGCGGAGCCGAGATCTCATCGCCGTTCTCCAGCACCACGCCGCTCACTTTCCCGCCGCGCGTCAGCACGCGGGAAACCTTTGCGTTGGTGCGGATCTCGGCGCCGAAGCTGCGAGCGGATTTGGCGATGGCCGCCGACACTCCGCCCATACCGCCCTCGGGGTAGCCCCAGCTGCCGAGCTGGCCGTCGCCGACATCCCCGATCGAGTGGTGCGCCATCACGTACGCGGTCCCGGGTTCACACGGTCCTGCCCAGGTGCCGATGATGCCGTTGACGGCCATCAGACCTTTGACTTGCGGTGATTCGAACCAGTCGTCGAGCAGATCAGAGATGCTCATGGTCAGCAACCGGGTGATGTCGGCGGTCATGCGCGGCGTGATCTTGTTGCGCATCGGCCAGGCCATCTTCGCCAGGTCGAGCAGATCCCCCGGCCGCTTCGAGCCGACGTTCGGCGGTACCTGGGTCAGCAGCGGGCCCATCACATCGGCGACACGCCCGATCCAGTCGTAGTACTCCGGCAGCGCGTCGGCGTCCTTCTTGGAGAACTTGGACAGCTGCTCGTGGGTTCGCTTGGGGTCGTCCTCGTAGATGATCAGCGAGCCGCCCTCGGGAAACGCCTGGTAGGACGGCCCCATCGGATGCACCTTGTAGCCGTGCCGCTCGAGTTCGAGGTCACGCACGATGGTCGGCGGCATCAAGCTCATCACGTAGGACAAGCGAGTGACCCGCAGATGCGGGGCGTCCTCCCACGGCGCCTCGGTGGTGGCGGCGCCGCCGAGCGAGTTGCGGGACTCCAGGACCAGGGTCTTGGCGCCCGACCGGGCGAGATATGCCGCGGAGACCAACCCGTTGTGGCCGCCGCCGATTACCAAAGCGTCGTATGTGTTCGACATTCAGAGCCCTACTTTCACGCCTCGGAGAGAGCGTCTTGACTGACTGTTCAATCTAATCAAGTGTTAGGCTGGAAACAAGTGGCAACGCTGCGACTACTAGGGGGAGCACGAGAGCCATGGCCGAACCGGCACCCGCGACGGAGAACAACGAACCGCGTCGCATCGAAATGCTCCGCGCGGCGGCGGAGCTGATCTGCGAGCGGGGTTTCGGTGACACCCGCATCGCCGATGTCGCCAAGCGGGCCGGGGTCAGCTCGGCACTCGTCATCTACTACTTCGGCACCCGCGACCGTTTACTGGTCGACGCACTGCGCTACTCCGAGGAGTCGGGCTACGAAGCCGCCGAGAAGATGCTCGCGGAGATCCCGTCGCTGCACGAGCGGCTGTCGTTTCTGATCAAGTGGACCTGCGTGCCGGAATCCGACAGCGACATGCCCGGCGCCTGGGGACTGTGGTTTGACCTGTGGGCGCAGGCTTTTCGGCATGACGAGGTCAAGGCGGGCCGGGTCGAGCTCGACGCCCGCTGGCGCAGCATGATCGTCGATGCGATCAAGTCAGCCGATCTCGACGCCGACATCGACGCAAGGATGTTCGCGTTGGAGTTCTCCGCGTTGCTCGACGGGTTGTCCATCCAGGTGGCGCTCGAGGATCCGGAGGTCGATTCCACGGTGGCCTACAACGTCGCGATGCGATTCGCCGAACGGGAGCTCAACCTACCCGCCGAGGCGACGCCGTCGGTCAAGAAACGGTAAGTGCTCCTGCGACATTGAGGTCTTCGGCGACCGGATCGGTGATCACCGCCGCCGAACTGCGATGCAGGACACGCACCGCGTCGTGGGTGCAGACGCAGTTGACCCGCTCCCCTGGCCGATGGCTCACCGACGCGGGACCGGAATGGTTGGGCACCTCCACGATCAGCGCCATGGGCGCGCCGACGTCGACGTGCACCTGCGTGCAGTGGCCGAGGTAGACCACCTGGGCGACCACACCGGGAATCGCGTTGTGGCCGTTGCCGACCGGCTCGTCGGCGCCCTGCACCGAGATGCGTTCCGGCCGGATGACGATGGCCGCCTCGCCGGGTTTGGCGCCGTCCTCGACGGCCGCCCCCAGCCGGGTGTCGAGTGCCGAACACACCGCCGAACCGTTGGCCGCTTCGAGCACCTCGGCGTCGAAGATGTTGGCTGCGCCGAGGAATCCGGCGACGAAGGTGGTGGCGGGTGCGGAGTAGATCTCCTGGGGCGGGCCCACCTGCTCGATGCGACCTTCCGCCAGCACGGCGATCTGGTCGCTCATGGTGAGCGCTTCCTCCTGGTCGTGGGTGACATAAACGAACGTGATGCCGACATCGCGCTGAACGGACCGCAACTCGAGCTGTAACTGCTTGCGCAGCTTGGCGTCCAATGCGCCGAGCGGCTCGTCGAGAAGCAGCACCTGCGGGCGAAGGACGAGCGCACGGGCAAGGGCGACGCGCTGCTGCTGTCCGCCGGACAGCTGCGCGGGCTTGCGCTTCGCGAAGTCGCTCATCCGCGCCAACTCGAGCGCTTCGTCCACGCGCGTCTTGGTGTCCGCCTTGGACGCCTTCTGGTACTTCAGCCCGAACGCGACGTTGTCCCACACCGTCATGAACGGGAAAAGAGCGTAGGTCTGGAAGACGGTGTTGACGGGCCGCTTGTGTGGCGGATCGCCCGCGACGTCACGGCCGTCGAGCAGGATTCGGCCGGAGTCGGGCTTCTCGAAGCCCGCGATCATGCGCAGGGTGGTGGTCTTACCGCAGCCGGAAGCGCCGAGCAGCGAATAGAATTGGCCGGCCGGGATGTCGAGGTCGATACCGGTCACCGCCGGGACCCCGTCGAACGACTTCACCAGCTGCTCGAGCCGGATCGCGCCGCCCGTCATCCTGGCCGGCCCATCAAGGCGCCACCGCAGCGGCGAACCGGGCGAAATTGGCCGCGAACCGATCGACATCGTCGCGGTCGTGCTGAACCGACAGCAGCCATTGCTCCACCTTGCCCCATGGCGGGAGAAATACCCCGCCATTGTGCTGCATCAGCCAGTGCAAGTGGCCGAGTCTGGCGTCGATGCCGAGGAAGTCGCGGAATTCGCGCACCGGATCGCGGCGGAATGTCACGCAGCCCTTCGCGCCTGCCGTGACGACGTGCCAGTCGAAGCCGTGCTTGGCGATGGTGGCCTCCAGCGACGAGCGCAGCCGGGTCGCCAAATCGTCGAGATGGGCATACGCCTGCGGGGTGAGGACGTCGGTGAGCGTCGCCCTCGTGGCCGCCATCGCCAGCGGGTTGCCGTTGAAGGTGCCCACCTGCTCGTAGCGGCCGTCGGCGATCGCCGACATCACCGTCTCGGTTCCGCCGATCGCCGCCACCGAAATACCGCCGCCGAGGGCCTTGGCCAGGCACACCATGTCGGGCACCACGCCGCTGAGGGCGGTGACGCCGCCAGGGCCGGTGGTGAATCCGGTCTTCACCTCGTCATAGATCAGGAAGGCGCCTTCACCGTGCACGAGGTCGCGGATCACGGCGAGGTAGCCGTCCTCGGGATGGATGATCCCTGCGTTCATCATCACCGGTTCGAGGATCATCGCGGCGATCTGCCCGCGGTGTTCGGCAAGTGCCCGCGCCACCGCACCGGTGTCGTTGAACGGCACGACGATGACGAGATCGCGTATCGCAGCGGGGATGCCGGTATTGCCCGGCACCCGGTTCGGGTTGTCGCGCGGTCCGACCTCGTCGGCCTCGGGCAGCACCGAGACCTGCACCGAATCGTGGTGGCCGTGATAGCAGCCCTCGACCTTGATGATCAGGTCCCGCCCGGTCAGTGCACGGGCGAGGTGGACGGCGTCCATGGTGGCTTCGGTGCCGGAGTTCGCGAACCGCCACAGCGGCAGGTCGTAGCGGCGAGACAGTTCGCCCGCGATCCAGATCGCGTCCTCGGTCGGCTGTGCGAAATGTGTTCCGCGCCTTACCCGGTCGCTGACCGCCGCGACGATCGCCGGATGAGCGTGTCCGGCGATGGCGGCGCCGTAGCCGCCGTGCATGTCGACGTATTCGGTGCCGTCGACGTCGTACACCTTCGAGCCTGCGCCGTGGCTCATCCAGACGGCCTGCGGCTCGGCGATCTGCCAGTTGGAGGTGGCCCCGCCCGCGAGGTGCACGCGGGCTTCGGCGATGAGTTCGGAGCTACGCGGCTGGCGACGCAGAAACACCTTCTCTTCATCGGCAATCAGCTGGTTAACGGTGTCAGCCACAGGGCTTTCCACCACCGATGAAGACACGGTAAAACCTCCACTCGAGAACGGTTGACTGAGCATTCAGTCTATGCGAGAGTCCTACCAGCGACAAGACGCGAAAGCAACGGGGAGGCCCCAGATGCCAGGACCCATCGGACCGAACAGCCACGGTCCGACCCGACGACAATTCCTCACGCGAGCAGCAATCCTTGCTGCCGCGGCACCGACGCTGCCCGCCTTCCTTGCGGCGTGCTCGAAGTCCGGGCCGTCCTCGGGTTCGCCGACGCTGACGCTCGCGTCGCCGGACAGCCCGGTCAAGTGGGATATCGCCGACGACAACAAGGCCATCGAAGACGGGCTCACGCCGGAGAAGGGCTCGACACTCCAGCTCTACACCTATGCCGACTACACGAGCCCGGACGCGGTCAAGGCGTTCGAGGAAAAGTACGGCGTGAAGGTGGAGATCTCCACCTTCAACGACACCGACGAGGCGATCACCAAGATCCGCGGCGGCAGCGTCAACTACGACATCTACTTCCCCAGCTATGACCAGATCAGCCGACTGGTGACGGGCAAGCTGGTGCAGCCGCTGAACCACAGCTACATCACCAATATCGACAACGTATGGCCGTCGTTCAAAAACCCCTGGTACGACCAGGATTGGCAGTACAGCGTGCCGTACACGATCTACACCACCGGGATCGGTTGGCGTAACGACCAGGTGAAGACCGACATCCCCAAGATGCAGAATCCCTACGACGTGTTGTGGGATCCGCAGTACAAGAGCAAGACCGCGGTCATCGACGACTGGCACACCGCAATGGCGATGGTCGCTCTGCAGCAGGGCATCACAGACGTCAACACCTCGTCGGAGTCCGACCTCAAGAAGATCGGCGATCAGCTCACGGCGCTGACCGCCGCGACGTCGCCGAAGGTCACCATCACCATGTACAACGACCTTCCCGCCGGCCAGCTCGGCGTCTCACAGATGTGGTCGGGCGACATCATCAATGCCCAGTCGTATCTGCCCGACGGCACATCGACCGACATCCTGCAGTACTGGTTCCCAGCGGACGGCAAGGGCCTCGTCGACAACGACCTGATGGTGGTGCTCAAGAGCGGCAAGAACCCGGTGCTTGCCCACCTGTTCATCAACCACATGCTCGCGCCGGAAGCGGCGATGCAGAACTTCACCCAGATCGGCTACCAGCCGCCGCAGAACACGATCACCGCGGATTCGCTCGTGAAGGAAGAGTTCATCCCCGAGAACCTGCGCACCGCCATCGTCAAGCCCGAGGACTTCGACACCGGCTACCGGCTGCTCGAACTCGACGCGGCCAACCAGGACGCCTGGCAGAAGGTGTGGCAGGCGTTCAACGCCGGCGGGTCATAGCCTGTCGTGACCGTCCCGGTAGTCACAGCACCTTCGCAGGCGGCCTCACCGCCGCCCCGCGAGCACCGCAGCCGACTGTGGGCAATCCTGGCCGCACCCGGAATCTTCTGGTTGGCCGCGTTTTTCATTTTCCCGCTCTATGTGGTGCTCTGCATCGTCTTCGGCCAGACCGATCCGTTGTTCCGCACGCCGATACCGGTGTGGAACCCGCTGCAGTGGGACCCCACCCAGTTCAGCTATGTGCTGACCCACATCGTCGGCGAGAACGGCGTGTACGGCGCGGCAATCCTTCGCACGTTCATCTACGTCCTTGTCGCGAGCTGTCTGTGCCTGCTGATCGCCTTCCCTGTCGCGTACTACGTCGCCCGGCTCTCCGGTAAGCGCAAGGGTCTGCTGCTCGCACTGCTGATCGCGCCGTTCTGGATCAGCTACATGATGCGAATGTTCGCATGGGTCAACCTGTTACAGGACGACGGCCTGTTCAACAAGCTGATCAGCTTCGGCGGGGTCTTCGAGCCCGACGTGAAGTGGTTGACCGGCCAGCCGGTCGTCGTGGTGCTCGGGCTGGTGTACGGCTACGTGCCGTACATGATCCTGCCGCTGTACGCGGGCCTCGACCGGCTCTCGCAACCGATGCTCGAGGCGTCGCGCGACCTCGGCGCCGCCCGATTCTCGTCGTTCTGGCGGGTCACGCTGCCGCTGTGTCGGCCCACGATCGTCGCCGCGGTGCTGCTGACCTGCCTTCCGATGCTCGGCGACTACTTCACCAGCGACATGCTCTCGGCGTCGCCGAAGACCACGATGGTCGGCAACCTGATCAACGACAGCGTGCAGGCGCCCGGTCAGACCGGTCAGGCGGGCGCGTTCGTCATGTTGGTGTTCATCGCCGCGCTGCTGCCGATGCTCTACTACATCCGGGTCACCTCGAAACCCGACGAGGTGTCGACGTGACGGCCGGCCCGCAGACGAAAAGCCCACGGACAAACCCGATGACGTGGTGGAACAACCCGTGGCGGCCGCCGCGGTTCCTCATCGCCATCACGATCGGCTACCTGGTGTGGTCGCTGCTGCCGGTCCTCATCGCGGTGGCGTACTCGTTCAACGACGGCAAGTCGCGCACGACGTGGCAGGGCTTTTCGTTCCGGTGGTACTGGGGCGATGAGACGCTCTCGGTCTGGCACAACGAAGCGCTGCACACCGCGCTGCTCCAGACGCTGAAGCTCGGCGTGATCGCGACCCTCATCACGGTCCCGCTCGGCGCGCTGTTCGCGATCGGCATCGACCGTTGGCGGGGCAGGCTGCCCGCGGGCGCGAACTTCCTGATGCTGCTGTCGTTCGTGCTGCCCGAGGTGCTGCTCGCCGTCGCGCTGCTGTTCGTGATCACCACCGTGGCGGTCCCTGTCGATCTCGGCACCACCGCCCAGGTCATCGGCCTCGTCACCTTCCAGGTGTCCTACCCCGCGGTGCTCGTGCGCGCCCGGCTGGCCACCATCGGGCCCCAATACGAAGAAGCCGCAATGGATCTGGGTGCGTCGCCGTTCGGTGCGCTGCGCCGGATCATCCTGCCGATGCTGCTGCCCGCGATCTTCGCCAGCACGGTGCTGGTGTTCGCCGACGTCATCGACGACTTCGTGCTCGTGCGCTATCTGTCGGGCGACGCCTCGACCGAACCGGTCTCGGTGAAGATCTACAACACCGCGCGCGCCGCGCCGACCCCGGCGCTCAACGCACTGGCCACGCTTCTCCTGGTAGCGGCGCTGGCCGCCGTGGTCATCGGCTTCCTGGTGTATCGACGGATGACCCGCGGTGACAGCACCGCCGACAGCGGACTCGGTGGCTTCACCGGAGAGGCTTGATGGACTAAGCTGACTGTATGTTCAAACAGCATCCTCCGGCTCCCCTCCCCGCCGACGGCGTCGCCGCGGCAATGGCCCCGTTCGGCCAGTCGCGGATGCTGCCCCGAGAGTCGTACGTCGACCCCGCCGTCTTCGAGTGGGAGCAGCGCCACATCTTCTCCGGCTGGACGTGTGTCGGCCACGCCTCCGACCTGGCCGCCGTCGGCGCCCAGAAGGCCGTCGGCACCGGCCCGAACGCGGTCCTTCTCGTCCGCGGCGAGGACAAGGTCCGCGCATTCGCCAACACCTGCCGCCACCGCGGGCACGAACTGCTCGCGTGCAATCAGACCGCCAAGGGGCGCGCCATCGTGTGCCCGTACCACTCGTGGTCCTATCGGCTGGACGGCCGGGTCCGCAACGCGCCCGGCTTCAAGGGCGAAGAAGGTTTCAACGCCGACGAGTTCGGGCTCGCCGAACTGCGGCTGGTGAACTGGCACGGCTACCTGTTCGTCGACCCCAGCGGCGAGGACGCCGATTTCGCCGAGCACGTATCCGGTTGGGAAGAGATCATCGCGCCGTACCGGCCCGAGGACCTGACCGTCGTCGACCGGCACTCCTATGAGCTCGAGACCAACTGGAAGGTCATCGCCGAGAACTACCAGGAGTGCTACCACTGCTCGACGATCCACCCCGAGCTGTCGCGGATCAGCCCGCCGCAGAGCGGCGAGAACCTGAAGACCGATGGCTCCTGGATCGGCGGCTGGATGTCGCTCATCGACGAAGCCGAGACGATGTCGTTGACCGGTGCCAGCGGCGGCGTCGCGATCAAGGGTCTCTCCGAACACGAACTGCGCACGGTGATGTACGTGGTCGGCTATCCCAACCTTCTGGTCAGCCTGCACCCCGACTACGTGATGACCCACATCATGACGCCGCTGTCGGTGGACCGCACCCACGTCGAATGCGCGTGGGCGTTCCCGAAGGAGGTCGCGGAGAAGCCGGGCTTCGATCCGTCGTATGCGGTCGACTTCTGGGACCTGACCAACCGGCAGGACTGGGCCGCTTGCGAATCGGTGCAGCGCGGCCTTCAGTCACCGCACGCAAGGCCTGGACCGCTCGCCCCCGACGAGGACGGCGTGTACCAGTTCGTCAGCCGCGTCGCTAAGGCGTATGCCGGCGGCGCTGCTCGCGGGTAGGCACCCCGTTGGGGCCCTCGATCGACTGGGCGTAGGTGCCGACGGCGAACGCCACAGCCGGACCCGTCACGGCCAGCGCATCGCGGCTGACGTTGTCGACGGTGTCGCTCCGAAGGTGGTTGTTGCGGTCGAACGCGACGCCGGCGACGCCACCCCACAGCCGCTCCTGCACCTCCGACTTCCTTTGCGACGCACCGGTTGTGGCTCCCCCGATCGGCACACCCGCATCCAGGAACGGGCTGTAGTCGCTTGCCTTGCCCAGCGGCATGTCGGCGGGCCGGATACCGGCCAGGTTCAGATAGCCGGCCAGCGTGCGTTCGATTCCCGCCGAGCCCGCAGGCACGGTCTTGGCGGGGACGTCGGGGTTGGGCTGACCCGACTGGTCGCCGTCATAGGTGAAGAATCCCGCGTTGGGCGAACCCAACATGTCGAAGTTCAGGTACAGCGCGATGTCGTCGAGTTGGTCGCGGTCCAGGCCCTCGACGTACTTCGTCGAACCGGCAAGCACCGCCTCCTCGGAACCCCAGAACCCGAACCTCACCGCGTTGGTGATCTGCGGCTGCGCACCGAGCGCCGCCGCGGTTTCCAGCAGCGCCGCAACCCCGGTTCCGTTGTCGTTGATGCCGGGGCTCTTGGCGAAGCTGTCCAGATGCGCGCCGGCAACCACCACATTTCTGGTGTCGCCGGTCTTCGTCTGCGCCACCACATTTCGTGACTTGACCATGGCCGCCTCGGCATCGAGCGTCAGCACCACCGGTGCACCGGTGCGGCGCAGTGCGGCGTCGGCGGCAGGATCGATCACCGCGACGGGAACCTTCAGCCCGCGGTAGTACCCGGGGGTGAACAGCCCCCTCGGGCTGCCGTTGCCCCGCGGATCGCTGACGACGAGAAGGCCGACGGCGCCCTCTTCGACGGCGGTGTTCTGCTTGTCGACGATCGAGCAGCCGGTGTCGTCGACGACCGCGATGGCGCCGGTCGATCCTCTTCGTCCCGTAGTCGGCGGCCACGCAGCCCGCAGGCTTCTGCGGTCGCGACGTCGTCGCGCGCAGCCCGCCCGCCTTGGTCCCGGTCAGCAGCGAGGCCTGGTCGACAGGATAGGCACGGCCCGATGCCGTGAGCGTCGGCTTCCCCGGCGACACCACGCCGAGCCGCTCGTACTCGGGGGTCGCCACGTCGAAACCCTTGTCCCGCAGCGTTTGCGCGACGTAGTCGACGCTGGCGTCGTACCCGGGAGTGCCCTCGGCCCTTGACCCGTTGTTCGCGTCGGCGATCTCGGCAAGCTTGCGCAGGTGGGTGTACATCCCGTCGACGCCGACCTTGTCCGCGAGGTCGCGGGCAAGGTCGGCCACCGGTTGCGGAGCCGACGAGCATCCGCCGAGCAGCACGGCGAGGGCGACCGCCCCGCCGGCCAAATCCCGATGTCGCCGCCGGCGCGGCTCCGACGCCCTCATGACTCGGACAGGACGTGGCGGGTGCGGTCGTCGCGGATCGGTACGCCGTTGCGGCCGCGCTGATCCTGCGCGTAGAGGCCGACGACGTAGCCGACACCGGCGCCGTTGATCTCCAGTGCCCTTCGATCGATGTGGTCCAGGGTGTCGGAGGCCTTGTGATAGTTCGGGTCGAACGGCTCATCGGCCTTGCCGTCCCAGAGGTCCGCCTGTTCGCCGGTCATCTTCTCCTCGGCGCCGGAGAACAGTCCGCCCGCGGGCACGCCCGCCTTGGTGAACCCGTCGTAGTCTGACCGGCCGACGAACGACGTGTCCTCCGCGGTTTCTCCCGCATCCTTCAGGTACGCAACGAAGTTGCGCTCGATGCCCGCCGAGCCCTCCGGCACGCGCGGGTTGGCCTCCCGCGGATCGGGCGGCGCCGACTGATCGCCGTCGTAGGTGAAGTATCCCGGGTTCGGCGAGCCGAGCATGTCGAAGTTCAGGTACAGCGCGATGTCCTTGAGCTCGTCGACGTCGAGCGACTCGACGTAGTTGTCCGAACCCTTGAGCCCCAGCTCTTCTGCGCCCAAGAAACCGAACCGCACCGCATTGCGCACGTCGGGCGTCGGGCCGAGCTGCAGCGCGGTCTCGAGCACTGCCGCGACACCGGACCCGTTGTCGTTGATTCCCGGCCCCTCTTTCACGCTGTCCAGGTGTGCGCCGACCATCACCACGTCGGCGTCCGAGCCGGTCTTCGTCTGCGCGATGACATTGCGGGTCTTCTTGACGTCGACACCCGCCTTGAGCTTGAGGGTGGTCTCGCCTGGCGCTCCGCGCAGCCGCTCACCGGATTCCTTGGTGATGCTGACGACCGGGATCTTGGGGTTACCGTCCTCGCCGAGCGTGCCGCCCATCTCGTCGTTGTCCTCGTTGTTGGCGACGACCAGCGCGACCGCACCGCGCCCGGCCGCGATGGCCTGCTTCTGCGTGAACGGGCATGTGCCGCGATCCACAAGCACCACCGCGCCTTCGACGGGCAGGCCGTCGTAGTCCGACGCCGTGCAGCCCGGCGAGTCGTCCACGCGCGCGACGACCAGCGGACCGGAGACGCCGCCGTCGGGTGTGCCGATGGTGAACTCGAGCGGCTTGGCCTCGATCGCCTCGCCGCCGACGGTCAGCTGCGGATCCTCTGCGAACGGCAGCCGCACCTCGAACTCGGGCGTCTGCACGTCGAAACCCTTGTCGCGCAGCGTCTTGACGACGTAGTCGACGCTCGCGTCGTAACCCGCGGTGCCAAGCGCGCGCGTTCCGTCGTTGGCGTCGGCGAACTCCTGCAGTTTCTGCAGGTGCGCCATCATCGCGTCGCCCTTGATGCGGCCGCGCAGCGTCGCGCCGAATTCGGTTGCCGCACCGGACGCCGCAGGCGTCGACGGCGGATTGGCGGCTTCCTTTGCGGGTTTGCCGCCACAGCCGCCGAGCGCCGCGACGATGCCGAGCGTGGCGAACACAGCGCAGACCCCGCGCGACTTACGAACCATTGCTCCCACGTTACGCATCGCGCCGGTTGACGGTGACCAGCGCGGCGGCGAACACCACGGCGACCACAACGGCGAAGTACACGATCGACCCGACGGGTCCCCACGGCATGGCGTAGTAGGGGTACAGCCATTGCACGTCGATGTAGGTGAACGCGTTCGCGAACGGCAGGTAGGGGCCGATCCTCGGGCTGATGTTGGGCAGGTTGCCCAAAAGCGGTTCGGCGACGAGCGGCCACAGCAGCAGCAGCGCGGTGGCGCCTGCCGAGGCGCGGATCAGCGCGCCGACCCCGACGCCGAGCACCGCCGCCAGCATCGCGTACAGCGCGATGGCGCCGACCAGGCGCCAGTTGCCGGGGTCCGAGTGCGCCACCACGATCGAGGCCATCACCATCACCGCGGAGTAGACGCCGGACAACACCGCCGCGACAACGGCTTTCGCGACGAGCACCAGTGTCCGGTTGGGGACCGCCGCGAAGGTCGTGCGGATCACGCCGTTGCGGTACTCGTTGGTGACGGTCAACGCGGAAAGGATCATCATCACCGGGACACCGAACACGGCGACCCCCATCGCCGCCTTCTCCGGTGCGACGCCGCCAGGACCGTAGGCGGTCGACGCCGCAATCGCGGCCAGCCCGAGGCTCAGCACGGCGATGACGGCCGCCGACCACAGTGTCGATCTGGTGGTGAACACCTTGATGCGTTCGGAGTTGACGACTGCCAGCGCGCTCATGTGGCCGCCCGGTACTCGACGGCGTCGTCGGTGAGCTTCATATAGGCGTCCTCGAGGGACACCTGCTGTGAGGTCAACTCGTGCAGGGTGATTCCGTTGCGTGCCGCCAGGTCGCCGACCACCTCGCAGGCCGCGCCGCGCACCAGGAGGGCCGTGGCCGCGTCGTCGTCGTCGACCTCGATTCCCGCGTCGGTCAGCACCGTGCGGAGCATGTCCAGCTGTGGGCTTCGCACCCGGACGCCGTCGGCCCTGCCGACGAACTCGGTCACCGTCGTCGACGCGATCAGCTTGCCGCGGCCGATCACCACAAGCCGGTCGGCGGTGTTGGACATCTCGGCCAGCAGATGGCTGGACACGAAGACCGTGCGGCCCTCGCCTGCGAGCGTGCGCATCAGCGTGCGCACCCAGCGGATGCCCTCGGGGTCGAGGCCGTTGACCGGTTCGTCGAACAGCAGCACCGGCGGATCGCCGAGAAGCGCGGCCGCGATGCCGAGCCGCTGGCTCATGCCGAGCGACAGCGTGCCCTGCCCTCTTGGCCGCGACGGCCGTCAACCCGACCTGGTCGAGCACCTCGTCGACCCGGCCCGCGGGCAACCGGTTCGTCGCCGCGATCCAGCGCAGGTGCGAGCGCACCGACCGGTTGGGATGGGTCTGTTTGGCGTCGAGCAGGGCACCGACGTGGCGCAGCGGTTCGGACAACTCGCCGTAGCGCTTGCCGCCGATGGTCGCGCTGCCCGACGTCGGATGGTCAAGCCCGAGGATCATCCGCATCGTCGTCGTCTTGCCCGCCCCGTTCGGGCCGAGGAACCCGGTCACCACGCCCGGCTCGATGGTGCAGGTCAGATCGTCGACTGCGCGGGTTCGGCCAAATACCTTGGTGAGCCCGACCAATTCGATCATCGCCCCCATCCTGTCACCACGTGTCGACGACGAGGTCGGCCACCGCCCGCATACCCGCGGCGTTCGGATGCGCGGGCACCGGACGGCCGGGGATCGGCAGGCCGTACCTCGTCGGCTTCGTCGTCCACGGGTCCGCCGACCACGCGTGATGGTCGCGGCTGGCATCCGAGGCCCGCACCACATCGCATCCCGTCGCCTGTGCGGCTTCGGCGGTAAGCCGCTCGAGCGTCGCGGCGACCCGGCGGCCGAGCGCGGCGTCGGTCCCCGACAGCGGCGAGGCGTCCTCGCCCGCGGGCGGCAGCAGCGTCAGGTAGTCGACGAACAACACCCGCGCCCGCGGCGCGCGCTCGCGCACCTCCCGTCCGACGCTCTCCAGCGCGTCACCCACCGCGACGAGGGCGCGATCGCGGGCGGTCGGGTCGAGCAGTTCCCGCAGCCGGCCGCCGAGCAGCGGCACCGAACGCAGCGCATGTGGCAGGGCGGCCACCGTCAGCAGCGGTATGTATCCGACGTCGTTGCCGCCGATCGTGATCGTGACGAGAGCTTCCGAGCCGTCGAGCGCGTCCACCTGTGGCGGCTCGCCGTTCTGGCGGTCGGTCAGCACATGGGCGGTGGTGGCACCCGAGTAGGTGACGTCGACGAGGTCGAGGCCGAGCCGCTGCGCCACCAGATGCGGATAGTTGGCCGCCGACCGGCCTGCCCGTAGCGGCGCACTTCTGTCGCGGGGTGTGATACCGGGACCCGCAGCCATCGAACTGCCAAGGGCGACATACCTTTTCCTGACAAGCCGACCGGTCATAGGAGCGGGCTGGACGGCTGCGCCCAGAACCGCTTCGGGATCCGGCCCGCTTGACGTGCCAGGTAACCGGCGGTGACGGCGGCGGCCATCGCCGCCGCCATCACGGGTGGATCGGCCGACCGGGTCACCGCCGTCGCGAGAAGTACGGCGGCACAGCCCAATTCCATCGCCTGCGCGGCGTCGCTGGCCGTCCCGATGCCCGCATCGAGGATCACAGGGACACCCGCATGGTCGACGATCATCTCGATGTTGTGCGGGTTCGCGATGCCGAGCCCGGTCCCGATCGGCGAGCCGAGCGGCATCACCGCCGCACAGCCGGTGTCCTCCAGCCTGCGGGCCAGCACCGGATCGTCGTTGGTGTAGGGCAGCACGACGAATCCGTCGTCCACCAATTGCTCTGCGGCGCGGACCAACTCGATGGCGTCGGGCAGCAGGGTGCGTTCGTCGGCGATGACCTCGAGCTTGACCCAGTCGGTCTGCAACGCCTCCCGCGCCAGCTGCGCCGTCATCACGGCTTCGGCGGCGCCGCGGCATCCGGCGGTGTTGGGCAGCGGGGTGATGTTCAACCGGTTCAGCAGTTCGAGCACGCCGGTGCCGCCATCGGCGTCGACCCTGCGCATCGCGACCGTCGTCAGCTCGGTTCCCGATGCGATGAGCGCCTCCTCGAGCACCGCAAGGTTGGTCGCGCCGCCGGTGCCGAGGATCAGCCGGGACCCGAACTCCCGGCCCGCGATCGTGAGTTTGTTGTCAGCCACCCTGCACCGCCGTCACCACTTCGAGCTTGGCGCCGTCGGTCAGGGTCGTATGCCACTGCGACCGCGGCAGCACCGTCCAGTCCACCGCGACCGCGATTCCCTTCTCGGGGAAGCCGAGCCGCTCGAGCAGCCCTGCGACGGTGACGTGGTCGTCCACTTCGACGTCCTCGTCATTGACGATGACTTTCATCGAACCTCCAAAAGTTCGGCGTCCGGAAGCGGAGCGCCGTTGAGCTCGGCCGCGATCGCCTCAGCGGTCCACGGCGCCAGCAGGAAACCGGACCGTCCATGGCCCGCGGCGACCAGGGTGCGGTCGTCGAGGCGGCCGACGATCGGCAGGTTATCGGGTGTCATCGGGCGAAGGCCCGCCGCGCATTCGGCCAGTTCGTACTCGCCGAGCGCGGGCACGACCGCGCATGCGTCGTCGAGCAGTTCCCGCACCCCGGCGACGGCGGGCGCGGTGTCGCGGCCGTGCTCGTACTGGGTGGCCCCGACGACCACACCGTCGCATCGCGGCACCAGGTACACCTGCCGTCCGTGCACGCGGGCACGAATCACCCTCTGCGGCACCGGCATACAACCTCTGCGCCACCGCAGCCGCAGCACTTCACCCTTGACGGGGCGAATCGGCAGGGCGGGCCACAGCGACGGCGCGTCGATACCGTTGGCGATCACCCGGACATCGGCGTCGACCGTCGCGAGATCGTCGACCGGCGGCGCCCACGTCACCCCGAGGCGTTCGCAGTGCGCGGCCAGTGCCTCGACGACCGCGCGGTTGTCGACCGCGAGTTCCGTCTCCGCCACGAATCCGTGCCGGATGCCCTGGGCGAGCAGCGGCTCGACATCGCGCGCGTCGGCGGTGATGTTCACCGGATAGCCCTGCCCGGCCAGCCACTCCCCGACCGTTTTGAGGTCGGCGGCATCGGCGCGGTCGACGGCGACCACAAGCGATTCGCGCGCGGTGATCACGCTCTCGGGCAGCCCGACCATGAACTCGCCGTGCCACAGCGCGAGCGACGCAAGGCCGAGTCGCAGCAGCCCCTCCTCGCGCGGCCAGCCCTCGCTGTGCGGGGCGAGCATGCCGCCCGCAACCCACGACGCGCCCGGATCGTCGCCGCGGTGAACGCGAACGCTCCAGCCGTCGAGTGCGGCCCTGCGCGCGACCGAAAGGCCTATGACGCCGCCGCCGATGACGGCCAACGATCCGATCGAAGCCATTTCCCTCCCTTCGCCGGCATGACCCGGATCAGGTGCGACGGTAAGGGCTCGTGTGCCCACTCTCAGCCCGCTCCGCGGGCTCCCGTGTCGACGGCCCACATTACTCTCGCGGTGTGGCCCAACCCCGCGACCTGTCCGCTCGGCTGGCTTCGGCGTCGCTGTACCTGTGCACCGACGCCCGTCGCGAGCGCGGCGATCTGGCGGCGTTCGCCGACGCGGCGCTCGCAGGCGGGGTCGACATCATCCAGCTGCGTGACAAGGGTTCGGCAGGGGAACGGCAGTACGGACCGCTCGAGGCCCGCGACGAACTCGCCGCGCTCGAGGTGCTCGCCGACGCCGCGCGCCGACACGGTGCCCTGTTCGCGGTCAACGACAGGGCCGACATCGCGCGCGCGGCAGGCGCCGACGTGCTGCATCTCGGCCAGGACGACCTGCCGCTGCCGATCGCCCGCGACATCGTCGGCCCCGGCCCGCTGATCGGCCGCTCCACCCACGACGCGGCGCAAGTGGCAGCCGCGGTCGCCGAATCTGTCGATTACTTCTGCGTCGGCCCGTGCTGGCCGACGCCGACGAAGCCGGGCCGCACAGCACCAGGGCTGCCGTTGGTCCGAATCGCCGCGTCGACCGACGCAGCCAAACCCTGGTTCGCGATCGGCGGCATCGACGAGCAGCGGCTGCCAGAGGTGCTCGATGCGGGCGCGCGCCGCGTCGTCGTGGTGCGGGCTATCGCCGCAGCTGACGACCCGCAGGCCGCCGCGAGCAGGCTCAAGACTCGGCTTGCGTCAGCGGGATAGTCGCCGAGACGGCGCGCAGCTCGGCCCAGCTTGCGGCGAAACGCGGGATGCAGAGGCAGCGTCGCGACCTCGTCCTCGGCCACCCAGCGCAGCTCGGCGCTCTCCCGGTTGGGCACGGTCGTCAGCTGCTCGGGGGCGTCGGCGATCACGGTCGTGTACGTCCAGTCGGGGCCGCTCGGCCCGGAGACCTCATGCCGTGACGAGGGTCTTGCGCACCACAAGCCTGGTCGGCGGACAGCCCCGCCTCCTCGTGCGCCTCGCGACTTCGCGGCCTCTTCCGGCGTCTCGTGACTGTCGCGTGCGCCGCCGGGAAGTCCCCATGTGCCGCCCTGATGACTCCACGGCGCCCGGTGTTGAAGGAGCACTGCCGCAGAACCGTCGGCTTGGGGCGCGCGCAGAAGCAGACCCGCTGCGCCGTGCCTGCCCCAATACATGCCGGTTTCGGACACCACCCAGCCGTCACCGTCGCCGCGCACGCGTTCAGCTTAGGGAACACTCCACAAACCGGTGGGCTCCTAAAGCCGTCTGAATGCCCACACGTCACACGAATAACTCTTAGAATTCTTTTATACAGTCGGAGAAGGTCCGAAAATCAGTCGGAAAGTAGCGAAAAGATGAGGTCCGCGCACCAGTGACCGTGGAGCTGGCGCACCCGTCGACCGAGCCCCTTGCGTCGCGGTCGCCGGCTACCCCCGCGCACCCACGCTGGTGGTTCCTCTGGACGACCCCTGGCCGAATCCTCACCATCGGCATCGTCTTATCCGCGCTCGTGATCGCGAGCGCGTTCGCCACGTCGACAACCGTCAACGACCGCCAGCAGGCGCTGACCACCGTTCTCGACCACACCGAACCGCTGGCGTTCGCGGCCGGTCAGCTCTACACCACGCTTTCGGTGGCCGACGCCGCGGCGGCGACGGCCTTCATCGCGGGAGCCGAGCCACGCGATGTCCGGCAGCGCTACGAACAGGCGATCACCGACGCCGCCAACGCCGTCACGCGGGCGTCGAGCGGGTTGACCGACGAGCAGTTGATCCAGCTGCTCGGCCGCATCAACGCCAACCTCGCCGTGTACACCGGGCTTGTCGAAACCGCGCGCACCAACAACCGCGCGGGCAATCCGGTCGGCTCGTCGTATCTGTCCGAGGCGTCGGCACTGATGCAGCAGACGATGCTGCCCGACGCGCAACGCCTCTACGAGCAGACCTCGGCGCGGGTCGACGAGGAGACGACGGCGTCGACCCGCATCCCCGCACCGGTGATCCTCGTGGTGCTTGCGACGCTGTTGTTCGGCGCGTTCGCCAACCGCTGGCTGGCCCGCCGGACCAGGCGCCGCGTCAACATCGGGTTCGTGGCAGGCGGGATGGCCGTGCTGATCATGCTGCTCTGGGTGTTCACCGCGCTGGTGATATCGACCATCGACAGCCGCAGCGCGAAGAACACCGCCGCGGAGTCCCTGAAAACGGTGACCACGCTGGCGATCACGGCACAGCAGGCACGGGCCGACGAGACGCTGTCGCTGATCCGGCGCGGCGACGAGAGCGTCCGCAAGCAGTCCTACTACCAACGCATCGACACCATGCAGCAGCAGCTCTCCGACTACCTCGGTCGCGACGATGCGATCGACAAGGGCGACCTGTCCGACGCCGAAGGGCTGCTGCGCCGCTGGCGCGCGGCCGACGACCGGATCAGCTCCTATATCGCGGTCGGCAATTACCAGGCGGCGACGCAGGTCGCGCTCGGCCGCGGCGAGGACGACTCGACGCCCGCCTTCGACCGGCTCGACGAGGCGCTGAACAAGGGCATCGCCGAGAGCCGCGAGCAGCTGCGGAGTGACATCCTCAACGCAAGGCGGGTGTTGTCGGGTGCGACCGTCGGCGCCGCGGTGCTGTCCGTGGTGGCGGCGATCGCGGTGGCGCTGGGACTCTGGCCGAGGCTGAGTGAGTACCGATGATGAAGCTGAAGATGGC
The DNA here is from genome assembly GCA_963829405.1 of uncultured Actinomycetota bacterium. Taxonomy (GTDB): domain Bacteria; phylum Actinomycetota; class Actinomycetes; order Mycobacteriales; family Mycobacteriaceae; genus Mycobacterium. The sequence continues at coordinate 303,666 of CAWHIZ010000019.1, forward strand.
GTGCGTCGTGATCGCCGTTGCGACCGTGCTTGCGGGCTGCGGCCGCGCGGAAGGGGTTTTGCAGACCCCTGGCCTCACGCTGCCGCCGCCGACCCCCGCCGGTATGCAGGAACTGCCACCGGAGCTCGTGCCCGCGCCGGAGGACACCGACGACGAATGCGACCTCACGGCAAGCCTGCGCCCGTTCCCCAACGCAGCCCAGGCCGCCGACGCCGTCGAGAACATCAAGGGCCGCGGCAGGCTCATCGTCGGGCTCGACATCGGCAGCAACCTGTTCAGCTTCCGCGACCCGATCACCGGGGAGATCACCGGGTTCGACGTCGACATCGCAGGCGAGGTGGCACGCGACATCTTCGGCACCCCGTCGCAGGTCGAATACCGCATCCTCTCCTCTGCCGATCGGGTGACGGCGCTGCAGAACAACCAGGTCGACATCGTCGTCAAGACCATGAGCATCACGTGTGAGCGCAAGAAGCTGGTCAACTTCTCGACGGTGTATCTCGTTGCCAATCAACGGATCCTGGCACCGCGCGACTCGACGATCTCCGCGGCAAGCGATCTGTCCGGGAAGCGGGTCTGCGCGGTCAAGGGCACGACATCACTGCAGCGGATCCAGGAGATCAACCCCTCGCCGATCGTCATCGAGGTCGTCACGTGGGCCGACTGCCTTGTCGCACTGCAGCAGCGACAGGTCGACGCGGTCAGCACGGACGACTCCATCCTCGCCGGGCTGGTGGCCCAGGACCCGTATCTGCACATCATCGGGCCGAGCATGAACGAAGAGCCGTACGGCATCGGCGTCAACCTGGACAACACCGGGCTGGTCCGGTTCGTCAACGGCACGCTGGACCGCATCCGCCGCGACGGCACGTGGAGCACGTTGTACCGCAAATGGTTGACGGTGCTCGGCCCGCCGCCTGCGCCCCCCGTTCCGAGGTACTCGGACTGATGTCGACGGCTTCAGAGAAACCAGAAGAATTCGATGGCCCCGGTACCCAGCCGGCGAGCCTCGAGGAACTCGACATGGACTCGATGTCGACGATTCGCCCGATGGCGACGCAGGCCGTCTTCCGGCCGCACTTCGACGACTCGGACGGGGTGTCGGTCGGCACCGTCGACACCGAGCCCGAGGATTCGACGACGATGACACGGGCGCTGTCGCCGACCCGGCGGCTCGGCGGCGGGCTTGGTGGAGATCCCGCGCGTGCGTGAGATCGACCCGCTTTCGGCGCTGATGACCAATCCCGTTGTGGCCGAGTCGAAACGGTTCTGCTGGAACTGCGGCAAACCGGTCGGCCGGTCGTCCACCGACGGCAGGGCGCTCTCGGAGGGCTGGTGCCCGCACTGCGGCAGTGCGTATTCGTTCCTGCCGCAATTGAGTCTTGCGGCGATATGGTCGCCGAGCAGTACGAGATCAAGGGCTGCATCGCGCACGGCGGACTCGGCTGGGTGTATCTGGCGTTCGATCACAACGTCAACGAACGGCCGGTCGTGCTCAAGGGCCTCGTGCATTCCGGTGACGCCGAGGCCCAGAAGATCGCGATGGCCGAGCGGCAGTTCCTCGCCGAGGTGACGCACCCGGGAATCGTCAAGATCTACAACTTCGTCGAACATCCCGACCAGCACGGCAACCCCGTCGGCTACATCGTGATGGAGTACGTCGGCGGAAAGTCGCTCAAACAGGCCAGGACCGACAAGCTTCCGGTCTCCGAGGCCATCGGTTACATGCTGGAGATCCTGCCCGCGCTCGGCTATCTGCATTCGATCGGGCTGGCCTACAACGACCTCAAGCCCGAGAACATCATGATCACCGAGGACCAGCTGAAGCTGATCGACCTCGGCGCGGTGTCACGGATCAACTCGTTCGGATATCTCTACGGCACACCGGGTTACCAGGCGCCCGAGATCGTTCGGACGGGCCCGACGGTGGCCAGCGACGTCTACTCGGTCGGCCGCACGCTTGCGGCGCTGACGCTGAACCTGCGCCTCCGCAAGGGGCGTTTCGCCGACGGTCTGCCGGAGGACGATCCGGTGTTGAGCGAATACGACTCGTTCACCAGGCTGCTGCGAAGGGCCATCGACGCCGACCCGCGTAGGCGGTTCACCAGCGCCGAGGAGATGACGAGCCAGTTGCTCGGCGTGCTTCGCGAGGTGGTCGCCCAGGACAGCGGGATGCCCCGCCCTGGTCTGTCGACGGTGTTCAGCCCGTCGCGTTCGACGTTCGGCGTCGACCTGCTTGTCGCCCATACCGACGTCTACCTCGACGGGCAGGTGCATTCGGAGAAGCTGACCGCGCAGGAGATCGTGAAGGCGCTGCAGGTGCCGCTCGTCGACCCGAGAGACGTAGGCGCCGCCGTGATTTCGGCGACCGTGCTCAGCCAGCCGGTGCAGACGCTGGACTCGCTGCGCGCCGCCCGCCACGGCACCCTCGACTCGGAAGGCATCGACCTGTCGGAATCGGTCGAGCTGCCGCTGATGGAGGTACGGGCCCTGCTCGACCTCGGCGACGTCGCCAAGGCCACCCGCAAGCTCGACGACCTGGCGGGCCGGGTGGGCTGGAAATCGTCGAGCCGTGACGTTTCCCAGCAGTGGCGGCTGACCTGGTTCCGCGCGGTCTCGGAGATGCTGACAGCCGACTACGAGTCGGCGACAAAGCATTTCACTGAAGTGCTGAACACCCTTCCCGGTGAGCTGGCACCCAAGATGGCACTCGCGGCGACAGCCGAGCTGTCCAGTGACGCCGACGAGCGAAAGTTCTACAACACCGTGTGGAAGACCGACAACGGCATCATCTCGGCGGGCTTCGGCCTTGCCCGCGCACAGTCGGCAGGTGGTGACCGTGATGCCGCCGTCAAGACACTCGACCAAGTGCCCGCCACCTCAAGGCATTTCACGACCGCGCGGCTGACCAGTGCGGTGACGTTGCTGTCCGGCCGTTCGATGACCGAGATCACCGAACAGCACATCCGCGACGCCGCAAGGCGGGTGGAGGCGCTGCCCGACACCGAGCCACGGGTGCTGCAGATTCGCGCACTGGTGCTCGGCACCGCGATGGACTGGCTTGCCGACAACACGGCGAGCACGAACCACATTCTCGGCTTTCCGTTCACCGAGCACGGCCTGCAGCTCGGCGTCGAGGCGTCGCTGCGGGGGCTGGCAAGGGTGGCGCCGACGCAGGCGCATCGCTACGCGCTGATCGACCTCGCCAACAGCGTGCGACCGACAAGCACGTTTTAAACTCGGCGCGTGCAGACGTTCAAGCGCTACCTGGTGTTCCAGAGCATGATGTTCGTCTTCGGCATCGTCGGACCGATCTTTCTGATCGGCTACTTCGCGGCGCAGCCCGATCCGACGCTGAGATGGATGTACTGGTGGGGATTGTTCATCACCTTCTTCGACATCCTGCTCGCGCTGCGGCTCACGAAGAGCACCGAAGTCAAGGCGCCACTGATCAAGGACTCTTCGAAATAGCGTCGACACACGCCCGCGCGATCGCCAGCTGTTCCGCGGTGGGAACCACCAACACCGTGATCGGCGACGTATCAGCCGAGATCCGGCGCGCGCCCTTCTCGGAACTGGCGTTGAGCTCCTCGTCGAGTTCGACACCGAGCGTTGCCATCCCGGTGAGCGCATCGCGGCGTACAGCGGCGTCATTCTCGCCCACCCCTGCGGTGAACGTGATGACGTCTGTGTTTCCCAGCACCGCCATGTACGCGCCGATGTACTTACGCAGCCGGTGAATGTAGACGTCGTAGGCCAACACCGCTGCCTCGTCACCCGTCGCGATTCTCTTGTGAATGGCGCGGAAGTCGATCTCGCCGCTGAGACCGAGGACGCCTGATCGCTCGTTGAGCATGTCGTCGATGTCCTCGATGTCCATGCCCGCCATGCGGGAGAGGTACGACATGACGCCAGGGTCGATGTCGCCGGACCGCGTGCCCATCACCAGGCCCTCCAGCGGCGTCAGTCCCATCGAGGTGTCGACAGGTTTGCCGCCGGCGATCGCGGACGCCGACGCCCCGTTGCCGAGGTGCAGGACGATCTGGTTCAACGATTCCAGCGGCGTTTCGAGAAACGCCGCGACCTGCTCGCTGACGTACTGATGGGAGGTGCCATGAAACCCGTAGCGGCGAATGTTCCACCGCCGCGCGAGGTTCCGGTCGATAGCGTATGACGCAGCCGCGGGCGGCAGGTCGTGGAAGAACGAGGTGTCGAAGACAGCGATGTGCGGCAGGCCCGGCAACGCCTTGCGGGCCACTTCGATGCCGAGCACCGCGGGCGGATTATGGAGTTCGGCCAAGGGCGCGAGCTCCCTCAACTTCGCCACCAAGGCGTCGTCGATCACCGTCGGTTGGTAGAAGTCGGGACCACCGTGCACCACCCGATGCCCCACCGCGACAAGTCCGAGACTGTCGAGCGGTTGTCCGGACTCGGCGAGCTGCTCGAACGCGATCCGCAGCGCTTCGCCATGATCGGCGACCGGCCCATCACCGATTCGCTCGACGATCCCGTCCGCCACCATTGTGCCCGAGTCAGGCTGAACGACTGCGTATTTCAGTGATGACGAGCCGGAATTGACGACCAGCACCCTTGGCGGCGACTGTGCCATCGTCAACGAAGTCCCATTTCGACACCGAAGCCTAGCAGCCGCGCAGGCATCAACAAATGCGACAGTGTCGGGCTACCGCGGAGACGCCTCGGTCGGCGCAGCGGTCGCCGACGCAGTCGGTTCCGTACGGTTGCGCGTCCACGATGTCGGTGAAGAGATCCCGTTTACGGATGGCCAATGGTGGAGACGGCGCTGATCACGCTGACGATCACCACATAGGTCACGATCAGCGACACTCCGCCCCCAGCGGTCTTCAGCAGATAGGCCAGGATCAGCGGGGTGAGGCCGGAGGCCACGATGCCCGACAGTTGGTAGACGACGGAGATTCCGGTGTAGCGGACCCTGGTGGGGAAAAGCTCCGCGAACAACGACGCCTCGGGTGCGTACACCATGGGGTAGATCACCCCGAGCACAACGACAATGGTTGCGCCGATGACGAAGGTGTTGCCCGTACCCATCAGCATCAACGCCGGGTAGGTGGCCGCGGCAAGCAGGACGATGCCCGTCGTGTACAGGTGTCTGCGGTCGAAACGGTCGGCAAGTCGCCCGAACACCGGTATGAACACGATCATCGCCACGGCGCCGGCCATCACCGCCAGCAGGATCGGCTGCTTTCCCAAGCCCAAAGTGCCTGTGGCGTAGGAGATTGCGAACACCGCCCACAGATTGAAGGCGACGCCCTCGGCCCACCGGCTGCCCATGCCAAGGAACAGATGCCTGCGGGATAGCTTGTCCTTGATCATCTCGACCGCAGGCACCGTGGCCTTCGCTTCGGTCTTCTCCAACTTGCGGAAGGCGGGCGTTTCCATCACTTTCAGCCGGATGTAGAGCCCAACGCCGACGAGAATCGCGCTCAACATGAAGGCGATGCGCCAGCCCCAGCCGAGGAAGGCGGCGTCGGGCAACAGGTAGCCGACGAGCGCGAAGACTCCGGTGCCGAGAGCGAGGCCGATCGCAAGGCCGATCTGCGGCATGCTCCCGTACAACCCGCGTTTGCCGCGCGGGGCGTATTCGACGGCCATCAGCACCGCACCGCCCCATTCCCCGCCGACCGCGATGCCCTGGGCCACCCGCATCACCACGAGCAGGATGGGCGCGGTGATCCCAATGGCTGCATACGTGGGGATCACCCCGATCAGGAAAGTGGCCACCCCCATGATCAGCATGGTCGCGACGAGAGTGTTCTTCCGGCCGATCCGATCGCCGATGTGCCCGAAGATCAGGCCGCCAACCGGCCGTGCCACGAAGCCGACGGCGAAGGTTGTGAACGCGAGCAGCGTGCCGATGGCCGGGTCGCTGCTTGGGAAGAACAACTTGGGAAACACGATGCCCGCCGCCGTGCCGTACAGGAAGAAGTCGTACCACTCGACGGTGGTGCCGACGAGGCTCGATGCGACAACGGTCCGAAGTTCGGACTTCGAGACTTCCTCGACGGCTTCGTCCTCGACTGTCATAGCGACTCCCGGAAGATATCGGTCAACGCGTTGCGCGTCACCGGTCGCGGCACCACCGCGAGCTGGCGGGTCTGCTTCATCGTTCCGTCCACCAGTACGTCGAGATGCGACTCGTCGTAGCCGAAGGTGCGCAGGCCCGCGGGCATGCCGATGTCGGCCATCAGCTCGCTGAGCACGTGGGCCAGCGCGTCGGCACCGTCGGTCTTGGTGAACGTCTGCCCGCTGAGCAGTTCGGCGGCGCGCAGGTGCCGCCCGGGTCCCCCGGGTAGGTCCAGCGGAAGACGGCGGCGGCGGTGGCGGAAACGGCCTGACCGTGCGGCACCATCGGCATCTCCGGGTAGCCCTCTGCCCGGTAGTTCTCGACGGCGCCCGCCACCGGATACGCGTTGGCGTGTGGCAGGTGGGTGCCTGCGTTGCCGAACCCGGTTCCTGCAGCGGTGGACGCCAGCGCCATGTGGTAGCGGGCGTCGAGGTCGCGTCCGTTCATCACCGCGCGCCGCAGGTACCGCCCGACGAGTCCGAGTGCCTGCTCGCACCAGACGTCGCTGATCGGATTCGATCCGCAGAACGCGGGTCGCTTCATCGGGTCCTCTGGGGCGGGCTTGGCGTCGAAACGCACGCTGGTGTAGCTCTCGAGTGCGTGCGAGAGCACGTCCATACCGCTGGCCGCGGTCACTTGCGATGGCAGCGAGACGGTGGTCAACGGGTCGACGACGGCCAGGGTCGGGCGCAGCTTCTGGTGGCTCACGCCCGCCTTGAGGTGGAGTCCGAGGAAGTCGACAACGCAGATGGTGGTCGACTCGGAACCCGTGCCCGCGGTGGTCGGCACCGCGATGAGGGGTTTGACGGGTAGCCAGGGCGCTTTGCCGGCGCCGATCGGCGGCGTGACGAAGTCGAGCAGCTCACCGGGGTGGGTGGTCAGCAGGTTGACCGCCTTGGCGGTGTCCATGGCCGATCCGCCGCCGACCGCGATGAAGCAGTCCCAGTCCTGTTCGCGGGCCCATGCGACCGCCTCGTCGATGCTCTTGTCGGTGGGTTCGATGGCCACCCGGTCGAACACCTCGGCCTTGATGCCCGCGGCGACGAGTTGAGCGTGGATCCGGTCGGGCACCCCGGTGTCCCGGACGCCGGAGTCGGTGATCACCAGGCATGAGCCCGCGCCGATGGCCGCGACCTCGGCGCCGATCTCGTCGACGGCGCCGACTCCGAACTTCAACGGCGGAGCCGCCCATGTGAAGACGTTCTCGTTTCCGTGTCCTTCGTACATCCGTTGGCTCCTTCGCCGGTCTGAAAGGGGATAGCCACCCGTGAGGTGGACCACACATCAAGATCTTCGATCGGGCGGCGCCCGCGTTGTGGTCCCTTCAGTTGGCGGACTACTGGTTCTTGCGGCAGGCGTGTCCGCCGACAACGGTTGGATGCGGCACTGCGGCGGAGGAGGACGGTCCATGGGCTCTACGGTGTGGAGCCTGCCGCCGTCGGCCTGGGTGCTTGTGGTCGTGGTGATCGTCCTCGGTGGCGCCGTGCGCGGCTTCGGCGGTTTCGGCGCGTCGATGGTCTGGGTGATCGGGCTTTCGCTTGTGCTGCCACCGTCTTCGGCGATCCCCACGTCCTTCGTGCTCGAGGTGCTCGCGAGCGTGCAGCTTCTGCCGAGCGTGTGGCGAGACGTGCACTGGCGGTCGCTGCGCTGGCTGCTTGTCGGTGCCGTCATCGGGACACCGGCCGGGATCTGGCTGCTGCGGGTTCTGCCGGTCGAGCCCATGCGGGTCCTGCTGGCCTGCGCGGTACTCGCCGCAGCCCTCGCGATGGCGTCGAAGTACCGGGCATCGGAGTTGCCTGGCCCCGCGGTGACCACCGCCGTCGGCGGCGTTTCCGGTGTCCTCAACGGCGCCTTCGCGATGGGCGGCCCCCCCGCGATCCTGATGTACTTCTCCAGCCCGGCCGCGGTGGCCGCGGGGCGGGCCAGCTTGATCGTGTACTTCCTCGGCACCGATCTGTGGGCGACCGCGACCGCCGCAGCGGGCGGGCTGATCACCGCGCCACTGCTCGGACAGATCGCCGTGCTGTTTCCGGTGTCGCTGGTTGGTGTCGCGATCGGAAGCCTGCTGTTCAAACGGACGTCGTCGACGAACACCCAGCGATATGCGCTCTGGCTCTTGGCGGCCCTGTCCGTCGTCCTGCTCGTGCAGGCGCTGTGGCAGTGGCTATGACCGCGTGTCACGTCGCGATCAGCACCAGGGCGACGACGACGGTCAGCACGGTGAGCGCGGTGAGGGTGCGGACGGCGCCCGCGGAGGTCATCGATTGCTCGCGCGCCACCTTGCGGTTGGTGGCGTGGTATCGGACGACACCGAGAAGGTAGGTGGCCGCCGCGCAACTGAGCCCGATGATCCCCGGCACCCAGCGCAGGCGGTCGCCTGACGTGATGGCGCCGTGCAGCAGCAGGGCACCCACCGCCGAGAAGGACAGCGCGGTGCGAGTCCACGCCAGCCGGGTGCGCTCGGCCTGCAGCCCGCGGTCGAGCACCGGCCGCCGATCGCGATCGCGACCCGTCAACCACTGACGATCACCAGGAGCAGCGCCAGCAAGCGCGACCAAGGTCAGCCCGCCGGCCAGCAGCCGGGGAACAAGCGAGGGTTGCAGGGACTGGCCAAGCCGCATCGCCCGCTCGTTGGCGACCCACCGGTGGTAGCTGCCCGCTGCGACCATGATGGCGAGCACCACGAGGGTGACTCCCAGAATCAGCCGACCCCCGTGGAACTTGAAGGCGGGCACCAATTGCACGGCCGCGACGCCGCCTGCGAGCAGCGCCAGCGCCGTGCGGATCCACGCGAGGAAGGTGCGTTCGTTCGCCAGTGAGAAGCGATAGTCGGGGTCTCGCCCGACCGAGTTCAGCGGCGGTCGGCGGATGCGCATCCGTTGCCACCAGCCTGTCGGTGCTCGGCTCGGTGGCCATCCGTGGGCGCGTCCCGATGCTCGGTGTACGGGCGCTGCGTCACTGCAAACTCCTTCGTCCCGGGTGCCGCTACCTCAGTGTGGCCCCGGTTACGCCGCGATGGGATACAAGTTCGCTTTGTATCGGTACAAGGTCGCCTTAGATGTGCCGCCCTCTGCCTGCGACTAGATTTCTCACTATGGAGCAGGTCGCACAGCACCCTGCCCGGTGGTTGAAGGTTCTCGATCAAACCAGATGCATCGGGTGTCACGCGTGCACCACGGCATGCAAGAGCGAGAACGAGGTGCCGGTAGGTGTCACCCGCACCTACGTGAAATCGGCTGACGTCGGGACGTTCCCACAGGCGCGCAGGGCGTTTCAGGTGACGCGATGCAACCAGTGCACCGACGCGCCGTGTGTGACGGCCTGCCCGACCGAGGCGATGTACAAGCGGCCCGACGGCATCGTCGACTTCGACAAGGAGATCTGCATCGGCTGCAAGGCGTGCATGGCGGCCTGCCCGTACGACGCGATCTTCATCAACCCCGACGACCACTCGGCCGAGAAGTGCAACATGTGCGCCCATCGAATCGACGCGGGTCTCGAGCCCGCCTGCGTCTCGGTGTGCCCGACCGGGAGCGATCATCGTCGGCGACGGCAACGACCCGACATCCAAGGTGGCCCAACTCGTGGCGCGCCAACCCGGCGACGGTCCGAAGGCCGGAGAAGGAGACCGGGCCGGGTGTCTTCTACCTCGGCGCGCACCAGGCCACCCTCGACCCACTCGGGTCTGCCCGGCCCGAGGGCGGCCTCTACGCCTGGGCCACCCAGGGCGCACCCGACCCTCAACTCGTCACCGCAGGCCACCCGCAGGGGGCCCGGTCGTCGGCTGCCGCACTGCTTTCCTACGACATCCCCCACCATGCGCCGTGGGGCTGGCGGGTCAGCCTCTACACGTGGACCAAGAGCATCGCCGCAGGCGCATTCCTGTTGGCCGCGCTGCATGGCGCTGACCGGTCTGCTCGACTGGTCGGACGGGGTCACCCGCTGGGTGGCTCCGGTGGCGGCGCTGGTCTTCCTCGGCATCACCGGGGTGTTGCTGATCTGGGATCTCAAGCACCCGTTGCGCTTCTACCTGATCTTCACCAAGCACCACTGGTCGAGCTGGTTGGTCAAGGGCGCGTTCATCATCGGCGGCTACGGCGGCATCGTCGTGCTGTATCTGGCGGCCGTCGGTGTTCGACGTGCGCGTCGGGCAACAGGTTCTCGGCGTGCTCGGGATCGTCCTCGGCCTCGCGACGGCGTGCTACACCGCCTACCTCTTCGCCCAGGCCAAGGCCCGAGACCTCTGGCAGAGCCCGTTGCTGCCCGCGCACCTCGCCGTGCAGGCCGTACTCGCCGGGCGCGGCGACGCTGTTGCCGTTCGCCGTTATGGCTCTCACCGGCCGACGGTGTGCGCGCTCTCGAGGTGGTGCTCGCGGTCGCCGCGGCCGTGCACCTCCTCCTCGTCTGGACGGAGACGAACCTGCCGCACGTCACCGCCCACGCCGCCCTGGCCACCCATGAGATGGTCCGGGGCCGCTTCTCACGGGTCGTTCTTGGTTGGCGTCGTCGCGGTGGCCGTCGCGATCGCGGCGCCGTGGATCGGCGTCGTCGCCGTTCCGTTCGCTCTCATCGGGTTGCTGGCGCACGAGCACGCCTACGTGCAGGCCGGCCAATCCGTCCCACTTGCCTGAGGAGATCTTGTGGCACAGTCACTTTCCGCCCGCGCCGAGCGGGTCTCGGCGGCCCGCAAGGACGTCGAGGCCCGCGGCGAAACCTTCTATCAGGGGCCGAGCGGCGTGCACCTGTCCGCGTTTCCGCCCAAGGAACGCTGGGACGACTGGGTCGAGGTCAGCTCCAAGGCGTGGCCTCGACGCGAAGAGCACCACTACATGCTGGTGCCGACGACGTGCTTCAACTGCGAGTCGGCCTGCGGGCTGTTGGCCTACGTCGACCGCGACGACCTGCATGTGCGGAAGTTCGAGGGCAACCCCGAACACCCCGGTTCGCGTGGCCGCAACTGCGCCAAGGGACCGTCGACCCTCAACCAGGTCACCGACCCCGACCGGATCCTCTATCCCCTGCGCAGGGTCGGCGAGCGAGGCTCGGGCCAGTGGGAGCGGGTGAGCTGGGACGACGCGCTCGACGCCATCGCGGCCCGCATCCGGGCGGCCATCGTCGAGGAACGGCACAACGAGATCATGGTGAGCATCGGCAGGCCGGGCGAGGACGGCTACACCGAGAGGGTGCTGGCCAGCTGGGGCGTCGACGGGCACAACTCGCACACCAACGTCTGCTCGAGCGGCGGTCGCACCGGCTACCAGTTCTGGATGGGGACCGACCGGCCCAGTCCGGACCACGCCAACGCCAAGGTGATCTACCTGATCAGCTCGCACCTGGAGACCGGCCACTACTTCAACCCGCACGCCCAGCGGATCATCGAGGCGAAGGCGAACGGCGCGAAGATCGTCGTGCTCGACACCAGGATGTCCAACACCGCCACGCACGCCGATTACTGGCTGTCTCCGCAGCCCGGCAGCGAGGCCGCGATCAACCTGGCCGTCGCGCGACATCTCATCGTCACCGGCCGCTACAACCGTGAGTTCGTCAGGAAGTGGTGGAACTGGGAGGAGTACCTGCAGACCTGCAGGCCCGATCTGCCCGCGGACTTCGAGAGCTTCGAGGCCGCGTTGGCGACGCTGTATGACGAGTTCACCTTCGACTACGCCGCGGCCGAGTCCGGCATCGACGCCGCCACGCTGGAAGAGGTCGCCGAGACCGTCGCGGGCGCGGGCACCCGGTTCTCCTCGCACTGTTGGCGATCGGCTGCCGCGTCGAACCTCGGCGGCTGGCAGGTGAGCCGCACACTGGTGCTGATCACGGCCCTGCTCGGGGCGATCGGCACCGAAGGTGGGCTGTTCGCCAACTCCTGGAACAAGTTCGTGCCCAAGCCGATTCACACTCCGCCGCACCCCGGCGTGTGGCAGGAGCTGACGTGGCCGATGGAGTATCCGCTCGCGCAGAACGAGATGTCGTTTCTGCTGCCGGACTTCCTCAAGGAGGGCCGAGGCAAGCTCGACACCTACTTCATCCGCGTCTACAACCCGGTGTGGACCAACCCGGACGGCTTGTCGTGGATGGAGGTGCTCACCGACGAGGAGAAGGTGGGCTGCTTCGTCGCGTTGACGCCGACATGGAACGAGTCGGCCTACCTTGCCGACTACGTGTTGCCGATGGGGCACGGCTCCGAGCGGCACGACACCCACTCCTACGAGCAGTACGACGGCCAGTGGATCGGCTTCCGCCAGCCGGTGCTGCGGGCGGCGCGGGAGCGTCTCGGCGAGACGATCACCGACAGTCGGGAGGTGAATCCCGGCGAGGTGTGGGAGGAGAACGAGTGGTGGATCGAGCTGTCGTGGCGCATCGATCCCGATGGCGCTCTTGGCATCCGGCAGTACCACGAGTCGCGGGCCAACCCAGGCACGAAACTCTCGGTGGACGAGTACTACGGCTGGATGTTCTCGAACTCCGTACCCGGTCTGCCTGAACGGGCGAAGGAGGAAGGCCTGACGCCGCTGCAGTTCATGCGCCGCTACGGCGCCTTCGAGATCAGCAAGGGCCTCGGCGCCCAGTACACGTTCGAGGTGCCCGCCGAGGAACTCGCCGACGTCAACGTCACGCCGCTGGGCCGGGTGTACACCTCCACGCCCAAACCGGCCAATCCCAACATCGTGCCGATGGGCGCCCCCGCTCCCGACGACGACGGGCGCAGGCCGGTCGGCATCGACGTCGACGGCGTTGTGCGGCAAGGCTTCCCGACGCCGTCAGGAAAGCTGGAGTTCTACTCGTCGACACTGGCCGACTGGGGGTGGCCCGAGCACGCGTTGCCCGGCTACATCAAGAGCCACGTCCACCCCGACAAACTGGCCGACGATCAGATGGTGCTGCTGTCGACCTTCCGGCTGCCGACACAGATCCACACCCGCTCGGCGAACTCCAAATGGCTCGACGAACTCGCCCACACCAACCCGGTGTGGATCCACCCCACCGACGCGCGACGGCTCGGCGTCGAGCACACCGGTGACCTGGTGCGGGTGCAAACCGATATCGGCTACTTCGTCGCCAAGGCGTGGATCACCGAAGGCATCCGACCCGGCGTGGTGGCCTGCAGCCACCACATGGGCCGGTGGCGCACGGCCGACCAGAAGGGCCATGTGGGCGGCATGATGGCCACCGTCGACCTGCAGCACGAGGGCGACGATTGGAAGATGAAGCGGCTCAACGGTGTTCGACCGTATGCGAGCAGCGATCCGGACACCCAGCGCATCTGGTGGAGCGACACCGGGGTGCACCAGAACCTGACCTTCCCCGTGCATCCGGATCCGATCTCCGGCATGCACTGCTGGCACCAGGCCGTCCGGGTCGTTCGCGCAGGGCCGCAGGACCAGGCGGGCGACATCTCCGTCGACACCTCCAAGGCGCGCAAGGTGTACGCCGAGTGGTTGGCGATGACCCGCCCGGCAGGATGGTCCTCCCCAGGGGGCAAGCGCCGCCCGTCGTGGCTGATGCGTCCCCTCAAACCCACTCCGGAAACCTTCCTGGTCCGGCGGTCGTGACCATGCCAGCGACAGCCAGCACCCGATCGGACTGCGCGAATTCCCTTGCGGAGGAGCCCGGTTGGGAGCTGTTGCGCTCGCTGGGCGCCGCCGTGCTGACGCCGCCGCCCGGCAACCGTGCCGTCTGCGCGGCCCTGGACCTGCCGAGCCCGACCGGTGTCGAGCACACCGACGCCTTCGTGCTGAGCGCCCCGCCGCACGCGGCGATCCACCTGGGTCCCGAGGGCAAGCTCGGGGGTGAGGGGCTCGACCGCATCGCCGGCTTCTGGCGCGTCATGGGCCTGCGGGCACCGGAGGACGCCGACCACCTCGGAACGCTGCTCATGTTGTACGCAGAGCTCGGAGAAGCCGAGCGCAGCGCCTCGCACGAGCGCGGCCGGGCACAGCTGCACCGGGCGAGGGCGGCGCTGTTCCACGAGCACATCTGGAGCTGGGCGCCGGGCTACCTGCTTGCCGTCACCGATCTCGGCATCGCCTCTGTCGCCGCGTGGGCGCAGCTGACCGAGCAGGCATTGTCTGCGGAGTGTGCGCAGCTCGGGCCTGCCGCGATGCTGCCGTTGGCGCTGCGAACGGCCCCGCCACCGATGGACGCCGCCGACACCCTCGACGAGACGCTGGACGCACTGGTCGCCCCGATCCGCTCGGGCGTGGTCCTCACGTACCGGGACCTCGCCGAGTGTGCGCATCACGTGGGGATTGGACTTCGGCGCGGTGAGCGCCGCTACGCCCTGCGGGCCATGGTCGACGCAGGATGCGCGCGGCACCCTGCAGTGGCTCGGCGCACACGCCAGGCGGTGGTCGCAGCGGTGCGCACCGACGCTGCCCGTGGCGAACGACCCGGGTGCGTGGTGGTCGGGACGGGCCGCCGAAACCGCCAGGGTGCTCGAGACGCTGGTCGCCGATGGAGAGGTACAGCCGTGTTAGGACTGAGGCGCGAAGCCGTGGACGTCGCCGCCGTGCGAGACGCGGTCGACGCCGTGCAGGATCCCGAGCTGCACCGCTCGCTCGGCGAGCTCGACATGGTCCGCCGGGTGACCGCCGGCCGCAACGGCCGCGTCGAGATCGAGCTCGCACTGACGACCGCCGGGTGTCCGATGACCGAGCTGCTGGCCCGTGACGTCACCTCCGCGGCGTCCGCGGTCACTCCGACCGGTGATGTGCACGTCAACTTCACCGTGATGACCGAGACCGAACGCCGGGGGTTGGCCGAGCGGTTCCTTGCGGACAGGGCGCCCGTCGGTGCGACAGCGGCCGCGGCAGTGTTCGCGGTCGCCAGCGGCAAGGGCGGGGTCGGCAAGTCCAGTGTCGCGGCCAACGTGGCCGTCGCCCTCGCCAGGGCCGGCAAGTCGGTCGGCCTTCTCGACGCCGACGTGTGGGGATATTCGGTGCCACAGCTGTTCGGAGTGCGGCGTAGCCCAATTGCCATGTACGAGACCATGTTCCCGGTCCAGGCCCACGGTGTCCGGCTGATGTCGCTCGGCTTCCTCGTCGAGGAAGAGGAACCCATCGTGTGGCGCGGCCCGATGCTGCACAAGGCGCTGACGCAGTTCGTGCACGATGTGCACTGGGGACCGCTCGACGTCTTGCTGCTCGACCTCCCGCCCGGCACGGGAGACGTGACGCTTTCGGTGCTGGAACTGTTGCCGGAGGCATCGCTGCTCGTGGTCACGACGCCGCAGCAGGCGGCAAGGACCGTGGCCAGCCGCGTCGGCGCGATGGCTCGCGATGTGGGCATGCCGGTTGCCGGAGTGGTGGAGAACATGTCCGAGCTGATCTGCCCGCACTGTGCGGGGCACTCCGCGCTGTTCGGCGCGGGGGGCGGGGAGCGACTTGCGGGCGAGTTGGGGGCGCCGCTGCTCGGGCAGGTGCCATTGGACGCCGCGCTGCGCGAGGCGGGCGACAGCGGCATCCCCGTTGTGGCAGGAGATCCGGGCAGCCCGTCGGCACGGGCGCTGGTCGACGTCGCAGCGACGATGCGGCCGGCCCGTCGGCCCCTTGTCGGTCGTGCGCTCGGGGTGCAGCCCGTCGGCTAGTTACAAGGCCACCTTGTGAGCGGCTACCGTGATCTGGTGACGCTGAGTCCGCGGATGCCCGAACTGGGCGCGCTGGAGGTGCTGCTCGCCGTCGCGCACACCGGCAGCCTCAACGCCGCAGCGCGAGAAGTCGGTGTCACCCAGCAGGCGGTGTCGGCGCGGATCTCCTCGATCGAGGCGCAGACCGGTGTTCAGTTGGTGATGCGAACCAAGCACGGCTCCACACTCACGGCTGCAGGCGTGGTGGTGGCGCAGTGGGCCGCGAAGCTTCTCGAGGTGGCGGGCGAGGTGGACACCGGGCTCGCGGCGCTGCGGCACGACCTGCGAATGCATGTGCGGGTGAGTTCCAGCCTCACCGTCGCCGAGCACCTGCTGCCCGGCTGGCTGGTGTCGCTGCGAGCGGCCAAGCATGGCCACGGCGGGGCGGCCGAGGTCGTGCTCACCGCGGCCAACAGCGACACCGTCGTCGAGCAGGTCCGTCAAGGGGATGCCGACGTCGGTTTCGTCGAGGGTCCCTACATCCCACGCGGGGTACGCAGCCGGGTGGTCGCACGCGACGAGTTGGTGGTGGTGCTGCCTCCCGACCATCCGTGGGTACGAAAGAGGCGGATCCTGTCGGCCGCCGAACTGAACGAGATTCCGTTGGTCAGCCGCGAGGAGGGATCGGGCACGCGATACGCGCTACGCGCTGCGTTGACCGCGGCACTCGGACGGCACAGCGTCCAGGCGCCGCCCGCGCTCGTGCTGTCGACCACATCCGCCGTCCGCGCCGCCGTGCTCGCAGGCGCCGGCCCCGCCGTACTCAGTGAGTTCGCCGTCGCCGACGATCTGGCCAGCCACCGGCTCGGCCGCGTTCCGGTCAAGGGGGTTGACCTACGGCGTGCCCTTCGGGCGATCTGGATCGGCCCGCGAAACCCGCCCGCCGGGCCGGTGCGCGACCTGATCGCCCACATTCTCAGCCAGCCTTCGCGGGCTCGGCGATAGCGAAGTCGTCGGGCAACCGTTTGGTGGGGTCGATCCACAGCGCCGCGAGGCCGCCGACGACCAACAGCGCGGCCGAAAGGGTGAACGACGCGACGAAGCTGCCGGTGACGTCGATGAGGCGGCCGAAGACGATCGGCGAGACGATGCCCGCGATGCCGAATCCGGTGTTCATCAACCCGCCCGCGGTGCCCGCGTGGTTCGGAGCGATGTCCATCGGGATCGACCAGATCACCGGGTTGGTCAGCTCGAGCAGGAAGAACGCGACGCCAAGACACACCGTGGTCAACCAGAGGTCGTGCACGAGGAGCGTCGGCACGATGAACGCGAACGAACCGAGCAGTCCGAACACGAGCACGGCACGGCGGGCGATCTTCAGGCTCCCGGTGCGGCGGAGCAGGTAGTCGGAGAGGATGCCGCCGACCATGTCGCCGACCACGCCGCCGACCAACACCAGTGCCGAGAACAGCGCGAACTTCTTGAGCTCGAGGCCATAGCTGTCGTGGAAGAAGGACGGGATCCAGGTCAGGTAGACCCACAGCATCCACCCGTAGCAGAAGTCGACGAACGTCACCGGCAGGATCCGGGCGAACAGCTTCTTCCACGGAACGGGAGGCCGCGCGTCTCGCTGCTGGTCGGTGGTCAGCTCGGCCAGTTCCTCATCGGTCATCTTCGGGTGGTCGGCAGGCCGGTCCCGATAGTAGAAAACCCAGGCGAACGCCCAGAGCACGCTGATGACACCGAAGACGAAGAAGGCCAGCCGCCAGTTCCACAGCGCGATCAGCCCGGCCACCGCCAACGGGGCGACGGCGTTGCCGATCCGCGCGAAGGCGTGTGTGATGCCCTGCCCGAACGCTCGTCGTTCCAGGGGCAGCCACTTGGCCATCGCGGTGGTGGCGGTGGGGAAGGATGCCCCCTCCCCGAATCCGAGGGCGAGGCGGGCGGCGAAGAGTGAGACCAGCCCGACGGCGAAGCCGGTGCACAAGGTGGCAAGCGCCCACATCAGCCCGACAACGAAGAGGACCTTGCGTGGGCCGAACTTGTCGCCGAGGATGCCGCCGAAGATCTGGAAGAACGCATAGGGAATCGAGAAGGCGGCCAGCGCCAGGCCGAGCTGGGTGTTGTTGAGGCCGAGGTCTTCCCTGATGAACGGGGCAGCGGTGGATATGTTGACCCGGTCCATGTAGGTGATCAGGTACATGAAGCACAGCAGCACGAGGACCTTGGTTCGCACCCGGTGGCGGAACGACTGCAAGAACGTTCGACGGGGTCCCGAGATCTGGACGGTCCGTGTTCCCCCGTGCGATGTTCCCCGGTGCGACGCGCCCTGCGCCGTCGCGATTGAGCTGCGCTGTTCCGCCCCGGCGTCGGCGACTGGATCCGGCATATCGAGCCCTCTTTCCAGAATATGGAAGTCAATACCATTTCGACGTTAAGCCTGCATCGAACCGTGTGTCAACAGTCACAAGTGAGATTGATCATCCCGGTTTGCGCCGGTTGTGGGCCTACCAGGCAATATGGAACGTGCTACCATATTATGGAAGTAGAACGTCCCGGCGTGTCGAAAGCGGCCCTTCGCGGCCGGTCACTCCGGGCATTTCCAAGACTTCATCGCGGGAGGATCGGACATGTCAGAGAAGGTGGACACCGTCGAATCGGACGCCGTCGCCGAGGCGATAGATCGCCTCGTCACCAAGGCTCGCGCCGCACAAGCGGTGTTCGAGACCTATTCCCAGCAGCGGGTGGACGACGTGGTGGCCGCGGCGGCCTGGGCGATCTACGAGCCCGGTCGCGCCAGGGAGCTGGCCGAGTTGAGCGTGCAGGCCACCGGCCTCGGCTGTGTCGCCGACAAGATCGTCAAGAACCAGCGCAAGACCATCGGCACCCTGCGCGATCTCACCGGAGCACCGTCTGTCGGGGTCGTCGGCGACGACCCGGCACTCGGCATCACCGAATACGCGAAGCCGGTCGGTGTGGTGGCGGCCGTGTGCCCATCGACGAACCCGGCGGCCACGCCTGCGAACAAGACGATCATGGCACTCAAGGGCGGCAACGCGGTGATCCTTTCGCCGTCGCCCAAGGGCGCATCCACGTGTGCGCTCCTGGTGCGCTATATCCACGCGGAACTCGACAAGGTGGGTGCGCCACGCGATCTCGTGCAGTTCATCGCCGAGCCGAGCAAGGCGTTGACGAACGAGTTGATGCGGCAGGCGGACCTGGTCGTGGTCACCGGCTCGCAGCGCAATGTGCGGGCGGCCTACAGCAGCGGGACCCCGGCGATCGGGGTGGGAGCGGGAAACGCTCCTGTGATCATCGCGGCAGACGCCAACCTCGCCGATGCCGCCGAAAAGATCAAGCGCAGCAAGGTATTCGACTACGCGACGAGTTGCTCGTCGGAGAATTCGGTGCACATCGACGCCGCGGTGTACGACGAGTCACTGAAACACCTGCGGTCTGCGGGCGGCTATCTGCTCACCGCGCCGGAGAAGGCGAGGCTGCAGGCCGCGATGTGGCCCGACGGCAAGCTCAACTCCGCTGTCACCGCTCAACCGCCGGAGAAGATCGCCGCGCTCGCGGGTCTCGATGCGCCCGAGGCGCGCGAGGCAGACTTCTTCATGGTCGAAGAGGACGGCGTCGGCCCGCAGCATCCCTTCAGCGGTGAGAAGTTGTCGGTGGTGCTCACGGTCTACCAGTATCAGGACTTCGACGAGGGGCTTGCGAGGATCCAGCGGCTGCTCGATTTCCAGGGAGCCGGTCACTCCTGCGGCATCCACACCTTCGACGACGAGCTCATCAACGCCGTCGCCGAGCGGTTGCGGGTGGCCAGGGTGCTTGTCAACCAGGCGCACTGCTTCGGTACCGGAGGCGGCTTCGACAACGGTCTCGGCTTCACCCTGACCATGGGCGCGGGAACCTGGGCAGGCAACAGCATCAGCGACAACCTCTCCTACCGGCACTTCCTGAACATCACCCGGGTGGCGCGGGTCATCCCGCCGCGCATCCCGACAGAGGAGCAACTGTGGGGCCACTACTTCGACACATACGGACGGTGAATCGTGAAACTTCTTGAGTACCAAGGAAAGAGCATGCTCTCCCAGGGCGGGCTGGTGACTCCCGACGGTGCGGTGGCCAGCGATGCAGGCGAGGCGGCCGCGATCGCAGGCGCCCTCGGCGGGCGCGTCGTGATCAAGGCCCAGATCCCCGCCGGTAAGCGCGGCAAGTCCGGTGCCATCCAGTTCGCCGACACCCCTGCGGCGGCGCGACAGGCCGCGGCGAACCTGCTCGGAAAGCCGATCAACGGGTTCACGG
The DNA here is from genome assembly GCA_963829405.1 of uncultured Actinomycetota bacterium. Lineage (GTDB taxonomy): Bacteria > Actinomycetota > Actinomycetes > Mycobacteriales > Mycobacteriaceae > Mycobacterium. The sequence continues at coordinate 323,645 of CAWHIZ010000019.1, forward strand.
TCAACGCGGTGCTCGTCGAGCAGGCTTTACCGATCGCCCGCGAGCTGTACGCCGCCGTCCTCAACGACCCGGCCAGCAAGGGACCGCTCATCCTGTTCTCCGTCGAGGGCGGGATGGACATCGAAGAGGTCAACGCCAGCGCGCCGGAGAAGGTGCTGCGGCTGCCGATCGACATCCGGGCCGGCCTCTCGCAGGGCGACGCCGCCGCGCTGCTTTCCAGCACCGACCTGACCGATGCCGAACAGGCCTCCGTCGCCTCGGCGCTGATGTCTCTGTACGCGGTGTACCTGCAGGTGGAGGCCGACCTGGTGGAGGTCAATCCACTGGTGCTGACCGACGACGGCCGCGTGGTCGCCCTTGACGCGAAGGTCTCACTCGATCCTGGCGCGCTGGCGCGGCAACCTGCCGAGCTGATGCGAGGCCTGGAAAGCGGAAAGGCCGAGGAAACCTCCACCCTCGAGGACGAAGGCGCCGAGCTGGGCCTGCAGTTCATCGAGCTCGACGGCAGCGTCGGCGTGCTGGCCAACGGGGCGGGACTGACGATGGCCACCCTCGACGCCGTCAACCACTACGGCGGCAGCCCGGCCAACTTCCTCGAGATCGGCGGCGACGCCTACACCAAGGCCACCCCCGCGCTCGCGCTGGTGCTGAAGAACCCGAACGTCCGCAGCCTGCTGGTCAACTTCTGCGGGGCGTTCGCCCGCACCGACGTCATGACCGAAGGCGTCGTCACCGCGATCGAGAACCTACGCCCGGAGGTCCCGGTGTTCTTCTCCATCCACGGCACCGGCGAGGACGAGGCCATCGCCTTGGTCCGCGACCGGCTGGGACTGCAGCCATACGACCTGATGGACGACGCGGTGCAGGCCGCGGTTGCGGCTGCCGGGCACGAGAACGTTCTAGTCACAGAGGGAGCGCGCTGATGATCGTCACAGGAAACGAAACCGTCGTCGTCCAGGGGATCACCGGTAAACAGGGATCGTTCTGGACCGAGCGGATGATCGAGTGCGGCACCAACGTGGTCGCGGGCGCGACACCGAAGAAGGGCGGCCAGACGGTCGCCGGAATACCGGTCTACGACTCGGTAGTGGAAGCCGCGAAGGCTCACCGGCTCGACGTGGCCGTGATGTTCGTCCCGCCGCTGGCCGCCAAGGCGGCCGTTCTCGACGCCATCGATGCGGGCGTTCGCAAGATCGTGTTCCTCACCGAGCACGTGCCCTACCACGACGTCATGTACGTGCTGGCCGAAGCGCGCGACCGGGACGTCGCGGTGCTCGGCCCGAACACCGCAGGCCTTGTGGTCCCCGGTGAAGCGTCGGTGGGCATCATGCCGGGCTTCGCCAAGAACATCTTCCAGCCCGGCAACATCGGCGTAGTCTCCCGCAGCGGCAGCCTCGGCACCCTGCTCGCGCTCAACCTCGTCACCGCGGGATACGGGCAGTCTGCGTTCATCGGCATCGGCGGGGACCCGATCCTCGGTACCACCACCGCAGACGCGGTCCGCATCCTCGACGCCGACCCGCGCACGGACGCGATCGTGCTTGTCGGAGAGATCGGCGGGACGCATGGAAGAGGATGCCGCCGATCTGATCGCGGGCATCGACAAACCCGTGGTGTCCTTCATCGCCGGGCGTAGCGCACCGCCCGACCGCCGGATGGGTCACGCAGGCGCCATCGTCACCGGCAACCGCGGCAGCGGCCAGTCCAAGGTCGACGCACTGACCCGGGCGGGAGTCACCGTGATCGACGTCCCCAGCCAGGTGGCACCGGCCCTTGCGGGCTTTTCAGTGATGCCGACGGGCACACGCGTCAACATCTGACGCGTACGCGACGCCGCTCTTGTTAGATTGCGGTGATCATGCGGGGAAGAGGACAGGCGTGAGCACGGCGGCGGAGTCGCCCCGAAACGATCAGGTCGCAGGGACGCAGACGATCGCACGGGCGCTGTCGGTGCTCGCCGTGTTGCGCGACGCGGGCAGCGACGTCGGGGTCATCGAGCTGGCGCGGGCATTGGAACTGCACGCGAGCACGGCCCACCGGATCCTGCGCGCGTTGGTTGCCGCCGGATACGTCGTGCAGAACGCCCAGACCGAACGATATCGATTGGGGCCCGCAGCTTTTCTGCTCGGCCGTGCGGCGGAGCGCACCCTGGGGTTCGACGAGGCGATGCCGCTGCTCGAGCGACTGGCGGTGGCCACAGGCGAGTCCGTCAACCTCGTCATCCGCGACGGCGACGAGGCCCTGGTCGTTCTGCGCGTCGAGTCCGAGCATCCGCTGCGATTCATTCAGCCGGTTGGTGCGCGAATCCCGTTGTACTGCACCAGTACCGGCAAGGTGCTCCTCGCGTTCGCCGGCGACCTGCACGCAGAGGTGGCCCGGCTCGGCGAGATGAACCGGCTGACACCGACGACCATCACCTCGCCGCGTGAGCTGTTGGCTGACCTGGAAGAGATCCGCAAACGCGGGTTCAGCATCAACAGGGGCGAACGGATCCCCGGTGTCTACGGCGTTGCCGCGCCCGTTCTGACCACGGACGGGATCGCATCCACCGCGCTGGCCGTCCAGGGCCCCGAGATCCGGATTCCCGACGACCGGATCGCCGAACTGGGACGGCTCGTCGTCGAGACGGCAAGGGCGATAGCCGCCACCATGCCTTCGGGCTATCAACTCTGAGGTGTCTGCTTGACGCTCGTGCTCGGCTGCGTCTGCATCGCGTTCGCTTCGCTGGTCGGCGGGGCAACGGGTTTCGGAACCGCTCTGGTTGCCTCACCGTTGATGTTGTTGGTGGGAATCAGTGTGCCCGAGGCGGTTTTCGTCATCCTCGCCGTCGGGTTGGTGACCCGGTGTGCGGTGATGATCAGGCTGCGCGCACACGTTTCATGGCAGCGGGTGGGCCTCCTCGCGCTCGGCAGCCTTCCCGGCGCATGGGCCGGGGCCGCGGTCCTGCAGGTGGTTTCGGTGCACTACCTGAAGATCGCGGCAGGCGTTCTCGCGGTGATCTGCGGTATCAGCATGTTGGTGGTCTCGAACCCCGGCGAGCCGCGCAAGGTGTCGCCGGCCGCCGCGGCCGCGACCGGCGCGGTCGGTGGCTTTCTGAGCACCACAACCGCACTGAACGGCCCGCCCCCGGCCCTGCTGCTCACCAGGGCGGGCGTACCGCCACTGGTCTTCATCGCAGACATGGCCGGGTACTTCACCGTCGTCAGCGCCGTGTCACTGATCATTCTCGGGGGGCGCGGCCAGATCCCGCACTCGATACTCTGGCCCGCCCTTCCGATCTACCTCGCCGCGGCACTTCTCGGAACGGGCGCGGGCCTGTGGATCGCCCATCGTCTGCCTGCCCGCGCGTTCCGCCTTGCGGTCATCGGGTTGGTGGTCGTCGCGGGTGCCCTCACCGCACTGACGGCATAGCCCTAGACGTAATCCTTGTACTTGTCCAGCAGCCGGACGGGCTTGGAGAGTGCGTCGCGGCGGAACGGGTCGCCCAGCTCGCGGGTGCACATGATCTCGATGACCGTCGTTTTGCCCTCGTTCATCTGAGCGGCGACCGCCCTCTGGAGCGCGGGCCCGACCTCGTCGAGCTTCTCCACGACGATGCCTTCTGCGCCCATGGCTTCGGCGATGCCCGCGAACGACTCGCTCTCCAACTCGCCCGCGACGAAGCGGCGGTTGTAGAAGTCCACCTGGTTCTTCTTCTCCGCACCCCACTGCCGGTTGTGGAAAACGACTGCGGTGACGGGGATGTCGTGCCGGACGGCGGTCATGATCTCGCCCATGCTCATGCCCCACGCGCCGTCTCCCGCGTACGCGATGGCGGGACGCTCCGGTGCTGCGGCCTTCGCGCCGATGATCGTCGGGAGGGCGTACCCGCAGTTGCCGAAGCTCATCGGCGCAAGGAAGCTGCGCGGCTTCTCGAACCGAAGGTAGCTGTTGGCGACCGAGTTGATGTTGCCGATGTCGGTGGACACCATCACGTCGTCGGGCATCGCCTTCTCGAGCTCACGGAGCACCTGGCGCGGGTGCAGCCAGTTGCCTTCCTCGGCGTCCTGTTCGGCGATCATGTCGAGGCTGTACGGGTCGCGCTCGTGGGTCCATTCCTCGAGTTCGGATTCCCATGCGTCTTTTTCGGCCTTGATCGCAGCGCCACGATCCTCGCGGGTCGAATCGGATGCCAGCGTCTTGTCCGCCAGCCGCTCGACGAGTGCGACGGCCGCCGCCTTCGCATCACCGCAGATGCCGACGCTGACCTTCTTGACCAGACCCAGCATCCTGTGGTCGGCGTCGATCTGGATGATCTTGGCGTCCTTCGGCCAGTACTCGAGGCCGTGCTGCGGGCAGCGTGCCGAACGGGCCGAGGCGGGTTCCTAGCGCAATGACGACATCGGCCTTGGAGATCAGCTTCATCGCCGCCTTGGAGCCCTGATAACCCAGCGGTCCGGTCCACAGCGGGTGGCTGGCGGGGAAGGAGTCGTTGTGCAGGTAGCTGTTCACCACCGGTGCGCCGAGTCGTTCGGCGAGCGCCTTGCATTCCTCGACGCCGTCGGCCATCACCACGCCGCCGCCCGAGATGATCACCGGGAATTCGGCTTGCGCGATCAACTCGGCGGCCTCGTCGAGGCTCTTCGCGCCGCCGGGCCCGCGGTCGAGCCGAGTCGGCTGCGGGATCTCGGTCTCGATCTCGCCGTAGAAGTAGTCGCGCGGAATGTTGAGCTGCGTCGGGCCCATCTCCGACATCGCGCGGTCAAAGCAGCGTCCGGTGTATTCGGCCATCCGCTTCGGATTGTTCACGTGCCCTTGATATTTGGTGAACTCCTGGAACATCGGCAGCTGGTTGGCCTCCTGGAAGCCGCCAAGGCCGGTGCCCATGGTTCCCGCCTCGGGGGTGACGATGACGACCGGGCTGTGCGCCCAGAACGCGGCGGCGATCGCGGTGACGCAGTTGCTGATGCCTGGGCCGTTCTGGCCGATCACCACGCCGTGCCGGTTGCTGACCCTGGCGTACCCGTCGGCCATGTGGGCCGCGCCCTGTTCGTGCACAACCGGGACGAGCCTGATACCCGCGGGGGCGAAGATGTCCATCGCATCCATGAAGGCCGATCCCATGATGCCGAAAATATCGGTGACGTCGTTGGCCACCATCGTCTCGACGAACGCCTCGGATGGGGTCATTCGCTGCACGCCCGATACGGCGGCGCGGGTGGGTGCCTGGGTCATCTGAGTCGTCCTCCTCGGTCCGAATAATTATTTTCAGAAACTGGAACAGAATGTTCCTAATTTTGTGATGCGGCGTCAGACTACGACTCATTGCCGGAAGAGTCAACGGCGATACCTAAATTTGATACGCAGCGTCTTGTTTTTCGGAATATTTTGCGGTTCTATGGGTAGTCGATGACGTGAAGGAGGGGCCATGGGTGAGGTCCGCAGGATCGACGAGGTGGCTGCGAGCGCCGGAACAGAACTGTCCGGTGAGACTCCCATGCTGCGGTTGTTCTCGTTACTCGAATTGATCGCATCGAAGGACCAGTTGTTCACGCTGCAGGGCCTCGTCGAGACGACCGGGATGGCCAAGCCGACGCTGCACCGCATGCTGCAACAACTCGAAGGTGCCGGACTGCTGATCCGCGAGAACAACGGCCGTCACTACCGGACCGGCACCCGCCTGCGCCGGATGGCCGAAAGCCTGCTGCTCAACGACACGCACCACGGTGCGCGCCACGCAGTCCTGCGTGACCTGGTGGAAGAACTCGGCGAGAGCTGCAACCTGACCACGCTGTCGGGCAACGAGATCCTCTATCTCGACCGCGTGGAAACGCCTGAGCCGCTGCGCTTTACGTTGCAGCCAGGCTCGCGTGTGCCCGCGCACTGTTCGGCGAGCGGAAAGATCATCATGTCGCAACTGGCCCCCGCCCAGCGGCGCCGACTGCTGGAAGCCGCGCCGTTGAAGCAGTACACCCCCAACACGGTCACCGACGTCGACCGGATCGAGGAAGAACTCAAGGCAGGTTCGCCGCGACGGCTACGCGATCGACGCCGAGGAGTTCCTGCCCGGCCTCGTCTGCGCCGCGGTCCTCGTCCCGTCGCCGACGGGAATGTCCAACCTTGGCATCGCCGTTCAGGCGCCGGTCATGCGGTTGACGCCTGATCGGGCGTTGAGGCTGCTGCCCGCGTTGCGCAGGGCCGCCGACGCGATCGGCGAGATCGAGGCCGAGGTCGCCGCCAGTGAGTCGTCGCAGGAGAGTTCATGACCCACCTCGTATCCGCGCGCGACCTGTTCGGTATCGACTCGGACCTGCAGGTGCCCGCCCTCACCGAGCGAGACGAGCACGTCCCCGACATCGATCCCGCCTACCGCTTCGAGAAGTCGGTCACGCTGGCGTTGCTCGCCGGCTTCGCGCGCAACCGTCGCGTCCTGATCCAAGGGCTGCACGGCACAGGAAAGTCCACCCACATCGAACAGGTCGCCGCGCGACTCAACTGGCCGTGTGTGCGAGTGAACCTCGACGGGCAGCTCAGCCGGATGGACCTGATCGGCCGCGACTCCGTGACGCTGCGGGATGGTCAGCAGGTCACCGAGTTCGCCGAAGGCATCCTTCCGTGGGCGATTCAGCGACCGGTCGCCTTGGTCCTCGACGAATACGACGCAGGCAGGCCCGACGTCATGTTCGTCATCCAGCGCATCCTCGAGCAGGACGGGAAGTTGACACTGCTCGACCAGAACCGGGTGATCTCACCGCACCCGCTGTTCCGGCTCTTCGCCACCGCGAACACCGTCGGGCTCGGCAACCTCAACGGGCTCTACCACGGCGTGCAACGACTCAACCACGCGCAGATCGACCGGTGGAACATCGTCGCATCGCTCGATCACCTTCCGCCCACCGTGGAGGCGGACATCGTCGGGTCGAAGGTGCCCGAGGTCGATCGCGACGTCATCGCCTCGATGGTCGCCGTTGCGAACCTCACCCGCACCGGCTTTCGCGTCGGCGACCTCTCGACCCTGATGTCCCCGCGCACGGTGATCACCTGGGCGGAGAACCTCACGATCTTCGGCGACGTCGGGGTGGCCTTCCGGTTGTCGTTCGTCAACAAGTGCGACGACGCGGAACGGCCGATCGTCGCCGAATACTTCCAGCGCTGTTTCGATCGCGAACTCGATGAGACCCCGGTCAGCGTCGGATGAACGAACAGGCCGTGATCCGACGCGAGCAGCGCCTTCGTGAGCTGCGCGCCGCTTCGATCCGTGCCTTGAGCCGCCAGCACGACCTGCACTTCCGCGGCACAACCCTCTACCGGGGCGGGCGATCGGTCCGGATGCCGGTGCCGCACCTGCATCCGCCGACCGGTCGCGGTGCCGCCGACGGGATGGCACTTCGGTTGCGGCACACCGACCCCGGCGTGCATGCCGAGCTGCGGCCCGACGGCGACGCGAGCCGCCTTGTCTTCGAGATGCTCGAACAGTTCCGGGTGGAGTCCCTTGTCCCGGCCGCCTGGCCCGGTGTTCGTCGCAACCTCGCCGAGCGATTCCGCGAATGGTCGACCGAGTTCGAGGCATCGAACTCGGTCGAGACCGACTCCGGGCTACTGCTGTACACCGTCGCGCAGGTCTGCCGCTCCTGGATCACCGCCGAACCGATCGCCGACTGGACACAGGACCTGATCGAAGGGGCTCGGTTCGAACTGTCATCGGCCATCGGCCGCGAACTCCCGCTCCTGCGCCGAAACCGAAACTCCCAGAGAGAATTCGGAATGCTCGCCCGCGCCATCGCGCAGCGCGTAGCAGACCTGCCGCACCTGCAGACCGAGCCGGGTGAACACGATGCCGGCTGGGACGCCTTCGAATGGCTCCTCGACTCCGAATCCGACGACGACGCGGCCGCCGTCGTCCCTGCCGGTGGACGCCGGACGCTGGGCGACGAGACCGCCGGCTACCGGGTGTTCAGCACGGACTACGACGAGACACGGAGCCTGGCGTCGCTGGTGCGACCGGTTCAACTGCGCGAATACCGTGAGCGCGTCGACCGGGCGATCGAGGCGAGCGCCGTGAGCGCGCGAACGCTCGGCCTTCGGCTCGCGCAGATGTTCGCCGAACCACACGACGACGGATGGGAGAGCGGCCACGACTCGGGCTACGTCGACGGCCGCAGGCTGGCACAGCTCGTCGCCACCCCGAACGAGCGCAACATCTTTCGGGCCAGGGCGCTCGCACCCCGCACCGACGCCATGGTGTCGTTCCTCATCGACTGCTCTGGTTCGATGAAGGCGTTCAGCGAACCCGTTGCCGTGCTCGTCGACGTGTTCGCGCGTGCGCTGGAACTCGCAGGCGTCGGGTGCGAGGTGCTCGGGTTCACGACAGCCTCATGGAACGGCGGGCGCGCCCGTCGCGACTGGGTCCGCGCGGGGCGACCCGCCAACCCCGGCCGCCTCAACGACGTTCGCCACCTGGTGATCAAGGATGCCGATACCCCGTACCGGACTGCCCGCACCGCGATCGCCGGCCTCCTGAAGCTGGACCTCTACCGGGAGGGAATCGACGGTGAAGCCGTCGAGTGGGCCCGCAACCGCCTTGAAACGCGTGACGAACAGAGGCGGATTCTCGTGGTGATCTCCGACGGCAGCCCGATGGACAGCGCGACGAGCCTCGCCAACGACCGCGACTACCTCGACCACCATCTGCGCGACGTCCTCGCTGCCACATCGGATGTCGACGTCTGCGCGGTCGGTGTGGGACTGGACCTCAGCGTCTACTACGACCGCTGCACGACCCTCGACCTCACCGAAGGGACGACGCACCGAGTACTGGCTGACGTCCTCGAGGCGATCGCATCGCTGACCAGAGGAGGGCGATACCGGTGACGCGGGAGCGGATCGCCATGGTCGCGTTGGACATCGCGGGCACGAGCATCGACGAGGGCGGCGCCGTGTACTCGGCGCTGCGCAACGCGGTCGAGTCGCACACCGGCAAGCCGATTCCCGCCGATCAGTTCGACCGGTGGAAGGGCACCGGCAAGCGGCAGGCGATCGCGGGCCTGCTCGGCGACGTGACCGTCGACGAGATCGACGCCGTCGAATCCGAGTTCACCCGACAACTGCTCGATGCGTACTCCTCGACGCCGCCCGTCCCGTTGCCTGGCATCGCGGACGCATTCGCCGTGCTGCGCGATCACGACGTCAAGATCGCCCTGCAGACGGGCTATTCCCGCGCGATCGCGGGTCCGCTCCTCGAGCAGGTCGGCTGGCGGGTCGGGCGCGATATCGACGCGGTGATCACCAGCGACCAGGTGCGAGAGAGCCGGCCCGCGCCATACCTGATCTTCCATGCGATGGAAACCGTTGGAGTGCAGAGCGTTTCGGAGGTGCTCGTCGCCGGCGACACGCCAAACGACCTGCGGGCGGGGACGAACGCAGGCGCGAGGTACGTCGCAGGAGTGCTGACCGGCGCCCACGATGCCGCCACGCTGCGGCCCGAACCGCACACCCACATCCTGACCAGTGCGGCGACGATTCCCGAGGTACTCGGGCTGCGAGAGCCGGTGTCGTCGTGATATCGCGCTTCTGGTACCACCAAAAGGTACAGATGTGGACCTTCTCTGGTCCTGTGACGTCCGCCACTATTGGACTGGCCCCTCGTCATGAGGGCGCCCGCGTGGCCCCTACGAAGGGTTCTCAATGACTGGCAGCACCACCACTTCTCCCCCGGCCGGCGCCGCTGCCGACCAGGAGCTCGGCGCACGTGAGGCACAGCGTCGCGACACACAGGAGCGTCGGCGCCAGCTGCTGCGACGGATGCTGGTCCGGATCATCGCGCTGGTGGTCTTCCTGGGGGTGTGGTGGCTGATCACGTCGTTGCAGCTGATCAAGCCCCTTTACCTGCCATCGCCCGCGTCCGTCTGGCACGCGTTCGTGCTCAGCAACACCGACCATCCGATCGCCCCTGGCGTGGACAGGATGGTGAAGGGTGAGCAGAACTACTACCTGTGGGAACACCTCATCGCCAGCCTGCAGCGAATCGGCGTCGGCGTCGGCTGGGCGGTCATCTTCGGCCCGATTCTCGGTTTCGCCATGGCGAGCTTCAAGCCGATCGCGACGATCATCGAGCCGTACCTCAACTTCCTCCGGGCTCTGCCGCCGCTGGGCTACATCGGCATCTTGATCGTCTGGTTCGGGATCGGCGACACCTCGAAGATGTGGCTGCTGTTCCTCGCCGCATTCCCACCGATCACCATCGCCACCATCAACGGCGTCCGCGGGGTCAGAGAGGAACGCATCAACGGGGCGCTCTCGCTCGGGGCAAGCAGGTTTCAGACCATCACCCACGTGATACTGCCCTCCACGCTGCCCGAAGTGATCAGCGGTATCCGCATCGCCGTCGGGTTCGCCTGGACCACCGTGGTCGCGGCGGAGCTCAACAACGGTATTCCTGGGATTGGCGGACTTGCCTACCTTTCCGGTACCGAACTCAAGACACCGCTCACCATCGCCTGCATCATCGTGATCGGGATCGCTGCGATTCTGCTCGACCTGGCCATCAAGGGCGTCGAGAAGGTACTTGTTCCCTGGCGCGGAAAAGCATGAGCGCCAACCTGTCCGACAAACCTAGGGAGTTTTCATGACCAATGCCCACCGCCCCTTTGTTCGTGTCCTCGCGGCAGCGGTCGCCGTTGTCGGGGCCACGGCCCTGAGTGGCTGCGTCGAATCCAACAGGCCCGCCGAGGACGCGGCGGGTGGCAGCGAGTGCCCATTCGAGGCCGACCCCTCGGTGACGTCAGCCGTGCGCATCGCGTACCAGAACATCCCCAACGGCGACCTGGTCGTGAAAGACCAGAAGATGTTGGAGACCTGCATGCCGAACGCCAAGATCACCTGGAACAAGTTCGACTCCGGCGGCGACGTCATCCAGGCGTTCGGTTCCAACAGCGCCGACATCGGCTTGATCGGTTCCAGCCCGGCGACCAAGGCGCTGTCTGCGCCGCTGAACATCCCGATGAAGGTGATCTGGGTGCACGACGTCATCGGCAAGGCCGAATCCCTTGTGGTGAAGGACAAGGCGATCACCGACATCAACGGGCTGCAGGGCAAGACCATCGCCGTGGCGTTCAGCTCCACCGCGCACTACAGCCTGCTGCAGGCGCTGCAGGACGCGGGGATGGATCCGGCCAAGGACGTCAAGATCGTCAATCTGTCGCCGGACAAGATGCCGTCGGCCTGGGAGGGCGGTCAGATCGACGCCGCATGGGTGTGGGATCCGACGCTCTCGGAGCTGCTCGGCAGTGACGGCCACATCCTGGTTTCCAGCGAGGACACCGCGAAGGCCGGTAAGCCCACCTACGACCTCGGCGCCGCGACGACCAGCTTCATCGACGCCAACCAGGCGTTCATGACGGCGTGGGCCAAGGCGCAGAACGCGGCGGTGCAAGAGATCAATGGACAAGCCGGACGATGCGTCGGTGAATATCGGTGCGGTGATGGGAATCAGCCCCGACGACGTCAAGAAGCAGTTCGCCGGCTACGAATACCTTCCGGCGAAGGACCAGGCCAGCGCCGACTATCTCGGCGGCAAGATGGCCACCGATCTGCAGGACACCGCGGGATTCCTCCTCAAGCAGGGCGGGATCACCGCCGTCAGCCCGCCTGCGGTCTATGCGGGCGGAGTCGACGCCAAGCCCGCGGAGGCGGCAGCGCAATGACCAAGTCGGCGACGCCTGCGACCGACACCGCAACGCAGCGGCTCGTGATCGATAACGTCACGCAGCGCTACCTGAGCAAGGGCGCCCAGGTGCATGCGCTGTCCGATATCGACCTTGTCATCGAGCCCGGCGAATTCGTCTGCGTCGCAGGGCCTTCTGGCTGCGGCAAGACGACCTTGCTGCAACTGCTTGCGGGCTTCATCCCCCCACCGAGGGTTCGATCACCATCGACGGTAAGAAGATCACCGCGCCCGGGCTCCGAGCGCGGTGTGGTGTTCCAGCAGTCCAACCTCTACCCGTGGCTTTCGGTGCTCGGCAACGTCGAGCTGGGCCCGCGGCTGCGTGGCGTGGACAAGGCCACCCGCCGGGCCGATGCGAACCGTTACCTGGACATGGTGGGGCTGCACGACTTCGTGCAGCGCCGTCCGTACGAACTGTCCGGCGGTATGCAGCAGCGCTGCCAGATCGCGCGGGTGCTCGCCAACGACCCGCAGATCGTGCTGATGGACGAGCCGTTCGGTGCGCTCGATGCCCTCACCCGCGAGCGCCTGCAACTCGAGTTGCTCAACATCTGGCGGGAGACCAACAAGACCATCTTCTTCATCACCCACAGCGTGGAGGAGGCCATCTTCCTCGGTAGCCGGGTGATCGTGATGAGCGCCCGCCCTGGGCGCATCGTCTTCGACGAAGAGGTCGACTTCTCCCGCGAGGTCGGCAAGCGGTTGGGCGCCGAACTCCGCACTCTGCCCGAGTTCATCGCTCTCCGAGACAAAGTCAGCCGCAAGATCTACGAGTCGGCCGACAGTCACTAGCGTTTACGGAGGTAATTCCTGATGGCTCTCACCGTTGGCGCTCAGCCGGTCGGTCAGAGCGAGATCATCGACCGGTGGCGGTCCGCCGTAGCAGGCGCGGGCATGATCGTTGCCCTGCCCGATGCGGAGGATCCGCGTGTACTGCACGCGGCAGCCCAGCTCGCGGGCGAAGGCCTTGTCGCCCCACGGCTTTTCGGGACCGCGTCTGACATCGCGGCGGCGGCGAAGAAGCACGGGGTCACCCTGCCCGACGAGATCGTCGTCGACGTCTCCGACGCGATGTCCGACGACACCGTTCGGGCCGCGCTCGAAGCCGGTTTCGCCCGACATCCCGAGCGGATTCCCGAGGCCGCCGCTGACCCGGTTTTCGTCGCCGCTGCCGCGATGTGCGCGGGGCGCGTCAACGCCTGCGTGGCTGGCGCGACTCGTCCGACGCCGGACGTACTGCGGGCGGGACTGCGCGTCGTCGGGCTCGCCCCCGGCATCAAGACGCTGAGCAGCGCCTTCCTCATGGTGCTTCCCGACGGCCGGCAGCTGACGTTTTCCGACTGCGCCGTCGTTCCCTCCCCGTCCGCCGAGGAGTTGGCCGACATCGCCATCGCCGCGGCGGCCACCCACCTCAGCCTCACCGGACGCGAGCCGGTCATCGCGATGCTGTCGTTCAGCACCAAGGGCAGCGCCGAGCATCCCGACGTCGAAACGGTCAACGAGGCAACGGAGTTGGTGCGCGAACGCGCACCGAAATTGCGCATCGACGGTGAGCTTCAGCTCGACGCGGCGCTCGTCGCCTCGGTCGCCGCCGCCAAGGCACCCCGTTCCGATGCGGCGGGCGAGGCCAACGTCCTTGTCTTCCCGAACCTGGGCGCGGGCAACATCGGCTACAAGCTTGCCGAGCGCCTCGGCGACGCCATGGCGCTCGGTCCCATCCTGCAGGGACTTTCGGCTCCGCTGAACGACCTGTCCCGCGGATGCAGCAGCAGAGACATCGAGGTGATGTCTCTGCTGAGCGCCGTACAAGCCCTGCGATGAAACGCTAGGGCTGCACGGCCTTCTCGACGTCGGTCAGCATGCCGTCGATACCGTGCAGGAGCTCGTCGAGCACGTCGTCGTCGGCCACCAGCGGTGGCGACACCATGATCATGGTGGCCCCGCGGTCGTCCCCGCGCAGGATGACCTTGGTGCGCTTGAACGACTCGGGGAGCACCTCGCGCAGCACGGTCAGCGATTCCTGCTCGGTGAGCTCGCGGCCGCTGTTGTGGTCGGCCATCAACTCGATGGCGTAGAAGAACCCGCTCCCCGAACGTCTTTCACGCAACGGTGCGATTTCTGCAGCGAGTCGAGCGCCGCTGCAACCTTTGGCGCACGGTCCGCCACGTTGCCAAGCACGTTCTCGTCGCGCATCGCGGTTATGTTGGCGGTCGCGACGGCGGTCGAAACGGGATGTCCGCCCCACGTCGCGCCGTGGGTGAAGACGCCGCCCTTCGACGATCCGAACAGATCCTGCACGAGTTGCTCGCGCGCGATCATGCCGCCGAGCGGCGCGTAGCCGGATGTGGATCCCTTGGCGAACGTGATCATGTCAGGCACGACGCCCGTCAGCCCGTGGCCGAACCAGTGGCCGAGCCGGCCGAACGAGCAGATGACCTCGTCGGAGACGAGCAGGATGCCGTACTTGTCGCAGATGCCGCGCAGCTCATGCCAGTAGCCTTCCGGGGGCACCAGGGCACCTCGGCCGTTCTGCACGGGCTCCGCGAACAACGCCGCGATCGTTTCTGGGCCTTCCTCGGCGATGACGTGCTTCGATCGCCTGCACACACGGCAGTTCGCGTGCCGGGCCCGCAGTCGCCGAGATAGCCGAGCGTGTTCGGCACGCTGCGCACGCCGGGAAGCAGGGGGCCGAACGGCTCCTTGAGCTTCGGCAGCTGAGTGACCGACAGCGCGCCCAAAGTCGTTCCGTGGTAGGCCATTTCCCGGCTGATGATCTTCGTGCGCTCGGGCTGACCCTGGCTGCGGTGATACTGGCGGGCGAACTTCACCGCGGTCTCGACCGCCTCGGAACCCGAATTGACGAAGAACGTGGTGCCGAGGTCGCCTGGCGCCAGTTCCGCGATCAGGGTGGCCGCCTCGATAGCGGGCGGGTGGGCCATGCCCCAGTTGGACGCGTAGGCCAGCGTGCCGACCTGGTCGGCGGCCGCCTTCGCGATGTCGCTTCGACCGTGTCCCATGTTGACGCAGAAGAGACCGGCGAGGCCGTCGAGATAGCGTTCGCCCTCCGTGTCGATCAGATAGCTTCCGTCACCGCGCACGAAAATGGGAAAATCGCTGTCCCAGGCAGGTTTACGGGTGAAATGAGGACCCGAGGTGCCGACGAGCACGCGCCCGTAGCTCGTTTCCGTTCACGGCTTTCTCCTTCGCTTTTCTCACCGGATGGCTCGAACATATCGGCTCAACGACCTGCTGATCAGAGCCAGAAATGGAGCAATCGATGGGTCCAGTCGCGGTTTGAGAGAATTCCCTTCGGCGCATACTGATTACGGCTGCGAGCCGTGCAGATCAGAAGGGGTAGGTTGCCTAGAACTCTCATCGAGATCGATCAGGAGCTCCGCCGAGCCGCTGTACCGGCAGGTTCGACGGGCCATCGAGCATGGCATCGCCAGCGGCGTCTTCGACATCCACCACCGGTTGCCGAGCTCGCGCGAGTTGGCGATCGATCTCGCGGTGTCCCGAAACACGATCAACCTCGCCTATCAGGAGCTGGTCGCCGAAGGCTACGTGCGAAGCCACGAACGCTCCGGCATGTTCGTCAATCCCGAGATGCTCGATGCCGCGGCATCGGAAACACGCGCGACTGTTCCGCGCATCGACTGGACGAGCCCGGATCCGGCGACAGCCCGACGCAGACATACCGGAGATCGAGAAGACCAGCGACTGGTCCCGGTACCCCTATCCGTTCCTGGCAGGCCAGGTCGACAGCCGCAGCTTCCCTGCGCGCGCATGGGTCCGTTGCCTGCGGGACGCGCTCTATCAGCCGCACGCCAACGCGAGCCTTCAGGACAGTGTGGCCGCCGACGACCCGATGCTGATCGACATGATCCGACAGCAGCTGCTGCCGCCGCGCGGGATCGAGGCGGAACCCGACGAGGTCCTCATCACCGTCGGCTCGCAGCAGGGCCTCGATCTGGTTTCCCGACTGCTGCTCGGGCCAGGCCACCGGGTCGCCGTGGAGAACCCGGGCTACCTCGATGCCCGGCACATCTTCGTCCGCGCGGGCGCAACGGTGTTCGGAATCGACGTCGACGAGGACGGAATGCGCCCGCCGGACACCCTTGCAGGCACCCAGCTGATCTATCTCACGCCGAGCCACCATCATCCGACCAACGTGACGCTCGGCATCGATCGGCGGCGCAGGCTGTTGGCTCTCGCTGCCGAGTCCGGGACGGTCGTCGTCGAGGACGACTACGACAGCGAGTTCCGTTACCACGGCAGCCCGAGCCCCGCGCTCAAGTCCTTCGACACCAGCGGCGACGCCATCTACCTCGGCACCTTCTCGAAGTTCCTCGCGCCAGGACTCCGGCTCGGTTACCTGGTCGGGCCGGCCGATCTGGTGCGCGAGCTGCGCGACGTGCGGCGATACGTTTTGCGTCATCCGCCAGGGCACTCGCAGCGGGCACTTGCCCTGCTCATCGACAGCGGCAACTACCACCGCGCGCTACGTCACCAGCGGACCCAGATGAAGCACAAATGGGAGCGGCTCGTCGCGGCGACTCGCAAGTACCTGCCGTTTCCCACCGGGCCCTTCCCACCGGGCGGCGTCAGCTTGTGGGTGACGGGACCCGAGGAACTCGACTGTCGAGATTTGATCCGCGCCGCGCACAGCCGGGGGGTGCTCATCGAGAGGGGTGACATCTTCTACATGCAGGACGACCCGCCGCGGAACACCATCCGCATCGGTTACGGCGCGATCAATCTGCGTGCTATCGAGCCCGGTATCGCGCTGCTGGGGCAGTCCTGCGCCGAGGTGCTGTCGAGCGGCAAGCGTTGACGGTCACACGAACCTGCGCCTGGATCGCGGTGATCGCCACGGTATTGACGATGTCCTCGATCAGCGCGCCGCGGGAAAGGTCGTTCACCGGTTTCTTGAGTCCCTGCAGCACGGGGCCGATCGCGATGGCACCCGCGCTTCGCTGTACGGCCTTGTAGGTGTTGTTGCCGGTGTTGAGGTCGGGGAAGATCAACACGGTCGCCCTGCCCGCCACCTTCGAATCGGGCATCTTGGAGGCCGCGGTGGTCGGGTCGACGGCCGCGTCGTATTGGATGGGGCCGTCGACAAGCAGGTCGGGTTCTCGCTCGCGGACCAATTCGGTTGCGGCCCTGACCTTGTCGACGTCGGCACCGGTACCCGATGTTCCCGTCGAGTAGGACAGCATCGCCACCCGCGGCTCGATGCTGAACTGCGCTGCGGTGCGGGCCGACGAGATCGCGATGTCGGCGAGCTGCTCCGACGTCGGGTCCGGCACGATCGCGCAGTCGCCGTAGGCGAGCACCCGGTCGGAAAGACACATCAGGAAGATGCTCGACACCGTGGTGATGCCCGGCAGCGTCTTGATGATCTCGAACGCGGGCCGGACGGTGTGCGCTGTGGTGTGCATCGCGCCGGAGACCATGCCGTCGACCATGTCGTTGTGCACAAGCATCGTGCCGAAATACGAGACGTCATGGATGGTTTCGCGGGCCTGCTCGATGGTGACGCCCTTGTGCTTGCGCAGCTCGGCGTACTGCTCGGCGAACTGGTCACACAGCTCACTGGTGCGCGGGTTGAGCACCTTGGCTTCCGAAAGGTCGACGCCGAGTTCGGCCGAGCGCGCCCGGATCTGCGGCTCGTCGCCGAGGATCGTCAGCTCGGCGACGTTGCGCTGGATCAACCGGCCCGCCGCCCGCAGGATGCGGTCGTCCTCGCCCTCGGGGAGGACGATGCGCTTGCCGATCGGCCCGCGCACGGTCGAGCAGCTGGTAGGTGAACATCTGCGGCGTGACGACCGTCGGGATCGGGATCGCCAGCTGCGCAAGCAGATCCGCGGTGTCGACGTGGGTGTCCATCAGTTCGATCGCGGTGTCGATCTTGCGCTGCGAGGACGCCGTAACGCGGCCGCGGGTCGCGGCGACCTTGCTCGCCGTCTCGAACGTGCCGAACGGGGTCGCGATGATCGGAAGGCGCTGGTTCAGACCCGGCCACCAGCTTGGCGATCGACGGATGCAGTTCGAGGCCGCCGTTGAGGATGATGCACGACAGCGACGGAAAGCCTTCTGCGGCATGGGCACTGACGACCGCGAGCACGACGTCTGAGCGGTCGCCGGGGGTGATGACCGCGACCCCTTCGGTGAGCCGCTCGAGCACGTGCTCGGCGGTCATGCCCGCGACGAGCACATCCATCACTTCGCGCTTGAGCAGCTCCTGATCGCCGCTGACGAGCGCGCCGTCGACGGCGCGCTGAAGATCGCCGACGGCGGGCGCGACCAGAAGCGGCTCTTCGGGTATCGACATACGACTTCGGCTCGAAGCCCCGCAGCGCCTCGGCGACAGCGGCCATCTGCGCCGGGTCGCACCGGTTGGCCACCACGGCCGCGGTGTGGGCGTGCTGGCCGGAGATCTCGATCAGGCACAGCTCGACGACCTGGGCCACCTCGGTCGGCGTGCGGTCCTTGGCCTTGACCGCGAGCACCACCGGCGCGCCGAGGTTGGCCGCGATGCGGGCGTTGGTGTCGAGCTCGCTCGGCGTCGTCACATCGGTGTAGTCGCTGCCGACGATCACCACGGCGTCACAACGGTCGGCCACCTCGTGGTAGCGGTCGACGATGTCGGCGATGGCCGCGTCCGGATCGTCGTGCAGCTGCTGATAACTCACGCCGATGCACTGCTCGTAGGGCAGGCCCGCGGTGGTGTGCGGCAGCAGCAGATCGAGGATGTAATCGCGGTCCTCGCCCAGCCGGGTGATCGGGCGGAACACTCCGACCTTGGCGACGGTGGCCGCAAGCCGGTGCATGATGCCTAGCGCGATCGTCGATTTACCGGTATCACCCTCCGGCGAAGCTATGTAGATCGCGCTTGGCACGCCGCCAACGTATCAGCCGAGGCGGCGCAGCCGGGGCTCCAGATCCGTCTTGAAAAGCTCGAGGAACCGGCGCTGGTCGTGCCGGGGATCGTGGAAGACCAGATGGTTGAGGCCCCACTTGACGTACTGGCCCGACCTTCTCGACGGCCTCGTCGGGATCCGACGCCACGATCCACCGCTTGGCGACCTGCTCGATGGGCAGCTCGTCGGCGGCCTTCTCCATCTCCATCGGGTCGTTGATGCTGTGCTTCTGCTCGGCGGTCAGCGACAGCGGCGCCCAGAACCGGGTGTTCTCGAGCGCCTGCTTGGGGTCAGGGTCGTAGGAGATCTTGATCTCGATCATCTTGTCGATGTCGTCCGGGTTCTTGTCCGCGGCCTCTGCGCCTTCCGTGACCGCAGGGATGAGCTTGTCCTTGTACAGCTCCTCACCCTTGCCCGAGGTGCAGATGAAGCCGTCGCCTGCGCGGCCCGCGTACTTGGCGACCTGCGGCCCGCCCGCCGCGATGTAGATCGGGATACCGCCATCGGGTACGTCGTAGATCGAGGCGCCCTTGGTCTTGTAGTACTCGCCCTCGAAGTCGACCCGGTCGCCGAGCCACAGCTCGCGCATCAACCGCACCGACTCGCGAAGCCGCGCGTAGCGCTCCTTGAACTCCGGCCACTCGCCCTCGTATCCGGTGGCGATCTCGTTGAGCGCCTCGCCGGTCCCGACGCCGAGGAAGATCCGGTCCGGGTACAGGCAGCCCATCGTGGCGAAGGCCTGCGCGATGACGGCGGGGTTGTAGCGGAACGTCGGCGTCAGCACCGAGGTCCCGAGGACCAGGCGCTTGGTGCGTTCGCCGACCGCGGTCATCCACGCCAGGGAGAACGGTGCGTGGCCGCCCTCGTGGCGCCACGGCTGGAAATGGTCGCTGACCGTCGCGCTGTCCATCCCGTGCGCTTCGGCCTCGACGGCCAGCTCGACGAGCTCACGCGGCGCGAACTGCTCCGCCGACGCCTTGTATCCGAGTTTCAATTCAGCCACAGAGTCTTTTCTACACTCGATACATGCCAGCGGCTCTCACGGCCATCACCGACAGCGTCCATTTCGCGCACACCGACCTGGTCAACTGGACGCTGGTCGCCGACGACAGCGGCGTGATCCTGATCGACGCGGGGTTCCCCGGCAGCCGCGACGATGTGCTGGCATCGCTGGGGCAGCTGGGCTTCGGCGCCGACGACCTGCGCGCGATCCTGCTCACCCACGCCCACATCGACCACTTCGGCTCGGCGATCTGGTTCGCGAAAACCCATGGCACACCGGTGTATTGCCATGCAGACGAGGTCGGCCATTCCAAGCGCGAGTACCTCGAGCAGGCCTCGCCGGTGGATGTCGTCGCGCATGCCCTTCAGCCACGCTGGCTGAAGTGGTCGGTGGCGATCAGCCGCAAGGGTGCGTTCACCCGCGACGGCATCCCGACGACGGCGGCCTTGACCGAGGACGTCGCCGCGACCCTGCCCGGCGCGCCGATGGCCATCCCCAGCCCCGGTCACACCGGCGGGCACTGCTCGTTCGTCGTCGACGGTGTGCTGGTCAGCGGTGACGCGCTGGTGACAGGCCACCCCACCGCGACCCGCACCGGCCCTCAGCTGCTGCACAAGGTGTTCAACCACGACCAGGAGGGCTGCGTGCGCAGCCTGGCCGCGTTGGCGATGCTGGAAACCGATGTGCTGGTGCCGGGACACGGGCAGGTGTGGCGCGGCCCGATCCGAGAGGCCGCCGCTCAGGCGAGCGCTTCGTAGCCCAGCAGGAAGATCCCGGTCAGGCACAGACCGCAGCACACGACGAAGGTCGGCATCAGGATCTTGTCGTCGAGGTCGGCGTCGTCCGAAGTGTCGCGGCGCCTGCCGAGAAAGGTCCGCAGCCCGAGTCCGGCTGCAAGCGTCACACCGGCCGCGGCAAAGAGCAGCCACCCTACGGTCGTTTGCGAAATCTGCACCCCACCACACCCCCGGCGCTGCGTGCGACAGCCCCGGCCTCAGCCTATAGGCAAAGATGATCGCGCAGTGTGTGCCCGGCGTATTCGGTGCGGAACGCGCCGCGCTCCTGCAGCAGCGGTACGACGCGGTCGACGAAGTCGTCGAGGCCGTGCGGGGTGAGATGCGGGACGAGGATGAAACCGTCGCACGCGTCGGACTGGATGTGCAGGTCGATCTCGTCGGCGATCTGCGCGGGGGTTCCGACGAACTGTTGGCGACTGGTCACCGCGATCACCAGCTCGCGGATGCTGAGCTTGTCGGCTTCGGCACGCTCGCGCCAGCTCGCGGCGACGGCCTTCGGGTCGCCGTGTCGAACCCGGCCCTGCGTGATGGTCGGGTCGTCGGCAGGGTCGACGTCGGGCAGTGGGCCGTCGGGGTCGTAGCCCGACAGGTCGCGCTGCCACACCTGCTCGAGCATCGCGATCGCGGTCTGTGGGCCGACCTGCTGACGGCGGATATGGCGGGCCTTGTCGGCCGCCTCGGTGGGCGTGTCGCCAAGCACGAACGTGGCCGCAGGAAAGACCTTGAGCTGGTTGGGATCTCGGCCGTACGACGCTGCCTGCGCCTTGACGTCCGCGTAGTAGGCCTGGCCCGGCTTCCAGGGTCGAGTGCATGGTGAACGCCGCGTCGGCGTAGCGGGCCAGGAATGCCCGCCCGTCGGCGGAGTCCCCCGCCTGCAGCAGGACGGGATGTCCCTGCGGCGCACGCGGAAGCGTACTCACGCCTCGAACGTCGAACTGCGGTCCGCGATGTTCGACCTCACGCACGAGGGCGGGGTCGACGTAGACGCCGCTGTCCCGATCGGCGAGCACGGCGTCGGGCGCCCAGCTGTCCCAGAACTCGCGGGCCACGATGACGAACTCCTCGGCGCGCGTGTAGCGGTCGGAGTGTGCCAGGAATCCGCCGCGGCGGAAGTTCTCGCCGGTGAACGCGTCCGACGAGGTGACCATGTTCCACCCGGCGCGACCGTCGGACAGGTGGTCGAGCGTGGCGAATTGCCGTGCCACCTCGAAGGGTTCGTTGAACGTGGTGTTGATGGTGCCCGTCAGGCCGAGATAGTCGGTTACCGCGGCAAGCGCCGCAAGGATCGTGAAGGTGTCGGGCCTGCCGACGACGTCGAGGTCGTGGATGCGGCCGCGGTGCTCGCGCAGTCGCAGTCCCTCGGCGAGGAAGAAGAAGTCGAAAAGGCCCCGCTCCGCGGTGCGCGCCATGTGCACGAACGAGTCGAACTCGATCTGGCTGCCCGACTCCGGTTCCGACCACACCGTGGTGTTGTTGACGCCGGGAAAGTGCGCGGCAAGGTGAATGGGTTTGCGATGCTTGCCTTCTCGAACCGCTGTCATCCGATCCCCCAGCGTTTGGCGATCAGCTCATGGCTGCGCAACCGGTCGGAGTGCCGATGCGCGACGGACGTGACAACGAGTTCGTCGGCGTCCGTCACGCGCTGCAGCGTTTCCAGCTTCTCTGCGACGGTGTCGGCGTCTCCGACGAATTGCGTTGCGGTGCGGTCCTTCACCACGGCGAGCTGCTCCTCGGTGAGCGGTTCGCTGGTGTCCGGGTCGGGATAGGGAGCGGCGCCGCCGCCCTTGCGGACCGAGTACACCCAGTGGCCGTAGGTGGAGGCGAGGTGCTTGGCGGTTTCGGTGTCGTCGGCAACCACCACGTCGGCCGAGACCACGACGTAGGGCTCCGGACAGCGCCGCCGACGGTGTGAACGCGGCCCGGTAGGCGTCGACCGCGTCGAGGGCGGTGGCAGGCGTGATGTGGTAGCTGGCCACGAACGGCAGTCCGTTGGCGCCTGCCACCTGTGCGCTCTGCCCCTTGCTGCTGCCGAATACCCAGGGCGTCAGGGTGGTTCGCTCCCCCGGCACCGCGTGCAGGTCGTAGTCGTTGACCCGGTAGCGGCCGTGCAGCATGGCGAGGATGTCGTCGATCTGGTCGGCGAAGTCCGGCGAGACCGCCTCGGGCTGCTGCAGAACCGACATCTGCGCGCGCAGCTGGTCGGTGATGATGGTCCGGATGTCGAACGGCGGCGGCACGACGACGCCGCCGACGTCACGCCACTGCGTTGGCAGTTCGCGCTTGGGCTTCGGCTGCGCGTTGTCGGCCGGCTTCTTGGCCGCCTCACGGCGTCGCTGGCCGGACCGGCCCACGCCGAGGTCGATGCGGCCCGGGTAGAACGCATCGAGCATTGCGAAGCTCTCGACGACCGACGGTGCGGTGGTGTGGCCCAACTGCACCGCGCCCGCGCCGACGTGGATGGTTTCGGTGGCCGCCGCGATCTGGCCGATCAACACCGCTGGCGACGAGCTGGCAACCGCGACGAAGTGGTGCTCGGCGATCCAGTACCGCTTGAATCCCCACTGTTCGGCGTGCTGCGCGAGGTCGATGGTGTTGTGCAGCGCGGTCGCGGCGTCGTCGCCCTCGCTGATCGGCGAGAGGTCGAGGATCGACAGGGGCACGGTCATGTCGGCTCCACCCTGGCATAGCGGTTGTCGGCGACGGGAAGACCGAGCCGTTCCCGCAGCTGTTCGCCGTCGCGGTAGGCGGTGCGGAACAGGTCGCCATCCTGCAGAAGCGGCACCACCTCGTCGACGATGACCGGCAGGTCGGTGGCGTTCACCGCGGGCCGCAGCCGGAAGCCGTCAAGGCCGAGGCGCTGCCAACGGCGCAGGAGTTCGACCAGCTCCGCGGGGGTGCCGTCGAAGACGAGTGCGTCGGAACGCGCGTCGGCTGTTCCGGAGAACGTGACGTAGACGTCGGCGTAGATCTTGAGGTCGGTGCCGCCCGCCTGCCTGACCTGGCCGATGACGGTGCGGACGGATTCGTCGTCGTGCGGGGTGATGAAGACGAGATCGGCGCTGCGCGAGGCGAATTCGTAGACCGGCACTTGATGCGCCAGCGCGGTGACGACGGGTTGGCCCTGGGGTGGGCGCGGGGTGATCGACGGCCCCTTGACGGAGAAGTACTTTCCCTCGAAGTCGATGTAGTGCAGCTTGTCCCGGTCGACGAATCGACCGGTCGAGACGTCGCGGATCTCCGCGTCGTCCTCCCAGCTGTCCCACAACCGGCGGGCCACCTCGACGGCGTCGGAGGCCTCGTCGAACAGATCGACCCCTGCGACGTCCCGGCGGCCGAACAACGCGGCCTCGTGCGCGGAACTGCTGATCCTCACCTGCCAGCCGGCCCTGCCATGGGAGACGAAGTCAAGCGTGGCAATGGCTTTGGAGACGTGGAATGGCTCGGTGTGGGTGACGGTGGCCACCGGGATGAGCCCGATGTGCTTGGTGACCGGCGCGACCCGCGATGCGACGAGCACGGCATCGGGCCTGCCCGCGAGCCACCGAGGGTCGATCTCCTGGCGACGGCGCCGCTGCGGGGTGAGCGCGTCGTCGAAGGTCGCGAAGTCCAGCAGCCCACGTTCGGCGGTGATGGCGAGGCCGGACCAGTAGCGGCCGCTGGTGACGGGCTCGGAGTCGGTCGACTGCCGCCACGCCTCGGGATGCCAGCCGTAGCCGTCGAGTGCGACCGCCAGATGCAGATGATCACTCATCCGGCGCCAGCCCCTTCAGGAACGCGACGGGATAGTTCTCGTCGCCGTCGGCGGGCAGCGGCTCGTCGAGGCGCAGGTATCCCGTGGACAGGTACAACTCTTCGGCCTCGGGTTGCTTGTCGCCGGTCGTCAGGTAGATGCGTCGGTAGCCGCGGGCGGCGATCTCGGATTCGAGTTCGACAAGCAGGGCCTTGGCGTATCCCCGCCTGCGGTACCTGCTGTCGGTCCAGATGCGCTTCAGCTCGGCGGTCTCGTCGTCGAAGCGCCGAAATGCGCCGCCGGTGACGGGTTGGTCGTCGCGCAGGCCGATCACAAGGGCGCCGTTCGGCGGAGCGAATTCTTCGGCGGGATAGGTGCGCAGCCATTTCGAGACCGCTTCCACCGGAGCGCGATACCGGCTGGCGTACTCCAGCGCCAGTTCGGCCAGCAGCGGTTCGGCCAGGGGGTCACCCTGGTCGACCGCCTCGAAGCGGAGCTGATCAACGGCGTGCGTGGACATCACTTAACTGTCTAACGCACTTCGCAAAAGCGCATTCCTTAAGCCCGGTTCGGGTCAGGGTGATCGGAAATCCCCGCAGGTCGCTAGACGGGCGAGGCGGTCACGGGTGATTGTCGATGCGGCAGTTCTGGAGGAACCCGACGGGGTCGCAATAGACACCCATCGGCGGTGCCGGCCTCGGCGGAGGATTCTCGCCATCCCAGATCAGGTTGGAGACGTTGCCCATTCCCGGCCAAAGGAAGTAGTAGGTGTGGCAGACGTTCCAGTCCCAATTCAGCGGATCGGTGACGTGGTTGCCGGTTGCGGGCACCGGTTCCTCGCCTGGGCACCAATGGTGTGGCGGCCCCCAACCGCCGTCGTCGGCGTTGGCGATACCGTCGCCCAAACCCAAACCGGTACAGCCCAGACCGGCAGACATCAGCGCAGCGGCTGCTGCCAATCCAATTCGCGACACACGTTTCATGCGGCAAGTGAAGCGTGTCCGATGGTCTACCGATCCCAAATTATCGCTAAAAGGGTGTACCGAACTACTTAAGACGTTCTAGGGAAGGGCCCCTTAGCTGCATAAACGTCCGCCGACCGCGCTCCCCTGGGACTTAGACTTCCGCAATGTTCTCGGAGACGCGCTATGCGATGAACGGGGACTTGCGCGTCGCCTATAGGGCGTCGCCCAAGGGTGAACGCGACATCGTGTTCGTCCCAAATTGGTTCACATGCTGCGAACATCTGCCGGAGCTACCACCTCTTCAGGGATGGGTGGAGGCGATGACGTCGCTCGGTCGAATGATCTTCTTCGACCAGCCCGGCAGTGGAGCGTCCGATCCCGTCGAGCCGGGCGCGCTGCCAACCTTGGAGCAATGGGCCGACAGCATCACTGCGGTGCTGGACGATCTCGAAATCCGCGAAGCAGTGCTCCTCACCCCGCCCGGCGCGTTAGCGCCGGGTGCGCTATTCGCCGCTACATATCCGGCTCGCACCACCGCGCTCGTCGTGCTGGAAGGCCACGCCAATCCGATTGCTGAACGCACTGATGGCGTCAATCCCGACGAAATCATCGCCGCCCTGGCTGCCATGTGGGGCACGGGCGAATACTGGCTTTCGATCAATCCCGACATGCCGTGGAACGAGGAGATCAGCGCCGCGGTTGGGCGACATGACCGGCTTGCCGCGAGCCCACGAACCTACGCTCTCTTATTGCCCCTTTTGACCGAGGTAGACGTGCGGGCGGTGCTCCCGAGCATCCGCGTATCAACTCTCGTGCTCCAGCATGCCGACGACCTGATGATCCCGCCCGCCTGGGGCAAGTACGTCGCTGATCACGTACCTGGCGCGAAATACGTTGAGCTGCCTGGGCGCAACTTGTACCACTTCGTGGAACCGTGGCGGGATTCGTTCCACGAGATCGCCGAGTTCATCACCGGCCACCAGGTAGAGGTGGCCGACGACCGCGTCCTCGCCACCGTCCTCTTCACCGACATCGTCGACTCGACGCGCCACGCCTCAGAGATGGGCGACCGCGACTGGCATGTCGTTGCTTGACGCCCACGACGCTGTCGTCCGGTCACAGCTGGCTAGGTTTCGTGGCCGCGAGGTGAACACGTCGGGCGACAGCTTCCTGGCGATGTTCGACGGCCCGCAGCGAGCGATCCGCTGCGCCATGGCGATTCGTGACGCCGTGCAATCGCTTGGTATCGAAGTGCGGGCCGGGTTGCACACCGGTGAGTGCGAGGTTCGCGGCGACGATATCGGCGGCATCGCCGTGCACATCGGGGCGCGGGTGAGTGCCTTAGCGGCGCCGAACGAGGTGCTGGTGTCCAGCACACTTCGTGACCTGGTGATCGGGTCGGGGCTGCAGTTCGACGAGGGCGGCGCACACGAGCTCAAGGGCGTGCCCGGCGAATGGCAGTCTGTTCTCAGTCGCATCGCCGTAGCGGGTCTGCTCAGAACGGTGGCGGTTTGTTTCGTTCGGCGACGATGCGCGTCGTTGAGTCGGCGTTCGGCGGCTTTGGCTTTGGCGGTGTTGTGGGCGCGGGTGTGGCGGCGTTTGGGCATCATGGCGCCGCGGTCGTCGGCGGGTTGGGCGGTGGGTGGTTCGCCGGTCCACAGGGTGGCGGTGGGTGCACAGAGCTTCGGGAACAGGTGCAGGCTGCCGGGGTAGGTGACATAGGTGTGGCCGGTCGGGCTGGTCCAGATGATGGTGCCGTCGGGTAGTTGTCGGTCGAGCCAGCCGCCCAGACCGTTCCAGAACGTTTTCAGAAGGTGGTGAAAGCGGCACAGGCACTTCAGGTTCGACGGGTGTGTCGGGCCGACCGGGTAGGCCACGGTGTGGTCGAGGTCGCAGACCTGGGCGGGTTTGTCGCAGCCGGGGAAGCGGCACGTCAGATCGCGGCAGCGCACGAACTCGCACGTCGACCGTGGTCGGTGTGTAGCGCGGTTCCGGTGCGGAGTTCGCGCCGGGGTGGCGGACCTCGCGGATGCGTGCCCGCTCCAGGATGCCGCCCAGCAGCGCGGTGGGCATGATTCCGGCGCCGAACACATAGGCCGGCTTCGCTGTTGTGCGCGCGGCTCGGGCGGCGTCGCGCGTCGGTCGCGGCGTCGACGGATTTCTCGTCGGCCACGACGTAGACGATGGCGTTCTTGGCGGGTGCGTCACCGGCGGTGCCGCCACCGCAGTCGGGCTGTCCGCATCGTGCAGTCGAACGCGGTGTGGGTGGCCGCGGCGGTCAACGCTGCGGTGAGCCGCTCACCGATGGGGCGCGGGTCGGCGTCACAGACGCTGCGCGCCATCTCCTCGACGCTCTGCTCGATCAACGCCGCATCCGCGGAGTTCAGCCGGGCCCAGATGGTGGTGGTGCCCGCCACATCGAGCGGCGATCCGAACCGCACCGTGGGCTCGGCGGCCGATTCGGTGGCGCGGCGCAGCGCGCCGGGGTCGTGTTCGTCGATCAGCGCGTCGATGGCTTCCTCGGTCTTCTTCACCGACAACGCACCCCACCGCACCACACGCTCGGCCAGCGCCGCGTCCACCGCGGCCATCGCCTCGGCGTCATCGACGAGGTAGGTGCGCGACACGATGGTGCGCACCAACAGATCACTGATCACCAACCCGGCCTCGAACAGCGCCGCCACCTTGGGTAGCCGGTCGCGCAGCGCGGTCCCGCGGTGGGTCTGATGCAACGCCATGCCCGGTACTGACGTTGAGCGCAGCAGCCAGTTCGGCGGCCACCGCGGCGTCGGGGTCGATCCACCACAGCTCGCGCTCCCTGCCGGCCAGGCCGGTGCGGCGGGAGAAGATCTCGGCCATCACCGCCAACTTGCGCGCACCCGCGGCGTTCTCCGCGCGCGCCCACCCACCGGCGGCATCAACCAACGCCGCATCAGTCAGCGACGCCAGGTCGGCGATCTCGGGCAACAAACCATCGAACATGCATTCGAATCTATGCGCGATTGGCCGACCGGACACGCCACGAAACCACGAGGTCAACCCACGCCTGTGGATGAACCCGCCACTGTGGATAACTGCCCAAAGAAAGGCCGCCCCGCCCAAAGGCGGGGGCGGCGATTCTGTGATGTCTAGATCACCACTGATTGACCCAACCCGGATTCACGGGCCAGTGGCCAGGTGGCGGCACCCATGGAAGTTGCTGCAGGTGTCCCGGCGGCGGAAGGACTCCCGGTCCCGGCGGATTTGGAACCGGCGGCCATGGTGCCCACGGCTTGGCGCCAGCGACTCCTGCTCCGGCCAATACGCCTCCGCCGAGGACTCCGACCAGCAGTGATCCGGCGACGATTCTCTTGAGCTTGTGCATTTGAGGCTCCTAGATCGTCCGGTTTGACGACCCCTCGACGTCCAACGGGATACCCGTTGGATCGTATTCGGCACACCCCTTCCAACCAAAACTTGACACCTGTAAAGTTTGGTCGCATGGACAAGATCACGGGTAAGACCATCGCGATCACCGGCGCCGCGCGCGGCATCGGGTTCGCCACCGCAAAGGCACTGTTGGCCCGCGGTGCGCGGGTGGTCATCGGCGACCGCGACGTGGCGTTCCAGGAGTCCGCCGTCGCCGACCTCACCAAGCTCGGGCCGGTGTCGGGCTATCCACTCGACGTCACCGACCGCGAGTCGTTCGCCACCTTCCTCGACAAGGCCCGCACCGACGGCGGCGGCCGCATCGACGTTCTGATCAACAACGCGGGCGTGATGCCGATCGGCCCGTTCCTCGAACAGTCCGAGCAGGCGATCCGGTCGTCCATCGAGGTGAACCTGTACGGCGTCATCGCCGGCTGCCAGTTGGTGCTGCCAGACATGATCGCCCGCCGCAGCGGCCACATCATCAACATCGCCTCGCTGTCCGGCCTCATCCCGGTGCCGGGCCAAGTGGTCTACGTCGGCGCCAAGTTCGGTGTCGTCGGCCTTTCGGCAGCGCTCGCCGACGAGGTCGCCCCGCACGGTGTCGACGTGTCGGTCATCATGCCGCCGTTCACCAACACCGAGCTGATCGCCGGCACCACATCCGGCAGCACCATCAAGCCCGTCGAGCCCGAGGACATCGCGGCCGCGGTCATCAAAACCCTCGAGAAGCCGAAAACCCATGTCTCCGTGCCGACTCCGCTGCGGTTCACCGCCCAGGCCGCACAGATGCTCGGTCCGCGCGGCCGCCGCTGGCTCAACAAACGCCTCGGCCTCGACAGCGTGTTCCTGACCTTCGACCGCGACAAGCGGCAGAGCTACGAGCAGCGCGCCCAGTCGGCTCAGGGCGTGGTCGAGTCGCCAGACCGATAGGCCTCGATCGCGTCGATGCGCTCGAAGAACTCGTCGGGCGTCATCGGCTCATCGGTTGCCGTCCCGACAGGGATGAGGTGGACGAACTCGGCGTTCTCCGCCACGTGCATCCAGATCGTCGTCACCGGTTCGAGGCCTTCACCGACCTCGGCGCCTGACGGCGGGTAGAACCAGATGACGAACTCCTCGTCGGACTGGTCGTCGTCGAAAGTCCAGCCACGCTTGGTGATTCGCGAGTCGAAGCTCTCCAGGCCCTCGACGAGTTCGACGTCCTCGACGATTCCTTCGAGCACCGTGTCGGGGATCCAGTTGACGTCCCGCTTGGCCCGCCGCTTGCTGCGGCGCGCCTTCTTCGCGTCTGTCCGCGCCACCTAACCGAGCGCCTGGTCCAAGATCGTTGATCAGATCCTCGGTCCCTTCCAGCCCGACCGAGATCCGCACCACCCCGTCACCGAGGCCGATCGCAGCGCGGCCCTCGGGACCCATCGCTCGATGGGTGGTGGTCGCGGGATGGGTGATGAGGGATTTCGCGTCGCCGAGGTTGTTCGAGATGTCGACGATCTTCAGCTTGTCCAGCACCTCGAACGCGCGCTCCTTGGTGCCGCCCTTGAGCTCGAACGTGACGACGGTTCCGCCGCCGGTCATCTGCCGCTTGGCCAGGTCGTACTGCGGATGCGACTCGAGGAACGGGTAGCGCACCCAACTCACGGCGGGATGGCTCTCGAGGAACTGCGCGACGCGCATCGCTGAATCATTGCCGTACTGCACCCGAACAGCGAGCGTCTCAAGGCCTTTCAACAGCACCCACGCGTTGAACGGGCTGAGCGCGGGACCGGTGTGCCGCATCAGCTTCTGCACGGGTTCGTCGATGTAGGTCTTGTCGCCGAGGATCGCTCCGCCGAGCACCCGGCCCTGTCCGTCGATGTGCTTGGTGCCCGAATACACCACGACGTCGACGCCGAGCGGGAAGCCCTGCTGCAGGATCGGAGTGGCGAACACGTTGTCCAGCACCACTTTTGCACCCGCGCTGTGTGCCATCTCGGACACCGCCGCGATGTCGACCAGCGACTGCATCGGGTTGGACGGCGTCTCGAAGAACACCGCCTGGGTGGGCTTCGACAGCGCCTCTTCCCACTGCGACAGGTCCTCGCCGTCGACGAACACCGTCTCCACGCCCCACCGCGGCAGGATCTCGTTGCACACCACGAAGCACGAGCCGAACAGGCTGCGTGCCGCGACCAACCGGTCGCCCGCGGCCAGCAGCGCACCGAGCGAGGTGAACACCGCGGCCATGCCGGTCGCTGTCGCGAAAGCCGCTGGCGCGCCCTCGATCAGCCGCAGCCGCTCCTCGAACATCGAGATCGTCGGGTTGCCGTACCGCGAGTAGACGTACCGGTCGATCTCGCCGGTGAACGCCTTCTCCGCATCGGCGGCACTCGCATACACATAGCCCGACGTCGGAAAGATCGCCTCGGACGTCTCTTCGAAGCCGGACCGAAGCAGACCGCCGCGCACGCCGATGGTCGCCTGGCTGACGCCGTCCGGCAGTGGGGTCGGGATGCGTACCGATGGCACTTCGTCGTCGGGAGAACTCATGACTGCTTCCAGGGCAGGCCGACGGCCTTCCAGCCGGTGCGACCTCGGTGCTTGTCGTCGTCGAGGTCGCCTTCGAATCCGTCCAACACGTTGTAGGACGGCGCGATCCCCGCTTCCGTCGCGGCCTTGGCGGCGCCGATGGAACGGTTGCCCGAGCGACACAGAAACACCACCGGCCGGTCGCCGGGTTCGACGCCCGACGCGACCAGGTCGTCGACGAAGCCCTCATTGCGGCTGCCGTCGGTTCGGTTCCACTCGAC
This sequence comes from uncultured Actinomycetota bacterium, assembly GCA_963829405.1. GTDB lineage: Bacteria > Actinomycetota > Actinomycetes > Mycobacteriales > Mycobacteriaceae > Mycobacterium. The sequence continues at coordinate 354,961 of CAWHIZ010000019.1, forward strand.
ATAGACGACCTCGCGCCCGAGACCCGTCAAATCGGCCACCCCGACGAACCGCCATTCGGCATCGGTGCGGCAGTCCACGAGCACGGCCTCGGGGTCATCGTTGAGAATCTTCCAGGCCTCTTCAGGCGTGATGTCTCCCGCGTAGCTCACGATCGCGAGTGTCCCATACCTAACTGGGACCGGTCGAACAGACCTTCCACGCCCCGTCCTCGCGAACGAACGTCATCGGAACAGGCTTTTTGTCGTCCGGCGCCTTGTCGAAGTGGTACGTCACCGTCGCCGTGGCACGGTCTCCGTCGATCTTCACCTCGGTGACGTCGTCGACGAATCGCGCACCCCGTTTGGCCATCGAATCCCGTTGACGCGCAAGAACATCAGCCTCTTTACCGCGCTCATTCGCACACGTGTAGGTGGCGAAGTCGGCGAAGTTGTCCCGCTGCAGCGCATCGTTCTGGCCGACGGCGGCCAAGCCGATCCGCTGATCTTCCGGCGTGCGGTCGCCCTGGAAAACGCTGAACAACCAGATTGCGATCACGACGACCACAATGATTGCCAGCGCCCCGAGGAACGGGGCCATCGTCGGCCGGTCGGGCGACTCGTCGGCCTGATCGTCGGGCGACACGGCTACCAGAGTTTGCGCAGCACGCCGGTCACCCGGCGCACCCTGTCCCTGGCGGTCGTCACGTCCGGCGCGGTGGCCAGCGCAAGGCCAAGTCGACGCCGGGGTTCGGTCTCGTCGGGCCGATTGAAGAGTCGGGCATCGCTTTCCGCAACGGCCAGTGCATCGCCGAGCACCGCGTTCACGTTCTCCGGCGCGATGTCGACGGGTGCCGACTCGGCCCCCGCATACGTCACCTCTGCGGCGCCAGGAGAGATCATGATGGTGTCCACGTGTAGCCCAAGGATCGCCCGCGCATGCAGTTCGAATTCCGAAAGGCGTTGCGACCGAAGGGTTACCAGACCGCTGTCGTGCGGCCGCATACGGACGTCGGAGAAGTAGACCTCGTCGCCTCGCACCAGCAATTCGACGCCGAACACGCCGCGGCCACCGAGCGCGTTGACGATGCGCGCGGCGATCGACTTCGCCGCGTCGAGTGCGGGCGCGGACAACTGTTGCGGCTGCCATGCCTCCAACACGTCACCGTCGGCGCGGTGGCCGATCGGCTCGCAGAAGTGCAGCGCGGGCCCTGTCGGCCCGGTCGTCCGCACCGTGATCAGGGTGATCTCGAAGTCGACCTCGACGACCGTCTCGGCGAGCACCCGGTTGTGCGGGACCCGGCCCGCCGATACGGCGCGGTGCCAGGCCGCCTCGACGTCGTCGACGCGCAGCAGCACCGACTGGCCCCCGCCCTGCACACCCGCGATCGGCTTGACCACCAGCGGGAAGCCCGCGTGTTCGGCGACCGCGCTCAGCTCTTCGACCGAACCGGCGAACCAGAACGGCGCGGTCGGCAGGCCGAGTTCGTCGGCGGCCAGCCTGCGCATGCCCTCGCGGTCCTGCGTCATCCGCACGCTGCGGGGGGTCGGGAACACCTCGAGGCCACGCTCGGCCGCCGCGACCAGTGCGTCCACCGCGATGACACCCGACTCGGCCACCACATAGAGCGGGTTGGCCCGGTCGATGATCGCGGTGAGCGCATCTGCGTCGTTCATCTTGACCACGGCCGCACGGTCGGCGACGCCGTGTGCAGGCGCGTTCGCGTACCGGTCGACGGCCACCACCTCGCGCCCCAACCGTTGAAACGCCAGGGTCAACTCTCGGCTCAGCTCACCGGAGCCGAGCAGCATCACCGCTTTTGGTTCGTCGCGCTGCGCGATCGGCTCACTGTCGGTCGGCTCTTCGTCCGGCGCGTCCTCGGGTTCGGGGGACTCGGTGGTTTCACTCATCGCCCGTCAGACTGCCAGATCTTCAGCCGACCCGGACGTCGATGTAGCACCATCGCCAGTCCTCGCCCGGCTCCACCGATCGCATGACGGGGTGGCCGGTCTTCTGAAAGTGTTCGCTGGCGTGCTGATGGGGACTCGAGTCGCAGCAGCCGACATGACCGCACGTCAGGCACATCCGCAGATGCGCCCACGTGTTCTCGCCGAGGTCGGCGCAGTCCTGGCACTGGCCGGGAGTAACGGGCTCGGGCTCGGAGGTTGCAGCCAAGAGATGCGGGCAGGTCTTCGGTGCGGCCGACGCGTTCTCCCGCAAGCGGGAGGTGCCGCCATTCGCGCCGCCGAGATCTCTTGCGCATGCTGTCCAAGGATAGGCACGCGAGCGCTCGAGGTTCGGCCAAGGAGGTTTCACAGGTGCAAGGCTCCCTGCTTGCGGTGTTGGTGCTGTCGGTTCTGCTGGCTGCACTTGCGCGTCGCTTCAACGCGTCCGCACCCCTTGCCCTCGTGGTCGCCGGCTTGATCGTGAGCGCGGTCCCCGGTTTCAAGGACATCGAACTCGATCCAGAGCTCGTGCTCTACGTCCTGCTGCCACCGCTGTTGTGGTCTGCGGGGCTGGAAAGCAGCTACGTCAACCTGAAACGGAACATCCGGCCCATCGGACTACTCGCGGTGGGGCTGCCGTTGGCGACGACGTTCGCGGTCGGCTTCGTCGCCTTCAAGACCGTGCCGGAACTGACGGTTGCGGCGGCGCTCACCCTCGGCGCCATCGTGGCCCCACCCGACGCGGTGTCGGCGACGGCCGTCGGGCGACGGCTGGGCCTGCCGCGCCGGGTCATGACGCTGCTCGGCGGCGAAAGCCTGCTCAACGACGCGACCGCGCTGACCGCCTACAAGGTCGCGCTCGCCGCGGCGATCGGCAGCGCGGCGACCTGGAGCAAGGGCCTTGGCACGTTCGCGCTGGCTGCGGGTGGCGGCGTCGTGATCGGGATCGCCCTCGGCGCCGTCATCGCGCTCATCCGGCACCGGCTCAAGGACCCGCTGGTGGAAAGCGCGCTCGGTCTCGTCGCACCGTTCGTCATCTATCTGACCGCCGAGGAGGTACACGGATCCGGGGTGCTCGCCGTTGTGGTCGCCGCGCTGATGCTCGGCCAGCTGTCGCCGCACGCCGGCTACGAGACCCGACTGCAGGACCAAGCGGTGTGGAAGGCCGTTCAGCTGCTGCTGGAGTCGTTCGCGTTCCTGATGATCGGCCTTCAGCTGCCACGGTGATCGGCGAGCTCGCAGGCATCTCCGCATCGGTGATCGCGGCGTCCTCGGCGGCCGTGCTCGCGACGGTCATCTTCGTGCGAATCGCGTGGGTGTACATGTTCGCCTACCTGCCGAGGATGCTGTCGTCACGCATCAGGGAGCGTGAGCCCGCACCCACCGTCGCTCAGGTTTTCGTCGTGGCATGGGCAGGCATGCGCGGTGTGGTCTCGCTGGCCGCGGCATTCGCCGTGCCGATGACGACGCTGTCGGGCGACCCGTTCCCCGGCCGACCCAACATCGTGTTCCTCACCTTCGTCGTGGTGATCGGCACGCTGCTGCTGCACGGCCTGACGCTGCCGTTGCTCATCAGGCGCCTCGGTGTTCAGGGCGACGAGGCCCGCACCGACGCGATCGCCGCGGCCGCCGCACAGGAGAAGGCGGCGATCGCGGCGTCCGACCGGCTCGACGAGCTGCTGGCCGATCCGAAGACCGCGGAAGTCCATGAGCGGGCGGCAGATGTGTTGCGCGCGTGGAACACCCGGCGCCGCAACTCGGCGTGGGAGCGGCTCGGCCGCAACGCGGAGGAGATCGGCGAGAGCCCGACGTCCGCGTTCCGGCGGCTGCGGCTCGAGATGCTGGCCGCCGAACGCGAAGCATTCATCGCCGAACGCGACAGCGGACACATCGACGACGAGGTGTTGAGGTCGGTGCTGCACGGACTGGATCTCGAGGAAGCGACGCTCAACCGGACCTTGACGGCAAGGCGCTCATCGACGAGGTCACGACTCGTCGAGCTGAGTCCGGAAGGCACGCATCGCGTCGATGACCGCGGAGAAGGTTCGGTGCGCGGCGGCGAGGTCCTGGTCGGGTAACCCCGCCATCGCGCGCTGATTGTGTTCGGCCAGCGGTGTGAAGAAGTTGCGCGCGACGGTCCGTCCGTCGTCGGCGACCCGCAGGATGACCTTCCTGCGGTCGGCTGGATCCGATTCGCGGAGAAAGTGGCCCGACGCGATCATCCGCTCGACGAGGTAGGTGATGGCGGCACCCGACATCCCCATCCGGGTCCTGAGCTCACCCGCGGTGAGCGGCGATCCGGCGGTCTCGGCGACCATGACGTGCAGCAGAGCACGGAAGTCATTGGCGGTGACGTCGTGGCGCCCCGCGAAGTACCTGCCGATCTGATCGGATTCGGCGGTCAACGCCCGCACATCGGCGGCGATCTCCATCTCCAGCGCGACACGGTCGGACTTCGCCACCCGGCAAGCATAGCCGCAAATGTTCATTTGATTAACAGTTAAGTTTCTGAAATATTGGAGTCATGACCGGGCGCTTCTCATGGCTGCTGGCACTCGCAGTGCTGATCGTCTCCGGTGCGCTCATGGGCCTGATCGGCAGCGACGACTCCAGTTCGCAGTCGCCGATCCCCGTGCCGACGAGCGCGGAGTCGACGCGGGCGAACGAGGTACGGGCCCAGCTGCCCGGCGGAGACCGGGTCCCCGCAATCCTGGTATTCAGCCGTTCCGACGGTGCCCCGCTCACCCCCGCCGACCTCGGCGCGATCAAACAACAACCCGTCGTGGTCGCCGACGACGGCAAGGCGGCGGTCGCCACCGTGCCGTTGGATGCCGGACTGTCCGGGTTCGCACTCAACGACGCGGTGAAGGATCTGCGCGCTTCGGCGAGCGACGGACTGCCCGACGATCTGAAGGTCGAGGTCACCGGCGGGCCCGCATTCGGCGCCGATATCGCGAACTCGTTCTCCGGGGCCAACATCACCCTGCTTGCGGTGACCGCACTCGTGGTGGCGCTGCTGCTGATCGTCACCTACCGCTCACCGGTGCTGTGGCTGGTCCCGCTCGCGGTGATCGGGTTCGCCGATCGCGTCGCGGCAGTCGCGGGAACCGCGGTCGCGCAGCTTTTCGGGTTGTCCCCTGACGGATCGACGTCGGGCATCACCAGCGTGCTGGTATTCGGGGCGGGCACCAACTACGCCCTGCTGTTGATCTCTCGGTACCGAGAGGAGTTGGGCCGCAACGAGAACCATCGCGATGCGCTCAAGGTGGCCGTGCGCCAGGCCGGGCCCGCGATCCTTGCGAGCAACGCCACCGTCGTGCTCGCGCTGCTGACACTGGTGCTCGCCTCGTCGCCGAGCACCCGCAGCCTCGGCGTGCAGGCCGCGGCGGGACTCGTGGTCGCCGCGGTGTTCGTGCTGCTCGTGCTGCCGCCACTGCTCGCGCTGTTCGGCAGGCGACTGTTCTGGCCGTTCGTCCCCAAGGTCGGGGCGAAAGCCCTTACCGACAGCGGTATTTGGCACCGGGTCGCCGACGCCGTGGCCCGCAGACCCGCCCGCGTCTCCGCGGTGGCGATCACGGGCCTGATGCTGCTGTGCCTCGGCCTCGCCGCCACGCCGGTCGGCCTTTCGCAGACCGAGCAGTTCCGTGTGCAGGCGGAGTCGGTGAGCGGATACGACACACTCGCCGACCACTTCCCCAGCGGCCTGACCGATCCCACCCGCGTCATCGCATCGACTGCGAAGACCGCCGAGGTCGAACAGGCGATCACGTCGACCCCCGGGGTGGTTTCGGCGAACCCGGCAGGCGCATCGCCCGGCGGCCTCAGCCAGTGGTCGGTGGTGCTGAGCGCCGAACCCGCATCCGACGATGCGTTCACAACCATTGATGCTCTGCGTGATTCGGTCCACGCCGCGGATCCAGGGGCGTTGGTCGGCGGATCGGACGCCCAGGCCCGCGACGCGAGCGCGGCAGCGGCACGGGACCGGCTCGTCATCATCCCCGCCATCCTTGCCGTGGTGCTGATCGTGTTGTACGTGCTGCTGCGGTCGGCGCTGGCGCCGCTGATCCTTGTCGCCGTGACGGTGCTCAGCGCGCTCGCCGCGCTCGGGCTCGGCGGCTGGGCGAGCGTGCACGTCTTCGGCTTTCCCGCGCTCGACAACACCGCTCCGTTGTTCGCGTTCCTGTTCCTGGTTGCGCTCGGCGTCGACTACACGATCTTCCTGGTCACCCGCGCCCGCGAGGAGACACCCGAGCACGGCACCCGAGCAGGGCATCGTCCGCGCGGTTTCGGCCACGGGCGCGGTCATCACCAGCGCGGGCATCGTGCTTGCGGCGGTGTTCTGCGTGCTCGGCGTGCTGCCTCTCATCGTGCTCACCCAGATCGGCATCATCGTCGGCCTCGGCATCCTCCTGGACACCTTCGTGGTGCGCACCGTGATCATTCCCGCCCTGTTCACGCTGATCGGGCCGCGGATATGGTGGCCCGCCCGCGTTACGGGCTACGGTTCGAACAGTGGAAAGACACACGGTCGACACCGCGCTGGGGCGGTTAGGGGTGCAGACGCGCGGTAGCGGCGACGCGATCATGTTCTGGCCCAGCCTGCTGATGACCGGCGACATGTGGGCGGCCCAGGCCGAGCACTTCGCGGACCGTCGCCGCGTCATCCTCGTCGACCCGCCGGGTCACGGCAGGAGCCAGAACCTCACCGCGATGTTCGACTTCGCCGACTGCGCCCGGTGCATCGTCGACATTCTCGACGCGCTTTCAGAGCAGCGGACACACTTCGTCGGCAACTCGTGGGGCGGCATGATCGGCGGCACGTTCGCCGCGATGTACCCCGACCGGATCGGGAGCGCCGTGTTGATGAACTGCACCGCATCGGCCGGCGGGCACCCGGCAGAAGCTCGAGTACGGGCTCCTGCTGCGGATGGCCAGGTTGCTCGGTGGGGTGCGGCCGCCGCTGACCCGGTCGGTGCTCAAGGCCTTCCTCGGGCCGACGACCTTTCGCACCCGCCCCGGCGTCGTCGAATTCGTCAGGGACACCGTTGAAGCGGTGGACATCTCGTCGGGGTCATGGGCGGTGCGCAGCGTCGTACCCGCCCGGCCCGACCAGCGTTCGCTCTTCGCGAAAATCTCGACCCCGGTTCTGGTCGTCGCGGGGGCCGAAGACGCCACGTTCCCGGTGCCGGAGACCCTCGCAATGGCCGATGCGATACCGAATTCCGCGGTGGCGGTGCTCGACGGCGTCGCGCATCTGGCCGGGCTGGAGAACCCGCCATTGGTCAACAAGCTGATCGATGACTTCGTCTTCCGCGAGTAGCGTCGAACCATGACCGCAGCTGAACTTCCGCCGCTGCACATGCGCCGCGATTCGTTCAGCCCGATCGCGGAGATCCGGGAGATCCGGGAGACCGAGGGCGTGCGCGAGTTCACCAGCGCCTTCGGCACGCAGGTGTACCTGATCACGCGGCACGACGACATCAAGGCCGTGCTGTCGGACCACGAGCGGTTCTCCAACGCGCGCCCGCCGGGCTTCGCGGTGCAGGGCGTGCCGCAACCCACCGAGCAGGAGGAGGCCACCGCGCGGGCCGGAAACCTGCTCGGCCTCGACCCTCCCGACCATTCGCGGCTGCGACGCATGCTGACACCGGAGTTCACCATCCGGCGGATGAAGCGCCTCGAGCCGCGCATCGTCGAGATCGTCGCCGGTCAGCTCGACGCGATGGAAAGGTCCGGCCCGCCAGCAGATCTGGTGGAGCACTTCGCGCTGCCGATCCCGTCGCTGGTGATCTGCGAACTGCTCGGCGTGCCCTACGACGACCGCGAGGACTTCCAGCGCCGCAGCGCCAAGCAGCTGGACCTGTCGATCCCGATACCCGACCGGCTGGAGCTGCAGCGGCAGGCCCGCTCATACATGACGACGTTGGTGACGCGTACGCGCAGGCAGCCGGGCGAGGACATCCTCGGCATGCTCGTGCGCGAGCACGGCGACGAGCTCACCGACGACGAACTCGTCGGCATCGCGGGTCTGCTGTTGCTCGCAGGCCACGAAACCACCTCGAACATGCTGGGTCTCGGCACGCTGGCGCTGCTGCGTCACCCCGAACAACTCGCCATGGTGCGCGACGATCCCGACGCCATCGGGCCTGCGATCGAGGAGCTCCTGCGCTGGCTGTCCATCGTGCAGACCGCGATCCCCCGCATCACCACGACCGATGTTGAGGTCGCGGGCGTGACGATCCCGGCAGGCAAGCTGGTCTTCCCGTCGATGCCGTCGGGTAACCGCGACGGCGACTTCATCGACTCACCGGAAGTTCTCGACATCGCCCGCGGTGCGCCGGGCCATCTGGCGTTCGGGCACGGGGTGCACCACTGCCTCGGCGCACCGTTGGCACGAATGGAGATGCGCATCGCGTTCCCCGCGCTGCTGCGCCGGTTCCCGAATCTCACTCTCGCCGAGGACTTCTCCGATGTGCAGTTCCGCAGCTGGAACTTCATCTACGGGTTGAAGTCACTGGAGGTGAGCTGGTGAAGGTGCACGCCGATCGCGAGGTCTGCATTCAGGCGGGTAACTGCGTGATGGTGGCCGAGCGCCTGTTCGACCAGGACGACGACGGCATCGTGGTGGTGCTCGTCGACGAGATCCCCAGTGGCGAAGAGGACAAGGCGCGCGAAGCCGTCAAGCTCTGCCCGTCGCAGGCGCTGACGGTCGCCGAGGAGTGACTAGTCCGTCGCCGATCGAGGTCGATAACACCCGCCCGCACCAGGAGCAGCACGCTGACGACGAGCACCCACACCGGAAACGCCAATGTGATCCACATACTGATGTCGCTCGCGAGCAGAATCCCCAGCGCCAGAACATAAGTCACGATGACCAGCCAGCGTGGCATCAGTCCCGTCTTCAGCCAGATGGTGGCAAGCGAGATCATGAACACGGCGCCCATTCGCAGCGCGTACGTCTTGGTCAACGTGATCAGCACCATCTGCCCGAACGTGGCCACCTCCGTATGGGCTGACAGGTCCACGGCATCCTTGTTGCTCGCAGCCAGTCCGGCACCGATGGCCGACGACACGAACACCATCGCCAAAAACAGCAGCCCCGCACCGATGAACACCGATGAGAAGAACCTGTCCTCGAGGCGGCCGAAACCGTCGCGCACCACACCGATGAACCACAGAAACGCGATGCCCGCGAACGGCATGAGGATCGCCGCAATCCTCATCCGGTGGCTACCCGCGTCCAGCCACTGCGCGCCCTCCTCGGCGCCTTCTGGCAGCGCCGTGCGGATCAGGACCAGCGCGCTGCCGAACAGCAGAGCGAACAACACACCGGCCAGCGCCGCCGCGCGAGGAGTGGTCAGCGGGTGCGGCTTCGGCGTGTTCACGGCTGACCGGGAAGCAATCGGATCATCAGCCCGTTGGCCTCTGCCAAAAGGTTGCCGTCGGGGTCGCGCAGTTCGGCCTTCACGAAAGCCTTTCGGCCGTCCGTCCTGTCGACCCAGCCCCGCATCGTCAGCGGGGTGTCGATCGGCGTCACCTTCCGATAGTCGACATGCAAGAAGCCCGTCCGGCTGATCGGCCGTCCGGATGCGTGAATCACCATGCCGAACATCGAGTCGAACATTAGCGGTAAAACACCACCGTGAACCGCGTAATTGCCGCCTACGTGAAAGCGGCTGAACTGCACGGTCAACTCGACGCCGTCGGATTCGAACGTCGTGACCCGATAGGGCGGCATCAGCAGGCTGCCCGAACCGGGCAGGGACGGCACCCTGTTTGCCGGGCCGACGCCTTCGGCCGCCTCGAACGGGTCGAGCAGTTTCACCAACTTCTCCGCGAGGTCGGCTGCTTCGTTCCAGGTGTCGGTGTCGGGGTCGGCCGACACCGCGAGGTCCTGCGTCCGCCGCATCGCCGTCAGGAACCGGCCGAAACCCGGACCAGGTTGCGCCGCTTCGAAATTCGGGAACCCGCCGTGCTTGTCGTAGTCAGGGTCGACCAGTCGTGGATCGGTCACGAGGGAGCCAGGATGTCACGGCGCACAATCGTCTGCTCGCGACCAGGCCCGACGCCGATGCACGAGATATGTGCACCCGCAAGCTCTTCCAGCCGAAGCACATAGTCGCGGGCCTTCGCGGGCAGGTCGTCGAACTCGCGGGCCTCGGAGATGTCCTCCCACCAGCCGGGCATCTCTTCGTAGACGGGTTCGGCGATCGCGATATCGCTCTGCGTCATCGGCATGTCGTCGGTGCGCTTGCCGTTCACCGTGTAACCGACGCAGATCGGCACCGTCTCAAGGCTGGACAGCACGTCGAGCTTGGTCAGGAAGTAGTCGGTGATGCCGTTGACCCTGGTGGCGTAGCGCGCGATCACCGCGTCGAACCAGCCACAGCGGCGACGCCGACCGGTCGTCACACCGAACTCGCCGCCGGTCTTGGACAGGTACTCACCCATCTCGTCGAACAACTCGGTCGGGAACGGACCCGAGCCGACGCGCGTGGTGTACGCCTTGAGGATCCCCAGCACCGTCGTGATGCGCGTCGGCCCGATTCCCGAACCGACTGCGGCTCCGCCGGCGGTCGGATTCGACGACGTGACAAAGGGATACGTGCCGTGGTCGACGTCGAGCAGCGTGCCCTGCGAACCTTCCAGCAGCACGGTCTCGCCGTTGTCGAGTGCAACGTTGAGAAGCCTGCGGGCATCGGCGATCCGGTGCTTGAAGCCTTCGGCCTCGGTGAGGAGGTTCTCCAGCACCTCCTCGGCGACCAGCGCCTTGCGGTTGTAGATCTTCACCAGCACCTGGTTCTTGAACTCCAGTGCGGCATCGATCTTCTGGGCAAGCGCCGCCTCGTCGAGCACATCGGCGACGCGAATCCCGATGCGGGCGATCTTGTCCTGGTAGCACGGGCCGATGCCGCGACCGGTGGTGCCGATCTTCTTGCTGCCCGCGTACCGCTCGACCACCTTGTCCATGGCGACGTGGTACGGCATCAGCAGATGCGCGTCGGCGGAGATCAGCAGGCGTTCGGTGTCGACGCCTCGGTCCTGAAGGCCCTTGAGCTCGTCGAGAAGGACACCTGGGTCGACCACAACGCCGTTACCGATCACGTTGGTGACACCTGGTGTGAGGATGCCCGAGGGGATGAGGTGAAGGGCGAAGTTCTCGCCAGTCGGCAGTACCACGGTATGCCCGGCGTTGTTGCCGCCCTGATACCGCACTACCCACTGGACGCGGCCCCCGAGAAGATCGGTGGCCTTACCCTTGCCCTCGTCCCCCCACTGGGCGCCGATGAGCACGATTGCCGGCATGGCGTCTTCTCCCGCTTATTGTGTTCCAGCCGGTGAGACACCCTATCCCAGCGGCAGGCAAGGAGCTGCGTTGATCACCACTGATGTCGTGGTGTTGCTGTTCGGGGGCGCAAGCGCGCCCCGCCCGCTGGTCGGTCTCGAGGCTCGGGCGGCCGACGGACCGGACGACATCGACGCGGCGGCCTGCGACGGCAAACGGCTGATCGTCGTCGGCACCGATGCCGACCTGGCCTCCGTGCTGACCCGGCTGCTGCGAACCGACCGTCTCGACGTCGAGGTGGGCCATGCGACCGGATGGTGGGCGGCGCGCCGGGCGCGCCGTGGCACCGCGCGCCGGGTGCCGTTGATCCGCGACGACACCGGCCACGTCCTCGTCCGCGCCGCGCAGTGGCGTGGGCCGGACGGCGAACCGCTGCGCGGCGAGGCGGTCGTCGACGACACCCAGCTGTTCGACGGCGAGGTCACCGGCGTTCGCGTCGAGCCGACGCGGGCGATGCCTGGCCTGCGGGCGTGCGTTATTCGCCCAGGCAGAACGCGCTGGGCGGTCGGACGGGCCGCTCAACTCGGCACCACGGGCGCGGTCGTGGTGCGTGACGGCGCCCAGGCTCCAAAAATCGTTCGCAGATCTACGTTTTATCGCCACACGCGGGGGTGGCTGCTGGTGAGATAGGCCCGTGCGAATCATCGTCACCGGCGGCAACAGCGGCGTCGGCAAGGAGACGGCAACGGCGCTGGCCGCAGCGGGCCACAGCGTGCTGATCGCGGCGCGCGACATCCCGAAGGCGGAGCGGGCCGCGGCCGACATGGCGGGTGACGTCGAGGTGGCCCATCTCGACCTCGCCGACCTGACCAGCGTGCGCAAGTTCGCCGACTCGGTGGACGACGTCGACGTGCTGGTGAACAACGCCGGGGTGCTCGGCCTTCCGCTGTCCCGCACCGCCGACGGCTTCGAAACCCACATGGGCACGAACTACCTCGGCCACTTCGCGCTGACCTGCCTGCTTGGCGACCGGATCACCGACAGGGTCGTCTCCGTCACGAGCATGAACCATGCGTTCTCCACGATGCATCTGGACGACCTGAACTGGCACACCCGCCCGTACTCGAAGTGGGCCGCCTACGGGCAGTCCAAGCTCGCGGTGATGCTCTTCACCGACGAACTCGCCAGGAGGGGTGTGCGCGCGATCGTCGTGGATCCCGGCGGCGCCGACACCAACATCGTCCGGTACAGCGGCGGTTTTCTCGGTTGGTCCTCGAAGCAGGCGATCTTCAAGAACTTTCCGCAGAGCGCCAAGACCGCTTCGCGGTCGAGCGTCATGGGCGTGACGGAGGACCTCCCCGCGGGCACCTATCTGTGCCCCGTCTTCAAACAGGTCGGCAAGCCGCGGGTGACCAAGCGGTTGAAGAAGGCGCGCGACGCGCACACCGCGCAACAGCTGTGGAAGCTGTCTGCCGAGCTCACCGAAATAGACTGGCCCCGGTAGTTTCGTGAGGTGAACGTTCCGATAGTGGCCGGATCGGTGCGGCCGAGCCCGATCTTCCTTGCCATCGTCGCGATCACCGCTGCCGGTGGCGTGGTGGCGTGGATGGCCGGGGCCGTCGACAACATCGAGCCGCTGGCCTATGTCGGCGTCTTCACACTCGTCATCGCCGGCTGGGTCGTGTCGCTGTGCCTGCACGAGTTCGCCCACGCCTATACCGCATTCCGGTTCGGCGACCACGGCGTCGCGATGCGCGGCTACCTGACGCTGAACCCGCTGAAGTACACCCATCCGGTGCTCTCGCTGCTGATCCCGATCGTGTTCATCGCCCTCGGCGGCATCGGCGTACCGGGCGGGGCGGTATACGTCCAAACGTCGTTCATGACCAAGAGGCAGAAGACCATCGTCAGCCTCGCCGGGCCGCTCACCAACGTCGCGTTCGCCGTGATCGTGCTCGTGATCACCGCGCTGTTCTACGATCCGGACCACGGTGTGTTCTGGGCAGGTATGGCGTTCTCCGGCTTCCTGCAGGTGACAGCTGCCCTGCTCAATCTGCTGCCGGTGCCGGGCCTCGACGGCTACGGCGCGCTGGAGCCGCACCTGAGCCCCGATACCCAACGCGCCCTTGCGCCGGCCAAAACGTATGGCCTGCTCATCCTTTTCGTTCTCTTCATCGCATCGCCGCTCGGTGATTACTTCTTCGGCGTCGTCGCCTGGTTCGTCGACCTCTTCGGCGTCCAGCGGTTCCTCGTCGGCAACGGTCTGCGGCTCACCCAGTTCTGGTCCGCCTGGCTTTAGGGCGGCGCCTTGCGACATATGCGTCTTTACGCATAGATTGGATTGCATGGGTGCGGGCCACGATCACGGGGGTGCCGACACCCGTGTCAGCCGGCTGCTCATCGCGGCAGGCATCCTCTCGGTCTTCTTCGTCATCGAGCTGACCACCGCACTGCTGATCAATTCCATCGCGCTTCTGGCCGACGCGGGCCACATGCTCACCGATCTGGTGGCCATGTTCATGGGCCTGACCGCGGTGTTGCTCGCCCGACACGGCAGCGCGTCGGCCAAACGGACGTACGGCTGGCACCGCGCAGAGGTGTTCACCGCCGTCGCCAACGCCGTGCTGCTGCTGTTCGTCGCGGGCTTCATCCTGTACGAGGCGGTCGAGCGGTTCGGCGACGCGCCCGACATTCCCGGCGTCCCGATGATCGTCGTCGCGCTCGCAGGCCTGGTCGCCAACGCCGTCGTCGTGCTGCTGTTGCGTTCGCACTCCGAGAGCAGCCTCGCCGTCAAGGGCGCCTACATGGAGGTCGTCGCCGACACCGTCGGCAGCATCGGTGTGCTGATCGCGGGCATCGTCACGGTCACGACGCGCTGGCCCTACGCCGACGTCGTCGTCGCCGTCCTTGTCGCGCTGTGGGTGCTGCCGCGCGCGATCGCGCTCGCGCGGGCGGCGTTGCGCATCCTGTCCGAATCCTCGCCGTCCCACATCGACGTCGAAGAGCTACGCAGGGCGCTGTGCGGGCTCGACGGCGTCACCGAAGTGCACGACCTGCACGTGTGGACGCTCGTACCGGGCAAGGACATGGCCACCGCGCACCTGACGTCGACGGCCGACTCGGCGAAGGTGCTCGACGAGGCCAAGGCCGTGCTCGCAGCGCGCGGTCTCGAACACGCGACCATCCAGATCGAGACGCCCGACGCGGCAGGCGACTGCCACTGCGAAGCGAGCTGGTAGAGGCCGCGCTAGGCCAGACCGAGTTCGGCGCGCGCCGCGGGATCGCAGTCGTCGAGCAGATCGAGGCAGCGCGCGTATTCGTCGGATTCGCCGATCGCATCCGCGGCCTTCGCCAGCACGGCCACACACCGCAGAAAGCCGCGGTTGGGCGGATGCGAGTACGGGACCGGCCCGAACCCCTTCCAACCGTTGCGGCGCAACTGGTCAAGGCCGCGGTGGTAACCCGTGCGGGCGTACGCGTACGCGGTGATGACCTTGTCGTCGGCCAGCGCATCCTCGGCGAGCGCGGCCCACGCCACCGACGCCGTCGGATGCGCGGCCGCCACGATCGCCGGATTCTCCTCGGCTTCGAGTTCCGTCTCCGCCGCACTGTCACCGGGAAGACGGACCGGTTCCGGTCCCAGAAGATCACCCATCCGCGTCATACACCTATTGTGCCGTGCGGCAATTAAGCTCGGTTCATCAGACCGTCGGCCGAGCCGACATGGAGTCTGTCGTCACAGGAGGACTGCTGCAGGGATGTCGAACCCATCAGGGCCCGACCAGGGTGATGAACCGGCCGCCGCGCAATCGGCGGACGAACCGAACGACGGCGGCGCGGAGCAGCCCGCAGGCGAGACGCAGCCGCCGGAGACCGAACACGACGCGCCCACCGCTGCGGCCCCTGTCATCGACGACGCGCCACCGCCGATGGTCGAGGAGCATCCCACCGAGGTGATGGCGGTCGAGGAGACCGGCACGATCGATGCGGGTCCGCCGACCGAGGAGGTGCCCGCCGAGCGGCGGTTCACCGCGCCGTCCGGTATGGACTCGTCGACGACGAAGTTCATCGACACCACCCCCGACCCGGCCACCGAGATCATCTCGACGCCCACCGAACCGATGTCCAACAAAGCGGTCTCGCCGCAGATGATCCCGCCGCGGGGAGACGTGCCTCCGCCGCCACCGCCCCCGCAGAGTCGCAGGCGCAGCTGGGGTTGGGTGATCGCGCTCATTCTGGTGATCGCCGCGCTCGCCGCCGTCGCGATCCTTGGCACCCTGCTGTTGACCCGGGACTCCGATTCGAAGGAGTCCCAAGAGCAGCAGGTCCGTTCGACGATCGAGAACTTCGATGTCGCCGTGCAGAAGGGCGATCTGGCCACACTGCGCAGCATCACCTGCGGCACCACCCGCGACAGCTACGTGAACTACGACGACCGGTCCTGGACCGACACCCACGCCAGGGTGGCCGCGGCCAAGCAGTATCCGGTGGTGGCCAGCATCGATCAGGTCGTCGTCAACGGCGATCACGCCGAGGCCAACGTGACGACATTCATGGCGTATGCGCCGCAAACCAGGTCGACCCGCAGCTTCGACCTGCAGTTCCGCGACGACCAGTGGAAGATCTGCCAGGCCCCGAACAACTAGCCCGCGGACACCGACCTGCCCGCGCTGTGCAGGTCCTGGCAGGCCTCGACGACGCGCTCGGCCATGGACGCCTCGGCCTTCTTCATGTAGCTGCGCGGGTCGTAGACCTTCTTGTTGCCGACCTCGCCGTCGATCTTGAGCACGCCGTCGTAGTTGGTGAACATGTGACCGACGACGGGACGGGTGAACGCGTACTGCGTGTCGGTGTCGACGTTCATCTTGACCACGCCGTAGCGCAGCGACTCCTCGATCTCCGACTTCAGCGAGCCCGAGCCGCCGTGGAACACGAAGTCGAAAGGTTTTGCGTCGTCGGATAATCCGAGCTTGGCGGCGGCCACCTTCTGACCCTGCGCGAGGATGTCGGGACGCAGTTTGACGTTGCCCGGCTTGTAGACACCGTGCACGTTGCCGAACGTCGCGGCCAACAGGTAGTGGCCGTGCTCGCCTGCGCCGAGTGCATCGATGGTCTTCTCGAAATCCTCTGGCGTGGTGTAGAGCTTCTCGTTGATCTCGGCCTCGACGCCGTCCTCTTCGCCGCCGACCACGCCGATCTCGATCTCGAGGACGATGTTGGCGGCGACCGCGGCCGCAAGCAGTTCCTTCGCGATGGTCAGGTTCTCGTCGATGGGCACCGCCGAGCCGTCCCACATGTGTGACTGGATCAGCGGGTTGCCGCCGTCGGCCACCCGCTTCTGCGAGATCGCCAGCAGCGGCCGGACATAGGTGTCGAGCTTGTCCTTCGGGCAGTGGTCGGTGTGCAGCGCGACCGTGACCGGGTACTTCTCGGCGACGATGTGCGCGAACTCGGCCAGCGCGACCGCTCCGGTCACCATGTCCTTGATCCCGAGCCCTGAGCCGAACTCGGCGCCGCCTGTGGAGAACTGGATGATGCCGTCGCTACCTGCGTCGGCGAAACCCTTGAGCGCGGCATTGATCGACTCCGAGGATGTGCAGTTGATCGCGGGGAACGCATACGAGTGTTCTTTGGCGCGGGCCAGCATCTCGGCGTACACCTCGGGTGTGGCGATGGGCATGGCTGGTCCTCTCCTGGGTCAACTGGTCCACCCGCAGTATCTCAAGCCCGGGCGTGCTGAGCAGGCCGTCGGCGAGACGCCGGTATCTTGGAGAGCCATGACCAGCACCACGGTGATGTTGATGCCCGATTTCCTTGACCCGATCAAGCTCATCGGCTACTTCGGCGCGTGGGCCCTCGTCGGGCTGCTGGTGGTCATCTTCGTCGAGTCCGGCGTGCTGTTCCCCGTCCTACCCGGCGACACACTGCTCTTCGTGGCGGGAATGCTTGCGGCAGGTACCGCGGCGGCAGGTCAGGCCAATTTCCAGCTGTGGCAACTGCTGGTGTTCATCCCGATCGCCGCCGTCCTCGGCGGGCAGGTCGGGTACTTCATCGGCCGGTACCTGGGCACCACGATGTTCAAGCCCAATGCCCGGGTCCTCAAACAGCGGTACCTGGACGAGGCACACGCCTTCTTCGAACAGCGCGGGCCGTTTGCGATCGTGATCGCCCGTTTCGTGCCGATCGTGCGCACGCTGGCGCCGATCACGGCGGGGGCCGCCAAGATGAGTTACGGCGTGTTCACCCTCTTCAACGTCATCGGCGCCGTGGTGTGGGGAGTCGGCCTGACGCTTCTTGGATACGGGCTCGGCCAGTTCGAGATCATCCAGAAGCTGTTGGAGCCGATCTTCATCCTCATCGCCGTCGCCTCCATCACGCCGATGATCATCGAGTGGCGCAAGCGGCGGAAGGCGGCCAGGCGCAGCACCACCAGCGAACCCGCAGCCGAGCAACCCTCTTAAGCCTGCCGCACTTCGGCTGGACACTCGCCGCAGACTTCCCGGTTGCACAGTCGGCAGAGGCGCCGGATCGCATCGACGTCGTCGAGGTTTGCGGCGAGGACGGGCTCGATGAGACCTGCCACGGTTCCCACGTCGCCCTTGGGCATGCAGGCCAACAGAGCGGCGACAGCGTCTTCGCGAGCCGCGGCCAAGCGTCGCTCGGCCCTGCGGCCTGACGCTGTGGGTACGAGGCGCACCGTCCGACCGATCCCGCGTTGACGAAGTATCCAACCACGCTCGGCCAGGCGATCGACGAGTCGCACCGCCCCGGGATGGGTGAGGCCCAACACGCGACGTAGTTCGTCGATGCTCAAACCGGGCTCCGCGACAACCGCGACCAAGGCCGCGGGTCCGCTGCCTGCCATTCCCGACGATTCCTCGACTGCCGCGCGCACGACGTCCGTCACCGCAACCGCCCAAGCGGCGATCAGGTTGTGCTGTCGCCTAGCCTCTTCAATATGCATGAGTCATATCAGCCTCCCGGTGCCTTGTGACCATCCTGCTCGCATTGGGGTCGTCGCTTCTGTGGGGTGTGGCCGATTTCTTGGGCGGCAAGACCTCCCGCACACAACTGACCGCGTTGGTTGTGGTGATCTCCCAGCTGGCGGGTCTGGTCTCGGTGTCCATTGTCGCCCTCGCGGCGGGATCCTTCTCCGCCTCACCCGGTTATCTCCCGTGGGCCATCGGCGCGGGCCTGGCAGGCGCTTCGGCGGTATTGCTCTTCTACCAGGCTTTGGCGATCGGAACGATGGGTGTGGTCGCACCTATCGCTGCAGTCGGCGTCATCATTCCGGTCGTCATCGGAATATTCGGCGGTGCGGTGCCGTCAGCGGTCTGTATCGCCGGGATCGTACTCGCGATCGCAGGGGTGGTCGTCGCCGCGCGGCCCGCCGAATCGGGTGCCCGCACTGATCGGCACGTGCGGTCGGTCCTCTACGCCGTCGGTGCTGCCGCTGGGTTCGGGCTGCTGCAGTATGCGATATCCGGCGGAGCCGCGCATTCCGCTGTGATGACGTTGGTGGTGATGCGCTGCACGTCGGTGCCGGTGCTTGCGGTCGTCACCCTGTTGAGCCTCCGTGCCCGCTGCCTGCGCAGGGAGTCGGCGGGCAGCCTTTCGGTGAGTGTTTTCGCACTGATCGTCGTCATCGGCATCTTCGATGTCGGCGCCAACCTGCTGTTCGGGCTCGCGACCGTCTCCGGCGCGCTACCCGTGGTCGCTGTTCTGGGCTCGCTTTATCCCGCGGCGACGGTGCTGCTTGCCCGAATCATCGACCACGAGAAGATGTCGCGGCGCCAGGATGCCGGTGTCGTCGCCGCGATCGCCGGCGTCGGCATGATCGCCGGGGGATCGTGAACGGTCTGCCGGCCCTTCGACTAAAGCGGCCACCGTCCGCCCTCGTGGTGGATGCGACCGTCGACCTCGGCCAGCGGACGGCCGCCGCCACCCCACCGCGTTGCGATGATCTCCGCGGCGATCGACACCGCCGTCTCCTCCGGGGTCCTTGCACCGAGGTCAAGGCCGATCGGGCTGGCCAACCGGTTGCGCTCGGCCTCCGTCAGACCGGCTTCGCGCAGCCTGCCCATCCGGTCGTCGTGCGTGCGCCGCGACCCCATCGCGCCGATGTAGCCGACGTCGGGCAGTCGCAGCGCCACCTCGAGCAGCGGAACGTCGAACTTCGGGTCGTGGGTGAGCAGACAGATGACGGTGCGACCGTCGATCTCGCCTGCGTCGTGTTGTGCGGCCAGATAGCGGTTCGGCCATTCGGCGACGACCTCGTCGGCCGTCGGGAAGCGCGCGCGCGTCGCGAACACCGGCCGCGCGTCGCAGACGGTGACGCGGTAGCCGAGCAGCGAGCCCTGCCGCGCCAGCGCGGCGGCGAAGTCGATCGCGCCGAAGATCAGCATCCGCGGGCGCGGCGCGTAGCCTGCCACGAACACCTCCATGCCCGCACCGCGCCGCTGACCGTCCGGGCCGTAGGTGAGCACCTCGCTGCTGCCCGCGGCAAGAAGGCCGAGCGCATCGTCGGTGACGGCGGCATCCGCGCGCTTCGAACCCAAAGTGCCTTGCGCCGAGCCGGTTCCGACGATGAGCCGGTGGCCCACCCGATCGGGATCGGGATGGGCGATGACCGTCGCCACCGCGACCGGCCGGTGCGCGGCGATATCGTCTGCCACGGCGCGCAGCTCGGGAAAGGTGGCGCGCGATACCGGCTCGACGAAGACATCGACGATCCCGCCGCAGGTCAGCCCGACCGAGAAGGCATCGTCGTCGGTGATCCCGTAGCGCTGGAGTTGCGGCACACCTTCTCGCACAACGTCATTGGCCAGCTCGTAGACGGCTCCCTCGACGCAGCCGCCCGATACCGAACCGCTCACCGAGCCGTCAGGTGCCACCACCATCGACGCGCCGGGCGGCCGGGGAGCCGACTGGAACGTTCGCACGACGGTGCCGACGCCCGCGGTGCCGCCCGCCTCCCAGACGTCGAGCAGATCGGCAAGCACGTCACGCATCCCGGCCCTCCTCGAGCGCGCGGATCAGGCTGGCGGCATCCCACGGCCCCTTGTGCCGCTTGCCGTTGACGAAGAACGTGGGTGTCGAGTTGAGGTCCATCACCTCGGCGTCCTGCGCGTCGTCCTGGACGCGGTGCAGCACCCTGGATGCGTGGATGCGGACATCCTTGTCGAACTGCTCGATGTCGATGCCCGCCGCGACGGCGTATCGGTAGATGTCGGACCACTCGAGATCATCGGGGTGAGCGAACATCTCGCGCGCGAGTTCCCAGAACTTGCCCTGCAGCGCTGCGGCCTCACTGGCCCTGGCCGCGTCGAACGCGCGCGGGTGGACCCGTTCCAGCGGCAGATGTCGCCACACGTAACGCAATTCATCACCGAAGTGGTCGCGCACCTGATCGATCGACCCGGTCGCGCGACTGCAGAACGGGCATTCGAAATCGCCGTACTCGACAAGGGTCAGCGGAGCGTCGCCGGGGCCGCGGACATGGTCGCGTTCGGGGTCGACCCACCGGACCAGCTTCATCCCGACCGCCTCGGGCGGGCTGAACCGGTCGGTGAGCTTGAAGATGGCCCAGCCGAGCAGGAATGCCAGCAGCGATGCGAGCAGCACGCCGACCCGCGCCTCGTCTTGGCGCAGCGGATCGTCGATCGCGATGTCGATGATGAAAAGCGAAATGGTGAAACCGATTCCGGACAGCGCCGCCCCGCCCGCCACTCGGCGCAACGTCAGGCCTGGTGCGAGCTGACCCCAGCGGACCCTGGCAACCAGCCACGTCGCCGCGGTGATACCGATGAACTTACCGAGCACGAGGCCGGCGACGATGCCCCATGTCAACGGCGAGCGCATCGCCGCCGACATGGTCTCCGCCGTCAGCCTGACTCCTGCGTTCACCAACGCGAACAACGGCAACACCAGGAACGACACGTACGGACCGAACTGCGTCTGCAGCCGCTCGTTGATCGAGATCGAGTCCCGCAGACCGCGGCTCGCCGCGCGCGCGTACTCGGAGCTCGGCGACTGGCGGAAGGCACGAATGAGGTCGACGGTCTCTTCGACCTGCCTGCGCTCCGGGGTGAAAACCGGGATCAGCAGCGCGATCGCCACGCCCGCAAGCGTCGGGTGCACGCCACCCATGTACAGCGCCACCCACAGCGCGAACCCGACCACGGCGTATGCGGGACCGCGGCCCGCGGGCAGGTAGCGCACGAGCGCGATCGCCGCGATCAGCACGGCGGCGACCAGCAGCGGGCCGATCCGGATGGCGTCGGAGTAGAACAGCGCGATCACCGTAAGCGCGCCGATGTCGTCGACGACGGCCAGCGTGAGCAGGAAAAGCCGCAGCCGCGCAGGGAATTTCGGGTTGATGATGGCCAGCGCGCCGATCAGGAACGCGGTGTCGGTCGATATCACCACACCCCATGCGCTCGCGTTCTCGCCGGAGGAGTTGATCAGCAGGAAGATCAGCGCGGGCACCGCGAGGCCTGCGACGGCCGCGAGCACGGGCACCGCCGCCCGCGCCCTGTCGGTCAGCTCGCCGATCGTGAACTCGGCCATCACTTCGAGGCCGACGACGAAGAAGAAGAACGTCATCAGGCCGTCGTTGATCAGGTGCTTGACCGTCAGCTCGAAGTGCGTGTCGCCGAAGCTGAACCCGACGTGCGTGTCCAGCAGCGTCCAGTAGCTGTCCGACCACGGCGAATTGGCCCACAGGATCGCGACGACAGTCGCCAGCAGCAACAGACCCGCGGCACTGTTCTCGGTGCTGCGCTTCGCCTTTGGATCTCGGTTGAAGCGGGTGGGCAGCATCCGGACGATGCGCGGGAAGCCGCCTGCGTTCGAGTCTCCCGCGTCGACGCTCACGCCCGGGCGTGCTCCGCGAATACGGCGAGCAGGTCGGGCTTGTCGACAGCGCTCGCCGACACCACATCGGTGGGGTTGGCGCCCAACAGGATTCGCTTGATCGGAATCTCCAGGCGCTTGCCGGTCATGGTGCGGGGAATGCCTGGCACATCCAGGATGTCGTCGGGAACGTGACGGGGCGATGCACCCTTGCGGATTGCGGCGGTGATCTTGTCACGCAGCTCGTCGTCGAGTTCGGCGTCGCCTGCGAGGTGGACGAACAGCGGCATCCAATAGCCGCCGTCGTCCTTCTCGACGCCGACCACGAGACAGTCGGCGACCTCGGCGAGGGATTCGACCGCGTTGTAGATCTCCGCGCTGCCCATCCGGACACCCATCCTGTTCAAGGTGGCATCCGAACGGCCATGCACCACAACCGAATCCCGGTCAGTGATGGTAATCCAATCACCGTGGCACCAGACACCTGGGTACTTGTCGAAGTAGGCCTTGCGGTAGCGGCTGCCGTCGGCGTCGTTCCAGAAGAAGACCGGCATCGACGGCATGGGCTGGGTGATCACCAGCTCACCTGCCTCGCCGATCACCGGGGTGTCCGCATCGGTCCACGCCTGCACATCGGCGCCAAGACAGATCACGTTCAGCTCGCCCGCGCGGATCGGGACCAGCGCGCACCCACCGATGAAGGCGGTCACCACATCGGTGCCGCCGCTCATCGACATGACAGGCACTTGGCGCCCGATGCCCTCCTGGAGCCAGCGGAACCCCGACGCGGGCAGCGGCGAGCCCGTCGACCCGATCCCGCGCAACGCGTCGAGCCGGTAGGTCTTTCCCGGCGCCAGCTCTTCCTTGGCGCAGCCGAGGAAGTAGCCTGCGCCCGCGCCGAAAAGGGCGACGTCGTGGTCGGCGACGATCTTCCACATGCCGTCGGTCTGCGGATACGTCGGGCTGCCGTCGTAGAGCACCACCGTCGCGCCGACAAGCAGTCCGGAGACGAGCAGGTTCCACATCATCCAGCTGGTGGTGGAGTACCAGCAGAACCGCTCGCCCGGTTTCAGGTCGGCGTGCAGGGTGAGGTACTTGACGTGCTCGAGCACGACGCCGCCGTGGCCGTGCACGATCCCCTTCGGCGTGCCGGTGGTTCCGGACGAGAACAGCACCCACAGCGGATGGGCGAACGGCACGGGGGTGATCTCCAGCGGTGCGTCCAGTTCGAGGACCTTCGACCACGGCGTGACATCGTCGGCAGGTTCGTTGCCCAGCCGCGGCACCACCACGGTTGCCTTCACAGTCGGCAGCTTGGACCGGATCTCGGCGAGTTCGCGGCTTCGGTCATGGCGCTTGCCCCCATACACCGAGCCGTCGCTGGCCACCAGCACCGTCGGCTCGAGCTGGCCGAGCCGCGAGACCACACCGTCGACGGCGAGGTCCTGGTTGCACACCGCCCAGGTCGCCCCGACACTTGCCGCACCGAGGAACGCGGCGACGGCCTCGCCGATGTTCGGCAGGTACCCGACGACCCGGTCCCCCGGTTTGACGCCGAGCCTGCGCAGATAGTTGGCGAACGCGGCGGTCTCCTGCCGCAGCCGCGCCCACGACCACTCGGTCGACCCGTCCTCGCCCGCCGCCACAAGTGCCGGGTACTCGTCGGTCTCGTGCCGGAACGCCTCGACCGCATAGTTCAGCGTCGCGCCGGGAAACCACTGCGCCCCAGGCATTTCCCTGTCGGCGAGCACTGCCTCGGGGGGAGTCGTCGCGCGGATGTCGAAGTAGTGCCACACCGCATCCCAGAACCACTCGATGTCCTCGAGCGACTTCGCGAGCAGCCGCTGGTAGTCGCCGCCGAAATCACCGCGGCCGGTTTCGGCCAGCCACGCCATGAAGCGGGTGAGATTGGCGCGCTCGACGGTGTCTTCATCCGGTGTCCAGCCCCCGGGTTCTGTCATGCCGGTGTGTCCTCCTCTATGCCCGATTCGCTCTCTCCGTTCGCAGAAATGGCGTGCGCCGCCTCCATCAGCATCCAGCCCGACAGCTGCACCGACAGGTCCCGCTCGGGGTACGACGACGGGTTGACGGCGCCCTCGACGAACTGAGCCGCCTGCCCGCCCGCGACCGGCATGTCCGCGTTGCGGTCCCAGAACGGGCCGAACAGCGGCAGCCCTTCGACGGTCTGCCGGTAGTCCCACGCCGCCTGCGCCGAGGAGAGCACGATATTCTGCGCGGCCGCGATTGCCGCTGTGTCCTCGGGTGAATTATTGGGCAGTGTGGTGACGACCAACGCCAGGTAGCGCGCGAGGACGCCGTTGAACAGCCCGCCGTCTCCACCGCCCGCGCCGTTGATCACGCCGTCAGGGGCCATCTCCTTGTCGACCGCTGCCACGAGGCGGTGCACCCGCAGTGCATGGTCGACGTCCTCGGTCCGCGCGGCGAGTTCGGTCTCCAGCCCGATCACCACGCCCTGGCAGTAGGTGTACTGCGCGCGCACCATCGAACCGCCCTTCACGCCGTCGAACACCAGATGCGTCTCCGGATCGATCAGGGTCTCGTCGATCCAGTCGGCCATCTGCTGGGCGCGGCGCAGCCGGTCGTCGTAACGGGCGAGGAAGATGCCTGCGGGCCCGTTGGCCGGGGCGTTGAAGAACTGATCCTGCTTGCGCCACGGAATGCCGCCGCCGTCCTCGGGCACCCACGCGTTGACGAACTGGTTGCAGAGCTTTTTCAGCGCGCCGGGTTTCTCGACGCCGACGAGCCTGCCGGCCCGCTCGAGGGCGAGCGCGAGCCACGCCATGTCGTCGTAGTAGCTGTTGACCCAGGACATGTTGTTGCGCAGGCGATGTGAGCGGATCTGGCGCTTGATCCTGGTCTCCCGTTCGGGCTGCGGGTCACGCAGTTGGGCATCGATGAGGTTGTCCAGCAGATGGGCCTGCCACCAGTAGTGCCAGGTGCCGAAGGTGAGGTCCTTGCGCGTCGGCGGCCAGCCGACCACTCCGAGCTGGGTACCGGGTAGCTGCCACAGCCGTTTCAGATGCCGCTTCGTGACGGCAGCCTCTGCGCTCGCCGCCCGATTCGCCCATACCTGATCCATGCCGTTGATCCTGCCCTAATCGGCCCCGCCAGTGGAGCATGCCCAGGCAAACCCGATGAGACGTTTCTGTCTCATTCGAGCTATAGTTGTCTCATGTCTCTGGATCGGGACGGCTTGCTCCGTGCCGCCGCTGACTTCCTGGGCCGCAGACCCAATGCGACCCAGGACGAGATCGCGGCCGCCGTCGGGGTGAGCCGCGCCACCCTGCACCGCCACTTCTCGGGTAAGCCCGCGTTGATGGAGGCGCTCGACGAGCTCGCCATCGCCGAGATGCAGAAGGCAATGAAAACGGCTCGACTGGAACAGGATTCGGCCACCGCGGCGCTGCGCAGGCTGATCACCGCCTTCCAGCGGGTGTCCCCCTATCTCGCGCTGCTCTACAGCCAGAGCCAGGAAATCGACATCGACCAGTCGATGCACGGCTGGGCTGCGATCGACGCGGAGATCAACACGCTGTTCATCCGCGGGCAGCGCGCCGGCGAGTTCAGGCCCGACCTCACCGCGACCTGGCTCACCGAGGCGCTCTACAGCCTCGTCGCGGGCGCGGGTTGGTCCATTCAGGTCGGACGCGTCGCGGCACGAGACTTCGAGCACATCATCACCGAACTACTACTACATGGAGTGAGAAACTCATGACCCGCCGCTGGCTCGCCCTCGGCGTCCTTACCCTCGCCGTCCTGCTGATCGGCGTTGACGGCACCGTGCTGGCCCTTGCCACCCCGTTCATCCAACAGGATCTCGGCGCCAGCTTCCTCCAGATCCTGTGGATCGGTGACATCTACTCGTTCGTGCTGGCCGCGCTGTTGATCAGCATGGGCAGCCTCGGCGACCGTATCGGCCACAAGAAGCTCCTGCTCTGTGGTGCAACAGCTTTCGCCCTCATCTCGGTGCTCGCCGCGTATTCGACGAGTGCTGAGATGCTGATCGTGTCGCGTGCGCTACTCGGCGTCGCAGGCGCGACACTGGCACCGGCCACGCTCGCCCTGATCCGCGGAATCTTTCCCGACGCACGGGAACGCAGTGTCGCCGTTGGCATCTGGGCGTCGGCATTCTCCGCGGGCGCCGCCCTCGGCCCCGTTGTCGGCGGGATCCTGCTCGAACACTTCTGGTGGGGTTCGGTTTTTCTCATCAACGTCCCCGTGATGGTGGTGCTGTTGACCGGTGGCCTCATCCTGCTGCCCGAACGCCGCGACCCCAAGCCAGGGCCGTGGGACCTTCCGAGTGTCGGGCTGTCGATGGTCGGCATGCTCGGAGTCGTCTACGCCATCAAAGAAGGTGCGGCGCTCGGCATCCGGCCCGATGTGATCGCCGCAGGCATGCTCGGCGCTGCCGCGTTGTTCTTGTTCGTCCGCCGTCAGCTGCGGCTGCCAGAGCCTCTCATCGACGTTCGGTTGTTCGGCAACCGCGCATTCTCGGGCGTCGTCGCCGCGAACCTGCTCTCGGTGCTCGGCCTTTCGGGTCTGGTGTTCTTCCTTTCGCAGTTCTTCCAGCTGGTCCACGGATACGGACCGTTGAAGGCGGGGCTGGCCGAACTGCCCGCGGCTGTCACCGCGACCGTGTTCGGCGTGCTCGCAGGCGTCGCCGTGCGCTACTGGTCGTCGCGGGCCGTGCTGACCACCGGCCTCGTGCTTGTCGGGGTTTCGATGGCGTCGCTGGCGTTCATCACACCGGCGACGCCGTACCTGCCGCTTGGCATCGCGCTGTTCCTGGTCGGCGTCGGTCTCGGCCTGGCGTTCACCGTGGCCAGCGACGTCATCCTGGCCAGCGTTCCGAAGGATCGCGCAGGCGCGGCGGCCGCCGTCTCGGAGACCGCATACGAACTCGGCATGGCGCTCGGCATCGCGACCCTTGGTTCGATCGTCACGAGTGTGTACCGGGGCTTCGTCGTCCCGCCCGGCATTCCCCCTGCGGTCGCATCGCATGCCCGCGACTCGCTGTCAGCCGCGGTGCACGCGGCCGAGACGCTTCCCGCCGATCAGAGCGACGCCCTGTTGACCGTCGCGAAGGACGCGTTCACAAGCGGTCTTGCTATCGCGTCCGGCGTCGGTTCCGCACTGATGCTGATCGCCGCGGTAGCGGTGTGGATCCTGTTGCGCCCCCGGCTACCAGGCGCGTCCGAGGTCGCCGTGCTGCACGATCCAGGTGTGCATCGCGATACCGGCGGCGACGCCGGCGTTGACGCTGCGTGTGGAACCGAACTGGGCGATCGACACGGTTAATTCGGCACCGGCCTTTGTTTCGCCGGTGATGCCTGGGCCCTCCTGCCCGAACACCAGAAGGCAGGCCACGGGCAGGGCGGTCTGCTCGATTCGCACGGCGCCGGGCACGTTGTCCACCGCGACCACTGTCAGCCCGGCTTCTGATGCGAACGCCAGAAGGTCGGCGGTGGTGTCGTGGTGGCGCAGCCGCTGGTAGCGGTCGGTCACCATGGCGCCGCGCCGATTCCAGCGCCGTCGCCCGACGATGTGCACGGTGTCGACGGCGAACGCGTTGGCCGTTCGCACCACCGCGCCGATGTTGGCGTCGTTGCCGAAGTTCTCGATCGCGATGTGCAGCGGGTGCCTGCGCCGGTCTATGTCGGCGACGATCGCCTCGCGCGTCCAGTAGCGGTACGCGTCGACGACGTTGCGGGTGTCTCCGTCGCGCAGCAGGGCCTGGTCGTAGCGCGGGTCGTCGGGCGGGTCGCCGTCCCACGGACCGACGCCTGCGGTCTCACCCCATTCGGTGGGACCCGGAGCCGGTCGGCCGGCGACATCGGGCCCTGAGTCAGTCATCCTTTGTCCACAGCCCGGCGTGTGTGCCGACGAGCGACACCGACGCGTAGAGCAGTGCGGCGTTCATATCCCCCTGCGTGCACAGCGACGCGCGGACCTGAATGGAGTCGAGCGAAGCGTCGGGAAGCACGAGAAGCGAAGACCCGTAGATGTCGCAGGCGTGCGAAAGGCCGGGGGCGGGCAGCGTCGGCGCGGCGAGCACCATCATCGGTCCGCCGCGCGCGGCCGACTCGTCGCGGTATCGCGCCGCCACGCCGCTGATGTCGAGGCCGAGCAGCATGTAACCCTTGCCGTTGAACGCATTCGGGTCGCCGAGCGCCGTCGGGTCCAGTTGCGCGCCGTCGGCGCTGAACGCGTCGACACTGCTCGTGCTGACCGAAAGCCCCGCGTCGTTCGCGTTGGTCAGCGGGACCCCGACGGGAAAGGCGGCGCCGTAGGAGACGGTGGTACCCGCCATCCGGTCCCTCGGCGAGTACGCGTAAAGCCCACGCACCTGGGACTGGTCGCGCATCGGGCCGATGCACACCGTTCCGGAGAGTTTGTTGGGCGTCGGTGCCGCCGCGGGTTGCACCGCCAGATCGGTGACGTCGCGACAACCGCCGATCGCGTTGGCCTCCAACGGATGCGCGAGCGCGCCGTAGAGACCGAACCGGATGTCGGTGGGTTTCGCGTGCGGGGCGTCGGCCTCGGTCGGCGATGCGTCGATGTCGAAGAGGACGTAGTCACCGTCGAACCGGAGGTTGGCCAGCGAGATGTTCCAGCCGAGCACGGCGAGCGACTCACCGATCGCGGCGGTCTGCACACCGTAGGGAGGTGGGCTGTCCTGGTCGGATGAGCATGCCGACGTCACCAGGAGTGCGACCGCCGACAGCAGGGCGACTAGTGCGCGCACCGAGACTCAGGTACGGCCACGGCCCTTGGCCACCGATTTGTTGATGCGCCGCACCCAACTTCGCGGTACCACGTGCCCGGCTGTGGTGAGCGCCTTGAACTGCGTACCGGGAATGATCACGACGTTGCCCTTCGCGGCGTCGGCGACGCAGTCGCGTACGACGTCCTCGACCTCGAGGTACATGAACGACGGGGTGCCCTCCATATCGATGCCTGCGCGCTCGTGGAACTCGGTGCGGATGAAGCCTGGGCACAACGCGTGCACACCGACCCCTGTCCCGCCGAGCCCGTTGGACAGGCCCTCGGTGAACGAGATCACCCACGCCTTTGACGCCGAGTACGTCGATCCCCGGCCCGGCAGCAGCCCCGCGACGCTGGCGACGTTGATGATGGTGCCCTTAGCGGCATCGAGCATCGGCGGCAGCGCGGCATGGGTCAGGTGCATGACGGCGGTGACGTTCACGTCCAGCTGGCTCTGCAGCACGCCGAGGCTTTCCGTCCAGAACTCGCCGGACGTACCGAATCCCGCGTTGTTGACAAGCACCCTGACCCCGGCCGATAGCCGGTCGGCGACCTTGGCGCGGTCGGCCGCTTCGGCGAGGTCGGCGGGCAGCACCTCGACCGTCACACCCGCCTCGTCGTGCAGTTCGGCGGCGAGCAGTTCCAACTTGGGAACGTCACGGGCAACCAGAACGAGGTCGTAGCCGTCGATGGCGTAACGCCGGGCGAAGCCGGCACCCAGTCCGGATGTCGGCCCGGTGATCAATGCGACAGGACGTGCCATGCGTGATGAGGTTACTTACCGCTGATAGTGCGGTGACTGGCGGCCGTTTCGCGGTGGTGGGCGGCGGATCGCCGGGTCGGAGCGGGTCGCGTCGGCCCGTGGCTGGGCGTAGCGGGGCTCAGCCGGAGCAGCGGGAGCGGGCTTGGCCGGTCGGCCGGGCGCCGCGGCCCTGCGGGCGGGTTGGCCCGCGGCGGCACCCTCACCGCTCTGCGCGAGCGGAGGCAGAACCCGCAGCAGGTCGTTGAACTGGCGCACGGTGCGCAGGCCCTCGTCCCACTGGGCGCGGGTGCTGGTGACCGGCATGCTGACCAGCGTCCAGTTCTGCTCGTTCCACATGATCTCCGCGCAATCGGGCGCGGTGTGGGCGAACGTCACCATCCGTCGGTCGCAGGCGCGCCGCGCGGCGTCGAGGTTGGTCGAGTAGACCATCCTCGGACCGATCGCGCCGAGCAGCCAGATGTCGTTCTCGCGAGGCTCCTTGATGCCCTTGAGCCGCAGGTCGACCACGACGTTCGTGCCCACCTTGCGGTGCAGCGCGATCACCGTGGCGACATCCTCGAGGTCGAAGATGAAGACGGCCTCGCCGCGGATCTGGCCGAGCACCACGTTCTTGGCGCTGATATCGCCGACGGTCGACATGACGCCTCGCTGCCAGCGGTGAATCAGGTCACCGGACTCGTGCTCGTAGTCGAAGCCGTGCGATTTGGCCCATGACTTGCGTCGGCGCCCCAAACCGCGTCGACGATCGATGTCGACGTACAACAGCACAGCCGCACCCACGAAACAGAGTGCAGACAGCGTGAACCAGAGGGGAACCATTACCCATAGCCTACTTGGAGGTGGCCCATATACCAGAACTCGAGCGGGTCACAACCCCGTTACGCATGGCCACGGCTGTCCCGTCGGCCCCACGCTCAGACCGCGAGCAGGCGCTCGAAGAAGTCGCGGTAGCGCTGCAGCGCCAGGCGCAGGTCCTCCGTCGATACCTGCTCGCCGCGGCTCCACTGTTCCTCGAGCCCGGAGCGCGCCTGTGAGAACCCCGCCGTGAGGCGGTCCACCACGTCGGACACCAGGCCGTCGGCCTTCTGCACACAGGCGCGAGGATCGTCGACGAACGCCGCCTGCACCTCGGTCCAGCGGGAGTGGAAGTCCGTCAGGTCACCGTCGCCGAACAGCATCTGGTCAGACGTTCCGGCAGTGTCGACGGGCGCCGCATGGGACGCGACCGGCGCCTGGCCGGTGTCGGCGGACCCGTCGCCGGTGTCGAGGGACCCGTGGCCGGTCTCGACAGGTGGTTGGTAGGTCTCGTCGGGCGCCTGACCGCTCTCGACAGGAGATCGGTGGGTCTCTGCGGGGGCCTCGTAGGTCTCGGCGGGCGCCTCGCGTGTCTCCATGGGGTTCGCGAAATCGCCTGTGGTGTCGGCGCTTTCCATAGGCGGTTCGATGCGTTGCCCCTCAGCGGGCCGATCGGTGCGAACTGTCTGGTCCGTCATTTCGGGCTGCATGTCATGCGTGGTCATGTTCCTGCCTCCATTGCTCGTCGTTGATGTTGTGGCTCTGGACCTCGGGATTGGACCCGAGCAACCGGTCGAAGAGTGCGCGGTAGTGCACGAAGGCCTGCCGGGCCGCCTCGGTCTCGATCTGTCCGTCCTGCTGCGACCGATAGATCGAATGAGCACTGCGGTAGTTCTCGACGATGTCGGGGTGGTCGACCGAGATGTCGGAAGCCCGCTGGTCGAAGTCGTCGATCGGGTAGCCGCGTTCCCGCATCACCCGCGTCACAAGGCGCTCAGCGCGTCCGACCGCATCCGAAGGGGCGTCGACGAACTCGGCCTGCACCTTCTGCCATGTCGCGGCGTGCTCGTCGCGTGCCTGCGGCGACAGCTCGACGATGTCGAGCTTCTTGCGATTCTTCTCACGCGCGACGAGCTCGGCCTCCGCCGAGCGCTGCTCTCCCAACTCGCCGACGGTGCGTTCGTATTCGGGCCCGAAATGCTCCCGTAGCCGTGCCGACCTCCTGCTGCGGGTCACCGACCATGCGACAACGCCGACAACGGCCAGCACCAGGACTGCAATGAGAACCCAAGCCAACTCGGACATTTGATTGACCTCCTCGTCAATCGGAGGTGTGCCCCGCAGCGGTCCGACGGAAACGTCAATTTGTGAACCACGTCATACCGCCTCGTCACGCACCACGCACTCATACCGTTTGTCCATGGCGTACGACGACTACCGGCTTTTGCGCATCACGATCGACGGTGCGATCTGCCGCGCGACGATCGACAATCCACCGGTCAACCTGCTCGACATGCCGCTCATCGGTGAGATCGACCGCCTGACTCGCGAGGTCGCCGACGATGAGACGCTGCGTGTGCTCGTCGTGGACTCGGCCGATCCGGAGTTCTTCATCGCACACGCCGACGTCGGGCTGATCCGGGACCTCCCCGCCGACGACCTCTCGCTGCACGACACGCTCTCGCCGTTCAACGCCGTAATGGAAAGGTTCCGGGCGCTCCCGAAGGCCACGATCGCCGTCATCGAGGGCACCGCCCGCGGCGGCGGCTGCGAGTTCGCGATGGCGTTCGACATGCGTTACGCCGCACTCGGCACAACGGTCCTCGGGCCATCCCGAGGTGGCCGTCGGCATCATCCCCGGCGGCGGCGGTACACAGCGACTTCCTCGCTTGATCGGTCGCGGACGAGCACTGGAAGTGATCCTCGGCTGTCGGGACATCGACGCCGAGACCGCTGCAGCGTGGGGCTATCGTCGACCGCGCGCTGCCCGCCAACGAACTGCGACGGTTCGTCGACAAGCTCGCCAAACGCATCGCGTCATGCCCGTTGACGGCCATCGCGGCGGCCAAACGTGCGGTCGATGTCGCACTGGACGAGCGGACGGATCTGACAACCGGTCTGCGCATCGAAGATCAGCTGATGCGCGAAGCCCTGGCCCAGCCGGTCGCCCGCGAACGGCTGCAGTCGATCATCGACGCAGGTGCCCAAACCCGCGAGTTCGAACGGGGCGAGATCCGGCCCTAGCTCAGCCAAGCACGAGGCTCTCGCCGTCCGCGCTGACGTTGACCGGCACGACGTCACCGTCGTGCACCTCGCCGGCCAGCAGCATCTTGGCGAGCTGATCGCCGATGGCCTGCTGGATCAGCCTGCGCAACGGCCGCGCCCCGTAAAGCGGATCGAAGCCGCGATCGGCCAGCCACGTCTTCGCGGGCAGCGACACCTCGAGGGTGAGCCGCCGCTGGGCCAGCCGCTTGGACAGCTGTTGCAGTTGGATGTCGACGATCTCGACCAACTCCTCCGGCTTCAGCGGATCGAAGATGATCACGTCGTCGAGGCGGTTGATGAACTCGGGCTTGAACGCCGCGCGCACCGCCGCCATCACCTGCTCCTCGGTCCCGCCTGCGCCGAGGTTGGACGTCAGGATCAGGATCGTGTTGCGGAAGTCGACCGTGCGGCCCTGGCCGTCGGTCAACCGTCCCTCGTCGAGCACAGCAAGCAGCACGTCGAACACGTCCGGGTGAGCCTTCTCGATCTCGTCGAACAGGATCACCGTGTACGGACGCCGTCGCACCGCCTCGGTCAGCTGACCACCCTGGTCGTAACCGACGTAGCCGGGAGGCGCACCGACGAGGCGCGCCACCGAGTGCTTCTCGCCGTACTCGCTCATATCGATGCGGACCATGGCGCGTTCGTCGTCGAAGAGGAACTCCGCCAACGCTTTTGCCAACTCCGTCTTACCGACGCCGGTGGGGCCGAGGAACATGAACGAGCCGGTCGGCCGGTTCGGGTCGGCGACACCGGCCCTGCTGCGGCGAACCGCATCCGCCACCGCCTGCACGGCCTTGGACTGGCCGACGACGCGCTTTCCGAGCTCCTCCTCCATGCGCAGCAGCTTGGCCGTCTCGCCTTCGAGCATGCGGCCTGCCGGAATACCGGTCCACGCCGAAACCACGTCGGCGATGTCGTCGGGGCCGACCTCTTCCTTGAGCATGACGTTCTCGCGGGCCTCTGCGACGGGCAGCGCCGCGTCGAGCTTCTTCTCCAGCTCGGGGATGCGCCCGTACCGAAGTTCGGCGGCCTTCGCGAGGTCGCCGTCGCGCTCGGCGCGGTCGGCCTCGCCGCGCAGCTTGTCCAGCTGTTCGGTGAAGTCGCGCACGACGTCGATGGCGCTCTTCTCGTTCTGCCAGCGCGTCGTGAGCTCGGCCAGTTGTTCCTTCTTGTCGGCCAACTCCGAACGCAGCTTCTCCAGCCTGTCGACGGATGCTGCATCTGTTTCTTTGGCCAGCGCCATCTCCTCGATCTCGAGGCGACGCACCAGCCGCTCGACCTCGTCGATCTCGACGGGCCGCGAGTCGATCTCCATGCGGAGCCGGGATGCGGCCTCGTCGACGAGGTCGATCGCCTTGTCGGGCAGGAACCGCGACGTGATGTAGCGATCTGACAGCGTGGCGGCCGCGACGAGCGCGGAGTCGGTGATGCGGACACCGTGGTGCACCTCGTAACGGTCCTTGAGCCCGCGCAGGATGCCGACGGTGTCGTCGACGGACGGCTCACCGACCAGCACCTGCTGGAAACGGCGCTCCAGGGCGGCGTCCTTCTCGATGTACTTGCGGTACTCGTCGAGCGTGGTGGCGCCGACGAGGCGCAGCTCGCCGCGCGCGAGCATCGGCTTGATCATGTTTCCGGCGTCCATCGCCGACTCACCCGTCGCGCCCGCGCCGACGATGGTGTGCAACTCGTCGATGAACGTGATGATCTGGCCCGCCGAGTTCTTGATGTCGTCGAGCACGGCCTTCAGCCGCTCCTCGAACTCGCCGCGGTACTTCGCGCCCGCGACCATCGAGCCGAGGTCAAGCGAGACCACGGTCTTGTCGCGCAGGCTCTCCGGCACATCGCCCTCGATGATGCGCTGGGCGAGGCCTTCGACGATCGCGGTCTTGCCGACGCCGGGCTCGCCGATCAGCACCGGATTGTTCTTGGTGCGACGGGACAGCACCTGCACGACGCGACGAATCTCGTTGTCGCGTCCGATGACCGGGTCGAGCTTGCCTTCGCGGGCGGCCTCGGTCAGGTCGGTGGAGTACTTCTCCAGCGCCTGGTAGCTGCCCTCGGGATCGGGGTTGGTGACGCGGGCGCTGCCGCGCACCTTGACGAACGCCTCCCGCAGCGCCTGCGGCGACGCGCCGTTGCCGGTGAGCAGTTTGGCGACATCCGAGTCACCGGTGGCCAGACCGACCATCAGATGTTCGGTCGAGACGTACTCGTCGTCCATCTCGGTTGCGAGGTTCTGTGCCGTGGTGATCGCTGCGATCGATTCACGGGACAGCTGTGGCTGCGAGTTGGAGCCACTGGCGCTCGGCAGCCGGTCGAGAAGCCGTTGGGTCTCGGTGCGAACTGTCGCGGGTTCGACGCCGACGGCCTCCAGTAAGGGGGCGGCAATGCCATCGTTCTGAGTGAGCAGTGCCATCAACAAATGGGCAGGCATGATCTGCGGGTTGCCTGCGGTGGTCGCCGCCTGCAACGCCGCTGTCAGCGCCGCCTGGGTCTTGGTCGTCGGATTGAACGAGTCCACGACACCTCCGATCGTCTAGAAAGTCTGAAGAAATGCTTGTCGCAATACTCAACGCCGTCAAGGTTGAGTCTGTTCCGCTCAACTTTAACTTTTTTCGACGACCATGCGCACTGCCATTGGCAAATGCCTGAAAAGCCCATCAAATCGCCCGGACGCCGGGGTTGGATGGCTAGAGTCAGCTACGTCGACGCAGCCAGTCCCCGCGTTCGGCCTCCCATTCCGCGAAGGGTCATTGACGTGGACATAAACACGATCACCGAGGTCGTCAGGCACCCCTCCGGG